>CAWCUP010000047.1:0-84586 GCA_963798765.1 uncultured Alphaproteobacteria bacterium | reverse complement strand
TCATCGGATCCTTTCGGGTCAGGCGTCCGTCAGTCGCGCCAAGGCTCGGGAGCGCGGTACGGCATTCTCAAGCGCGCGGACGATCGGCCGGTATCTGGAGCTTTTCCGGCGACTCTCGGATCGCGGGGAGCGCCTTTCGGCATGATTGAGGCGTGGCATAGCGATCGTGGACCGCCCGCTCGCGTCCGGGACCTGAGGCGGTGGCTGGGTTGGCGCATCGACAGTGCCGGACAGAGCCTGTCGACGCGGGGGCTCCCCCGGCCGCGCTTCGGGGCAGATGGGTCCGGCACGAGCCTGCCTCCCTGCGGGCGGAGCGGGCGGGATCCTCGCGGGTGATCCACGCGGCCGGTATCGCGACCAATCCGCTTCCGGCAAACGTCCGCGACCGGGACGAGCTGCACGAGGACCCGGGCTGGTGGGGCTTCTCGTTCCATGACGTGCCGCAGCGGCCGAAGGGCGCGACCCGGCTTCTCACGCTCGGCGAGGCCCGGGTGGTCTCGTGGCGGAAACCAGCCGGGCGGAGGGATTACTATCCCGCGATCCTCGCAGGTGACGGTGTGAGCCTCGATCTCCGGGAGATCAGATATCGCTGGTTCCATGCGGCGGCTGCTGCGGCGGCTCCGGACCGACGTCTGGAGAGCGGCATCTGGGTCGCGGAGCGGGTCTATCACAATCACTCGCACTGGCTGACGGCGCATCTTCCCAAGCTGGTCCTCCTTCGCGACATGGGGCTGCTCGACGATCTGGTGCTCCCTGCGGATCGCGGGGAGGCCATCGACGCCAGTCTGAGGCTCCTCGGGATCGACCCAGGCGCCTGCGTCCAGTGCGAGACGGGCGAAGTTCTGGCGGTCGAGAGCCTCCGCGTTCTCGAGACCGACAGGTTCCGTCCCGAACTTCTACTTCCGGTGCGTGACGCGCTGGCTCGGCCGGGCGGGGGTGGCCGGCGCATTTTCGTCAGCCGGGCTCAGGCGCGGGGCCGAAGGCTTCTGGAGGAGGCCGAACTTCTGCCGCTCCTCGCCCGTCACGGGGTTGAGCCCGTCGTGATGGAGGATCTCGATTTCGAGGCGCAGCTTCGACTGATGGGGGAGACCTCGGTCCTGATCGCGCCTCATGGAGCGGGACTGACCAACATGATGTTCTGCCCGACGGGCGCTCGGGTCGTCGAGATCGCCGATCCCGCCTATCCGAACCCCAATTTCTACGCCCTCGCTTCGGCGATGGGGCACGTCTATTACATCGTGCGCGCGCGGGGGGCGGGCACAGCCCATCCGCTCGATCAGGATTTGAGCGTGCGGGTGGAGGACCTTCACGCCGTTCTCGAGTTGCTTCCTTCATGAGCGTAGCGGATGCGGAGCGGATCAGCGTGGTGATCCCGTGCCTGAACGGCGCAGCGTTTCTCGGGGAAGCGATCCGCTCGGCCCTCTCGCAAACGTTGCCGCCCTATCAGATCATCGTCATCGATGACGGGTCCAAGGACGGCAGTGCCGCGCTCGCGGAGGCGTTCGGCCCGCCCGTCCGCGTCGTCCGCGGTCCCCACCGAGGAGCGTCCGCGTCGCGGCGCAGGGGAGCGGAAATCGCCGGTTTCGGTCGGCTGATGTTTTTGGACGCCGACGATCTGATCTCGCCGGACACACTTGAAGGTCTGTCGACCGCGCTGGACGCATCGCCGGAAGCGGTGGCGGTCTGCGCTTGGGATCGATTCGTGAAGGAAGGCCCGACCTGGATCGCATACCCTCCGTCGGCCGCTCCGCCGCGCCCGGGACAGGACGCGCTGGACGGATGGCTGACGGAGACGTGGAGCCCGCCCTGCGCCGTGATGTGGTCGGGAAGCGCCTACCGCCGCAGCGGCGGCTGGAGCGAGCGGTCCAGTCCGAACGATGATGGCGAGCTGATGATGCGGGCGCTCATTCGAGGGGTGAGGCTCGTGTCGGCCCCCGTCGGTCTCGCGCTCTATCGACGTCCTCCGGACGGCGCGGCCTCGCTCTCGCTCAGCGGGCGTCATTCGGCGGGTCTGGCGGCGCGTTTCGAAGGGCTCGAGGAGATCGGTGCGCTTCTGTCCGAAGCGGGGCTTCTGCCGCGCCACCGCGCCGCTCTGGTCGAGGCTTTCGGCCAGATACGCGACGGCGGCGCGGCGCGTCCCGAGTTGAGGCTTCGAATCGAGGAGGCGATCTCGCGCTTCGGCGGAGAGCGCGTGACGGACGGCCCGAAGGCCGCGTTCGGCCGCGCGGCGGCCCGGGCCGCCGCCGGTTTGAGGGACCGGAGCCGGCCGAGGCGTCCGGTTCCGTGCCGGATCGCCAAGGTCGCCAGACCTCTCGGGACCGAGGCGCCAATGGTCAGCGTCGTGATCCCGAGCTTCAACCGAGCGCATGTGGTGACGCAGGCAATCGCGAGCGTCGGTGCGCAGAACTATCCACGCGTCGAGATCATCGTGGTCGATGACGGATCGACCGACGGGACGGCTGAAATGCTGCGTGCCTCGGACGACCCCGCGCTGCGCGTGATCGCGCTCGGGTGGAACGAGGGCGTCGCGGCGGCGCGCAATCGCGGAGCGGAAGCGGCGCGAGGAGATTACATCGCCTTTCTGGATTCCGACGACGTGTGGCTCCCCGGCACTCTGGGGCCGAGGGTCGAAGCGCTCGCCTCGGCACCGCCTCATGCCGGCGTGAGCTATGGCGGCTGCGAGATCGTCCACCGCGACGGGACCGTCGAGAGGGTCGTGCCCCGGCACGAGGGGCGGCTCTTCGAGGGAATGCTTCTCGCCAACCTGATTGAAGGCGGCGGGTCCTCCATCGTCATCAGGCGGACGGTATGGCAGGTGGTCGGCGGGTTCGACCCGAGGCTTCCGGCCGTCGAGGATTGGGACTGGCTGCAGCGGGCGGCTCGCCTCTACGATTTCCGCGCGATCGACGTCCCGGTACTGCGCTACCGGCTCGACGATGATCCGACCAGGCGGTCGATGAACTTCCGCGCCAACATGGACGCGAGGGCGATGCTGCATCGACGCAACCGGCACGCGCTTCGACGGGCGGGGGTAGAGCATCTCTATCTGCTGGAAAGCGCGCGGCGAGAACTGAAATCGGCGGGCGGGGATGCGGGCAGGGGTCGCAAGCTCGTTCTTGCGGCCTGGGTGGCGCGACCGTGGGAGCAGGCCACGTGGATATGGCTCGTCTACATGCTCGCTCCGGCGCCGCTTCGGACCTGGCTCCGCGCCGTCGACGGGCGGATCGGTCCGGCGGCATGGCGCGGTCGCGCGAGCGTCAAGTCTGGCGGGTGAGAACGTAGAGCTGCCTTCCACCATCCTGTAGAGACGTCACCGCGATCCGTCGGCCGTCGGGACTGGGGCAGGGGTGCAGATCGCAGCGGAAGGGGCCCCTTGCGGGTCTATGATTCCCGAACGTGGTCAGCCGCTGGTCCGTGCCCGAGCGCGCGTGATGCAGAATGAGGTCGATGGTCTCGCGGTACGGCGTGTCGAAGACAAACGTTTCGGAATCGTCCGGGAAATGGCGGATGTGGACGTTCTCGGTGATCAGCCCGGGCGCGATCCGCCCTAGCAGACGTCCGACGGGCGATGCGTCCTCGTAAAGCACGACGCCGTCCTCGCGCCAGAAGTACAGTCTCGCGGAGTCGAGCCAGATCACGTGGCTGGTCGCGTCCGCGAGCAGTCGCAGGTCGTCGCCGTCGCATCCGCAGGTGAGGCTGACGCCCATCGACTCGTTCCAGGGGCCGCCGGTGCACGCGCCAGCGCAGCTTGACCGTGAAGCGTCTGCCGTCGGGCGATATCTTCGCGTGATTGAACCAGTAGACGAACCTCCGCGCCGCATGACGGAGCCGCGCGCGCCAGCCCAGACGTGCTTTGAAAAACCGCACAGCCTCTTCGAGCGGGAGCGCAAGCCTCGCTTCGCCAGTCGCGAGGTCGAGCCTCCAGACGCCGTCATCTTTCGGATGCTGCTCGTCGAGCCGTGCGCCCTCGCATCCGGGATAGCCGTAGCCGGGACGCAATGCGTCGAGGCGGGCCATGTTGAGGCAGAGTGCGAAGCGCCCGGCCGGATCCGTGGCGTAGACCGGCGCGGGCAAAGTTCTTCTGTCGCCGGTCGCGGTGTTGTATAAGCGCCCGACCGCGCGCGACCCTTCCCGGTCATTCCAGACAACGCGCGGACCGCCGGCGATCCATTGCGCCATTGGTCCCTGCTGCCAGCTCCAGGCGGAGCTCTCTCCTAATGGCCGCCGCGATCCTGGAGCGTCGGCATGGACGATTTCGATCCCGATGACGTCGGCGGGGCGGGGCTGGCGTCCCTCGAAAGTCATCCGGTGCGCGAGGATCCTCGATCCGCCGCCGTCAAAGACCGGGATGTCGTAGTAGCTGTGGGCGTGAAACACCCCTTCGGCCGAACCGAACGTGAGTTGCGAGAGCGCCCACTCGGTCATGATCGCGACACCTTCAGACGGTCCCGCGCGCGACGGCCGAGGTCGCGGAGCCTCGCCTCCGCGCGGAACCAGCGGATGCGGAGCGTCCAAGGCACCAGTCCGCGCCAGTTCCATTCCGGCCAGCCGACTTGGTCCAGGTCTATCCCGCCGTTGGCGTCGAAATGCGCGAGCAGCTTCGTGCTGTACTCCAGGCCGGCCGCGCTGACTCCGGGCGTGGCGATGCGCCGCCGGAGGCTGTCGGGCAGGCCGGCGGTCCAGTGGTAATGATGCACCCGCAGCGGCACGGCGAATCGGAAGCCAGGGTCGACGAGGCCGGGGAAGGCGCCGAGGGGCGCGCCGAAGAGATGCCGATGCTCCACCGGACCGGCGCGCGGGTGGTGGCCGCCCCGGCTCGGAAATACGTCGCCCTTCACGGCCATCAGCTTCACTGAGCCGTAGCGGTCGTGATGGGTTCCTTCCCCGCCGAGCGAGCAGATCACGTCCGCCGCGAGGGGAAACTGGCGCGGGAGTTCCGGTTCGGGGAGCACGGGGGCGAGCCTGCCGGCTTTCGCGAGCCGGTCGACGAACACGCCCTGCACCGCGTTCGCTCCGAGGCGGTCGCAGCGGGCGAGGAAGCGCACGAGCGGCTCCGGGTATTCATGGAACTCGTCGACATCGGCGGTGAGCACGAAGTCGTCTGGCGACGCCACCTTCGCCTGCGTCTCGCGGCGCCGGGTCCACATCCCGTCGCTGGTATAGGGGTCGGTCCAGATCTCGGGAGCCGCGGTCCCGAATTCCGACAGCAGCGTCAAAGCCGCGTCCAGATCCGTCGCGTCCGGGTCGGGCGAATGAACGATCAGGTGCATCCGGGCGGGCAACACGCCGAGGCGGCGGTAATGTCTCAGGAAATGCGGCAGGAGCGCCAGATCGCTCCGCACTCCGACGCATGAGATCAGTCGCGGCTCAGGGGGCATCCGCGTACCGCCGCAGAAAGGGGTATGTCCGGGACAGGGCCCGGACCGCGTCACGCTGCGCGTCGCTCCAGTCGACCGCGTCGCGGCTGCGGTTCGGGCTGACATGCACCACCGACGCGCAGCGATCGAGAAACTCCGGCTCGCGATCGAGGTTCAGGAAATCGAGGATCGCGCCGAGACCGGCGCGCGGATCCCTGATGAAGTCCTCCATGACGATTTCGAGCCAATCCTCGGGCGGCACGCGGTCTTTCATCGCCGCAGCGGCGTCGCAGAGGCTTCGATAATCCTCGATCATCGCGTCCGACGCTTCCGTGTCGATTTCGCCGGCGAGACGCGCTGCCTCGAAACCCTGCCGGAACGCCGCCCGGTCGCCGCTGCCGATTCGCAGACGGTCGTAGGCGCCGCCCCGGCGCAGGGACATCGTGGCGATGTTGTCCAACGGATCGCGCACGACGAGGAGCCAGCGGGGTCGCATGGCGGTCGTCGACCCGAGACGGTCCAGGAGCCCGGGATCGTCGGCGAAATGGCGCAGGGCCCAGTCGCCTTTCTTGTCGCCGATGACCCTCGGGGCGCGCGGTCGTCCGCGCGGTGCGCCCAGCACAGCGTAGCGGTAGCCGTTCCACCAGCGGCCGTTGCGGTCGAAGGCGGAGGAGTTTGCGGCGATCAACCGAGTGATGAGGCGGAAGGGCACGCCCTTAGAAACGAGCCCCATTACGTCGAGTTCGTGGGAGATGAGGGCGTCCGGATGCGCGTCGAGCAGCGACCCCACAAGCGAATGGCCGGAACGCGGAAAACCCGCGAATTGCACGAAATCCGTTCCGGTGTCCGTGAGCCGGCCCGGGCGGACGATGCGGCCACCCGCCTGCGCCACGAGCCGCCAGAGCTGGATGTCCTCATGACGGCGCGACGCGCGTCCTTCGAACACGGGCACGGAATGCGTGGAGACTAGCCAGGATCGCATCGGACGCGTCAGTCTAAGCCCCGCGCGGCGGAACCGGCATTCAACTTCATCACTCTGTCGCTCCAGACACTTGCCCTGTCATCCTAGCGACGGGATCGAGGAAACTGAACCTCCACCTGGCGGAAAGCGCGACGAAGACGGCGGCTTCGGCGGGCTCCCGCCGAACGTTCCAGCGCGCTTGGCGCGCGAGCGACTTGGCGACCGCGGTGCGGAAATGCGACCGCACCGCAGCGGTCTCGAGCGCAGCCGCCCGCCTGCGGATCTCCGCGAGGCCACGCTCGCCACGCATCACGACGCCGCAGGGAAGCGGGGAGAAGCTCTGGAAGGTGTCCACGATCGCGCGGACGTCGTCATTGGAAACGGGCCGTCCGAGAAATTGCGCCTGAAGCCGCGCGGGAACGGTAAGGCTGAGCGCTCGGCCGGCTTCGCCCCGGGTCCGAACGATCGAGTCGGGATGGTATCTGTAGCTCACCAGCGGTTCGTCGAGGTTGTCGAACGCGGTGAGCGGCAGGAGCCGGGCCCAGAGATCGCTGTCCTGCGCAGTCCAGTATCGAGGATCGTATCCGCCGACCGATCGAACCAGACTGGCCCGGAACATGGCGCCGGGATGCAGCAGGCTGTTCATGAACAACATCTGGAACCGGATGCGATCCGGACCGGTCAGGGCCTGCTTGGTGTCGATGCGCCGGCCATTCTCGTCGATCCGGTGATAGGCGCAGGAAAGGACGCCGATCTTCGGATTGTCGGCGAGATAGGCCATCTGGCGCTCCAGACGCCGGGGTTCGTAGATGTCGTCGGCGTCGGCGCGGGCGATGATTGGCGATCGGCACCGTTCCAGACCGCGGTTCAGAGACGCGGCGAGTCCGGCGCGGCAATCGTTCGTCAGAATGACGATCCGGGCATCCTTGGCCGCCCATCGCGCCAGCTCCGTCCGGGCCGGAGGATCGCTGGCGTCATCGACGATTACGAGTTCGAAATCCGTCAGCGTCTGGCGGACAAGGCTCCCGAGCGCCGGCGCGAGATACTCGACGCCGTTCCTGACCGCCATCAGGACGCTGACGGCCGGAACGCTCAATGTGGAACGCTTCCTGTCGCCTGCGGCTTGTCTGTCCTGCATGGTTCGCGCTAACCCGTCGAGGGGACAGAGAGCCGCTCAGCAATGAGGTCGGACACCGAATGTTCGCCACTTACGCCAAGGTCCTCGATCTCCTGACGCCGCCGGAGCGGCGACGTTTCTACGGGCTCGTTTGCCTGACCCTCGCGATGGGCCTCGTGGACATGCTCGGGGTGGCGTCGATAATGCCATTTCTCGCGGTGCTCGCCAACCCGGACATCGTGGAGACCAGCGCCCCGCTCGCGCTCCTGTCCGACTGGCTCGGAGCCGAGGGTCCGGGTTTCCTCCTGGCGCTCGGATTCATCGTATTCCTTGTCGTAGTGGGCGGGTTGGTTCTGCGCGCCTTCACCTTCTACGCGCTCACCCGATTCACGCGGATGCGGATGCTCAGCCTGTCGACGCGGCTGTTCAAGCGGTATCTGGATCAGCCCTACGGCTGGTTTCTCGACCGCAGCAGCGCGGATCTGGGCAAGTCGCTCCTGTCGGAGATCGCGCAGGCGGTCAACGGTCCCATCGACGCGGCGATGCGGCTGCTCGCGCAGTCGGCGATCGTATTTTTCATCGTCGTCCTTCTGCTCGCGCTCGAACCTGTCGCGGCCCTCGCCGCCGGCCTGCTTCTCGGGGGCGGCTACACGCTGGTTTTCCTCCATTTCCAGCGCCGGCTGACCCGCATGGGCGTGGAGAGGGCCGAAGCGAACCGCGAGAGGTTCGAGGTCGTCCAAGAGGCTTTGGGCGGCATCAAGGAGGTCAAGATCCTCGACCTCGAGGCGCGCTACAGGGAGAAGTTTCTGGCACCGGCTCGGAAGCTCGCTGACCGGCAGGCCCGGGTCGCGCTCGTCTCCGAGACCCCGCGGCATATCCTCGAAGGCACCGCGTTCGGCGGCATGATCCTCTTCGTCCTGTGGCTGATCTCGACACGCGAGGGGGCCGTGGAGGCGATTCTGCCCGCGCTGGGAGCCTTCGCCTTCGCCGGCGCGCGGCTGTTTCCGGCGCTTCAGGAGATCTTCCGGGCGCTAACCCAGATCCGCTTTGGCGCGCCGGCTCTCGATCTGCTTCACGCGGACCTGAGGAACCTGCCGCCCGCCGGGCCGGCGGAGGATGCGGACGTACCCGCGATCCCCTTGAACGCGAGCCTCACGCTCGAGAACGTGACGTTCGCGTATTCATCAGGCGGCCGGGCGGCGCTCGACGGCCTTTCGCTGCGGATCGAGGCGAACACGACGGTCGGACTGGTCGGCGCCACGGGCGCGGGCAAGTCCACGATTGTCGACGTGATCCTTGGCCTCCTCGCGCCGCAATCGGGCGTCATGACGGCCGACGGCGTCAGGGTCGGCCCGGGTAACATGCGCGCTTGGCGAAAATCCATCGGATATGTGCCGCAGAGCATCTTCCTGACCGACGACGACGTCGCCGCCAACATCGCCTTCGGCCAAAGACGGGAGGAGGTCGACACGGAAGCGGTCGAGCGGGCGGCGCGGGCCGCTGAGGTCCACGACTTCGTCATGACGCTTCCCGACGCGTATTCGACCCGGGTGGGCGAGAGGGGAGTGCGCCTCTCCGGCGGGCAGCGTCAGCGAATCGGCATCGCGCGCGCGCTCTACCGCGATCCGCAGGTGCTTGTTTTCGACGAGGCGACCAGCGCTCTGGACACGGTCACCGAGCGGGCGGTCATGGACGCGGTGAACGCGCTGGGCCACCGCAAGACCATCATCCTTATCGCCCACCGTCTGAGCACCGTGCGGAACTGCGACAGGATCTTCGTGATCGAGGACGGGAAGGTCTCCGCGTCGGGGACGTATGACGATCTTGTGAGCGGCAGCCGATCATTCCGAGCCATCCATCAGGCCGCGACATGACGGACAAGCCGTCCTCCGACTCCGGGGAGCCGCTCGTCTCGGCGGTGATCCCGACCCATCTGCGACCTGATCTGGCGGTGCGGGCGGTCCGGTCCGCGCTCGGCCAGAGCCTGACGGCGATCGAGGTCGTCGTGATCGTGGACGGACGGGACCGCGAGACCGTCTCGGCGCTTTCGGAAGTGAAGGATGCGCGTGTGCGGGTCATCGTGCCGGACGGGCATCTCGGCAACGCGGAGGCGAGGAACGCCGGCATCCTCGCGGCGAGGGCCCCTTGGATCGCGTTGCTCGACGACGACGACCTCTGGATGCCGGGCAAGCTCGAGACGCAGCTCCGGGTCGGAGAGGCCGCTCAGATCCCGACTCCGATCGTCGCCTGCCGGCTGATCGCCGATACCGGCTCGACCCGGTTCTTCTGGCCGCGACGCACGCCGCGCGGCGGTCAGAACCTGTCCGAGTACCTGTTCTGCCGGCACTGGCCGTCGACGGGCGACGGCGTCGTGCAGACATCCACGCTCATGGCTCCGGCGCGGCTCTTCCGCGATTGTCCTTTCCGTCACGGCTCCGGACGCTTCGTCGATGTCGACTGGCTCCTGCGCGCGAGCAATGACCCGGATGTCGGGCTGGTCTTTCCGGAGGGCGCGGAGCCGCTCTCGGTCTGGAACATCGAAGACCGTCCGAGGATCTCGTTGGAAGCCGGCTGGCGTCGCGACGTGGAGTGGATCGACGCCCGGCGCGACCTGGTCACGCCCCGAAGCCACGCGGCGTTCCTGCTCACGCTCGCGAGCATCAGGGCGGCGCGCGACGGGGACCGGAGCGCGTTTCCGATCCTGCTCCGGGAGGCGTTCCGGCGGGGTCGACCGGG
This sequence comes from uncultured Alphaproteobacteria bacterium, assembly GCA_963798765.1. GTDB lineage: Bacteria > Pseudomonadota > Alphaproteobacteria > Rhodobacterales > Rhodobacteraceae > Amaricoccus. Next base: position 74,415 of record CAWCUP010000047.1, on the reverse strand, counting down.
CTGGGCGGAGATCGCGTTTCACCTCGGCAATTTCGCGATGCCGGTCGCCATGCGGCGGCGGCTGGTCCGCCAAGGTAGCTCGGCGGCCGGTGGCTGAGCGCGTCGCCGTACCGCGACTTAGCGTGGTGGTTCCCACCTACCAGCGGCCGGCGCATCTCGCGCGGCTTCTCCGCGCGATGGCGGCGCAGACATGCGACACGTTCGAGCTCATCGTCGTCGATGACGGGGGAACGGCGCCGCTGGAGCCGCTGCTCGCCGAGGTCCCGGACGGACTTTCCGTCAGACTGGTGCGGCAGGAGAACGCTGGACCGGCGTCCGCGAGAAACCTCGGCGCGTCCCTGGCGCGCGGCGAGGTGCTGGCGTTCACCGACGACGACTGCGCGCCTGTCGACACTTGGGCGCAGGCGATGATGGACGCGGTGTCGGCGCGCGACCAGCCCGTGCTCATCCGCGGGGTCACGCGGAACGCGTTGACCGGAAACCTCTTTTCGCAGACAAGCCAGGAGATCGTCGATTTCCTCGCGGAGGACGCGGGCGACGCGCTCGATTTCGCGACGAGCAACAACATCGCGATGCCCCGCGCCGCTTTCGATGAACTCGGCGGCTTCGACGCGGCCTATCCGCTCGCCGCGGGGGAGGACCGGGCCTTCTGCCGGGACTGGGTCGGCCGGGGATGGAGGATCACCACGCACGCCGAGGCCGCGGTGGATCACCACCACGATCTCGATCTCACCGGGTTCTGGCGACAGAACCGGAATTACGGCCGGGGAGCGCGTGTGTTCCATCGGTCGCGCGACGCGTCGCCGTTTCGACCGTTCCGCCGCATCGGGTTCTACGGGCGGTTGGTGAGCTATCCGCTTAGAAAGGAACCCGGTTCGCGGGCGGCGCTGCGTTGCGCGCTGATTCTTGTGGCTCAGGCGGCCATCACGTCAGGCTACATGCGGCGGTGACGAAAATCGGAAGCTGTCGGTCGCGGAGAAATTCGCGGTGCCGGTCCTTTGGATCCTCACCCGGCTCATCCCGCCCCGACCCGCAGCCGGTCATTCCAGGATCGTCGAAAGCGATTTCAGCAGTTCGCCGACGTCGTAAGGCTTTTTCACCATCGGCGCGTCACGGAACGCCGGATCGGTGCGTCTGTCGCCGTATCCGGTGGTCAGAACGAACGGCACCGATCTTTTTCTGAGGGCTTCGGCGATCGGAGCCGAAGTCTCGCCGTTCAGATTGAGGTCGAGCGTGGCGGCATCCGGCTCATGCTCCGATAACAGGTCGAGCGCGCGGACGACGGTCTGCGCCGGACCGATGACGTCGCAGCCTTTTTCCTCGAGGATCATCTGCAGATCCATCGCGACGAGGACCTCGTCCTCGACGATGAGGATGCGACGCCCCGCCAATGATCGTTCCGTCCTGTTTTCCGCGATGTCGACCGCTCCTCATCCGTTCGGAAACGTGATCTCCACCACCAAACCGTCGGGATCGAACTTCAGTTCCGCCGAACCGTCGAGCTCGTAGGCGCATACCTGCTTGATCAGCTTGGTTCCGAAGCCGTCCTCGGTCGTCCCGTGCACCTTCGGCCCGCCGGTCTCGCGCCACGTCAGGCGGATCGGGTCGTCCGGCCCGGCTCCTTCCCGCTCCCACGCGAGGCTCAGGTTTCCGCCATCGACCGAAAGCGAGCCGTACTTGGAGGCGTTGGTCGCGAGTTCGTGCAGGATCAGCGCCAGTCCGAGCCCCTGTTTCGGCGTGAGGCGGACGTCGGGACCGTCGGCGGAGACGACGTCTCTCCGGCCGTTCCCCCCGTAAGCCGCGAGCGTCGCGTCGATCAGCGCCTTCAGGTCGGCCGATTGCCAATGCGTCTCGAGAAGCTGGTCATGCGCCCGCGCGAGCGCGCGGATCCGGCCGGTGAGGCGGTCGCGGTACTGCTCGACCGTCTGGTCCGGAGCGCCCGGAGAACGCGCGAGCGCCTGGACGACCGCCAGCGTGTTCTTGACCCGGTGGCTCAGCTCCGCCGTCAGCATCTCGCGTTGGGCCTCGGCCTCCTTGCGCTCGCTCACGTCGCGGAAGAGCGCGCCGACCCGGTGTTTCCCGGGATCTCCGACCCGGAAGGCGTAGACGTCGTAGTATTTCCCGAGCGCCTTGGCCGGCGCCTCGAACCGCTCCGGATCGCCGGAGGCCGCGATGCGGCCGTAGATCTCGAACCAGTGCTCCTCGTGTCTCCGGGATCAGCTGCCGCGCAGTCTTTCCGACCGCGTCGGGCAGGCCGGTCTGACGTTCGAACGCGGCGTTGACCTCGATGAAACGATAGTCCACCGCCCGCGCGCCCTCGTAGAGCATCTCGAAGACGGCGAAGCCCTCGTCGATGGAGTTGAACAGGGTCAGATAGTTCTCCCGGCTCTCCCGAAGCTTGCGCTCCATGTCGCGCCGCGAGGTTATGTCGACGAAGGTCAGGACGACGCCGTCGATCCTGTCCTCGACGGTGCGGTAGGGGCGCAGACGGATGATGAACCAGCGGTCGTCGCGGCTCCGCACCTCGGTCTCGATCGGCGCGAGGTCGCGCAGGACGCGCCGGGCGTCATCCTCGACGGCGTCGTAGAGCAGCCGGCTGGTGAAGTCGGTGATCGCCCTGCCGACGTCCATCCCGGTGATGTTGAAGAGCGCCGTCATCGGCGGCGTGAACATCCGGATCCTGAGCCTGGGATCGAGGAACAGCGTGCCGATCTCGGTGGCCGCGATGAGGTTCTGGAGATCGCCATGCGCCGTCGAGATGCCGTCCAGCTTGTGCTTGAGCTCGGCGTTCACCGTCTGGAGCTCCTCGTTCATCGACTGCAGCTCCTCCTTGGAGGTCTCGAGCTCCTCCGACGTCGAGCGGTATTCCTCGTTGATGGACTGGAGTTCCTCGTTCGCGGCGCGCAGATCCTCCATCGCGGTCTCGTGCTCGCCGCGGCTCGCGACGAGCGCCTGCTGCGCCGCCCTCAGCTCCCCGTGAAGGCGGCGGACCATGCCGGCGTCCACGGCGGCGGGTTCGATCTCGGGCTCGTCGTCCTCCGCGACCGGCCCGGCGTCGAGGAAGACCACGAGCGCCTGCGGCGCCTCGTTTCCCTCTCCCGCGACCGGAGCCGCCTGCATCGCGATCCTCCGGGGTCCCCCGTCGAACTCCACCGCCGTCGCCAGGGTCAGGCGCGGCTGTCGCCGGTCCAGAGCCTCGTCGAGCGCGATCCTGAGATCCAGCCGCAGCTCCGGACGGACGACGTCGGGCAGCGTGCCGGAGAACGCTCCGGCCGAATGCAGGATGAAGCGGCCCGCGCTCGGCGACAGATGCACGATCCGCTGGGCGTCGTCGACGAGCACGCTCGGCGGCGCCGAGCGTTCCAGCGCCGCCGCGTGCTGCGTCGCGGGCTCCTCGGGGCGCTTGCGGGCGGCCGTCGAGCGCGTTTCGGCCGGATGATTTCCGAAATCCGCCGCGACCTGGGGCAGGGCGGGCATCTGCCTGCGGGACCGGGGGCGGGCCCGGTAGAGCCGCGCGTCCCGGTCGAGGGGCGCGAAGAGCTCCGCGCTGCCGTCCGCCGTCTCCGCGGAGCCCAGGAACAGGCACCCGTTCGGCCGCAAGCCGTAATGGAAGATGCCCAGCAGCTGCTCCTGGAGCGAGCGTTCGAGGTAGATGAGCAGGTTGCGGCAGGCGACCAGATCCATCCGCAGGAACGGCGGGTCCCTCAGGACGCTGTGCGAGGCGAACAGGACGACGTCGCGCAGCTCCTTGCGCACCCGGTAATGCGTTCCCTCGTCGACGAAAAAGCGCTGCAGCCGCTCCTCCGTCACGTCCGCCTCGATCGATCTGGGGTAGCGGCCCTCCCGCGCCGTCGCCAGGGCGCCCTCGTCAAGGTCGCTCGCGAAGATCTGCATCGGAACCTGCGCGTTCCTGCGCCCGGCCTCCTCGAGCATCAGGATCGCGAGGCTGTAGGCCTCCTCCCCCGTGGCGCAGCCGGCGGACCAGACGCGCAGGCCCTCCTCCTCGACATCCTCGAACATCGGCGGGAGGACCTTCGCCGCCAGCGCCTCGAAGGCCGGCACGTCCCGGAAAAAATGCGTCACCGAGATCAGGAGGTCGTTGAACAGCTCCTGCGCCTCTTCCGGGGTGTTCCGGACCAGTTCGCCATAGGCTTCCATGCTGGCGATCCGACGGACCTGCATCCGCCGCAGCACCCGGCGCATGACCGTGGCGCGCTTGTAGCTGGAGAAGTCGTGGCCGGTTTTCGACCGCAGGAAGCCCACGATCCTGCGCAGATCGTCCGCGGCCGTACCCGCGTCCAGCGATCGCACCGCCTGCTTGCTGCGCGCGGTGTCGGTCATGAGCTCGACGAGCCGGCTGATTGGCGCGACGAAGTTCACGATACCCGTCGCGATCACGTTCCGCGGCATCGCCGGAAACTCGGCCTCGGCGGGATCCTGGGCGAATATGACGCCGCCGGCCTCGTGGATCGCCCGCGCGCCGATCGAGCCGTCGGACCCCGCGCCGGTCAGCACCACCGCCATCCCGTCGCCGCGCGCCGCGGCCACCGAGCGGAAGAACATGTCGATCGGCGCCCGCCGGCCCCGCGGCTCGGTGAACTCGCGCGCCGTCACGTTGTCGCCGTCGATGACCAGTTCGCGGTCGGGCGGGATCACGTAGACGCAATTCGGTTTGAGCCGGGGCGTGTCGTCGACCTGATGCACCGGCATCTCGCGTGCAGGACGCGAGGATCTCGGCCATCGCGCTCGGATGCTCGGGCGCGAGGTGCAGGATCACGACATAGGCCAGGCCGAGATCGTCCGGAAGCTGTCGGAACAGGCCGCGGAGCGCCACGACGCCGCCGGCCGACGCCCCTATGGCGCAGATCGGGACGTAATCGCCGTGCATCGGCTCGTCGCCGGTGTCTTCCATGTCGCCCCCCATTCGAAGTTCGAACCGTGCGCTGCGGCGAACCCGCGCGGACTTGGCTCGACCGCAGCGGCATGGTCGCAGGAAATCGCCTTGCAGTCGAGCGCGCACGATCGGCCCGGCGCCAAAACCTCGCGGCGACGGAACCGGTTTGGACGGCGGCAAGTTCCCCTCGGAGTGAAAGGGAGTCGCACCATGTCCAAGCGCGGGAACCCCACGGCCGACGAGCTCCGTGACGCGATCGATCACGGGCGTGGGGGCGACAAGGTCGACGTCTCCGATCCCGCGGCCGCGCCGCTCGGGACGGACGCCGAGGCCGCCGGCACGCCGCCGACCGATCGACAGCTGCGCCACGCGTGGGCCGCGGAGATCGCCGGCGCCGACCGCGCCACAAAAGACGCGTCCGAGAAGGACCGCCGGCGACCCGAGGAGAACCAGCCGAGGGGCAGGGGGGCGGCCCTCCTGGTCGTCCTCGCCGCCATGATCGCTCTCGCCGTCGTCTGGGCCCTGTTCGCCTGACCGCGATGGCCGCGCAAGCCGCGCCTCGGAAGCATGTGCGGGCATCGAGGCGTGGAGGCGGGCCCCGTCTCCTCCTCGATCCGAAGTCGTGAGAGGGCTTCACGCCGCATTCCTTCCTGCGGTTGGCGCGAAGACGCCATCCGGAGCCTTGGCGCGAGGCGACGTGTCTTTGGCGAGGCGAAGCCAGAACCTATCCGAAGTCTACGGCGGTAGGACGGTCGCATCACCCTCGGCGGATGCCGGGCGGCGGCTGGACCATCTCGCCCCGCTTCCCGCGGCGGCAGAGATAGACCTCGCGCTCCGGCTGCTCATCGATCGTGAAGCCGGAGGAGCGCAGCATCGCCTCCATCGCGGGCGCGTTGGGGATGAACCAGTTTGTGGGGTCTGCGGAGAACCGCTTCTCGATGAACCACAATCGCGGCCAGTCGGCGCGGGTGAATGGCTCGGGATCGTCGAAGTCGTAATCAAACCGGACGGGAGACGCGTCGATATCCGCGCCGCGCTGCAAGCACTGGAAGAGCATCAACTCGCCGACGACATGCTCCCACAGAAGGTCCAGCGCCAGCAGCGGGTGGCGCAGATGGTAGAGCACACCCATGAAGATCACGAGGTCGAATTTCTCGCCCAAGGCCTCCACATCGTAGACGTCCATCTGCCGCAGGTCGAGCGGCACCCCTTCGCGCTCGGCCGCGAAACGGGCCTGCGCCAGGTAATGCGGGTCGCTGTCGATGCCGACCACGCGGCCCGCCCCGCGACGGGCCATCTCGAGACTGTAGAACCCGGCATTGCAGCCGATGTCGAGCACGCTCGCGCCCTGCAGATCGTCGGGCAGCGCGTGTCGGAAGCCCTCGAACTTGAAGCGCGGATAGTCGCCGAGGAAATGGTCGGGCGCCGTCTCGATGCCGTCGATCGTCAGGTTGTGAAACCATGGTCCCAGCTCGGCGATGCGGCTGACCGTGGCGTTCTTGGCTTCCGAACTCATGGCGTCACCTGCAGTGCACATCGGACACTCTCTTCTTTCCGAAACCGGCTCTCGCGCTCCGGGCAGTCCAGCAACATCCGCACGAGGTCCGCGGCGCGCGCGCGGCCGGTGTGGTTGGCCAGAACGATTCTGCGCGCCTCGGCCGCGATGGTCTGCGGCATCACGCCGCCCTCTTTCGTCAACGCGGCAACGACATCTTCAGTGCCGTCCGCAATGATGATCGCCTCGCCGTCGGGCAGCAATTCCTCCAGCCCCCGCCAGCGATCCGACACGATCGGCGTCCCGACGGCGGCCGCCTCGAACAGGCGGACGCTGGGGGACCAGCCGAGCCGGCGCATCGCGGCGCGGGTGATGTTCAGCGTGAAGCGCTGGGCGCTGTAGAAGGCGGCGTGTCGGCTCGGCGGAAGGTGTTCGATCCGCTCGACGTTGTCGGGCCAGTCGATGTTCTCGGGATATTGCGGTCCGGCCACGACGAATCTCATTTGCGGCAGCCGGCGCGCGGCTTCCAGCATCAGCGTATCGAGTCCCGGCTGCCGGTCGTCGCTGTAGGTGCCGAGGTAGCCCATGTCCCAGCGGAGGGGGACGTCCGCACGCTGGTGGCGGCTCTCGTCGACCGAGCAGTAGAGCGCCCGCGGCGCCCGCGCGCCGTAGCGCCCGGCCAGCCGGTCGAGGACCTCTCCGCCCGAGAAGCTGAGATAGAGGTCGAAAATCGGCACCTGCCGGCCCGCCAAATGCGTCTCTTCGCCCTTGTCGAGGAGGTCCATCGTGACCGGCGTGTCGATGTCGTAGAAGCAGAGCCGCCTCAATTTCATCCGCGCCAAGCGGTCGATCAACTCGCCCCCATCGGGCACGTAGCTGCCGACGATCACCGCGTCCGCGGCGCGCAGCCGGTCGCCGTGCCGCGCCTCGACCTCGTCGGGAGAGCTGTAGAAGATCAGCTCGCAGAAATCCGGATCCGGCAGGTCGCGGTTCCCGCCCGCGTACCAGGACACTTCGCGTTCAAGGAACAAAACCCGGTGCCCCTCGGCCGCAAGGCCCTTGATCAGCGCGCGGAAGGTGGTCGCGTGCCCGTTTCCCCAGGACGAGGCGAGCGACAGCCCGAGGATGACGATATCGAGAGGGCGGCTCATACGGGCGCTTCCGTCACGCGCACCCGCTCGCGCAGCAGAGCGTCGAGCTGGCGCGCACGGTGGGCGTAGGTGTGTTCGGACAGGATGCGCGCCCGGGCGCGCTCACCGATCGCCGCGTCGCGGCCGGGCGGCAGCGCGCGGAGGCATTCGGTGACATCCTGCCCGTCGCGCGCGACCAGCACTTCCTCGCCCGGCTTGAGGAACATCTCGATCCCCTCCCAGAAGTCGGTCATCAGGCAGGCCCCCGCCCCCGCGGCCTCGAAGACGCGGGTGGCGGGCGAGAAGCCGACGGCGGCCATGGACTCCCGCGCGACGTTCAGCACTACGCGCGGGGTGACGTTGAACGCATTGTGGTCGGCAGTTCGCACATGGCCGAGGCAGCGGACGTTGCCCGGCACCGCAACCTGATCCCAACCCGATCCGCCCAGAAGGAATCGAACGGACGGCAACTCGCGCGCCGGCGCGAAGAAGAATCGATCCACGCGCGCCTCGCGGTCGGGCAGGCGGTTTCCGAGGAAGGCGAGGTCGCATTCGAACTGCGGATCGGGCGGGACGGGATGGTGCGTCGCGGGATCGAGCGCGTTGTAGATCGGCACGCAGTCCCGTGCGCCGAGCCGGCGGTACGCGTCGATCACTGGCCGGCCGCCGCCATATGTCAGCACGAGGTCGATCCGGTCCGGCAGCATCAGTCGCAGCGCGTCTTCGGGATCGGCCTGCATCGCCGCCAGCGTGGCGGGCGCATCGACGTCCCAGAAAACCCGAAGCGCGTCCGGCGCGGCGTTGGCCATGACCTCGCGCAGGAGGACTTCGTCCTCGAAGCCGACGCCGCTCGCTTTGACGACCACGTCAGCCCGGGCCGCCTCGGCCGCGACCCGCTTCAGCGCCTCGGGAGTGGCCTCGTAGACGACGACATCGCACCAGTCCGGCGGCTCGATGTCGCGGTTGGCCTGACGGTCGTAGACGTCGGGCTCGTAGAATGTGACCTGGTGTCCGTAAGCGGCGAGAGCATGGATGATGCCCCGGTAATAAGTCGCGGCCCCGTTCCAGTAGCTCGACAGGAGGCTCGATCCGTAGAAGGCGACGCGGGTCATGTGCCGAACTCCGTTTGGTGTGCAGCTTGGGCCCCGAGGCGCATCAACACCTCCAGAAGCTCGTCGGCGCGGTGGCCGCAGGTGTGGCGGGCGAGGATCGTCTCCAGCCCGCGCTCGGCCTGCTCTCGCGCCGCCTCGGCGTCGTTCACCAACTCGCGCAGGTGCCGGGTCATCTCGCCTCCGTCGCGGGCAAACCGGAAGTCACCCGGCCGGAACAGCCCCTCAGCATCGTCCCATGGGGCGCTGATCAGCGGGATGCCGCAGGCGAGCGCCTCGAACGGGCGGATGGTTGGAATGCCGGGCAGGCTTCCGACATAGGGCCGACGCGGAACGTGCACCGTTACCCGATGCCGGGCGAATGCCTCGGGCACTTCGGCATTCGGAATGCTGCCGGCGAAGTCGATCCCGGCTGCGGAGAGACGCCTCAGCGCATGGTCGGGATAGCGCACGCCATTGATGCGGGTCCGGAGGCCGAGGCGTTCGGCAGGGCCGATCAGGAATGTCTCGAGTTCCTCGCTCCGCTCGTCGTCGCCCCAATTGCCCACCCAGATCAAATCGCCTTCGGCTTCGACCTCGGGATGCGGCCGGAAGAGGCTGGTATCGGCCGCCTCGTGCCAGGTGAAGACCTGCCGCCCCCAGCCCGCCTTTAGATAGCGTTCGCGAAGCGTCTCGCCGAAAGCCAGAACGCCGTCATAGCCGGACAGCTCCAGCCCGCCGATCTCGCCCTTGGCGCTGACGGCGCGGTGATGTGTGTCGTGGAACAGGAGGGTGAAGCGTGCGCCTCCGACCCGCGCCCGGCCCAGTCGCGCGACCAGCGCAGGGTCCGTCCATTCGTGGACGACCACGACGTCTGCATGTCCGAGCGCCGCCTCGTGGTCGAAGTCGGCGAGGATAGGTTTCCGAGGTCAGGTCGGGAAACACGCGCGTCGAAATCCGAGTACGGCGCCTGCACCGCGATCAGCGAGCAGGTTCTCGCGGCTCCAGGATCGTTCGGGTTCAAGCGCGTGGGTCTCGTGGCCGCGCGCCTGCAGCGCCCGCATGACCCCCCGCAGGAAATGGGCGTTGCCATGGTTCCAGTCCGAGACGAGCGAGTGGGTGTAGAAAACGAACTTCATGCTGCTCCGTGGGTCACCATCATTCGTGCATGGACGCGGTCGTGGATCGCCGCCATCGCCCGTGCCTGCGCCTTGGCCGAGTAGCGCCCGGCCCGCGCGCATGCCGCCTCGCCCAACTTCGCGCGCCGGGGATCGTCGGCGGCAAGGTCGTTCAGCACTTTCGCCAGCGCGCGGTGATCGCGCGGAGGGACGAAGACCGCCGCGTCGCTCCAGAGCTCCCGGAACGTCGGAATGTCTGCCAGCACCAGCGGCGCACCGGCCCGCGCGGCTTCCAGCACCGCCAGCCCGAAAGGCTCGTAAATCGAGGGCGAGACGAAGATCCCCGCCCCGGCAATCCGCTCCGCCGCCTCGTCCTGACGGAGCTGGCCAAGGTGGACGGCCGCGCGAATGTCGATCCGCGCCCCGTTCGGGCCTTGGTCGGGACCCAGCATGAACACCGGCCAGTCGCACTCGCGCGCCGCCGCATCGAGCGTCGCGCCGTCCTTGCTCTCGTCCCACCAGCGTCCGGCGGCGACGATGTTGCGTGCGCGATGATGTGGCGGCATCGACGCTGTGGCGGCGTTGCGGACCACGTCCACCCGCCCCAGCCGGTCGTAGTGTCGCCTCATTTCCGCAGCATGGCTCGCCGAGGGCGCGACGATCGCATCCGCCCGCGCCAGTCCGGCGGCGGTCAGGCGGTGGATCCAGCGCATCTCTCGGGGAACGGAGGCGTCCCGCACGGCCTTGAACCATCCGGCGAGGCAGGAATGCGATACCGCCACCACCGGGAGCTCCGCCGGGATCTTGGCGGCGAGGCTCGGCAGGTTGCACTGGAGCACGCTGGCCCCGCGACGCGCCGCGGTCTCGGACAGCCAGCGTCCCGCGCCCGCGACGTCCTGTGGTCCACGCGCCATCCAGTCCAGCGCCTGGGGGGCCCAGTCGAGCGGGCCGAGCGCCTCGACCTCCGCACGCTGCGCGGCGGTGGGCGACGGGCCGAAGCCGGCGAAGGAGACGCGGCGCCGTAGCGCGACGAGCCCGGCCGCGAGGTCGATGGAGTAGCGCCAGACCCCGCCCACGGCATCGAGGGTGATCAGCACGGAAGGGCTCACGCTGACACTCGCTGCGGCTCGGACAGGCGCGCATCACCTCTCGACAGCCAAGCGGCGAGGCCGCGCAGACCGTCTCGCCAGCCGGTCCGGGCGCGCCACCCGCTCGCGGCCTCGAGCGCTCGGGTGTCGGCGACGAACCAAGGCTGATCTCCCCGCCGCCAATCCTCGAAGGTGACGTCCACCCTGCGCCCCGTTATGACCTCGATCTCGTGGAGCACCTGGATGAGGCTGACCGCGTTGGCCGGTCCGCCCCCGAGGTTGAAAGCGCGGCCCGAGAGAAGGCCGATCCTGCCCAGAACCGCGCGGTAGGCCCGCACCGCGTCCGACACGTCGAGCACGTCGCGAACCTGGCGTCCGCTGCCGAAGACAGTGACCGGCTGCTCCGCGAGGGCCCGAATCAGAAAATGCGCGACCCAGCCCTGATCCTCGTTGCCGAACTGGTGCGGCCCGTAGATGCAGCTCATCCGGAGCACCGCTGTCGGCAGACCGTAGCTCTTCGCGTAGTCGAGCACATACTGGTCGGCCACGCCTTTGGAGCAGCCGTAGGGCGTGCAGAAGTCGAGCGGCCGGGCCTCGCCCACGCCATGCGCGCGGAACTCGTCGTCGTGAGGTTCGCAGGCCTCGTCGCTCTCGGCCACTCCCAGATCCGCAAGCGCGCCATACACTTTGTTGGTCGAGGCGAAGACCAGCGGCACCTTCCGGCCGGTCTGACGGATCGCCTCGAGCACGTTGAGCGTGCCGCGGGCATTGACGTCGAAATCGGCCACCGGCGAGCCCATCGACGTGGTCACCGCGGTCTGCGCCGCCAAATGGAGCACGGCGTCGGCATCGCGCACCGCCTCGCGCACCGCCAGTTCGTCGCGCAGGTCGGCGGGCACCACGTGAAGTCGCGGGCCATAACGGTCGGCCAGCCAAGACAGGTTGCCCTCCACGCCCGGCCGGCTCAGGTTGTCGATGACGACGACGTCGCGGCCTTCCGCGAGGTAGCTCTCGGCGAAATTGGAGCCGATGAATCCCGCGCCGCCCGTGACGGCGAGGGGCCGGATCTGGCGGGCCACGGCCGGTTTCGCGAGCCTGGCCACCTCACGCACCAGCGCGGGTCCGCCGGCCTCGAGCAGCCGGGCCAGCAGCTTGGGCGTGCCGTCGGCCTCGACCGCGCCGAGGTGATAGTGGCGCGGGTCGAACCAGTGGCCCTCTTGGACCGCCACGGTTTCGGGCAAGTCGCGCCAGCCGTACCAGTACATCCGGTCCGCCTTCGCATCGAGCGCCTGAAGAAAGCGCCGCGCCTGCTCCGTGTAGTCGCGACGCCAGGTCGAATAGCCGGTCTCAGTGATCCAGATCTTGCAGGATGGGTTCCAGCGGTCGAGGATTTCGCGCATCTCGCCCAGATGCGCGTCCCACCCGCGCCAGGACCCCCGCTCGCTGTCCCAAGTGCCCGGAAAGCCGTGGATGCCGGCCGCCGCCACTTCGCCCAAGACACCCCGCTCGCCCATGACGTTGAGCCAGCAGGCGTCGAAGGGTGCGGGACCGCCGAGGACCGGCTTCCAGCCGCGCTTCCGGATCCAATGCGCCGCCCCGCCGACCATCTCGCAGAAGAGGTCGCATTCGGGGTCCTCGCGCCAGTCCCAGTCGAGCAGGTTGTTGGGTTCGTTCCAGAGCTCGATATACTCAAAATGTTCGCCGTGGCGGGTAAGCGCCATGTCCAGGAAATCCGCGAAGTCCTTCAGCACCTTCGGCGCGCCAGAACTTCGCCCGGTCCGCGACAAGGATGGCGGCGTGTAGTGCGCGCAGGGCAGAAGCTCCAGGTCGCGCGCCAGCCGCGGCAGCAGCCAGTCGTACCACTCCCTCCCGCCGGGCGCGTGGTACTCGGCCCAGCTCAGATGGGTGCGCAGGTATTTCGCGCCCGAAGCCACGAGCCGCGGCATCACCTCCTCGACCCTGTCATGCTCGCCGGGCCGGAACCACTCTACGAAGCCGAACTCGTCGCTCATGACACCAGGCCCCGGGCCTCGAGCTGGCGCCGCATCTCCTCGCCGCGATCCTTCCTTCCTGTGTCGGGTGAGTTGCGCACCCAAGCGACGAACGGACCAAGACTGTCCTCTAGACGCTGTTGCGGCGCGAAGCCCAACAACTCCCTCGCCTTCGTGATGTCCGAGAAGCAGTTGCGGATGTCCCCCGAACGGAACTGTCCGAGCACCTCCGGCTCCAGTTCCGGGCAGCCCATCGCCTCCGCCAGAAGCTCAGCGACCCGCGTGATGGTATAGGAGTGGCCCGAGCCAACGTTGATCACGCTGGCCGGCGGCCTCATCCCGCTCCAGCGCCAGCGCGAAAGCGCGGGCGACGTCGTTCACGTGCACGAAGTCGCGCTTCTGCCGGCCGTCTTCGAAGATGGTGGGCCGCTGGCCGCTTGCGAGGCGCGAGGCGAAGTTGGCGAGCACGCCCGTATAGGGGTTCGACAGCGCCTGCCCGGCTCCGAATACGTTGAACAGCCGCAAAGCCGTGGTCGGAATGCCGTAGGCCTCTCCGAAGATCAGGCAGGCCTGTTCCTGCTGGAACTTCGTCAGCGCGTAGATCGACGCTAGGTCGATGCGCTTGTCTTCGTTGGTCGGACGCGCCGCGAGCGTGGAGCCGTCCGGCCCCTCGGGCTCCCACCTGCCCGCCTTGAGGTCGGCGTTCCGGCGACGCACCCGGTCATGCAGGGTGCCGTCGCGGCCTGCGTAGAAGCCCTCGCCGTATACGCTCATCGACGAGGCGACGACGAGGCGGCGGACCGGATCCTCGGCGATCGCCTCGAGCAGTACCGCGGTCCCCAGATCGTTCGCCCCGACATAGCGAGCGATTTCGTACATCGATTGTCCCACGCCGACTTCCGCGGCGAGATGCACGACCTCGTCCACGTTCCTCAGGGCCGCGCGCAGCGCGTCGATGTCGCGAATGTCGCCCTTCAAGACTTCGGCCTCCGCGGGGGGCTCGGCGGCGGCGTCACCGTGGACTTGGTCGATCATGGCGTCGTAGAGGACGACCTCGCGGCCGCAGGCAAGAAGTTCCGCGGCCACGTGCCGACCGATAAAGCCGCAGCCGCCCGTCACCAGCGTCTTTCCCATCGTACCCCACCTCGTAAATGATGATCCCTTGGTTCACGAAATGCGGTTGAAGAAGCAGAGGTTCCGAAAATTCGTTTCATCTGCGGCCTCCCGCGGCGGAAGCGGCATCATCGGAGACGTCCGCAGCTTCTTCAGGAACCGACCACACCGCCGCGAGTTGCCTGACTCCAAATGATGCTGCGGGAATCGTCGCGCCGGCCTTCGGACGCCCGATCGACGGATTAGAAAGAGACGATGACATACGACGGCAACACCGACTCCCTTCCAATAAATCGCGTTGCCGAGCCGATCGCGCGGGCTGCGCGTGTCGTGGCACCCGGCCGGATCGAGATGGAGGTCCTTTCCCTTGCACGTCCTGGCCCCGGGCAGATCCGCGTCCGGATCGAGGGCTGCGGCGTTTGCGCCTCGAACCTCGAGCCGTGGTCCGGGCCCGACTGGCAGGAGTTTCCGATGAAGCCGGGCGCGATGGGTCACGAGGCTTGGGGGGTGATCGAGGCACTGGGGGAGCAGGTCTCCGGCCTCCACGAGGGGCAGCGGATCGCCTGGTTGGGACTCCACGGCTATGCCGACCACGAGATTGTGCCTGCCGGGGCCGCGCTGCCCCTGCCTGATGCTCTGGCGGGCCGGCCCGTGCCAGCCGAGCCGCTGGGCTGTGCGGTGAATATCTTTCGCCGCGCTCGGATCACTGAAGGCCAGACGGTCGCTATCATCGGCATCGGCTTCATCGGCGCCGCGTTGACCGCGCTCACCGCGCAAGCCGGCGCGCGGGTCATCGCGATTTCGCGCCGGCGGGAATCGCGCGAACTGGCTCGCCGCATGGGCGCCGCCGACTCGCTGCCGATGGATGATCACTGGGAGATCATGCGAGAGGTCGGGCGCCTGACCGGGGATCGGTTGGCCGATGTGGTGATCGAGGCGGTGGGCCAGCAATGGCCACTCGACCTCGCGGGGGCACTCGTGGGTGAGGGCGGGCGTCTCGTCGTCGCCGGCTACCACCAGAATGGCCCGCGCCAAGTGAACATGCAGATGTGGAACTGGAAGGGCATCGACGTCGTCAACGCGCACGAGCGTGATCCCGAGGTGCAGCTTCGCGGGATGCGCGAGGGTATCGAAGCGGCCGCGGAGGGTCGGCTCGATCTGGACGCGCTGGTAACGCACCGCTATCCGCTCGCACGGCTGGGCGATGCGCTCGATGCGACGCGCGACAAGCCCCGTGGCTTCGTGAAGGCCTGGGTCGCACCGGAGGAACTCATGACGAGCGATATGTCGGCCGTTGCCCCGGATTGCCGGACCGCCGCGACTGGCCGCCCCCGCCTCGCCTTCTTGGGCCTCGGCTGGATCGGACGAAGCCGGATGGAAGCCGTCGCCGCTGAAAACGTCGCCGAGATCGCCACGATTTCGGACCCCTGTCCCGAGGCGATGGACGGGGCGGCGCGTCTCGCCCCGAATGCCGCGCGCTGCGACGGGCTCGGTGCGCTTCTGGCGACGAGGCCCGATGGGGTCGTGATCGCGACACCCTCGGCGCTCCACGCCGAACAGACAATCGCCGCGCTCGAAGTCGGCGCGGCCGTTTTCTGCCAGAAGCCGCTGGGTCTTACCGAGAAGGAGGCTCGCGCCTGCATCGACGCCGCCCGACGGGCCGACCGGCTATTGTCCGTCGATCTCAGCTACCGCCACGCCGCCGCCTTCCTCGCGCTGCGCGAGGCGGTGAAGGCGGGCGAGCTCGGTTCGGTCCACGCGCTCGACCTGACCTTCCACAACGCCTACGGTCCGGACAAGCCGTGGTTCCGGGATCGGGCCCTGTCCGGCGGGGGCTGCCTCATTGACTTGGGATCCCACCTTCTGGACATGGCGACATGGGCGCTCGGCGCGCGAGAGTTGCGCTGCGTCTCGGCCCATCTCTATGCCGGCGGCGAGCGCCTGAAAGGCGCGGCGGTCGCGTCCTCGGTCGAGGACTACGTCGCCGCCACGCTAGAAACCTCCGAGGGCGGCGTGATCCGCATCGCCTGCTCATGGAACCTCGCAGCGGGCCGCGAAGCGGTGATCGGCGTCGACGCTTTCGGCTCACGGGGCGGGTTCTCGATCCAGAACGTGGATGGCAGCTTCTACGACTTCGCCGCTTATCGCCACCACGGCACCCGGAGCGAGCGTCGCGTCGCCCCACCCGATGCCTGGAGCGGACGCGCCGCCACCCGTTGGGCCAGGCGGCTGGCCGAGGGCGCGCGCTTCGACCCGGCCTGCGAGAACCTCGCGGAACTCGCCGCCGCCATCGACGCCGTCTACGCCCGTGCGGCAAAACAGCACCGCTAGCGACTCCCCCGAGACGCTTGGCCGTTGCGCGGCGGAAACTGCAGGGGACCTCCCGAACGCGGAGCGTTCTGTGTGTCGATCAGAGATGTCGCGTTCACTGGATGCGGAACGCGCCGGCACATGCGCCGGCCAAGCAGCGCACGGCGGTGGCGGCGATGCTGAAGACGATCTTCGCCCAGGAAACCAAGGCCGACGCCGAGGCCCAGTGGGACACCGTCGCCGACGCATTGCGCGAGAAGGTCGAAAAGCTCGGCACCTTCATGGATGGCTCCCGCGACGACGTTCTCGCCTACATGGACTTCCCCGGCGAGCACTGGGCCCAGATCTCATCTGACGAACCCACTCGAACGGGTGAACCGCGAGATCAAGCGACGGGCCGACGTCATCGGGATCTTTCCGAACGACGACGCCATCATCCGCCTTGTCGGCGCTCTGATGCTGGAGACCAACGACGACTGGACCGTCGCGCGGCGCTACATGAGCGCTTGAAACCATCGCCCGCCTCACCGACAATCCCACCGTCAGGCTGCCCGCCGTGGCGACCTGATCAGGCTCGGACCTCTCCGAAGGTCGGCGATCCTACACCAAGCGTTGGGACACGATCCCCTGAGGCGCGGTAGAGTCGCAAGCGGTGACGCTCGGCCAAGACGGTCGGGCGACGCGACCCCCTATTGCCCGGCCAGCCTCCCGGCGCGCTCCGTCATCTCCCGAGGCAATTTCAAGCGGACAGAAGTGGTCCGCAGCGGAACCTGTTCCAGCGCAACTGGTTTATTTTTTTGAGGGCGTCGACGCTGCAGTGTCTCGGAGCGGGAAGGGGATTGACGGGCGTGTACAGCAGGAATGTCGCGGCACCTCTAATAGCCTTCGGCGCGGTTCGCGGCATCGGCGGAGCATGGCGCGTCACCCTTGGCGGATTCCTGACCTGTCCCGTCGATGACGCGTTGCCGCGGCGCTGGCGGCGCGTTGCGGTCTCGCTCTTCGGCGTGATCCTCTCCGGAACGCTGATCGGGGGATTTTGGGAGACAGGACTCGACCGGTGGGCGCTCCCGCAAGGTAGGGCGCTGCTTGTGGTGATCGTGATCATCATGGCTCCGGTCGCCTGGGCGTGGCGCAGTCTCGCGATCGGCACCCGAAGCCGCCATCTTCCGGGACGGGACGCGGCGCTCGCCATTGCGTTTCTGATATCCTCCGTGGCCGGGGTCTGGGCATTTCCTGCGGAATTGCATGATCGGGACGTGCCCATATCCGAAGCCACGATGGATGCGGCGCCGTTCGCGACGGAGAAGGCGCCGCTCTGTCCCCGCGACTTCGGCAGGTTCAACCACAGCTGCGTCGCGTCCGGTCCGTCGCGGCAGGCGATGATCGAGGTGCCGGTCAATCTCGCCTTCACGGCGAAGTACGTGGCGCGCCAAAACGTCTGCGCGTGGATGGTGACCGGCGACGGCGATCCTGTCGTGGACGAGAACTCCGGCGCACCCGTCGCGGTGGCGTTGGGCGCGTTCCGCTCGTTTTCCAGACTGCCCCGCCAGCGGCCATGTGACCACGTGGCGGTCGATCTGACCGGCGCGGTTCACGACCGGTCGCCGCAGCCGCCGCCGTTCGAGACGGGGGTGCCCGGAATCGGCGGGCGGATCGTCAGCGGTGGCGTCGCGTTCCCCTCCGATACTCTGGATTTTCACCTGCGCGGCTGTACTCTCGCAATGGGCGCGCCAATTTGGCGCGCCCGGTTTGCGGCCGGCGGGCATGCGGCGCGCTCGATATGCGACGACCGGAAAAGCCGGCAGAATGACGTGGTCGTCGCCGGCGGCCACGGATCGTCCGGGATCGGGGCAGGGGACGCGGTCACCGCTTGCGCGCTCCCGGACGCTTGATGCTGCGCCGTCAGGTTTCGGTCTTCTCGGTGGCGGCGCTCGTTGCGCTCGCAGGCTGCGACGGCATCCAATCGGCGCTCGATTCGGCCGGGCGGGAGGCCGAGGAGGTCGGGCGTCTCTTCCGCGTCATGGTGGGTGCAGGCGCGGTCATCTGGCTGGTGGTCATCGGCATCGCGATCTGGGCCGTGATGTACCCGCCCGGCAAGGGCAGCGAACGCGCCGCGGATCGGCTGATCGTCTGGGGCGGCGTGGTTCTCCCTGTGGTGAGCCTCGGCGCGCTTCTGGTCTTCGGGCTTGGTCTTCTGGATTTCCGCACCCAAGCCTCCGCACCGTTGCGCGTCCATGTCGAGGGCCAGCAATGGTGGTGGAAAGTGCGTTATGAGACGCCGGAGGGAGGGTTCGTCACCGCGAACGAGATCCATCTTCCGGCGGGCGTGCCGGTCGAGTTTCGGCTGACCGCCGAGACGGTCATCCACTCGTTCTGGATCCCGCCGATCGGGGGCAAGATGGACATGATCCCGGGACGGGAGAACCGCCTCGTGCTGACGCCGACGAGGCCGGGGATCTATCGTGGCGTCTGCGCCGAATTCTGCGGGACCTCGCATGCGCTGATGGCATTCGATGTCCGGGTGCACGCGCCGGAAGACTTCGAAGCCTTTGTCCGGGCCCGGCTGCTCCCGGCCGCGACCGACCTGAGCGACGGGGCGCGACGTGGACGGCGGCTGTTCACCGAGGCGGGCTGCGGGGCCTGCCACGTGGTGCGCGGCGTCGTCGAGAAGGGGTCGGTGGGCCCCGATCTCACCCATGTGGGCGCGCGGCGCACCTTGGGCGCCGGCATCGCCGACATGAACGTGGATACTCTCGCGGCATGGATCTCCGAGCCGGCGGCGTTCAAGCCCGGCGTCGAGATGCCTTCCTACGCGATGCTGCCCGAGGCCGACATCCGGTCGATCGCCGTCTTCCTCTCGGAGCTCCGCTGATGGAGGCCCCGCACCTGGATCCGCAGGACGATCCGGCCGTTCGCCGCGCGCAGGAGGCGCGCCTCGCGGAGGCCTGGGCCACGCCGACCGGCTGGCGCTACTGGACGGCGGTGAACAATTCCGAGGTCGGGCTCTGGTACACCTCGACCGCTCTCGTCTTCTTCGGGTTCGCCGGCATCCTCGGCCTGATCATCCGCGCGCAGCTCATGGTGCCGGACAATGACCTGATCTCGGCGGAGACCTACAACCAAGTCTATACGCTGCACGGCACGGCGATGATGTTCCTTTTCGCGGTGCCGATCTTCGAGGCCGTCGCGATCCTGATCCTGCCCGCCCTGACGGGCGCGCGCGACCTTCCCTTCCCGCGCCTGTCGGCGTTCGGATACTGGTGCTTTCTCATCGGCGGCACGTTCGTGATGGGGTCGATCCTCTTCGACGCGGCCCCTCGCGGCGGCTGGTTCATGTATCCGCCGCTGACCACGGAGCAGGGCGGCATCGGAGCGGACGTCTGGCTGCTCGGGCTCTCCTTCATCGAGATCGCCTCGATCGCGGCGGCCGTCGAACTGATCGTCGGCGTGCTCAAGTGCCGGCCGCCCGGGATGCACATCAACCTCGTGCCCCTCTATGCCTGGTACGTGCTGATCGTGGGAGCGATGATCCTCTTCGCCTTCCCGCCGCTGATCGCCGGCGACATCCTTTTCGAGATGGAACGGGCCTTCGACTGGCCCTTCTTCGACCCGGCGCGTGGCGGCGACCCGCTGCTGTGGCAGCATCTTTTCTGGATTTTCGGGCATCCGGAGGTCTACATCATCTTCCTGCCTTCGATCGCGCTCCTCGCGATGATCATTCCCACTTTCGCCCAGCGTCCGATCGCCGGTTATTCCTGGGTGGTGCTCTCGGCGCTCGGCACCGGCTTCATCAGCTTCGGGCTCTGGGTGCACCACATGTTCACCACCGGAATCCCCGCGCTGTCGCTCGGATTCTTCTCGGCCGCCTCCGAGGCGGTGGCGATTCCGACCGGGATCCAGATCTTCGTCTTCGTCGCCACACTGATGCTCGGAACGATCCGGCGCTCGGTTCCGATGCTCTTCGCGATGGGAGCGCTTGCGATCTTCGTGGCCGGCGGCCTGACGGGGGTCATGCTCGCCGTCGCCCCCTTCGATTTTCAGGCGCATGACAGCTACTTCGTCGTGGCGCATCTGCATTACGTCATCTTCGGCGGAGTGCTTTTTCCGCTGATGGCGGGCATCCATTACTACTTCCCGCTGATCCGCGGAAAGATGCTCTCGCGAAGGCTCGGCATCTGGTCCTTCTGGCTGATTTTCACAGGGTTCAACGTGGCGTTCCTGCCGATGCACCTGACCGGCCTCCTCGGCATGCCGCGACGGGTCTTCACCTACCCCGGCGGACTGGGCTGGGACATACTCAACCTGGTCTCGAGCCTCGGAGCCGTCGTGATCGCCACCGGCTTCGCGGTCTTCGCCTGGGATCTGGTGCGGCCGAAATCGGAAGCGGATCGCGCGGAGCGCAATCCGTGGCAGGCGGGCACGCCGGAATGGCTGGCGGAGATGCCGCCGAGACCGTGGGGCGCCCGCACCGTGCCGCAGATCGAGAGCCGGTATCCGATCTGGGACGATCCCGACTTCGTGCGCAGATATGACGAGGGACGTTTCCACCTCAACGACGCCCCCGAAGGTCGGCGCGAGACGCTCGTGACCTCCGTGCTCGACGCCGAGCCGATGCAGTGTCTGCGCGTCGCCGGGCCGACGGGCGTCACCCTGATCGCCGCCGCGAGCCTCGGCGGCGGCTTCATAGCCGCGACGTTCCACTGGTGGAGCGCGGCATTCGCCGCCGGAGCCGGCGCCCTCTGCGCGATCCTGTGGTGGATATGGACCGGCACCGGCGAGCATCCGGAAGCCGCCGAAAAGGACATCGGCATGGGCCGGCGGGTGCCGCTTTACGTCGCGGGCTCGCGCGCGACCGGCTGGTGGGCGATGTTCATCACGATGCTCGGAGACATGACGGCGTTTCTCGGTCTGGTCTTCGGTTACTTCTTCTTCTGGACGGTCCACGACATTTTTCCGCCCGCCGGCATGGACGGCCCCGGCGCGCTCTGGCCGGCGGTGTCGGCGGGGCTCTACCTCGTGGCCTGGACCACGACCTGGGGCGCCCGGCGCGCAAACGGGGCCGGATACGTCGCGGCGGCGCGCGGGTCGCTTGTGGTGGCGGCGCTCGCGACGGTGGCTGCGTCGGCGGCGCTACTTGCCGGACCCTGGTTCGCCGGCATGGACCCGACCACTCATTCCTATCCCGCCATCGTCTGGATTCTGTGCCTGTGGACATCCGCCCATGCCGCGGTGGGATTGGTGATGCTGGGCTTCTGCATCGCGGCGAGTGTCGCCGGACGCCTCACCCCGCGATACGACGCCGATCTCTGGAACGTCTCGCTCTACTGGCACTTCATGGCCGTGACCGCCGTGGTCACGACCCTCGTGATCGGAGGCTTTCCGCTGGTGGCATGAAATCCCCGAATTCCCGTCAGATCATCCACGAACGCGGCCAAGGCACCGACCTGGTCCGCGTCATCATGGCGCCGACGATATGGGCCGGGCATTTCCTGGTAGTCTATGTCGGCGGCGCGCTCTGGTGCGCCCGCGCAGGACGCGAGGCCGGAATCGATCCCGTCCGCTGGCTCACGCTGGCGGCGAGCGTCATCGCGCTGGGTCTGATCGCGGCGATTTTCCGGAGTCTTTGGCGCGTCCGCACGCCGGGAGACTTCCAGCGCAATCCGGACTTCTCCGGCAACGAGCCGGAGGACCGCCACCGCTTTCTCAGCCATGTCGGCATCACGCTTTGTGCGCTGAGCGCCGTGTCGATCCTGTTCGTGGCGCTCCCGACGCTGATGGTGGACACGTGTCGATGACGCCGCGGGTCCTGATCATTCTCGGTCTTGCGGTGCTGGCGCTGACCTGGGCGGGCCCGCTTCCCGACGCTGCCCGGGGCGCGTTTACCGCTCATATGGCAATCCATATGGCCGTCGTCGCGGTCGCCGCTCCGCTTCTCGCCGCAGGCATGGCGCCACGCGCGGGCCCGCTGCTGCGCGCGCTGCCTCCGATGGCACTGCCGGCCGCCGCGACCATCGCAGACCTCGTGGCCGTTTGGCTCTGGCACACGCCGCGCCTCCATTTCGCCGCGCGCACCGACGCGGCGGCCTTCGCGGTCGAGCAGGCGACGTTCCTCTCGGTCGCCTTCCTCGTCTGGCTGGCGGCGTTCGGCGGGGCACTTCACGGGCCGCGCGGCGGGGCGCTGGCCGGGGCTGCGGCGCTGCTGGTCACCTCGATGCACATGACGCTTCTGGGCGTGCTGATCGCGCTCTCGCCGACGCCGATCTGCAGAATTGGCGATGCGGGTCTTGACGCGATCCTCGCCGATCAGGAGGTCGGCGGGCTGCTGATGCTGGGCCTTGGCGGCGCGGCGTATCTTTTTGGCGGTCTCTACCTCGTCGGTGCCGAGCTGGCCCCACGTCCGGGGCGTGTGCGATGAGCCGCCCGCCGTTTCGCTGGATCGCCGGTCTTGCCGCGGCGGGGGCCCTGATCGCCGCGGCGGTGATCCTTCTCGGCTGGATCAGCGTGGCGGCCAGCAGCGGACACTGGCCTTGGACCAGCTGGCTGCTCCACTTCACCATGCGCCGGTCGGTCGCCTTCCATGCCGGCGCTGAACCGCCGGAGGACTTCGGTCATCCGGCCCGGATCCGCCTCGGCGCGGCGCATTTCGAAACCGGTTGCGCCGTCTGCCACGGCAGCCCCTCCCGGCCGCGTCCGGCGATGATGCGGCACATGACGCCCGCGCCACCGCCGCTGGCGGAGCGCGTCGACGCGTGGAGCGACACCGAGTTGCACTGGATCGTCCTCCATGGCATCAAGTTCACCGGCATGCCTTCCTGGCCGGCGCCGAGCCGCGCCGACGAGGCCTGGTCGATGGCATCGTTTCTTCGCTCGCTGCCCGGCATGGACGCCGACGGATACCGCGCCCTCGCTTTCGGCGAGTTGGCAGCGTCGGACATTGCTGTCGCCGGTCCGACCCCCGCGCTTGCTGATTGCCGGCGGTGCCACGGGCTTGACGGTCGCGGCGATCCGGACGGGGCCTTTCCGCGGCTCGACATCCTCGCAGAGGGTTCGATCCAGACGGCGCTCGAAGCCTACTCGAGCGGCCGGCGGGCGAGCGGTGTGATGCAGAACGCCGTCAGCGACCACGCTCCCGAGACGCTGGCCGCCCTCGCGGCGCATTACGCGTCCGTTCCCGCGGCCGCGATCCCCGGCCGGGAGACCGCGTTCGACGCCGACGCGCTCGCCCGCGGAAAGGCCATCGCCGCCAGCGGAATCCCCGAACGGAACGTGGGCGCGTGCTCCGCCTGCCACGACGCTCCCCGATCCGGCCCGTTTCCGGCACTTCACGGGCAGTACGCGCGGTATCTGCGCACCCAGCTTGAGCTTTTCGCGTCCGAGGCGGAGCGCGGAGGGGGTCCGTTCTCGACCCTCATGGCGAAATCCTCGCACAATCTCGAGCCCGCCGACATCGAGGCCGTCTCCGCATGGTACGCGTCATCCGTTCCGCAAGCGGAATAGCTCCCGGTTTTTCGCCGGAAATCGTGCGGCGTGACGAAACCCGGGCCTCCTTCGAACGTCCTCTTCCCAGATCGCACCGGCCGCATGTCAACCGGACCTGACGGTATGGAGAACATGGGGGTTTTTCCGGTTTCACCCCATGGCCAACGGATCGGCAGGCGAGCTCCTGTCCCGTCTGCGGCCGGTGCGGCGAACCGTCTACGCGAGTTCGAAAACCGCTTCGCTGGCTTTTCGGAAGCGCGGGGGATCGCCCGTCGAGACATGCCGCGAAATCGTCACGGAATCCCGCGAGACTTCCAGAAGATTGAAATCGTTCTCCTCCCCGCGCAGCCGGTCCGACAGGCCTGTTCCCGCTTGGACCTGCAACATGCCGCGTCCGCCTTCCAGCCGCGAGAACGGCGCGGCCCGCCAGGAATGAAGGTGTCCCGCGAGCACGATCTGCGTGCCGCAGCCCGAAAGCGCGTCGATCGCCGCGTCCGCTCCGACCGGGCCCGTCTTCGGCTCGCCGGGCAGATGTTCCAAGGGATGATGAAGCACGACGACCCGCGCGCGTTCCTTTGGCGCCTCGCCGAACACGGCGCAGACGCGCCTCGTGGCGCGGCCTCCCACGCGGCCCCGCTGCCACGCGAAAGGATCCACCGAGTTCACGCCGACCACCGTCATGTCGGCGCCGCGATGCACGGGGGCGAGATCATCCGCGATCCAGCGCCGGTATCGCGACCAGGGCCGTGTCCATCTCCGCGCCAAATTGTGAAGCGAGACGTCGTGGTTTCCCGGCACGACGAGGGCGGGTGCGGTCAGCCTGTCGATAAAGCTCCTCGCCGCACGGAACTGCGCTTGGCGCGCGCGCTGCGTCAGATCGCCCGACACGGCCACGAGATCGACGCCCAGCGCGTTCACCGCGTCGGCCAAAGGCCCGATGAGAGCAGGCTGCTCGCGACCGAAATGCAGGTCGGAAAGATGAGCGATGCGTGCCAATTCAATCTCCGGCGGGAGGCGGAGCCAAGACCTTCAATGCGCGGGGCCGCGCGCGGAAGGTGAATGGTCCTTCGAGCAGCTCCTTTTCGCCGTCCCGGGCGACCAGACGCCGGTCCGTTCTCGTGTCGATCGTGAACGCCTCGCCGCAGAACATCTCGAAATCCTCATGGCGCGCGGCCGAGCCCCGCGCGAGCCGGAACGCGGACCGGACGAGATCGAACCCTTGGCGGTCCGCGCCGATGAAGAGCGCGAGCTTGCCGTCGCGCGCGCATTCGACGCCGTTCATGCCAAGTTGCTCCAGCTGATACGGATTGCTCGCCGCGAAAACCAGCGGCGTGCGGAACGAGCGTTCCTTCCCGTCGATCCCGACAGTGATCCGGAGCGGCCGGCGGAACCGGACGAGCGTCGTCACGACCGACCAGTACGCGGCGATCCGGCTGCGGCCCCAGCGGCGATACACGTCTTCGCGGCGCTTCAGGATGGCCGGATAGGCGCCCAGACTGGCGTTGTTGAGGAACACCCTGCCGTTCACCTCGCCCACTTTGATGTCGCGGACATTTCCCGCTTCGATCACGGTGAGGCAGTCATCGAGAGAGTCCGGCATTTCCAGGGACCGCGCGAAATAGTTGAACGTGCCCATCGGCAGCACGCCCATCCGGCACTCGGTTCCGACCAGCGCCGACGCCACCGCGCAGATCGTCCCGTCGCCGCCCGCCGCGACGATGGTGCCGAAACCCTCGCGAAGCGCGCGGCGCGCCTCGCTCTCGATATCCGAGCCCTTCGAGGGCAAGCGCAGCGTGAATTGGCGTTGGCCTCGCTTCGAGCAGGGCTTCGAGCTCGACGGCCGCCTCCTCGCCGCGACGCGAACCCGAGCGGCCATTCATCAGGACGCACACGGCGTCATCCGAATGCCGCGCCGCGACCGCGGCCATTCGATCTTTATCCGACTTTTGGAGAAGCAACTGGATACACCTGCGTTCGAGACTTCGCGGCGGTGAACGCCATCGAAAAGCATATGTTCCGGAAAGGGCACGGCGGTTCGATGTCGGCTGAAAACCGCGTGGCCGCGACGGCGCCTGTCAGGCGCTCATCAGTACGGCGACGGGGGAACGAGCGAGCAAATCACTTAGTCCGGGATCCTTCATCGCCCTGCCCGAAAGCGCGTCGCACCAGCCGCCTGCGATCGGCTCGATGAGCTTCGTATCCGGGCCCGGCGGTCGCGTTGGCCGCAAGGCCGCGACGACGATCAGAGACCTGTCGTCAAGCCGGCGCGCGAAGCCGAGGACATCGTCCTTCGCCGGACCTTCGAAACCGAGTGGGTCATAGCCGCCGACCACGAACAGATCGGGTTCACGTCGCCGAAGGTCCAGGAGATTCGAGGTGACTGCGAATTTGTCGACTCCGTCGATCGTGTCGCTGCCCGGGATATCGTATGACTGATCGCGCAGGGACTCCAGCATCGCGGCGCGGGCGGCGAATTCCACCGGGCGCCTGTTGTCGGGATCGACGAGGCTCTGTTCCCAGAGCTCGGCTCCCTGGTAGATGTCCGGAACGCCGGGCATCGTCAGCTTCAGAACCGTCTGCACGAGGGAAAGGTGGGCTCCGTCCGCCGCGATCCGCGCTTCGAACCTGCGGAAAGCCGCAAGGAACTCCGCCCCGCGCGCCGGATCGAGCGCCCGCAGCACCAGCCTCGTGAGCGCGGCTTCGTATCCGGCGTCGCCGAAGACCCAGCGCGACCGCTCCCGCGCCTCCCGAACGGATTTCAGCATCGCCGCCTCGACCCGGTCCGCGAGCGACGCCATCTCCTCGGCCGGCACTTCCGTGGACAGTCGCCATTCATGGGGCCAGACTCCCAGCAGAAGCTGGAAGAAGAAGTAGACGTCGTTCGGGTCGAGCGCTTCGGTTTCCGGCCGCAGCAGATCGCGCCACTCAACCACGGCCGCGGCCCATTCCTCGGCCCGGCCGGCCAGAGCGGCGATCCGCAGCCGGGCGTCCTCGCCGCGCTTCGTGTCGTGGGTCGAGGTGGTGAGCATCGCGCGCGGCTCGCGTTCCAGACGCAGACGGTTGGCCTCGTGGAACCCGGCCGGGTCGAGGCCGAACCGGCCGGGCTCGCTGCCGACCTCGTTGAGCGCGATAAGGCGATTGTATCGGTAGAGGGCCGTGTCCTCCAAGCCCTTGGCCATCACCGGTCCGGAAAGCTGCTGCGACCGCCGGACTGCCTCCAGACGCTCGCGCCCGAAGGGTTCCAGGGTCAAGACGCCACGCAGGAAGTCGAAGATCAGCGGATCGAGCGTCGGCTCGAGCGCGCGGGCCGCGGCGACGGCGGCTGCGACACGGGCCCGGTCAGCCGCGCCGATCCCGTCGGCATCCGCATAGGTGCGGTAGACGTCCAGCGCGGCGAGCACCTGCATTAGAGCCTGTCGCAGCGCGACGCGGCCCGATGTCGCGGGTCTTGGGTTCCGAGGCGGCGATCGCGTGGAGCCGGTCGGCGAGCGCCCCGGTTTCAGCGGCCATCGGTCCGGCCATGATCTCGATTTTGGCTCGCCGTACCACCTCTTGCGGCGCTTCGCCGCGCCCGGTGAAGGACGCGTAGGTGTCGCTCAGCGAGGCTTCGCCCGTCGGGTCGGTCAGCAGCAGAACGAGCTGGTTGGCGACCTCGTAGCCGGTGGTGCCGTCGGCCCGCCAATCCTCGGGAAGGGTCTCGTCGGGGGCGAGGATCTTCTCGACCAGCAGCCAGATCGGCCGGGGCGCCTTGGCGCGCAGGCGCAGGCAATAGGCCTTCGGATCCCGCAGGCCGTCGATATGGTCGATGCGGATCCCGTCGACGAGGCCGTCCCCGACCATCTCGAACAGCAGGCGATGGACCGAGTCGAACACCGCCGCGTCCTCCACGCGCAGGCCCGCGAGGTCGCTGATCGTGAAGAAGCGGCGGTAATTGATCGCGTCCGCGTCGAGATTGAACTTGGCCGCGCGCCAATGCTGGTCCTCGATCAGCCGGTCGAGCTCGGTCCACGAATCCGGATCGCCCTTCCGCCCGCGGAAGGTCGAAAGCGCGGCGTCGACCGCGCGCCGAGCCTCGTTATCGCTCCGGACGGACTCCGCGAGCCCCGCCTGGGCCGCGCTCCACTCCGGGGCGGCTGGTTCCGCGCCGGCCGTTGCCGCCGCGAAGGCGCGGGCGAGACCGGCCGCTTCCGGCGCCTTGGCCAGGATGTCGCCGGTCATGTCGGGCCGGATCGGCAATTCGTGGCTGTCATGCGCCCGGACCGAGAAATCGCCCGTCGCGGTGTCGAACCTCGGCTCAAATCCGCCCTCCGCAAGAACCGCGCCGTACTGATCGCCGAGGAATGGGACGAGCACCTTGCCCGAGAGGCCCGGCAGGGAGCTGTTCCAGTCGATGTCGAACCAGGACGCGTATGCGCTCGACTTTCCCCAGCGCAGAACGTCGAGCCAGAAGTCGTTGGCCGAGCCGCCGATTCCCATGTGATTGGGAACGAAATCGAGTAGAAGGCCGAGACCGTTCGAGCGGAACGCCTCGGACATCGCCCTGAAATCTTCCGGGCCGCCGAGCTCGGGGTTCAGCCGGTTGTGGTCGACGATGTCGTAACCATGCGTGCTGCCCGGCCGCGCGGCGAAGATCGGCGACGCGTAGACGTGGCTGACGCCGAGCGCGGCGAGATAGGGCGCGATCGCCGCCGCGTCCGCGAAACCGAATCCGGCGTTGAATTGCAGCCGATAGGTCGCGCGCGGCGTCACCGGCGTGACCTCGGCCGCTCGGCGCTGAGCGCCGCCGATATTCCGTCGAAGAGCGCGGATCCGGGCAGATCCTCGAGCGGAAGCGACAGCCTGCGGCGCCAGTTGGGGTATTCGTCGACGGTGCTGGGAAGATTGACGGGCTCGCGCTCGCCGGCCATGTCCTCCAGCCGGGCCGCGAAGAGAAGCGACGGCGCGCGGGCGAGATGGCGATGCGCCGCGATTGTGAGGTCCGGACTTGCCGCCCCGGTTTCGGACCCGGCGCCATTCGGAAGGAGTCCGTCGGCGTGGAGGTCGGCGAGCAGTTCACGCCGCTCGGTCGCGCGTGCGGCGGATTGTTCGGCCGCGGCGTCCGCGCCGATCAGCCCGAAGCTCCGCCGCAGCTCGACGTCATGCCCGAGCCACCAGCCTTGGAAGGTGGGAAGGTCGTGGGTGGAGAGGCAGACCAGCGCGTTGCGCGGATAGTCCTCCGGCGGGATGAACCCTCCCTCGTCACGCTCGAACAGCAGGATGCGGTAGGAGAGGATCCGCGCGGCGTCCATCACCTCCCTGAAGCCCGGCGGCACGTTTCCGAGATCCTCGCCGATGACGATCGTGCCGTTGGCCCGGGACGCGGCCGACAAAGCGCGGAGCATGTCGCCGATCGGAAAGCGGACATACGTGCCCTCGGCCGGAGAGGCGCCCTGCGGGATGAGGAAAAGCTGCCAGAGCGCCATCGCGTGGTCGATCCGCAGCGCGCCGGCGCGGCGGGTCGCGTCCTCCATCAGGGAGCGGAACGGCGCCGCCTCCGATGCAGCAATCCGGACCGGCG
Organism: uncultured Alphaproteobacteria bacterium; assembly: GCA_963798765.1. Taxonomy (GTDB): domain Bacteria; phylum Pseudomonadota; class Alphaproteobacteria; order Rhodobacterales; family Rhodobacteraceae; genus Amaricoccus. Next base: position 45,152 of record CAWCUP010000047.1, on the reverse strand, counting down.
AGACCGGCGCGAGGCCCCAGTCCTGGCCGGCCGCGTTGAAATAGTCCGGCGGCGCGCCCACATGCGCGCCGGGAACCACGAGGTCGCGGTCCGCCCAGGATCCCGATCCGTCCGGCGCCTCTCCCACCGCGAAGTCGAGATAGAGGCCGATCCGCATTCCCGCGTCCAGCGCCGCGTCGCGCGCCGCCGCGAGTTGCCGGTCGGCGACGAACTGGAGCCAGACATGGAAATCGACCTCGTCGGCCTCGTCGCGCGCGAAGTTCCGGACCGCCGGGGAGTCCGGATGGCGGTACTCTTCCGGCCAGCCCAGCCAGCCGTGACCATGACCTTCCGCCGACATTCGCAAGGAGAGCGCCTCGAAGAGCGCATGACGTTCAAGCCTCTCGCCGCCTTCTGCGCGGAACCGGCCAAGCGCGCCGTCGTCCGGTCGTCGGCGGTCCCGGCAAGCCCGAAGCGCCGGCAGCTTCAGGGCGGCAACCAAGGGATAGTCCACGAAGTCGCCCGCACGCGCCCGCCGCCGGGCGTCGGCGTCGACGTCTTCCGGATCGAACTCCGCAAGCCTGTCGACGGCGATGTAGAGCGGATTTAGAAAGCGCCGGTTCGAGGGCGAGAAGGGACTGCAATGCGCGGGCTCGGCGACGAACAGCGCGTGGAGCGGATTGACGCCGACGAAATCCGCGCCCTCGGCGCCCAGCGTTCGCGCGATCCGCGCGAGGTCCTCGAAGTCGCCGATCCCCCAGTTCCGCTCCGAACGGATCTGGTAAAGCTGCAGGGCCACGCCCCATGCGCGCTCCCGCGCCAACCAGTCCGGAAGGTGGCACCGCACGCCCTTCGGCGCGCGCAGCTCCGGCGCGGGTCCGTCCGGCGCCGCATTGGCGCTCGCCGCGATGGCGGCCGGATTTTCGCAGGCGATTCCGAACGCGTTCAGAAGCGCATCGAGCGTTTCAGGCGGCGCAATGTGCATCGCGCCGCCGATCCCCTCGTATTCGGGCAGGATGCCGTAGCGGAGCGCGAGGTCGGCAAGCCCTGTCACCCGACCGCTCCACTCGCATCGAGGGTGAAGAGGACCGCGTCGGGCGCGAGCGTTCCGTCGTTCCCGGCGTCACGGCTCGCATAGAGGATGGAGCCCGCCGCTTCGGGCGACGTGACGGGCGCGTCGCCGAGATTGGCGCGCAGGCGCAGCATGGCGCCGTCGAGCCGCCAGTCGACGGCCACGAGGCCGTCACCCGAAGCGACCACTTGTCCGCAATGGTCGGGCGCCGCGCGGAGGCGTGGGACGATCTCGCGGTGTCTCAAGGCCAGCAGGCCTGACGTGAACGCGAGCCAGTCGCGCCCCTCGGACGTCTCGCGGCGCTCCCAGTCGATCCGCGACGCCTCGAACGTCGCGGGATCGTTGGGATCGGGGATGCGCGCGCGGGACGCCGCGTCCGTGAACTCCGCGAAGCCGCCGAACTCCCGGCGCCTTCCCTCGCGGACCGCATCGGCGAGATCGCCGCGGAAGTCGGTGAAGAAAGCGAATGGCCGCGTCTCGCCCCATTCCTCGCCCATGAAAAGCAGCGGCACATGCGGCGACAGCAGAAGGATCGCGGTGAGCGCCCGCAATCTCGGTTCCGGCGACAGCGCGGTCAGCCGTTCGCCGAAGGCGCGGTTTCCCGTCTGGTCGTGGTTCTGGAGGAAGTCGACGAAGGCGGTCTGGCGGCAGATGCCCGGAGGGCGCGCCACGCGGCTCGCCGGACGCGGTCGCCTCGCCCTGATAGACGAACCCCTCGGCGAGGGCGCGGGCGAACCTCGCCACGGGATCTTCCGCGAAATCGTGGTAATAGCCTTCGGTCTCGCCTGTCGCCACGACATGGGCGGCGTTGTGGAAATCATCGTTCCACTCCGCAGTGTAACGGGTGGCGGCTCCGTTCGGGCCGCGCTCGTGCAGACGCGTGATGTTTCGGTTGTCCTCGGTCGTGAGATGGATCGGCCGCCCGAAATCGACCGCGCGGATCCGCTCCGCGATCTCGACCAGGATCTCGGGGTTGGAAGCCGGATCACTGATCTGATCCACGGCGTCGAATCGAAAGCCGTCGAGGCGGAACGCCTCGAGCCAGTAGAGCGCGTTCTCCACGAAGAAACTTCGGACCGCCGGGCGGTCGTAAGCGATCGCCGCCCCCCAGGGCGTCTGCCGGGCATCGTCGAAGAAGTCGGGCGAATAGGCGTGGAGATGGTTCCCGTCCGGTCCGAAATGGTTGTAGACGACGTCGAGCAGCACCATCAGCCCGCGCGCATGCGCCGCGTCGACGAGCGCGCGCAGATCGTCCGGAGACCCGTAGGTCCGGTGCGGCGCGTAGAGCAGCACGCCATCGTAGCCCCAGCCCCGGTTCCCGGAGAATTGCGCCACCGGCATGAGTTCCAGCGCCGTGAAACCGGTTTCGGCCAGATGGTCGAGGCGGTCGATCGCGGCGCGGAACGTCCCCTCCCGGGTGAACGTCCCCACGTGGGCCTCGCAGATCACGGCCTCCTCCCATGGGCGGCCGGCCCAGCCTGCGTCCCGCCAGACGTACGCGTCGGGATCGACGAGCAGCGACGGACCGTTCACGTCGCCGGCCTGGGCCCGCGCCGCCGGGTCCGGTACCACCCTGCCGTCGCCTGTCAGGAAAACGTATTCCGAACCCGCGCGGGCCTCCGGGGACGCGGCCTCGAACCAGCCCTCGCCGACCGGTTCCATCCGGCTCTCCCGCCCGTCGACCCGCAGCGCCATCGCCGCTTCGCCGGGGGCCCAGATCTTGAACCGCGCGCCCCCTTCTGGAAGGAGGCGCGGACCCCAGGTCCAGTCGGTCATCGAGCGGCCTCGAGCGCCAACAGTCCGCGCGCCGGCACGTCGACCGGATCGACAGCGGACAGCGGCTCCGCGTCCGGGCGAACCTCGCCGCTCGCCGTGTCGAGCATCACCCGCCATTCGCCCGCGATCTCGGCGGACAGCGTGAACGGCACGGGCTCGAAATGGCTGTTGAGAAGCAGGACGACCTGCCGCGTCCTGTCCCGCAGAAGCATGCCGAGCGCCCGAGCCTCCGGGTTGTTCCAGTCATCGTCCCGCATCGCCTCGCCGTCGGGACGCAGCCAGTGCACCTCGACCGCCTCAGGTCCGGTCGGCGCGCCGTGCAGAAAGCGGTCCTGACGAAAAAGCGAGCAGTCGCTCCTGAGCGCGACGACGGCTCGGACGAATTCCAGGAACGCGGCGTCGCGCGGCTCAAGCTCCACGAGGTTGAGCCAGTTCATCTCGTTGTCCTGGCAATAGGCGTTGTTGTTGCCGCCTTGGCTTCGTCCGACCTCGTCGCCCATCAGCAGCATGGGCGTGCCCTGGCTCACCATCAGCGTCGCGACCATGGCGCGTCGCAGCCGGTCCCGCAGGTCGAGCACCTCATCGTCGTCGGTCTCGCCCTCGACGCCGCAGTTCCAGCTCTGGTTGTTCGAATGTCCGTCGCGGTTGTCTTCGAGGTTCGCCTCATTGTGCTTTTCGTTGTAGGAGACGGTGTCCTTCAGCGTGAACCCGTCATGGGCGGTCACGAAGTTGACGCTGGACCAGGACCTGCGCCCGCGCCGCTCGAAGCGGTCCGAGGAGCCCAGAAGCCGTGCGGACAGATCGGGCAGATTGCCGGCGTCGCCCTTCCAGTAAGATCGCACCCCGTCGCGGTACTGGTCATTCCATTCGGCCCAGCCCGGCGGAAAGTTGCCGAGCTGATAGCCGTCGGGACCCGTGTCCCAAGGCTCGGCGATCAGCTTGACCCGGCTAAGGACCGGATCCTGCCGCACCGCGTCGAGGAAGACCGCGTTCGTGTCGAACCTGTCGCGGTCGCGGCCGAGCGAACTCGCCAGATCGAAGCGGAATCCGTCGACGTGACAGGATTCCACCCAGAAGCGCAGCGAATCCATCACCATCTGCAGTACCCGCTGATGGGCGATGTTCACGGTGTTGCCGCAGCCGGTGGTGTCGTAGCAGTACCGCGGATCGTCCGCCGGGATGTAATAAGAGGCGTTGTCGATGCCCCGGAAGCTCAGGGTCGGACCGAGATGGCTGCCTTCCGCCGTGTGGTTGTAGACCACGTCGAGGATCACCTCGATGCCAGCCTCGTGCAGCCGTCGGACGAGCAGCTTGAATTCATGCACGTCACCGCCGGGCGAGATATAGCGCGGCGCCGGCGCGAAGAAGCCGACCGTGTTGTAACCCCAATAATTGGTCAGCCCCTTGTCGACCAGGTGCCGGTCGTCGAAGAAAGCCTGGATCGGCATCAGCTCCAACGCCGTCACGCCCAATGTCGTGAGGTGTTCGATCACGCCCGGCTCGGCCAGACCCGCGAAGCTTCCCCGCAGGCGTTCCGGCACGGACGCGTCGAGCGCCGTCATTCCCTTGACATGCGCCTCGTAGATCACCGTCTCGGACCATTGCCGCCGCGGCGGCATGTCGTCGCCCCATGTCACTGCCTGATCGACAACGACACATTTCGGCATGACGAACGCCGAGTCCCGCCGGTCGAATGACAGATCCTCGCGCGGATGGCCGACCCGGTAACCGAACAGCGCGTCATGCCAGCGGATTTCCCCATGATAGGCAAGCGCGTACGGATCGAGGAGCAGCTTGTTGGGATTGAAGCGATGCCCCGCCTCGGGCGCATACGGCCCGTGCACCCGGTAGCCGTAAAGCTGTCCCGGCCGTACAGAGGGCAGATACCCGTGCCAGATCTCGTGAGTGTATTCCGGAAGCGGCACGCGCGCGATCTCGCGCCGCCCGCGATCGTCGAAGAGGCACAGTTCGACCTTCGTTGCGTTGGCCGAGAACAGCGCGAAATTGGTTCCCAGTCCGTCCCAGGAGGCCCCGAGCGGGAAGGAGGCGCCGGGCCTCAGCGCAAGACCGTGACCGTCCACCGACGTCACGCTCCGGGCGCCAGAACGATCGTGGCCAATGGCGGCAGCGTCAGACGGAGCGACGCCTCCCGCCCATGCCAAGGCACGTCCTCGGCGTTGAGATGCCCGCCATTCCCGACATTGGAGCCGCCATAGGCCTCGGCGTCGGTGTTGAGTATTTCGCGCCAGGCTCCGCCCTCCGGCACGCCGACGCGGTAATCGGAGCGGACGACCGGCGTGAGGTTGCAGGCCACCAGCACCGGCGGATCGCCTTCGTCCCCCTTGCGGAGATAGACGAGGACGCTTTGCTCGGCGTCGTCGGCGTCGATCCATTCGAAGCCGCGCGGTTCGCAATCGTAGCGATGAAGCGCCGGGTTGCCGCGGTAGAGCCGGTTCAGATCGGCGACGAGCGTCTGCATCCCGCGGTGCGGTTCGTCATCGAGGAGGTGCCAATCCAGCGACCGGTCGTGGTTCCATTCCCGGTCCTGCGCGAACTCGCAGCCCATGAAGAGCAGCTTCTTGCCCGGATGCGTCCACATGAAACCGAAATACGCCCGCAGGTTGGCGAATTTCTGCCATCGGTCGCCGGCCATCTGCCGAATGAGCGACCCCTTGCCGTGCACGACCTCGTCATGGCTGAGCGGGAGAACGAAGTTCTCCGAAAAGGCGTAGAGCAGTCCGAAAGTCAGGCTGTTCTGGTGGTGTTTCCGATGGATCGGATCCTGCCGGAAATAGCCCAGCGTGTCGTGCATCCAGCCCATGTTCCATTTGAAGTCGAAGCCGAGACCGCCTTCGGCGACCGGACGGCTGACCATCGGAAAGGCGGTCGATTCCTCGGCGATCGTCATCGTCCCCGGATGCCCGTCGGCGATCAGCGCGTTCGCCTCCCGCAGGAAATCTATCGCTTCGAGGTTCTCGTTGCCGCCGTGCCGATTGGGGACCCATTGACCGGGCTCACGCGAATAGTCGAGGTAAAGCATCGACGCCACGGCATCGACCCGCAGCGCGTCGACATGGTAGCGCTCCAGCCAGAAGAGCGCGCTGGCTTCAAGGAAGTTGGCAACTTCGCGCCGGCCGAAATTGTAGATCAGCGTGTTCCAGTCGCGATGGAACCCCTGCCTAGGGTCCTCATGCTCGTAGAGCGCGGTGCCGTCGAACCGCGCGAGACCGTGCGCGTCCGAAGGAAAGTGCGCGGGCACCCAGTCGACGATGACGCCGATCCCCGCGCGATGCAATCTGTCCACGAGATGGCCGAAGGCCTCCGCTTCGCCAAATCTCGCGGTGGGCGCGAACAGTCCGATCGGTTGGTAGCCCCACGAGCCGGTGAAGGGATGCTCCGTGACGGGCAGAAGCTCGACATGGGTGAAACCCATCCGATCCACGTAATCGACCAGTTGATCCGCCAGTTCCTCGTAGCTCAGGATCTCGTCCTCCGCCCCCCGGCGCCACGAGCCCAGATGAACCTCGTAGATGGAAACGGGCGCCGACGCGATTCTGCCTTGGCGCCGCGTCCGGCCATCCAATCGTCGTCGCGCCACGCGATTTCAGGCAACCCCTTCACGATCGAGGCGGTGGACGGCGGCGCCTCCTGCTGAAACGACAGGGGATCCGCCTTGAGCGGCAGGCGCTCGCCTTCCGCACCGAGCATCTCGTATTTGTAGACGGAACCTGGCTCCAATCCGGGAATGAAAAGCTCCCACACGCCGACGCCGAGGCGACGCCGCATCGGGTGGCGCCGCCCGTCCCAGGCGTTGAAGTCGCCGACCACGCTCACCCTTCGGGCGTTCGGGGCCCATACCGCGAAAACGACGCCGGTACGCCCTCGACCTTCTCGGGATGGGCGCCGAGCCGGGAATAGAGCTGGTGGTGGCGACCCTCGCCCAGAAGATGCTCGTCCATCTCGCCCAGAACCGGCGGGAAGCGGTACGGATCCTCCGCGTCCCAGCCGAAGGACCCGGCCCGCATCCGCAGGCGGTAGGGAAATCTCTCCGTCCTGCCGGCGATGCGACCGGAAAACAGTCCTTCGGGATCGACACGCTCAAGCTTCGCGACGACCTCATCGCCTTCGGTGTCACAGACTTCGACCTCTCCGGCCTGCGGCGCGAACACCGTCACCCGTACCGGTTTCCCGCCACCGCCATGCATTCCAAGAACCGAGAAGGGATCGCCGTGCCGGCCCCGCACGATCTCCTCGGCATCTGCCGGCGACACGTCGTTCCACGCATGATTCTGAACCGTCATGGGGTCTCCTTCGCAATGAGGTCGAGCGCGCCTCGAAGTGGAATGCCCACCCAGGCCGGGCGGTTCCCCAACTCGTACCCGATTTCGTAGAGCGCCTTCTGCAGAAGGAACATCCGCAGAAGACCGTCCGCGAGGTCGCTCGTCTCGGGCAGGTTGGGACTGCCCGAGGTTCCGGCCCGATACGCGTCGAGAAAGTCCGCCGTGACCCGCTCGCGCCACACCCTGACCCGCGCGCGCGCCGCTTCGTCGTCGCCCGCTCCGAAAGCCCTGTGGTGGTTCTCCAGCGCCATGGACGCGGCGTAGTCGAACGAGCGGAGCATCCCGGCCACGTCGCGTAATGGCGAGCTCTTCGCGCGGCGTTCCGCGAGGCTGCGGGCGGGCTCGCCTTCGAAGTCGATGATCGCCACGTCCGCCTGCGCGATCAGCACCTGCCCAAGATGATAATCGCCGTGGATGCGCGATCGCGCGCCCGAAGGAGCGGCCGCGCCGACGGCTCGCAGCAGCTCCAGCAGTCGCGGCCGCGCCTCCAGCAGCGCGTCCACGTCGTCGCGCGCCTCTTCGGGCAGACCCGGACGGGCCTCGGAGAGCCGGTCGAGAACGACGTCGGCCTCGCGCTCGGCGTCTTCGGCCCAGCCTTTCAGGTCTTCGGCGGTCAACGGTTCGAGCGCGAACGCCACGTCCTCCGTTTCCGTGGCGAGCGCGACATGGAGCTCTGCCGTGCGCCGGCCGAGCAGTTCACCGATCATCAGTGGAAAGGCGAAGGAGGTGTCCTCGCTTTCCTTTCCCGGGTGCGCGTCCGTCGCGGCGGGACGCATTTGGGCCTCGTCAAGATCCCGCGTCAGCGCCTCGACGATATTGCTCCAGGCGTCGCCCTGGTTGCCGACGAAAGCGAACGCGGCGGCCAGCGTCGTTGTCTCGTCGCCCTCATGCTCGACCGACCCCAGAAAGGCCGGCGTATGCGTGAATCCGGCCACCTCTGTCAGGAACCGCGCCACCTCGACGTCGGGCTGCTCGCCCGGCCGCAGCCGGCGGTAGATCTTCAGGATCACCTTGTCGCTGAAGGCGATGGAGACGTTGCTCTGCTCGACACCGAGCGGACGCGGGGCCCCGACGTCCCCGATCTCGGCGAAGCCCGACGCGGCACGAAACGTCGTCCGACCCTGATCTCCCGAGAGTTCGCGCCCTTCCCGCATGCCGTCGAGCACCGCTTCGGCGAACCGTTCGTCGAAAGCCCCGTCGATCAGCGCGCCGAGGCTCGGTCCGCGCCGCACCTTTGCGAGCGTGTAGCTGAGTTTCGGCGCTCCCGGCCGCAGATTGTCGTCGCCCCAACGCACGGACATCGGCAGGAAATACCGGTGCGTGGCCTCGCCCAGTTCGACCTCGACCGCGACGAGAGCGTGCGCGCCGACCTCGATTTCGCCGAGAAGCGCGAGCGAGACCTTTCCAATCCGCGAATCCTTGGCTCCGAACCATCTCTGGAGCGGCAGAAACTGCGGCAGCACGTCTCTCTCGAGGTGCGTCCGTTCCCTGCCGGTCAGCGCGGTCCCGATGCCGCCGTCACGGGTGGTCAGAGTGATGAATTCCGGCAGGATCTCCGGCATGGCCTCGTGCCAGGACGGCGCCTGCTCTTCGCTCGCGAGCAGGAACCAGTAGAAGCCGTAGGCCGGAAGCGTCAACATGTACGGAAGCTCGCCGACGGGAGGAAAGGCCGACCGGCCGCTCAGTTCGATCGGAACCATGCCCTGGAACCGCGCCAGATCAAGTTCCACTGCCTGCGCCGAATTGGACAGGTTGGCGACGCACAGCACGCGCGCGTTCTCGTCCTCGCGGACGTAGGCCAGCACTTTCCTGTTGCCCGGATAGATCAGCGAGAGCGACCCCCGCCCGAAGACGGCGTGTTGCCTGCGCACCCCGATCATCCGGCGCATCCAGTTCAGCAGCGAGTAGGGATCGTCGGTCTGCGCCTCGACGTTGATCGCCTGGAACCCGTAGACCGGATCGACGATGGTCGGCAGATAGAGCTGCTGCGGATTGGCGCGGCTGAAGCCGGCATTGCGGTCGGACGACCATTGCATCGGCGTGCGCACTCCGTCGCGGTCGCCGAGATAGTAATTGTCGCCCATGCCGATCTCGTCGCCGTAATAGACCACCGGCGTGCCGGGCATGGTGAGGAGCATCGAGTTCAGAAGCTCGATCTTGCGCCGGTCGTTCTTCAGCAGTGGCGCCAGCCGCCGACGGATGCCCAGATTGATCCGCGCGCGCGCGTCCTCGGCGTAGAACTTCCAGAGATAGTCGCGCTCGTCCTCGGTCACCATCTCGAGCGTCAGCTCGTCATGGTTGCGCAGGAAGATCGCCCATTGGCACCCTTCCGGGATCTCCGGCGTCTGCCGGAGGATGTCCGTGATCGGATGCCGGTCCGCCTGCGCCAGCGCCATGTACATGCGCGGCATCAGCGGAAAATGAAATCCCATGTGACATTCGTCGCCCTCGCCGAAATATGGGCGCGTGTCCTCCGGCCACTGGTTGGCTTCCGCGAGCAGCATCCTGTCGGGATAGTGCCGGTCGAGCTCGGCGCGGATCTTCTTCAGCACCACGTGGGTCTCGGGAAGGTTCTCGTTGTTGGTGCCGTCGCGTTCCACGAGGTAGGGAATCGCGTCGAGGCGCAATCCGTCCACGCCCATGTCGAGCCAGTAGCGCATGACCTTCAGCACTTCCTCAAGCACGCGGGGATTGTCGAAGTTGAGATCGGGCTGATGCGAATAGAACCGGTGCCAGAAAAACGCGCCCGCCACCGGGTCCCATGTCCAGTTCGACTTCTCGGTGTCGACGAAGATGATGCGCGTCTCGGGCCACTTCTCGTCGGTGTCCGACCAGACGTACATGTCGCGCGTCGGGGAGCCTGGTTTGGCCTTTCGCGCCTTCTGGAACCAGGGATGCTGGTCGGATGTGTGGTTGATCACGAGTTCCGTGATCACCCTCAGGCCCCGGCGGTGCGCCTCGGCCACGAACCGCTTGAAATCCTTCATGACGCCGTAGGACGGATTGACCGAGCGGTAATCCGCGATGTCGTAGCCGTCGTCCCGGAGCGGCGAGGGGTAGAACGGCAGGATCCAGATCGTGTTGACCCCGAGATCCTGCACGTAGTCCAGCCTCTGCATCAGACCGGCGAAGTCGCCGATGCCGTCGCGGTTCGAATCCATGAACGCCTTCACGTGAAGCTGGTAGATCACCGCGTCCATGTACCAGTCAGACACGGCGCCGTCGGCGGCCCGTTCCGTCTTCGCTGTCATCGTCTCTCCCCCCGTATTCCGCCGCTTGCCGCCCTTCACGCCGCTCAACGCGCGGTTCCTGGCGCATGAAGCTGCCAGATCGCGTAGGGCCGCGTCGGTGGCGGCAGTTCGAGCCACTGGCTCTTGCCGTGCCATGTGAAGCTGTTGCCCTGAAAGACGTCCTTAACCTCGATCGAAGCCTCGTCCGAGAGCCCGAATTCCCAGAGCGGCACCTCGAACTCGAAGCCGTGCGTCTCGTGCGGGTCGAGATTGACGTGGAAAAGCAGGAACTCGCTCCTGTCCGGGGTGTACCGGCCGTAGGAGATGACGTCGTCGCTCGACGTCCCGTAAAAGGTCAGGTTGGTGAAATCCCTCAGAGCCTCGTGAGAGCGCCGCAGGCCGTTCAGGAACCTGATGTCGTCTTGGATGTTGCCCGGCGCGTCCATGTCCCAGGCGCGGATCTCGTATTTCTCAGAGTCGAGGTATTCCTCCTTGCCCGGAACCGGCGCGGCCTCGCAGATCTCGTAGCCGTTGTAGATCCCGTAGTTTCCGCCCAGCGTCGCGGCGAGAACCAGCCGGGTCCGGAAACCCGGCCGTCCGGAATGCTGCAGATAGACCGGGTTGATGTCCGGCGTGTTCGCGAAGAAATTCGGCCGCATGTAGTGGCGGCAATCCTCCCGCGTCAGCTCCTCGAGATATTCGGTAAGTTCGGACTTCCCGTTGCGCCAGGTGAAATAGCTGTAGCTTTGCGAGTATCCGACCTTCGCCAGCCGTTTCATTACCTTCGGCCGCGTGAACGCCTCGGCGAGGAAGATCGCGTCGGGATGATCGCGGCGCACCTCCTCGATCATCCATTCCCAGAACGGGAACGGCTTGGTGTGCGGGTTGTCGACGCGGAAGATCTTCACCCCGTGGCCGATCCAGTAGAGCACCACGTCGCGCAGCGCGATCCACAGATCCGGGATGGCGTCGCGATAGAAGTGGACGTTGACGATGTCCTCGTACTTTTTCGGAGGGTTCTCGGCGAACTTGATGGTTCCGTCCGGCCGCCAGTCGAACCATTCCGGATGCTCCTTGATCCACGGATGATCCGGCGAGCATTGAATCGCGAAGTCGAGCGCGATCTCGAGCCCGTGCTCGGCGGCGGCGGCGACCATCCGGTCGAAATCCTCGATCGTGCCGAGTTCCGGATGGATGGCGTCGTGTCCGCCGTCCTCGGAGCCGATCGCGTAGGGCGAACCCGGATCGTCCGGGGAAGGCGTCAGCGTGTTGTTCCGACCTTTGCGGTTGGTGCGTCCGATGGGGTGGATCGGCGGAAAGTAGAGCACGTCGAAGCCGAGATCGCGCACGTAGGGCATTCGCGCGATCACGTCGTCGAAGGTGCCGTGCCGGCCGGGGTCGCCGGATTGCGAGCGCGGAAACATCTCGTACCAGGCGCTGAACGCGGCGGCCTCCCGATCCGCGAAGACCGGGAGCGTGCCGTAGGAGGTGAGGTTGGTCCTCGGTCCGGCCCGGCGCATCAGGGCCTCCGCCTCGGGCGTGCTCAACGCGGCGAATTTCTCGCCGTCGTCGGGTTTCGTCTCGGCGCCGACGAGAAGTCTGGTCAGGGCCGCGGCATCCTTTTTGGAGCCCGAATGCGGCGCGTTCGCCGCCGCCTCGATCAGGCGCCGGCCTTCCTGCAGTTCGAGACCTATGGCCTGGCCGGCGGCGAATTTCTTCGCGGTGTCATCGAGCCAGGTCGCGAACAGATCGCGCCATGCGACGATGCTCGCTTCGTAATAGCGGTTCTCCTCGAAGACGATCGTCGCGCGCCACCGGTCGTTCTCGACGAATTCCATCGGCTCGGCGTTCCAACGTTTTGAACCACTTGCGCGCCAGATGAAATCCGCGTCGATGTGTTCATGGCCGTCGCAGAAGATGTCCGCCTCGATGATTTCGGGGCGGCCGGCCACGACTTTGGCGGGAAACCTGCCTCCGTCCACCTCGATGCTGACGTCCTCAATGGCGAGGCGGGACTCCGCCAGCGTCCGCAACCGGTCAAGCGATTCGGAGGTCGGAGCAGCCCGTCGTCTGACGGGGGCGCGCTTCTTCGGGACCGGATCTCTTTCGTTCGCAATCAAGCCGTTTTCCTTGTTTTGGTCGGACGTCGCGGAATCAAACGACAGCCGAACAGGGAGGTTCCACCGCAACCATTCGCGCGTCGGATGGAGCGCTCGTCAACCCGTGCGTCCCGTCGACCCGCCACGGGCTTCGGCATCGTCAGTCGGAGTTCCGCCCGGCCGGAGGGTGGGCGGGAGGCGGACGGGGCTTGGGGGAGAACGGGATTCCCGCACGGATCGGTTATGCTTGAAATCAATCCGTTAAGCCCGTTTTCTCATGCTGGAAGATGGCTGGAAACTGGCTGGAAAGCGGCTTGCCATTTTGCTGCCCCGGCGCGGCGTTTCGGGCGATGGCGCGATTTCGCCTTTCGGTCCGCGGCCGGTTCGAACCGGACCGTTTTCACCCGAATATGTTTACGCGCGACGCGACGATGCTATTCTCAATGAAAAAATGGGGGGCGCGAGGTTCCGCGCCCGCCACGACGGGGGCCTTCATGGATGATCTCACGGCGCTTCTGAACGGTCTCGCGTCCGGCGCGATGCCGGGTGTCGGCGTCTACGAATGGCGGGTCCAGAGCGACAGGCTGGTCTGGTCCGCCGGGATGCTCGACATCTTCGGACTGGAGGAGGCACCGAACGCCGAACGCGGGTTCACCATAATGGTGCACCCGGATGATCGAGTTCGTGTAGAAGCCACGACGTCGGCGCACATGGAGACCGGCGCGCCGTACGAGCACGAGTTCAGGATAGTCCGCCCCGATGGGGATATCCGGATCGTCCATGACCGGGGTGTCGTGGAGCGGGACGCCGAAGGACGGGTCGTGGCAATGCGGGGTCTCAACTTCGACGTCACGGCGCAGAGGTCGGAGGTCGCAGAAGCGGCCGCCGAACCGGGCGTGGCGAAGTACGATTTTGACATCGTGCGGGGCGTCGCATCGTGGTCGCCGGAAGCTTTCCGACTTTTCGCGTTGCCGCCGTCGGACCATGTCCGTCCCTTCGAGATGGCGCGGCAGACAGTGCATGAGGATGACGTCGGTTCGGTGATCGAGGGCTTCGAACGCGCCTGCCGCGCCGTCGGTCCCTACCGCATCGAGTATCGCGTCCGCCGGTCCGACGGAGCCGTCCGGCACATTCTTGACGAGGGAGTCACGTTGGGTCCGCTCGATCCGGTAAACGGAGTCGCTCTTCGCGCGCGCGGGACGCTGACCGACATCACCGGAATCGAAAGTTCGCGGCGGCCGCCGGAAGCGGCGGGCGAGACCTTCCACCAACTGGTCGACCGGTTGCCGTTCGGAGTCTACACGGTCGATGCGGATTTCCGGATCGTGGACGCGAACGAGGGCGCGCGTAAGGCGTTCTCGGGCGTTCCCGATCTCGTCGGATGTAGTTTGGACAAGGCGCTCGGTGTGTTGTGGCCAAAGGCGTTCGTCGCCGAGGCTTGCGAGCGGTTCCGCCGCACGCTCGAGACCGGAGAAAGCTATGTGGCCCCTCCGCTCGTCGAGCGGCGGAGGGACATCGGAACGGTCGAGGCCTACGACTGGAGACTCGCGCCGGTGACCATGCCCGACGGAAGACGCGGCGTCGTCTGTCACTTCTATGACCTGTCGACACGCGAGGCCGAAGCCAACGCGCTTCGCGAGGCGGCGGAGCGACTGGAACTGGCGCACGAGGCCGGCGGGATGGGCGCGTGGGATCTGGACCTGCGCTCGGACCACGCGGTCTGGACCGCGCAGATGCGTCGGCTGATCGGCGTCGACGAGGACGCGCCGGCCTCGTCGGCGCTGTTCTTCGAGAAGGTGCATCCCGAGGACCGGCCGGGGTTAGCCGCCGCCTTCGGGAGCGCGATTGAAGCGGGCGTGGATTTTGACAGGGAGTTCCGGATCGTCCTTCCGGACGGGGAGATCCGCAACCTCGTCGGACGCGGCCGGGTCATCGAGAAGGACGCCGCGGGGCCGGTCCGCATGATCGGCATCAACTACGACGTCACCGAGCGGCGGCGGGCCGAGCGGCGGATCAGGGAAAGCGAGGCGCTGCTGCGGCTGGTCCTCGACAACAGCGTGGCGTTCATGGCCGTCCTCGAACCGTCTGGCGAGATGGCCGAGGTGAACGCGACGGCTCTCGAGGCGGGCGGGGTGACCCGGGAGGAGGTTCTCGGCCGGCTTTTCCACGAGACGCCTTGGTGGTCGCATGATCCGACGCAGGCGTCGCGGGTCAAGGACTCGATCGCCGAGGCGCGCGGCGGCAAGGTGGTCCGCTACGACGTCGTGGTGCGGATGCGCGGGGACACGCGGATGATCGTCGACATGATGCTGGCCCCGATCCGCGACCGGGAGGGCCGGACGCTCCGGATCGTCGCCTCGGGGGTCGACGTGACGGACCGCGAGGCCGCCTCGGATCAGACGAGGGTGCTGATGCGCGAGATCAACCACCGGTCGAAGAACCTGCTGACCCTCGTGCAGGTCATCGCGCGACGGACGCGGGACGGCGATCCGGAGGATTTCCACGAGCGGTTCGAGCGCCGGCTCATCTCGCTGGCGGGGGCGCAGGACCTCCTCGTGCGCGACGAGTCGGACGGCGCGCGTCTCGACGAGCTGGTCCGGTCGCAGCTCGGACATTTCTCCGACCTCGTCGGAAGCCGCATCATCGTCGAGGGCCCGTCGATCCGGCTCGATTCGGACGCGGCCCAGTACATCGGCATGGCGATGCACGAGCTGGCCACCAACGCCGGCAAGTACGGCGCGCTCTCGACGGAGGGCGGCACGGTCCGGCTCGTCTGGCGGCTGGACGGCGACGGTCCGGGCGGGCGGCGGCTCGCCGTCGAGTGGCTGGAGCGCGGCGGTCCGCCGGCCGAGCCGCCGGCGCGCACCGGTTTCGGAACCGTCGTCATCGAGAGGCTGGTCCGCGACGCGCTGTCCGCCGAGGTCTCGCTCGGCTACGGTCCGGAGGGCTTCTCGTGGCGCGCGGTCTGCGCGACGGGCTTCGCCCCGGACTGACGCCGGTGGCCGCGGCGCGCGCGACCGACGGCCCGGCCTCGCGCGGCGGCTCGGCGTCGCGCCCGCTTGCCAATTCCGCTCCGTATTCTAGAAAAGGCCGGAATTCGGGAGGACGGGAATGCTCGGACGGTTTTTCGGCGCGGCGAAGCGCGGTTTCGACAGTCTGAGCGAGCAGGAGGTGCTGGCGCTCGCGATCTCGTCGGAGGAGGAGGACGCGCGGATCTACCGCGCCTACGCCGACGGCCTGCGCGACGAGTTCCCGGCCTCCGCCAAAGGTCTTCGAGGAGATGGCCGTCGAGGAGGACGGCCACCGCCGCCGCCTGATCGACCTGCATGCGCGGCGCTTCGGCGACACGATCCCGCTGATCCGCCGCGAGCACGTCCGGGGCTATTACGACCGCACCCCCGACTGGCTGGTGCGCCCGCTCGGCATCGAGAAGACCCGCGTCATGGCCGAGCGGATGGAGCAGGACGCCGCCCGCTTCTACGAATCCGCCGCGGCCCGCTCCACCGACGCCGGCACCCGCAAGCTGCTGGGCGATCTCGCCGCCGCCGAGAAGGGCCATGTCAGCCTCGCCCGCCGCCTCGGCGACGCCCACACGCCCGACGAGGTCCGGGCGGAGGAGATCTCCGACGAGCGCCGGCAGTTCATCCTGACCTACGTCCAGCCCGGTCTCGCGGGCCTGATGGACGGTTCGGTCTCGACCCTCGCGCCGATCTTCGCCGTGGCCTTCGCCACCCAGGACACCTGGACGACTTTCCTCGTCGGCCTCTCGGCCTCGATCGGCGCCGGCATCTCGATGGGGTTCACCGAGGCCGCCCACGACGACGGCAAACTCTCCGGCCGGGGCAGCCCGATCAAACGCGGTCTCGCCTCGGGGATCATGACGACCGTCGGCGGCCTCGGCCACGCGCTGCCCTATCTCATTCCCGATTTTTGGATCGCGACGACCATCGCGATCGCCGTGGTCTTCGTCGAGCTCTGGGCGATCACGTGGATCCAGCACCGCTACATGGAGACGCCGTGGATGCGGGCCATGCTCCAGGTCCTGCTCGGCGGCTCGCTGGTCCTCGCCGCCGGCATCCTCATCGGCAACGCCTGATCAGGTCGGGGGGCGTCTGCCGAACAGGATCGCGTGGGATTTCTTGTCGTCGGTGATGTTCGAGCGCCGATCCTCCGCGACCGCCCGTCCGGCCCTGACCGCCGGCCGGTCCCCGACGCGGTCGAGCCAGGCCTTCATGTTCGGGAAATTCGCGATGTCCTGCCGCTGCCCCTCCCAGAGGCTCGCCCAGGGCCAGATCGCCATGTCCGCGATCGAATACGGCCCCGCGACGAAGTCCCGGTCCGCCAGCCGCCGGTCGAGGACGCCGTAGAGCCGCTCCACCTCGTTTCGGTAGCGGTCCTTGGCGTAGGGCAGATCGTTCGGCGGCTCCATCGACGGCGCGTATTTCAGGAAATGGTGCGCCTGGCCCGCCATCGGTCCGAGCCCGCCGATCTGCCACATCAGCCATTGCTCGATCTCGACGCGCCCACGTTCGTCGTCGCCGTAGAACAGCCCGGTCTTGCGGCCGAGATACTGCAGGATCGCGCCGGATTCGAAGACCGAGATCGGCTTTCCGCCGGGTCCGTCCGGATCGACGATCGCCGGCATGCGGTTGTTCGGCGAAATGGCGAGGAACTCCGGATCGAACTGGTCGCCCGCCCCGATGTCGACGAGATGAAGCCGGTAGTCGAGCCCCATCTCGTGCAGCGCGATGGTGATCTTCCAGCCGTTCGGCGTCGGCCAGTAATAAAGATCGATCGGATCGGTCATGGTCGCGGCCCCTCTGTCCCATGACGGAATATGGGCCGCGGCAGGCACGATCAAGCCCGGTTGAGGTCCGTGAGATCGTCCCGTCGGCCGTCTGCGGGCACGGCGCCGCGCGGCCGGCTCCCCTGCGGCTCGCGGGGCAGGAAGCAGGGGGCGGTCCGCAGCGACGCGATGTCCCATCCCGGCCGGCGGCGCAGGATCGCCTGATAGAGATCGAACGCGCCGGCCCGGGTGTAGAAGCTCCAGTGGCAGAACCGCACCTCCGACGGCCGCAGGCGGACTCCCTGCGCGTTGATCCAGGCCGTCACGTCCTGCCGGTCGATCTGGATGTCGAGCCAGCGGGGCAGCCCGCCGACCGGACCGAGACCGACGGCGCGGTCGCTCCAGCGGCGGCGCGGCGCGAAGGTCTCGAACATCAGATCGTAGAAGTCGTTCGCCCGGGCGGTGACGTTGTAGATCTCGGGGGCGTCCGCGCCGCCGCGCGCCTCGACGTGCTCGACGGCGCGCGGACCGAACTCGGCGGCGCCGAGAAGGATCATCCGGTCCGGCGAGGTCTGGAGATGCCGCAGCGAGCAGAGCGCGACCCGCGCGCCGAGCGAATGCGCGATGACGTCGACCCGGCGTCCCGGCGCCAGGCGATGGATGGCGTCGATCAGCTCCGCCAGCCGCCGCCCGTAGACCGCCGCCCGCTCGTAGACGCGCGCGAAGCCGGTGCGGCCCTGTCCGAGAAGGCACGGAAGATGTCTCTCGCGCGCGGGCCATGCGAAGCCGATCGCCAGCCCGCTTCGCCCGTCGCGCTCGTCGAACCCGAGACCCCCGGGCCAGCTTCTGATCTTCCAGCCGGTCCGGTCCGGCCGATGCGAGAACAGGAGCCTGTGCGGATCGAATTCCGTGATCCCGGGATGGAAGCGGTAGCCGTGGATCATGATCACGATCGGCGCGTCCTCGGGCACCTCGCGCAGCGCCCGGGCCAGACGCGTGACGAGGTCGGGCCCGTCTCCGACGGCGCGCAGGCCGTCCTCCGATGCCGTGATGCCGAGATAGGCCATGGGCGCGTCCGATGCCGTTCATCCGGTTCCGACCATATCCGAGGCGCGTTAAGGACTTGTGGCGCGCGGCCGCGACCGTCGCCGCGCATCGCCATTGACCCGCGGCCCGCCGTTGACTACGCGGTTCGCTGGACCGGCCGGGCCGGCGGAAGGGGATCGGAATGAGCACGGAGTGGAGCCCGAGAACGCAGCTCGTGCATGCGGGAAGCCGCCGCAGCCAGTACGGCGAGACGTCCGAGGCGATCTTCCTGACCCAGGGCTTCGTCTATCCGAGCGCGGAAGCGGCGGAGGCGCGTTTCATCGAGGCCGGGGACGACGAGTTCATCTACGCCCGCTACGGCAACCCCACGGTCCGGATGTTCGAGGAGCGGATGGCCGTGTTCGAGGGCGCCGAGGACGCGTTCGCCACGGCATCGGGGATGGCCGCGGTCCACGGCGCGCTTTTTTCCGGGCTCAGAGCCGGTGACCACGTCGTCTCGGCCCGCGCGCTGTTCGGAAGCTGCCTCTACGTCGTCGAGACCCTGCTGCCCCGGTTCGGGGTGGAGGTGACGCTGGTGGACGGACCCGATCTAGACCAGTGGAGAGACGCCTTCCGCCCGGAAACCCGCCTGGCGTTTCTGGAGACGATCTCCAACCCGACGCTCGAGATCGTCGACATCAAGGCGGTGGCCGCGATCGCGCACGCGGCCGGAGCCCTCGTCGTCGTCGACAACGTCTTCGCGACGCCGGTCTTCCAGCGCAGTCTGGCGCTGGGGGCCGACGTCGTGATCTATTCGGCGACGAAGCACATCGACGGGCAGGGCAGGTGTCTCGGGGGAGTGGTCCTGGGGAGCCGTGATTTCGTGCGCGGAACGCTCGAGCCGTTCCTCAAGCACACCGGCGGCGCGCTGAGCCCGTTCAACGCCTGGGTGATGCTCAAGGGCCTCGAGACCCTGGATCTGAGGTGCCGCGCGCAGGCGGCGGGCGCCGATGCCCTCGCGCGGGCCCTCTCCGGGCATCCCGCGCTGGAGCGCGTCCTCTATCCCGGCCTCGAAAGCCATCCCCAGCACGAACTCGCCGCGCGCCAGATGGAGACCGGCGGGACGATGCTCGCCCTCGAGCTGAAGGGCGGCAAGGCCGCTGCGTTCCGGTTCCTCGACGCCCTCCGGATCTTCATCATCTCGAACAATCTCGGCGACGCGAAGAGCCTGGTGACCCATCCCGCGACGACGACGCACCAGCGGCTTTCTCCCGAACAGAGGTCGCGGCTCGGGATCGGAGACGGGCTGGTCCGCGCCTCCATCGGCCTCGAGGATCCCGAAGACCTGATTCGCGACGTACTTCGCGCGCTGGACGCCGTCCGTCAGCCGTAATCCTCAATACTCCATTAATGCGATCATTCTTGTCTCGCGTTTCTCGGCATAGTTGTATATCATGATCGCAGTGCTTCCGATTTGGCCCGAGGTCCTTTCCGCAGGCGAAACAAGAGCCATATGCGGGATCGAAAGCCGCGCAGGCAGGAGACGTGACGCGTGATGAACATGCACATTCAGACCATTGAGAAAAAGGCGGAATCGAACCGCGCGCCGTCCCGCGCCGACGCGGAGGCCGCGGCGTTTCTCCTTCGGCGCTGGCGTGACGAGAATCCCGGCCAGCCGCTCGGCCCGGATGAGCTGAGCCGCGACTACCCGTCGGAGTTCCGATCCGATCCCGCCTACGTCGGCGCCCTGCCGGACCTCCAGAACGGACCGGCGAGCCAGATCAAAGGCTCCAAATCCGAAATCCAGCATGTCGGCATTTCGAATTTCCGGCTGCCGATCCGGTTCCACACCCGGGACGGCGGCGACATCCAACTCGAGACGTCCGTGACCGGGTCGGTATCGCTCGAGGCGGACAAGCGCGGCATCAACATGAGCCGCATCATGCGTTCGTTCTACGCGCACGCGGAGAAGTCGTTCTCGTTCGAGGTGATCGGAGGAGTGCTCGAATCCTATCTCGGCGATCTGGAAAGCTATGACGCGCGGATCCAGATGCGGTTCAGCTATCCCATGCGGCGCCGATCCCTCCGCAGCGGTCTGGAAGGCTATCAGTACTACAACGTCGCGCTCGAGATGATCCAGTCCGCGGACAGGAAAAGGCGGATCCTGCATATGGATTACGTCTATTCGTCGACCTGTCCCTGTTCGCTGGAACTTTCGGAGCACGCGCGGAGGACGCGAAACCAGATCGCGACGCCGCATTCCCAACGGTCGGTCGCGCGGGTGTCGGTCGAGCTGGTCGGCGAGGAGACGCTGTGGTTCGAGGACGTGATCGACCTGTGCAACAGGGCGATCCCGACCGAGACGCAGGTCATGGTCAAGCGCGAGGACGAGCAGGCCTTCGCGGAACTCAACGGGTCCAACCCGATCTTCGTGGAGGACGCGGTGCGGCTTCTCTGCCGCGAGCTCCAGTCGGACGCCCGGATCGGGGATTTCCGCGTGGTCGCGAGCCACCAGGAGTCCCTGCACTCGCACGACGCCGTCTCGATCCTGACCATGGGAGAGACGTTCCGGCAGATCACGTACGATCCGAGGCTGTTCGACACCCTGTACCACGTCGGCTGAGGCGTCGCGCCCCGCCGCGCGCCGTCCGGACACCAGTGCGCCGGACGGGCCGGACGCCGGGACGTGACCGGTCGGGACCGGCGTTAATCCTGATCCCGCTTGCCATTTCCGGTGAAATCTGTGACAGAGGTCGAGGGTGCGCGGATCCGTGGTGGGGATCCTTGTCGTGGGTGTGGTTGATGGCGGGCTTGCCTTTGAGATCGAAGCCGTCCCGCCGGACGGGTGTCGGGCATCGGATCTGGCCGAAAGGGTCGCGCTTCCACACTTCGGCAGGGCGGGCCGGTATCGGATCTCTGCGTCAGACGTGACGCGCGCCGGGAATTCACATCGGTCGCGTCGGATTGCGCGTGCGCTTCATGAGCACCGAGACGCTCGAGCCTGGACGGAACGTCGTACGGCCGCAGCCCGGGGCCGGCGGTCAGCACTTCGCGGAGCCCGGACGTCTCGCGCCCGACGAGGAGCCTCTCAACATCCGGGAGCTTCTGCTGCCGTTCTGGCGGCGGAAATGGATCATCATCCTCGCCGCCCTCGTCGCCACGGCGCTCGGCGCGTTCATCGCCGTCAATTCCGAGCCGCAATACACCGCGAACGCGAGGGTCCTTTTCGACCCGGAGCGCCTCAAGATCATCGAGCTGGACAACGTGACGATCACGCCGGACACGTCGACGACGGGACTTCAGAACCAGATCGAGATCCTCCGTTCGGCCGTGCTGATGGAGCGGGTGGCCGACATCCTGCGCCTGCAGGACACGCCCGAATTCAACGACGACCTCCGTTCGGGCGCGCGGCCTCTCCTGGAGCGGGCGGCCGGTTTCGCGACGAGACTCGCGGACCGGGCGAACCTTCCACTTTCCGTTCGGGAGCCGCTCGCGGCGCTGGGCGTGATCAACGCGCCCGATCCGGTCCTTCCGCCGGCTGAGGCCGCCGAACAGCGACGCCAGGAGATCGTGAAAAGGCTGATCGACAATATCGCCTTGCGGCCCGTTCCCAATTCCCGGGTCATCGACATCGGCTTCTCGTCGACCAACGCGGGCCTCGCCTCGTCGATCGTGAACGCCGCGGCGGAGCAGTACATCGTCGTCCAGATGGAGAAGAAACGCGACGACGTCGCGGCCGCGACCGAGCTCCTGAGCGTCCGCGTCCAGGACCTGGAGAACCGCCTGAACGCCTCCGAGGAGGCGCTGGAGATCGCGCGCCTGGAACTGGCCCAGTCGGCGGGCCACAGCGCCCAGATGACCGGTCAGAGGCTCGAGGAGCTGACCGCCGACCTAGAGGCCGCGCGGGAGGAGACGACGCCAGGCGGAGCTCCGCCTCGCGCGCGCGACGGACGGCCTCGCGGACGCGTCCACGCTTCCGATCGTGCCCGAGTTCCGGTCCTCGGAGATCATCAGCTCCTACCGCGTGCAGGAGCGCGAGATCATCGACGAGCTCGCGGCGCAGAGCGCGATCTTCGGAGCGGGCAGTCCGGTCCTGACCCGGCTCGAGGCGCGGCTGGCCGTCGTCCAGGACAACATCCGCTCGGAGGCGGAGCTGATCGCCGCCGCGCTGTCGCAGGAGGTCGAGGCGGCCAAGGCCCGCGAGGCCTCCGTCGAGGCGTCTCTGCGGGATCTCGAGGCGCGCGCCCTCGACCAGTCCAAGGCGGAGATGCGGGTGCAGAGGCTGGAGCGGGAGGCGCTCGCCAGCCGGTCGATCTACGACAGTTTCGTCAGCCGCCTCAAGGAGACGTCCGAGCAGGCCGGGCTGCAGACGCCCGACGCCCGTTTCCTGACGCGGGCCCTCGTTCCCCGGAACTCCGACATCATGCGCCGTCTGATCACCATCGCCATGTCCGGGCTGGCGGGTCTGGCGGTCGGAGCGGGCATCGTCTTCCTGCTGGAGCAGATGAACAACTCGTTCCGAAGATCCGGGGAGATCGAGGACCGCACCGGCCTCTCGCTCCTCGCGAGCATTCCAAACGCCGGAAAGCGCCGGAAGCCGTCGGATCTCGTCGCGGATTTCACCGGGGACCTCGACCCGGACCTGTCGGAAGCCGTCAGGAACCTCAGGACGAGCATCACCTATTCGAACATCGACCAGCCGCCCAAGGTCGTGATGATCACCTCCTCGGCTCCGGGCGAGGGCAAGACGACGACGGCGGCGATGTTCGGCATCACGAGCGCGCGCATGGGCCGTTCCGCGATCGTCGTCGACTGCGACTTCCGCCGCGGAGGCTTCGGCGCGATCTATCCGGGCGCGCCGGGGTCGCCCGGCCTCCTCGCGGTCCTGGAGGGCACGGTCTCCGTCGCCGACGCCGTGGTGTCCGATCCCGACACCGGCATGCACGTTCTCAGGAGCGAGGCGGCCGGCCGGATGCAGGGAAACCCGGCGGACATCCTCGCGTCCAGACGTTTCCGGAAACTGATCGAGGAACTCAGGATCCGGTACGACACCGTCATTCTCGACACGCCCCCGGTTCTCGCCGTGACGGACGCCCGCATCCTCGCGCCGATGTCGGATTCCGTGGTTTACATGGTCAAATGGAACGCGACGAGCCAGAGCGCCGTGCTCGAGGGTCTCCGGACCCTGCGGTCCGTCAACGCGAGGATCGCGGGGATAGCGTTCTCGTTCGTGAATCCTAAACATGCGGAGAACTACGTCTCTTCGGACTATCGGGGTTCAAGGGATTACAGGAAGGCCGTCCCGGCCTGAAGCCGTGAAGGGTCGCGAAGCGGGCCCTTGGATGTCGACGATTTGAGACGCAGGATCCGCATTATGAGATCGATTTCGAAGACGTATGCCGCGCTCATTCTTCTGACCGTGTTCCTCGCCGGCTGCGACAGTCCGGAGGAACGCGCCGAGGCGCATTATCAGCGGGCGATGGCGCTGCTCGCCGAGGGAGACGCGACATCCGCCCAGATCGAGTTCCGGAACGCCCTGCAGCAGGATCAGGCGCTGTCCAAGGCGCGTCTGGAATACGCGCGCAGCCTCGCGAGCGAAGGCAACGCGCGCGAGGCGGCGGGGCATTACCTCCGGCTCGTCGAACAGAATCCCGACGACGGCGTGTCGCATCTCGAACTGGCGCGGCTCGCCATCGGCATGGGCGACTTCCAGACGGCCTCGACCCACGTGCGCCGGGCGTTCGAACTGCTTCCCGACGATCCGGGGGCGAAGGAGCTCATGGCGACGGTGGTTTTCCGGGAGGGCGACCCGGAGCGCGGCGTCGCGATGGCGAACGAGGTGCTGGCCGAGACGCCCTCGAGCGTCCCGGCGCGGCTCGTCCTCATCGCCGAACGCATGTCGGCCGAGGATTTCGCGACGGCGCTCGACATCACCGAAGCCGCTCTGGCCGACGCGCCGGACGATCCCGATCTCAACGTCGCGCGGCTGGCCCTTCTCGAGCGCCTCGGCGACACGCAGGGCGTCGGCGAACAGCTCGGGCGGATGCTGGACGCCGATCCGGACAACCAGCAGACGGCCCAGGCGCTCCTCCGGTGGCATCTGGCCCAGGGGGACGAAGCGTCCGCGCTCGCGCTGCTGCGCGACATCGCGGAGAGATCGCCGGAAGACCCCACCGGACGTCTGAACGTCGCCCAGTTCATGCTGGAGACCGACGGGCCGGAGGCGGCGCGGACCGAGCTGCAGCGTCTCGTCGATACCGAAGCCGAAAACGCGCCCTATCTCCAGGCGCTGGCGCAACTCGACTTCGCGCTCGGGCGGAGGGAGGAGGCGATCGCCGGGCTCCGGACGCTCACCTCGGTCGAGGAGGACAGCCCGGAGCTGCGGGATCTTCGGGTCGCGCTGGCGCGGATGCTTCTCGCGACGGCGGAGCGCGACGAGGCCGCGACGCTGGTGGACGCGGTCCTCGCGGCGGATCCGCAGCATGTCGAGGCCCTCAAGATGCGGGCGCGCCGCAGCATCGACGCGGACAGCCCCGAACAGGCGCTGCTCGACTTGAATTCGGCCCTGGCGCGCGCTCCGGACGACCCCGACATCCTGACCCTGATGGCGGAGGCGCACGAGAGGGAGGGCGCGCACGACCTGGCGGGCCAGCGCCTCGCCCGCGCCGTCGAGGCCTCGGATTTCCGCGCCGCGGAATCGCTCCGCTACGCCGGGTATCTCGTCGCGGACGGGCGGCTCGGACCGGCCGAGGACACGCTGCTGGACGCTCTCCGGCGGGCTCCGCAGAACCTCGATCTCCTGTCCCTGCTGGGACGCGTCCATCTCGAACGCGAGGATTACGGGCGGGTCCGTCAGCTCGCGGGAACGATCCGGGAGACGGGCGTGACGGGATCGGCCGAACTCGCCAACGGTCTCGAACTCGCCGCGCTCCAGGCTGAAGGCCGCACCGAGGAGATGGTGGGCGCGCTGTCCGAACTCGCGACCGACGGCTCAGAGGACATCCGTCCGAAACTCGCGCTGATCCAGACCCATCTCGCCTCCGGGGACACCGACGCCGCGTCCGCCGTCGTCGATCAGCTGCTCGCCGAGGATCCCGCCAATCTCGCGGCCCGGTACGCGCGGGCGGCGGTCCAGGTCATGCGCGGCGAGACCGACGCGGCCGAGGCGACGTATCGCGACCTGATCGCGGAATCGCCCCGTCTCGCGGTCGCCCATCAGGCGCTGGTCGCCCTGCTGGCGCGGACCGGACGCGGCGCGGAGGCGGAAGCGGCGCTGGCCGCCGGCATCGCCGCCACCGACCGCGACCCCTCGCTCCTCGTCCTCGAATCCCAGCGTCTGATGGCCGCCGAGGATTTCGAGGGCGCAATCGCGATCTTCGAGGAGCTCTACGCGCTCGACACGTCGAACGTCGTCGTCGCGAACAATCTGGCCAGCCTTCTGAGTTCGCATCGCAGCGATCAGGAGAGCCTCGATCGCGCCTTCCAGGTCGCGAGACGGCTTCGCGGCTCCGAGAATCCCTATTTCCAGGACACCTATGGCTGGCTTCTGACCGGACGTGGAGACTACCAGCAGGCTCTGACCTATCTGGAGCCGGCGGCGGCCGCCCTGACGTCGGACGCCCTGACGCAGTTCCATCTGGCCGAGACCTATTTCGCCCTCGAGCGCTGGGACGACGCGCGCGCGGCGTTCGAGACGGCGGTCGAAGTGGCCGGACCGGATAGCGATCAGCCCCAGATCGCCGAGGCCCGCGCGAGGATCGACGAGATCGCGGCCATGGTTCCCGAAGCGCCCGAAGCGTCCGAGGCGCCCGCCACGACGGGCCAGTAGGGCCGCCCGCGCGGCGGCGGCTATCGAAGGACGCCCCGGGCCCAGATCACGCGGGCGGTCCCGGTGTAGAAGCAGAGCGCGGCGAACGCCCATGCCAGCGGCGCGAACGCGTGCGGCCAGATGCAGATGGCCGCGAAAAAGCCGATCGTCTCCGCGCCCTCCAGCAGACCCGGGGAGTAGTAGAGGCTCTTGCGTCCCTGGGCGGCCGTCGAGAGGCCGCGCTTCTCGGCCTGGATCGCGAAGCCGAGGAAGCTCGCCCCGTTGAAGTAGAAGGAGAGCAGAAGGATCGCGGCGGGAACGGCGTTCGTGGTCGGATCCCAGAGCGCGAAGCCGAGGGGAACCGCGCCGTAGAAGAGAAAATCCGCCGTTATGTCGAAGTATCCGCCGAAATCGGTCGGACCCGTCGCGCGGGCGACGGCGCCGTCGAGACCGTCCGCGACGCGCGACAGGACGAGAAGCGAGAGGGCGACGGCGAACGCCCCGAACGCGACCGCCGTCGCCGAGGCCAGACCGAGCGCGAGGCCGGTCGCCGTCACCGCGTCCGCGGAGACGCCGGACCGGGCGATCCGTCTCCCCGCGCGGTCCAGATGCGGGTCGATCCTCCGGCGGATCGCGGCGTCGAACATGTCCCTGCCTCCCGATACGGATTCAGCCCGCCATCCAGCGCGGGAACCACAGGACCATCGCCGGAAACGCGACCAGCAGCCCGACCCGCAGGATCTCCGCGGCGAGGAACGGCATCACTCCCAGGAAGGTGTCCCGCATCGGAACGTCCCGCGCCATGGCCGAGATCACGAAGACGTTCATCCCGACCGGCGGCGTGATGAGACCCAGTTCCACGACGATCAGCGCGAGGATGCCGAACCAGATCTTGAGATCGTCCGTCGTCATTCCGAACCCGGACTGCGCGGCGTCGACGGAGACGCCGCCGTTGATGGCGACCAGCACCGGCCAGAAGAACGGGATCGCGAGCAGGATCATCGAAAGGCTGTCCATCAGACAGCCGAGCAGAACGAGCGCGCCGAGGAGCGCGATCAGGACGAGAACCGGCGCGAGGTCCGAGGCCAGCATGGCCTCCGCCATCGCCTGCGGGACGCCGCCCCGGCTCATGAAGACCTTGAGCATCTCGGCGCCGAGCAGGATCAGGTAGATCATGCCGCTGATCGAAGCCGTCTCCAGCAGCGCCGCGCGGACGCGCGGCCAGGGCAGACCGCCCGTGACGGCGCCGTGAAGCCAGACCAGGGCCGCGCCGACGGCGGCGGCGGGCGTCGGGTTGTAGAGGCCGAGATAGATGCCGCCGATCACGACGGCGAAAATCCCCGCGACAGGCGCCATCGCGACGGTGTCCGCGACGAGCCGTCCGCCGCCGACGGGCTCTCCGGCCGGACCCGCCGCCGGGTTGACGCGGACGTAGACGGCGATCGTGGCGAGAAAGAGCGCCACGGCGAGCAGGCCCGGCAGGAGCGCCGCCATGAACATCGTCACGATGTTGGCCTCGACGACGACCGCGTAGAGAACCAGCACGACGGAGGGCGGTATCAGGATGCCGAGCACGCCTCCGGCCGCGAGCGTTCCTGTCGCGAGCGCCCCCGAGCATCCCGCGCGGCGCAGCTCCGGCAGGGCGACCTTGCCCATGGTCGACGCGGTGGCGAGCGACGAGCCGCAGACCGCTCCGAACCCCGCGCAGGCGGCGATGGCCGCCATCGCCGCGCCCCCCCGGAACCTGCCGAACCACGCGTTCGCGCCGCGGAAGAGACTCGCGCTCAGACCCGAGACGCTCGCCAGCGCGCCCATGAGCACGAACATCGGCACGACCGAGAGATCGTAGATCGAGAACTGGCCGTAGGCGAGGGTCTTGAGCTGGCTCAGCAGGACGCCCGGTCCGTCCAGCAGGCTCGTGCCGATTCCGCCCACGAGGATCATCGCGTAGGCGATCGGCATCCTCAGCGCGATCAGGACGATCAGCGCTCCGAGACCGCCGATCCCGATCGCGATCGGATCGGTCATCGGGCTCCGGCTTGGGCGACGCCGCCGGCGTCCCGGACCAGCGTCATCGTCGACGCCGCCGCCAGAAGGACGAGCGACACGAGTACGGCCGCGAAGGCGACCCAGTGCGGAAACTGCAGGATCGTCGTGGTGTAACCGTACGCCTTCTGGTCCAGAAGCCCGAACCACATCCGCCAGACGAGAAGCGCGCTGAACGTCAGAGCGGTCACGGACGCGGCAAGTGCCATGACGGCGCGCGCGCGCGGACCCGCGCGGCTGGTGAACACGTCGGCGGTCACGTTGGCGCCCGTCATCTGGCAATAGGGCAGGAAGGCGAAAACGGCCACGGCGATGCCGGTCTCGGTAATCTCGAAATCGCCGGGAAACGGTCGCCCGAGAAGCGCCCCGCCGACGACCGAGAGGACGTTGACGGCGATCACCGCCACGAGAAGTCCGCCCCCCGCCAGCGCCCATGCCGTGATCGCGGACCGGAGCGGGCCCTCGGGTCCCTCGGGTTCCGGCGCCGTCGTCAAGATCCGTCCCGGGAATGCGCCGCGATCCGCGCGCGCGCCTTCGAGACCAGCGGCGCGCCGTCGACGCCGCTGGCGGTGACATCGTCCACCCAGCGCGCGATGACCGGCTCCAGCGCTTCCTTGAAGGCGTCCACCTCGTCCGTGGTCAGCTCGACATGCGTGTTTCCGGCCTCGACCAGCGCGACGGTCGCGGCGTCGTCCGTGCCGCGCCAGATCCCGCCCAGCCGCTCCAGCCAGTCCGGCCCGGACGCCGCCCGGAACGCCTCGCGGATATCCTCCGGAAGCGCGTCCCAGCGCGCCTTGTTCATCGAAAGCTGGAAAACCGTCGTCCCGAACCGATAGCGGTCGGCGCCCTCGATGTGGTACCTCGTCTGATCCTGAAGCTTGAGCGGCAGAGTGATCTCGAACGGGATCAGCGCGCCGTCCACGACGCCCTTCGAGAGGGCCTGGGGCAGGTCGGGAACCGGCATCGCCACCGGCGCGGCCCCGAGCGCCTCGATCACCCAGGCGCCGGTCCGCGACGGAATCCTCAGCTTCGCGCCTTCCAGATCGGCGGGCTTCCGCACTTCGCGGTCGACCATGTGGATGCCGTTTCCCGCATGGACGTGCAGGAACATGACCTCGAGCCCCGCGTATTCCGGCGCCAGATCCTCCGCGAACATGTCGGCCATCGCGAGGTTCGTGGCGGCCGGATCGTTGGTGAAGACGTTGGGAAGCTCGAACACCTCGGTCCTGGGAAACAGACCCGGCGTGTAGCCGTTGACGGTCCAGATCAGATCGACGACCCCGTCGCGCGCCTGCTGCACCAGTTCCGCGGGCTTGCCGCCGAGCGACATCGACGGATAGATCTCGATGGCCACGCGCCCGCCCGAGGCCTCCTCGACCGCCCGCGCCCAGGGCTCGATCGTCTCGGTCTGCGTCGGCGTCGTCGGCCCCAGAAAGTGGTGGAGCTTGAACGTGTATTCCTGCGCCGACGCGGTCGCCGCGACCACCAGGCCCGCGATCACGGAAAACACCAGGCCTCGACGCATCGCGCTCATCCTCCCGCACCGACGCGCCACCGCGTCCCGTCGCGAGGTCTACCCGCTGGACGGCGGCGCCGCAATCCAATCCGGAGGCTGGACAATCCGGCCGCGGCCGGAAAAGCTGCCGGATCGGCGAGGTGTGCGGCATGAGTGACATCGCATCGGGCGTGGCGGCGCGGGAAGGCGACCTCGTGGCGCTGACGCGCGATCTGATCCGCATTCCGACGATCAACCCGCCCGGCGGCAACTACCTGCCGATCTGTCGGTTCATCGCGGCCCGGCTGGAACGGTCCGGCTTCGTCTGCGCGCTGCTGCGCGCCGAGGGCGCGCCGGGCGACGGAGACCGCCATCCGCGCTGGAACCTCGTCGCCCGGCGCGAGGGCGGATCCGCCGGTCCCTGCGTCCATTTCAACGGGCATACGGACGTGGTCGAGGTCGGGCGGGGCTGGACCGTCGATCCGTTCGGCGGGGAGCTGCGCGACGGCCGCGTCTACGGACGCGGCGCCTGCGACATGAAGGGCGGGATCGCCGCGGCGATCGTCGCGGTCGAGGCGTTTCTCGAACTGCATCCTGACCATCCCGGCGCGATCGAGATTCTCGGCGACGGCGGACGAGGAGACCGGCGGCTACGGCGGCGTCGCCTGGCTGGCGGAACGCGGACATTTCAGCCCCGACCGGGTCGACCACGTCATCATCCCCGAACCGCTGAACAAGGACCGCGTCTGTCTCGGCCATCGCGGCGTCTGGTGGGCGGAGGTCGAGACCTTCGGCCGCATCGCGCACGGATCGATGCCGTTCCTCGGCGACTGCGCGGTCCGCCATATGGGCGCGGTGATCGCCGAGATGGAGGAGACGCTGCATCCCGCGCTCGCGGCCCGGCGCACCGCGATGCCGGTGGTGCCGGAAGGCGCGCGGGCCTCCACGATCAACATCAACTCCATCCATGGCGGTCAGGCCGAGCCGGAACCGGACTTCACCGGCTGGCCGTCGCCGGTCGTGCCCGACAGCTGCCGGATGGTCGTCGACCGGCGTTTCCTGATGGAGGAGGACATCGCGGAGGTGAAGGCTGAATTCACGCGGATGCTGGACCGCGCCGCCGCGCGGCGCGGTTTCCGCTACGAGGTCCGGGACATGCACGAGGTGATCCCGACCATGACCGACGAGGCCGCGCCGGTGGCGCAGGCCCTGGCGCGGGCGGTCCGCGCGGGTGCTGGGGCGCGACGCCGAGTTCGTCGTCTCGCCCGGAACCTACGACCAGAAACACGTCGACCGGATCGGCCGGCTGCGGAATTGCGTGGCCTATGGACCCGGAGTGCTGGACCTGGCGCACCAACCCGACGAATATGTCGGCGTGGCGGACATGCGCGACGCGGCCACGGTGATGGGTCTGGCTCTGGCCGACCTGCTCGGCGTCGGGCGCGAGGAACGGGGCGGCTGAGCCGCCATCCGGCTTGGAGGTCGAGATGAGGAAATCCCTGACGGCGCTGGCGCTGATCCTGTCGGTGACGGGCGGCGGGGCGCTGGCCGCCGGCATCACGGTCGGCATGCAGCTCGAGCCGCCCAATCTCGACCCGACGGCGGGCGCGGCCGCGGCCATCGACGAGGTGGTCTACGCCAACGTGTTCGAGGGGCTGACCCGGTTCGGACCGGACGGATCCGTGCTGCCGGCCCTGGCCGAGAGCTGGGAGATCGCGCCGGACGGGCTGAGCTGGGTCTTCACGCTGCGCGAGGGGGTGACGTTCCATGACGGCCTGCCGATGACCGCCGAGGACGTGGCGTTCTCGTTCGAGCGCGCGATGGCGGACGACTCGACCAACGCGCAGAAGCAGCTCTTCGAGGGGATCAACTCGGTCAACGTGATCGATGACCGCACCGTCGAGATCGGACTCGACACGCCCAAGGGCGCGCTCCTGTGGAACCTCGCCTGGGGCGACGCGGTGATCGTCTCGCCGGCGAGCGCCGAGACCAACGCGACCGACCCGGTGGGGACGGGGCCGTTCCGCTTCGAGCGCTGGGTGCAGGGCGACCAGGTCGAGCTGGTCCGCAACGAGGAGTATTGGGGCGAGCCGGCCAAACTCGACGGGGTGACATTCAAGTTCATCTCCGACCCGACGGCGGCGTTCGCGGCGATGATGGCGGGCGACATCGACGCGTTTCCGAACTTCCCGGCGCCGGAGAACCTGGCGCAGTTCCAGGCCGATCCGCGCTTCTCGGTGATCGTGGGCACGACCGAGGGCGAGACGATCCTGGCGATGAACAACGCGCGCCCGCCCTTCGACGACATCCGGGTGCGGCGGGCGGTGGCGCATGCCATCGACCGGAGCGCGATCATCGACGGGGCGATGTTCGGGTACGGCACGCCGATCGGCAGCCATTTCGCGCCGCATCACCCGGCCTACGAGGATCTGACGGGGATGTCGGCCTATGATCCGGAGATGGCGAGGGCGCTGCTGGCGGAGGCGGGTCTGGCGGACGGGTTCGAGACGACGCTGACCCTGCCGCCGCCGTCCTACGCGCGGCGGGGCGGGGAGATCATCGCGAGCCAGCTTCGCGACGTCGGGATCGAGGCGGAGATCATCAACGTCGAATGGGCGCAATGGCTGGAGCAGGTGTTCAAGGGCAAGGATTTCGGCCTGACCATCGTCAGCCACACCGAGCCGCTCGATATCGGCATCTACGCCCGCGACGACTATTATTTCGGGGCGCATGATCCGGTGATGCAGGCGCTGATGACCGGGCTGGAACCGATGACGGCGACGGAGGATCGCAACGCGGTTCTGATGGAGATGCAGGAGCGGGTCGCGGAACGCCAGACCAACGCGTTCCTGTTCCAGCTGGCCCGGACCGGCGTGGCCGACGCTCGGATCAGGGGGCTGTGGGAGAACGCGCCGACCCAAGCGAACGACATGAGCGCGGTCTACTGGGAGGAGTGATCAGCGAGGGGCTGGTTCGGATTTTGCGGATCCGCCAGCCCCAAACCGTCAGGCCGGCGGAAAGCGACACGCGTGTCGCTTTTGCTAGAGCGTGTTGCGCTCAATCGGTTTCATATCCTGCGGCCTTGAAGAAGTTGTAGCACTCGTCCTCGGTGAAGAGGTCGCAGACCTGACCGACGGCTCGCCAGAGGTCGTCGTAGGTCCGAGCGGCGGCTCTTCGGATCAGGGCCTTGAGCTTGGCGAAGACCATCTCGATCGGGTTCAGGTCAGGGCTGTATGGCGGCAGGAACAGAAACCATGCGCCCACGGCCTTCAAGGCTGCGGCTGCCTTTGGGCTTTTGTGCGATGACAGGTTGTCGAGAATGATCACATCGCGGGGTTGCAGGGTCGCGGCCAATTGGGTCTCGACATAGCGGTCGAACATCTCGCCGTTCATCGCCCCGTCGATCACCCACGGCGCGTCGAGCCTGTCATGACGCAGGGCGGCGATGAATGTCTGGGTGTTCCAACGGCCAAAGGGCGCGTGATCGATCAGGCGCGCGCCTTTTGGCGCCCAGCCGGTGGTCTTGACCATGTTGGTCTTCAGGGAGGTTTCGTCGATGAAACCTATGCGCGGCAACAGGTTGCGCATGAAGGGCTGTCGCCGAGTGATCCAGATGTGGCGCGCCTGACGGATGTCAGGCCGCTTCCGTTCGGTCGCCTGGAGGTCTTTTTTTGTGTGTCAGGCCGAGACTGCGGAGAAATCGCCAGACCGAGACGCGGTGAATGGTGAGGCCGTGGCGATCCGCCAGCTCGGCCACCAGATCGTTCAGCGTCAAATCAGGGCTCTGCCCCATACGCGTCTCGATCCAGTCCCGCACGTTGGCCAGCTTGCCATGCCCGCCGCCATTGCCCTGCCGGGGCAGTGTCCCACCGCTTGGTGTAACTTCCATCGGTAGCGCGGGCTGAGCTGAGCCCCGCGAAGCTCGGGCGAAGCCCGCGCGGGCCGCTTGGCGGCCATGGATGTTCTCCGGCTAAGGTTTGGCTCGCACACCGACCTTTGACCAAGGAGACCGACCATGACCAAGGACAGACTATCGGAAACGGCGGCCCTGCGCGCGCTTTTGTCGGAGACGCCGGACGCGCACGTGCTGGCCGAGATGCTGGGCTTCGTCGCCGACCGTCTGATGGCGCTGGATGTGGATCAACTCTGCGGGGCCGGGGCGCATGAGCGAAGCGCCGACCGCGTGAACCACCGAAACGGCTACCGGCCCCGTGCCTGGGAGACCCGGGCCGGGACAGTGGATGTCCAATATCCCGAAGTTGCGCAAAGGCGCGTACTTCCCGGAGTTCCTGGAACCACGCCGGGCGGCGGAGAAGGCCATGACGGCGGTCATTCAAGAGGCTTATGTGCAAGGGCTCTCGACGCGATCGGTGGATGATCTGGTCAAGGCCATGGGCATGACCGGCGTGTCGAAAAGCCAGGTGTCGCGGCTCTGCGGCGAGATCGACGAACGGGTCGGCGCCTTCCTGAACCGGCCACTGGAGGGCGAATGGCCCTATCTCTGGCTCGACGCCACCTACGTCAAAGTCCGTCGCGCCGGCCGTATCGTCAGCGTTGCGGCCATAGTGGCTGTGGCGGTCAATCTGGATGGACGTCGAGAGGTTCTGGGCATCGCCGTCCAACCCAGCGAGGCCGAGGTGTTCTGGGACGAATTTCTCCGCTCCCTTGCCGATCGCGGTTTGCGCGGCACCCGCCTGATCATCGCCGATGACCACAAGGGGCTGAAAGCGGCTGCCGCCAAGGTTCTCGGCGCCACCGTTCAGCGCTGCCGGGTCCATTTCATGCGCAACGCGCTCGCCTGCGTCGGCAGGAAGGATCGCCCCATCGTCACGGCCGCGCTCAGAACCGCCTTCGACCAGGACACCCTGAAAGCGTCTCAGGAACACTGGGCCAAGCTGATCGAGGCGTTCGAACCCCGCCATTCCAAGCTGGCTGAACTGATGCGCCGCGCCGAGGACGACGTGCTCGCCTACAAGAGCTTTCCGCGTGACCACTGGGCGAAGATCCACTCCACGAACCCGCTCGAGCGTCTCAACAGGGAGATCAAGCGGCGGACCAATGTCGTGGGCATTTTTCCCAACGAAGCCGCCGTCACCCGTCTCGTCGGCGCCCTGATGCTGGAACAGAACGACGAGTGGGCGATCACCCGGCGTTACATGACACTGGAAACCGTCGCCGCCATTTGCGACACTGCACCCATGGACCCAGCGACAATCGCTGTCCTGTAACAACGGCCAAACCAAGGTCGGAGAACAAAGTTACACCACCCCGCGGGGCACTACCCAGGTTGAAGAGCGCGCGGCCGGTCTCGAGCAGGTTCTTGATGTAAATCAGGTCGAGCGCAAGCGTCGCCGGCGCGGCGCAGAGATCCGCATGCCGCCCTTTCTTCACGCCGTCGATCTCGGCGACCTCCGGGTAACATCCCAGGGAGGAGGCGCCTTCCCGTCGGGCCTGCGCGAAGTCCTTCAGGTCCTTGGCGGACAGGCCGCTCACCGATTTCAGACCGAGGAGCCGGTCGATGTGGTTCAGGCTGGTGCGGTAGGCCGCCGTCAGAAGTCGTCCCTCGTCAGTCTCGTCCTTGAGCGCCTGCACGAGCCCCGCGATCGTCATGTCGTCGTAGGCGACGGTCTCGCCGCGGTCGAGCCTCGTCTCCCTGTCGTTCGCGAAGATCCTGGCCTCGCTTTTCGTGCCGAATGTCGCGCAGATCGGCTTGTGCCCGACCGTCCGGATTTGGACCTGCCATTTCTTGCCTTTTCTGGTGTTCGTCGCCATGAGTGCCCCCTCGCCACAATTCGGCCACAGCGCGCGACGAAACCAGATCGATTCTCGTGCCGTTGTGGTCGCTTCAGGCTCGACGTCGTAGGCAGGAACGGTTCATAAGGCATTGATATCATGACGGAGAACGTCTCGCGTTTTAGCGGTCGGCTCAGCGTCGCACCTATGATGGACTGGACGGACCGGCATTGCCGGTACTTTCACCGCAGGTTCACGCGCCAGGCTCTGCTGTTCACCGAGATGGTGACGACCGGGGCGCTGCTGCGGGGGGACGCCGCGCGGTTCCTGGCGCATCATCGCGAAGAGCGTCCGATCGCCCTGCAGATCGGCGGCTCAGAGCCTGCGGAGGTCGGCAGGGCGGCGCGGGCGGGGGCGGAGGCGGGTTTTGACGAGATCAATCTCAATGTCGGCTGTCCCTCCGATCGCGTGCAGTCGGGATGTTTCGGCGCGGCGCTGATGAGGTCGCCCGGGCTGGTCGCGGAATGCGCCTCCGCGATGATCGAGGCGGCGGGAGCGCGGCGGGTGAGCGTCAAGTGCCGGATCGGGGTGGACGACCAGGATCCCGAGGCCGTGCTGCCGGCGTTTCTGGAGACGGTGTCGGCGGCGGGGGTGAAATCGTTCGCGATCCATGCGCGGAAGGCCTGGCTTCAGGGGCTCAGCCCGAAGGAGAACCGCGAGGTGCCGCCGCTCGATCACGGGCTGGTCGTGCGGATGAAGGCGGCGTTTCCAGATCTGCGGATATCGATCAACGGCGGGATCGAGACGTTGGACGAGGCGGAGGGTTTTCTCGC
The DNA here is from genome assembly GCA_963798765.1 of uncultured Alphaproteobacteria bacterium. Lineage (GTDB taxonomy): Bacteria > Pseudomonadota > Alphaproteobacteria > Rhodobacterales > Rhodobacteraceae > Amaricoccus. Next base: position 8,930 of record CAWCUP010000047.1, on the reverse strand, counting down.
GGCGGGGCTGGACGGGGTGATGATCGGGCGTGCGGCGTATCACTGCCCGGCGATGCTGGGCGCGGTGGACCGGCGGATCTTCGGGGAGGACGGGCGCGACGTCACGCCGGAGGCGGCGGTGCTCGGGATGCTCGACTATATCGAGAGCGAGATGACGCGGGGCGTGCGGCTCCATCAGATCACGCGCCACATGCTGGGGGCGTTTCACGGACGGCCCGGGGCGCGGGCGCTGGCGGCGGGCGCTTTCGGAGACGGCGCATCTGAGCGGCGCGGGACCCGAAACGGTGGAAGCCGCGCTGGCCCTTGTGGAGGTCCGCGAGGCCGCCTGAGGCGAGTCCGTCACGGATGTGACACGCGTGTCGTTTCAGTCAAGTGTCTGATGTAAAACATTTATTCGAAACGCGTTAACCGTGCGGAAAGTATTCTCACGACGCGGCTAGGATCATCATCCCACGATGCGCGACGAGTGCGGGGCCGCCGGCTTCGGCTGATCGCGTCGGAGAGGACGGACGTCGAAAAACCCTTGGCGGATATTCCCCAAAGGGCCTATGATAAATCATGATATGAATATCGGAGGATGCCCGACCGGGTAGGCGCGACCTGCCAGCAGATGCCGGGTCGGTGCGTGGATACGCGAAGCCGTTCCGGAAATGGTGATCGGCGCAAGAAGAGGAACGGCACATGAGACGGGGCATCGGACTGGCGGCTTTGATCTGCGGCTTCTTCGGAACGGGCGCGTCCGCGGAGGTGGTGAGCGAGACGCTGAACTTCACCGACGAATACTCGATCTTTCTGCCGTATGCGGGTTTCGATCCGAGCCTTGGAACGCTGACGGGCGTGGAGGCGGTTCTCGAAGGCATGGCGAACCTCGACAGCGGCGAGATCACGGGCACGATCGGTGGCGAATGGCCGGATCTGTTCGTGGCTGCCGCGGACGGGTTCCTGACCGTCCGCGGCCCCGGGCCGATCAAGCTGTCGTCTCCGCTCCTGGATGGATTATGGGTGTCCTGCTATCCAAAGGATTTCTGCACGGTGACCTATCCGTCAGAGCGCGGTTTCACGTTTGAAGACACGGACAGCGCGGAGATCCTCACGGGCTTCGAGGCGCCCGGCGGCCTGGATCTGATGCTGACCACGTGGGCCTTCACCGCGTCCGGCACGCTCGTGAGCGGTCCGACGACGCGATGGCTCGCCTCGGGCAGCGTGACGCTCGAATACGCCTACGACCCCGCGCCGGTGCCTTTGCCGGCGGGCCTGCCGCTGATGATCGCCGGTTTGGGAGGCCTCGGTTTGATGGCGCGCCGGCGCTCCTGAGGCGTGTCGGGTGGCGTGTCGCGCGGTCGCCGATCGAGACCGGACGTCGGGTGGTCCGGGCGCGATCCGGTCCGCGGGGCGAATGGCGAACCGGTGTCCGGCGGTCAGCGGCGAAGGCGGGCGGCCTTGGCGAGAACGTCGCGGTCGCGGATGCCGATCGAGCGGTAGCCGGTCTCGATCGCGCCGTCGCGGATCAGATCGCTCAGACCGCGCTGCATGGTCGCGCGGGTGACGCCCGCGAGGCGCGCGATGTCGGACTGGCTCGCCATGACCCTCTCGTCCTGATGATCGGTGAGGCGCAGGATGTTCCGGGCGATCCGCACCCGGGGCGGACACGACAGCGCCTCGGCCAGGAGTTCGAGGGCCGTGGCGAGGTTGATGTTGCTCAGCATGTAGAAGCAGGGCCACAGTTCGGGATGGTCCTGCAAAAGGCGCAGCACCGCCGGACCGGGCACGAAAAGGAGACGGGCGTCGGTCATCGCGGTGACCGTGACGAGCCGCGGCGTATGCGACAGGAGCGCCGCGTCGCCGATCCAGAACCCCGGCTCGGCGCGTGACAGGGCCACCTGCTCGTCGCCGGCGTCGGGACTGGAGATGTCGAGCGCGCCTTTGGCGAGTCCGTAGAGCCCGTCCGCCGGATCGTGGGCCATGTAGACGACCTGGCCGGCGCGGTAATCCCGCCAGAGTCCGGTCGTGGCCACGAAATCCCTCAGAGCGGGGGGCTGGCCCACCAGCCAGCCGATGCGGTCGAGCGGAGAGATGTCGACCCGTTTTCTGGTCATGATGGGCTCATATGAGGCAGTCGTGGCGGTGACGCCAGGCTAGGCTCATCGCGCCGCCGTGGCAAGAAGAGCCCGCCTTTCCGGGACCGTTCCGGCCGAGTGGACAGGGCGGGGACCGGCGGGCGGTAGGATTGACGGGCTTCGATCAGAAAAGGGACACGACACATGAGATATTCAGCGCCGTTCCGGCGCCTTGCCCTCGCAGCGGCGTTCGTCGCCGCGAGCGCGGTGATCGCCTCGGCCCAGGATGCGGAAAAGCCGAACATCCTCGTCATCTGGGGTGATGATGTCGGCCAGTCGAACATCTCGGCCTATACGATGGGGCTGATGGGATACCGGACGCCCAACATCGACCGGATCGCCGAGGAAGGGATGATCTTCACCGACTATTACGGCGAGCAGTCCTGCACCGCCGGCCGGTCGTCCTTCATCACCGGGCAGAGCGTGTTCCGCACGGGCCTGTCCAAGGTCGGGATGCCGGGCGCGACGGAGGGGATGCAGATCGAGGACCCGACGATCGCGGGGCTTCTGAAGGCCGAGGGCTACGCCACCGGCCAGTTCGGCAAGAACCATCTCGGCGACCGGGACGAGATGCTGCCGACCAACAACGGTTTCGACGAGTTCTTCGGCAACCTCTATCACCTGAACGCGGAGGAGGAGCCCGAGAACGAGGACTATCCGCAGAGCCCGGAATTCCGCGAGAAGTTCGGACCGCGCGGCGTGCTTCACTCGTTCGCCAATCCCGACGGCACCCAGACCATCGAAGACACCGGCCCGTTGACCAAGGAGCGCATGGAGACTGTCGACGACGAGACCGTCGCCGCGGCGATCGACTTCATCCGGCGCCAGGAAGAGGCCGGCGTGCCCTGGTTCGTGTGGTGGAGCGGGACGCGGATGCATTTTCGCACGCATGTGAAGGAGGAGATGCGGGAGACCGCGGACGAGATCGTCGGCAAGCACGTCGACGAGTACACGGCCGGCATGATCGAGCACGACCTGCATATCGGCGAGTTCCTCGCCGTTCTGGACGAGCTCGGAATAGCCGACGAGACCATCGTGTTCTATTCCACCGACAACGGACCGCACATGAACACGTGGCCGGACGCTGCGATGACGCCGTTCCGGGGCGAGAAGAACACCAACTGGGAAGGCGGCTGGCGCGTGCCGGCGATGGTGCGCTGGCCCGGTCACATCGCGGAGGGCGCCGTCTCGAACCAGATCATGCATCACATGGACTGGCTGCCGACCTTTCTCGCGGCCGCCGGCAACGACACGATCAAGGAGGATCTTCTGACCGGCGTCTCGGTGGCCGAGGTCGGCGGCGGGCGGGACTACAAGGTCCATCTCGACGGCTACAATTCGCTTCCCTTCCTGCTGGGCGAGACGGAGGAGGCTCCCCGTCACGAGATCTTCTACTTCTCGGATGACGGCGACCTGACGGCGCTGCGCTACAACGACTGGAAGGCGATCTTCCTCGAGCATCGCTACCCGCAGACGTTGCGGGCCTGGGCCGAGCCGTGGACGCCGCTGCGCATCCCGCTGCTGTTCAACCTGCGGCGCGATCCCTACGAGCGGGCGAACATCACGTCGAACACCTATTACGACTGGTATCTCGACCGCGCCTACGTGCTGCTTCCGGCCGCGGAGTACATCGGGAAATTCCTGGCGACGTTCCAGGAATACCCGCCGCGACAGAAGCCGGGAAGCTTCACCATCGGCGACGCGGCCGACATGATCGGCGAGGGGGCGATGAACTCGAACTGAGGCCCGATGCCGGAGAGGCGTCCCGGAAAGGGGGCGCCTCTTTTCTTTGGTTACTCCGCGCGCCGGACGGCTCCGCCGCGCAAAGCGAGGGAAATCCATGAACCGACCCGTTTTCGCATCAGGGGCAGCCGCGCTTTGCGTCGCGATGGCCGCGCCTGCGCTGGCCGATCCTCTTCCGTCGTGGAACGACACCGAAGCGCGGAGCGCGATCATCGAGTTCGTCGACGGCGTGACCGATCCGGAGTCCGGGAGCTACGTGACGCCGGACGCGCGCATCGCGGTTTTCGACAATGACGGGACGCTCTGGGCGGAGCGGCCGGTCTATTTCCAGTTCCTGTTCGCGATGGACAGGGCCAGGGCTCTGGCCGAGGCCGACCCCGGCTGGGCGACGACCGGAGTGCTTCAGGCCGCCGCCGACGGCGACATCGGGCAGGTGCTCGGCGGTGGCGAGGAGGCGCTTCTGGAGGTGATCGGCGCCACCCATTCGGGAATGAGCGTGGAGGCGTTCCAGGACGAGGTGCGGGCGTGGCTGGAGACCGCGCGGCATCCGGAGACCGGGATGGCCTATGACGGGATGGTGTATCAGCCGATGCTGGAGCTGTTGAGCTATCTGCGGGACGAGGATTTCCGGACCTACATCGTGTCCGGTGGCGGGATCGATTTCATGCGGGCCTTCGCGGAGAAGGCGTACGGCATTCCGCCCGAGCAGGTGATCGGGTCGATGGGCGAACTGACCTTCGAGATGGTGGACGGCGCGCCGGAGGTGGTCAAGACCGGCGGTCTGGCCTTCCTCGACGACAAGGGCGGCAAGCCGGTCGGCATCATGCGCGACATCGGGCGCAGGCCGATCTTCGTCGGCGGGAACTCGGACGGCGACATGGCGATGCTGCAATGGGCGACGGCGGGCGACGGCCCGCGTTTCGGACTGATCGTGCATCACACGGACGCGGAGCGGGAATGGGCTTACGACCGCGAGGGGCCGGTGGGCACGCTGGACGAGGCGCTGGACCTCGCGCCGGAGGCCGGGTGGCTGCTGGTGGACATGGCCGAGGATTGGTCGGAGATCTATCCCCGCCCGTGATCAGGCGGGCCCGTTCTCCGAGAGGAAATCGGTCAGGAGCGCGCCGAGTTGCTCCGGCGCCTCGACGCAGGGGATGTGCCCGGCGCCTCGGATGATCTCGAAGCGGGCGCCGGCGATGCTTTCGGCGGTCTCGCGAACGAGGTCCGGCGGCGTGGAGCCGTCCTCCGAGCCCGCGACGACGAGCGTCGGCAGGGTCAGGCGCGCGGTGCTGTCGCGCAGGTCGGTCTCGGCGAGCGCGGCGGAGCAGCCGACATAGCCCGCGACGGGCGTGCGGGTGAGCATGTTGCGCCAGCCTCGCAGCTCGTCGGCGCGCTCGGCGTGGAAGCGTTTCGAGAACCAGCGGGCGAGGGTCGCGTCGGCCAGCGCCTCGACGCCGCCGGCGCGGACGGCGGCGACGCGTTCGGCCCAGATGTCGGGCGTGCCGATCTTGGCGGCGGTGTTGGAGAGGACCAGCGCGCGCACGAGATCCGGGCGTTCGGCGGCGAGGCCCTGGCCTACGACGCCGCCGATGGAGAGGCCGACGAAAGTGGCGCCCCGGACGCCGAGATGGTCGAGCAGCGCGGCGGCGTCGGCCACGAGGTCGCCCATCCAGTAATCGCCTTCGGGCGCGTCGGTCAGGCCGTGGCCGCGCATGTCGTAGCGGATGACCCGCGAGCCCGGCGGCAGATGCGGCAGGAGCGCGTCCCAGACGCGCAGGTCGGTGCCGAGGGAATTGGCGAAGACGAGCGGCGACCCGTGCGGATCGCCGCTCTCGTCGAAGTGGACGCCGATGCCGTTGAGCGTGGCCATCCGCATGCTCGTCAGGCCTTCTTGGCGCCGAAGAGGTCGGACATGAAGTCGACCATCTCGGGGACCAGCTTGTCGCCGCGTCCGTCGGCGACGGCGAGGCCGAGCGCCTGCTTGGCTGCGGGCGAGATGATGCTGACCACGCCGGCCTGGTCTGCCATCAACGAATAATAGCCGACGTCCTTGCGGGCGTTGCGGATGGTGAAGGCGAGCGCGGTGGGGTCGCCGTCGACGGCGTATGTCTTGACGAAATCCATCATGCCCGACTTGAGCGGACCGGCCGAGAGGACGCCGTAGAGCTTGTCTCGCGGGACGCCGGCCTTGTCGGCCATCGCGAAGGCCTCGGACATCGCGGTGGCGGTGGTCATGGCGAAGAAGTTGTTGATGAGCTTGATGGTGTGGCCCGAGCCGATCGGGCCGAGATGGAAGACGTTCTCGCCGAGGTCGTTCAGGACAGGACGCAGCGCCTCGAAACCCGCCTCGTCGCCGGCGCCCATGATGTTCAGCTTGCCTTCGCGGCCCTGGGCGGGCGTGCGGCCGAGCGGCGCGTCGAAATAGGCGCCGCCGGCGGCCTCGACCTCTTTGGCGAGCGCGCGGGTGCTGTCGGGGAGCGAGGTTCCGAAGTCGATGACGCTGGCGCCCTCGCGCAGGCCCGCGATCACGCCGTCCTCGCCGCGCATGCGGGCCTCGACGGAGGCGGAGGTGTCCATGCAGAGCATGACGATGTCGGAGGCGGCGGCGACCTCTCGGGCGGTGGCGACCTCGGTGGCGCCGCGCTCGACCGCCGCGTCGATGTTCGGGCGGGACCGGTTGGGCGTGATCGTGACGGAATAGCCGAGGCTCTGAAGCCGCTCGACCATCGCGCTTCCCATCAGGCCGAGGCCGATGAATCCGATTGCGGGTTTCGTCATGGTTTTCTCCAGTTGGTCTTTTTCAGGTGTCCGGCGCGAGCGCCTTGAGACGTGTTAGGACGGCTTCGGTGTCCGGGACGATGCCGGTATAGGCGGTGAACGAGCCGATTGCCATGTGCCGGAAGAGGTCGAACCCGCTGATCGTCGCGAGGCCGGCGTCGCGGGCGGCGGCCAGGAATTCCGTGTTCGTCGGGGTGTAGACCGCGTCGAAGGCCCAAGTCTGTCCGCCGATGGCTCCGGTCGGGAAGGCCATGCCCGGGGCGTGGGCCATTCCCAGCGCGGTGGCGTTCACGAGCCCGGCCGCCGCACGGCAGGCGCCCGCCGCCATGCCGGCGCGGATCGCCCGCGCGGGCGGTCCGATGGCTTCGGCGAGGGTCTCGGCCCGCTCGGGCAGGTTGTCCCAGATCGCGATGTCCGCGGCCCCGACATCGCGGAGTGCGAAGCCGAGTGCGCGGGCGACCCCGCCGGCGCCGGCCATGGCGACCGCGCCGGGGGGCGCGTCGCCCATATGCGCGCGCCAGGCTCCCAGAAAGCCGGTGTAGTCGGTGTTGTGCGCTGTGAGGGGCGGCCCGAAAACGAGCGTGTTCGACGCGCCGAGCGCGCGGATATCGGGCGGCATCGCCTCGCCGGCGAAGGCGGCCGCGTCGGTCTTGTAGGGGTGCGTGACGGTGACGCCCGTCCAGCCGCGCGCGATCAGGTCGCGCAGTGTCGCGTCGAATTCGAACTCCGCGCGGTCGGCCGTGTCGATCAGCTCGAAATCGAATGGGATGCCGGCGTCGTCGCACATCAGCGCGAGCGCGCGGGGAAGCCGCGTGGCCTGGATGTGCGAGCCGATCAGGCCCGCATTCAGTCGCCTCACGTCGCGGCCCGCTCGAATCCCCGGTCGGGAACGCCCGCCTGGATCTCGTAGATCGAACGGTTCTTCTCGGGCTGGGGCTGGGGGATGCGGACGGGGATGTCCGCCAGACGCGGCGTGAGCGTCGGGCTGCCGCAGAGCATGCGGGTGTCGTATTCCGCGATGCTGTCGAATTTTGTCATGCCGCCCGTGATCGGGAAGGCGTCGGCGGCCATCGCCTCGATGAAGAGCACGCGACGGTCGCGGGTCGAGGTGTTTGCTGCGGAGCCGTGGACGATCCGGCCGTGATGGATCGAGATGGTCCCTGCGGGTCCGGTCAGCATCGCCGCGTCCTTCGGATCGTAGCCGTTGGCGGCGAGATCCATCGCGCCGGCGAAGACCCCGTCGGAATGATGGTCGTGGATCGGCCCCCTGTGTGAGCCGGGAAAGACCATGAGCGGTCCGTTCTCCTCGGCCATGTCGTCGATCATCACGCCGACGGCGAGCACGTCGTCGTTCGTGTGGGGGTAGAACGCGAAATCCTGATGCCAGCCGATGGCGGCGCCGTAGCCGGCGGATTTCATGTTGAGCTTGGTGGTGTGGAGTCGGACGTCCGGGCCGATCAGGTCGCGTACGGGCGCGAGCACCGCATCGGAGCGCACGAGGCGGGCGACCACGTCGCTGATCGTGTGGGGCAGCTTGATCCGGCGGACGCGCGGATCGTCGGGAGAGTGCGAGCTTTCGAGGTCGAGCCGGTCGTTCGATTCCGTCATGCCGCGCGCCTCGTCGGAGAAGCGCGCGATCTCGGCGCGGATGTCCTCGATGACGTCCTTGGGGACCCGGCGCTCGAGCGTCAGATAGCCGTTGTCGGCGTAGAAATCGATCTGGTCCCGGTTGAGAACCTCCATACCGGCCCTCCTTCGTGCCCTCGGGTCAGTTGCGGAAAAACATGGTGATCTCGGGGAAGAACAGCACGAGCATCAGCACGAAAAGCTGGATTCCGATGAAGGGCAGGAAGCCGCGGAAGATGTCGGGCAGGGTGATGTGCGGAGGCGCCACGGATTTGAGGTAGAACGCGGCCGGACCGAAGGGGGGCGAGAGGAAGCTCACCTGCATGTTCACGCAGAACAGGATCCCGAACCAGATCGGCACGAAGGTCGTCGCGTCGACCATCGGGCCGAAGAGGCCGATCTCCTCGACCGGGAGCTTCAGGACGATGGGAAGGAACACCGGCATGACCAGAAGCACGATGCCGACCCAGTCCATGAACGCGCCCATGAAGAGGAAGATCAGCATCATCACCATGAGGATGCCGAGCGTCGGCAGGTCCGCCCCGATGATGAGGTTGGCCACGTAGGTGGGGCCGCCGGCGATCGTGTAGGCGCCCGCCAGCGCGGTCGCGCCGATGGTGACCCAGATGATGGTGCCGGTCGATTTGAGCGTGCGCAGCAGGCTGT
>CAWCUP010000046.1:0-34820 GCA_963798765.1 uncultured Alphaproteobacteria bacterium | reverse complement strand
GATCGCCCGCACGATGGCGTCGTGCTCGTCCAGCGCGGCTTCGCTGCGCCCCTCGACCGCCAGCGACGTCGTCGCCAGCAGCGCCATCGACCGGTGCACCATCTCCAGCTGCTGGATCAGGTACCGGTTGTGGCTGGCGAGATGGATCTGCCGGTGAAACCGCCTGTTGGCCCGCGCCAGCCTGTCCGGCCGGTCCATCATCTCCCGGTCCTTGCGCGTCATCTCCTGGAGCACCCGGATCTCCTCCGGCGCCGCGTGCTGCGCCGCCAGCCGCGCGGCCAGCCCCTCGAGCTCCGCGCGCACGACGTAGAGCTCGCCGAGCTGATCGTGGTCGAGGCTCGCCACCACCAGGCTCCGCCCGTCCCGCGCGAGGACGCCCTGCGTCTCGAGCCGCTGCAGCGCCTCGCGGATCGGCGTCCGCGACACCCCGAACTTCTCCGCGAGCTCGGATTCGACCAGCCGGTCCCCGGGCCGGAAATCCCCCTGGTCGATGGCCTCCAGAACGAGATTGAACGCGTCCTTCTGGCCGTGCTGCGTCTGCATGGATGGTCGCCCGTTCCGCGTCTGGAAACCGCAGACTAACCCCATTCCGTCGACGGAATCGAGGAAAACGCGCGTCGGCCCTGTTCGGCCCTCCCGAGGCGGGCTAGAACGTCGCCATGCCCCGCGATCTCTTCCGGCACGTCCGGACCTGGGTGTTCGATCTCGACAACACCCTCTACCCGCCCAACGTCCGCCTCTTCGACCAGATCGAGTTGCGGATGACCGACTACGTCATGCGCGCGCTCGGCGTCGAGGCGGAGCGCGCCGACCATCTGCGCGGCCATTACTGGCGCACCTACGGCACCACGCTCGCCGGGCTGATGCGCGAGCACGCGCTCGACCCCGAGCCCTATCTCGACCACGTCCACGACATCGACCTCTCGATGGTGCCCGCGGCGCCCGACCTGCGCGCCGCAATCGACGCGCTTCCCGGCCGCAAGATCGTCTACACCAACGGCTCGCGGGAACATGCGCGCCGCGTCACGGCGGCGCTCGGCATCACCGACTGCTTCGACCGGCTCTACGGCGTCGAGGACGCGGGCTTCATCCCGAAACCCGAACCCGCCGCCTTCGGGGCCGTCTTCGCGCTCGACGGCCTCGACGGCGCCAGCGCCGCGATGTTCGAGGACGACCCGCGAAACCTCGCGGTGCCGCACGGTCTCGCGATGCGCACGGTTCTGGTCGGACCCGCCGAGGACCATCCGCACGTCCATCACCAGACCGAGGACCTCGCCGGCTTTCTCGCGCTGCTGCGCTGATCCGCCCTTGGCGCGGCGCGCGCCCGGCCCTAGCTTGGCGCGCATGGACCGGATCGACACCGACATCCTGATCGCCGGCGGCGGCGTCGCGGGCCTCACGGCGACCGTCGCCTTCGCCGCCGAGGGCTTCGACGTGATCTGCGTCGATCCCGCGCCTCCGGTCACCTCCGCCGAGGCCGACGGCTCCGACCTGCGCAGCACCGCGTTCCTCGCGCCCTCCGTCGAGCTCCTGCGCCGCGCCGGGCTCTGGGAGCGGCTGGAGCCGCACGCGGCGCCCCTCCGGATCATGCGCCTCGCAGACGCCGGCGGTGAGGACGAGTCGATCCGCGATACCGCCGATTTCGTCGCCGACGAGCTGGGACAGCCGGCGTTCGGCCACAACCTGCCCAACTGGCTTCTGCGCCGCGAGATCGCGGCGCGCATCGACGAGCTTCCGAACGCCCGGCTCATCGCGCCGGCGCGGCTCGACCGTCTCACGCCCCGCACCGCGACCGCGATCGCCGCCCTGTCCGACGGCACGACCGTCCGCGCGCCGCTCGTCATCGCCGCAGACGGCCGCGACAGCCCCACGCGCGAGGCCGCCGGCATCGCCGCCCGGCGCTGGAGCTACGGGCAGAAGGCGGTGGTCTTCACCGTGACCCACGCCCTGCCCCATGACGGCGTCTCGACCGAGATCCACCGCACCGGCGGGGCCTTCACGCTCGTGCCGCTGCCCGACCGCGACGGCGCGCCGCATTCGGCGGTGGTCTGGATGGAGACCGGACCGCGCGCGGCCGAACTCGCCGCGATGGACGTTCCCGCCTTCGAGGCGGCCCTCAACGCCCGCTCCTGCGGCGTCCTCGGGCGTCTGGGTCTCGCGAGCCCGCGTCGGGTCTGGCCGATCATCAGCCAGGTCGCCGACCGGCTCGACGGTCCGCGCCTCGCCCTCGTCGCCGAGGCGGCCCACGTCGTTCCGCCGATCGGCGCCCAGGGCCTGAACATGAGCCTGCGCGACGTCGCGACCCTGCGCGATCTCTGCGTCGCCGCGCGCGCGTCCGGCCGCGACATCGGCGCGCCCGAACTGCTTTCACGCTACGGCCGCGCCCGTCACCCCGACATACTCGCGCGGGTGGCCGGGATCGACGCCCTCAACCGAGCCGCGATGGCCGGCGCGAGACCGCTGCGCGACCTCCGGCGCGTCGGGCTCAGGACGCTGCACGGGCTCAAACCGCTCCGGCGGACGGCCATGCGTCTCGGTCTCGGCGTCGGGGCCGGATCTCCGGACCCGGCCCGGGACTGAATCCGCCGCGGGCCCGCGCCCGTTTCCGATGCCGGCTTGCTCCCCGGCGGGGAAAGCCTAGATAGTACCGACGCGTTCCCCTTGGCACGGAGCATGGCAAAGCGGATGACCATCCACAAACCGAAACTCGACGCCGCCGATCCGATCTGGTCCCGCATCGGCAGCGAGGCGCTCGAGATGGCCCGGAACGAGCCGCTGATGGCCAGCATCGCCCATGCCGTCGTGCTGCGCCATTCGAGCCTCGAGCGGGCCCTGAGCTATCGCGTGGCGCAGAAACTGGCGTCCGATGACATGAACGCGCTCATCTTCCGCGAGATCGCCGACGAGGCGTATGACGCTTCGGCGGATCTGGGCCTCGCGGCCCGCGCGGACATGCTTGCGGTCTACGAGCGCGACCCCGCCTGCCACCGCCTCCTTCAGCCGCTGCTGTTCTTCAAGGGCTTCCAGGCGCTGCAATGCTTCCGGATCGCGAGCTGGCTCTGGCGGGACGGCCGCAAGGACATGGCGTCGCTCGTCCAGATGCGCACGTCCGAGGCGTTCGGCGTGGACATCCATCCCGGCGCCAGGATGGGCCGCGGCATCATGCTGGATCACGCGCATTCCATCGTGATCGGCGAGACGGCCGTCGTCGGCGACAACGTCTCCATGCTGCATTCGGTGACCTTGGGCGGCACCGGCAAGGAGGACGGCCAACGACACCCGAAAATCGGAAACGGCGTCCTGATCGGCGCCGGGGCGGCCGTCCTCGGCAACATCTCCGTGGGGGATTGCAGCAGGATCGCGGCGGGATCGGTCGTGCTGGCCGACGTCCCCGCCGGAAAGACGGTGGCCGGCGTCCCCGCCCGGATCGTCGGAGAGGCCGGCTGCGACCAGCCCTCGAAATCGATGAACCAGCTCTTCCGCGACGGCGGCTGACCCGGCGCGGGCCGGCCGCCGGCGTCGGACGAGGCGGCCGAAGAGGCGCCTGCGGGTCGGGCGTGACACGCCTTACCACGCGGTTAACGCGATTCCGGAACGCCAGTGATTTCATACGCTTAGCAAAAGTGCCACGCGTGGCACTCCCGGCGCTCGACGCCTCGGAACACGTCGCGCGCCGCCGGTCGGGGCGGCGCGCGAGGCCGTCACATGTCGGCCTTGACCTTCACCGAGGCCATGTAATCCGGATCGGTCACCGAGCCGCTCTGCGCCGTCGCCCCGCTTGATCGCGTCGACGACGTCCTGGCCCGAGATCACCCGGCCCACGACCGTGTAGTCGCCGTCGAGGAACGTGCCCTCGTCGAACATGATGAAGAACTGGCTGTTGGCGCTGTCGGGGTCCTGGCTGCGCGCCATTCCGACCACGCCCTTCTGAAAGCTCAGATCCGAGAACTCCGCCGGCAGGTCGGGCCTGTCCGATCCGCCCGTCCCGGCGCGCCCGGCCGGATAGGCCTCGCGGGTGCCGAATTCGACGTCGCCGGTCTGGGCCATGAAGCCCTCGATCACCCGGTGGAACGCGACGTTGTCATAGGCGCCGGCCCGGGCCAATTCCTTGATCCGCGCGACGTGCTGCGGCGCCACGTCCGGCCGGAGCAGGATCTCCACCGTGCCGTTCGCCTCGCCCTCGACCTGGATCACCAGGACGTTCTCGGGATCCTCCTGCGCGGCCGCGCCGAACGCGAGACCCGACGCCATGGCCAGAGCCAGAAACGCGCGCCGGATCATGCCGCGTCTCCCGCCACGCGCACGGACACCATCCGGTCGGGATTCGCCGGCGGCTCGCCCTTCGTGATCGCGTCGACATGCTCCATGCCCTCGATCACCCGGCCCCAGACCGTGTACTGGCCGTTGAGGAAATGCCCGTCCTTGAACATGATGAAGAACTGGCTGTTCGCCGAATTCGGGCTCTGGCTGCGCGCCATGCCGAGCGCGCCGCGATCGAACGGCAGCTTCGAGAATTCCGCCGGCAGATCGCCGTGGCCGGACCCGCCGGTGCCCGCGCGCCCGATGTTGAAACCGTCCTCCATGTCGCCGTGCTTCACGTCGCCGGTCTGCGCCATGAAGCCGTCGATCACCCGGTGGAACGCGACGTTGTCGTATTCGCCGGCCCGCGCCAGCGCCTTGATCCGCTCGACATGCTTCGGCGCCACGTCGGGCAGCATCTCGATCACCACGTCTCCGTCCTTGAGCGTGATCACCAGCGTGTCGTCGGGGTTCTTGATCTCGGCCATTCCTGCCCTCCTGAGATTGGTCGGGCGCAACCTAGGGCCTGCGGGCGGCGGGGGAAAGCCCGCGGGGCGCGTTTCGGCCGGACGGCGCCGAAGCCGTGAAGCCCGCGATCAGGCCCGCGCGCGCGCGCGCGTTCCGAACCGCCGCTCGAGCGCGGCCTCCACCATCGGCGGCACGAATTTCGACACGTCGCCCCCGAGCCGGGCGATCTCCTTGACCAGCCGGCTCGCGATGGCCTGGTAATTCGCGTCCGCCATCAGGAACACCGTCTCGACGTCGTCGCTCATCGCGCGGTTCATGCCGACCATCTGGAACTCGAACTCGAAATCCGACACCGCCCGCAGGCCGCGGACGATCACGCCCGCGCCCACGTCCGCGGCGCAGTCGATCAGCAGGTTGTCGAAAGGATGCGCCACGATCTCGACGCCGCAGGCCGCGCCGATCGGCCCGCATTCCCGCTCGACCATCTCGACCCGCTCCTCGAGCGTGAACAGCGGCCCCTTGTCGCGGTTGATCGCCACGCCGATCACCAGCCGGTCCACCAGAGTGCAGGCCCGCCGGATGATGTCGACGTGCCCGAGCGTGATCGGATCGAAGGTTCCGGGATAAAGTCCGATGCGCATTCAGTTCCCCCGGGACGGCGTCGCGACAGGCAACATCACCGCGCCCCCGCGGTCAAGGCCGGCGTTCCGGGTTTCCGCCGCGCTACCAGGTGTTGGCGATCATGCCCGTCAAGGCGGCGTTCTCGTGCTGGATCTCCTCGATCCGCGCCTTGACGACGTCGCCGATGGAGATCACGCCGGCCAGCCTTCCGTCCTCGATCACCGGCATGTGGCGGAACCTGCCGTCCGACATGCGTTCCATCACCGAGTTGATCGTGTCGTCCATGTGGCATCCGACGACGCTCGACGTCATCAGATCGCTCACCTTCCCGGAGAGGCATCCGGGTCCGGTGGTCCCGAGCGCCCGCACGATGTCGCGCTCCGACAGGATCCCGTCGACCCGCGCGCCGTCCCCCGTCACGATCACCGCGCCGATCCGGTGTTTCGCCAGGACGGCCGCCGCCGCGCTGACCGCGTCCTCCGGCTTCACCGTGATCGTGGCGCGGCTCTTCTTGGCATTCATGATCTTCCGGACGGTCATTTCGGCGTCTCCTTCCGATGGGGACATCCACCCGGGGAAAGTGTCCTCCCCCGCACCCCGCCTGTCAAGCGACGCCCTCCGACAGCGCCAGTCGCATCCAGTCCACCACCACCTCCGCCATCCGGTTGATCCGCGCCACGCGCGCGTCGTCCTGGTGGCGTACCAGATAGAACGACCGCCCCAGCCGGATGTCCTCGGGAAGCACCATCCGAAGCTCCGGATGCTCCCGCGCGACGAAATCGGGCAGGATGCACAACCCCACCCCGCGCAGACACCAGCGCAGCTGGAGGATCAGGCTGTTGGAGGTCAGCGCCGGCTCCGCCTCGCGCCCCAGCAGCGCGTAATAGTCGAGTTCCTTGTCGAAGATCATGTCCGAGATGTAGCCGATCCCGCGCGTCCCGCCGAGGTCGGCCAGATCGCGGATCTCGCCCGCGGCCTCCACCACGTCCGCTCGTCCATAGAGATGCAGCCGATAATCCGCGATCTTGCGCACCGTCAGACGGCCCGC
Organism: uncultured Alphaproteobacteria bacterium; assembly: GCA_963798765.1. Taxonomy (GTDB): domain Bacteria; phylum Pseudomonadota; class Alphaproteobacteria; order Rhodobacterales; family Rhodobacteraceae; genus Amaricoccus. Next base: position 28,384 of record CAWCUP010000046.1, on the reverse strand, counting down.
GCTCGGCGGCGACACGGTGATCGCCAGATCCGCCTCGCGCTTCGAGAGGCTGAACATCCGCGGAAGCGCCACGACCTGCACCTGAAGATCCGGATTGTCCCGGCTCAGCCTGTCGCAGGCGTCGACCAGCAGATAGTTCGACACCCCGTCCGGCGCCCCGATCCGCACCGTTCCCGAAAGCCTGTCGGCATGGCCGCCGATCTCGTCGGTCATCGCGGCCGCCTGCGCCTCCATCGCCTGGGCGTGGACCAGCAGCCCCCGCCCCGCCTCGGTCAGCGCGTAGCCCTGTGGAGAGCGGTCGAAAAGCCGCGCGTCCAGAGCCGCCTCCAGAGCCGCGATCCGCCGTCCCGCGGTCGCCGGATCGATCCCGAGCCGCCGCCCGGCCGCCAGAAGCCGCCCCTGCCGCGCCACGGCCAGGAACACCCGCAGATCGTCCCACTTCATCGGATCTTTTTGCATGGCGGATATCTAACACGCCGCGCCCCGCCTGCAAAATCGCAAAACGATCCGGCTGAAATTTCGCCTGCACATCCCGCCATCCGCCGCTAAGGTGCGCGCCGAACGCATCAGAGGGCACGCCATGCAGGAACTTTCGCATTACATCGACGGCAAGCGCGTCGCGGGCACGTCCGGCCGGTTCGCCGACGTCTTCAATCCCGCCACGGGCGAGGTCCAGTCCCGCGTCCCGCTCGCCTCCGCCGCCGAGCTCGACGCCGCCGTCCAGGGCGCCAAGGCCGCGCAGCCGATGTGGGGCGCGACCAACCCCCAGCGCCGCGCCCGCGTCCTGATGAAATTCGTCTCCCTCCTGCACCGCGACATGGACAAGCTCGCCGAGGCGCTCAGCCGCGAGCACGGCAAAACGCTCCCCGACGCGGCGGGCGACGTGATCCGGGGCCTCGAGGTCGCCGAGTTCTGCATCGGCGCGCCGCATCTGCTCAAAGGCGAGTTCACCGACGCCGCCGGTCCCGGCATCGACATGTATTCCATGCGCCAGCCGCTCGGCGTGGCCGCCGGCATCACCCCCTTCAACTTCCCCGCGATGATCCCGATGTGGAAATTCTGCCCGGCGATCGCCGCCGGAAACGCCTTCATCCTCAAACCCTCGGAGCGCGATCCCTCCGTGCCGCTGATGCTGGCGGAACTGATGCAGGAGGCCGGCCTGCCCGACGGCATCCTCCAGGTCGTGAACGGCGACAAGGAGGCGGTGGACGCCATCCTCGACCATCCCGACATCGCCGCGATCGGCTTCGTCGGCTCCACCCCGATCGCCGAATACATCTACGGCCGCGGCTGCTCGAACGGCAAACGCGTCCAGTGCTTCGGCGGCGCCAAGAACCACATGATCGTCATGCCCGACGCCGATCTCGACCAGGCCGTCGACGCGCTGATCGGCGCGGGCTACGGCGCGGCCGGCGAGCGCTGCATGGCGATCTCGGTCGCCGTCCCCGTCGGCGAGGAGACCGCCGACCGCCTGATCGAGAAACTCGCGCCCCGCGTCGAATTGCTCAAGATCGGCCCCTACACCGGCGGCAAGGACGTCGATTTCGGCCCCGTCGTCACCGCCGCCGCCAAGGAGCGCATCCTCGGCCTCGTCGAAAGCGGCGTGGAGCAGGGCGCGAAGCTCGTCGTCGACGGCCGCGGCTTCTCGATGCAGGGCTACGAGGACGGCTTCTTCGTCGGCGCCTGCCTCTTCGACGACGTGACCCCGGACATGGACATCTACACCCAGGAGATCTTCGGCCCCGTCCTCTCGACCGTCCGCGCCAAGAGCTACGAGGACGCCCTCAAGCTCACCATGGACAACGAATACGGCAACGGCACCGCGATCTTCACCCGCGACGGCGACACCGCCCGCGACTTCGCCGCCCGCGTCAACGTCGGCATGATCGGCGTCAACGTGCCGATCCCGGTGCCGCTCGCCTACCACACCTTCGGCGGCTGGAAGAAATCCTCCTTCGGCGACCTCAACCAGCACGGGCCGGACGCCTTCCGCTTCTACACCCGCACCAAGACGGTCACCGCGCGCTGGCCCTCGGGCACCAAGGAGGGCGCGAGCTTCTCGATCCCGACGATGGAATGACCCGCGCGTCATGAGCGACATCCACGTCCGCGTCGAGGGCCGCGTCGGCCGGATCACCCTGACCCGGCCGCAGGCGCTCAACGCGCTCACCACCGGCATGGTCGCGGCGATCGACCGGGCCGTCACCGCGTGGCGCGACGATCCCGCGATCGCCTGCGTCCTGATCGACGCGGAGGGCGACCGCGCCTTCTCCGCCGGCGGCGACATCCAGGAGGTCTACGCCAGCGCCAAGGCCGGAAACGTCGCCTTCGGCCAAGGCTTCTGGGCCGACGAATACCGCCTCAACGTCAAGATCGCCCGTTACCCGAAACCCTATCATCGCGCTCTGCCAAGGCTACACGATGGGCGGAGGCGTCGGCGTCTCGCTGCACGGCGGCCATCGCGTCGTCTGCGAGACGAGCCGCGTGGCCATGCCCGAATGCGCCATCGGCCTCGTGCCGGACGTGGGCGGCACCGACCTCCTGGCGGGCGCGCCCGGAAGGCTCGGCGAATATCTCGGCGTCACCGGCCACCGCATGGGACCGGGCGACGCGATCCGCGCCGGCTTCGCGGACCATTTCGTTCCGCGCGAGGCCTGGCCCGATCTGGTCGCGCGTCTGGTCGAGACGGGCGACGCGGACGCAGTGCTCGATTTCGAACGCCCGCCCCCCGCGCCGGAGCTCGCGCCGCTCCAGCCGGAGATCGACGGCGCCTTTTCGGCGCCCGACCTCGCCACGCTCGCGGGCAGGCTCGAAGCCACCGATTGGGGCCGCTCCGTGCTCGAAACCATGGCGACCCTCAGCCCGCTCTCGATGGCCTGCACGATGGAACTCGTGCGCGCCGCGCGCGCCGAACCCGGCATCGAGGCCGCGGTGCGCCGCGAATACCGCTTCACCTCGCGCTCCATCGAACACGGCGAGCTGATGGAGGGCATCCGCGCCGCGATCATCGACAAGGACCGCGCGCCGAAATGGCGCGACACGCTCGCGTCGGTCCCACCCGACCGGGTCGCCGCGATGCTCGCGCCGCTCGGCCCCGACGAGCTGTCGCTCGACTGAAAGGACCCGCAATGGAAATAGGATTCATCGGCCTCGGCAACATGGGCGCGCCCATGGCCCGAAACCTCGCCGCCGCCGGCCATTCCGTCACCGGCTTCGACCCCGCGGCGCCCGACGCCGGAGAAATCGCCATGGCGGCCTCGGCCGCCGAGGCCGCGCGCGGACGCGACGCCGTCATCACCATGCTCCCCGACGGCGCGATCCTCGCGCGGGTCTATTCCGAGATCGTCCCCGCGGCCCGTCCCGGCGCGGTCCTGATCGACTGCTCGACCGTCGATGTCGACGCCGCGCGCGCCGCCGCGTCGCTCGCCACCGGCGCCGGCCTCCTCGCCGTGGACGCCCCCGTCTCCGGCGGCACCGGCGGCGCGGCCGCCGGAACCCTCACCTTCATGGCAGGCGGCGCCCCCGACGCCTTCGCGGCCGCGAAACCGCTCTTCGACGTGATGGGCTCGCGCGCCGTTCATTGCGGCGCCTCCGGCGCGGGCCAGGCCGCCAAGATCTGCAACAACATGATCCTCGGCGTCACCATGATCGGCGTCTGCGAAGCCTTCGCGCTCGCCGACAGGCTCGGCCTCGACCGTCAGGCGATGTTCGACGTCGTTTCCACCTCGTCCGGCGCCTGCTGGTCGGTGAACGCCTATTGCCCGGCCCCCGGCATCGGACCCGCCTCACCGGCCGACGACGGCTACCGGCCGGGTTTCGCCGCCGACCTGATGCTCAAGGATCTCCGTCTCGCCCGCCAGGCCGCCGAATCCGTCGGGGCCGACACGCCCCTCGGAACGGCGGCTGCCGACCTCTACGCGCGGTTCGTGGAGACCGAGGACGGCGCGGGTCGCGATTTCTCCGCCATGCTGCCCCGCTTCGAGGCGCGCCGGCGGAACTGAGCGGCGGGATCCCCCCGGGCGGGCGCCTGACGCCGGGTTTCCACTCCCGACCGAGAAACCCCGCGGCTATTCCGCCGCGACCCGCCGCGCGCCCAGGATCGCCTTCAGGTAGTGACCCGTATGGCTCGCCTCGACCCCGGCGACCTCCTCCGGCGTCCCGGTCGCGACGATCCGCCCGCCGCCGTCGCCACCCTCCGGCCCGATGTCGATGATGTGGTCGGCCGTCTTGATGACGTCGAGGTTGTGCTCGATCACCACGACGGAATTGCCCTGCTCCACCAGTTCATGCAGCACTTCCAGCAGTTTGCGCGTGTCCTCGAAATGCAGCCCCGTGGTCGGCTCGTCGAGGATGTAGAGCGTCCGCCCCGTCGACCGCCGCGACAGCTCCTTCGACAGCTTGACCCGCTGCGCCTCGCCGCCCGAGAGCGTCGTCGCCGACTGCCCGACCTTCACGTAGCCCAGACCCACCCGCATCAACGTCGTCATCTTCTCGCGGATCGACGGAACCGCCGAGAAAAACGCCTCGGCATCCTCCACCGTCATGTCCAGAACATCCGCTATGCTCTTGCCCTTGAACAGGACTTCCAACGTCTCGCGATTGTACCGTTTCCCCTGACACGTCTCGCAGGTGACATAGACGTCGGGCAGGAAATGCATCTCGATCTTGATCAGCCCGTCGCCCGCACACGCCTCGCAGCGCCCGCCCTTGACGTTGAAGCTGAAGCGTCCCGGCTTGTATCCCCGCGCCTTCGCCTCCGGCAGACCGGCGAACCAGTCGCGGATCGGCCCGAACGCGCCGGTATAGGTGGCCGGGTTCGAGCGCGGCGTCCGCCCGATGGGCGACTGGTCGATGTCGATGACCTTGTCCAGATGCTCCAGCCCCTTGATCTCCTCCGCCGGCGCCGGCGTCTGACGCGCGCCGTTGAGGCGCATCGAGGCGGTCTTGAACAGCGTCTCGATGGTCAGCGTGGACTTTCCGCCGCCTGACACGCCGGTCACGCAGGTGAACGTCCCCAACGGAAATTCCGCCGTCACGCCCTGCAGATTGTTGCCGGTGGCGTTTTTGACCACGATCTTCCGGCCGTTGCCCTTCCGCCGCGTCCCCGGCGTCGCGATCTCCCGCGCGCCGGTCAGATACTGCCCGGTGATCGACTTCGGGTCGGCCGCGATGTCCGCCGGCGTGCCTTCCGCGATGATCCGGCCGCCATGCACGCCCGCCCCCGGCCCGATGTCGATGACATGGTCCGCCTCGCGGATCGCCTCCTCGTCATGCTCGACCACGATCACGGTATTGCCCGCGTCCCGCAGGTTCTTGAGCGTCGTGAGCAGCCGTCCATTGTCGCGCTGATGCAGGCCGATCGACGGCTCGTCGAGCACGTAGAGCACGCCCGTCAGGCCGCTGCCGATCTGGCTCGCCAGACGGATGCGCTGGCTTTCACCGCCCGAGAGCGTGCCCGAATTGCGCGCGAGCGTGAGATAGTCGAGCCCGACATTCACGAGAAACCCGAGCCGCTCGCGGATCTCCTTGAGAATGGCCTTGGCGATCTCGTTCTTCTGCGTCCCGAGCGAGGCCGGCACCGACTCGATCCAGGCGAGCGCGTCGCGGATCGACATCTGCACGGCCTTGCCGACGTGGATGTCCGCGATCCGCACCGCCAACGCCTCCGGCTTCAGCCGATACCCTTCGCAGACGCCGCAAGGCCGGTTGTTCTGATAGCGCTCGAACTCCTCGCGGACCCAGGCCGAATCCGTCTCGCGATAGCGCCGCTCCATGTTCGGGATCACGCCCTCGAACGGCCGCTCTATCTCGTAGACCCGCCCGCCCTCGTCATAGCGGAACCGGATCTTCGCGCCGTCCGACCCGTGGAGAAGCACGTCGCGGGCCTCCTCCGGCAGGTCGCGCCAGCGCGCCGAACGGTTGAACCCGTAATGCTTCGCCAGCGCCTCTATGGTCTGGCGGTAATAAGGCGACTGCCCCTTCGACCAGGGCGCGATCGCGCCCTTCATTACCGGCAGGCTTTCATCCGGCACGATCAGACGCGGATCGAAGAACAACTCCACCCCGAGACCATCGCAGGCCGGACAGGCCCCGAACGGCGCGTTGAACGAGAAGAGCCTCGGCTCGATCTCCGGAATCGTGAAGCCGCTGACCGGGCAGGCGAATTTCTCCGAGAACGTCAGCCGCTCCGGTTCCTCGTCCCCGCCGACGGCAGTCTCCAGGATCGCGATCCCGTCCGCCAGATCGAGCGCGGTCCGCAGGCTGTCCGCCAGCCGCGTCTCCAGCCCCTCGCGCACCACGATCCGGTCCACGACCACGTCGATGTTGTGGCGGAATTTCTTGTCGAGCGTCGGCGCCGCGTCGAGGTCGTGGAACTCCCCGTTGACCTTCACCCGCTGGAACCCGCGCTTCAGAAGCTCCTGGAATTCCTTGCGGTACTCGCCCTTGCGGTCCCGTACGATCGGCGCGAGCAGATACGCGCGCGTCCCCTCGGGCAGCGCCATGGTGATGTCGACCATCTGGCTGACCTGCTGCGCCTCGATCGGCAGGCCGGTCGCGGGGCTGTAAGGCGTGCCGACCCGCGCGAACAGCAGTCGCATGTAGTCGTAGATCTCGGTGACGGTGCCGACGGTAGAGCGCGGGTTCTTCGACGTGGTCTTCTGCTCGATGGAGATCGCCGGCGACAGGCCCGAGATGTGGTCCACGTCCGGCTTCTGCATCATGTCGAGGAACTGCCGCGCATACGCCGACAGGCTCTCGACATAGCGCCGCTGCCCCTCGGCGTAGATCGTGTCGAAGGCGAGGCTCGACTTGCCCGACCCGCTCAGGCCGGTCAGGACCACCAGGCTGTCGCGCGGAATGTCCACGTCGATGGATTTGAGATTGTGCTCCCGCGCGCCGCGTATCTCGATGAACTTCTGTTCGGGCATTGGCCGCTCCTGCTGACCGACGGAACGTAGCACCGCGCGCCGGATTTGCGAGTCCGGAACGGGAACAAATCGGGGCCCGCGCGGACGCGGCCGGATGGCGCCGCTATCGCGGGGCGATCACCGTCCGAGAATGACCTTCACGTAGTTCTGCGTCTCGCGGTACGGTGGCACGCCTTTATGCCGGATCACCGCCTGGGGTCCCGCGTTGTAGGCCGCGAGCGCCAGCCGCCAGTCCCCGAACGTCCGGTACTGCTGGCTGAGATAGCGGGCCCCGCCCTCCAGATTCTGCCTGGGATCGTGCGGGTTGACGCCGAGGATCCGCGCGGTGCCGGGCATCAGCTGCGCGAGGCCGATGGCGCCCTTGGTGGATTTCGCCGTGGGTCGGAAGCGCGACTCCTGCTGCACGAGGCGCAGGAACAGGTCCTCGGGCACATTGTGCCGACGGGCGGCGGCGCGGGCCATCTGCTGATATTCGCCGTTCGAGCCGTAATACGCCGGAAGGCCGCCGAGATCGTCGGTTTCGATCGCGCTCGGCCGGCGGGGCACGCCCTTCAGCGAACCCGGAACCGGCGCGCGGATCAGGGCGCGGTAGTCGCTCGACAGGTTCGACTGGTTGCGGAGCAGCGCGCTCAACGATTTGTCCGCCAGCGCCGGACCGCCCGCCGCGACCGCGATGATCACACCCGCCAGAACTGATCTCATGTCGCCCCTCGTGCCGGTTCGGGCTGCTCCCCGGAACCGGCTATCTTTGATTTTGGCCGGACTATCGCAAAAAATTCCGGGCCTGTCAGCTTTGATCTGTCATTCACCCGCCATTAACCATAAAACGGCGACGCTCGCGGACCGGCGGGCGGCGACGCGGAACGACTCGAGGAGGACGGCATGGCCGGCAGCGTGAACAAGGTGATCCTGATCGGAAATCTCGGCCAGGATCCGGAAGTGCGGAGCTTCGCCAACGGCGGCAAGGTCTGCAACCTTCGCATCGCCACGTCCGAAACGTGGCGCGACAAGAATTCCGGCGAGCGCAGGGAGAAGACCGAATGGCATTCGGTCGCGATCTTCAACGAGGGTCTGGTCCGGATCGCGGAGCAGTATCTCCGCAAGGGCTCCAAGGTCTATATCGAGGGACAGCTTCAGACCCGCAAATGGCAGGACCAGTCCGGCCAGGACCGCTATTCCACCGAAGTCGTGCTGCAGGGCTTCAACGGCTCGCTGACCATGCTCGACGGTCGCGGCGAAGGCGGTGGCGGCGGCGGCGGGATGTCGTCGGGCTCCGATCAGGGCGGCTATGGCGGCGGCGGTGGCGGCGGCGGAAGCCGCAGCCCGGCCGGAGAGATCGACGACGAGATCCCCTTCTAGGATCCCGCGCGGCCGGCCGTCCGCAGGCTGGACCGCTCCCGGCATGTCGAACGCTGCCCCTGACGCCGGAGGTGCTGGCCGTCTCGTCAGCATGGGTTGGCCCGGAAACGGCCGGCGAGCGCCTGGTCGCCGACGCGACCGTCATGCTGAATACGCTGCTCTCCAGCCTGAGAGAGCAAGAGAGCGAGTGAACACCCTTGTTTGCGCCCGCAGCAATGGACCAGCTTGATCAAGGGGATTTTCCTTTTCCGAATGCGATCGGCGTCAGGGATATGAACGAAAGTCCGGTCTTGCCCGGCGACTCGCACGGCGCCTCCCGGCCGCGACCCGAGATTACCTGTTGCTTTGCGGCGCCGATTGGCGAACCCTGTCCGTTGTGACGCGCCGGCCGCGCGGGGTTTCAACCCGCCGGGGATGGCGCGCGACATCCGACCGGGAGCCTGACCAATGAGAACGACACGCACGCTGACCTCCGCGCTCGCCCTGACGCTCTGCGCGGCCGGCGCATCGGCCGAGGTGGAATCCCTCGATCCCATCAAGCTCACCACCCATGACTGGACCGGACAGATCATCACGACCACGATCATGGGCGAGGTGCTCGAGAACGCCGGCTACAACGTCGAATACGTCCAGGCCGACTATCTCGCGCAGTTCGCCGGGCTGAAGACCGGCGATCTCGACGTGGCGATGGAGATCTGGGAGACCACCGGCCGCGAGGCGATGGACGAGGCGATCTCCACCGGCGACGTGGTCAATCTCGGCGAGACCGGCATGACCGCGATCGAGGAATGGTGGTACCCCGCCTACATGGAGGCGCGCTGCCCGGGGCTCCCCGACTGGGAGGCGCTCAACGCGTGCGCGCAGGAATTCGCGACGGCCGAGACCGCGCCCTTCGGCCGGTATCTCGGCGGCCCGGTCACCTGGGGCGGCTTCGACGAGGAGCGCGTCGAGGCGCTCGGGCTGGATTTCGAGGTGGTCCACGCCGGCACCGACGCGGCGCTCTTCGCGGAACTGGAATCCGCCTATCAGCGCGAGGCCCCGATCGTTCTCTGGCTCTACGCGCCGCACTGGGCGCCCGCCAAATACGAAGGCTCCTTCGTCAAGTTCCCGCCCTGGTCGGCCGAATGCTACGACGACCCGTCGGCCGGCGTGAATCCCGACGCGGCCTACGATTGCGGCAAGCCGAGCGGTCCGATCTGGAAGGTCGCCTGGGCCGGCGTCCCGGAAAAGTGGCCGGGCGCCGCGAGGGCCATCGAGAACTTCACCATCTCGAACGAGGACATGGGCGCGCTGGTCTCGGCGGTGGATCTCGACGGGGTCTCCATCGAGGACGCCGTGGCGGGCTGGATGGCCGAGAACGAGGCGGTCTGGTCGAGCTGGACGCGATAGGCCGGCGTCAGAACGCGGAGCCGCGCGCGGCTCCGCTCCTCCCCGATCCGAGGACCTCATGGAGCGCCAGGTCAAGCTGGACTGCCGCGGCGTCTGGAAGCTCTACGGCCCCGACGCCTCGCGCCTTCCTGAGAAGCAACCCCGATCCGGACGACGCGGCCCTCGCGGAGGCCGGCATCATCGGCGCCGTGCGCGACACCGACGTGCGCATCCGCGAGGGAGAGATCTTCGTCATCATGGGCCTGTCCGGCTCGGGCAAGTCGACGCTGGTGCGCTGCCTGTCCAGGCTGATCGAGCCCACCGCCGGCGCGATAGAGTTCGACGGCCGCGATCTTCTCGCGATGTCGGAGGCCGAGCTGATCGAGGCGCGCCGCCGCAAGATGGGCATGGTCTTCCAGCACTTCGCGCTGCTTCCGCATCTGACCGTCCTCGAGAACGCGGCCTTCCCGCTCGAGGTGCAGGGCGTCGCGCGCCGGACCCGCGAAGCCCGCGCCGCCGAGATGATCGCGCTCGTCGGCCTCGAAGGCCGCGAGGGCAACTTCCCGCGCGAGCTCTCCGGCGGCCAGCAGCAGCGTGTCGGCATCGCCCGCTCGCTGGTGGCGGAACCCGACCTCTGGTTTCTCGACGAGCCGTTCTCCGCGCTCGATCCCCTGATCCGCCGCGAGATGCAGGACGAGTTCCTCCGCCTCCAGGCGATGCTCCACAAGACCATCGTCTTCATCACCCACGATTTCGACGAGGCGATCCGGCTGGCCGACCGCATCGCCGTGATGAAGGACGGCCGCATCGTCCAGACCGCGACGCCGGAGGAGCTCGTCCTCAATCCCGCGACGCCGTATGTCGAGGATTTCACCCGCCACGTCCCGCGCGCCAAGGTCGTCCGTCTGCGTTCGGTGATGCGCCCCGGCGTTCCCGAAGGCGACTTCGCCGGCGACATCGCGGGCGCGCTCACCGTGGCGGAGACCGCGGACCGCATCGAGGCCGCCGCCCTGCCGTTCCGCGTGCTGGACGAGACCGGCGCGCCCGTCGGCACCGTGGATGCCAGACGCGCCATCGACGTGCTGCTGGGACGGCCGCTGGCGTGAGCGACGGGTCGGCATCCCGCGCGCTCTGGCGGGGCCGCGCCTTCTGGCTTGCGCTTCTCGCCTCGACCTGGGCGCTGTCGCGGTATTCCTTCGACCTCTACAAGACGTTCGACGCCCGCTGGATCATCCAGTTTCCCGTCGCCTGGCGCATCCCGCTCGACGACTGGATCTCCGCCGCGATGGCCTGGCTCGTCGAGGACGCGACATTCGGCCTTTTCACCTTCCGGGACCTCACCCGCTTCATCTCCGCCGTGATCGAGGCGCCCTACCGCGTCGTCCGCGATCTCCTGATCGACGGCTTCAGCACCGGCCAAGGCCAGCAGGCCGTCGAGATCGCCCCGCCGCTGAGCTGGATCGCGGTCATCGCCATCGTCGCGGGCGTCGCGCATCATGCCGGGGGCCGCCGCCTGGCTCTGCTCGCCGGCGGCTGCTTCCTCTATCTCGCGCTGTTCGGCCAGTGGGAGAGCGCGATGGTCACCCTCGCGTCGGTGCTGATCGCGGTACCCATCGGCGTCGCCGGCGGCCTCGCCCTCGGCATCCTCGCCTGGCGCGTCCCGGCCGCCGAGCGGATCATGCGCCCCGTGCTCGACCTGATGCAGACCGTCCCCGTCTTCGCCTATCTCGTGCCGATCCTGTTCCTCTTCGGCTTCGGCCCGGTCTCCGCGCTCGTCGCCACCGTGATCTACGCCATGCCGCCGATGGTCCGCGTCACGACGCTCGCGTTGACCGCCGTCCCGACCGAGATCATCGAGGCCGGACGCATGTCCGGTTGCCGTCCGCGCCAGATGCTCTGGAAGGTGCAGGTCCCGACGGCTATGCCGTCGCTGATGGTCGGCGTGAACCAGGTCATCATGCTCTCGCTCAACATGGTGATCATCGCCTCGATGATCGGCGCGGGCGGCCTCGGTTTCGACGTGCTGACCGCGCTGCGCCGTCTCGACATCGGCGGCGGCGTCGAGGCGGGGCTGGCCATCGTCGTCATGGCCATCGCGCTCGACCGCATGAGCCAGGCCTTCGCCCGCCGCCCGCGACAGGCCGCGGCTCCCGCCGATGCGGCCTTCTTCACCCGATATCCCACGCTCTCCGTCGTGGCCGTCATCGCGATCCTCACCACGTCGCTCGGCCTCGTCCTGCCGGCCTTCCGGTCCATCCCCGAAGCCGCGACGCTCACCACCGGCCCGTTCTGGACCGACGCCATCGCCTGGATCAACGTCAACTTCTTCGACACGCTGGAGGCGGGCAAGAACTTCCTGCTGACCAACCTCATGCTCCCGGTGAAGCGCTTCCTCACCGGCATCCCCTGGGCCTGGGGCATCCTCGCTATCGGTCTCGCCGCCGGCCGCGTCGGCGGCGTCCGCATCGGCTTCATGGCCGCCGCGATGGCGCTCTTCATCGCCGCGAACGGCCTCTGGACCGAGGCGATGACCACGATCTACCTCTGCGGCGTCTCCGTCCTGATCGCGAGCGCCATCGGCATCCCGCTCGGCATCCTCGCCGGCGAGAACGCCCGCGCGGGCTCGATGATCGGCGCCTTCATCGACACGCTCCAGACCCTGCCGAGCTTCGTCTACCTGATCCCGGTCGTCATGCTCTTCCGCGTCGGCGATTTCTCGGCGATGGTCGCGGTCGTGCTCTACGCCCTCGCCCCCGCCGTCCGCTACGCCGCCCTCGGCATCCGCAACCTCGACCCCGAACTCGTCGAGGCCGGCCGCGTCTCCGGCTGCACCCGCCGCCAGCTCCTCTGGAAGGTCAAGCTGCCGATGGCCGTGCCCTCGCTGCTCCTCGGCCTCAACCAGACCATCCTGCTCGCGCTCTCGATGCTGGTCATCACCGCGCTCGTCGGCACGCGGGACCTCGGCCAGGAGGTCTACATCGCGCTCACCAAGGCCAATACCGGCCAAGGCATCATCGCCGGCCTCTGCGTCGCCTTCATCGCCATCACCGCCGACCGGATCCTGATGGCGCTGGCGCGCCGTTCGCGCGAAAGACTGGGACTGAAATGACCGACCCGATCGAAACCGCCATCGCCCGCGCCCGCGCGCTCCCCTGCTTCGGCGCGCCCCGGGACATCCGCCCGCTGGAGGGCGGCATCACCAACCTCAACCTGCGCCTGAGCGACGGCGGCCGCGACTACGTCGTGCGCCTCGGCCACGACATCCCCGAGCACGGCATCCTGCGCTTCAACGAACTCGCGATCAGCCGCGCCGCCCATGCCGCCGGCCTCTCGCCCCGCGTCCATCACGCCGAGCCCGGCGCGCTGGTGCTCGACTGGGTCGAGGCGACGCCGCTGGCGCAGGCCGACCTGCGCGACCCCGCGACCCTCGACGCCGCCACCGACCTCATCGCCCGCGTCCACCGCGACGTCCTCCCCCATGTCCGGGGTCCGATCCTCGCCTTCCACGTCTTCCACGTCGTCCGCGACTACGCCGCCACCCTTCGCGACCTCGGCTCGCCGCACGTCCCCGCTCTGCCCGACCTGCTCGACCGCGCGGCCCGGCTCGAAACCGCCATCGGCCCCGTCGACCTCGTGCTCGGCCACAACGACCTGCTGCCCGCCAACATCCTGCGCGGCGAGGGCCGCCTCTGGCTCGTCGACTGGGAATACGGCGGCCTCAACTCGCCGCTCTTCGATCTCGGCGGGTTCGCCTCGAACATCGGCCTCGACCCCGACGCCGAGGCGCGGATGCTCGCGCGCTATTACGGCCGCCCGCCCGACGCGGACCTCCGACGCCGCTACGCCGCGATGAAATGCGCCTCGCTGCTGCGCGAGACGATGTGGAGCATGGTCTCCGAACTCACCTCGGAAATCGATTTCGACTATTCCGCCTACACCGCCGAGAACCTCGCGCGGCTCAACAGCGCATGGACCGGCCTGCCGAAAGGAACCCCATGAGCGACTTCCCCGACACCGCCCGCGCGGTCGTCGTCGGCGGCGGCATCGTCGGATGCTCGACCGCCTATCACCTCGCCAAACTCGGCTGGGACGTCGTCCTTCTGGAGCGCAAAAAGCTCACCTCCGGCACGACGTTCCACGCGGCCGGCCTCGTCGGCCAGCTCCGCACCAACGCCAACATCACCCAGCTTCTGGGCTATTCCGTCGACCTCTATGACCGGCTCGAGGCCGAGACCGGCCAGGCCACCGGCTGGAAGATGAACGGCGGCCTGCGTCTGGCCTGCAACGCCGAGCGCTGGACCGAGGTGAAACGCCAAGCGACCACCGCCCGCTCCTTCGGCCTCGACATGCAGCTTCTGACGCCCTCCGAGGCGCTCGACCTCTGGCCGCTGATGTCCATCGACGACGTCGTCGGCGCCGCCTTCCTGCCCACCGACGGCCAGGCGAACCCGTCCGACATCACCCTCTCGCTCGCCAAGGGCGCCCGCATGGCCGGCGCGCGCATCTTCGAGGACACCGAAGTCCTGTCCGTCGACATCGAAAAGGGCGTCATCCGCGGCGTCGAGACCACGCGCGGGCCGCATCGCCACCCCGACGATCATCGCCTGCTGCGGCCAATGGACCCGCGCCTTCGCGAGGACCGTCGGCGTCAACGTGCCCCTCGTGCCGATGCGGCACCAGTACATCGTCACCGAGCGCATCGAGGGCGTGCCGCCGGACCTGCCCACCCTGCGCGACCCCGACCGCCTGACCTACTACAAGGAGGAGGTCGGCGGCCTGGTCATGGGCGGCTACGAGCCCGACCCCAAACCCTTCGCGCAGGACGGCATCCCGCCCGATTTCCATTTCACGCTGCTCGACAGCGACTGGGACCATTTCGGCCAGATCATGGAACTGTCCCTGCCCCGCGTCCCGGCGCTTCAGACCGCCGGCGTCAAACAGCTCGTGAACGGGCCCGAGAGCTTCACCCCCGACGGCAATTTCATCCTCGGCGAGGCGCCCGAACAGCGCGGCTTCTTCGTCGGAGCCGGCTTCAACGCCTACGGCATCGCGGCGGGCGGCGGCGCAGGCATGGCGCTCGCCGAATGGGTCGCCAAAGGCGAGCCGCCCTTCGATCTCTGGCCCGTCGACATCCGCCGCTTCGGCCGGCCGCATTTCGACGACGACTGGATCCTGCGCCGCACGACCGAGGCCTACGGCCGCCACTACACGATGGCCTGGCCGTCCGAGGAGTTCGACAGCGCCCGCCCCGCGCGCCGCTCGCCGCTCTATGACCGCCTCCGCGCGAAGGGCGCCGTCTTCGGCGAGAAGCTCGGATGGGAGCGCCCGAACTGGTTCGCGGACACGGAAGCCGGCGAGGAGGCGCGCGACATCTACACCTACGGCCGCCCGAACTGGCACGCCGCCGTCGGCCGCGAACACCTCGCCGCGCGCGAGGCCGCCGTCCTCTTCGACCAGACCTCCTTCGCGAAATTCACCCTCAAAGGCCCCGATGCGGAGGCCGCCCTCGGCTGGATCGCCGCCAACGACGTGGCCAAGCCGGTCGGCTCCCTCGTCTACACCCAGATGCTCAACGATCGCGGCGGCATCGAAGCCGACCTCACCTGCGCCCGCGTCGCCGAGGACGAATACGCCATCACCACGGGCACCGGCTTCGCCACGCGCGATTTCGACTGGATCTCCCGCAACATCCCCGTCGGCATGAACGCGCAGCTCGTCGACGTGACCTCGGGCACGGCGGTCCTGTCGCTGATGGGTCCGCGCGCCCGCGACATCCTCCAGGCCGTCACCCGGGCGGACGTCGGCGACGCGGCCTTTCCCTTCGCCACCCACCGCCTCATCGGCATCGCCGGCGCGCCCGTCCGCGCGCTCCGCGTGACATACGTGGGCGAACTCGGCTGGGAGCTCCACGTCCCCGTCGAATCCGCGATCAACGTCTACGACGCGCTCCACGCCGCCGGCCGCAAGCACGGCCTGATCGACGCCGGCTACCGCGCCATCGAGACTCTCCGCCTCGAAAAGGGCTACCGCGCCTGGGGCGCCGATATCGGCCCCGACCACACCCCCGACGAGGCGGGGCTCGGCTGGGCGGTCAAACTCCGCAGGAACATCGACTTCAGGGGCCGCGCCGCCGTCGAGGCTCAACGCGCCGGCGGCGTGACGAAACGGCTCGCCACCTTCACCGCCGATCCCGACATCATCCTGCACGGCCGCGAGACGATCTATCGCGACGGCCGCCGCGCCGGCTGGCTGGGCTCCGCCGGCTTCGGCCACACCATCGGACGCTCCATCGGCATGGGCTACGTCCGCGACCCCGACGGCGTCTCGGTCGACTACGTGCTGGCCGGAGACTACGAGCTCGAGGTCGCGACCGAACGCGTCCCCTGCGCCGTCTCGCTCGGACCGCTCTACGACCCGGAGATGACCCGGGTGAAATGCTGACGGGTCACGCCTCGACCGCCGCCCCGACAGGCGGCTTCGCCGGGAACAGCAGCCGGATCAGAACGTAGAACAGCGGCACGAACAGCACGCCCAGAATCGTCGCCGACAGCGTCCCGCCCAGCACCGCCGAGCCGATCGCGTTGCGCCCCGCGGCGCCCGCGCCGCTGCTCAGCACCAGCGGCGTCACGCCCAGCGAGAACGCCATCGACGTCATCATGATCGGGCGGAACCTCTGCCGCGCCGCCTCGCTCACGGCGGCGTAAAGCTCCTTGCCCTCGTCCTGGAGCGCGCGCGCGAACTCCACGATCAGGATCGCGTTCTTGCCGGTCAGACCGATGGTCGTCAGCAGCCCCACCTGGAAGAACACGTCGTTCGCGAACCCGCCGAGCCAGGCTCCGATCAGCGCGCCGAGCGCGCCGAGCGGCATCGCGAACATCACCGCGGCCGGGATCACCCAGCTCTCGTAGAGCGCGGCCAGGCTCAGGAACACCACCGCCAGCGACAGCGCGTAGAGCAGCGGCGCCTGCCCGCCGGTCTGCCGCTCCTCCAGCGAGAGACCCGTCCACGAGAGATCGAAATCCGGCGGAAGCTGCGCCGCGAGGCGCTCCATCTCCGCCATGCCCTCGCCGGTCGTGACCCCCGGAGCCGGCTGCCCCTGAAGCTGCATCGCCGGCACGCCGTTGTAGCGGTAGAGCCCCTGCGGGCCGAACCGCCAATATCCGTCCGCGAAATTGGAGAACGGCACCATCCCGCCCGTCGCGTTCGTGACCCGCCACTGCTCGATGTCGTCGGGATTGCGCCGCGCCTCCGCCTCGCCCTGCACGAAGACCTTCTTGATCCGGCCCCGGTCGAGATAGTCGTTCACGTAGCTGCCGGCCCACGCCGTCCGCAGAAGCTGCGCCACGTCGTTCGCCGTCACCCCCATCGCCCCGGCCTTGCGCCAGTCGATGTCGAGCGCGAACTGCGCCGAATCCTCCAGCCCGTTCGGCCGCACCGAGGCGATCAGCGGGCTCTGCGACGCCATCCCGAGCAACTGGTTGCGCGCGCCCAGCAATTCCTCATGCGTCTGCCCGCCGCGCGCCTGGAGATAGAGATCGAATCCCGAGACGTTGCCGAGCTCGATCACCGCCGGCGGCACGATCGGAAACACCATCGCGTCGCGGATCTGGCTGAGCGCCCCGAAGCCGCGCCCCGCCACCGCCTGCACCGTCTGGTCGGGGCGCGTCCGCTCGTCCCAGTCCTTCATCCGCACGAAGCCGAGACCGACGTTCTGCCCCTGGCCCGCGAAACTGAATCCGACCACGGTGAAGATCGAATCGACGTTCTCGGCCTCGTCGGTCAGGAAATGCGTCTCGACCTGGTCCATCACGTCCAGCGTCCGCTCCGCCGTGGCGCCCGACGGCCCCTGGACGAAGACGAACATGATGCCCTGATCCTCCTCCGGCAGGAACCCGCCAGGGGTCTGGACGAAAAGCCAGGCCATCGCGCCGACCAGCAGCAGATAGATCGCCCCGATCCGCACCGGCCGCCGGATCAGCCAGTCGACGCTCGACCCGTAGCGTCCCGTCAGCGCCCCGAACGCGCGGTGGAACCAGCCGAGCGGACCCCTTTTCTGACCGTGCGCCTGGTCGCGGCGCAGCAGCTGCGCGCAGAGCGCGGGCGTCAGCGTCAGCGCCACCAGCACCGACAGCGCCATCGCCGAGACGATGGTGATCGAGAACTGCCGGTAGATCACGCCCGTCGAGCCGCCGAAAAACGCCATCGGCACGAAGACCGCCGACAGCACCAGAGCGATGCCGATCAGCGCTCCCGTGATCTGCCCCATCGACTTGCGCGTCGCCTCGCGCGGATCGAGACCCTCCTCGTCCATGATCCGCTCGACGTTCTCGACCACCACGATGGCGTCGTCGACCAGCAGACCGATGGCGAGAACCATCGCGAGCATCGTCAGCGAGTTGATGCTGAACCCCGCCGCCTGCAGCACGCCGAACGTGCCCAGAAGCACCACCGGCACCGCCAGCGTCGGGATCAGCGTCGCCCGCAGGTTCCCCAGAAACAGATACATCACCAGGAACACCAGCACGATCGCCTCGACCAGCGTCTTGGCCACCTCCTCGATGGAGATCCGCACGAAAGGCGTCGTGTCGAACGGGATGGTGTAGGTCACGCCCTCGGGAAAGAACCCGGCCAGTTCCTCCATCCGCGCCTTCACCCGCTCGGCGGTGTCGAGCGCGTTGGCCCCCGTCGCGAGCCGCAGCGCCATGCCCGAGGCCGGCTGGCCGTCGTAGCGCGACACCGCGCCGTAATTCTCGGCCCCCACCTCGACCCGCGCCACGTCGTTGAGCAGAACGAGCCCGCCGTCGGTCTCCGAACGCAGCACGATCTGTTCGAAATCCGCCGGCGTGCGCAGCAGCGACTGCGCGGTGATCGTGGCGTTGAGCTGCTGGCCGTCCACGGCCGGCAGCGACCCGAACTGCCCCGCCGAGATCTGCGCGTTCTGCGCCGCGACCGCCCGCTCGACGTCGGCGGGCGAAAGCCCGTAGGCCGCCAGCCGCGCCGGATCGAGCCAGATCCGCATCGCGTAGGGCGCGCCGAACACCTGCACGCCGCCGACGCCCTCGATCCGGCTGATCTCGTCGACCAGGTTCGACGACAGGTAATCCGACAGGTCGACCTGCTCGAGCGACCCGTCCTCCGAGATCAGCGCGATCACCATCAGGAACCCGGCGAAGCCCTTGTCGACCTGGATGCCCTGCCGCTGGACGGTCTCGGGCAGCAGCGACGTCGCCTGCGCCAGCTTGTTCTGCACCTGCACCTGGGCGATGTCGGCGTCCGTGCCGGTCTCGAAAGTCAGCGCGATCGAGGCCGAGCCCGACGCCGTCGACGAGGACGAGATGTAGCGCAGGCCGTCGAGACCCGTCATCTGCTGCTCGAGCACCTGCGTCACCGTGCTCTCGACCGTCTCCGCCGAGGCCCCGGGATACGTCGCCGATACCGTCACCTGCGGCGGCGCGATCTGGGGATATTGCGACACCGGCAGCGACACGATCGCCAGCGCCCCGATCCCCATGATCAGGATCGCGATCACCCAGGCGAAGACCGGCCGGTCGATGAAGAAGCGCGCCATCGTCGGTCCCTTCCCGGCCGCTCAGCCGGCGTCCGCCGGGGCCGCGGGCGCCGCCCGCTCCTCCGGCGCGACCGTCGCGCCCGGGGCGGCCGACTGGAGGCCCTCGATGATGATCCGGTCGCCCTGCGGCGAGGCCGCCGCTCACGATCCAGTCCGACCCGCGCGCCCGCAGCACGGTCAGCTCGCGCGGCTCCACGACGTTCTCCGCGTTCACCACCAGCGCCGTCGGCCGCCCGCGGCGGTCATACGAGACCCCCTGCTGGGGCGCGAGGACCACGTCGCGCGCGACCCCCTCGGGAAGCTCCACCTGCACGTACATCCCGGGCAGCAGAAGGTTCTCCGGATTGGGAAACTCGAGCCTCAGCGTGACAACGCCGGTCTGCTCGTTGACGTTCGCCTCGGCGACGGTCAGCAGACCCTTCTGATCGTATGTCGAGCCGTCCGCGAGCGTCAGCGCCACCTCCGGTTCCGCCTCGGCCAGACGCTCGTCGAGGAGGCCCCGCCGCCAGGCGAGCACCTCCGCCGCCGACCGCGTCACGTCCACCAGGACCGGATCGATGTTGCGGATGACCGCCAGAGGCTGCGCCTGCCCCGCCGTCACCAGCGCGCCCTGCGTCGTCAGCGACCGCCCGATGAACCCCGACAGCGGCGCGCGCAGCACGGTCCGGTCGAGATCGATCTCGGCCGCGCGGAGCCGCGCCTTCGCGAGCTGCAGCGCCGCCGCCGCGCTGTCGCGCGCGCCCGTCGCCGCCTCGAAATTCTGCTCGGTGGCGACCTCGCGCGCGATCAGCTCCGCCAGACGGTCCGCCTCGCGCGTCGCCGTGCGCAGCTGCGCCTCGGCCTGGGCCACCTGCGCGGTCGCCGCCGCGACCTCGGCCTCGTAGGTGGCCGCGTCGATGCGGTAGAGCGGGTCGCCCACCTCCACCGCGTCGCCCTCGCGGAACGTGCGCTCGACGATGATGCCGGTCACCTGCGGCCGGACCTCCGCGATGCCCGAGGCCAGCACGCGCCCCGGCAGCGTCGCCGTCAGCGTCACGTCCTCCGACTGCAGCGTCACCACGGTGACCGCCGGCGGCGGCCGCTCCGCGCCACCGGGCATCTGCGCGGCGAGTGCGGCCGGAAAAATCAGCATCAGACCAAGGACGGCGGCGCGCATCGGGCCTCCTGTGCGGCGGAACTCGCGGCCGCCTGTTGAGCAAACCCCGGGAATACGGTCTGCGCGCGGCCGCCGCAACCCGCTTGCCCGCGGGTCACGGCGCGAAGACCGGAAACGTCGACGCCAGCGACCAGGCCAGCACGAACCCGAGCGCCAGCCCGACCGGCACGGGCCCGGAGCGCAATCCGACCCAGCGCCCGAGCAGACCGAAGACCGCGAAGAAGAGCACGATCACCGGCAGGATGATCACCAGGAACATCAGCCGCTCGGTGTCGAGGACCACGGCGAACGCCAGCGACCCGATGAAGGCCGCGCGCAGCAGCATCCGCCGCCAGAACGCCGCGCGCCCCGCCTCGGTCAGCATCGTGTCGGCAAGCATGAAAGGAACCGCCCCCAGCGCCACGCCGGCCAGGACCTCGAGCCGAAGCCCGGTCGGCGCGAAACTCGCCACGTACCTGTCCAGCGCGACCCCGAACGCCCCGAGGCACCACGCGACGAGCGCGAGCATCGGAAAAACGCCGCGGCCGCCCCCATCGCGCGCCCGCCCGCCACAGGATCCCGAGCTGGATCGCCCCGTAAATCAGCAGATGGACCGCGAGATAATCCGCGACCAGAACCGGCAGGAACGGGACGTCTACCCGCGTCGCGATCAGCGGCGCGGCCACAGCCGCCACAAAGGTCGCGGCGAGAAAGACGCCGCGGGGCACCGGCCACGCCCCGCCCCGATCCGGCAACGCGCCCGCCAGGCTCCACCCGAGCGCGACGATCCCCGCCAGCAGCGCCGCGATCCAGCCGCCCGTGCGCGCCACGTCCGCGCCCGTCGCGGCGCGCCCGTAGAACGCGTCGAGCCAAGCGCGCGTCTCGCGCAGGGTCGTCGCGCTGTAGAGCACGCCCACATGCTCCACATGCGGAGCGGAGACCGTCCGCCGCACGACATCGCCCGCCCGCACCGTCTCGCCCTCCACCGCCTCCGCGTCGATCAGCCGCACGGCCTTCAGCCCCTCCTCGCGCAGACGCGTCTCCCATTGCCCCGCCACCGCCAGCAGCGCCTCCGGCTCCGCCGGCGTCACCGCGCCCGAAAACATCGACACCGCCACGACCGGGCCGACCCTGGGATCCTCCAGCGCCGTCCGGATCACGATGTCGGTCGCCATCGAATGCCCGATCAGCGCCACCGGCCCCCGCCATCCCGTCTCGGCCAGTCCCGCGCCGATCACCCGCCGCGTCTCCGCGATCAGGCGCGCCGTGGTCCCGTCGAGCGCGTCCACGTCGCCGCCCATCGGCACGGGGTTGCGCCCGTGCCCCTCGAAATCGAACGCCAGCGCCCGGTAACCCGCCCGCGCCAGCGTCAGCGAGAACGCCTCCATCAGCTGCCGCGACCCCGCGAAGCCATGCGCCACGACGACCAGCGGCCCCTCGGCGTCCGGCCGCGCGTAGAGCGTGCCCGGCGTCTCCCCGGCGAAAACCGGAACCCGATCGATCCCGGCCCGATATTCTTCGAGACGCGCGACCGCCACGAGGCACAGCGCGAACGCCAGAGCGCCGACGAGGACGCGCGATTTCCAGTCTCCAGCCATCGCCACCCTCCCGCGTCACCGCGCGGCAACCTTCCGTTAACGATGTTAACTTTTGTTACCGTCCTGAAATCAAGACCTTAAGGCGGGTTCACGCGTGGACCACGCCGCAAAGCGTCGCGCCCCGCCAATCCGCGCATCGCGATCGCGATCTCGTGCGCCGTCGTGGCCGTGAAGGACCGCGGCGCCAGCACCTCGATCCCGCCCGCCACCGAGATCAGAATCGCCGCGACATGCCCCACCGGCGCCCGCGCGACCGCGCCTTCCGGAAACGCGGCCCGCGACAGGTCGACCGGGCAGAGCCGCGCCAGGATCTCCGCCGCCCGCGCGCCCTCGACCCGCAGACAGGACCAGCCGTCGCCCTGCTCCGTCACCGCCGCCAGGCCGTCCAGATCGACCGCCACCTCCTGCGCCATCCACTGGTCCAGCCCGCTCCAGAACACGCGCCCGCCGCCCGCGGCCGAGCAGCGTCCGTCCTCCAGCGGAACGCCGAGCCGTTCCGCCACCGCCTCCCGCCGTCCCCGATACGGCGTCACCGACACCATGCGGCCCGGATCCTCCGCCGACAGCCGCATTCCCGCCGTCTCGAACGGCAGCCCGAGCCCCTCCCCGACGTCCGCCCAGCTCAACTCATCCACGCATCCGCCCTCCGTCAGGATCGAAGAACGCCGGCGGCACGATCTCGCATTCCACCCGCGATCCGCGCAGCAGGCAGACCGCGTCCACCCGCCCGCCCATCCGCGCCCGCCCGTCCCGCACGAAAGCCAGCGCGATGGAATGCCCCAGCGTCGGCGAATGGCAGACCGAACTCAGCCACCCCTCGTCCCGTTCCCGCTCCGCCGGCGCGCGCGTCGCCACCACATGCGCCCCGGCCAGCAGCGGCGCGCCGCGGTCCACCGGAACCAGCCCGACCAGTTGCTCCCGCTCCGCGCCCGACAGCCCCGGCCGCAGGCTCGCGACCCTCCCGACGCAATCCCCGTCCTTCACCATCCGCCCCAGCCCCAGATCGTCCGCGCTCGTCCGTCCGTCGATCTCCGCGTGGGTCAGCAGCCCCTTCTCGATCCGGAGCACGTTCAGCGCCTCAAGCCCGTAGGCCCCGCCCCCCGCCGCCTCCGCCCGCTCCAGCAAAAGATCCCACAGCGCCGCCCCGTATCGCGCCGGAACCGCGACCTCGTAGGCGCGCTCCCCCGAGAACGACACGCAGAAAATCCGCCCCTCGACCCCCGCCACCCGCACCGTCCCGCACCCCATGAACGGCAACGCCCCGTCGTCCACCGGCGCATCCAGCACTCCGTTCAGCACCTCCCGCGACCTCGGTCCCGCCACCGCGATCTGCGCCCATTGCTCCGTCACCGACGTCACCGCGACATCCATCTCCGGCCACAGGCACTGCGCGCAGAACTCCAGATGCGCCATCACCTGCCCCGCCGCCCCGGTCGTCGTGGTCAGCAGGAAATGCCGCTCGCCCAGCCGCGCCGCGACCCCGTCATCCATCACGAACCCGTCCTCGCGCAGCATGATCCCGTAGCGCGTCCGCCCGACCTTCACGCCCGACATCCGGTTGGCGTAGACCCGGTCCAGAAACGCCGCCGCGTCCGGACCCTGCACGTCGATCTTGCCGAGCGTCGTCACGTCGCAGACGCCCGCGGCCCCGCGCACGAATCCGACCTCACGGTCGCACGCCTCCCGCCAGCCCGCATCGCCCGGCTGCGGAAAATACGCCGCGCGATGCCACAGCCCCGCCTCGACGAAGACCGCCCCCAGCGCCTCCATCCGCCCGTGCAGCGGCGTGAACCGCTCCGGCGCCAGCCCCTTTCCCGAGCCGCCCGCGCCCATCGCCCCGATCGGCACCGGCGTCCACGGCGGCCGGAACGTCGTCGTGCCGGTCTCGGCGATGCCGCGGCCCGCCAACTCCGCGAGAACAGCCAGCCCGCCCACATTCGCCGTCTTGCCCTGGTCCGTCGCCATCCCCAGCGTCGTGTAGCGCTTCATGTGCTCGACCGACCGGAAATTCTCCCGGTGCGCCAGCTCCACGTCCTTGACGGTCACGTCGTTCTGGAAATCGAGCCACGCACGCCCCTTGACGCCCGTCACCCGCCAGAACGGCGTCACCCGCACCGACCCATCCTCCGCCTCCGGCACGTCCGGCCCGCCCTCCAGATCCAGCGCCTCCAAAGCCGCGTCCCGCCCCTGCCGCAGCGCCGCCGCCGTCGAGAACGCTCCCGCCGCCGACCCCGCGACCGACAGGCCCGGCACCGCCCCCGCCGCCGGCACGAACGCCGCGATCCCGTCGTCCCAGACCGGCCGCCCGCCCAGATGACATGTCAGATGCACCGCCGGGTTCCATCCGCCCGAGACGGCCAGACACTCCGCGTCGATCCACCGCTCGCCGCCCGCGTCGCGCACCCGCACCGCCGTCAGGCCCGAGCGCCCGCGCGTCCCGGTCACCGCCGCGCCGGTGAACGCCCGCCAGGCGCCCGCCGGCGGCGCGACGCCCTCCCGCGCGTCCACCAGCGCCACGACCTCCACCCCCGCCGCCGCCAGATCCTCGGCCGTCCGCCAGCCGTCATCGTTGTTCGTGAAGACCGCCGCGCGCCGCCCCGCCGCCACCGCCCACCGGTTCGCGTAGGCCCGCACCGCCCCCGCCAGCATCACCCCCGGCCGGTCGTTGTCCGGAAACGCGATCGGCCGCTCGATGGCTCCCGCGCAGAGAACCGCGCGCTTCGCCGCGATCCGCCAGAAGCATTGCGCGGGGACGCCCTCGGGACGCTCCGCGACATGCTGCGCCACCCGCTCCAGCGCGCCGTACGTGCCGCCATCGTACACGCCCGTCACCGCCGTGCGCGGCATCAGCCGCACGTTCGGCATCCCGGCCAACTCGACGACCGCGCCCGCCGCCCATTCCGCGCCCGGCATGCCGCCGACATCTCCCCTCTCCGCGTTCAGCCGTCCGCCCATGCGGAAATCCTCGTCCGCCAGGATCACCCGCGCCCCCGCGCGCCCCGCCGTCAGCGCCGCCATCAGGCCAGACGGCCCCGCGCCGATCACCAGCAGGTCGCAGAAGGCGAACGCCTTCTCGTGGATGTCGGGGTCCGGCTCTCCGGACAGCCGCCCCAGACCGGCCGCCCGCCGGATCGCGGGCTCGTACAGCCGCTCCCAGAATTTCGGCGGCCACATGAAGGTCTTGTAGTAGAACCCCGCGCCGAGCAGCGGCGACAGGAGATCGTTCACCGCCAGGACGTCGAACTCCAGCGACGGCCACCGGTTCTGGCTGAACGCGACCAGTCCCTCGAACACCTCCTGCACGGTCGCCCGCGTGTTGGGGTTGGCCGCCGCCCCGTGCCCGACCGTCACCAGCGCGTTCGGCTCCTCCGACCCCGCGCTCAGGATCCCGCGCGGCCTGTGGTACTTGAAGCTCCGCCCCGCGAGACGGATGTCGTGAGCCAACAGCGCCGAGGCCAGCGTGTCCCCCGGATGCGCCTGCAGAACGCGCGAATCGAAACAGAATTCCAGCGCCCGGCCCCGGTCGATCAGCCCGCCCGTCGCCAGCCGGCTCACCGCCGCGCCTCCCGCGCCAGCGCCACAGAGAGGATCGCGTGCGACACCGTGTCCCGCTCGACCCGGAGCCACGCGCGGCAGCCCTGCTCATGCTGCCACAGCTCCGCGTGCGGCCCGGCCGGGTTCTCCCGCAGATTGCAGATAGGCGTCCATCGCCTCCGTCCCGTCCGCCGGCCGGTCCAGAAGCGATGCCGCCCCGCGAAAGGTGTATTCGCGAAGGTCGCGCTCGCCGCAGACCGGACAGGGGAGCCTCACGCCCGCGCTCTCCCGCGCCGGATCGGAAACGGCGCCTCGCGCGTTCGAGACCTCATTGGCGCATTCCGCGCCTCAAGGAGACGAATGATGACCAGATTCGCGACCACCGCCGCATTCGCGGCCCTTCTCGCCCTCGCGGCCTGCGGTGACACGACAGAACAGCGCGCGGCCTCGGGCGGCCTCGTCGGCGGCGCGGCCGGCCTCGCCGTCGGAGCCCCGATCGCGGGCGCCGCGGTCGGCGCCGGAACGGGCGCCGTCACCCAGTAGCGCCAGAGTCTCAGTGCAGGTTGTGCTGGGCACCGGTCCCCTCCTCGTCCAGCACATGCCCGGTGGCGAACCGGTCCAGCCGGAACCGCGTCGCCGCCGGGTGGGGCTCGCCGGTCGCGATCAGATGCGCGAAGCACCAGCCCGATCCGGGCACGGCCTTGAATCCCCCGTAGCACCAGCCGCCATTGAGAAAGAGCCCCTCGACCGGCGTGCGGTCGATGATCGGCGAGCCGTCCGGGCTCATGTCCATGATCCCGCCCCATGTGCGCAGGACGCGCGCCTTGCCGATCATCGGCATCAGCGCCATGCCGGCCTCCATCACGTGCTCGACCATCGGCAGGTTTCCCCGCGCGGCGTAGGAGTTGTAGAAGTCGAGGTCTCCGCCGAAGACCAGCCCGCCCTTGTCGGACTGGCTGATGTAGAAATGCCCCATCCCGAACGTCACCACGCCCGGGATCAGCGGCTTCAGCCCTTCCGTCACATGCGCCTGCAGCACGTGGCTCTCGATCGGCAGCCGCAGCCCCGCCATCTCGCCGACCCGGCTCGTCCGTCCCGCCACCGCCATCCCGACTTTGCCGGCCGCTATGTACCCGCGCGACGTCTCGACGCCTCGCACCCGCCCGCCTTCGATGCGGAACCCCGTCACTTCGCAGTTCTGGATCAGGTCGACGCCTCGCGCGTCCGCCGCCCGCGCGTATCCCCAGGCGACCGCGTCGTGCCGCGCCGTCCCGGCCCGCCGCTGCAGCAGCCCGCCCCGGATCGGAAACCGCGCGTCGTCGAAATTCAGGAACGGAGCATGCGCGCCCACCTCTTCGCGCGTCAGAAGCTCCGCGTCGTCCCCCTGCATCCGCATGGCGTTGCCGCGCCGGGCGAACGCGTCGAACTGACCGTCCGAATGGCACAGGTTCAACACGCCGCGCTGCGACATCATGACGTTGTAATTGAGATCGCGCTCCATCCCTTCCCAGAGCTTCAGCGAATGCGAATAGAACTCCGAATTGCCCCGCAGCAGATAATTCGCCCGCACGATGGTGGTGTTGCGCCCGACATTCCCGCCGCCGAGCCAGCCCTTCTCCAAGACGGCGACGTTCGTGATCCCGTGGTTCTTCGCCAAATAATGCGCCGTCGCCAGCCCGTGCCCGCCGCCTCCGATGATGATCACGTCATAGGCGGCCTTCGGCGCCGGATCGCGCCAGACCGGGGCCCAGTCCCGGTTTCCGGAGAGCGCGTTCCTGACGATGGCGAAGGCCGAATAGCGCATGGACGCTCCCTGCGGACACGCGGCCGAGAAGACCCCGCGCGCGCGCGCCGCGCAAGCCCGATCCGCCGCGCGGAAGTCGACACTGGACGAAGCCTCCGCGATGTCGCAGGCTGCTCACAGGTCCGCGATCAAGCGGATCAGGAAAAACGCAGCAAACGCCTCCGGGAGGATGAACTGATGAAACGCACCGCAACCGCGCTCGGCACGCTGGCGGCCCTCGGCCTCATGGCCGGAACGGCCGTCGCCCAGACCACCAATCTCCGAATCCAGACGCACTACGCGCCCGAGACCCCCTCCGGCCAGCTCGCGGCCCAATTCGTCGACGACGTCCAGGTGATGTCCAACGGCGAGATCACCATTGAAATGTTCTATTCCTCCTCGGTCGTGAAGACCGTCGAGACCTTCGACGCCGCCGCGACGGGCATCCTCGACTGCGACATGACCGGCGGCGCCTACCAGACGGGCAAGAACCCGGCCTTCCAGTTCGTCGGCGACATCATGGGCGGCTACGACACCCCCTATCAGCAGCTCTCGTGGCTCTATCAGGGCGACGGCCTCGCGGCGGCGCAGGAGCTTTACAACGAATTCGGGATGCAGCTCATCGGCTGGTGGGTCTACGGCCAGGAATCGCTCGCCTCCACCAAACCGATCACCGGCATCGCCGACCTGCAGGACTGGAAGTTCCGCTCGCCGCCGGGCCTCGAGACCGAGATCTTCGCCGAGCTCGGCGCGAGCCCGATCGTGATGGATTTCACCGAGATCTTCACCGCGCTCGAGACCGGGATCATCGACGGCGCCGACGCGTCGGGCATCGCCAACAACGTCGGCCTCGGCCTCTACGACATCGCGAAGTTCACGAACTATCCCGGCTTCCACTCGATGCCCTCCGACCACCTCGCCTGCAACAAGGCGGTCTGGGACGCCATGCCCGAGCATCACCGCCGCATCATGGACACCGCGATGCAGAAGCTGGCGCTCCAGACGGCGCTCACCTTCGAGAAGGAGAACGCCGAGGCGGCCGCGCTGCTCAGGGAACAGGGCGTGACCGTCTCCGACTGGTCCGAGGAGGACCGCGCCGCCTTCCGTTCC
>CAWCUP010000045.1:0-21252 GCA_963798765.1 uncultured Alphaproteobacteria bacterium | reverse complement strand
CCGAAGGCGTCGCCTGCGCAACTGTCGGGGTCACATCGATAGGGAGAGACCGAATGAGCAGTTTCCGCACGGCCCGCAGAATCGCCTTGCTGGCGGGCGCAGCGTTGCCGCTGGCGTTCGCGGCGACGGCGCAGGACGCGCCCGAAGGTCACGGGGACAGCCCCGAGGACAAGTACACCTACAGCGCCGACAGCCTCGCCGATCTCGATCTCGAGATCCCCGGCCTCAAGCCCGACGATCCGGTGATCAGCGAGGCGGAGTTCAACGAGGCCGCGAACATCTATTTCCAGCGCTGCGCCGGCTGCCACGGCGTGCTGCGCAAGGGCGCGACCGGCAAGCCGCTGACGCCCGACATCACCCGCGAACTCGGCTACGACTATCTCAGGGACTTCATCACATACGGCTCGCCCGCGGGCATGCCGAATTGGGGCACCTCGGGCGACCTGACCGAGGCGCAGGTCGATCTGATGGCGCGCTACGTGCTGATCGATCCGCCGCAGCCGCCGGAATTCGGCATGGACAAGATGCGCGCGAGCTGGAACCTGATCGTGGCGCCGGAGAACCGGCCGACCGAGCAGATGAACGACCTGAAGCTCGACAACCTTTTCTCGGTGACGCTGCGCGATGCGGGCCAGGTGGCGCTGATCGACGGCGACACCTACGAGATCCGCAAGATCCTCGAGACCGGCTACGCGGTCCACATCAGCCGCATCTCGGCCTCCGGACGCTATCTCTTCGTGATCGGACGCGACGCGGCGCTGAACATGATCGATCTCTGGATGGAGGAGCCCACCACCGTCGCGACCATCAAGATCGGCTCCGAGGCGCGCTCCGTAGAGACCTCGAAGTTCGAAGGCTACGAGGACAAGTACGTGATCGCCGGAGGCTATTGGCCGCCGCAATACGTGATCATGGACGGCGCCACGCTGGAGCCTCTTAAGATCGAATCCACCAGGGGGATGATCTACGACGAGCAGACCTACCACCCCGAGCCGCGCGTCGCCTCGATCCTGTCGTCGCACTACCGGCCGGAATTCATCGTCAACGTGAAGGAGACCGGCAAGATCCTGCTGGTGGACTACACCGACATCCAGAACCTCAAGACCACCGAGATCGAGGCCGAGCGCTTCCTGCACGACGGCGGGCTCAACTCGAGCAAGCGCTACTTCCTCGTCGCGGCCAACGCGCGCGGCAAGGTGGCCGTCGTCGACACCAAGGAGGGGACGCTGGCCGCGATCGTGGAGACCGGCGGACAGACGCCGCATCCGGGCCGGGGCGCGAACCTGATGCATCCGACCTTCGGGCCGGTCTGGGTGACCTCGCACTTGGGCGACGACAGCATCGCGCTGATCGGGACCGACCCCGAGGGACATCCCGACCAGGCGTGGCACGTGGTCCAGACCCTCTACGGCCTCGGCGGCGGCTCGCTGTTCGTCAAGAGCCATCCGGACTCGGACCACCTCTACGTCGACGCTCCGCTGAACCCGGACGCCGAGACCTCGTCTTCCATCGCCGTGTTCACCATCTCCGAGCTCGACCAGGAGGAGCCCGAGTACCAGGTCCTTCCGATCGGCGAATGGGCGGGCATCGCCGAGGGCCAGCCCCGCGTCGTGCAAGGCGAGTTCAACCAGCAGGGAACCGAAATCTGGTTCTCGGTCTGGAACGGCAAGGAGCAGGAATCGGCCATCGTCGTGGTCGACGACAGGACGCTGGAGCTCAAGCACGTGATCAAGGACCCGCGCCTGATCACGCCGACGGGCAAGTTCAACGTCTACAACACCCGCGCCGACGTCTACTGACGTCGCCGCGCGAGACTGCGGAAGAGGCGTCCGCGCCCCTTCCCCGCGCAGGAAACACGAAGGGCGCGCGATGAAGGACCACATCACCATGACGGGACGAGTCACGCTCGTCGGCGCCGGTCCGGGCGACCCTGATCTGCTGACGGTCAGGGCGCACCGGATCATCCGCGACGCCACGATCGTCGTGCACGACCGGCTGGTCTCGCCCGAGATCATGGCGCTGGTCCCGCGCGACGCGCGGCGGATCGACGTCGGCAAGACGCCGCGCCGTCATCCGGTCCCGCAGGAGGACATCAACGCGATCCTCGTCGGCCTGGCGCTCGAAGGGCATCACGTCGTGCGGCTCAAAGGCGGCGACCCGTTCATCTTCGGCCGCGGCGGCGAGGAGATGCAGGCGCTGCGCGCGGCCGGCGTCGAGATCGACGTGGTGCCCGGCATCACCGCGGCCCAGGCCGCGTCCGCCTCGGCGCGCGTGCCGCTGACGCAGCGCGGCATGGTCACGGGGTTGCGCTACGTCACCGGGCACTGCAAGGCGGACGAGCCGCTCGATCTCGACTGGGCCGGCCTCGCCGATCCCGAGACGACGCTGGTGGTTTACATGGGCGCGGCCAACATGGCGGAGATCTCGTCCAGCCTGATCGCGCGGGGGATGCCAGCGGATCTGCCGGTCATGGCGGTCTCGGCGGCGACGACGCCGCGAGAGGAACGTCTGGTCTCGCGGCTCGACTCCATCGCGCGCGACGCGGCGGAGGCGGATCTCGCGGCGCCGATCCTGTTCATCGTCGGAAGGGTGGTCGATCTTCACCTGCCCGGCGCGGCGCGGGACGTCGTGTCTCGCGCCCGGCGGCGCGCTTCCGTCGATGCCTGATCCGGTCGCGGGAATTCTGCTGCTGGCGGCGGCGTCGGGGCTCGCGGGCGGGGTCGGACCCGGACGCGCGGCGTCGCTCGAAAACCTGGTTCGCCAGGATTGCGGCTCGTGTCACGGGCTGACGCTGGCGGGGGACTCGGTCCGGACATCCGCGCCGGGGCGCTGCGCGGAACGCCGCCCGACGTGCTGGCCCAGGTCATTCTCGACGGCCGCCCCGGGACGCCCATGCCGCCGTGGCGGCCGCTGATCTCGGAGGCGGACGCCGCCTGGATCGCGGAGTATCTTCTGGAAGGGGACGTGGAATGATCCGGGCTTTCGCTCTGGCCGCCCTCATTGCGGCCCCCGCCCTCGCCGACGACATCCGCGCGACAGGCGACCTGGGCGTCGTCGTCGAAAGGGCCTCGGGCGCGCTTCTTCTGGTCGACCAGTCGGACCGCGCGGCCATCGGACGGGTCGAGGGACTCGGCGACCTGTCGCACGCTTCGGTGGTGTTCTCGCCCGACGAGCGGTTCGCCTACGTTTTCGGGCGCGATGGCGGGCTGACGAAGGTCGACATCGTGTCCGGGACGATCGCGGGACGCGTGATGCAGGCCGGAAACTCCATCGGCGGGGCGATCTCGGATGACGGGACGCTGGTCGCGGTCTCGAATTACGAACCGGGCGGGGTCCGTGTCTTCGACGCGGAGACCCTGGAGCCGGTCGCGGACATTCCGACCGGAGCGAAAACCGTCGGCCTGGTCGACGCGCCCGGACGTCGGTTCGTGTTCTCGCTCTGGGACGCAGGCGAGACGTGGATCGCGGATTTCTCCGGCGGCGCGGAGCCGGAGATCACGCGGATCGAGGACGTCGGCGCTAATCCCTACGACGCGCTGATCACCGGTGACGGACGGACCTACGTCGCGGGGCTGTTCGGCGAGGACGGCCTGAGCGTGATCGACCTCTGGGACGAGGCGCCGTCCGCGCGGCGCATCCTCGACGGCTACGCCAAGGGCGACCCGGCGCTGCCGGTCTACAAGATGCCGCATCTCGAAGGCTGGGCTCTGGCGGGCGACCGCTTCGCCCTGCCCGCCATCGGACGGCACGAGGTGCTCTGGATGGACGCGCGGAGCCTTGAGGAGGTCGGCCGCACGGCGGTGCACGGCCAGCCGGTCTTCGCGGTCGCGCAGCCGGGGGGGCGGCGGGTCTGGGTGAACTTCGCCCATCCCGACAACGACACTGTTCAGGTGCTCGACACGCTTTCGGGCGAGATCGTACAAGAGCTGAAGCCCGGCCCCGCCGTCCTGCACATGGAATTCACGCCGCGCGGGCACGAGGTCTGGGTCTCGGTGCGCGACGCGAACCGGATCGACGTCTACGACACCGCGACCTTCGAGAAGCTGGCCGAGATCCCGGCGCAGACGCCCTCGGGTATCTTTTTCACTGCGCGGGCGCATCGGACGGGGCTGTGACCATGGACATCGTTTCACCGGATATCGACCGGAAGCTGATGGACGGATGGCAGCGCGATCTGCCCCTCGTCCCACGGCCGTTCGCGGTGATCGCGCGCGCGCTCGGCCTGCGAGAGGACGAGGTGATCTCGCGGCTGAAGCGGCTGCGCGAGGCCGGAAAGATCAGTCGCGTCGGCGGTACCTGCCGGCCGAACACCGCCGGGGCGAGCACGCTCGCCGCCGTGGCTGCCCCCGACGGTCGCATCGAGGACGTCGCGGCGGCGATCGGCGGGCTCGACGGCGTGAACCATTCGTATCTGCGCGAGAACGCCTGGAACATCTGGTTCGTTGCCACCGGGCCGGACCGCGCGCATGTGGACTCGACCCTGGAGGCCGTGCGGCGACGCACGGGCCTCGAAGTGCTCGATCTTCCACTGGTGCGGGCCTTTAATGTCGATCTGGGGTTCGGGCTGGACGTCGCCGCACCCACGCCATTGGCGCCGGAAGCGAATATGCGCGCGCTGGTCGACGGCGACCGCGCGATCCTTCAGATTCTGTCCGAGGGCCTGGAGGTGACAGCGCGGCCCTATGACGCCTTGGCGCAGTCCCTCGGCCGCTACGAGGACGACATCATCGGCCGGATTGGCGCCCTTCTCGACGCGGGCCTGATCGGACGCCTCGGCGTGATCGTCCGCCACCGGTCGCTTGGCTGGACGTCCAACGCGATGGTGGTCTGGGAGGTGCCAGAGGATCGCATCGTCGCGGCGGGCGAGATCCTGCGCGCCGAGCGGGGGGTGACGCTCTGCTATCAACGCCGCCCGGCGGCCAGGTTCTGGCCCTACAACCTCTATTGCATGATCCACGCCCGCAGCCGCGACGAGGCTCTGGCCACGCTTCAACGCGCGGAGGCCGCCGCCGATCTCGCGGGTCTGCCGCGCCGGATCCTGTTCAGCTTGCGGTGTTTCAAACAGAAAGGCGCGCTCGTCGCCGTCAAGGAGGGCGCAGCCGCATGAGACAGAAACCCGTCGACCTCGACACGCTCGACCGCGCGATCATCAACAGGCTCCAGGATGGCCTGCCGCTGGTGTCCGAGCCGTTCGCGGGCATCGCGGCCGAACTCGGGCTTGAGGTGGACGACCTTCTGGCGCGCGTCGCTCGGCTTCGCGAAACCGGAGCGATCACGCGGTTCGGTCCGTTCTACGACGCGGCCGCTCTGGGCGGCGCGTTCTGTCTCTGCGCGATGGCGGTGCCGGAGGACCGGTTCGACGTGGTCGCGGAACAGGTGAACGTCCTTCCGCAGGTCGCCCACAATTACGCGCGCGCGCACAAGCTCAACATGTGGTTCGTCCTGGCGACCGAGACGCCCGAGGGCATCGAGGCGGCGGCGATCGAGATCGAGCGCGCCACGGGCCTGGCCGTTCTGCGCTTCCCCAAGCTGGAGGAGTTCTTCATCGGTTTCCGGGTGGCGGCATGAGCATCGACGCCATCGACCGCCGCATCATCGCCGCGACCCAGGCGGGTCTGCCGATCGTCGCCCGGCCCTACGCGGCCGTGGCCAAGCAGACGGGGCTGGCCGAGAGGGAGATCATCGCGCGGCTCGCGTCGATGCAGGCGCGCGGGATCGTGCGTCGGATCGCGGCGGCGCCCAATCATTACGCGCTCGGCATGGCCGCCAACGGCATGACGGTCTGGGACGTGGACGACGCCGAGGCGTCGCGAACTCGGAACGTTGGTCGGCGCGCTCGATTTCGTCAGCCACGCCTATCTGCGCCCGAGGGCTCTGCCCGACTGGCCGTACAACCTTTTCGCGATGGCGCATGGCGCCGACCGGGCCGAGGTCGAGGAGAAGCGCGCGGAGATCGCGGCGCTTCTCGGGCCGGCCTGCCGGTCGGGCGACGTGCTCTATTCAACCCGCATCCTAAAAAAAACCGGCCTGCGACTGGCCGGGGGAGCGACCTGATGTTCCGTCTTTCGCACTACATGCACGAATTGACCGCGCCCGAGATGAAGCCGGTCCGGCGTCGCGGTTTCGGCGGCGATCCGAAGCCGGTGGTGATCTGGAATCTCACGCGGACCTGCAACCTCAAGTGCCGGCACTGCTACACGACGTCGGCGAACGTGCCGTTTCCGGGCGAGCTAAGCCACGAGCAGGCGATGGGGGTTCTCGACGATCTCGAGACGTTCCGGATCCCCGCGCTGATCCTGTCGGGCGGCGAGCCGCTGTCGCGGTTCGATTTCTTCGAACTGGCGCCGCGCGCGCGCGAGGCCTGCCGGTATCTGGCGCTGTCGTCTAACGGCACGGCGCTGGTGGGCGGGGTGGCCGACCGGATCGCCGATATCGGTTTCGACTATGTCGGCGTCAGCCTCGACGGCATAGGCGCGACCAACGACTGGTTCCGGGGCCGAGAAGGCGCTTTCAAGGAGGCTCTCCACGGCATCCGGGCCTGCAAGGCACGGGGCGTGAAAGTGGGCCTGCGCTACACGATGACCAAGGACAACGCGGAGCAGTTGCCCGACATGCTGCGGCTCTGCGAGGACGAGGGGATCGACAAGTTCTACCTCTCGCATCTGGTCTATGCGGGGCGCGGCGACAAACATCGCGGCGAAGACGCGGACCGTGACCGGGCCCGCTCGGCGATCGCGCTTCTGGTGGATAAGGCTTGGAAGTCGGCGCAGGCCGGCGAGGCGTTCGAGATCGTGACCGGCAACAACGACGCCGACGCGGTCTGGTTCATGCGCTGGGCCGAGGAGCGGTTCCCGGCGAAACGCGTCGCGCGTCTGCGCGAGGTGCTGGAGGCCTGGGGCGGCAATTCGGCCGGCGTGGGCGTCGCCAACATCGACCCCCAGGGCAAGGTCCACCCCGACACCTACTGGTCGGATTATACGGTGGGCAACGTGAAGGAGCGCAAGTTCTCCGAGCTCTGGACCGGAGGCGATCCGATGCTGGCCTCGCTGCGTCTGCGACCGCGTCCGCTCAAGGGCCGCTGCGGCGCCTGCGCCTACAAGGCGGTCTGCGGCGGCAACACCCGCATCCGCGCGCTTCAGGTCACAGGCGACCCCTGGGCCGAGGATCCGGCCTGTTTTCTTGACGATGCCGAGATCGGCGTCGACACCGCCGAGGCCCGTCTCGACGTCACGCCCTTCCGCGGAAAGAGCCATGATCCGGTCCATGATTTCAGCTAGTCTCGCGGTGCTGCTCGCGGCCCCGGTCGCCGCCGATCCGGTCGCGACTTACGCCGAACGCTGCGCCGAATGTCACGGGGCGGCGCGGCTCGGAGGGATCGGTCCCGCGCTGATCCCCGAGACGCTGGGGCGGATGCGCGGCCCGGACCTTTCGGCGGTGATCTCACAGGGGCGCGCGTCGACGCAGATGCCGGCGTTCTCCGACACGCTGAACGCGGAGGAGATCGCGGGGCTGGCGGCATATCTGGAGACGCCGCTGGAGGAGGTTCCGGCCTGGGGGCCGGAGGAGATCGCGGCCTCGCGCGAGATGAATCCCGATTACGTCGCGGCGGAGGGGCCGGTCTTCGAGGCCGATCCGATGAACCTCTTCGTCGTGGTCGAGACCGGCGATCACCATGTCAGCGTGCTCGACGGCGACAGGTTCGAGGTGATCGACCGGTTCCCGACGCCGTTCGCGGTGCATGGCGGTCCGAAATTCTCGCCGGACGGGCGGCATGTCTTCGTGATGTCGCGCGACGGCTGGGTGCAGAAATACGATCTCTGGTCGCTGGCCGAGGTCGGCCGGGTCCGTGCCGGGCTCAACAGCCGCAACATCGCGATGTCGAAGGACGGACGGTGGCTGGCGGTCGCGAATTATCTGCCGGCGACGTTGACGATCCTCGCGACGGAGGATCTGAGCGTCTCGAAGGTGTTCGACGTGGCGTCGAAAGACGGCGTGCCGAGCCGCGTCTCGGCCGTGTATCAGGCGCCGCAGCGCGACAGTTTCATTCTGGCGTTGAAGGACGCGCCGGAGATCTGGGAGATCGCCACGGATCCGGAGGCGCCGGCGATCTACGAGGGCTTCGTGCACAGCCGCGAGAAAGGCATGATCGAGGCCCTTCCCTCTTCGGAAGGTCTGTTCGCGCGCCGGCGGATCGAAATATCCGAGCCGCTCGACGATTTCTTCTTCACGCCGGATTACGTGAACCTGATCGGCGCGTCCCGCGACGGAGAGCGCGGCGTGGTGGTGAACCTGCGCGTCGGGCGCGAGATCGCGGAACTGCCGCTGCCCGGTCTGCCGCATCTGGGGTCGGGCATCTCGTGGATGCGCGACGGCCATCGGGTGATGGCGACTCCACATCTGAAGGAGGCGCGGATTTCGGTCATCGACATCGACGATTTCAGCATCGAGAAGACCATCGAGACGCTCGGGCCGGGGTTTTTCCTGCGGAGCCACGAGACCACGCCCTATGTCTGGGCGGACGTGTTCTTCGGGCCCAACCGCGACGCGATGCACATCATCGACAAGGAGAGCCTCGAGATCGTCGAGACGCTGCGGCCGGTCCCGGGCGCGACGGTCGCGCATGTGGAGTTCGACCGGACCGGCGAACACGCTCTGGTCAGCGTCTGGGAGGATGACGGCGCGGTGATCGTCTATGACGCCAAGACGCTTCAGGAGGTCAAACGCCTGCCGATGAACAAGCCGTCCGGAAAATACAACGTCTGGAACAAGATCACGTTCTCTGACGGAACGAGCCATTAGGGTCCCGGCCGCGATGCATCAATCCTCTGAACGTATTGGTGAAGATTTGCGATGAAGCTGTATCTCATTCTCTTCCCGTTCGTGAGCGCGGCGATGTCCATCAACATATTTCTCTTGGCATTGATCGGGACGTATTGGGGCTTCGCGGCGCTTTCACCCGTTACCAGTCTTGTCGTCGGTGCCATGGCCGGAATTCCGGCAACGTGGTTCGCCTTCCGCTGGGTGGAACGGCTGATCCGCGAAGCGGAGGAATGAAGCAGGCCGTCAGAGTCGCCGGTCACCTGTCGCCCCGGTCGGTCGTCACTTCCGTTCGGCCTCGTCCCTGCCGGGGTCGTCGCCTGACAGGGTTCGCACCGCGATGACGGCGACCACGACCCATCCGAGAAGTCGTAGGACCATACGCATCTCGAACGCCCCGCCCTGCAGGACGTGCAGGCCGAACAGCGCGAACACCGCGGCGATCGCGACCGCCAGGGCGATTGACAGTTTGGCGGCCCAAAGTCGGCCCAAGGCGATCCCGACACCCGGCAGCACATAGAAGAATCCCGACAGGAAATTGAACCACAGAACGAACGGAACGACATTTCCGGCGGCCGCCTGTGCGGCGGGACCGCCCAGGAGGGCCCTGCCGCCGGACAGGATCGTCAGCAGTCCGAACGCCACCGCGACGCCTGCGGCGACCTGTTTCGCGCGGGATCCGGTCAGATACGTGTTGATGAGCTTTCCCCTTCCTCGTTTTCCAGGACCCCGTCCCGCAAATGGAACAGCCGGTCGAACCGGTCGTAGATCTTCTCGTCATGGGTGACGGCGATGATGCAGGCGTCGTGTTCGGCGGCCAGTTTGCGCATGAGATCTATGACGATGCCGGCGCGTTTGCCGTCGAGCGCCGCCGTCGGTTCGTCGGCCAGGATGATGCGCGGGCTGTTGGCGAGCGCGCGGGCGATGGCGACGCGCTGGGCCTCGCCGCCCGACAGGAGCGCGGGCATGGCGGCGGCGCGGTGCCCCACCTCGAGATAGTCGAGCAGTTCCGTGGCCCGAGCCTGGGCTTCGGCCACGGGTCTGCCCGCGAGGGTCAGAACGAGGGCCACGTTGTCGCGGGCGTTGAGGAAGGGCAACAGATTGTGGAACTGGAAGATGAAGCCGATCTTGTCGAGACGCAGCCGGCGCAGATCGCGCCGCAGCCACCGGTTCTCGAAGACGCGCTCGCCGTCAAGCGTCACCAGCCCTTCCGTCGGGTCGATGATGCAGCCGATGATGTTCAGCAGCGTGGTCTTGCCGGACCCTGACGGGCCGAGCAGGGCCGCGACCTCGCCTCGGCGCACGGTCAGATCGATGTCGCGCAGCGCGTCGACGCGCGCGTCACCCTCGCCGTAGTGCTTCGAGACGTCCTGGATTTCGACAAGAGGCTGGCGGGCGTCGGTCATCCTCAGCCTCCGATCGCCGTCGCCGGATCGACCTTGAGCGCGGCGCGGACGCCCAGCCCGCTCGCCGCGATGCAGACGACGAGGATGATCCCGGCGAGCGCCGCCGCGTTGACCGGCTCCAGTACCACGCGGCGGGGGAAATAATCCTTCATGAGAAGGATCAGAAAGAGTCCGAACGTCCAGCCCACCATGCCGAGCGCGAGCGATTGCTGCACGATAAGGCCGACGATGACGCGGTCCGGCGCGCCGATCAGCTTCAGCGTGGCGATCTGTTTCAGCTTCTCCATCGTCATCGTGTAGATGATGAGCGCGATCACCACCGCCGAGACCGTCAGCAGGATCCCGAGGAAGAGACCGATCTGCCGCTTGGCCCGGTCAACGACCGATTCTATCAGGATCGCCTCCTGCTCCGCCTGCGTCAGCGCGCCGAAGTGTTTCCATTGCCGGACGTTGCGCGCCACGTCCTGCGGATCGGCCATCGGCTCCAGCCGGGCGCTCACGGCGGCGACCGTGTCGGCGGTCTCCGACGCGCCCGCGCCGCGCGCGACCTGAACGCGCTGCGCCGCGGGGGCCAGTTCCGACTGCAGGGTCTGCGCATCCGCCAGCGTGAGGAAAACCGCTGGATCGCCGCCGGAGTTCATCGCTTCCTCGACAAGGCCGACGACAGCGAAGCTGTCGCGTCCGAGACGGATCCGGTCGCCCACGACGAGGCCGGTCTTGCGGTCCGCGACCATCTCGAAATGGCTCCGGCTGATCTCGCGCCCCTCGGCGATCTCCAGCGGACCGCCGGGCCGGCCGGGCTCGTAGCCGATCACGTAGAGGCGCAGGGTGTCGCCGGAATGCGCGGTCTCGACCGTCTGATATGTGATGCCGCCCGCCTGCGCGACGCCGTGCAGCCGCGCCACCGCGTCGCGGGTGCCGCCGGGGACCTTCGAGGCTTCCCAGGCCGGTGCCGGATTCCACTACCCAGAGATTGACCTGCGGCGCCTTTACGATGTTCAACGCGTCGGCGACCAGCCCGTTGTAGATGCCGATCATCGCGAGGACGACTGCCATCAGCAGGCTGAGGCCGAGGCAGGTCAGCACGAATCGGAAGAGGTTGTGGCGGACGTCGCGCAGGGCGAGGTTCATGGCGCGTCCTCCGACACGACGCGCGCCATCCGGCCCTCGGACAGGCCCTTGACCGGAGCCGCGACCACCCGCGCCCCGTCCGGCACGCCGCTGACGATCTGCAGCCGCGCGTCCTCGGTGCGATGGCCGAAGGTCACGGCCGCCTCCGCCAGCTTTCCGTCAAGCACCACCCAGACGCGGCCCTGATGTCCGTCGAAGCTGCGCACGGCGATTGCCGGCACCAGCAGGACGTCGGACAGGTCCGCCACCCCGATCCGCACTTCCGCCTGCTCGCCCAGATAGAACTGTACCGGGCAGCGGTCGCAGGCGATCCAGACGCGACGCTCCTCGTTGACCCGATCGCTCTCGATGTCGATCCGTTCCACCGTGCCGCGAAAGACCTCGTGCGGCAGCGACCGCAGCCGCACTTCGGCCGGTTGCCCCGGTTCGATCCCGCCGGCGCGCGCCTCGTCGACATAGGCCAGCGTCCGGATCGTCGTCGGGTCCATCAGCGTCAGGATCGCCTCGCCGGGCTGCACGACCGTTCCCGCCTCGACATGGCGCTCGACGACGATCGCGTCGAAAGGCGCCCGCAGGACGTGATGGTCAAGGAGCGTCGTCTCGTAGCGCAGGGCGGCCGCGGCGTCGGCGCGCTGCGCGTCGGCCACTTTGACGTCGCTCCGGGCCACCGCGAGTTCGGCGGCGGCGACATCGACGTCGCGCTGCGACTCTTCGGCGGTCTGCGCGGAAATCGTGCCGCGCTGGACCAGCGTCATCTGTCGTTCGTTCGTCGCCTCGCGCTGCGCGAGGACCGCCCCCGCACGCAGGACGTTCGCCTCGGCCTTGCCGTAGGTCGCCTCCGACGCCGCGCTCGCAGCCTCGGCGCGTCCCACTCGCGCCTCCTGCTCGGCGGTGTGAATCCGGACTATCTGACGACGGACAGGCCTGTACTACGCCGCGATTCCAAACCGCCTCGTATCCAGCCAACGATTCGGGCGTGGCGAAGCCCCGTCCTGAAAAGATCCATGACCGAAATCACCGGCGCGGCGCGCGAGACCCCTCGGGAAGCCTCCGCGCGCCGCGCCTCCTGCTCGTCGCCTGCTCTCATAGTCCGGTGCCGTCTCGCCATGTCACCCGAAATTTCCTGGGAACGGCCTCCTTTGTCTTTTCAATCACTTAGCCGGTTGAGGGCGTGATATGGGGTTCAAACAGGGCACCAAAATGGCCGAATAGGGCTGTTTATAAGGGCCTGTTCATCAAGATCTCTCCCCTCAGCTGCACCCGCTGGTGCCGCCGCAGGTGTTGCACTTCATGCACGTCCCGTTGCGCACGAGGGTGAAGTTGCCGCATTCCCCGCAGGGATCGCCCTCGTAGCCCTGCATCTTCGCCTTGGCGCGCGGATCGACGGCCGCGAGGCGCGCGGTCGCGGTCTCCGTCCGCACGACCAGACCGCTGAGCGCGAGCGCGCCCCCGAGGTCGGAGCCGCCGGGCTGGAGCATCAGCTCCTGCGGGAGGCGTTTGCGCAGGTATCCCGTCGAGGAGAGCTGGCGGATCACCTCGATGGAGCTCTGCGCGATCTCGTTGCGCAGATCGCTCTCCGGACCGGATTCGAGCGTCTCGGGCTCAACCCGCCCCAGATCGTCGAAGCTCTCGCCCGTCGGCTTCACATGCGCGAGGTCGGTGCGGTCGAGATAGCTCACCGCCAGCTCGCGGAAGATGTAGTCGAGGATCGAGGTGGCGTTCTTGATCGAGTCGTTGCCCTGAACCATCCCCGCAGGCTCGAAGCGGGTGAAGGTGAAGGCCTCGACGAACTCCTCGAGCGGCACGCCGTACTGCAGCCCGACGCTCACCGCTATGGCGAAGTTGTTCATCATCGCCCGGAAGGCCGCGCCCTCCTTGTGC
The DNA here is from genome assembly GCA_963798765.1 of uncultured Alphaproteobacteria bacterium. Taxonomy (GTDB): domain Bacteria; phylum Pseudomonadota; class Alphaproteobacteria; order Rhodobacterales; family Rhodobacteraceae; genus Amaricoccus. The sequence continues at coordinate 8,017 of CAWCUP010000045.1, read as the reverse complement.
ATGTCGATGAAGATCTCGCCGAGCTGGCCGTCCTCATATTCGCCGGTGCGCAGATAGACCTTGTGGCCGCCGACGATCGCCTTCTGGGTGTAGCCTTTGCGCCGCTCGGGCAGTTTCACCCGGTTCGAACGTTCGATCTCCTTGACGATGATCCGCTCGACGATCTTCTCGGCCAGAACGGCGGTGCGTTCCGCGACCGGCGCCTCGGTCAGCACCTCCTCGAGATCCTCGTCATCCTCGATCAGCGCCGAGCTGAGCGGCTGGCTCAGCTTCGAGCCGTCGCGGTAGAGGGCGTTGGCCTTGACGCCGAGCGACCAGCTCAGCTCGTAGGCCGCCTTGCAATCCTCGATGGTCGCGTCGTTCGGCATGTTGATCGTCTTGGAGATCGCCCCCGAGACGAAGCTCTGGGCCGCCGCCATCATGCGGATATGGCTCTCGACGCTGAGATAGCGCTTGCCGGTCCGGCCGCAGGGATTGGCGCAGTCGAAGACCACGAGATGCTCCGGCTTCAGATGCGGCGCGCCTTCCAGCGTCATGGTTCCGCACACATGCGCGTTCGCCGCCTCGATCTGCGCCTTCGTGAACCCCAGATGCCGGAGCAGGTCGAAAGCCGGATCGCGCAGCTTCCCGGCGGGTATGCCGAGAACGCCGGTGCAGAACTCCTCGCCGAGCGTCCACTGGTTGAACACGAAGCGGATGTCGAAGGCGGTCGGCAGAGCCGCCTCGATCTTCGCGATCTCGGCCGGACCGAACCCGTGGCCGATCAGGGCCGTCGGGTTGATGTCGGGCGCGTTGCCGAGCGTGCCGTGGCCGACGGCGTGGGCGATGATCTCCGCGACGTTCGACGCGGAATAGCCGAGGTTCTCCAACGCTTTCGGCACGCCCCGGTTGATGATCTTGAAGTAGCCGCCGCCGGCGAGCTTCTTGAACTTGACGAGCGCGAAGTCCGGTTCGATTCCGGTCGTGTCGCAGTCCATCACCAGCCCGATCGTGCCGGTCGGCGCGATCACCGTGGTCTGCGCGTTGCGGAAACCGTGCCGCTCGCCCATCTCCACCGCCTCGTCCCAGACCGCGTGGGCGAGATTGAGCAGCGCGCGATCGGGGCAATGGTCGTGGTCGAGCGCGACGGGCGGCACCGCCAGCCCCTCGTATCCGGTCAGGTGCCCCTGCGCCGCGCGCCGGTGGTTGCGGATCACCCGCAGCATGTGCCCGGCGTTCGCCGCATAGCCGGGAAACGCGCCGCGCTCCTTGGCGATCTCGGCCGAGGTCGCGTAGGAGGCGCCGGTCATGATCGCGGACAGCGCGCCGCAGAGCGCGCGTCCCTCGGCGCTGTCATAGCCGTGGCCCATGGTCATCAGAAGGCCCCCGATATTGGCGTATCCCAGACCGAGCGTGCGGAACCTGATACGAAAGCTCCGCGATCCTCGGGCTGGGGAACTGCGCCATCAGCACCGAGATCTCGAGCGTCAGCGTCCAGATCCGCGTCGCGTGGACATAGGCCTCCGCGTCGAACGCGCCGTCCTTCAGGAACGTCAGCAGGTTCATCGAGGCGAGATTGCAGGCCGTGTCGTCGAGGAACATGTATTCCGAGCACGGATTCGAGCCGCGGATCGCGCCGTCCTCCGGGCAGGTGTGCCACGCGTTGATCGTGTCGTGGAACTGCACGCCCGGATCGGCGCAGGCCCATGCCGCGTGGCCGATCTGCTCCCAGAGGTCGCGCGCCTTGACCGTCTTGGCCACCTTGCCGTCGGTGCGCCGGGTCAGCTCCCAGTCGCCGTCCGCGCGCACCGCCTCGAGGAAGGCGTCGGTCACCCGGACCGAGTTGTTCGAGTTCTGTCCGGAAACCGTGAGATACGCCTCGGAATCCCAATCCGTGTCGTAGGTGCGGAAGTCGATGCTGGTGAAGCCCTGCGACGCGTAGTCGAGCACGCGCTTGACGTAGGTCTCGGGCACCATCGACTTCTTGGCGGTGCGGATCGCGGCCTTGAGGGCCGCGTTCTTCTTGGGATCGAACGCGTCGGCCTCGGCGCCGTCCCAGGTCCGGATCGCGCCGAAGATCTCGTTGAGCCGCGTCTCGTGGATCTTCGACCCCGCGACAAGCGCCGCGACCTTCTGCTCCTCGACGACCTTCCAGTTGATGAAATCCTCGATGTCCGGGTGATCCATGTCGCAGATCACCATCTTGGCCGCCCGGCGCGTCGTGCCGCCCGACTTGATCGCGCCGGCCGCCCGATCGCCGATCTTGAGGAAGCTCATCAGCCCCGACGACTTGCCGCCGCCGGCGAGGCTCTCGTTGCCCGACCGCAGCGACGAGAAGTTCGTGCCCGTGCCCGACCCGTATTTGAACAGCCGCGCCTCGCGGGTCCACAGGTCCATGATCCCGCCGTCGTTGACCAGATCGTCCTGGACCGACTGGATGAAGCAGGCGTGCGGCTGCGGATGCTCGTAGGCGCTGGTCGATTTCGTCAGCTCGCCGCTCTCGAAATCGACGTAGTAATGCCCCTGCCCCGGACCGTCGATGCCGTAGGCCCAGTGCAGACCCGTGTTGAACCATTGCGGGCTGTTGGGCGCGCCCATCTGCGCGGCCAGGGTATAGCGCATCTCGTCGTAATAGGCCCGAGCGTCCGCCTCGGACGTGAAATATCCGCCCTTCCAGCCCCAATAGGCCCAGGCGCCGGCGAGCCGGTCGAAGACCTGCCGCGCCGAGGTCTCGCCGCCGAACCGCTCCGCCTCGGGCAGCTTGGCGAGCTTCGCGTCATCGGGGACCGAGCGCCACAGGAAGTCGGGAACGCCCTTCTCCCGCACGCGCTTCAGGGCGGCCGGCACGCCCGCTTTGCGGAAATACTTCTGCGCCAGCACGTCGGAGGCCACCTGGCTCCAGCTTTCCGGAACCTCCAGGTTCTCCAGGCTGAAGACCACCGACCCGTCCGGATTGCGGATCTCCGAGGTGGTCGTCCGGAACTTCAGCGCCCCGTAGGCGCCGGTCTCTTCGGTCGTGAAACGGCGATCGATCTGCATGTCTCTGCCCCTGGATTACTTGTTTCTTGCCCGTATGCGGCCCGGCCGCCTGTTCCGTCTGTCGCCGCCCGGACGACCACCAGATGTTGTGCTATCGATCCGGCCCACCACTACTAGCAGCAGAACCCCGGCGGCGGTCAACGAATAAATTCGTCACAAACCCAGATTTTGTGGTTGACAGCCTTCATGGCACCACGACTCGGCCGGGTTAACTTTTGTTAACGTTCCAAAGGACTTAACGGAATCTGGCGGTTTCGGGCGAGGGAAAGAGACTCTGTGTTGCCGCGAATCTCAGGCAGAGATTTCAACCATAAGTTGTTGATTGTAGGGCGCCTCCGGCGTCACCACGACGCTCGGCCAGTCCGGTCTGTGAAGGCTGTCCGGAAAGCGCTGCGCCTCCAGGCACAGGCCCGCATACGGCCCGTAGACCTGCCCTTCATGCCCCGGAACCGCCACCGACTTGTCCGATCCGTTATAGATCTGAAGCCCCGGCTGATCCGTCCAGAGCCGCAGATTTAGCCCCGTGCGCGGGCACGAGACTCGCGCCGCCGGCGCGTTCGGGTCCCTGTCGGCGTCCAGAACGAGGTTGTGGTCGAGCCCCAGACGCTCCGGATCCGAATCACCGACGCTCCGCGCCGTCGTGAAATCCATCCGCGTTCCCTCCACCGGCGCGATCGTCCCGTCCGGGATCAGGTCCGGCCCGGTCGGCGTGTGGCGCGACGCCGCGATCTCGACCTCGTGGTCCAGCACGTCGCCGCCTCCGCCGAGATTGTAATAGCTGTGCTGCGCCAGGTTGACCGGCGTCGGCCGATCCGGCACGCCGCTCATCACGCAGACCAGCCGCGCGCCCTCGAGGCGATACGTCACCGTGAAGTCGACGGCCCCCGGATACCCCTCCTCGCCGTCCGGACTGGCGTAGCGCAGATGGACGGCGTTCGCCGCGTCGTCGGTCTCCATCTCCCAGAGCCGCCGCCCGAGCCCCACCGTCCCGCCATGCAGGTGGTTCGGGCCGTGATTCGCCGCGAGCCGGTACTCCGTGCCGTCCAGCACGAAACGCGCCCCGGCGATGCGGTTGGCCACCCTGCCGGCGATGATCCCGTGCGACTGGCTGTGCCGCGCGTAATCCTCGAACCTCGGAAACCCCAGCGTGACCGGCACGCTTCCCCGCGCCCCGTCCACGCGCCAGTCGCGAAGAACGCAGCCGTAGTTCAGGATCGACACCGCCGCGTCCCCGCTTTCGAGCGTGACCTCGTCCACCGACCGGCCGCCGTGCTCGCCGAACCGCCGCTTTCTCATGCCGCCTCCGATCCCCGCCTCAGCGGAACGCGTCCTTCACCGCCGCGCCGGCCGCCGCGAAGTCCATGGCGCCGGCATGGCGGTCCTTCAGCAGCGCCATGACCCGACCCATGTCGCGGATCGAATCGGCGCCCGTCTCCGCGATGGCCGCCGCGACCGCGTCGCGGATGTCGTCCGCGTCCATCTGTCTCGGCATGTAGTCCTGGATGATCCCGATCTCGGTCCGCTCCTGCGCCGCGAGATCGAGCCGTCCCGCCTCCTCGTAGACCTTGGCGCTGTCCTGCCGCTGCTTCACCATCTTCGCGAGGATCGCCAGGATCTCGCTGTCCGGCACGCCCTCCGAGCCCTCGCCGGTCCGCGCCGCGATGTCCCTGTCCTTGATCGCCGCGAGCATCAGCCTCAGCGCCGCGACGCGCTCCGCCTCGCGCGCCTTCACCGCCGTCTTGAGATCTTCCGCGAGCCGCTCCCGGATCATTCCGCACCTGTGTTTAGCGCCGGAGTCCCGGCCGAAGCTCCGAGTTATAGAGACCGCACGTCCCCGCCGCAACCCGCGCACCGTCGGTCAACATGTTGAAAACAAACGACTCCGGATCGGCATGGATGTCTTGACCGCGCGATCCTCCGGGCGTAGGTTCCGCCTCGCTCCCAAGCAGGATTCGATGATGGCCGGACAGCAAGCGACACGCGGCGCCGAGCACGCACACGCGGCGACCGGACGCGTCGTGCTGGCGGACGGCCAGGTCTTTCACGGCATGGGATTCGGGGCCGCCGGCGCGACGGCCGCCGAACTGTGCTTCAACACCGCCATGACCGGCTACCAGGAGATCATGACCGATCCCTCCTATGCCGGCCAGATCGTGACCTTCACCTTTCCCCATGTCGGCAACGTCGGCGCGAACCCGGACGACGACGAGGCGAACGACCCCGTCGCGGCCGGCATGGTCGTCCGCTGGGATCCGACCGCGCCCGCCAGCTGGCGCGCCGTCCAGACCCTCTCGGACTGGATGGCCGGACGGAACCGCATCGGCGTCGGCGGCGTCGACACCCGCCGCCTCACCCGCGCGATCCGCCAGCTCGGAGCCCCGCACGCCGTGATCGCCCACGCGCCCGACGGCGTGTTCGACATCCCGGCGCTCGTGGCGCAGGCGCGCGCGTTTCCGGGCCTCGAAGGCATGGACCTCGCCCGCGAGGTCACCTGCGCCCAGAGCTATCGGTGGAACGAGATGCGCTGGGCCTGGCCGGATGGCTTCGCGCCGCGCGCCACGCCCGGCCGGCGCGTGGTCGCCGTCGATTACGGCGCGAAACGCAACATCCTGCGCTGTCTGGCGTCCGCCGGCTGCGACGTGACCGTGCTCCCCGCGAGCGCCACCGCCGAGGACGTGCTCGCCCATGACCCGGAAGGCGTGTTCCTGACCAACGGTCCCGGCGACCCGGCGGCCACCGGCGCCTACGCCGTTCCGATGATCCGCGAGGTTCTCGACAGCAGCCGCGTCCCCGTTTTCGGCATCTGCCTCGGCCACCAGATGCTCGCCCTGGCCCTCGGCGCCCGGACGGTGAAGATGAACCACGGCCACCACGGAGCGAACCATCCGGTCAAGGACCTGGCGACCGGAAAGGTCGAGATCACCTCGATGAACCACGGGTTCACCGTCGACAGCCAGACCCTGCCCGAAGGCGTGATCGAGACGCATGTCTCGCTGTTCGACGGATCGAACTGCGGCATCGCCATGCGCGACCGTCCCGTGTTTTCCGTGCAGCACCACCCGGAGGCCAGTCCCGGCCCGCAGGACAGCTTCTATCTCTTCGACAGGTTCGTCGAGGCGATGGCGTAAGCCGGGCGGCGATTAATCGTTAATCGTCAATAACCTTAAGCGTTTCTTAAAGGTCATCTAACACTTTCGCCACATCCATGTGAGCGAGTTTGTCATGGCCAGAGTTCTTCCGTTCGCCCGGCCGGCGCCCGAAGCCGCCAATCCGCCCGCGTCCCGTCGCCAGCGCCTGCGGCTGGGCGAGACGCTGGTCGGCGAGGGCATCCTCGCACCGGAATCGCTGGACGCGGCCCTGGTCCAGCAGGGACACCAGGACCAGCGTCTCGGACGCATCCTCGTCGCGAACCGCGCCATCTCTGCGGCCGCTCTCAACGCCGCCCTGTCCAGACAGTCGGGCATCGGACAGATCGACCTCGCGACGTCGCCGCCGGACCTGGCGCTTCTGCACGCCTGCGACCCCTACGCCTGCCTCGCCGCCGAAGCCGTTCCCTGGCGTCAGATCGGCGGCACGCGCGTGATCGCGATCAGCAGCCCCGACGCGACGGACGCGGCGACGGCGGCGTGCGGTGGCGGCCAGACGCGGATCGCCTATGCGCTCGCCACGTCCGAGGATATCCAGCGCGCCATCGCGACAGGCTTCAACGGCCGCCTGAGGGACGACGCGCGGGACCGCTGCCCGGAGCCGATGAGCTGCCGGAGCCGCGATCCGGGCCGCCGGAGATGGCGCGCGGCGATCGTGTTCGCGACCATTCTGGCCGCAGCCGTCGCGGCGCCGCTTCCCGCGCTCCAGATCCTCATGGCCTGGATCCTGATCGCGAACGCGATGACGATGGGACTGCGCCTCGTCGCCCTCTTCGCAAGGTTCGCGCCCGCCAGGGCGGAGAAACCGGCCGAGACGTCGCGGCTCTCCGACTACAAGAAACTCCCGCAAGTCTCTATTCTGGTTCCGCTTCTCAGGGAGGAGAACGTCGCGGCGCGTCTGCTCGAAGCCATCGCCGCGATGGACTATCCGGCGGCCCTCCTCGACATCAAGCTGGTTCTCGAGGAGGACGACGTCATCACCCGCGCCGCCATCCCGGCCGCCGCCCTTCCGCCGGGCGTCGAGATCATCACCGTTCCCGGCGGACCGGCTGCGGACCAAGCCGCGGGCGATGAACTACGCCCTGCGCTTCTGCCGGGGCGAGATCGTCGGCGTCTACGACGCCGAGGACCGCCCCGACCCCGCCCAGATCCGCGCGGTCGTCGAGCATCTTCAGAACGCCCCGCCGGACGTCGCCTGCGTCCAGGGCCATCTCGATTTCTACAACACCGGCAAGAACTGGCTCTCGCGCTGCTTCACGCTCGAATACGCCATCTGGTTCCGGGTGATCCTCAAGGGCGTCCAGCGTCTCGGCATCCCGATACCGCTCGGCGGCACGACGGTCTTTTTCCGCCGCAACGTGCTCGAGGCGATCGGCGCCTGGGACGCGCACAACGTCACCGAGGACGCCGATCTGGGGATGCGTCTCGCGCGCTTCGGCTACCGTTGCGAGATGGTGTCGTCGACGACCTGGGAGGAGGCCACCGTGCGCGTCCTGCCCTGGATCAGGCAGCGCTCGCGCTGGCTCAAGGGCTACGCGATCACCTGGGCCACGCATATGCGCTCGCCGCGCGCGCTGCTGCGCGATCTCGGCTGGCGCGGCTTCCTCGGCTTCCAGGTGCTTTTTCTCGGCGCGATAACCTCCTATCTGTCGATCCCGCTCTTCTGGCTGCTCTGGATCGCCACCGCGGCCTTCGACCTCGCCTTCTGGAGCGAACTGCCCCGGCCGCTCGTCGTCGCCTACTTCGCCTCGATGGTCCTCGGCCAGGCCGTCATGCTCTCGATCGCCGCGATCGCCGCTCGCGACAGCGGCCGCCCCGGGCTCCTGCCCTGGGTGCTGGCTCTCCCCTTCTAC
>CAWCUP010000044.1:0-6362 GCA_963798765.1 uncultured Alphaproteobacteria bacterium | reverse complement strand
TGTCGCGCCGGGCCGAATGCGTAAAATGCGATCGATCCGGCGAGGCCGGCACGCCCGGCAAGCACCCTCGCCTTCACACCGGCTCGCCTGTACCTGCTCAGCGCGAAAGGGCGCCCCCGGCGATCTCGCCCCGCATGCGCCGCCATTGCTCAACCGCGAAGTCTCCCTCGCAGAGGGCGCGGTACTCCTCGCCGGAGATCGCGCTCGAATGGCCCAGCATGCTCGCGATGAGACCGCGCGCCCGGGCCGGATCGACGCGGCGCAGCAGGTCGGCGACCAGCGTGCGCAGGTCGTGCGCCGGCAGGCCGATCGTCTCGAGGACCAGCTCGGCTCGGATGCCGGGAAGCAAAGCCCTCCTCGGCGAACGTGAGCCAGTTCATCCCGTCGAGCTCGGCGTATCGAAGCCCGGCATGGCGCCGGGGACGACCGGCGAGGATGAGCTCGTCGAGCACCTCGCCCACCTCGTCCCAGAGCTCGCCCACGTTCTGGACGAAGCCTGTCTTCTCATGCGTCCAGCACAGGCTCCACGTCCCCCAGGGCGCGCGGGTCAGCTCGCGGCCGATCCGCCAGGAGGCGACGTCTCCGGTCCGCCCGAACGCGTTGATCTCGACGGCGAGCACCGCCGCCGCCCGCCGCGGACGCTCGGACGAAGCCGACCAGGCAGGCAGATCTGCGGCCTCGGAGCGCAGGTTCCCGATGGCTTCCGCGATCACGGCGAACCCGCCCCGCTCCTCGAGACCGGCGATCCGCGCGACCTTCCCCTTGTCGATCCGCATGCCCCGGCTGCTCGCGACGGAGCGCATCTCGCGCAGAGCCGCGAGTTTCGAGGCGGCGACGCCGCCATGAAGGCCGAGGGCGATCAGCCCGCCGAGACAGGTCTTCGCCGTCCGGGCGTTGACGCCGTCGGCGGCCAGGGCCTGCAGAAGCGCGCAGGCGGTGAAGCGGGACCAGTCCGGTTCGGCGTCGGCGGGAAGGATCGCCGCGAGCCGGTTCACCGAATCGACATGACGCCGCCGGCTGCTCTCCTTGATCGGGGCCCGCAGCAGGCCCGGATAGAGCAGCGCCCATTCGACCGGCCAGGAGTCCGGCGCCTGCGGCGGCAGCGGGCGCGCGCCCGCGCCGGCGGGGCGTTCCCTTTTCGGGTCGCAGCGCGTACCACGCCTTCCGCGCCTCGCGCCCGCCGGCGAGACAGACCTGCGGCGCGTGCCTCTCCAAGGCGCGGAGGAGCGTGCCGAGCGTCGATTCCGACGTCGCGGCGAGGTCGAAGGTCGCCCGGCTCGGCGCGTCGAGAGGCTCGCCGCGTCGCTTGAGGATCCCGAAGAACCGGCCGACCACGGCCGCGGCGCCGGCATCCAGCAGGTCCGCGGCGAGCATGCTGGAGCGCACGGCGGCCGGCGCCGGCGCGAGATGTCGTGCGATGTCGCGTTTCACCGGTCGATCCTCCGTTTCATCGTTTTGAGAAGCTCGGGATGGCTCGCGAGCAGCGCCTTGCGCACCTCGGCCGCCGCCTTGGCCCCGTCCTCGTGGCCGTAATGCTTGCGAACCGTCTCCTCGGTGTCGGCCAGAACCGAGGCCGCGAGGGCGTAGTCGCCTGGATTGAGCGCGAGGATCAGCGTCGCGACCGCGTGCCGGGCCCGGTGCGGGGTCAGGCCGAGGCCGACGCGTCCCGCGCCGTCGTCCCAGATCCCGTCGAGCGTCGATGGCGCGACGCAGCCGCGGGGCAGAACCACGTCGTCCTTCAGAAGCCGCGGCTTGGCTTTGCCGGGGATCAGATAGGCGCTCTCCGCGATGCCGTGGATTTCCATGTATCGCGGCCGGAGCTCCGAGACCCAGCGCCAGACGATCGTCGCGTCCTCGTCCCGGATGCTCATCTTGACGATCCGTAAATTCTTCACCTCGTTGCCCGGGAAAGTGATCTCCGCATGCCTGCCCTCTTTAAGCCAGACCAGCCGAAGAAGCGCGCCGCCGGCCGCCGACACCCGGGACCGGATCAGGTTGCCGGTCCGGACCGGCCGCGACATCTGCATGGCGAAGAGGACCGCCGCGGCGAACAGGCGCAGCGCCGAGAGCTCGTGTTTTTCGTTCTTCCCGGCGCGCGCCTTGTCGAGGGCGTCCAGCGCGATGGCCGCGATGCGCGCGGGCGCGTTCACGAAGAGCGTCGCGACATGCGGGGCCCGCAGCAGCTCCGCGCAGAACTTCCTGGCCTCCTCCTCGAGACCGTCCTTGCCCGGCGCGCGCACGACCTTGGCGCGGGCGGCGGCGAGAAGGGCGATGTCCTGGGCGAGATCCGGATCGCGCAGACCGTACCGGGCCAGCGTACGGAGCGCCGTCATTCTGTTGTGTCCGGTCTGCGATTTCTCCGGATCCTTGAGACGGACCGACGCCCTGGAACGCGCCACGTGGTCGTCGAGCGCCTGCTCGATCGCCTGCGCCGTGAGGATCGCGCGCGCGTCGGTGAGCGCCGCGGGGTCGAGCCCGCGGTCGAGCCGGGCGCGCAGCACCCATGCGATGGCGCCGCGGTAGGTCGCGTGGGCCGCGGCCCGGTTTCCCATCTCCCGGGTCCGCTGGTTCTCGAAATCCGCGAGAACGACCGCGCGGTCCTCCCCGGCCGCGATGCGGCGGCGGGCCTCGTCGGCCTGCGATTCCGGCGTCTCGGTGGCGCGCGCGAGAAGCGTGTCGACCGACGTCCTGAACGCCTCGGGGAGCGTCTCCCACTCGATGCGACGCGCGCGGTCGGCCGCCTCGGGATTCTTGAGGTGGGCGTCGGGAAGCATGCCCGCCATGGCGGGGTGCCGGTCGGCGACGGCGATCAGCCTGTTGAGCCGCGCGACCGATTTGCGCAGGCTTTTCCGCTTCGTGGCGTCGATCTCCGCGTTGATCCGGTCGATCTCGGACTGGCCCAGATCAGCCGGACCGCACCGGGCGCGGGCGCGCAGCATCGAGAGGGACCGCGACGCGCCGCGGGTCCAGGGCGCGCCCCTTTCGGTGAAGCCCTCGAGCGAGGCCACGTACTCCACCAGAGGATCCCAGAGCGCCTGGACGTTTCCGGCTTCATGATCCGCCGGGGCGGCGGTGGCGAGGTAGCGCTGGAGCAGCGCGCGCACCCGCGCGTTGCCGCGGCGGCGCGCCGCGTCGAGGTCGGAGGACTTCGACACGACGGCGTATCCGGACGGCGCGACGGCATGTTCGAAGTGCCCCACGCAGGCCGGGATCAGTCCCAGATCGTCGTCGTGCATCCCGAGGCGCGCCGGCACTTTGCGCAGCTCGTAGACCGCGTCGCGGCTCATCCCGTTCGCCATGGCCCAGATCTCGACATCCTTCAGAGTGTTCATCTCTTTTTCCTTTCTCCGGTCCCGGCCTCGCCGGGCGTCCTCCCGCGGAGGGACGCCCGGGAGGCCGGGACCGCCCCGCGTCAGATTTCCGCGACCGGGACATCGCGCCCGCGGGGCCACGTCGCACCCGCTGGCGGGAAAAAAGCGGGTTTCGCATTCCCGCCCCCGAACACTGCGCCGATGCCTGTTGGGGGCAGTGTGTGCGACTGTCGGGAGGATGTCGGCGCTGGCGCGGAACCGATGTCGCACGGGAGGCGCGACACCCTCATCCGACGGCTTCCGGGACGGCGTCGGCCGCGTCCAGGGCGTCGCGGAAATCGACGCCGTACCGGCTCCTCAGCCAGAGGGCGGCCTCATGGCGGTTGAAGCGGACGTTCCCGCCGACCGGGCGGGTCGGCAGACCCTCGCGCATCCAGCGCTCGACCGTCCGCACGCTCACCCGCACGCAGGCCGCCAGATCGGCCTTGGTCAGGAGCCGGGTCGTGTAGCGCGCCGCGAGGGCGCCCGCGGGCTTCTTTCCCTCTTCGCAGGCCCAGACGTCGGGCCATTCGGTGCGGTACCGCCCGGCGATGCGGACCGCCCGCAGATCTCCCGCGGCGATGCGGGACCGCACGGTCTGCGGGCTCAGCCGCCAATGATCGGCGACGTCTTCGATGTTCAGCATGTCGATCCTCCGAAGTGTTCAATTCGGAGATAGGGAAATGAAACGGCAGATCAAAACAGCAATTGTGGGCGTCCGTATTTAATAGACTGATATATACGCGGCCCCATTAATGAACGCGTGACATCAAAGACGAATAAGGTCCGTTTTATGTTTGGACGCCCGGCGGCCGGACCCAGGTAGGGATGAACCGAAACGGAGTTCATCATCATGCTTGACCGGAATGCCGCAGCCTGTTCGGAAACGACCGCGATGCCGGACCCGCCGCGATGGCGGTCGGTCGACGACGCGCGCCGGGTCCTCGCCGAGGAGATCTCGCGGTTTCTGGCGGCGGTCGCGGAAGACGGCCCGCTCGAGTTTCCCACGCTCGCGATCCGGGTCACGGCGGGGACGGGCAAGACATGGATGCTTCTGAATCTGCTCGGCGGTTTCGCCGCGCCGCTCCTCGCGCGCGGTCATGTCCAGATCTTCGTTCCGACCCACGATCTCGCCGAGGAGGCGTTCCGGGAATTCCGGGAGATGCATCCTGACGTTCCGGCCATGGTCCTTCGCGGGCGCGGCGCTCTCAATCCGGATACCGGCGGGAAGATGTGCCGCAAGGCGGATCTCGTCGAGGCCGTCGGCGAGATCTTCGGCAACGTGTCGGAAGCGCTCTGCCAGACATGGGATCCTGTCGAACGCAGGATGCGCAAGGCATTCTGCCGCAGAAGCTGCTCCTGGTACGAGCAGATTCCCGACCGGCCGACGGTGATCTTCCTGGCCCACGCGTATCTGACGTCCGGCATGCCGGTGCAGGGCGACGTCGCGCTGCGGATCATCGACGAGAAGTTCCACGCCACCCTGCTTCACGAGAACACGGTCTCTCTCGGAAACTGGCTCCCGCTTATCGACATGAACGCGGCCGCGCCCGAGGAGCGGGCGTTTCTCCGATCCCTCGACGACGCGCGCGAGATCGTCGCGCGGGCGCTGCGGAACAACGAGCCCGTCAACGAGAGCCTGCGCGGCGGCGGGGTCGCACGGGCCGACGTCTCGGCTTTCGCCAGGCACGAGCTCTCGACGGCGCCGCGGATCGGTGTCGATCCCATGATGCTGGAATCCGTTCAGCGCGATCTCGTCGACGGGTTCGACCTGTGGGCGCTCAGGGCGGCCCGCGCTCGGGCCCGTGTGTGGCAGGTGATTCACGAGACCTGGGATCGGCCGACCTCCGAGCGCCTCGCCCTCGAGGCCTATGAGACCGGCGGCGGGACGGCGCACCGGATCCGCACCCATCGCAGGCATGAGATGGACCAGGATGTCCCGACGATCCTGCTCGATGCCGACGCGGATCCTCTGATCGTCGAGACGGTCCGGCCGGGCGCGCGCTTCGTCAGTCTCGACGTGGCTCCGAACGCGGATGTCGTGCAGATCCGCGACAGAACGTTTTCGACCGCCTCGCTCGTTTCCGGCCCGCGCGCCGAAGAGTTGAGACGCGACGTGCTTTCGGTCGTCGAGAGGGAAGTCGCGCGGGCGACCGGCGGCGTCCTCCTCGTGGCGACGAAGGAGGTGCTGGGGAAGCTTCACCGCGACGCGGATCCGTCCGCCCCGACCGGCAGCGACGAGGCGCTCATCCGCCCGATCCTGGGGGCCGAGGCCCGATGGTTCGGGCCGCGGCTTCAGGGGGTCAACACATACAGGGATTTTGAAACGGTGATCCTGCTCGGACGCCTCGAGCCCCCCGTCGAGGCGATCGACCGCCAGCTGCGCTCGTTCAACGCCGACGGCGACAGGCCGCTCGTCCTCGCTGCCGGCCTCGCCGGCTCCTGCGGCTGGTTTCCCGGACGGGCGGGATGGTACCTCCGGTCCGACGGCCGGTTCGATCCGGCGACGGTCCGGCACCATCCCGATCCCGGCGGCGCCGCTCTGCTCGCCCAGACCCGCGAGGCGCACATGCTGCAGGCGATGGCGCGGATCCGCGCCGTCGGCTCTCCGACCCGCAAGCGGATCGTCATTCTCTGCTCCATCCCCTTGCCGGACCTGCCGGTGACGGATCTCGTCCCGTGGGCTGAGTTCGTCTCCGGCGTTCCGTGCGCGATCGCGGGCAGGCTCGCGCTTCTGAGGAAGGCCATCGACAGGCCGGACGGCCCCCCGCTCATCGGCCTGCGTCTGTCCGTGGCCGGCGCCGTCGAGGACGCGCCGCACGCGTTCCCCACCCGGAACGTCTCCGGGGAATGGCGGAGGGGAATGCCGACCGAAGACCTCCGCGATCTCGTCGGCCGGTATGCGGCGACCGACCGTCGCGCATGGTCCTTCGTCCTGCTCCGGAAGGGCGGAGGCGGCAGGGCCTGCCCGGCGATCGTCATGGCGACGCCGGACAGAGCGAGGGAGGTCGC
>CAWCUP010000043.1:0-26314 GCA_963798765.1 uncultured Alphaproteobacteria bacterium | reverse complement strand
CCACAACCATGGCGGGCAGATGGGCAAGTATTAGGCATCTCATTCAAAAACCACTAAAGTTGGTTGAAACTTGCACCGAAGCGTGGTTATGCTGCGGTGCCCGGGAGGGTGCGCGCGGCGTGGGTCGATCGTCCCGCCCGTCCGATGGATCGTCCCGGGCCGCCGTGTGTTGGTGTGCATGTGTGTTTTTGGGTGGTGGGGTGTCGGATCTTCATGATGCATTTTCTCGAACGCGATCTGACACGTGTCGCCGTCGCCATGCCGGATCCGGGCATGACCGAACCTCTTTCCGGGCGGTGGACCGGCCGGGGCCTCTACCGCCGCCGGCTCAAGCGCGCGTTCGACATCGCCGCCATCGTCGCGGCCCTGCCGATCGTCCTGCCGATGATCGCGGTCCTCGCGCTTCTGATCCGGCGCGACGGCGGTCCGGTGTTCTATTCCCAGGACCGCGTCGGACGCGGCGGCCGGCTTTTCCGCTTCTGGAAACTGCGCTCGATGGTCGTGGACGCCGAGGCCCGGCTCGAGGCCCATCTCGCCGCGCATCCCGAGGCGCGCGCCGAATGGGAGGCGACCCAGAAGCTCAAGGACGATCCCAGGGTCACCGGCATCGGCCGGGTGATCCGCAAGACCTCGATGGACGAGCTGCCCCAGCTCTGGAACGTGATGCGCGGCGACATGAGCCTCGTCGGCCCCCGGCCGATCATGACCGACCAGCTTCCGCTCTATCCCGGCCGGGCCTATTTCAGCCTGCGGCCCGGACTGACCGGCTTCTGGCAGGTCGGCGACCGCAACGAGACCAATTTCGCCAGCCGCGCGGTCTATGACACGAGCTACGCGCGCAACGTCTCGTTCCTGACCGACGTCGCGGTGCTCTTCCTGACAATCCGCACGGTCCTGCGCGGCACCGGCTACTGACGGACGGCGCCGGCGCGTCCGGATTCCCGCCCGGCGGAGTTTTTTCGCGCGCGGCCGGGGTTTTTTCCGGCAGCCGGTTGTTTTTCCGTAAACACTTCGCGACGTATTCGATCCATATGACCCCTGCGGGACCCCGGGTCCCCACGCCGTTCCGATGGAGCCCGCGATGCGCCTCGCCGCCAAAGCCGCCCCCGCCCTTCTGGGCCTCCTTCTCGCCGTCGCGGGCTGCGACACGGCGGAGGAGCGCGCCGAGGCGCATTACCAGCGCGGGCTGGCCCTGATCGCCGAGGGCGAGACCGCGCGCGCCGAGGTCGAACTGCGCAACGTCTTCCAGCTCGACGGCGACCACACCGAGGCGCGCCTCGCCTATGCCGGACTTCTCGAGGCGCGCGGCGACGCTCCCGGAGCCCTGAGCCAGTACCTGCGTCTCGTCGAGCAGGATCCCGGCAGCCTGGAGGGCCGTCGCGCCGCCGCGCGTCTCGCGCTGGCGCTCGGGGACGTCGCGACGGCCGGGACCAACATCGAGGCGGCCTTCGCGGCCGATCCGGCGGATCCCGGGATCCGCGCGATCAAGGCCGCGGTGGACTACGCGCGGGAAGGCGGCGACCGGCCGGCCGCCGTCGCGATGGCCCGCGAGGTGCTCGCCGAGGATCCATCCCAGCTCCCCGCCCACATGATCCTCATCGCCGAGGCGATGAACGCCGGCGACGACGCCGCGGCCCTGCCCCTCATCGACGCCGCGATGGCCGACGCGCCGGAAGAGGACGAGGCGCTCCACATCCTCCGGCTCAGCGCGCTGCGCAATCTCGGCGACGTCGAGGGCGAGGGCGCGCAGCTGCGCGCGATGGTCGAGGCCTTTCCCGCCAACGACAGCTTCTGGCAGGCCCTCGTGCGCTGGCACGTGGCCCGAGGCGATACCGACGCCGCCGAGGCCGCGCTGCGCGAGATGGCCGCGCGGACGCCGGACGATCCGGAGGGGCGCTACCGCGTGGTGCAGTTCCTGCTCGACGCCAGGGGCCCGGAGGCCGCGCGCGCCGAGCTCGAGACGCTGCGCGCCGAGGCCGCCGACCCCGCGCCCTTCCAGCGCGCGCTCGCCGTGCTCGATTTCGCCGAAGGCGACCCGGAGGCGGCCATCGTCTCGATGCGCGCGCTGATCGACGCGGCCGAACCCTCCGACGACCGCCGCGAGACCCAGATCGCGCTCGCCCGCATGCTGGGCGGGACCGGCGACGCGGCGGGCCGCGACGCGCTGGTGGACGCGGTGCTCGCCGAGGATCCCGGCCAGGTCGAGGCGCTCAAGATGCGCGCGCGCCGCGAGATCGACGCCGACCGGCCCGAGAACGCCGTGCGGGACATGCGCGACGCCCTGGGACAGGCCCCGCGCGACGCCGAGGTCCTGACCCTCATGGCCGAGGCGCATCTGCGCGAGGGTTCGCGCGAGCTCGCCGGCGACCGGCTGGCGCTGGCCGTGGAGGTCTCGGGCCGGGGCGCGGAGGAATCCGCCCGCTACGCCCGCTTCCTTCTCGAGGACGGCCGGACCGGGCCGGCCGAGAGCGTGCTCCTCGACGGGCTCCGGGTCGCGCCGAACGACATCGGCCTGCTGTCCCTGCTGGGCGAGCTGCATCTGGAACGCCGCGACTGGCCGCGCGCCACGCAGGTGGCGGAGCTGCTGCGCGGGCTGGACGATCCGGAGGCCGCCCGGGCCGCCGACGCGATCGAGGCCACGGCGCTGCGCAGCCAGAACCGGCTCGACGAGACCGCCGACATGCTGCGGGGCCTCGTCGAGGCCGATTCCGGAGACACCCGCGCGCTGGCCGGGCTCGTCCAGACCTGGGTCGAGGCCGGCGAGATCGACCGGGCGCTGACCTTCGTGAACGGGAAGCTGGCGGAGGATCCGGGAAGCGTGCCGCTGCGCATGATGCTGGCGGGCCTCGAGACCGTGGGCGACGCGCCCGACGAGGCCGAGACGCTCTACCGCGCCATCATCGCCGAGAACCCCGGCTACGCGCAGCCCTACCAGGCGCTTTTCGCGCTCCTGAACCTCCAGGGCCGGCCGGACGACGCCGAGGCCGTCCTCGACGCGGGCATCGCCGCCTCGCCGGAGGATCCGCGCCTGCTCTTCACCAAGGCCTCGCTGCTGGAAAGCCGCGAGGATTTCGAGGGCGCGATCGCGATCTACGAGGCGATGTACGCGCGCGGCAGCGACAGCGAGCTGATCGCCAACAACCTCGCCAGCCTCATCGCCGCGCGGCGCCCCGACGCCGAGGGCCTCGACAAGGCCTACGCGATCGCGCGCCGGCTGCGGGCCTCGAACGTGCCGCATTACCAGGACACCTACGGCTGGATCCTGGCGCGGCGCGGCGATCCCGCCCAGGCGCTGACCTTCCTCGAGCAGGCCGCGCGCGGCCTGCCCGACAACGCCGTCGTCCAGGCCCATCTCGGCCAGACCTACGCCGATCTCGAGAGCTGGGATCTCGCGCGCGCGGCGCTCGAACGGGCGGTGGACCTCGCCGGACCCGACAGCACCCTGCCCCAGATCGCCGACGCGCGGGCCAGGCTCGACGAGATCGCGGCGCGCGACGCCCCCGCCCCCGCGCGATGAGCGCGGACCGTCCCGTCCGGCGGCCCCCCCGGGCCGGTCGTGTTGCACGCGCAATACGGTCCGGCGCCGATCTTCGCCGAAAAACGCGTTTTCCCGGGTTTTCGCTTTTCCGTCCCCGCCCGGGACGCATAGGATGCCCCGAAATCATGATCTGGAGAGCGGATTTATGAGACACTTCTTGAGCGCCGTCCTGGCGCTGATCCTGACCTGCGCGGTCCAGGCCGGTCCGGCCGCCGCGCAATCGACCTACCGGATCCAGCCCGGCGACATCCTCGACGTGACCGTCCTCGAGGACGCGGCGCTCAACCGCCAGGTCCTCGTCGGCCCCGACGGGCGCATCTCGCTGCCGCTCGCCGGCACCGTGAACGCCGGCGGCCAGACGATCGAGGCCATCGAGAACAACATCGCGCAGCGGCTCGCCTCCAACTTCGCGGTCGAGCCCAACGTCTTCGTGGCGCTGCAATCCCTCGCGCCGCCGCCCGAGCCCGGCGCGGTCGAGGCCGATTTTCTCAACGTCTTCGTCATGGGCCAGGTCGGGTCGCCCGGCCGCCTGCTGATCGAGCCCGGCACCAGTCTGCTGCAGACGGTGGCGCTCGCCGGCGGCTTCGGCCGGTTCGCCGCGACCAAGCGCATCCAGATCCGCCGCACCGACCCCCAGACCGGCCAGGAGCGGCTGTTCCTGTTCAACTTCAACGACGTCGAGCGCGGCGGCAGCATCACCTCGTCGCTGGCGATGCGCGACGGAGACGTGATCATCGTGCCCGAACGCCGCCTCTTCGAGTGAGGAGACCGGCATGACGCGCGCATCGCTCGCGGCGCTGATCCTCGCGGCAGGCGCCGCCGCCGCGCAGGGCCAGACCCTGGGCGAGTCGACCGTCACCGCCAGCATCTCGCAGACCTTCGAGTTCGACGACAACTACTCGCTCCAGGAAGATCCGAACCCGGCGGCGTATTCGGACACGCGCTTCGGCCTCGATTACGTGCGGGAGACCTCCACCCAGAGGCTCTCCCTCTTCGGCGACATCGGCCTGCGGCTGCTCTGGGAGGACGGCGCGGATTTCGAGGTCACCTACGCCGATCCCGCGGTCGTGGGCGGCCGCTACGGCCAGGATTGGGCCGACGGCGGCTTCGACGCGTATCTGATCTACAGCTACCGCCGCCTCGACGGGGTGCTGACCCCCCTGAACGAGTTCGAGTTCACTCCGATCAGCCCCGACGACCTCGCCAATTTCAATGGCAACGAGAACCGGCTCCGCGGCGGCTTCGATCTCGCGCTGCGCACCGATTCGCCGAGTTCCTACAATTTCAGTCTCGACGCCAGCACGGTGGACTACTCGAACGTCGACACGGATCTGACCGACAGCGCGGTGCCGAGCGACGCGATCCGCGGCGAGGCGCTCTGGCGGCTGCGCCTGAATCCGATCCTGTCCTCGGCCGTGGTGGCGAGCTACGATTACGAGAAGGCCGAGAATTCCACCGACAACGAGATCCGCACGGCGGCGATCGACGCGGGGGTGATCTACGATCCCAGCGAGAACCTGAACGCCACCTTCGGTCTCGGCTACGAGCAGCGCCAGCGTCTCCAGACCTTCAGCGGCGAGCGCTACACCACCGAGGACAACTGGGGTCCGGCGGTGCGCGGCAGCATCAGCTACGACACCCCCGAGGAGTTCAGCCTGTTCGCGAGAGCGCGCTACACGACGGCCGCGCCCAGTCCGCGCTGGAACGCCGATCTCCGCGCCGACTACCTCCTGCCCCGCGGCCGTCTCTACGCCCGCGGTTACCGCGATTACGGTCTCGACAGCGAAGGCGACGACACCCTGTTCTACGGCCTCGGCATAGGACTGGATCGCGAGATCAACTCGCTGTCAGGCTGGGGCATCGACCTCAACGCGCAGAACCAGGTCGACGCCGAGAACTCGAATATCGCGGCCATCGACCAGATCGACGCGACCGCGCGCTACACCCGCGCCCTGACCCAGGACGTCAGCGCCACGCTGGGCTACCGGCTGCGCCTGCAGACCGAGGACGGCTCCGCCCAGTCCAACGCGGTCTTCGTCACCTTCGGCCGCAGCTGGTCCCGACGCCCCTGAGCGGGGCCGGCTGGTCTGCGGCACGAAAGGACGCGCCCTCCGCGGCCGGAAGGGCCATGTCCGGCACGACGCGGGCAGTCGCGGTCCGATCCGCCACGGGTCGGATCGGACGTCGCACGCGCCGCCTGTCCTTTTTTCGGATCCGGCAGCCAGGCGTCGTCATGCCGGTCCGCCTGATGGACGAACGCCATTCCGGTGCCTATGGTAATCCTGTGGACCACCATGATCACAGGAGCGCCGGATGACAGTCCGAAAACAGACCGTGAGCTTCACGGAGCCCGCTTTTTCATATGCGAAGAGCCTCGTCGAGGCTGGCGAGTATCCCAGCGTCAGCGCGGCGGTTTCAGGCGAGATGGTCCGCGCGCGGGCGGCGCGGGACGCGCGGGCGGCGCTGCTCGCCGCCGAGATCGAGCGTCGGCTGGCCCTGCCGCTCGACCGGTGGGAGCCGACGGGAGAGCCTTCCGACATCACCGGGGAGGCGCGAAGCCGTCTCGCCGACCTTCGCGCGGCGCAGGCGGGCGATCACGGGGAATGACGCGCCTGATCCGGCATCCGCTGGTCAGGCGCGATGTGATCGGGATAATCGATCATGTGATCGAGGTCACCGGAGGCGACCTCGTCGCGGCTGAACGGAGACTTGACGAGATCGACGATCTGCTCCGGGCGATCCTCGGCAACCCCTTCTCGGGAGCGCGGCTCGACGGACGTCTCGCGGGATGGCGCGCCAGACATGGAGGCCGCGGACGGATGCTCACGGTGGTCTTCCGGTCCGATCCTGCCGCCGAAACCGTCCATGTCGCCATGATCGCCTTCGGCGGACGCAACTGGCTCGAAGACGTCGCCGACCGGCGGATCCTTCCGGACTGACAGGGTGCGCCCGCGCGGGGCGCGGTACGGGTTGCCGCGCGGTTAATGCGATGCGAAAAATCACGCGACATCAGAGACTTGCCCGAGACGACACGCGTGTCGCCCGGCGCGATCCCGCCCCTATTCCGGCACGAAGTCCGGCAGCCGGTCGATCGCCGCCGTCAGGAACCGCTGGAGCCGCGCCTCGGCCTCCGCCTCGGTCTCGTTCTGGCCGATCGGGGTGATGACGCGCGCCAGCGCGCCGTCGGTCCGGCCCATCGTCATGCTGTCGGCGACGGTGTAGAACTTCGCGACGAAATCGTTGGTGATCCGCCGGCCCCTGCCCTCGAACCAGTAATAGACCAGCTGCTTGTTCAGCCCCTGCTGGATCACCGCGCGGTTGACGTCGAACGTGCCGAAGCCCGTCCCCGGAAGCGTGATCTCGGTCGGCTCGAGGCTGAAGATCTCCCAGCCGCCGGCGGGAAGACACACCTCCGGCGAATGGATGCCCGAGCCCTCGGTCTGCTTGTCGTAATAGGCCACGAAGAAATCCACCGGCGCCGCCTCGGCGGGATTCCGGAAGAACGCCGAGACGTAGTCGTCCGCGGCGAGCACGCGCTCGATGTCGGGCTCCAGCGCCGTCATGCCGCCCGACCACTCGCCGATCTGGCGCGGGAAGAGCGAGAAGCTCTCGCGGCTCACCTCCGCCGCCGGGCGGGACGGCGCGAGGATCCAGGCGGCGCTCGCCGCCGTCGTGATCAGCGCCGCCGCGATCAGGCCGGCCGAGGGCGCGATGCCGAAGACCCGCCGGACCTGCTGGCCGAGCGCCGTGAAATCCATGTCGATCGTCTCGCCGAGCGGCCGGCGGTCGCCGCTCAGCCGCTGCATGGCCACCGCCATGGCGAAGAGGACCGCGATGGCGGTGATGAAGATCACCCAGCCCTCGAAGAAATGCAGGAAGCCCTCCGCGTGGCCGATGCCGTAGCGGTCCACCATGATCCCGATGATGCCGATCCGCACCGAGTTCATCAGCACCGCCACCGGCATCGCGGCGAGCAGCAGCACGATCTTGTGCCAGACCGGCCCCCGGTAGAGCACCGCGAAGACGTAGGAGAAGCTCATGATCGGGAAGAGGTAGCGCAGCCCCGAGCAGGCCTCGGCGACCTGGAGCTTGTAGACGCCCAGATCGATGACGTTGCCGTCGAGGAACACCGGCACGCCGGCCAGCGCCACCAGCCAGACGCCGATCTCCGACGAGATGAACTGCAGCGTGATGTTGAGCTTCCAGTAGAGGAACTGCGGAAGCGGCAGCATGAACACCAGATGCAGCACCGAGGGCCAGAAGACGATGCCCCGCCGGAAGCCGAAGCCGGTCAGGATCAGCCCGCCGACCCATATGATCAGCGAATAGAAGACGATGTCGTCGATTCGCACCAGGTTGCCGATTGCCGCCATCGCCAGCGCGAGCGCGATCACCGCCACGCCGATCCAGCGGTCCGTGACCGGCCCCGACGGGGGCGGCACGAACTTCATCTCGCGCAGGAACATGTAGAACGACAGCATCGGGATGATCGGCCCGTGGCTGTATTCGGGCCTCGACCATTCCGTGGCGAGGCCCTGGAGCCCGAAACCGAAGAGCGGCAGCGCGCCCGCGACGGCCAGGACGAACCAGAAGAGCCCCAGCGGATTCAGGGTCGCGCCGCCGAGAAAACCGCCGCGCGGTTCCGTCTGATCGCTCACAGCCATGCCGGTCCACTCGCCTCGCGCCACGCCCCGGAGCACCTGATACAGGAAATCCGTCCGGAAAACGATCCCCGACCGTCCTATGCGGCCGGTCTTTCGGAAAGTTTACCGGCGCGGCCGGGTGGCGGAGCTCAGACCAGGAGGATCTCCTGAAGCCCTCCGTCCTGCGCGATCCCGAGCGACAGGCCGTCCGGGCCGTCGTCCAGCGTCACGTCCGACGATGCGTCCGCGAGGCGCTCGAGTCCGGCCATCGACGTCACGATCGCCGTTCCGCCGCTCGAGAACACGTTCGCCCCGGAGCCGCCGCCCGAGAAGGTGCCGTCCGCGTAGTTGGCCAGCACGATCCGGTCGCCCTCGCCGAAATCGAGGTCGAGGATGGCGTCGGCGCCGCCGTCGGAGGCGTTCCGGCCGTAGAAGCGGAAATCGTCCGCGCCCGCGCCGCCATGCATCACGTTCGATCCGGTATCGCTCACCAGCCAGTTGTCGCGCGCGTTTCCGACCAGGACGTCGTCGCCGCCGTTCGACCACGCCGCGTTCCAGCCGTCGGATCCGGCGCGCACCACCTCGTCGGCCGAAGCTGCCGCGTTCCGTCACCAGCGTCCGGCCGGTGTCCTTCGCGAGGCCGGCGAGGTCCCCCGCGGCGATCGCCGACGCGATCGCGGCGAGATCGGCGTCGACCGCCGCCGGCGCGCCCTCCCGCGGCGGCGCCGGGACGGGGTCTCCCGAACCGCCTCCATCCACGTCCGCGAGCAGGATCGAGTGGCCGCCGCCCTGCGCGATCCCGATCGACAGGCCGTCCGGGCCGGACTTCAGCGTCACGTCCGACGAGGAGCCGGCCAGTCGCTCGAGCCCGGCCATCGAGCTCACGATCGCCGTCTCGCCGCCCGAGAACACGTTCATGCCGGCGCCGGCGCCCGAGAACGTGCCCGAATCATAGCCCCCCAGCACGATCCGGTCGCCCGCCCCGAAATCGAGGTCGAGGATGACGTTGTTCCCGGCGCCCTCCGCGTCCCGGCCATAGAAGCGGAAATCGTCCGCGCCCGCGCCGCCATGCATCACGTCGGCCCCCTCGCCGCCCACGATCCAGTTGTCGCCCGCGTTTCCGACCAGGATGTCGTCGCCGCCGTTCGACACCGCCGCGCGCCAGCCGTCCGATCCGGCGCGCACCACCTCGTCGGCGGAGCTTCCCCTTCCCGTCACCAGCGTCCGGCCGGTGTCGCGCGCGAGACCCGCGAGATCCCCCGCCGCGATCGCCGCGGCGATCGTCGCGGGATCCGCGTCCGAGATCGGCCCCGACGGCGCCTCCGGCGCGGGCGCGGGCTCCGGCGCGGGCGCGGGCGCGGGCTCGGGGGCGGGCGCGGGCTCCTTGACGGGATCTCCGCCGCCCCCGTCCGGGGCGGGAGCCGCCTCGGCGGGAATCCGTCCGGCCCTCACGTCCGCCGCGGACAGCGCGCCGCGCAGGAACGTCACGTTGTCGACGGCGCCCTGGAAGCCGTCGCCGATGACCAGATCCTGGGTCGAATAGCCGTTCTGGGAATGCCCCCTGAACCCGGTCTCCCGGCCGACCTCCGCGCCGTCGATGTAGAGGATGGCGTTCCCCGTCACGCCCGAGAAGGTGAACGCGAGACTGTGCCAGTCCGTGTCGTCGATGCCGAGGCCGCCCGCGTTGATCCGGCCGACGGTCTGGTCGGTGGTCACCGACAGGTAGACCCCGTCCTCGATCACCTTCACGACGAGGTTCGCCGCGAGCTTGAAGAGGCGGGCGGAATCGCCGACCGATCCCGCGTCCTTCTTGAAATCGAACGTCACGGAATATTCCGGGTTGCCGAAGAACGGCCTGTCGACGTCGAAGACGATGTCGCCGCCGTTGAGATCGGCCGCGCGGCCGTCCGGCCCCGAGACGGTCCGCACCGAGGCGTCGACGGAATCGAGCACGGTCGCGCCCGTCTCGTCACCGAATCCGCGCTCGAAACCGGCCTTCAGCGCCACGGGCGATTCCGCGTCGACCGTCCGCTCGAGCGACAGCCTGCGCCCGTCCGCCAGCCGGATGTCGGCCGTGACCTCGTAGGTTCCGGACGCCGCGTAGCGGTGCTCGGCCACGACGCCGCGCCCGGTCGAGCCGTCGCCGAAATCCCACGCGACCGACGCCCCGGACATGCCCACGCGGCCCTCCGGACCCCAGATGTTGGTGGCGTCGAACGGATAGTCCGAGAGGTCGAAGCCCGACCCGCGCTCGGTCTCGATGTATCCGTCGAGCCCGTCCGGGGACCGGTCGAGCCGCATCAGGTCCGGGCCCACGTCCCGCGCCTCGACGATGCCGCCCGGCGTCGCGCGCAGCGCGGCGACGTCCGGCAGGGTCTGGAGCGGGTCGATCAGCGCGTTGATGTAATGGTCCTCCGCGAAGCGGTCCTCCCATTGCAGCCCCACCGAGCCCCGCTCGACGATGCTCGAGGCGTATCTCGAATCCACCACGACGCCGTTGAGGACGTTGTCGCGCAGGAGGATGTCCCGGCTGTCCTGGCGGATGTGGACCAGCGGCGTCCGGTCGTCGTCTCCGGGCGGCTGCAGCAGCGCGTTGTTGGACACCGTGGCGCCGACCACGTGCTCGAGCCGCATGCCCTGGCCGTTGCCCGTCCAGATGACGTTGCCCTCGATGAGGACGTTCTCGAAGCCGAGCGCGTTGCTGTCGTCGTCGAGATAGATCCCGATGATCGAGACCCCGTGGCCCTTGTCGAGGAAGTTGTTGGTGATCGTGATGTTCCGGCTCGGCGTCGTCTGGGTGTCGTCCGTCCAGGGGTGGATGAAGTCGGCATGGTCGCCGGTGCCCCCCAGATCGTTGGGATTGGACGAATGGATGTGGTTGCCGTCGATCGTGAGATTCTGGAAATCGCTGCCGCGGATCGCCGTGGTGCGCAGGTCGTGGATCTCGTTCGACAGGATCTCCATGTCATGGGCGCTGACGCCGACGATCCCGTTCCTGAACTCGGTGATCTCGTTGCCCCGCAGCAGGATCCCGTCGGAATCGCGCACCGTCATGCCGCGCGCCGCCGATTTTCCCGCGCCGCCGCCTTCCGGCGCGCCGGTGATGACGGAATTGAGGAACGCGACGTCGCGCGAATAGAAGATCTCGGTCGCGCTGTTGAAGTCGCGAGTGGAGGCGTCGTCGGTGAAATCGACGCGCACGCCGTCGACGGTCACATTGGACGCGTTCCAGATCTTGAGCGAGTTGAACTCCGCGGGGTTCCTCGAATCCGCCGATCTGATCGTCACCTCGCCGGAGAACCTGGCGTCCTTCAGCCACACGTCCCCGTAATCGCCGCCAGCAAGGACGATCGTGTCCCCCGCCCTCGCGGAGGCCACGGCGCTGAGGAACTGGGTCGGGTTGGATGCGTTGTGTGTCGACATGCTGGAACCTGATCGTTTGCCGGCCGCGCGGGTCCGCGATGCGCGCATGGGACGCGCAGCGGACGGCTGCTCGGGAGGTGAAAACCGTTTTTGCGCCTGCCGGAGCGGGCTGTCCGAAGGGGTTAAAGACAATCGGCTTTCGTCTCAAGCGGACGGTCCGAAGTGAGCGAAAACGCGCCTATGGCGACAACCTGCCCATGATGAACAACCCTTGGTTGTCAGTTTGCGATCATTGTAGCCACGCGAGCATCGCCCCGGGCGCGGGTCGCCGCGCTTGCGGGCGGAGCGCATCCCCGCTAACCGGCCGGGAAAATCACGACAGGACCGCCCGTGCCCGACCCCGCGCTCACCGTCATCGTCGTCAGCTACAACACGCGCGCCATGACGCTGGAATGCCTCGCCTCGCTGCGCGACGGAGACGGAGCGCGGAGTTCGAGACGATCGTCGTGGACAACGCCTCGACCGACGGCTCGGCCGAGGCGATCGCCGAAGAATTCCCGGAGATGGATCTGCTGGCCGAGACCGCCAATCACGGCTTCGCCGGCGCCAACAACCTCGCCGCCCGCCGCGCGCGGGGCGAGTATCTGCTGCTGCTCAACCCCGACACCGTGGTGCTGAACGGCGCCGTCGACCGGCTTCTGGCCTTCGCGCGGGCCCGGCCCGAGGCCCTGATCTGGGGCGGACGCACGCTCTACGGCGACGGGAGCCTCAATCCGGCCTCGTGCTGGGGCCGCATGACGCTCTGGAACCTGTTCTGCCGCGCCTCGGGCCTGACGGGCGTCTTTCCGCGCTCGGAGCTCTTCAATTCCGAGGCCTATGGCGGCTGGGACCGCGGGACCGAGCGCGCGGTCGACATCGTCACGGGATGCTTCCTGATGATCCGGCGCGGGACATGGGAGGCGCTCGGCGGCTTCGACCCCGCCTTCTTCATGTACGGCGAGGAGGCCGATCTCTGCCTGCGCGCCCGCGCGCTCGGCGCCGCGCCCCGGGTCACGCCCGAGGCCGAGATCGTGCATTACGGCGGCGCGGCGGATACCGTGCGCGCCGACAAGATGGTGCGGCTCCTGTCGGGAAAGATCTCGCTGATCGACCGGCACTTCCCGGCCTGGCGGCGCCCCCTCGCCCGCGCGCCTTTCCAGGCCTGGCCGCTGTCGCGGATGATCGCCACCCGCGCGCTCGGCGCCGTCACCGGCCGCGAGGATCTCCGCGCCTCCGCCGCCTCCTGGTCCGAGATCTGGGCGCGGCGCGCCGAGTGGCGCGGCGGCTGGCGCGCGGGCTGAGACCGGCCCGGCCGCACCTTGCGCGCGGCCGCCGAAAATGGTTCTGTCCCGCCGCACGGAGAGGTGGCCGAGTGGTCGAAGGCGCACGCCTGGAAAGTGTGTAGGCGGGGAACCGTCTCCAGGGTTCGAATCCCTGTCTCTCCGCCACCTGCCCTTTACCTGAGAACACGGCCATTTTCCGGCGGGGGGGAAGAGGACGCTACTCGGCCCTCTTACCCGCCGCCGGCCTCAGCCGTAAAACGGCGCGCTGCCGGTGGAACCGTCCCTGCGCGATCACCCGGGCGGGACGGGAAAGCTTTTCGAGGCGCCCGGGGGGACTTCCAGGAAATCGCCCGCCCCGGATCACCTCCCCGCCGGAAAACTACTCATCGGCCGCGTGAACGTAATTGACGGTGAGACGGTCTCCGCTGGTCGCGTCGACGACGACCGTCACTTCGCTTCCGACGCCATCATATGCTGAAAAGAGCTGCATATCCGCGTCCACCAGACGCACCTGACCATATCCGGCGCCATAGAGCTTCGCCGCGGCGCCGTCGAAATGATCCACTGGCTCGTCGGACCAACCGGCGGTCGACAGTCCGAAGAGCGCGGCCGCCGCCGCCATCGAAATCGTCGAGATTCTCATGCTTTCCTCCCAGGATCAGAACCGCTGCATGGGGCAGCGCCCCCCGTACCTGTGGAGTCTGAGGCATTCGCTTCGGGCAAGCTTGACGCGTTGCTGAAGAATTTCTGCAGAAACTCCTGCTTATGATGTATGCTGTCAGATGCCTTGGACCTTCGGAGACTTCGAACTCGACGCCGAGCGGTTTCAGCTCAGCCGTCGCGGCGATCCGGTGCGGCTCGAGCCGCAGGTGCTTTCCCTTCTGATCCACCTCGTTCGAAACCGCGGCCGCATGGTGACGAAGGACGAGCTCGTCTCGGCGGTCTGGCTGGGCCGGGCGGTCTCGGACGCCAGCATCTCCAGTCGCGTCCGCTCGGCCCGTCAGGCGGTCGACGACGACGGGGCGCGACAGGTCGTGATCCGCACGGTGCATGGCCAAGGGTTCCGATTCCTCCCCGAGGTGGGGATTTCGCCGCCCCCGCGCGCGGCTCCGGACACCGCCGACGGCGGGACGCCCGACGTTCCGTCGGACCATCCGGCCGGACGTCCGTCGATCGCCGTGCTGCCCTTCCAGCCTCTCGGAATGTCGTCGGGCCTTGCCATTCTGGGCGAGGCGATCCCGCACGAGATCATCCAGGCGCTGTCGCGGCTGCGCTGGCTCGCGGTGATCGCGCGGGGCTCGTCCTTCCAGTTCAGGCGGGCCGTCGATCTGGATCTCGTGGCGACCGCGCTCGCGGCCCGCTACGTCCTGTCCGGGATCGTCGAGAGCCCGGACGGCAACGTCGCGGTGACGCTGGAATTGACCGATACCGACTCCCGCGAGATCCTTTGGGCGGACAGGCTCCTGGCGCCGGTCGACGAGACCGACGATCTGAGGGCGCGGATCGTGGCGCATCTGGTGGCCGCGCTCGAGGCCCACATACCTTTCAACGAGGCGCGGATCGCGCGGCTGAACGGCCCCGACGGCCTCGACGCCTACGCCAATTACCATGTCGGCCTCGCTCATCTCTACCGGTTCACGGCAGCCGACACGACGCTCGCGCGGGGCTGTTTCGAGCAGGCCGTCGCAGCGGATCCGCGGTTCGCGCGCGCGCATGCGGGGCTGTCCTTCACCAGTTTTCTCGACGCCTTCCTGCGCCTGAGCCCCGATCCCTCGGCCGCGGCGCTTGCCGCGCGTCGCCACGCCGAGCGCAGCCTGGAGCTCGATCCCCTGGACCCTTTCGCCAACTTCAACATGGGGCGCTCGTTCTGGCTCACGGACGAGCCCGAAATCGCCGCGGACTGGCTGGCGCGGGCGACGACGCTGAACCCGAACTACGCGCAAGGCTTCTATGCCTCGGCCTTCACCTCGATGCTGACGGGAAACGCGCCGGCCACGTTCGCGGATCTGGACGTCTCGCTGCATCTCAGCCCGCTCGATCCGCTGCTTTACGGGGTCTACGGCGTCCGCGCGCAGATGCTGATGCAGCGGGCGGACCATCCCGCCGCCGCCCGCTGGGCCGATCGCGCCGCCAACTCGCCCGGCGCGCACTACCTGATCGCCATGATCGCGCTGGCCGCCAATGGCCTGGCCGGCCGCCACGATCAGGCGTCCCGCTGGCGGCAGGAGGTGCGTCGGCGCCGGCCGCATGCCACGGCGGCCGACTATTTCACGGCCTTTCCGACGCGCGACGCCGCCTCACGCGCGCGCATCGACGCCGAATTGCGTCGACACGGCTTCTAGTGCCCGCCGTGTCCCTCCGCGCGCGAGATCCGCGGCACGGACCCGCCTCACACCCCCGCCATCAGCACGTCGACAGCGCGGGTGATCCCGTCGCCCCGCTCCACGGCGCTTCCGACGCGGCGCAGGCTTGAGCGCCGCACGGCCGCGATCAGCCTGGCGCACGGCGGCGCGGACATGTCCCGTCTCGAAGGTCTCGAGGAGGCGATGAAACGCGATCGGAGTCGTGAGCGCCACCAATGGCGGCTTTCAGGATGCGGGGCCCAAGCGTGAAGCGGAGGGCGGAAAGTCAGGTCCGGGCACGTCGTTCGTCGCTTCACTCCCCCTCGAGTTCGATCGGCGAAGTCGAGCGCGGCATGGTTTCTGCGTTCGTGTATCACCGCGACGATGATGGAAACCGCGCCTTCCAGCATGTAGAACGCGACATAGCCGTGATGCCTGATCGACCGCATGCCCGGCAGGAAGGTATCGCGCGACCGGCCTATCTATTTGAGGGAAGTCGTCCAGGCGCTCCAGCGCCTCGATCAGACCTTCCATGAAATCACGCGTCCTCGCTTCGCCCCACCTGTCTTCGCCCCACGCGCGGATCGCGATCAGGTCACTCCGGGCGCGAGGCTTAAGATGAACCCGTCTCGCGGACGTCATCTCTCTTCGAGCAACAGCGCGCGCAGATCCACCGCTTCGGTGGGCTGCGCCGCAGCATCGGACAGGTCGCGGCGCAGCAGGTAGAAGGCGGTGGCCCCGTTATCGTCCATCAGCTTCCGCATGCCGGCGCGGATGACCTCGGAAAGGTTGGAATAGACACCCGCATCGACCTGCCGTTCCGCGTATTCGAGCATGGCAGCCGGAAGTGAGATGTTGGGCATGGGAACCTCCTGCTGCGCTTCGCCATGGTATGGCGGGCTTCGCCATTAGTGCAAGCTTCACCTCCGGATATCCGGGCGCGCCGCGCGGAATGGCGGCGAGGCCACCGCGCGGGCGGGTCTCCGGCCCCGATCAGGACCGGGCGCTCCGGTCCCGCACCGAACAGAGATCCTGCCGCGGCAGGCCGAAGCGCTCGCGAGGCCCGTTGGAGACCTTCGGCGTCAGGAGCCAGACCGCCGCCATCCGCGTCTCGTGATTCCACAGATCCACGAAAGTCCTCCAAAAGCTTTCCGGGCCTTCGGCCGGACGGGCCGCGGACCCCTTCCACTTCCCAAGGTCGAAGATCGGGAGACCGGACGCACCCAGGCCGCGTGCGCCAGTGAACCGTAAATTGGAAATGAGGCGATCCCCGTCCTCTCCCCACGTCTCCGGCAACGTGGGAAGAGGACGGGGATCCATAGGAGAAAAAATAGATAAGCGCTTCGCCGGGCACGCCGAGACCAATCTCTTCCGCAGCGAGGGCCTGACGGCCGTCCGACGATGCGGAGCTGCCGCCTCCCTTGATCCGCGCCTATGCGGACATCTTCGAAGGGACTCCCATCATGCTCGACCCAACTTTTCATGACCGGAACGATCCGGTCTCCTGCGCCGCCGAGGCACTCGGTCTCGCGCGCGGGATCGCGACGCTTCTGCGGACCGTTCCCGCTCTCCCGCGAAACCGCGTTCCTGCGACCGATCTGGATGCGATCGCTCAGGACTGCGCCGAGGGCGCGATCTTCGCGGACGCTTTCGACGCGCGCCTGGCCGCGGCGATCGCGCAACTCGACGCCTTCGTCGGGGACCACACGTTCACCGGAACGGACTGGTATCCGGACGCCGACGACACCCTGCACGCATTCCGCCGCGAGATCGTCGCGCCGGAGGCGCGGACGGCGGCGGAGGCGGCGCAGGCGCTGCGCCGGCTGCTTTCCCTCCTCGAGCGCGTGCGGGACCTGCGTGCCGCCCGACGGCTGCTGGACGGCGCGCTCTGACGCCTCCCCGGCTCCGCTCCCCCGCCCGGTTCCCGGACCAGGCGGATTGACGGCCCGCCATCCCGGCGCGCCACAAAAGGGGACATCCCGATGAATCAGCTTTCCTCTTCCTTCAACGCGGCCTCTTCGGCTCCGCCCGACGAGGCGCGCCGGCGGCTCCTCGAGGCCGAACGGGCGATCATCGCCGAGGCGCAGCGGCTCGTGCTGTCGTCCGGACGCGAGATCGTCGCGCATTCCGTCGCGGTGGCCGGCTCCGAGGCCGGCCGCTTCGCGGACAGGTGCTGCGACACGATCCTCTGGAGCCGCTCGGCCCCGGAAACCTGGCCGCTGCCGCGGCTCCTCGGTCTGCTCGAGCGCCAACCGTCCGAGGTCGCGATCAATGGTCCGCGTGAGGCGTGCCGGCGGATCGCGCGGGACATCGCCCGTCTGAAGGCGCGCAGGGCGCTCTACGAGAGCGTCGCCGGCGAGGACCACTCGACACGCCCGGCCTGATTCTCCGGCTTCCCCGCCGCGCTCACGTGCGGCGGGGCGGCTCGAATTTCCCTCCGACCGGCAGGCGGGGGTCCGTCGGCCGGTTTCCGGGCGTGTCGGGCCGCGGGGCGGTTTTCCGGCAGGACCCGGGTTTCGCTGTTCCGCGAGCTCCGCTCGGGGCCTTCGGCCGGCCCAAGGGCCCCCTGTTGCGGGACCGGACCTGTCCGACCCGCGTCCGGCGTGGAAGCCCCTTCCGTCGATGACGGTTCCGCGTCCGCCGCTTCACGCAGCCGGCGCGCGTACCACGTCGATCTCGAGATGCCGAGCGCGATCCAGGGTTTCTCCTTCGAGACGGTCCTGCTTTCCAGAAACTCGTCGCGGCTCTGTCCGCCCGCGGCCTTGCGCCTCGCGCGCCGCGCCGCGTTCCGCCGGTCGCGGCGAAGATCCGGCGGGATGATCTGCTCGAGTCCCAGCGCCTCGGACATGGCCCGGTCGATCCCGAGGATCTCCGCCATCCGCGCGCCGGAATAGTGCAGTCTGGGGTCGCCCGCCGGCCCTTCGAACCGGCCCGTGGCCGCCTCGGCCCGCCCGACGGCGGCCTTGACCGTCGCCTTGACCTCGGCGTCCGGAAGCCCCGGCGTCCCCAGCGTCGCGTGCCGCCGCGCCCGCCCCTCGACCTCGTCCGCCGGCGCCACGAAACCGAGGGCGGTCGCGACGAGATGCAGCCAACAGTTGCGGAATCCCTCGGGGATTTCGCCGCCCCAGGCGAGCCGGAACCTCTCCAGATCCCGAAGCACCGCCGCGAAGCGCGCGGCCGGCGGCAGGCCCCGGACGACGTCCGCGGCGTCGTCACCCGCCCGGCGTCGACGGCGGGCGGCGAGTTCGCCGCGGGTCGGTCTTTTCGCCACCTGATAGATCCGGTCGGCGAGGTCATCGAACGCATGCGGGCGCCCGTCGCCGCGGACGACCGTGACGACGCGGCCGCACCTGCCGTTGAGCGTCCCCGGGATCCGCAGGACGCGGGCCGGATCGCAGCAGGCGGGGTCGGCCCCGAGCGGCGCGAGCAGCCCGACGAGGCAGCGCTGCGCCGCCCGCCAGCGCGGGAGGGCCTGTCCCGACAGCGGGTCGATCATCCAGAGCGCGTAAAGACCCCGTCCGCTGTCGATGAGGAACGAGGGCTCCGGAAGGCCGAGCGCCCCGATGCGCCGGATGACCGTCTCCGCCAGCGCCTCCCGCGCCAGCGGGGCGAGCTCCGGCACGCGATAGGTGTCGAGATCGGCGTAGAGGCAGGTCAGTTCCGCGACCGGCCGGGCGCCGCCGCGCGGACCGGCGTAGCGGGTCACGCCGAAATAGGCGGTCGTCTCCATCCACGTCGGAAGGACGGGATGGACCTCTTCGGCGGGAAAGCATCGGGCGAAGACGCCGTTTCCGGTCTTGGCGAGCAGCGAGACCTTTCCTCGGGACCCCGGCGGATGGAGGGCGCGCATGAAGTCCTCGGGCGTCCAGCCGGACGCCTCGCACGAAGACGGTTTCAGGGGAGTTCGCGGGTCCATGACCCGGAGGTCGGTCCGTCGCGGCCGGCGCGGAAACATCCCGGTCAAAGCGTCGGATTGTCCTCGCCCGCTTCCCCGGGGATCGCGGAGTGACGGACCTTCGGCACGGTTTTTGGGGCGACGCCCTCCGGGGCGCATGTCCCTCCCGAAAGGGAGATGAACCATGCGAAATCCGAAGACCGCCACCGTTTCCGAGATCGCCAACATTGGCTTCTCACGACCGACACCGTCCGGAAGATCCTGAAGGCCGCGGGGATCGAACCGGTATCCACAGGGCCTGAACGTTACCGCTGGACCGACCTCTGGGCCTACGAGGGTGCCGGATGGGTCGCGCCCGCCGACGAGGCGGCGTTCAAGGCGCCGCTGATGAAGGCGTCGGAGCTCGGCGACTTCTTTCCGAACGTGCCGGCACGGACGATCACCGACTCGGCGCTCAAAGGGAAGATCCCGGGCATCCTGCTCGGAAGCGACTGGCGCTTCCGCGAGATCACGCTCGCGCGGTGGCGGGACGATGTCTGAGCCGCGACCTTCAGCCGGGTTCCGCCGCGAAGCGGGCGGTCTCCGGCACGACCGCCCGGTCTGGCGCGAGTTCAGCCGACCGCCCCCCGACATACCGGGAATGTATGTCGCGGGGCGTCTGGCTGATTCCCCCGTGAATCGGCCGGTTTCCGGCGAAACCGGCTGATTTCCGGCAATGCCGGAAAGCGGCGCGGCCAGCCGAGGCAGACAGGCTTCCAGACAGGTTCAAGCAGACGGAAGGGCCCGATCGAGGGTCCGGACGTGAACCCCCGACCAGGTCCTCCCACGGAAAGAGACAGACGATGAAAAGAACTCCGATGACGACGGCCACGGCGATGCCGTCGGCGCCCCGCACCATGCGGGATCTCGAGACGCTCCTGCCGGGCTCTCGGCTATTCCCCATCGTCCGAGGCCAACTTAAGGGCGGCGATCCGCAAATGCGCCGTGGCCTACGGGGAGCCCGATCTCGCGCGCATCGCGGCCGACCTCGCCGCGTTCGAGCGGAAATGGGGTACCGGCCGGGTGTCCCACCTTGCCGCCGGCTTCAAGAGCCGGGATCAGTTCATCCGCTGGCGCAAGGACATGCGGGCCGTGCTCCGCCGGACGACGGTCGTCCCGACGCCGAAGACGGCCCTGCTCGACCCCTGGACGGAGATCGTCGGGCTCGTGCGGGAGAACCAGGGCAAGGGCAGGCTCTTCGGCGCGAACTCCGACATCACGCTCGGGCGGCTCGCCCGCGAGGCCTCCGCCGAGGCCGCCTCCTCGACGGGCTCGACGCCGGCTGGATCGACCGGACGAGCCGACGGCTCAGGGGCGAGGAGCGCAAGAGCTTCCTCCGCGGGATCCGGGCCGCGAACCGTGTCATCGAGCATGCCGCGGTGCTGCCGGAGATCGCGCATCACCTGCCGGCCGCGCCACTGCCCGAGCCGACCCCGTTGCGCGACGCCCCCTCGATCTGGCTGCGCGGCGCCGACCATCCCGCCATGGCCGCTCTCTGGAGCGAGTTCGACGCCATCATCGAGATCAAGCGCTTCGGCGAAAGCGGGCCGCAGGTCACAGGCGAACCGGCCAACTTCAAGGACACCTCCGCCGAGGCCTATGGGCGGGCGGTCGAGTGGGTTCTCAAATGGCTGGCCAAAGCGGACATGCTCGACGCCGGGGAGGCGCCGGGACTCGCGGACGTCATCACCCACGCCAATCTCGTCCTCTCCGCCAACGCCTGGATCGAGGCCCGGGAGGCGCGCGGACTCGCCACGGACAAAGGCACGCTGCATGCCCATGTCACCAAGCTCGTCCATATCGCCACCGTCTATCTCGGCATCTCAGACAAGGAACGGCGCCGTTTGCTGGAGCTGCGGCGCAACAAGCGGATCCGAACGAGATCCGTGGGGCGCATGTCGGCCGAACGGGAGAGCTGGATCCGCGAGTTCGACGCGAGCCCCGTCCTGCAACGCGCCGCGCACCGCCTGCCCGAGACCCTCCGACGCCAGTCCCAGGCCATCCTCGACAGGCTGAGGTCCAACCGGCCCCCGCGGCCCACCGAGATCATGGCGGCGCTCCGCATGGGCGTGGCGGCGATGATGGCGGCGGTGCTCTTCCGGGCCTCGCCGGTCCGGGCCACGAATCTCCGGCATCTGCGGTTCCGGGGCGACGATGCCGATTTCCGCATCTCCGAGGACGGCGGCACGGTGCGCATCGTCATTCCGGGCGAGCGGGTCAAGAACGGCGCCGGGATCGACGACGACGGCGACGACGATCTCGCGCCCATCCTCGCATGGTACCTCGCGGAGATCCGGCCGCGACTGATCAACGCGCATCCCTTCAACCACCCGTACCACGACGGTGACCATCTCTTCCCGTCCACGAGCGCCGCTCCGATGGAGGAGAGCATGGCGGCGAGCTGGTACGGGTTCGGCTGCACCGAGGCCGGAATCGCGATGACCCTGCACCAGGCGCGGCACATGAGCGCGTACTGGATCCTGTCGGTCGATCCGAACGCCTGGGCGGACGCGGCCGCGGTGCTGCACATCGACGAGATGACCGTGCGCAAGCACTACGCCTGGATGAACAAAAAGCGCGCCAACGAGTCCGGCCGCGGGAAGCTGCGCGAAGCCCGCAAATCGGCTCGGAAACACCGGAAGGGAGAGTTCGACCATGCCGCATGAGATATCGACAGGGTCGCACTGGCCCCGCCCCGCCGCCATCGCCGCGGTGGCGGCCGTCGCGACCGGTGCGATCGACGGGGCGGCCCTGCGCCTCGCCGACCGGTGGTACCGTCATCTGGCCGAACGCCGGGTCGCCGTTCCGCGCGAGCGTGACTTCGCCGCGTTCGGCGGGGTCTCCAAGCTCGAACGCCTCCGGCGGGCCCTCGCTCCGATCGCTCCAAGGGATCTGCCGCCCATCCTACCGGCTCTCAATGCGAAACGCTCCGAGACGTGGCGAAAGACCAAGGCGGCCACGGCCGCCAAGGCCGCGGCCGGAACTCCGGCGCCGCGTCCGCGCGGCCCGGCGCCGGAGCTCTCGGCGCCGCTCGGGGATCTTCCGAAGTCCTGGCTGCGCGCTCTCCACGAGATGCGGAGCCTTCGAAAGACGCTCGATACCGGCCGGCTGAGCCTCGACGACCGGACGCCGCCCTCGGCCAAGGTCATCAGGAACCTGGAATCCACCCTGCGGATCCTCGCGGGTGACTGCCTCCGGCAGGGGCTGCCGGTCGGGCTCACGGTCGAGACCTTCACCCTCTGGCGCGCGGCGCGCCTCTCGCCCTGGACCGACAAGGCGGGGAAGCGACGGGCCCCGAACCGCCACATCACCATCGCGAGCCGCTGCAAGGAACTCGCGCTCTTCGCGGCGTGGTGCGAGATGGACGAGACGCTGATCCACGAAATCCACGAGCGTCGGCGCCGCCACGATCGTGCGGGCAAGGGCGCGCGCAAGCGCAAGGAGGAGTGGATGCTGGCGAACGACGTCGGCATCGGCGACGTCTGGGTCCGGGCGGAAGAGCTCCTGGAAGCCGCCGAGGCGGCGCCGCCCGCTTCGGACCTGCGGGTTCAGCTGACCCTCGACGCGGTCTGCCTCGCGCTCAGCATCGTGGCGCCGCTCCGGATCGGCGACCTGCACCGGCTGCGCGTCGGCGAGCATCTCCAACGCCACACCGACGGCTGGAGCCTCTCGATCCTGACGGGGAAGACCGGCGCGCTCTACGAGCGGCCCCGGCTCTGGCCGGAGCTCACGCCGTTCCTCGACGCCGTCATCCTGCTCACCGCGCCCGGGGGCGACTTTTGGGCCGGCTACGACGCGCGGAGCACGCCATCCACGGCCGTCTTCTCACAGGATTTCGGCAAGACCGGTGCTGCGAGCTCTGGCCCACCAAGGTCTGGACGCGGCAGTTCGGCATCGGCGCGCACATCGTCCGCAGCCTCTGGCATCAGATGATGTTCGAGAGCGAGGACGACGACCAGTACATCGCGCTCGCGCTCTGCGGTCAGGGCAACGGCCGGACGGCCATGGAGTACATCATGAAGGGCAACCGGAAGCGCGCCGCGCGCCGCGGCCGCGCGAAGATTTGCGAAATCCGAAGATCGGTCTAGGGCCTGTTGCTGAAGGTTTGCGGACGATCAAGGCGTCAGCCCTTTTATTTTATCAGATGGTTGATGTCAGTCAGCGTGCGGACGTCCTGCTTTCCAGCCGCTCCGCCACCAGATCGGCGAGCGCGAGACACGCCGTCAGGCCGGGGGATTCGATGCCGAAAAGGTTGACCAGGCCCGCCACCCCGTGGACCTCCGGCCCGTCGATCCGGAAATCCGCCGCCGGCTCCCCCGGTCCCGAGAGCTTGGGCCGGATCCCGCAATAA
The DNA here is from genome assembly GCA_963798765.1 of uncultured Alphaproteobacteria bacterium. Lineage (GTDB taxonomy): Bacteria > Pseudomonadota > Alphaproteobacteria > Rhodobacterales > Rhodobacteraceae > Amaricoccus. Next base: position 2,821 of record CAWCUP010000043.1, on the reverse strand, counting down.
TCCGGAACCAGCGCGCGATCGTCGATCCCCGGCCACCAGCGCCGGATCGAGGTCCGGAACGCCTCCTCCCGGTCCGGCGAGACCCGCAGATCGGGATCGCCCTCCCCCAGCCATTCCACGTCCGGCCCGAACCGCGCGTTTCCGGCCAGATCCAAGCGTCAGATGCACCCCCAGCCCGCCCTCCTCGGGCAGCGGATAGATCAGCCGCCCGAACGGGCGCGCGGCGCGGCTCCGGCGCGTAATAGTTCCCCTTGGCCAGATGCCGCGGCGGAACCGCCGCCTCCGGCGTCCCCAGCGCCCGCGCCGCGTCCCAGGCCCCGAGACCCGCCGCGTTGACGATCCGCCCGGCAGGAGAGCCGCAGAGGGGCCTCCCCGCCGATCTGAGCCTCCGGGCCCCCTGCCCCGGCCCCGCCGCCCGTCAGCGGCGCGTGGAGCGCCACCACGGCCCCGCGATCCTCCGCCTCGCCTTGGAGGGCCAGCATCAGCGCATGGCCGTCCACGACGCCCGTGAGGGGCGACAGGAGCGCGCCGGCGCAGACCAGCTCCGGCTCGAGCGCGCGCGCCGCCGCCCCGTCGAGCCGCTCCAGCGCGACGCCGTTGCCTTCCGCCGCCGCGCGGACCGCATCGAGGCGCGGAACCTCGGCCGCCTCCGCCGCCACGATCAGCTTGCCGCTCCGCCGGTGCGCGATCCCCCGCTCGGCGCAATACGCGTAAAGCGCCTCGCGTCCCGCCACGCAGAGCCGCGCCTTGAGCGAGCCCTTCGGATAATAGATCCCCGCATGGATCACCTCGGAACTGCGCGAGCTGGTCCCCGTGCCGATCGCCTCCGCGGCCTCCGCCACGACCACCTCGCGCCCGGCCAGCGCCAGACGCCGCGCGACGGCGAGCCCGACGACCCCCGCGCCGATGACGAGAACGTCGACGCGTTCCATCCCTCTCCCCGCAGATCAGACCCGTGTTCCCGGGCGCGGGGTCACCCTGCCGGGCGCGGTGATCCATGTCGAGACGCCCGGCGCCTCTCAGCGTCCCGCCGGCGCGATCCGGGGCTCGCGCCCCGCAGGGATCAGGCCGGGTGCCAATGCGGCCGCTCCGCCGCCTCGCCCTCGCCGAGGAATATCTCGTCCTCGAAATACGGCAGGTCCTCGAGCAGCCCGCGGTTGGTCGCGAGCGCCGCCGCCTGCGCGAGCGTGCGCGCGCCGAATCCCTTGAGGATCGACCGCTCCACGGATTTGAACGTGCCCCAGGCGAAGCGCAGATCCTCGATCTCCGAGACCGACCGCCCCGAGGCCACCGCGCGCAGCACCCTGAGCTGGTCGTCGGTCGGGTCGAACGGCGCGGATTGGCCGTGGTCGCACGCCAGATCGCTGAACACCCCGATCAGCAGCGTCGCCATGTCCGCCAGGTCCGACATTTTCGGTCCGACATCCCGCCGGAACGCCTCATGCTCCGCCGCCGCGCAGAACGACACCGCGACCGTGCTGCCGTTCGAGCTCCGCTCGACGAACGTCACCCCGCCCGGTCCGATCCCGCGCTGGAAGGCGGTCTTGATGAACTGCTTGGTGCAGGGGTCGGTGACGATCAGCTCGTCCCAGAGAAACGTGCCGGGCCCCTGCCGGCTTCGCGCCATGATCGGGTCGATGCTCGAATAACGCCGGTCGACGTATTCCGCGACCCAGTCCTTGGCGAACGTCGTCAGGACCTTGCGTCCGAAATACGCGGTGCTGCGCTCCCGGACGCAATGCACCGTGCAATGGCCCATCCCGAACGTCGCGGTGATCTCTTTGAGCAGGCTGAACAGCGCCTCCAGCGACTCGCATTCCGACACCTCGTCCGCCAGGCGCTCCACCTCCGCCGACCGGTACAGCACCATCCCTCCGATGTCGGGATGTTCGCGCAACCGGCGCAGGCTGGCCGCCAGATCCTCGTTTCCCGCGCGCGAAAGCGCGTCGGCGGCGTCGACGAGGGACGACTCGATCCATGTGGGCATTTTTTTGGCACTCGTTACGCAACTTACTGAACTTGCGATCAATATCCCTATCAGCGTTAAGCGGGTATGAAGCGGTCGAAGATCGCCGCTCCTCCGCTCGGGTCGCGGCCGGCGCCCGCCATCGTCGTCATCGCGTGGGCCGGCGGCCATCCCGCCACGCGCGTCCTCCGCATCGGATTCGAACGCCTCAGGACCCCGCCGGGAGCCGATCCGAACCCTCCACGCCCGGAAACGCCTCCTTCCAAGGTCGCGAACACGGAGAGTCGCAGAGGTTGCCACGCGGTTAACGCGATCCGGATACCGGAACGATATCAGACGCTTGACAAAAACGACACGCGTGTCGCTTCTCGCGGGTCACCCCCCCGGACGCGGCGCGGAGGCCGCTCCGGGGTCCGGGATCAGGCCCGGATCAGGCCCATGTTCTCGAGCTTCAGGATCACCTGCTGGGCGCAGTAATCCACGTCGAGATTCTCGGTGTCGAGCCGCAGCTCGGGATCCGCCGGCTCCTCGTAGGGGTCCGAGATGCCGGTGAACTCCTTGATCTTGCCTTCCCGCGCCAGCTTGTAGAGCCCCTTGCGGTCGCGCCGCTCGCATTCCTCGATCGAGGTCGCGACGTGGATCTCGACGAAGGCGCCGAAGGCCTCGACGTCCTCGCGCACCGCCGCCCTTGTCGCCGTGTAGGGCGCGATCGGCGCGCAGATCGCGATGCCGCCGTTCTTGGTGATCTCCGAGGCGACGTAGCCGATGCGCCGGATGTTCAGATCCCGATGCTCCTTGGAGAAGCCGAGCTCCGAGGAGAGGTTCTTGCGCACCAGATCGCCGTCGAGCAGCGTC
>CAWCUP010000042.1:0-31994 GCA_963798765.1 uncultured Alphaproteobacteria bacterium | reverse complement strand
GCGGTCGCTCTATCCCCTGAGCTACGGGGCCGTGGGGTCTGTCTATCCCCGACGGGGCGCGGGGGTCAATCGCGGCGTCCGAGACGCGTGTCCGAGGTTGGCGTCGGCGCAAGTGCATGTTTTGATTGTATTTAAGTGTTAACGCGGCTTTTTCGGAGCGTTTCGGGGCTCATCGGCCGTCGCTGTCGGCGTCCGTGAGGCCGCCGGACGGGCGTGGAGGCGTGAGCGGACCGAGCGGGCCGGGCGGCGGCCGCTCCCGGTCGTACCAGAGCTTCATCTGCGGGAAAGGGATCTCGATGCCCGCGGCGTCGAAGCGACGTTTCACGCGTTCGGCATAGGCGCGGCCGACGCCCCATTGCTCGCCCGGGCGGGTCTTGATGCGGCTGCGCAGGATCACGGCGTTGGCGCCGAGGGACTGGACGCCGAACCACTCGATCCCGCCGAGAAGTTTCGATCCCCAGGAATAGTCGTTCTTGAGATCGTCGTACGCGGCCAGCATCTCCTCCTTGGCGCGATCGAGATCGGCGCCGTAGGCGACGGACATGTCGGCCACGTGGTAGCTGTATCCCATCGTGTGGTTGGACACCGCGTCCACCGACGAGAAGGGGATGATGTGGAGGACGCCCTGGACGTCGCGCAGGCTGACCGACCGGATGGTGAGCTTCTCGGCGGTTCCGATCTGGCCCCCGAGTTCGACGACGTCGCCGACGCTGATCGCGCTTTCGAACTGGATGAAGAGGCCGTTGATGATGTCCTGGACGAGTTTCTGCGAGCCGAAGCCGATGGCCAGACCGACGACGCCGGCGGAGGCGAGGAGCGGCGCGATGCTGATCCCGAACGAGGCGAGCGCGTAGCTCGATCCGATCAGCAGGATGCCAACCAGGGCGGCGTTGCGCAGAAGCGAGAACAATGTCTGCTGTCGCGGCGTCGGCTCGTAGCGCGCGTCGGGCGTGAGCTGGTACTCGATCCAGCTGGTGACGGCGAGCCACGCGGCGTAGCAGACCAGAACGATGATGATCAGGCTGGTGACGGCGCCGGCGAAGTCGAAGCCGTAGCGCGCCTCGAACCATCTCCACGGGTCCGCGAGGTCCAGAACCTGCGCGGCGTAGCCCAGCCAGACCATCAGGACGACGTAGCGCAGGAAGCGCAGGAAGGCGGGGACGAACGCGTTGAGTCTCGGCCCCAGATTGGGGATTGAGCGCTGGAACGCCAATGGCAGCGTCACGCCGCGATGCGCGAAATGATTGAGGATCGTGATGGTCGCCGTCGCAGCCGCGAGCGACAGGAATACCAGCACGATCCGCCACAGCATCGGAAGGGCTTCGGCGCCGGACGTGACCGTCGCGTTCAGGATCCAGCCTACTGCGAGAAGCGCCGGAATGTGCCAGTATCGCATCAGCATCGCCGCGACGGCGAGTCCCGCCCTTTGGGGTTCGGCCTCGGCGAGCGAATCGACCCACCTGACCGGCCCGTTTCGGTTCCTCAGGATCAGGATCGCGAGATAGACCGCTCCGACGACGTGGAAGGCGACGCTCACCGCGTTGGCCGTGATCGGGTTGGCGAGTTCGCGGACGACCTGTCTGGCGAACAGCTCGCCGAAGACGGCGATCGCGATGACGACGGTCAGATGCAGCGCCCAATAGCGCGCCGTCTCGTTTCCGACGGGGATCGGGCGCAGATGGTGCGTGCGGGGACTGAGCGCCGCGCGGATGGCGATCGCCAAGGCGCCGGCGTAGAAGAACGCGAAGGCGTAGATTAAATTGTACTGGCGCGGAGGTATCTCTCCGTCGTGGATCGCGGCGACCAACAGGGCCGCGAACAGCGTGACGAGCGTCGCCAGCGTCAGCAGCGCGAGGTCGAGAAGGACCGAGAGCAGCCCGAGCCCGAGCCTGCGGCGCCCGCTTCCCTCCTCGGCGAGGCGCGCGAGGCGTCTGTAGGCCGGGATCAGCGCCGTCCGACCCAGCAGCAGCGTGCCGACCGAGGACGCGACGAGGATCAACGTGCCGACGACCGTCGCCCACCCGTCCGCCGGATCGATGTCGGAGAGGCCGCCAAGTCGGCGCAGGGTACTGCGGAGATTTCTGAAATCGCGACGGATGTCGGCGATGGCCTCGGCGATGATTTCCGGGGCCGAATTAAGCACGCGGTCGCCGATCGAGGGCGCGGACGGGTCGAGGATCACGGGCTGGTTCGCACGACCGAGGCTCTCGGCTCCCGTAAGCCCGCCCGTCGCCGCGCCGACGAGGCCTCCTGCCGCGGGGGCAGTCGGCGCCTCGGGCTCGGGTGACGGAATGGCTTCTTCCGCCGCCGCCGGCGCCGGCGCGCCGACTGCGCTTTCTTCCAGCGCCTCGATCAGCTTGGCGCGCGTGGCCTCGTCCCCGAGCGCCTCGATGAGCGCGTGCAGGTCCGTGACCGGCGCGCCGGCGGCCGGCGGCGCGGGAGACTCGGTCTGCGCGGCGAGCGGTGACGCGAGGGCGATGAGCAGGACGGCGAGGGCGGCGCGGATCGGGCGCGGCATCTCAGAGAAGCGCGCCGAGCGCGACGAGCCCGGCCCCGACGACCGCGCCGCCGAGACCGTAGGCCCAGCCGGGGAATTTCACGCGTATCGCCGGCGGAGGCGGAGCGCCCGCGTTGATCAGCGCGGCCTGGGCCATCTGCGGCAGGCGCGGCCCGAACCGGGCGAGGATGCGCGCCGTTTCCGCGAGATCGCGCGCGACGGCTTTGGGGCCGAGATTGTCGGCGATGTAGTCGGTCACGACGGGCCGCGCGGTCTCCCACATGTTCATCGCGGGGTTCAGGCTCCGGGCGACGCCTTCGACGACGACCATCGTGCGCTGGAGAAGGATCAGTTCGGTGCGGGTCTCCATTCCGAAGCGTTCGGTCACCTCGAAGAGATGCGCCAGCAGTTTCGCCATCGAGATCCGGGTCGCGTCCTGATCGAAGATCGGCTCGCCGACGGAACGGAGAGACTGCGCGAAGGCCTCGACGTCGCGGTCGTGCGGGACGTATCCGGCCTCGAAATGCACCTCGGCCACCCGTCGGTAGTCCTTGCGCAGGAAACCCATGAGGATCTCGGCGTAGACGCGGCGCGTGTAGCCGTCGATGCGGCCCATGATGCCGAAATCGAGCGCGACGATCGCCTGGTCGGGGCCGAGCTTGAGATTGCCCTGATGCATGTCGGCGTGGAAGAACCCGTCCCGGAGGGCCTGGGTGAGGAACGCCTGGATGATGCGCTCCGAAAGACGCGTGAGATCGACGCCGGTCGCGCGCAGCGCCGGCAGGTCGCCCATGTTGGTTCCGCCGACCCATTCGAGGGTGAGGACCCTGCGTCCGGAGGCGGGCCAGATGACCGACGGCACGCGGAAGCCGGGATCGAGCGCCGTGTTGGCCTGGAATTCCGCCGCCGCCGAGGCCTCCATGCGCAGGTCGAGCTCGCCCTGCACGACGCCCTCGAAATGCTCGATCACGGCGGTGGGTTTGAGACGGCGGGTGAAGGGGGCGAGGATCTCCACGATGCGCGCGGCGAGGTAGAACGCGTCGACGTCGCGCAGGAAGGCGCGCTCGATGCCGGGCCTCAGAACCTTGACCGCGACCGTCTGACCGGTCTCGCGGAACGTCGCCCTGTGAACCTGGGCGAGCGAGGCGGCCGCGATCGGCGGGCTGAAATCGCTGAAGAGCGTGTCGACGGTCAGGCCGAGCTCGTGTTCGACCGCCGCGCGGGCCTCGGACTCGGAGAAGGGCGGCAGCTTGTCCTGGAGCACGGTGAGCTGGGTGGCGAGATCGTCGCCGACCACGTCGGGCCGCGTCGACATGATCTGGCCGAACTTGATGTAGGCGGGCCCCAGCGCCGTCAGGGCTCGCGGGATCGGCGGCTGGTCCGGATCGCCTTCGAGGCCGAGCCACTGGAACGGCCAGCCGAGCACGCGCGCGGCGACGCGCAGCGAGGGCGGGGCGTCGAGCGCCTCGAGCGCCTCGCGCATGGCGCCGGTGCGCTCGAACGTGGCGCCGGTGCGGATCAGCCGCCAGATGTTGTGCGGGCCGCGCATCTCAGATCTTCCAGCCCGAATGCAGCGCGGCGATGCCCATCGAGAGGTCGCGGTATCTCACCTGGTCGAAGCCGCCCGCCCGGATCATGTCGGCGAAGGTCTCCTGGTCGGGGAAGCGTCGGATCGACTCGACGAGATACTGGTAGCTGTCGCGGTCGCCGGCGATGGCTTTGCCCATCTGCGGTATGACGTTGAAGGAATAGATGTCGTAGAGCCTCTGGAGCATGTCGTTGGGGATGCGGCTGAATTCGAGGACGAGAAACCGCCCGCCCGGGCGCAGGACGCGGAAGGCCTCGCCGATGGCGTCGGGGATGCGGGTGACGTTCCGGATGCCGAAGGAGATCGTGTAGGCGTCGAAGCTCGCGTCGGGGAAGGGCAGCGCCATCGCGTCGCCGGTGACCCAGGAGAGGCGGTCGGCGTGTTCCGTGGCCTCGGCGCGCCGGCGGCCCTCGACGAGCATGCTCTCGGTCATGTCGAGCACGGTGACGCGGCCCCGTCCGGAGGTGCGCCTGAGGAAGCGGAAGGCGATGTCGCCGGTTCCGCCCGCCACGTCGAGCAGGTCCATGCCGGGGCGGGGCGCGAGCCAGTCGATCATCGCGTCCTTCCACAGGCGGTGGATGCCGAGGCTCATCGCGTCGTTCATCATATCGTATCTGGAGGCGACAGAGGAGAAGACGCCGTGGACGCGGCCGGCCTTTTCCGCCTCGGGGACCGTCTGAAAGCCGAAATGCGTGGTCCTGTCGTCGTCGGTCATCGGATCGGGCTTTCGGTCTTTGCGGACGCCTGCGCCCCTGCTTATAAGGCGCGGGGACGGCGTGACAACTGCGCCTCCGTGGCGGGCGGAGGTAAAGTGCCAGAACTTCCGGAGGTCGAGACGGTCCGGCGCGGTCTGGAGCCGGCGATTGCCGGAAAGGTGATCGTGCGGGCGGACGTGCGGCGGGCGGATCTGCGCTGGCCGTTTCCGCCGCGGATGGCGGAGCGGCTGGTGGGCCGGCGCGTCGAGGCGCTTCGCCGGCGCTCGAAGTATCTGCTCGCCGATCTCGACGGCGGCGAGACGCTGATCGCGCACCTGGGGATGTCGGGGCGGATGCTGGTCTCGGGCGTCGCGCTCGGCGCGTTCCATCACGCGCTGGCGGCGCCTGAGAAGCATGACCACGTGGTGCTGGATTTCGAGGGCGGCGCGCGGGTGACGTTCAACGACGCGCGGCGGTTCGGGGCGATGGATCTCTGGCCGACGGGCGATGTGGACGCGCATAGGCTGCTGGCGGGGCTCGGGCCGGAACCGCTCGGGAACGCGTTCGATGCCGGCGTGCTGGCGCGGCGGCTGGAAGGGCGGCTCACGCCGGTCAAGGCGGTCCTGCTCGATCAGCGGGTCGTGGCGGGCCTCGGCAACATCTATGTCTGCGAGGCGCTCTGGCGCGCGGGCGTCTCGCCGCTGCGGCTCGCTCGGGACGTTTCGACGGCGGAGACCGAGGATGTCGTGACGGCGATCCGCGCGGTGCTGGCCGAGGCGATCGAGGCGGGCGGATCGTCGCTCCGGGACCATCGGCGGGCGGACGGGGAACTGGGATATTTCCAGCATTCCTTCGCGGTCTATGGACGAGAGGGCGCGCCGTGCCGGACGCCGGGCTGCGCCGGAACCGTCGCGCGCGACGTACAGTCTGGCCGCTCCACCTTCCATTGTCCGGTCTGTCAGTCGCGGCCTTGATCGGCCGGCGCCGGGTGCTAAAGCTTGCGCCGACGATTCATCCGCCGGAGGGGACCCATGGCATACGAGACGCTGATCGTCGAAGTGGAGAACCACGTCGGCACGATCCGCCTGAACCGGCCGGATGCCATGAACGCGCTCAACACCGCGCTGCTGGGCGAACTGGCCGAGGCGCTGGGGGAGATGGACGCGTCGCCGAAGGTGCGGGCGGTCGTGCTCACCGGGTCGGACAAGGCCTTCGCGGCCGGGGCCGACATCAAGGAGATGGCGGAGAAGTCCTTCGCCGACGTCTTCGTGGAGGATCTGTTCTCCGCCGAGAGCGATGCCGTCGTCCGTTTCCGCAAGCCGATCATCGCGGCGGTGTCGGGATACTGCCTCGGCGGCGGATGCGAGCTCGCGATGATGTGCGACTTCATCATCGCGGCGGACACCGCCAAGTTCGGCCAGCCGGAGATCAATCTTGGCGTCATTCCGGGCCTCGGCGGCACGCAGCGCCTGACGCGCTTCGTCGGCAAGTCGAAGGCGATGGAGATGTGCCTGACCGGACGCTTCATGGACGCCGAAGAGGCCGAGCGCTCCGGCCTCGTCAGCCGCGTCGTCCCGGCCAGGGATCTGATGCGCGAGGCGCGCGAGGCGGCCGAGAAGATCGCGGAGAAGTCGCCGCTCGCGGTCCGGGCGGCGAAGGAGGCCGTGTCGCGGAGCTACGAGACGACGCTGCGCGAGGGTCTGCTGTTCGAGCGGCGTCTGTTCGACGCGCTGTTCTCGACCGAGGACCAGGCCGAGGGGATGGCCGCGTTCATGGAGAAGCGCAGCCCGCAGTTCCGGGGACGATAGTCCGTTCCGCGCCCGGGGCGCATCGTCGGGAAGAGCCCGCCGACGGGTTTCCGCGGCTCGCGCCTGGGCCGTTGACAGTCTCTGGCGGCGGGTCTAGAGACGCGCCTTGAACTTTCCGACGACTCAAGAGACGGACCTCATCACATGGCAAATTCGCCGTCATCCAAGAAGCGCGCGCGCCAGATCGAGCGTCGCACCGAAGTGAACAAGGCGCGGCGCACGCGCATGCGGACCTTCATCCGCAAGGTCGAGGAGGCCATCGCGTCCGGCGAGTATTCCGCCGCGTCCGACGCGCTGAAGATCGCGCAGCCGGAGATCATGCGCGGCGTTTCGCGCGGCGTGGTCCACAAGAACACCGCCAGCCGAAAGATCTCCCGCCTCTCGAGCAGGGTCAAGGCGCTCAACGCCTGACACGATCCCGCGCCGGGAGATATTGGAACGCGCCCCCTGGGCGCGTTTTTTTGTCGGCCCGCCGTCGACGGGACATGTTCCGCCTTCGGTCCAGTTGTCGGTGAGGGGCCGTTTGGCTACAGTTCACGGAACGGTCGAATCCCGTGAAGCGGGGCGGCCAGAAGCGAATCGTGTCGAATTCGAGACGGCCGGGACATCGATGACGCCGGGCGTCCGGATCCATTTTCGAGTGCGTGTCCCGCGATTCTCCGTCCGGAGAGCGCGGTCGAGTCCCAGGCATTTGATCAAGAGGCGCGTGGACGGAAAGAGCCGCGGGTCACAATGAACGAACGGGATATGGGGAGAGCCGAGATGCCGCCGCACTGTTCTGGCCGGGCCGGAAGCCGGAGTTTCGATTCCATGAAGCGGAAAGAGGACGCGAGCCGTGACGGTGAAGCCGGCGTTGGGGTCTGAGGCGGTGACGGGGTCCGCGCAGGACTGCGGCGCGGCGTGGAGCAGCGCGCGTGGCGAGCTTCGCAGCCAGATCGGCAAGGACGCGTTCCAGAACTGGATCGATCCTCTCTCCATGATCGGGGCCGACAAGGGCGTGGTCCGGATCGCCGCGCCGACGAGCTTCATCGGCGCCTGGGTGTCGCGCAATTACGGCGAGGCGATCCGGCAGCTTCTGTCGAAAGGCGGCGTGGCCGTCAGCCGTCTGGAGTTCTCGGTCGCCGGCGGCGGCGCCCGCGCCAAGCCTGCCGAGGCGGGGCCGGTCGAGGCTGTGGTCGCGGCGCCGGAGCCGGCCGCGGGGGAAGACGTGGAGCTTCCGCAATCTCCGCTCGACGGACGCTTCACCTTCGACAATTTCGTGGTCGGCAAGCCGAACATCCTGGCGCACGCGGCAGCGCGGCGCGTGGCCGAGGCCCAGGACGTGGCGTTCAATCCGCTGTTCCTCTATGGCGGCGTGGGTCTGGGCAAGACGCACCTCATGCACGCCATCGCCTGGGAGGTCCGAAACGCGCGGCCCGAGGCGCGGGTGCTCTACATCTCGGCCGAGCAGTTCATGTACCGCTTCGTCTCGGCGCTGCGGTTCAAGGAGATGCACGGGTTCAAGGAGACGTTCCGCTCGGTCGACATCCTGATGATCGACGACGTGCAGTTCATCGCCGGCAAGGATTCCACCCAGGAGGAGTTCTTCCACACGTTCAACGCGCTGATCGACCAGAACAAGCAGATCGTGATCTCGGGCGACCGCGCGCCCGGCGAGATCGACGGGATGGAGGAGCGGATCAAGTCGCGCCTGCAATGGGGGCTCGTCGTGGACCTGCACCCGACGGATTACGAGCTTCGTCTCGGGATCCTCCAGGCCAAGGCCGAGGCGCAGCAGATCCAGCACCCGGGCGTGGCGATCGGGCCGGGGGTGATGGAGTTCCTCGCGCACCGGATCAGTTCGAACGTGCGGGTTCTGGAAGGGGCGCTGACGCGGCTTTTCGCCTTCGCGAGTCTGGTGGGGCGCGAGATCAACCTCGACATGACGCAGGAATGCCTCGCGGACATCCTGCGCGCCTCGGAGCGCAAGGTCACGATCGACGAGATCATCCGCAAGGTGGCGGATCACTACAACCTGCGGATGTCGGACCTCCTGTCGGCGCGGCGGGCGCGGTCGGTGGCGCGGCCGCGGCAGGTGGCGATGTACCTGTCCAAGACGTTGACTTCGCAGTCGCTGCCGAACATCGGGCGGCGCTTCGGCGGGCGGGACCACACGACGGTGATCCACGCGGTCCGCAAGATCGAGGAGCTCAAGCAGACCGACAGCCAGATCGCGGAGGACGTGGAGCTTCTGCGGCGCATGCTCGAGGCCTGAGCGGACGGCGGAAGACGCTCGCGACGCGCGCGGCCGCTTGCCCTTTCCGGACAATTCGCTAACGTCTGCGTCCGCGCGTACGAGCACGCCGCGGGCGATGCAACGGGACGGGTGAAGTCATGAAACTGAGCATGGAACGCGGCGCCCTTCTGAGGGCGATGAGCCGGGCGCAATCGGTCGTGGAGCGGCGCAACACCATCCCCATTCTGGCCAACGTGCTCATCGAGGCGGACGGGGACGCGGTGAGTTTCCGGGCCACCGATCTCGACATCGAGGTGACGGACAAGGTGCCCGCCATGGTCACCCGGGCCGGGGCCACGACCGTCGGGGCGCACACGCTCCACGAGATCGTCCGCAAGCTTCCGGACGGGGCGATGGTCGAGCTGGAGGACGACGGGATCGCCGGGCGGCTCGAGGTGCGGGCCGGGCGGTCGCATTTCAGCCTCGCGACCCTGCCGCGCGAGGATTTTCCGGTGATGGCCTCGTCGGAATACGGGTGCAATTTCGGCTGCAAGGCGCCGGTGCTGCGGCGGCTGTTCGACAAGGCGAAGTTCGCGATCTCGACGGAGGAGACGCGGTACTATCTCAACGGCGTCTACATGCATGCCGCGACCGGGACGGACGGGCCGGTTCTGCGCTGCGTGGCGACGGACGGGCACCGGCTGGCGCGGATCGACGCGGAGCTGCCCGAGGGCGCGGCGGACCTGCCCGGCGTCATCGTGCCGCGCAAGACGGTGGGCGAGCTGCGCAAGCTCCTGGAGGACGACGACGCGACGATCGCGGTGTCGGTGAGCGAGACCAAGCTTCGCTTCGCGACGCCGGAGGTGACGCTGACCTCGAAGGTGATCGACGGGACGTTCCCCGATTACAGCCGGGTCATTCCGACGGGCAACACCAAGCGGCTGGAGGTCGACGCGCAGGAATTCGCCAACGCGGTGGACCGGGTCGCGACGGTGAGCTCCGAGCGGAGCCGGGCGGTGAAGATGACGCTCGACGAGGATCGGCTGGTCCTGTCGGTGAACGCGCCGGACAGCGGGGCGGCCGAGGAGGAGCTTGCGGTCGCCTATTCGGACGAGGCGCTGGAGATCGGGTTCAACGCGAAATACCTGCTCGAGATCGCGAGCCAGGTCGACCGGGAGAACGCGGTCTTCCTGTTCAACAGCGCGGGGGATCCGACGCTGATGCGCGAGGGCGGCGACGAGTTGGCGGTCTATGTCGTGATGCCGATGCGGGTCTGAGCCGCGCCGGAGGGGCGTGTCGCGCGAAAAACGACACGCGTGTCGTTTTGACTAACCGTTTGAAATACGGCAATAATCACAGTCACGTTAACCTGCGGGGAAACCTTGCGACACGCGGGCGCGGAAGCGCGAGACGCAAGGTCGCGCCGATGAGCCGCCTCGCCGTCACCCGCCTCACCCTGTCGCATTTCCGCTCGCACGCGCGCGCGGACCTGGCGCTCGACGGGCGGCCCGTCGCGATCCACGGGCCGAACGGGGCGGGCAAGACCAACCTGGTCGAGGCGGTGTCGCTCCTGTCGCCCGGGCGGGGGCTGCGCCGGGCGGCGGGCGAGGATCTGGCGCGCCGGCCGGAGAGCATCGGCTGGAAGGTGACGGCGCGCGTCGACGGGCCGGGCGGGCGGCACGATGTCGAAACCGCGGGCGAGGCCGCGGGGCGGCAGGTCGCGATCGACGGCAAGACGGCGGCGCAGAGCGCGCTGGGCGGGATCGTCCGGGTGCTGTGGCTGACGCCGTCGATGGACCGGCTCTGGATGGAGGGCGCGGCGGAGCGGCGGCGGTTTCTCGACCGGGTCGCGCTGAGTCTCAGCCCGGACCACGGCGAGGCGGTGCTGGCCTACGAGAAGGCGATGCGCGAGCGCAACCGCCTGCTGCGCGATCAGGCGCGGGACGCGGGCTGGTACGCGGCGCTGGAGGCCGAGATGGCGCGGTCGGGCGCGCGCGTGACGGCGGCGCGGAAGGAGGCGCTCGCGCGGCTGGGCGCGGCGGAGCCGTCCGGGCCTTTTCCGGTGGCGGCGCTGAACCTGGAGACGGAGGCGCCCGCCGGGGAAGCCGACCTGGCCGAGGCGCTGCGGGACGGGCGCGGGCGGGACATGGCGGCGGGGCGGTCGCTGACCGGGCCGCACCGCGACGATTTGGCGGCGGTCTATGCCGGCAAGGGCGTGGAGGCGCGGCTCTGCTCCACGGGCGAGCAGAAGGCGCTGCTGATCAGCGTGATCCTCGCCAACGCGCGGGCGGTGGCGAAGGATTTCGGGGCGGCGCCGGTGCTGATCCTCGACGAGGTGGCGGCGCATCTGGACGCGGAGCGGCGCGCGGCGCTCTATGACGCCGTGTGCGACCTCGGCGCGCAGGCCTGGATGACCGGCACCGGGCCGGAGCTTTTCGAGGCGCTGGGCGACCGGGCGCGGTGGCTGGCGGTGCGCGAGACGGACGGAATTTCGAGGGTGGAGGAGGGGTGAGACGATGTTTCCGAGGAGCATATCGCTGATCACGCTGGGCGTGGACGATCTGGACCGGTCGGAGCGGTTCTACGCCGCTCTGGGCTGGGAGCCCGCGGAGCGGAACGAGGGCGTGCTGTTCTACCAGCTCACGGGGCAGGTGCTCGGGCTGTTCGGGCGCGCGGCGCTGGCCGAGGATCAAGGGCGGAAGGGCGCGGCGCTCGGGACGGGCGCCGCGACGCTGGGGCGCAACTTCGCGACCGAGGCGGAGGTGGACGCGGCCTTCGCCGCGGCGCTGGCCGCGGGGGCGACCGCGCTCAAGCGCCCCGAAAAGGTGTTCTGGGGCGGGTATTCGGGGTATTTCGCCGATCCGGACGGGCATGTCTGGGAAGTGGCGGTCAACCCGTTCTGGCCGCTGTCGGAGGACGGGACGCTGACGCTTCCCTCCCCGGGCGAGGGCGGCTGAGGTCAGGCGGCGGCGCGGCGCAGGGGCGGCTGCGCGCGCAGGAAGGCCATCGCCTCGGCCTCGGTGTCGAAGGCGCGGCCGTCCACGGGCATGATCTTCGAGAAGGTCTCGATCATCGTCGCGGCGGCGTCAGGCGCGCCGGCGACGACGTAGTTCCGCACCGAGGTCAGCGCGCTGAACCGCGCCTTGATCGCGTCCCAGTCCAGCGACGCCCCGGTCTCGGCGCCGTCGTAATCGGCGAAGACGAGGAGCATGTCGACCTTCTCCCATTCCTCGAAGCGGCGGAGCATGAAGTCAGACATCGCCGCCATGTCCTCCCGGCCGACCTCGCCGCGGATGGCGAATGAGAAGAGGCCGTCGACGTCGTTCGGAATCTCCATGACGGAAGGTGTGGCGAGCATGTTGTGTCTCCTGTTGCGATGGCGGAACAGCGCGCGGGACGCGGTTCGGTTCCGGCGCGGGGCCGGTGATCGCGAAAGATGTCGGAGGGGCGGCCGGAGCCGGTCTTAAGACTTTGATCATTGGGAAGAATCCGCCCGATGACGGGCCACGCGGGGCGTGACATCCCCGACCGGGGCGGATAGGATGCCGCATCATTGACGAGGACGATTTCCGCATGGCCGAGCCAGCCCGCGCACCCGAGGAATACGGGGCCGATTCCATCAAGGTTCTCAAGGGCCTGGAGGCCGTCCGCAAGCGGCCCGGGATGTATATCGGCGACACCGATGACGGGTCGGGCCTGCACCACATGGTTTACGAGGTGGTGGACAACGGCATCGATGAGGCGCTGGCCGGCCACGCCGACGAGGTGACCGTGATCCTGCACGCCGACAACTCGGTCTCGGTGAGCGACAACGGGCGCGGGATCCCGGTCGGCATCCACGAGGGCGAGGGCGTGAGCGCGGCCGAGGTCATCATGACCCAGCTGCACGCCGGCGGAAAGTTCGACCAGAACAGCTACAAGGTCTCGGGCGGCCTGCACGGCGTGGGCGTCTCGGTGGTCAACGCGCTCAGCGACTGGCTGGAGCTGACGATCTGGCGCGACGGCAAGGAGCACAAGGCGCGGTTCGAGCGCGGCGACACGGTCGAGAGCCTGCATGTCGTCGGGCCGGCGGAGGGGCGCAAGGGGACGCAGGTGCGGTTCCTCGCCTCGACCGACACGTTCTCGAACCTCGACTACGATTACGGGACGCTGGAGCACCGGCTGCGGGAGCTCGCGTTCCTGAATTCGGGCGTGAAGATCACGCTGCGCGACCGGCGCCATGCCGAGGTGGTCGAGACCACGCTGCTCTATGACGGCGGCGTGCGGGAATTCGTGCGCTATCTGGACCGGAACAAGACCGGGCTGATTTCGGAGCCGATCTTCGTGACCGGCGAGCGGGACGGGATCGTGGTGGAGGCGGCGCTCTGGTGGAACGACAGCTACCACGAGAACGTTCTGCCCTTCACCAACAACATCCCGCAGCGCGACGGCGGCACGCATCTCGCCGCGTTCCGGGGCGCGCTGACGCGCACGATCAACGCCTACGCGGCGACGTCCGGCATGATGAAGCGCGAGAAGGTTTCGCTGACCGGCGACGACGCGCGCGAGGGGCTGACCTGCGTGCTGTCGGTCAAGGTGCCGGACCCGAAATTCTCGAGCCAGACCAAGGACAAGCTGGTCAGCTCCGAGGTGCGGCCGGCGGTCGAGGGGCTGCTGGGCGAGAAGCTCGCGGAATGGTTCGAGGAGAATCCGGCGGACGGGCGCGCGGTCATCGGCAAGATCGTCGAGGCGGCGCAGGCCCGCGAGGCGGCGCGCAAGGCGCGCGAGCTGACCCGGCGCAAGACGGCGATGGACGTGGCGAACCTGCCCGGCAAGCTGGCGGACTGCCAGGAGAAGGATCCGGCGAAGGCCGAGATCTTCATCGTCGAGGGCGACAGCGCCGGCGGTTCGGCCAAGCAGGGGCGGAGCCGCGCGAACCAGGCGGTGCTGCCGCTGCGCGGCAAGATCCTCAACGTCGAGCGGGCGCGGTTCGACCGGATGCTGGCGTCGGATTCGGTGGGCACGCTGATCACGGCGCTGGGGACCGGGATCGGGCGCGACGAGTTCAACCTGGAGAAGCTGCGCTACCACAAGGTCGTCATCATGACGGACGCCGACGTGGACGGGGCGCACATCCGGACGCTTCTCCTCACGTTCTTTTACAGGTACATGCCGCAACTCATTGAGGAGGGGCATCTTTATATCGCGGAGCCGCCGCTCTTCAAGGTGGCGCGCGGACGGTCGGAGGTCTATCTCAAGGATCAGGCGGCGCTCGACGCCTATCTGATCGAGCAGGGGCTGGAGGGCGCTTCGCTGCGGCTGGAGGACGGGACGGTGATCGCCGGGCCGGATCTCGCGCGCGTGGTCGGGGAGGCGCAGATCGTGGCGCAGACCTTGGCCGCGTTCCCGACGCATTACTCGCGGCACGTGCTGGAGCAGGCGACGATCGCGGGGGCGCTGGTCAAGGGCGTGCTCGACGACGACCCGCAGGGGACCGCGGACCGGGTGGCCGCGCGGCTCGACATGATCGCGGAGGAATACGAGCGCGGCTGGCAGGGGCGGCCGACGCAGGACGCGGGTCTGCGGCTCTGGCGGATGCTGCGCGGGGTCGAGGAGGCGCGGGTGCTCGACGGCATGGCGCTGCGCTCGGCGGAGGCGCGGCGGCTCGCGGCGCTGACCGGGGCGTTGCAGGAGGTCTATTCGTCGCCGGCGGTGCTGGTGCGCAAGGACCGCGAGCTGGCGATCCACGCGCCGAGCGACCTTCTGGACGCGGTGATGCGCGAGGGCGAGAAGGGTCTGACGCTGCAGCGCTACAAGGGTCTCGGCGAGATGAATCCCGAGCAGCTCTGGGAGACGACGCTCGACCCCGAGGCCCGAACGCTGCTCCAGGTGCGCGTCGGCCAGGCGGTGGAGGCGGACGAGATCTTCACCAAGCTGATGGGCGACGTGGTCGAGCCGCGGCGCGAGTTCATCCAGGCGAACGCGCTGAACGTGGAGAATCTCGACGCCTGAGCGCGACGGGAGCCCGAGCGGGCGGAGAACATTGGGCCGGGACGGTGGCGCGCGAATGCCGGACGGACGTCAATAGACCGTGCGGCAGTCCCGCGGTCTCGGCGGGGTCCAGTCGCCGGAAAGCCGATAGGACGTGAACAGGCCCGACGCGCCGGAAAGCGCGTAGTGGGAGAAGATTTCCCTGAATCCGGCGCTCGTTTCGAAGAACGAGACGATGTCGAAACCGGGGGCGAGCGACCTTTCGAAGCTGTCGACCAGGATGATCCGCGGCGGGTTGCAGGAGATGTCGTGGACGGTCTGGGCGCGGATCTCGTCCGCCAGATCGGCGAGCCCGCCTGACAGCGGCGACCCGCCGGCCTGCGCGGCGTGGAACGCGTTCATCATCCAGAACGCGAAATGCCGCGACGGCCAGGTCAGGCCGAGATCCTCGACCATCGGCCAGATGCTCGACGGATTGGCGGTCAGCATCAGAACCGTGTCTCCCGGCACGACGTCGGCCAGCAGCGTCTCCACGGACGCGGCGCGACGGTTCTCATACGGCCCGATCAGGAGGCTGAGGAAGGCGATCAGGATCGCGGCGGCGGCGACGGCCAGCCGGCGCGGCAGGCCGTCCCTGCCTCGTGGAAGCCGGATCAGCAGGACCGACAGCACGAAGAAGAGCGCGGCGGAGACGGGCAACGCGTGATACCGCCACCCCTTCTGCTGGAGGAAATACGAGACGCAGAACGCCGCCGCCGCGATCAGGCCGGCCAGCGCCAGGGAATCAAGCGACCGCCGCGCGTACCAGATCGCGAAGCCCGCGATGATCCACAGAAAGACCCAGAGCTTCGCTATCTGGACCGCGAGAGCGGTCTCGTAGCCGCCATAGGCGTACCTGACCATCGGGACGATCACCTCGAAAAACTCCGGCGCGAGCGCGAGAATTGCGGCGGCGTAGAGACAGGCCGCGAGACCGAGCACGGCCGTCTCGGGCCTGAGGGGCATCCACGCCCGGCGCGTGCCCGTGATCAGCCATATTTCGAGTAGCGCCGGAACGAGGACGAAATAGTGCTTGAGCGCGAACGCCGGCGCGGCGAAAGCCCCGACTGCCGCGGCGAGAGGCCAGGCGACGGCCATGCCTCTTCTCCGCCGCGAGACGAGCGCGAGATAGGGGATGGCGCCCACGAGCGCGAGGTGTTCGCGCTGGGCGAAATCGGGCAGCGGTACGACCACGAACGCCACCAGCGCGGCCGAGAGGATGATCGCCCGCCGCCCGTCGGTCTCGTCGTCGATCAGCCGCGCCAGGAGCGCGATCGCCAGACCGATCTGCGCGAACACGGCCGCGACCATCGCCTGGACCGGGGGGACGCCGAGGATGCCGGCCATCCGCTCGACCGGAAGCGCGAGCCAGAACCAGAGGGGCGGGTTGATCTCGAGGATGTCCCCGTAGAGCGTCGCGCCGTGCGAGAGCTGGCGCGCGATCCACATCTGCCAGACGACGTCGTGGGAAACGGGTATGTCGAAGAGAAGCGCGTAGGAGACGATCCAGAGCGCGCCGACGGTCAGACCGGGCCAGGCCGCGGGGAGCGACGCGTCCGGACCCCGGGGCGACGGGCCGGCGGGGGCGGCGCCGAAAGCCATCCGGGACGCGAGCATGTAGAACGTGGCGGAATAGACGGCCATCCCGGCCAGATGGACCGGCGGGCTGTTCGCGAAGCCGAACGCGGCGGCGCCGGTGACCAGCAGCAGATTGGCGCAGTAGGCGATCAGGAAGGCCGCGACGTACCTGACGGCGGCGCCCTGATCGGATTCGGAGCGGTCGAAGGTCCACCGCGTATTGAGAAGGAATCCGCACGCGAGACCGACCGCGTAGCCGGCGACGTTGGAGACGACGTCGCCCGCTCCGGACCGGAGCAGGATGACGATGACGGAGTATCCCAGGACGCTGTTGAGAAGTCCGACGAGACCGAAACGGAAGACCCGAAGCGCTTCAGGAGGGTTTGAAGGCGCGGATGTAATACTGTCCTCCGATCGGCACGCCGCCGAGAAGCCGCTCCAAAGGCCGGAGCCTCGCGAGACTGGCGGGAAAAAAGACCGTGTAGACCCGTTTCAGCCCGGTGAATCCGGCTCCCGATACGCGCTGCGCCATTTCAGCGGCGTCGATCAGGACGGCGTTCGCGTCGAAGGGGCAGGACCGCACGGCGCGCCGGGTCAGCGGATTGCGCGGATTGTGCTCGAACACGAAGAAGCTTCCGCCGGGGCGGAGGACCCGCAGGATCTCCGCCAGAAGCGGGCCGTGCGCGGCCGCGTCGACGTGGTGGAAGACGCAGGCGGTGAAGATCAGGTCGAACCGGTCGTCCTCGTATGGAATGGTCCGGCCGTCGAACTCGCGGAAGAAGGCGGCCTCCGGAAACCTGCTCTCGGCCAGCGCCAGGGATCGGGCCGACGGGTCGAGAAGGACGAGTTCGGCGTCGGGAAACGCGTCCGCCAGGTGGGGAAGGGAGTTTCCGATCCCTCCGCCCAGGTCCAGAACGCTGGACGGCGCGCGGGCCCGCCCGGCCATTTCGCGGGCGACCTCGCCGATCTTGTATTTCGCGAAGTAGTCCGGCGATTCTCCGCTGAGGCGGATGCTGGCCGCGTGCTGGTCCCGGTATTCGGCCGCGAATCCGTCGAACTCGGCCTCAAGCACCTATCGCCCCCCTCAGTCCCGAAGGACGCGCGCGGACTTCCGCGGCCCGTTCCGGCTCGTCCGGACGGTTCGCGGCGATCTCGTTGACGATGAAGAGCGGGCGCCGCTTGCCCTCCATGTACATGCGGCCGAGATACTCGCCGAAGATTCCGAGTACCATGAGCTGGACGCTTCCCATGATGAGCGTGATCGCGGCGAGGCTGGTCCAGCCGGGCAGGGCCTTGCCCGCCGCCCAGGCGAACAGCGTGTAGCCGAGCGCGCAAAGTCCCATGATGCCGAACGCCATCCCGAGATGCGACGCGAACCTGAGCGGCGCGACCGAGAAGCTGGTCATGGCGTCGACGGCCAGCAGGATCATCCTGCGCAGCGGGTAATGCGTCGCGCCGGCGGCCCGGGGTTGCCGGTCGTAGGCGAGGGCGGCCTGGCGCAGGCCTATCCAGCTCACCATTCCGCGCACGAAGCGGTAGCGTTCCGGCATCGCGTTGAGGTGATCCACGGCTCTGCGGTTCATCAGTCTGAAATCGCCGCTGTCGAGGGCGATGTCGATCTCGACGACGGATCGGAGCATGCGGTAGAACGCGGCGGCGCTGGCGCGTTTGAACCACGTCTCGCCCGCCCGGCTGCGGCGCTGGCCATAGACCACGTCGAAGCCCTCGTCCATCTTGAGCATGAATCGGTCGAGCAGTTCGGGCGGATCCTGGAGGTCGGCGTCGAGGATGAGGACGCGCCGGCCGCCGCAGAGCTCGAGGCCCGCGCTCAG
Organism: uncultured Alphaproteobacteria bacterium; assembly: GCA_963798765.1. Lineage (GTDB taxonomy): Bacteria > Pseudomonadota > Alphaproteobacteria > Rhodobacterales > Rhodobacteraceae > Amaricoccus. The sequence continues at coordinate 13,772 of CAWCUP010000042.1, read as the reverse complement.
CGCGATCTGGTGGCCGTAATTGCGGGCCAGATCGACCGCCACGACGTGACCGTCCTTCGCGGACAACGCGAAGATCATGTCCCGGGTCCGGTCCGTCGATCCGTCGTTCACCAGAACGATCTCGTAGGAGGCTCCGACCGTCTCGCGGCAGGCGTCGGAGACGCGGCCGTGCAGAACGGCGATGTTGGCCTCCTCGTTGTAGCAGGGGATCACCACCGAGAGCGCCCGGCGTTCCTGCTCGCGGGAGGCGGGGCGTGAAATCTCGTCGATGGTCTCGCTCCCTCGGTCGATGCGGCGCCAAGGTCGTCGGCGGACGTTAAAATTCGATCAAGGCCGGAGCGTCCCGAAGCCCAACTCGACACCGCCGACGAATGCGCGCAGTGTCGCGGGGCCGCGAGGCGGTCCGCCGCTTCGGCGCGCGCGATGGGAATGGGCAGGGAGGACGCATGCCACACCGTACGGAAATCCGGTTCCTGCTGAATGGCGGCGAGGTCTCGAGCGCGCGGGTCGGTCCGGATGACACCCTGCTCGACTTCCTGCGGATCGGGCGGCGCCTGACCGGTACCAAGGAGGGCTGCGCCGAGGGGGATTGCGGCGCCTGCACGGTGCTGGTCGGCCGGATCGAGGACGGCGCGGTGCGCTACCGGGCGGTCAACGCCTGCATCCGGTTCCTCGCCTCGCTCGACGGCTGCCATGTCGTGACGGTCGAGCATCTCTCGGGTCCGGAGGGGGCCATGCATCCCGTCCAGCGCGCGATGGTCGAGCATCACGGCAGCCAGTGCGGATTCTGCACGCCGGGCATCGTCATGGCGCTCTACGCGCTCTGGATGGAGAGCCCGGACCCGTTGGAGGCCGAGATCGAGAAGGCCCTGCAGGGCAATCTCTGCCGCTGCACCGGATACGCGCCGATCATCCGCGCGGCCAGGGCGATAGGCGGCTACGGCCATCCGGCGAGGGACGTCCTGAACGTCGAGCGCGCCCGGATCGCCGAGCGGCTCGCGGCGCTGACGGACGGCCGGCGGGTGGAGGTATCAAGCGGCGACGGCCGCGCGATCCTGCCGGCGGACGTGGATGATCTGGCCGCGGTGCTGAACGAGACGCCCGACGCCACGATCGTCGCGGGGGCGACGGATGTGGGCCTCTGGGTCACGAAGTTCCTGCGGCCGATCTCGCCGGCCGTCTTCATCGGGCATCTCGACGGGCTGAACCGGATCGAGGTCGGGGAGGACGCGATCCGGATCGGGGCCGGGGTGAGCTATTCGGCCGCCGAGGACGCGCTCTGCGGCGAGTATCCGCATCTGCGCGAGTACTGGGACCGGATCGCGGGCTGGCAGATCCGCAACATGGGCACGATCGGCGGCAACATCGCCAACGGCTCGCCCATCGGCGACTGCCCGCCGGTCCTGATCGCGCTCGGCGCGACCGTCACGCTTCGGCGGGGGGGCGAGCGGCGCGCGATGGCGCTGGAGGATTTCTTCATCGATTACGGCAGGCAGGATCGCGGACCGGGAGAATTCGTCGAGCGCGTCGACGTGCCCCGCGCCGGGGCCGGTCAGATGCACGCCGCCTACAAGATATCCAAACGCCGCGACGAGGACATCTCGTCGGTCGCTCTGGGTCTGCGACTGGCGGTGGTGGACGGGATCGTGACCGATGCGCGCATCGCCTTCGGTGGAATGGCCGCGACGCCGAAACGCGCGGCGGCGGCCGAGGCGGCGCTGGTCGGAGCGCCCTGGAGCGAGGCCGCGATGCTCGGGGCGGCGGAGGCGCTCGACGCGGATTTCGCGCCGCTGACCGACTGGCGCGCCTCCGCCGAATACCGGATGCGGGTGGCCCGGAACCTGTTCCGGCGGTTCTGGCTCGAACGGAGCGGCGGCGACATTCCCGCGCGGCTGAGCGCATGAGCGGAGGACGGGACATGACCGACGACCGGAGCGTGGAGGCTCCGCTCGAAACCGACATGCGCCGCGACCCGCCGGTGGCGCAGCGGCTGATGCGGACGGGCGACGGCCGGGAAAGCATCAAAGGCGGCGTCCACACCGACCTCGAGCACGATTCCGCCGCCAAGCACGTGACGGGTCGGGCCGAATACACCGACGACATCGCCGAGCCCGCCGGGACGCTGCACGCGTATCTGGGCCTCTCGACCCGCGCCCATGCGGCGATCCTCGGGATCGATCTCGACGCGGTGCGCGCGGCCCGGGGCGTGATCGGCGTCCTGACGGCCGCGGACATTCCCGGCGTCAACGACGTCAGTCCGACCGGGCGTGACGACGAGCCGATCCTCGCCGAGGAGAAGGTCGAGTTCTGGGGCCAGCCGATCTTCGCCGTGGTGGCCGAGACCCGCGACCTGGCGCGGCGGGCGGCGGCTCTGGCGCGCGTGGATTACGAGGATCTTCCGCATGTGCTCGAGGCGGACGCGGCGCGGGACGCCGGGATGCCGTATGTCACGCCGCCGCTGACGCTGAGACGCGGCGACGCCGAGGCGGCGATGAGGCGGGCGAAGAACCGGATCAGGGGCCGGATCCGCGTGGGCGGCCAGGATCACATGTATCTCGAGGGACACATAGCCTTCGCCATTCCCGGCGAGGACGAGGACGTTCTGGTGCACTCCTCGACGCAGCATCCGACCGAGGCGCAGCACATGGTGGCGCACGCGCTCGGCGTGGCCTCGAACGCGGTCACGGTCGAGGTGCGGCGCATGGGGGGCGGGTTCGGCGGCAAGGAGACGCAGATGAACCTGTTCTGCGCGGTCGCCGCAATCGCCGCGAAGAAGTGGAACCGCCCGGTCAAGATCCGGCCCGACCGCGACGACGACATGTCGGCGACCGGCAAGCGGCATGATTTCGTCATCGACTACGAGGTCGGCTTCGACGACGAGGGCCGGATCGAGGCGGTCGACCGGCGATTTCGCGGCGCGCTGCGGATACTCGTCGGACCTGTCGGGGCCGGTGACCGACCGCGCGCTGTTCCATGCCGACAACGCCTATTTCTATCCGCACGTCCTGCTGAACTCGCATCCGATGAAGACCAACACGGTGTCGAACACGGCGTTTCGCGGCTTCGGCGGGCCGCAGGGCGTGATCGCGGCCGAGCGGATCATCGAGGAGATCGGCTATCATCTCGGGCGCGACAGCCTGGAGATCCGCAAGGTCAACTTCTACGGGCCCGAGGGGCGCGACGTCACGCCCTATCACCAGGAAGTCGAGGACAACATCGCGCCGCGCGTCGTGGCGGAGTTGGAGGAAAGCTCCGACTATCAGGCCCGGCGGCGCGCGGTTCTGGACTGGAACGCGAAGGGCGGCGTGATCCGCAAGGGCATCGCGCTGACGCCGGTGAAGTTCGGCATCTCGTTCACCGCGACCTGGTACAATCAGGCCGGCGCGCTTCTGCACGTCTACAGCGACGGGTCGATCCAGCTCAATCACGGCGGCACCGAGATGGGGCAGGGGCTGAACACCAAGGTGGCCCAGGTCGTCGCCGACGCGCTGCAGGTGGATGTCGGCCGGATCAAGATCACCCGGACCACGACCCAGAAGGTGCCGAACACCTCCGCCACGGCCGCGTCGTCGGGGACCGACCTCAACGGCATGGCGGCCAAGGACGCGGCCGACCAGATCAAGGCGCGGCTGACGGAGTTCGCCGCTGAGCGCTGGCAGACGGACGCGACCGCGATCCGGTTCGAGGCGAATTCGGTTCATGTCGGCGGGGAGACCGTGCCGTTCTCCGACCTGATCCGCGAGGCCTACATGGCGCGGGTGCATCTGTCGGCGGCCGGTTTCTACAAGACGCCGAAGATCCATTGGGACCGCGCCACCGGCAAGGGCCGTCCGTTCTATTACTTCGCCTACGGCGCGGCCGTCTCGGAAGTGTCGATCGACACGCTGACCGGCGAATACCGGGTGGACCGGACCGACATCCTGCACGATGTCGGCCGGTCGCTGAACCCGGCGATCGACCGGGGCCAGGTCGAGGGCGCGTTCATCCAGGGGATGGGGTGGCTCACCACCGAGGAGCTCTGGTGGGACGCGGCGGGCCAGCTGCGCACCCACGCGCCGTCGACCTACAAGATCCCGCTCGCCTCGGACCGGCCGCGCGTCTTCAACGTCGAGCTGGCCGACTGGTCCGAGAACCGCGAGAACACGATCCGGCGCTCCAAGGCGGTCGGCGAGCCGCCTTTCATGCTGGGCATCTCGGTCTTCGAGGCCCTGTCGATGGCGGTGGCCAGCGTCGCGGATTATCGGACCTGTCCGCGCCTCGACGCCCCGGCGACGCCCGAGCGCGTCCTGATGGCGGTGGAGCGGCTGCGCGACGGCGGCTGAGCCGCCTGACGCGCCGGAAGAACGGAAAGCAGCGCATGACCGATACGATCCTGAGGGGACGGCTCCTCTCGTTCAGGGCCGAGCCGCGCGCCGGGGCGGAGCGGGAAGCCTGCGACTATTTCGAGGACGGCGCGCTGCTGATCTCGGACGGGATGATCAGGGCGTCTGGCGACTGGGCCGAGGTTTCCGGTCTCGCCGGCGACGCGCCGGTGACCGATCACCGGCCGATGCTTCTCATGGCGGGCTTCATCGACGCCCACATCCACTTCCCGCAGGTCCAGGTCGTGGCGAGCTGGGGGAGCCAGCTTCTCGACTGGCTGAACGGCTACACCTTCCCGGCCGAGGCGGAATTCGCGGACGCCCAGCACGCGCGGTCGATGGCGCGACGGTTCTGCGACCGGCTCCTCGACCACGGCACCACCACCGCCGTCGCGTTCTGCTCGAGCCACAAGTGCTCCGCCGAGGCCTTCTTCGAGGAGGCCGCGAGCCGGAACATGCGTGTGATCGGCGGCAAGACGATGATGGACCGCAACGCGCCCGAGGCCGTTCTGGACACGGCGCGGACGGCCTATGACGACAGCAGGGAGCTCATCGGGAAATGGCACGGGGTCGGCCGGGCGGGATACGCGATCACGCCGCGCTTCGCCATCACGTCCAGTCCCGAGCAGCTGGAGATGGCCGGCGCGCTCGCCGCCGAGCATCCGGAGTGCCACGTCCAGACCCATCTCTCGGAGAACCGCGACGAGATCGCCTACACCGCCGAACTCTATCCCGAGGCGCGCGACTATCTCGACGTCTATCAGCGATACGGGCTGGTCGGTCCGAAGACCCTTCTTCGGCCACGCGATCCATCTGGAGGACCGCGAGATCGGCGCCCTGGCGGAGACCGGCGCGCATCCGGTCTTCTGCCCGACCTCGAACCTCTTCCTCGGCAGCGGGCTCTTCGACGACGCGGGGCTGCGGGCGCGGGGCGTGCGGAGCGGCGTCGCGACCGACATCGGCGCCGGCACGAGCTATTCGATGCTGCGGACCCTCGACGAGGGCTACAAGGTGCTTCAGCTCCGGGGGCAGAAGCTGACCGCGCTGCGCGCGTTCCACTGGATCACGCGCGGCAACGCCGAGATCCTCGGGCTCGCGGACCGGATCGGCACGCTGGAGGCCGGCACCGAGGCCGACATCGTCGTTCTCGACGCCCGCGCCACGCCGGCGATGGCGCTCCGTATGGAGCGCGCCGAGAGCCTGGAGGAGGAGCTGTTCGTGCTGCAGATGATGGGCGACGACCGGGCGGTCGCGGAAACCTACGTCGCGGGAACTCCGCGGAAGTCCCGTGACGGGTGGCGGGAGGGCGCGGGCTGAGCCCGTGAGAGCGCCAGTCCGCGCGGCTGCCGGAACGGCGGTCAGGTCCCGCCGGACCGCGCCGCGAGCCAGTCCTCGTATTCGCCCTGCGCGTCGGGATGCAGGGGGTAGTAGCGCTGCATCGGGGCCCCCGACATGAGCTTTTCGCGGCAGAACTCCTCCCAGCCGTGATCCTTGTGCGCCTTCTCGACCATCTGTCCGGCGAGGGCGACCGGCACGCAGACCGCGCCGTCGTCGTCGGCGACGATGATGTCGCCGGGGATTACGGTCACGCCGGCGCAGGACACCGTCACGTTGACCGCGTAGGGCATCAGGTTGGCCTGGGCGTGATAGTTGGGCGTGAAGCCCCGGAGCCACATCGGGATGTCGAGCGACTGGATCGCCGCGCGGTCGCGCATGCACCCGTCGATCACGACCCCGGCGCCTTTGAGACCCTTGAAATAGGTCATCATCATGTCGCCGAAGATGCCGCTGTCCATGTCGCCGCGCGCGTCCACCACGACGACGTCGCCCTCCTCGACCTGGTAGAGGACGTGGCGGTGGAGCTGCGTCTCGGGGTCGGCGTATTCCCGGTCGTCGTAGAGATCCTCGCGCTTCGGCATCATCTGGAGCGTCACGGCCGGTCCAGCGACCCGTTTGCCGAGGTTCTGGCTTACGGGGCCGGAGAGGTTGCAGCGCCTGATGCCCATATGGGCGAGCGTCGCGCTGGCCGTGGCGGAGCCGACCTGCCGCACCCTCTCGACGAGGTCTTTCGGCGGGCGGGAGATTTTGGCGATGTCCATTGCGGGATTGTCCTTGTCGGTCGGGGGTCTCGAAGCGGATCGGGCCGGCGCGGCGGAGGCGGCTCGGGGTATGGTCAGCCTTTCACCCCGCCCACGGTCAGGCCCTCGGTCAGATATCGCTGCGCGTAGACGTAGAGCACGGCGACAGGGATCGCGGTCAGCAGCGACGCCGCCATCAGCTCGCCCCAGGGCAGGATGTCGCCCACCACCATCGACTGCAGGCCGATCGGCAGCGTGCGGATCGACTCGCTGGTGACGAAGACGAAGGCGAAGAGGAACTCGTTCCATGCGGTGGTGAAGGCGACGAGGGTGACGGACAGGATCGCCGGCGCGGCGAGCGGGATCGTGATGACGGCGAAGGTGTAGAGCCTGCTCGCGCCGTCGATCATCGCGGCCTCCTCGAGCTCGACCGGTATCGAGCGGAAATAGCCGAGCAGCACCCAGGTCGCGAAGGGCAGGAGGAACGTCGGATAGGTCAGCATCAGCGCGGCGTGCGTGTTGATCAGGCCGATGGTCGAGAGGATCTGGTAGAGCGGGATGAAAAGGAGCGTCGCCGGCAGCAGATAGGTGATCAGCAGGATCGTGGTCAGCACCCCGGCCCCGAGGAATTTGAGCCGGGACAGAGCGTAGGCCCCGAGCGCCGCGAACGTCACCGAGATCATCGTCGAGACGAGCGCCACGATCACCGAGTTCCAGAGCCATGTCAGGAACGGCGTCTCGAAGATCAGCGATCGGTATTGCTCCATCGTGAAGGGCTGGGGCCAGAAGATCGACCGGCGCTCGGATATCTGCGGCGTGGTCTTGAGCGACGTGATGATGACCCAGTAGAACGGGAAGAGCACGAAGGCGAGAAACGGCGCGAGGATGACCAGGCGCCCGGTCAGACTGGCCCGCTCGCGCCCGCTGCGCCCGAGCGCGTGCCGGTCGCCGGTCCTGCCCATCGCCCGCGCGACCGCCTTGGAGCCGGCGTCGAAGATCTTCAGGACCATCTCGAACGGCCAGATCAGCGCGTCGAGGAACATCGAGAACAGGCGCGAGACCCGGACCATGACGCGATCCGCCAGACCCGTCGCCTTCTCCCGGTGCTGCCTGTCGTCCTGGCGCATGAAGCGGGCGAGGAGCCAGATCAGGATGGCCATCAGCGGCGCCACGCTGATCGCGATGGCGGTTCCTGGTCCGTACTGAAGCGAGCCGATCGCCTTCTCGTAGGCGAGGATCGAGTAGAGCTTGGTCGCCCCCGACGGTCCGCCCTGGGTCATCAGGAACGGAAGGCCGAACTGGTTGAACGTCGAGATGAACGACAGCAGCAGCGTGACCACGATGACGTAGCGCATGGAGGGCAGCGTCACGTGCCGGAACCGTCCGACTACGCTCGCCCCGTCGATCTCGGCCGCCTCGAGCTGCGAGCGGTCGACGGCCTTGAGGCCCGCGAGAAGCAGCAGCACGTAGAACGGGATGCCTTTCCACACGTTGACCGCGATGATCGAGGGCATGGCGAGGTGGGGATCCGACAGCCAGCCGAGCGGCCTGTCGAGGATGCCCGCGCCGATCAGGATCGGGTTGAGGCTGCCGAACAGCGGATCGTAGATGCTCTTCCAGGTCAGCGCGGTGACGATCTCGGGCACGATCCATGGCAGAAGGATGATGCCGGACAGCACGTTGCGGTAGGGCAGGCGGCTGTTGAGGATCAGCGCGAGGGTCATCCCCGTGACGAGTTTCAGCAGGAGGGACCAGAAGGTGAAATTGAACGTGTTGGCGATCGCCTGGTGGTAGTCCGAGTTGGTCCAGAGTTTGGTGTAATTGCGGAAGCCGACCCAGACCGTCTCCCCGGTCAGGAAGTTGAGCGACGTGGCGCTCAGTCGGATCGCTTCGAGAAACGGCCATGCGATCAGGCCGACCATCAGGACGACCATGGGCAGCACGAAGAGATAGGCGACCTTCCAGTCGCGCCCGAAGATCGATCTGAGGCGTCTGTTCTGGGGTCTCGCCCGCCGAACGGTCTCGGCGCCCGCAATCGTCTGGTCAGCCATCCCGGACATGCTCCATAATCCGGTGCGCGGACGGCCTTCTCATCGTCCCGGGCGTCCGCCGCGCCGCATCCCTAGGGAAACGCGGGCGCCCGGAACTCCCCGGCCGCCCGCGAGACGTCGTCAGTCCTGCGGAATGCCGCCCTCCTCGAAGAGGTCCACCATCTTCTGGTGGGCGTCCGCGACCGCCTCCTCGGGGGTCATGCGGCCGGCGATCATGTTGCCGACGGCCTGCTCGACGATGCCCGGCGGGCGGATCGCGTCGATCGCCGCGTTCGGCTCCGCCGGCCAGGAGATGCCGATGAACGGTTCAGGGACGCTGAGCTGCTCCTCGAGGATCGCGAAGTTCGGGTCGGCCGCCAGAAGTTCCTCGGTCCACATGTTCTGGAAGGCGGGCATGAAGAGGCCGCCGCCCTGCGCCGACATCTGGTTGAAATTCTCGGGGTCCAGGATGTGGAGCGCGAGATCCTTCGCCAGCTGCACGTTCGGCGCGCCCTTGAAGATCGTCAGCCATCCGCCGACCTGACCGCCGTCGCGGCTTGAGCCGTCGTTCGCCGTCGGCAGGGTCATCAGGATGGTGTTCTCGAAGACGGGGTTGTCGTCCCGCTTGGCCTGGGCGTAAACCGACAGCGCGTTGTGCGTGTAGCCCACCTTGCCGGCCAGGTAGGCCTCGTTGTTCGAGATGTCGCCCCAGCTCTCGATGCCCGGCGGAAGCATGTCGGCGTATTTGCCGTTGCGGTCGTAGGTCTCGGCGAGCCACTTGAACGCCTCGACCGTCTCCGGCGAGTTGAACGTGACCTTGAGTCCGGTCTCGTCGGTCAGACTGCCGCCGAACGCCTGGATCAGCAGGATGAGGAAGCCGTACCCGTCGCCGGACTGGTTCGGCGTCACGCCCCAGCCCCAGAACTCGTTTTCGGGGTCGGAGATCGCGAGCGCCGCGTCGCGGCGCGCGTCGAAGGTCGTCAGGGTGTCCGGGTCGATGCCGGCCTCCGCGAGCTTGTCGCCGCGGATGAAGGTGCCCGCGCTGACCGAGCCGAGGAACGGGACGGCGTACCATTTGCCGTCGATCTTGCCGAATTTCTCGGCGTTCATGCCGGGCATGAGGTCGCCGTATTTCGAAATCGCCTCCTCGACGACGTCGGTGACGTCCTCGAGCAGCCCGAGCAGATGCATCTGAGAGATCGAAACGTTGGACGTGTAGGCGATGTCGGGCGGGTTCCCGGCGCGAACGGCCGCCGACATCTTGCCGAGGAAGTCGCCGAAGGCTTCGGCGTTCGTCGTCGAGATGTCGAGCGCGACGTTGTTCTCGTCCGCGAACTGCTGGACGATGTCCCGGAAGAGGATGCCGGCCTGCTCGAAATACTCCTGGCGCTGGATGACGGTCAGCGTTCCCGACTGCCCGACCGGAAGGTCGGCCTCCGGGGCGTCCTGGCCGAAGGCGGGAATCGATCCGGCGGCGAGCATCCCGGCGCCTGTCGCGGCCGATGTCGCCAGCAGGCGGCGGCGTGTGAGTTTGTCTGTCATGTCGATCTTCTCCCTGATGATCGTGTGAGGTCCGGTTTGTCCGTACGCATCGTGGCCGTCGCCGGCGTCGAAAATTCTACGCGAGGATGCGTCACATTTCAAACCCTTGTTCGGCGGAAGCCTCCTATTGGAACCATGTCGTACCCGGAAACTGGTGGGCCTTCGCGACCTCCTCGTCGAGTTCGACGCCGATGCCCGGCGCGTCGCTCATCTCGATGAAGCCGTCCTTGATGATGTCGCGCTTCTCCTTGATCACGGTCGACCACCAGTCCCGCTCGGTCCAATGGAATTCGAGCACGAGGAAGTTCGGCACCGTCGCGCAGACATGCGCCGACGCCATCGTGCCGATGGGGGACGAGACGTTGTGCGGCGCGAAGGGCATCGAATAGAGCTCGGCCATGTTCGCGATCTTGCGGCATTCGCTCAGCCCGCCGCATTTGGGAATGTCGGGCATGATGATGTCGACCGCGTGCTTCTCGATCAGCTCGCGGAAGCCGTGCCGCAGATAGAGGTTCTCGCCCGCGCAGATCGGCGTCGACGTGGCGGCGGTGATCTCGCGCATCGTGTCGACGTTCTCGGGCGGGATCGGCTCCTCGAGCCACATCAGCTTGAGATGCTCCAGATCGCGCGCGAGCCGGATGGCGCTGTGCTTGTCCAGTCGCGTGTGGAGATCGCAGGCCACCTCGACGTCCGGTCCCGCCGCCTCGACCACCATCTCGGCGAGCTTGACCATGCGGTCATGCTCCCAGCCGTTCGGCGTCATGTTGAAGCGGTCCTTGACGTAATGCTCGGTCTCGGTGCCGGTATGGCCGTAGGCGAACACGTCGAGGTCGATCTTGAGCGCGTTGAAGCCGCGCTGGACGATGCCGTCGATCACCGCGCGGGTCTCCGACGAGGTTCAGGCTCGGCGAGACCTCGCAATCGGCGTAGACGCGGATCCTGTCGCGGAACTTGCCGCCCATCAGCTCGTAGACCGGCACGCCGAGCGCCTTGCCCTTGAGGTCCCAGAGCGCGATCTCGAGACCGGTCAGAGCGGTGATGAGCGCGCCGGCGAAGCCGCCCTGGAAGACGAAGCTCCGGCGCGTGTCCTCGAATAGGGCGTCGATGGCGAAGGGGTCCTTGCCGATCAGTTTCGGCTCCAGCATCCGCAGGATGGCGATCGCCTCGTGCTCGCCATGGACGCATTCGCCGATGCCGGTCACGCCGGCGTCGGTCTCGACCTTCACCCAGAGAGACATGCAATGGCCTTTCGTGGCCGCCGTCTTGACCGACGTGATCTTCATCTTCCGTTTCCGTCTCCCTTGAGTGTGCTTGATTTTCCGATCTCGCGCCGGAGACGGACCTCACGCCGGCTCCGGGACCCCCGTGTCGAGACGCGGGCCCGATTCGCGAAACAGATGCGCCTTCGCGGCGTCGAAGGTCAGCCCGATCCTGTGGCCGGGCCTGATCGCCGCGTCCCCGGACACGTTCGCCAGAACCAGCCTGCCGCTCGCGAGCTTCGCGCTGATCACCGTCTCGTCGCCGAGACGTTCCACCAGATCGACGGTGCAGGGCAGCCGCGCCTCGTCCGGATCGGACAGCGCGAGGCTCTGCGGACGAATGCCCATGACGAGCGTCTCGCTCTCCGGAACGCCGGTCCCCGCGACGTGGAAATCCGTCGGTCTGAGATCGTCGGAGCCCACCTCGATCGCGCCGCCGTGGCCGCCGATCCGCGTGACGGGCAGCAGGTTCATCTTGGGCGACCCGATGAAACCCGCGACGAAAAGATTGGCGGGCCGGTGATAGAGTTCGAGCGGCGGTCCGACCTGCTGGACCTCGCCCTGGTCGAGCACCACGATCTTGTCCGCCAGCGTCATCGCCTCGATCTGGTCATGCGTGACGTAGACCATCGTCGCGCCGAGGTCCTGATGAAGCCGCGCGATCTCCATGCGCATGTCGACGCGCAGCGAGGCGTCGAGATTCGACAGCGGCTCGTCGAACAGGAACGCCTTGGGGTTGCGCACGATCGCGCGGCCGATCGCCACGCGCTGGCGCTGGCCGCCCGAAAGCTGCGCGGGCTTGCGCTCCAGCAGATGCTCCATCTGCAGGATACGGGCGGCCTCGAGGATCTTCGCCTCCTTGTCGGGCTTCGACAGATTGCCGAACCTGAGCGCGAATCCGACGTTCTCGCGCACCGTCATGTGCGGGTAGAGCGCGTAGGACTGGAACACCATCGCGATGCCGCGGTCGCGCGGCGCGATGTCGTTGCAGAGCTGTCCGTCGATGTGAAGATCGCCGCCGGTGATGTCCTCGAGGCCCGCGATCATCCTGAGCAGGGTGGATTTGCCGCAGCCCGACGGTCCGACGAAGACGACGAATTCGCCGTGCGCGATGTCGAGGTCGATCCCCTTGATGACCTTGAGCGTCCCGAAGGTTTTCTCGAGTTCCCGGAGTCGCACCTCGGCCATCGTCTTTCCTCCCTTGAGCGGCCGGCGGCTCTGTTCTGATGGTTCCGGAAGCCGGGACTTCCGGCCGGTGCCGGTCCGCAGAGGGCAATGTTCAGCATCGCCGCATGCACATCAAGACCGAATCGCAACAGTGATGAAGCCTCAAGAAGGTTTGTCTCGGAACCGTCCGAGCGCGGTTCACCGGCCCCGGCCGGTCGTGCGGTTGGCCGGATGCGCGTCCCGCCAGTCCGTCACTTCGTCGAGCGGGTGGATCGGGCGAGGCAGCCGCCGCCACGGCAGCGTGAAGACGTCCGACTGGCCGGGGCCGGGCGTGTCGGCGCGGACGATCCCGGAGGCGATCGGCGCGAAATACTGGAAGTTCGACGCGGTCTTGACCACGATTATTCGATGCTCGGCCGGCTCGATTCCGAACGCGCGCCAGACGTCGGGCAGGTTTCCGGCCACTCCGCGAAGCTCGGAGACCAGCAGCGTGACCGGTCCGGTCTCGAAGACGGCCACGCGCCCCATGTCGATCTCGCGCTGATGGCCGAAGGCGACCTTCACCGCGCTTCCGTCGGCGATCCTCCGGACCGTGCCGGTCACCTCGAGCGGCGTGAAGAACGCCGGCGCGGCGCAGCCGCCGAGCGGCAGCGTGAGCGTCGCGCCTTCTCCGGCCGCGGCCAGCCGATCCACGGCCGACGGCGATATCATCGGAACGAGCGTCGGGGCCCGGAGCCCGAGCCGCAGGATCGCCTCGAGGATCACGTTGCTGTCGCCGGCCGCGCCGCCGAAGACCGTGTCCCCGGTATCGCTGAGGATCACCATCCCCTCGGGCGCGGCCAAGGCGCGGCGCAGAGCCTCGTCGACGGGCGCGGCCTCGCGCTCGAGAAACGCGTCGCGCATGTCCCAGACCATCCGGGCCATGTCGTCGGCCAGCCGCTCGGCCAGATCGGCGTCCCCGTCCGTGACGACGATCGTGGACCATCCGCCCTCCGCGACGTCGAGCCAGGGCTGCATCGGATAGTTCGACACCTGGAGCACCTTCGGGTCGGCCTCCAGCGCCCTGGCGCGGTCGAACCACGCCTTCATCGGACCCCCGGACGTCAGGAACTTTTCCTGATGCGTCACGAGCGGGATTTTGCGCCAGGCGATGACGGGCCTGACCTCGCGCGCGGCGATGGAAAACATCAGTTCGCCCGCGATGCGCGCGGTCTCGAAGAAGTCGTGCGGCTGGGTGCGGTGTCCGACGACCGCGTCCACGTTGGCGATCATCTTCGCCGTGACGTTGGCGTGGTGGTCGAGCGCGAGCGTGATCGGCACGTCCCGCCCCAGGAT
>CAWCUP010000041.1:0-210159 GCA_963798765.1 uncultured Alphaproteobacteria bacterium | reverse complement strand
GCGCCTCGCGTGGATCGACCGCCTCGATCCCCAGCGCCTTGCCGACCGCCGCATAGGTCAGCCGCCCCGCATGGGTGTTGAGCCCCGCGAGCAGATGCGGATCGTCCGAACAGGCCTTCTTCCAGCCCTTGTCGGCCAGCGCCAGCATGAACGGCATCGTCGCGTTGCCGAGCGCGATGGTCGCCGTCCGCGCCACCGCGCCGGGCATGTTGGCGACGCAATAATGCATGATTCCATCGACTTCGTAGATCGGATCGTCATGCGTCGTAGGCCGCGAGGTTTCGAAGCACCCGCCCTGGTCGATGGCCACGTCCACGATCGCCGCCCCCGGTTTCATCGTCGCGAGCTGCGCCCGCCTCACCAGCTTCGGCGCGGCCGCCCCGGGGATCAGCACCGCGCCGATCACCATGTCCGCCTCGGCCACCAGCTCCTCGGTGTTGTCGCGCGACGCGTAGCGTGTCCGGAACCGCCCGCCGAAAACCTCGTCGAGGTGGGCCAGCCGAGGCAGCGACAGGTCCAGGACCGTCACGTCCGCGCCCATTCCCGAAGCGACGACGGCGGCCTGCGTGCCCACGACGCCGCCGCCGATGACCGCCACCTTCGCCGGCCCGACGCCGGGAACGCCGCCCATCAGGACCCCGCGTCCGCCGTTGGATTTCTGCAGCGTCCAGGCCCCCATCTGCGGCGCGAGCCGCCCCGCGACCTCGGACATCGGCGCCAGCAGAGGCAGGCCGCCGGCGCGGTCCGTGACGGTCTCGTAGGCGATCGCCGTCACGCCCGAATCCAGCAGGTCGCGGGTCTGCTCCGGGTCGGGCGCGAGATGCAGGTAGGTGAACAGGATCTGGCCCTCGCGGAGCCGCGCGCGCTCCTCCGCCTGAGGCTCCTTGACCTTCACGATCATCTCCGATTCGGCGAAGATCTCTTCCGCCGTCGCCAACACGCGCGCCCCCGCTCTCGCGTAGTCGGCGTCCGGAAACCCGGCTCCCGAGCCGGCGTCCTTCTCGATCAGCACGGCGTGACCGCGCCCGACCGCCTCCCGCGCCGCCGCGGGGGTGATGCCGACGCGGTACTCCTGGTTCTTGATCTCCTTGGGGCAGCCGATACGCATGGTCTTCTCCGGATTGCGACGCGAGCCTATCACAACTGACGGCGATGCGAAGGGGGGCGCGGGCGCGTGGCGGCGCATGTCGCCGACGCCCCTGTGAATCGGCCGGCGGGCGGGCTAACGTGACGTGCCGAGGCTGCAACGCGGGACGTGCTTGATGGATGACGCCTACCTGATCGGGCCGCGCCCGGACGACCCGACCCTGACGCGGGCGGTCGCCGGAACCGATCACGCGGGAAACGTCCGCGAGATCCGCGTGGTCGAGGAGCGTCCGCTGACGATTTATCTCAATTCCCAGGAGATCGTCACCGCGATGACGATCGGCGACCATCCCGGATTTCTGGCGGTGGGGTATCTTCGCAACCAGGGCATGCTTCTGCCGTCCGACACGATCCTCGCCGTCGATTTCGACGCCGAGACCGAGGCGGTCGTCGTCCGCACGGAGCGGCGCACCGACTACGAGGAGAAGCTGCGACGCAGGACCCGCACGTCCGGCTGCGCGGTGGGCACGGTCTTCGGCGACATGATGGAGGGACTCGACGCGGTGGAGCTTCCTCCGACGCCGGTCCGGACGTCGGACCTCTACGCGCTCGCGCGCCGGATCAACACCACGCCGAGCCTCTATCTCGAAGCCGGGGCCATCCACGGTACCGTGCTATGCCAAGGCGCGCGCCCGCTCGTCTACATGGAGGATGTCGGCCGTCACAACGCGGTCGACAAGATCGCGGGGTGGATGGCGATCGAAGGCGTCGAGCCCGGGAACAAGACGCTCTACACGACCGGCCGCCTCACCTCGGAAATGGTCATCAAAACCGCGCTCATGGGCATCCCCGCGCTGGCCAGCCGCTCGGGCTTCACCGCGTGGGGCGTCGAGATCGCGCGCCGGGTCGGCCTGACCCTCATCGGGCGGATGCGCGGCCGGCGTTTCGTGTGCCTCGCGGGAGAGGAGCGGCTGGTCCGCGACGCCGATCCCGAAAGCGTGCCGGAAGAGCCCCGCCGGTCCGCGCGCAGGGCATCGGACGACGCGGCGTGATCGGTGGAGTGATCCTCGCAGGCGGCCTGTCCAGACGGATGGGCGGCGGCGACAAGTCGCTGCTCGACCTCGACGGCCGACCGATCCTCGAACACGTGATCGCGCGCCTGGCCCCGCAGGTGGACAGGCTCGCGCTGAACGCCAACGGCGATCCGACCCGTTTCGCGGGCTATGGCCTTCCCGTCCTGCCGGACGGCGTCGGGGGTTTCGCCGGGCCTCTCGCGGGCGTGCTCGCGGGCATGGACTGGGCCGCGTCTCACGGCTTCGGCGCCATCGTGACCGCCGCCGCGGACACGCCGTTCTTCCCCGAGGATCTGGTCTCCAAACTCCGCGCCGCCGCGCATGCCGGAACGGTCCCGCTCGCGATGGCCGTCACGCCGCGCGGCGACGGCCCGGGCTTCGACCGGCATCCGACCTTCGGGCTCTGGGACGTCGCGCTTCGCGAGGATCTGCGGGCGGCGCTGGAGGGCGGCCTGCGCAAGGTCGTCGACTGGACGGAACCGCACGGCTGCGCGCGGGCCGTCTTCCACGGGAACGGAACGGATCCGTTCTTCAACGTGAACACGCCGCGCGATCTCGAAGCCGCGCGGGCGCGCCGCCTCCCGGCCGGATGAGGGTCTACGGCGTCACCGGGTGGAAGAACTCCGGCAAGACGACGCTCGTCGAGGCGCTCGTCCGGAACATGACCGGCCGGGGTCTGCGCGTCTCCACCGTGAAGCACGCCCATCACGCCT
Source organism: uncultured Alphaproteobacteria bacterium (assembly GCA_963798765.1). Classification (GTDB taxonomy): domain Bacteria; phylum Pseudomonadota; class Alphaproteobacteria; order Rhodobacterales; family Rhodobacteraceae; genus Amaricoccus. The sequence goes on along the minus strand of CAWCUP010000041.1, from coordinate 207,287 downwards.
TCGATCTCGACCAGGTCGGCAAGGACAGCTTCCGGCATCGGGAGGGCGGCGCCCGGCAGGTCCTGATCGCGTCGAGCGCGCGCTGGGCGCTCATGACCGAGCTGCGCGACGCCGGGGAGCCGTCGCTTTCTGACCTTCTGGGTCGACTCGATCCCGTCGATCTTGTTCTGGTCGAGGGCTACAAGCGCGACCGCCACCCGAAGATCGAGGCGCGGCGGGCCGCGACGGCACAGGATCTCATCGCCGCCGCCGACGAGACCATCGAGGCCGTCGCCTGCGACGCGCCGCTGGACGGCGTGACGGTTCCGGTCTTCGATCTCGACGACGTGGCGGGGATCAGTGATTTCATCCTGCGGCGCGTCGGCCTCGCATGAGGTTCGACACGATCCTGATCGTCGACTGGTCCGCGCGGAGCGCGCCGTCGCCTGCCAGCCCGTCCGCCGACGCGATCTGGATCGGCGTCGCCCGGAACGGCGTGTCGGGCGCCTCGGAATACGTGCGGACCCGCGCCGAGGCGCTTCGACGGATCGGCGATCTCTGCGCGATGGAACTCGCGGATGGTCGCCGGACGCTGGTCGGGTTCGACTTCCCCTTCGGCTACCCCGCCGGCTTCGCGATGCGGCTGACCGGCCGTGCGGAGGCGTTCGCGGTCTGGGATCACCTGGCCGAACGCGTCCTTGACGGACCCGACAACGCGAACAACCGCCTAGAGGTCGCCGCCGGAATCAACGCCCGGTTCGGCGGCGGCCCGTTCTGGGGCCGGCCGCGCGGCGGCCCGGCCGGCCTGCCCGAGCGCAAGGCGCGCGGAGCGGGGGCGGGCTTCCCGGAGTTCCGGGCGGTGGAGGCCCGCACCAGGGGAGCCAAGAGCTGCTGGCAGCTCAACGGCGCGGGTTCGGTCGGCGGCCAGGCGCTGGTCGGGATCGCCGCGCTCGCCCGGCTCCGCCGAGATCCGCGCATCGCGGCGGCGGTCGAGGTCTGGCCTTTCGACACCGGCCTGCGGCCGCCGGACGCGCGGGTGGTTCTCGCGGAGGTCTATCCGTCGCTGCTCGCGGAGGCGGTCCGCGCCGCGTCGGGCGAGGGAAGCGTCAGGGACGAGGTCCAGGTGCGGCTGCTGGCCGCGCGCCTTGGCGGCGCTTGACGCGGATGACCGGCTGTCGCCGCTGTTCTCGCCGGAGGTCGCGGCGGACGCGCGGCGGGATGTGGGGGCCGAGGAGGGATGGATTCTCGGCGCGGGCTTCGAGGAGACGCTCCGCGCGGCGCGCGGACCCTCGCCGCCGCCGCTCCGGAACGACTGCTTCGCGCTGCCGCCCGGTATCGACTGGGTGCCGGTGGACGTGGCGCTGACGACGCTGCGGGAGGGGCTGTCGGCCTGCGGCGGCGTCGAGAGCGTCCCGATCGGCGCCGCGGGCGGACGCGTTCTCGCCGAGGCCGCCCGCGCGCGCCGCGCGAACCCGCCGCACCCGAACAGCGCGGTGGACGGGTACGGTTTCGCCCTTGGATCGCTGGGCGAGGCTCCGCACCGGTTGCGGCTGCTCGAGGGCCGGTCCGCCGCGGGCGCGCCGTTCGAGGGGCGCGTCCCGCGGGGCGCGTCGGTCAGGATCCTGACGGGCGCGATCCTGCCGGAGGGGGTGGACACGGTCGCGCTGGAGGAGGACGTGACGGTCGGGCCGGACGGGATCGCGTTCGCGAAGGGACTGAAACCCGGAGCCAACACGCGGCGGGCGGGCGAGGACGTCGCGGAGGGCGACGCGGTGCTGCCGGAGGGGCGGCGGCTCCGGCCGCAGGATCTGGCGCTCGCCGCCGTCGCGGGGATCGGAACGGTCCGCGTCCGGCCTCCGCTCCGGGTCGCCGTGCTGTCGACCGGCGACGAGATCCGACCGGCGGGCGCGGAGGTCGCGGCGCATCAGATCCACGACGCGAACCGCCCGATGCTGATCGGGCTGCTGCGCGGCTGGGGCATGGCGCCGGTCGATCTCGGTCACGCGGCGGACGACGCCGAGGCGGTCGCGACGGCCTTGGACCGCGGCGCGGCGGAGGCGGACGCGGTGCTGACGAGCGGCGGAGCCTCGGCGGGGGACGAGGACCACGTCGCGAGGGTCCTGCGCGAGCGCGGGGACCTGCGGACCTGGAGGATCGCGGTCAAGCCCGGACGGCCGCTTGCGCTGGCCCGGTGGAACGGGGTTCCCGTCTTCGGGCTGCCGGGCAATCCGGTGGCGGCGTTCGTCTGCGCGCTCGTCTTCGCGCGGCCCGCTCTCGGACTGATGGCCGGGGAGGGTTGGCGGATCCCGACGGGGCTGGTCCTTCCGGCGGCGTTCTCGAAGTCCAAGAAGGCGGGGCGGCGCGAGTACCTCCGGGCGCGGCCGGACGGGGAGGGCCGGGTCGAGGTCTTCGCCTCGGAAGGGTCGGGGCGGGTGTCGGGCCTGGTCTGGGCCGAGGGGCTGGTCGAACTCGCGGACGGGGCGCGGGAGGTGCGGCCGGGCGATCCGGTGCGCTACATCCCGTTCTCGGAATTCGGACTCTGAGCCCCGTCCAAGGTCGGCGGAGCGATAACCCACTGCAAATGACAAAGAAAAGGGTTAACGCGCGGAAAAACGGCGCGGTCGCCGCGTCTCAGTCGAACGAGCCGCCCAATCTGGAGAGCAGGACGAAGGCGCGCGCTGAACGGGTATCCGCGAGCCGCGCGAGCTGTTGATCGGTCGCGTTCGCGCCGAATTCGTGCAGGACGACGTCGAAGCGGCGCTGGAAGAAGAGCGCGGTGTCGCGGAAGATCGCGTCCGATTTCATCAGGGCGCGCACGCGGTCCAACGTGGCGGGATCGCGGATCGCGCCGACGCCGGCGACGCCGGCCCCGCGCTCGCCGGCGATGAAGCGTCGCCAGTCGTCGGGGTCCGCGGCATCCGGGGTCGCGTCCTCCATGTAGACGCCTTCCTGCGAGAGGAAATTGAGCACGTCCTCGGCGGCCTGGAGCATCCGCGCGAGCGAGGGGTGGCGCAGGGCCGCCTTGAGCGCGCGGAATCCCTCGCGGTCCTCTCCGTCGCGCGGAAAGTCCAGCGCTCGGGTCAGATCGGCCCAGCCGAGGCCGAACGCGACCTCGTCCTGGACGCCCGCAGGCGCGTCCGGAATCCGTCCGGATCCTCCCTCCGGCTCCGTCGCCGTCGCCGCGGGCCCGGCGTCGTCCTCTTCGACCGGAGGCTCGGCCTCCGCGCCCGACGCGCGCGGCGAGACCGGAAAGGGCCGGGACGCGATCTCCATGACGGCGCGCCGGAGCTCCGCCTGACCTGCGACCAGATCCTCGATCCGTTTCCCGTGATCGGGTCCGCGCGCGCCGAGCATCGCGCCTTCGACCGCCTTTCGCAGGTCCGTCGGCGAGGCGGGACCGTGTTTCTCGAGGGTCGCGCGCGCGTTTTCGAGCGCGTCGATCATCGGAGCGGCGGCCTCGGCCAGTGCGGCGACGACCTCGCGCTGGCGGGCGAGCTCCTCCGCGAGGAACGCCGCGAGCCAGACGAGGATCAGCGGCAGCACGGTCGCGACGAGAAAGAACACGCCGTCGAGAAACATCGTGCCGCGCGGCTCCGACGCCCCGCCGAGGAACGCGAGGGCGTACGCCCCGACCGCGACGGCCCAGACGACGCTCGCGACGGCGGCCGCGCGGCGGGGCGTCAACGCGGAGAGGACTTCGCGCGGACCCGCCATGCGGCTCATGCGAAGGTGACGCTCAGGACCTCGTAGGACCGGACGCCGCCGGGCGTGCGGACCTCGACGCTGTCGCCCTCCTCCTTGCCGATGAGGGCGCGGGCGAGCGGGGATTTCATGTTCAGAAGGCCGCTTTCGATGCTCGCCTCCGGTTCGCCGACGATCTGGTAGGTCTTCTTCTCGTCTGTCTCCTCGTCGAGGATCACGATCGTCGCGCCGAATTTGACGGCGCCGGACATCCGGGAGAGGTCGATCACGTCGGCGCGGCTGATGATGCTCTCGAGTTCCTTGACCCGGCCCTCGATGAAGCTCTGCTTCTCGCGCGCGGCGTGATACTCGGCGTTCTCCGAGAGATCGCCGTGTTCGCGGGCCTCCGCGATGGCCTTGATCACGGCCGGGCGTTCCACCGATTTGAGTTTCTTCAGCTCGGCGTCGAGCTTGGCGAAACCCTTCGCGGTCAGGGGGATCTTCTCCATCGGTCCTCCGGGGCGCGGTCCGTCGCCGCGCCGAAATCAAAAAGGGTCAGGCCGGCGCCTCGGGACGTCGGCCTGACCTTCGAACGCCACTCGCGTTCCGTCCCGAACATATGTGGCGTTCTGTCCCGCTGCAAGCGCAAGCCCGCGTCCCCATCTAGGGGCGGGTCCGAGCGCCGCCCGGCCCGCGGATTGACCGGGCCGGCGGGCGACGGTAGGCAGCGGCGGTCGCGAATGGCCTGGAGGATGTCTGAAATGTCGGAAATCGAGCGCGAGTTGATGGAGTACGACGTGGTCATCGTGGGCGCGGGGCCCGCAGGGCTCTCGGCGGCGATCCGTCTCAAGCAGCTCGATCCCGATCTCGGCGTGGTCGTGCTCGAAAAGGGCTCGGAGGTCGGCGCGCACATTCTCTCCGGCGCGGTGCTCGACCCCTGCGGCCTCGACGCGCTTCTGCCGGACTGGCGCGGGCGGGGCGCCCCGATCGTCACCGAGGTGACCGAGGACCGGTTCCACGTCCTGGGGCCCGCCGGCGGCATCCGCATTCCGAACTGGCCGATGCCCCCCCTGATGCGCAACCACGGCAATTACATCGTCTCGATGGGCAACGTCTGCCGCTGGATGGCGGAACAGGCCGAGGCGCTCGGCGTGGAGATTTTTCCGGGCATGGCGGCGAGCGCGCTGGTGCGCGGCGCCGAGGGCTCGGTGCGCGGCGTCGTCGCGGGCGAGTTCGGTCTGAATCCCGACCGCACGCCGGGACCGAACTACGAGCCCGGCATGGAACTGCTGGGAAAATACGTGTTTCTGGCCGAGGGCGCGCGGGGCAGCCTTTCCGGGATCGTCATGTCGGATTTCGACCTGACCGCCGGACGCGCGCCGCAGGTCTACGGCCTCGGCATGAAGGAGCTCTGGGAGGTGCGGCCCGAGAACCACCGGCCGGGCCAGGTGACCCACACGATGGGCTGGCCGCTCGGGGACAACGCCGGCGGCGGGTCGTTCATGTATCATCTGGAGAACAATCAGGTCTATGTCGGCCTGGTCGTGCATCTCAATTACGAGAATCCCTACGTCTATCCCTACGCCGAGTTCCAGCGGTTCAAGCATCATCCGATGATCGCGGAGGTTCTGGAGGGCGGAAAACGGGTCGCCTACGGCGCGCGGGCGATCTCCGAGGGCGGCTGGCAGTCGATCCCGAAGCTCGCGTTCCCGGGCGGCGCCCTGCTGGGCTGTTCGGCGGGATTCGTGAACGTGCCGCGCATCAAGGGCAATCACAACGCGATGCTGTCGGGGATCCACGCGGCCGAGGCGGCGCATTCCGCCATCGTCGAGGGGCGTTCGGGCGACACGCTCGACGCCTATGAGAAGGCGGTGCGCTCGGGGCCGATCGCGAAGGATCTGAAGCCGGTGCGCAACGTCAAGCCGCTCTGGTCCGGCTACGGTCTGAAGACGTCGCTGATGGTCGGCGGGGCGGACATGTGGATCAACACGCTCACGGGCGGAAGCTCGCCGCTCGGGACGCTGACCCACGCGAAGACCGACGCCGAGGCGACGCTGCGCGCGGACCGGTTCGAACCCATCGACTATCCAAAGCCCGACGGCGTTCTCAGTTTCGACCGGCTGACCAACGTGGCCTATTCGTTCACGAACCACGAGGAGAGCCAGCCGTCGCATCTGGTGCTGCGCGACCCGCGCGTGCCAATCGACATCAACCTGCCGCGCTGGGCGGAGCCGGCGGAGCGCTATTGCCCCGCCGGGGTCTACGAGGTGCTGCGCGACGAGGACGGATCGAATCCGCGGTTCCGGATCAACTTCCAGAATTGCGTCCACTGCAAGACCTGCGACATCAAGGATCCGAGCCGGAACATCGTCTGGACGACGCCGCAGGGCGGCGACGGGCCCAACTATCCGAACATGTGATCGCGGCGCGGCGGTCCGCCCGATTGAATAGCGCGGCGCGCGGGCATAGGGTCTGATCCAGCGCGGAACCGGGAGAGCAGCACGTGCCGATAATTAATTCGCCCAATTCGCCCGCGGCGCTCTCGCGGCGGCGCTTCTGTCCGGCGCGGCGGGCGCCGCCTCCGGCACGAGCCTGTCGGGCGCCTATCTCGCCGCGATGCAGGCCGAGGCGCGCAACGACTACGCCGCCGCGGCCCGGTATTACGGCGAGGCCCTGGCGCGGGACGAGGGCAATCCGGGCCTCACCCAGAACGCCATCGTGAGCAACGTGGCGCTCGGCGACATCCCGGCCGCCCTCACGTTCGCGGAGACCATGGCCGACATCATGCCGGAGCATCAGATCGCGCTGATGGTCCGGCTGGCGGACGCGCTTTCGAACGACGATTTCGATCTGGCCGAGGCGCTGACGCAGGCGGCCGGCGAGGGGATCAACCCGCTGCTCGGCGGGCTCGTCGCGGGATGGATCGAGGTCGGGCGCGGCGATTTCGCGGCCGCCCAGGCGAAGTTCGACGAAATGGACGGCAACGAGGCGCTCGCGGCCTACGGTCAGTACCACAAGGCGCTGGCCTTGGCGCTCGCCGGCGATTTCGTCCAGGCGGAGGCGATTCTGGCGGGTGGCGAGAACGGTCCGCTCCACGTCAGCCGCGACGCGCTGATGGCCCATGCGGAGATCCTCGCGCAGATCGCGCGCGAGGACGAGGCGGTGGCGCTTCTCGACGGGGCGCTGGCCGACGGTTTTCCCGACGCGCGCATATCGGCGCTCCGCGCGAAACTCCTCGCGGGCGAGGAGGTGGTCTTCGACACCGTCACCTCGGCGCGGGACGGCGCGGCGGACGCGTTCCTGGCGCTGGGCGACGCGCTGAACGCGCAGGGCGCCGGACGGATCGCGCTGATCCAGTCGCGGCTCGCGAGCCACATCAGGCCCGATCTCGTCGAGGCCAGCCTCCTGACTGCGGACATCCTCGCCGGGGAGGAGCAGTACGAGCTCGCCAGCGCGGCGCTCGCCGAGGTGGATCCGGCCTCGCCATGGTACGTCACGACCGAGCTGCGCCGCGCCGACACGCAGAACGCGGCCGGCGACAGGGACGGGGCGATCGCGACGCTGCGCGGGCTCGGCGAGGCGCATCCCGACGAGATCGAGGTGCATTCGGCGCTGGGCGACGCTTTGAGGGCCGCCGAGCGCTACGCGGAATCGGCGGAGGCCTACACGCGGGCCATCGACCTGATCGGTCAGCCGCAGCGCGTGCATTGGGTGCTCTACTACACGCGGGGCATAGCCCGCGAGAGATCCGGCCAGTGGGAGGGGGCCGAGGCGGATTTCCGCAAGGCGCTCGAGCTCGAACCCGACCAGCCGCTGGTGCTCAACTATCTGGGGTATTCCCTGGTCGAGCAGAAGCGCGATCTCGACGAGGCGCTGGGAATGATCGAGCGGGCCGTGAAGGGCCAGCAGGACGACGGCTACATCACCGATTCCCTCGGCTGGGTGCTCTATCGCATGGGGCGCTACGAGGAGGCCGTTCCGCACATGCTGCGCGCGGTCGAACTGGTTCCCGACGATCCGGTGATCAACGACCATCTGGGCGACGTGCTCTGGAAGGTCGGCCGCAAACGCGAGGCGGATTTCCAGTGGCGCCGCGCGCTGTCGCTCGGTCCGGCGGAGGAACTCGACATGGACCGCGTCCGCCGCAAGATCGAGGTCGGGCTTGACGAGGTCCACGACGAGGAGACCGCCGCGAGCGACGGCTGATCCGTTGATCGCCGCGCTGTCCGAGCCGGCCCCGGCCAAGATCAATCTTTGCCTCCACGTCACCGGGCGCCGGGCCGACGGATACCATCTGCTCGACAGCCTCGTGGCGTTCGCGCGGATCGGCGATCTGATCGAGGCGGAGCCGTCCCGGACGCTGTCGCTGAGCATCCGAGGGCCGTTCGGGCACGAGTTGCCGGTCGGCCCGGACAACTTGGTGCTCGCCGCCGCCGAGGCGATGCGGCCCGCCGGCTCCGGCGCGGCGCTCCGTCTGACCAAGCGGCTGCCGGTGGCGAGCGGCATCGGCGGGGGATCGGCGGACGCCGCGGCGACGCTGCGGCTTCTCGGACGGATGTGGGGCGTCGGCCTCCCCGGCGAGGCCGCGGTTCTCCGCATGGGCGCCGACGTGCCCGTCTGTCTCGCGGGCCGGTCCTGCCGGATGACGGGGATCGGGGAGCGCCTTGCGCCGGTCGAGTTGCCTCCGTTCTGGATCGTGCTGGTCAATCCTGGGCCCAAGGTCTCGACCGCGTCCGTATTCGCCCGGCTCTCGTCGCGTCGGAACGCGGGCCTTCCGGAGATCGCAGGTTTTTCCTCCCCGGGCGACCTGGTCGCGTTCCTGGCCGCGCAGCGCAACGATCTCGAGGAGCCGGCGATCGCGATCGCGCCGGTGATCGGCGAGGTCCTGTCGGCGCTGCGCTCCGGTCCGGGATGCGGGCTCGCCCGCATGTCCGGGTCCGGCGCCACATGTTTCGGGCTTTTCGCGCGCGAGGCCGAGGCGACGGACGCGGCCGACGCCCTGCGGCTGTCGCGCCCCGACTGGTGGGTCGCGGCCTCGCCCGTGCCCTAGAGGGTCAGACCAGCCGGGCCACGACGTAGTCCGAGAGATCGGCCAGCATCCGCCGGAGCGGGACGTCGGGCAGCGCTCCGAGAGCGTCGCGGGCGCGGGCCGCATGGGCCAGAGCCGTCTTCCGCGTCGAATCGAGCGCGCCGTGCAGGCGCATGAGCCGGACGGCCTCGTCGAGATCCCCGTCGCGCTGGTCGCCTTTCTCGATGGTCCGGAGCCAGAACGCCCGCTCCTCGGGCGAGGCGGCGGCCACCGCGCGCACCACCGGCAGCGACATCTTGCGCTCACGAAAATCGTCGCCGGTGTTCTTGCCGAGCGCGGCGCTCGCGCCGCCGTAATCTAGGAGGTCGTCCGCGATCTGGAACGCCACGCCGAGCGCGTCGCCGTAGTCGCGCAGTGCCGCGACGCGCGCGTCGCCCGCCTCCGCGATCACGCCGCCGACCTCTGTCGCGGCCGCGAAGAGCGCGGCGGTCTTGCCGCGCACGACCTGGAGATAGACCGCCTCGGTCGTCTCGAGGTTCGCGGCGGCGGTCAGTTGCAGCACCTCGCCCTCGGCGATCACCGCCGCGGCGTTGGACAGGATGTCGAGGACCCGCAGCGATCCGGTCTCGACCATCAGCTGGAAAGACCGCGCGAAAAGGTAGTCTCCGACCAGAACGCTCGATTTGTTGTCCCAGAGCAGGTTGGCGGTGGGCCGTCCGCGCCGTCGGCCGCTCTCGTCCACCACGTCGTCATGGAGCAGTGTCGCCGTGTGGATGAACTCGACCGTCGCGGCGAGCCGCAGATGGTTTTCGCCCTCGTAGCCGCAGAGCCGGGCGGCGGCCAGCGTCAGAAGGGGCCGGAGCCGCTTGCCGCCCGCGCCGACCAGATGCGCGGTGACCTCGGGAATGCGCGGGGCGTGCTCGCTCGCCATGCGGGCGGCGATGAGCGCGTTCACCGCCTCCATGTCGTCGGCGAGCGCGGCCTGCAGGGTTTCGACCGGCGTCGACGGGCGGGCGGGTACGTTCATGTCGCTTGGCTCTCGACCGCTGTCCCGGCGGCGGCTAACCTTCGGGCGATGAAAGAAATCCTGCGCACGACGGACCCGACGGCGATCGCCTTCTCCACCGCTCTGCTGCGCGGGGAGGATATAGACTGCTTTGTCATGGACGTCCATATGAGCGTCCTCGAGGGCGGCATAGGAATCTTTCCCCGCCGACTGATGGTCGCGGACCGCGACGCGTTCCGCGCGCGGGCTATCCTGACCGACAACGGCGTAGAGGACGTCGTTCCGCGATGAGCTTCGCGCCGGACGCGCTGAGCCTCGACGGGTTTCTCGACGGCCGCCTGCGTCTGTGGCAGCCGCGCGAGGGATACCGCGCGGCGACCGATCCGGTGCTACTCGCGGCATTCGTTCCCGCGCGGGCGGGCGAGACGGCGCTCGATCTGGGCTGCGGGGCCGGTGCCGCCGGCCTGTGTCTCGCGGCGCGGGTGCCCGGCATCGGGCTTCTCGGTCTGGAGATCCAGTCCGACTACGCCGAGCTCGCCCGCCGAAACGGAGCGGAGAACGGCATCGCGTTCCGGGTCTTCGAGGGCGATCTGCGACGCCCGCCGGCGGATCTGCGGTCGATGGCGTTCGACCATGTCCTGATGAACCCGCCGTTCCACCGCGCGGAGGCGTCGACGGGAGCGCGCGACGCGAGCCGCGACACGGCGCGTCGCGAGGCGGGGGCCGACGTCGCGGCCTGGATCGCCGCGGGCCTTCGCAGGCTGCGACAGGGGGGAACGCTCGCGATCATCCACCGCATGGAGCGCCTGCCGGAAATACTCGCGGCGCTGAACGGGCCGGCGGGCGGCATCGATGCGCTGCCCGTGGCCGCGCGGGAGGGCCGCCCGGCCGGCCGCGTCCTGGTTCGCGCGCGGAAAGGAAGCGGCGCGCCCTTCACGCTTTCGCCGCCGTTGGTCGTGCATTCGGGAGCGGCGCATGTTCGTGACGGCGACGACTATACTGATATCGCGCGGAAAATCCTAAGAGACGCGAGTGCGATCTTGCTTGATACACGTTTAAGTAGTAAACGCGGCTGACGGACGTCGAAGGCGCGCCTCGCGCGGCCGCCGGTCCGGACAGCGCGAGGTGCTCATGCGGACGGGCGTCGTCTTTCTGGTTCTGGCCATGCTGCTCACGCCGGCGGTGGACGGGGTGGCCAAGACGATGGCGCGGGACTGCACGCCGATGACGATCGCGTTTCTCCGGTACCTCGCCGCGGGCCTGGTCGCGCTCGCGGTGGCGCGCTCGCTCGGGCGGCGCGTCGAGGTGCCGCGGGGCGACCGGCTGGGCCAGGTCGCGCGCACGGCGCTGATCATGGGCGCGATGACCGCGCTGATCGCGGCGCTCGGGATGGTTCCGATGGCGAAGGCGGTGGGCGGCTTCCTGATCGCGCCGGTCGTCTCCGGGCTTCTGGGCATGCTGATCTGGCGCGAGCCCGCGACCGTTCCGAGGCTGGCAGGCGCCGGGATCAGCTTCGTCGGAGCGGCGATGCTGATGCGGCCGGAGGCCGGGCTCGAGGCCGGAAGCCTGTTCGCGCTCGGCGGCGGCGGGTTGCTCGGGGCCTACCTCGCGGCGACCCGCGGGGCCAAAGGCGGGGCGGACCCGCTTTCCACGCTCGCGGTCCAGTCGCTGCTGGGATCGGCGCTGATCGCGCCGTTCGCGCTGGCGGGCGGGCTGCCGCCGGTCACGCCGGGGCTTCTGCTTGGCGCGGCGGCGCTGGGATCGCTGTCGGCGATCTGTCACTTCCTGACCGTGGCCGCCTACCAGCGCGCGGACGCGACGATCCTGGCCCCGTTTCTCTATTTCAACATGCTCACGGCGCTCGCGGTCGGGTTCCTCTGGTTCGGCGAGACGCCCGGTCCCGCGAGCCTCGCCGGACTGCTCGCGATCACGGCGGGGGGACTCGTCGCGCTGATGTCGCCGGATCGGTTCAATCTTACGCGATCGGTCCGGCGCGACGCCGGGTTCGCGTGACACGAAGCTCAATCTGTGGTTTACTGATCGGGTTGGACGAAAACCTGATCAGGAGGACTAGAATGAGTCTTGGTTCGCACCTTTCCGAACTCCGCAAGAAGCATCAGAAACTTTCCGACACCATCGAGGCCGAAGAGAAGCATCCCGGCTCGGACGATCTGAGCATCCGTCAGCTCAAACGCCAGAAACTCCACATCAAGGAAGAGATCGAACGCCTCTCGGCCCAGGCCTGAGGCCCGGTTTCAGGCCGCCGCGGCGGCCAGGACCTCCTCGAGGCTCCGCACGATCAGCGCGAGGGCCTCGGGGCTGCTGAACCGGTGATCGGCGTTCTTCAGCACGACCAGGCGCATGTCGGGCCCGGCCGCGTGGTTCACGAGGCGCGTCGCGACGTCGAGAGGAACGTCCGCGTCCTCGGTCCCGTGAAGCAGCCGCACCGGGAACGGAAGACCGAGCGGCTCCCTCAGGACGAGATTTCCGCGCCCGTCCTCGATCAGCTTCCGGGTGATCGCGTAGGGCTCGTCCGAATAATCCGAAGGCAGGTCGATCCGGCCCGCCTTTTCAAGCGTCAGACGCTGTCCGGCGTCCATTCCCGCCCACATCGAATCCTCGGTGAAGTCCGGCGCGGCGGCGATTCCGACGAGACCGGCGATCCGTCGGGGTGATCGTTTCGCGAGCAGAAGCGCGATCCATCCGCCCATGCTCGACCCGACCAGAACCTGCGCCCCGGACGTGAGGGCCTCGATCGCGTCCCGCGCGTCGCGGGCCCAGTCGCCCACGCAGCCGTCGGCGAACGCGCCCGACGACGCCCCGTGACCGGTATAGTCGAACCGGAGAAAGGCGCGGCCCTCCGCGCGGGCCCAGGTCTCCAGATGCTCGGCCTTCGTGCCGGTCATGTCGGATCGCAGGCCGCCGAGAAAGACCACGCCCGGCGTCAATCCAGGCGAGACGCGGTAGGCGAGGCGGCGGCCGTCGGGCAGGTCGAGAACGTCATGCTCCATGAAAGCCATTCTGACCGCGCCGCGCGGGCGGCGCAACGTCGCTTGACAGCGGCGCCCCAGTCCTTACATCGGGCCCTCCCGAGACCCGGGCGTTCCGTAGGCGCCAAACCCGAAGGAGAGACGGCATGAGTGACGCGGCTTCCGATATTCGCGAGGTGGCGATCACGCTGCCGGACGGCAATTCCCGGAGCTATCCGGCCGGGGTGACAGGGGGCGAGATCGCCGCCGACATCTCGAAATCGCTGGCCAAGGCCGCGCTCGCCTGCACCATCGACGGGAAGCTGTCCGACCTGTCGCAGCCCGTCGAGGCCGACGCCGCGCTCTCCATCGTCACCGCGAAGGACGAAGCCCAGGCGCTCGAACTCATCCGCCACGACTGCGCGCACATCATGGCCCGCGCGGTCCAGGAGCTCTGGCCGGACGTGAAGGTCACCATCGGCCCGGTGATCGAGAACGGCTGGTATTACGATTTCGACCGGGCCGAGGCGTTCACGCCGGAGGACCTGGAGAAGATCGAGGCGCGGATGCGCCAGATCATCGCGGCGCGCGATCCGGTTCGCTGGGAGGTCTGGGACCGCGACCGGGCGCTGGCGCATTACCGGGCCAACGGCGAGAACTTCAAGGTCGAGCTGGTCGAGGCGATCCCGGCCGATCAGGCGATCCGGATGTACTGGCACGGCGACTGGCAGGATCTCTGCCGGGGGCCGCATCTGGTCCATACGGGGCAGATCGCGGGGGACAATTTCAAGCTGATGTCGGTCGCCGGCGCCTATTGGCGCGGGGATTCGAGCCGCCCGATGCTTCAGCGCATCTACGGGGTGGCCTTCCGCACCAAGGATGATCTGAAAGCCTATCTCCATCGGCTGGAGGAGGCGCAGAAGCGCGACCACCGGCGGCTCGGGCGCGAGATGAGCCTGTTCCACCTCCAGGAGGAGGCGCCGGGCATGGTGTTCTGGCACCCCGACGGCTGGACGGTCTACCGGGCGCTGGAGGATTACATGCGCCGGCGGCTGCGCGAGGCCGGCTACAAGGAGATCAGGACGCCGCAGGTGGTGGACCGCAAGCTCTGGGAGGCGTCCGGCCACTGGGAGGCCTACCAGGAGCACATGTTCCTCGTCGAGGTCGAGGAGGAGCACGCGAAGGAGAAGCGCGTCAACGCGCTCAAACCGATGAACTGCCCCTGCCATGTCCAGATCTACAACCAGGGCCTGAAATCCTATCGCGATCTGCCGCTGCGGCTGGCGGAGTTCGGGGCGTGCCACCGCTACGAGCCGTCGGGCTCGATGCACGGGCTGATGCGGGTGCGGGGCTTCACCCAGGACGACGCGCACATCTTCTGCACCGAGGATCAGATCGAGGCGGAATGCGCCGCGTTCATCGCGCTGCTGGCGCGGATCTACGGCGATCTCGGCTTCGCGAAATTCGACATCAAGCTCTCGACCCGGCCGGAGAAGCGCATCGGATCGGACGAGACCTGGGACTTCGGCCGAGAGCGCGCTGGAACGCGCGATCCTGTCGGTCCGGAACGATTTCGAGGTCGATCCGGGCGAGGGCGCTTTCTACGGGCCGAAGCTCGATTTCAAGCTGACCGACGCGATCGGGCGGGAATGGCAGTGCGGGACGTTCCAGGCGGATTTCCAGCTGCCCGAGCGGCTGGGCGCGGAATATGTCGGCGAGGACGGGGCCAAGCATCATCCGGTGATGCTGCACCGGGCGATTCTCGGCAGCTTCGAGCGGTTCCTGGGCATCCTGATCGAGGAGTACGCCGGACGCTTCCCGATGTGGCTCGCGCCCCGTCAGGTCGTCGTCGCGCCGATCGTGTCGGACGCCGACGGCTGGGCGGTCGAGGTGACCGAGGCGCTGAGACGCGCGGGCCTGCGGGCCGAGGCGGATCTGCGCAACGAGAAGATCAACTACAAGGTCCGCGAGCATTCGATGGCCAAGGTGCCGGTGATCCTGGCGGTCGGCGGGCGCGAGGTCGCGGACGGCACGGTGTCGATGCGGCGGCTCGGCCAGAAGGAGAGCCGGACGCTGTCGCTGGAGGACGGCGCTGGCGGAGCTTCAAGGCCGAGGCGCTGGCGCCGGATCAGCGCGCTCCGGAGGCGTGAGCCGCCGAAAGTGCCACGCGTGGCACTTTCGGCAAGTCACTGATACTAAAGGCGTATCCGGAATCGCGTTAACCTGCTGGAAAGGCGCGTCGCGGGTCCTTTCCGACCGATGCCCGCCGATCAGGACATGCAGCCGTCCGCCGACGCGGGAGCGCAGAAGGCCGCGACGGCGGCGATGCGAAGGGCGGCGGCGATCGTCAAACGGACTCCTCCTGCGGTCATCCGGGACGATGGTCCGCGACCGGGAGGGGTCGAGGCGCCGCCGTCAGTTCGCGACGGGCCAGCTGACGAAGTCGGTCATGTAGTCGATGGCGTCACCGACGGTCTCGTCCCAGACCTTCCATTCGTGGTCGCCGTCCACGACGCGGAATTCGACCATCTCGGGCTGATGCTCGCGAAGCCGCTGGTACAGGTTGGCGGCGTGATAGGCGATGTCGAACGTGTCATGGTCGCCGCTGTTGATGTAGATCGGAACGACGATGTCCTGCCCGAGATAGCCGTCGATGAAGCTCGGCCAGTTCAGGGAATCCCATACCTCCTGGTCGAATTCGCCCTCGGTCTGGAACACCTCGGACCGGTGCGCGGAGGAGTGCGACGGCGGCGTCGGGACATAGACCGCCGGGCTGAGCGCCGCGGCGGAGACGAACATCTCCGGATGCTGGAGGACGTAGTTGACCGTTCCGAAGCCGCCGGCGGAGAGACCCGCGAGCATCCGTCCCTCCCGCTCGGGGATCGTGCGGTAGGTCGACTCGACATGCGGGATCAGGTCCTCGAAAAACGCGGTCTGCATCGGCTCGTCGTTGCCGTCGGCCCACCAGTTGTTCGCGCCGCCGGGCATGACCACGATCATCGGCGGGACGTCGCCTTCCGCGATCAGCTCGTTGAGGGTCGGGACCACGTGGCCCTGGGCGACCCATTGCTGCTCGTGCCCGTTGGCGCCGTGCAGCAGATAGAGGACCGGATAGTCGTAATCGCCGGATTCGTAGCCTTCGGGCAGATAGACGACATAGGGGAAGTCCCGCCCGAGGGCCTCCGACGCGAATTCGGTCTTCGAGACCGTTTGTGCCGCGAGTGCCGCGGGCAGCAGCGCGAAGCCGGTGACGATCGCCGTGAAACGCATGTTTTCTCCCTTTCAAGTAGGCCCGTTGGTCCGCCGCCGGTGGCGGGTCGCGGAAGTCGGGCGATGCTGATCGTTGAGCGATCAGACTAGCAGGCGTCGGCGGACGGTCAACGCGGATGTCGCGTGCGGCCGCCGCGCGCGGAACCGTGCCGTGGCGCCGTCGGTTGCCACTCGGATGACGGAAGGAACGGGATGAGCGGCATGAGCGGGAACGGTAGTGCGGTCGAGCACGTGCTGGACGAGCTGCGCGGGATCGCGGACCATCGGAAGAGGGTGTCGGTGGACGATGCGGCCGCCGCGCTCGATGAGCGCGGCTACGGTCCCTTCCTCTTCGTGCCCGCGCTGATCGAGATGTCGCCGATCGGCGGCATCCCGGGGGTGCCGACGTTCCTCGCGCTGATCATCGTCATCTTCGCCACCCAGATGGCGCTGGGTCGCGAGCACCTGTGGCTGCCGGGTCTCGTCGGCCGCCGGTCCGTCTCCGACGATCGGATGCGGGCGGCTCTGGACAAGATCGCCCCTGTCGCGCGGTGGCTCGACCGGACATTCCGCCCGCGGCTGTCCGCGCTGACGCGACCGGCGGCGTTGCGCGTCGCGGCGCTGGTGACCGTGCTGCTTTGCCTCGGGGTCCCGCCGCTCGAACTGATCCCGTTCGCCAGCACCGCGCCGATGGCCGCCATCGCGATGTTCGGCCTCGCCTTCACGCTGCGCGACGGGCTGCTGATGGCTCTGGGCTACGTCCTGTCGATCGTCGCGGTGGCGGTCGGCTTCGGCCTGGTCGCGGGCGGCGGAAGCGAATGACCGGCGCGCGGGACGCGCCGGCCCGTCACATCACCGCGCCGATCTGCCAGGGAACGAACTCGTTGTCGCCGAGGCCGAGGGCCTCGGATTTGGATTTCTCGCCGGAGGCGACGCGCAGCACCATGTCGAGGATCTCGCGGCCCTTGGCCTCCATCGAGACGCCGCCGGTGACGATGTCGCCGCAATTGATGTCCATGTCGTCGGGCATCTGCGCGAAGAGGCGGTCGTTGGTGGCGATCTTGATGGTCGGCGCGGGCTTCGAGCCGAAGGCCGAGCCGCGCCCGGTGGTGAAGCAGACGACCTGGCAGCCGGACGCGATCTGGCCGGTCACCGAGGCGGGATCGTAGCCGGGGCTGTCCATGAAGGCGAAGCCGGTTTTGGTCGAGATCTCGCCGTATTGCAGGACGTCGGTGAGCGGCGTGGTGCCGCCCTTGGCCGCCGCGCCGAGGGATTTCTCCAGGATGGTGGTGAGGCCGCCGGCCTTGTTGCCGGGCGAGGGGTTGTTGTCGAGCGAGCCGCCGTTCATCTCGGTGTAGCGTTCCCACCAGGTGATGCGCTCGATGAGTTTTTCCGCCACCTCGGCGTCGGCGGCGCGGCGCAGCAGGAGCTGTTCGGCGCCGTAGATCTCCGGCGTTTCCGCGAGGATGCCGGTGCCGCCGAGACCGACGAGAAGGTCGGTGGCGTAACCCAGCGCCGGGTTGGCGGTGATGCCGGAAAAGCCATCGGAACCGCCACATTGCAGGGCGAGCTTCAGCTCCGAGGCGGGGATGGGTTCGCGGCGCACGTCGTTCACGCCAGGGAGCAGTTCCGTGACCATCTCGATGATCCGCTCGACCGTTTTCGTCGTGCCGCCGGTCTCCTGGATCGTCAGGCCGTGGAAGCGCGGATCGTTCGCGCCGAAATGCGCCTGCATCCGCGCGACCTGCATCACCTCGCAGCCGAGGCCGATGAAGACCGCCGCGCCGACGTTCGGATGGGTCGCATGGCCCCAGAGCACGCGCTGGAGATTGGCGTAGCCGGGGCTGTTGGTGGCCATCGCGCAGCCGGTGCCGTGGCTGAACGCCGCCACGCCGTCGATGTTCTGGTAATCATCGAGCAGGCCGGAGGCGTTGATCGTGTCGGCGGCGCGGCGCACGACCGTGGCCGAGCAGTTCACCGTGGCGCAGAGCGCGATGTAATTGCGCGTGCCGGCCTGGCCGTTCTTGCGGCGATAGCCCTGGAAGGTGGCGGCGGGAGGCTTCGGGATCGCGGCGCGGGCGGCCTCGAGATCGACGCCGATCTCGTAGTTCTTGTCGTGATCGCCGAATGCGCAGTTGTGGGTGTGGACCTGGGCGCCCATGGGGATCGCCTCGGTGGCGTAGCCGATGACCTGGCCGAATTTCAGGATGCTGTCGCCCTTGGCGAGGTCGGAGCGGGCGATCTTGTGCCCGGCCTGGAGCGGTTTCTCCAGTGGCGCGCCGGAGCCGAGCGGCGTGGCGCCGGCGGCGGTCTTGGCGGTCAGGACGGCGACGTTGTCGCTCGGGTGCAGGATCAGCGTGCCGTCAGACATGGGCGGGTTCCCTGGAGTTGAGGGCGGCGATGACGCCGCGAAGCTCGGCCAGCCCGCGCAGGCGGCCGACGAGCGGATAGCCGGGATGCGATCCCCGGCCGATGTCGGGGCCGATCTCGTGGCCGTGGTCCGGGCGGAAGGGGATCTCGGCGTCGGCGCGTCCGGCGTCGCTGCGGCGTTTCTCCTCGGCGAGCAGGGTCGCGACGAGCGCCACCATGTCGGTGTCGCCGGTCAGGTGCTCGGCCTCCTC
Source organism: uncultured Alphaproteobacteria bacterium (assembly GCA_963798765.1). Lineage (GTDB taxonomy): Bacteria > Pseudomonadota > Alphaproteobacteria > Rhodobacterales > Rhodobacteraceae > Amaricoccus. Next base: position 188,753 of record CAWCUP010000041.1, on the reverse strand, counting down.
GAACGAGCCGTCGGGGTCCTTCGCGACGTTGCGCAGATGCGCGAAGGCGATGCGGTCGGCGAAGCGCGCGGCGATGGCCGGCACGTCGTTGGCGGGGTTGGCGCCGAGCGAGCCGGAGCAGAGCGTGAGGCCGTTGGCGGGGCTGTCCTGGGCGCCGAGGATCCAGGCGATGTCGTCCGCGTCCGAGACGATGCGCGGCAGGCCCATGAGCGGGCGGGGCGGATCGTCGGGATGGACGCCCATGCGGATGCCGAGATCCTCGGCCGCCGGGATCACCTCCGCCAGGAACCGCGCGTAGCTGGCGCGGAGATCGTCGCGGGTGAAGCCGGCCCAGGACGCGAGAACGTCGCGCATCCCCTTGATGTCGTAGCGGTCGTAGGCGCCGGGGAGGCCCGCCATGATGCTGGTCAGCAGGGTCTCGCGGTCGGCCTCGTCGCTCGCGTCGAACCAGGCGCGGGCCTCGGCGCGGACCTCCGGGCTCCAGTCGTCCTCGGCGCCCGCGCGCTCCAGCATGTGGATGTCGAAGGCGGCCATGCGCGGCGCGGAGAAGCGCAGCGACCGCGCGCCGCCGCGCCGGTGCGCGCCGAGATCGGTGCGGGTCCAGTCGATCACCGGCATGAAATTGTAGCAGATCGTCGTCACGCCGCATTCGGCCAGATTGGCGAGGCTTTGCCGGTAGTTGGCGAAAAGACCTGAGAGATCGCCCCTGGCCGCGCTTGATGTCCTCGTGGATCGGCAGGCTCTCCACGACGTTCCATGTCAGCCCGAGCGAAGCGTCGGCTCCGATCAGCGCCTGGCGCTCGCGGATGGCCTCGACGCTCCAGACCACGCCGTAGGGAATCTCGTGGAGCGCGGTGACGATGCCGGAGGCGCCGGTCTGGGCGACCTCGGTCAGCGGAATCGTGTCGAGCGGGCCGAACCAGCGCCAGCTTTCCCTCATGATGCGTATTCCCCCGCGCGGGCGCGCGTGCCACGGTCGCGCAGCGCCTCGTATTGTTCGGCGAGACAATCCCGCAGAGCGGCGTCCCGCGCAAGGGGGGCCGGGAAGACCTCCGCGAGCGACAGGAGGGCCGCCACCTTGCCGGCGGGGCCGCGGGCGTCGTCCGACAGCGCCTTGAGGCGGGCGAGCAGCGGGTCGTCGAGCGTGACGGGCCGGCCCGTGTCGTCCGTCCCCTCGATCAGGCGGAACCAGGCGGCCACGGCCAGCGCGATCGCCTCGTATGGCCGCCCGGCGGCGCGGTTATCGGCGAGGGTGGCGAGCAGACGCTGGGGCAGCTTCTGGCTGGTGTCAGTGGCGATCTGGGCGGTGCGGTGGCGGATGGCGGGATTGGCGAAGCGGTCGAAAAGCGCATCCGTATAGGCCCCCAGGTCGACGCCGGGCGGCGGCGTGACGGCCGGGACGATTTCGACGCGCCAGAGATGGCGAACGTAGGCGGCGAAGGGCGGATCCGCGACGGTGTCGGCGATGGTCTCATGTCCGGCGAGCAGCCCGAGGCAGGCGAGGGCGGTGTGGGCGCCGTTCAGGCAGCGGAGCTTCATGGCCTCGAAGGGCGCGACGTCCGCGACCATCGTGGCGCCGGCGGCCTCGAAGGCGGGACGGATTCCGTCGACGAAATCGTCCTCGATCACCCATTGCCGGAACGGCTCGTGAAAGACCGGCGCCGCGTCGGTGATGCCGCAGTCCCGGGCGAGGCGGGCGACGTCCTCCGGTGTCGTGGCCGGCACGATGCGGTCGACCATCGTCGAAGGGAAGCGGGCCTCCGCTTCGATCCAGTCGGCCAAAGCCGCGTCGGTCTCGCGGGCGAGCGCCAGCGTCACGGCGCGGGTCTGCGCGCCGTTGTCGGGCAGGTTGTCGCAGGAGAGGATCGTGAAGGGGCGCAGCCCGAGCGCGCGGCGCCGCGCCAGCGCCGCGACGAGAAAGCCGGGCGCGGAGCGCGGCCTGTCCGGATCGGCGATGTCCGCCGCGATGTCCGGATTGGTCCGGTCGAGCGCGCCGGTGGCGGGATCGCGGCAATAGCCCTTCTCGGTGACGGTGAGCGTCACCAGCCGCACGCCCGGGTCGGACATGGCGCGGATCACGGCCTCGGGGTCCTCCGGCGCGACAAGAACATCTTTGATCACGTCGATCTCGCGGGGGATTTCGCCGTCGGGCCGGAGTTCGACGGCGTGATAGCGAAACCCCCGGGGCGCGAGCGCGTCCCGGACGTCGGGGCGTCGGAGACTGACGCCGATCACCCGCCAGTCGCCGCCCTCCGCCGCCATCGCCTCGGAGACATACCGCGCGACATGGGCGCGGAAGAACGCGCCGAGACCCAGATGGACGATGCCGGCGCCGGACACGGGCGTCAGAGGAAGTCGTCGCGTCGGGGGGTGAAGGTGTCGATCAGCACGCCCGCCTCGATGTTGCGGCAGCCGTGCTCGGCGCCTGACGGGATGACGAAGGCGTCGCCCGGTCCGACCTCGAAGCTCTCGCCCGCGACGGTGAACTCGAACCGGCCCGACCTCACCAGGCAGGACTGGACGTGCGGATGGCTGTGCGGCGCGCCGCACCCGCCTCTCTCGAAGGCGACCTCGACGACCATCATCTCGGGGCTGTCGGCGAGCACGCGGCGGGTGACGCCGCCGCCGAGATCGACGGGCGTCGTGGGGCTGGACAGGGCTCGCGGGCATGGGATCTCCTCCGTCGAGGCCGCTTCGCCGGCCCCTTCGCCGTTGTGGCGCAAGACCGCAGGCCAGGCAACACGGGGACCGGCCGGAGCGAAGCTTCCGGTTGCCAGCGGGGCGTTTTGCGTGTTCACGTTTTCCACAGTCCGCCCGAAGGCGGCGAGGTCCCGACCGGACCCGGACGAAAACAGATGGAGGAAGACGCATGCGAATCGGAAAACTTCTGGCGGGCGCCGCGGCCCTGGCCGCGCTCACGGGCGGCGCGGCACTGGCAGCCTGCGACGACGGCGAGACCGTCATCAAATTCGCCCATGTCACCAACGCGGACAAGCATCCCAAGGGCATCGCGGCCAGCCTGTTCGCGGAGCGGGTGAACGCCGAGATGGACGGCAAGCTCTGCGTCGAGGTCTTCCCGAACTCGACGCTCTACGACGACGACAAGGTGCTCGAGGCGATGCTGGCCGGCGACGTGCAGCTCGCCGCGCCGTCGCTGTCGAAATTCGAGACCTTCACCAAGAAATACCGGCTCTTCGACCTGCCGTTCGTGTTCGACGACATCAACGCGGTCGACCGCTACCAGAATTCCGAGGACGGCCAGGCGCTCCTGGACGCGATGCAGCGCAAGGGCCTCCAGGGTCTCGAATTCTGGCATTCCGGCATGAAGCAGCTCTCGGCCAACAAGCCGCTGCTGATGCCCGAGGACGCGAAGGGGCTCAAGTTCCGCATCCAGCCCTCCGACGTGCTCCAGGCCCAGTTCGAGGCTCTGGGCGCGAACCCGCAGAAGATGGCGTTCTCCGAGGTCTACGGCGCGCTCCAGACCGGCGTCGTGGACGGGCAGGAGAACACCTGGTCGAACACCTACGGACAGAAGTTCTTCGAGGTGCAGGACGGCGTGACCGAGACCAACCACGGCGTGCTCGACTACATGGTGGTGGCCTCGACCGACTTTCTCGACTCGCTCGACGAGGAGACCCGTACCCAGCTTCTGACCATCCTCGACGAGGTGACGGTCGAGCGCAACGCGGCGGTGACGCAGGTCGAGGAGGAGGCCAAAGAGGCCATCATCGCGACCGGCACGGAAGTGCGCCAGCTCACGCCGGAACAGCGCGCGGCCTGGGTGGAGGCCATGAAGCCGGTCTGGGAACAGTTCGCCGGCGACATCGGCCAGGAGAACATCGACGCGGCGGTGAAATACAACGACCCCGCGATGAACTGACGCCAGCGGGCGTCCGCGCGAGACTTCCCCGGCCGGCGCGATCCGGCCGGGGCGACAGCCAGGGAAAAACGGACCTGAACGGTCCGACCGGGGGGAGGTCTCCATGTCCTATCAGCCGAAAACGGCGCTCGGGCGCGTGGTCGACGGCATCGAGGAGACCGTGATCGCGGTGCTTCTGGGGCTGATGACCGCCATCACGTTCCTCAACGTGGTCGCGCGCTACGTCTTCAACGCCAACATCCTCTGGGCGCTGGAGGCGACGGTGTTCCTCTTCGCCTGGCTCGTGCTGATCGGGGCGTCCTACGTCGTCAAGATCTCGGGCCATCTGGGCGTCGACGTGGCCGTGAAGATGCTCGGGGGTCCGGCGCGGCGGAACGTGACGCTGCTCGCGGCGGCGTGCTGCGTGATCTACGCGCTGCTTCTGCTGATCGGATCGTGGCAGTACTGGGCCCCGTTCGCGGGCAAACAGGCCTGGTACGAGGTGAACGACATCATGATGCCGGACTGGCTCCGGTTCATCGAGCCGATCCTGAACGAGGGCGAGCCCTACGAGAAGCTGCCGCGCTTCATCCCCTATTTCGCGCTGCCGCTCGGCATGGCGCTGCTGCTCTTCCGCTTCGTCCAGGCGGGGTGGCGGGTCTGGACCGGCGAATCCGAGCTGCTGATCGCCAGCCACGAGGCCGAGGAGATGATCGACGAGCTCACCCACGCGCCGAAGGAGCTCTGAGCCATGGACGTCGTCTTCCTCTTCGTGATGGTGCTCGCCTTCATGCTGATCGGCGTGCCGATCGCGGTGAGCCTGGGCCTCAGCTCGATCATCTTCATGGTCGCTTTCTCGGACACGTCGCTCGGCGCGGTCGCCCAGCAGCTTTTCAACGCGTTCTCCGGACATTACACGCTTCTGGCGATCCCCTTCTTCATCCTCGCCTCGACCTTCATGGCGACGGGCGGCGTCGCGAAACGCATCATCCGCTTCGCCATCGCCTGCGTCGGCCATTTCCGGGGCGGGCTCGCGATGGCCGCCGTCTTCGCCTGCATGCTCTTCGCCGCCCTGTCGGGCTCGTCGCCGGCGACGGTGGTCGCGGTCGGGTCGATCTGCATCGCGGCGATGACCCAGGTGGGCTACACCAAGGATTTCGCCGCCGGCGTCATCTGCAACGCCGGGACGCTCGGCATCCTGATCCCGCCCTCGATCGTCATGGTGGTCTACGCCGCCTCGGTCGACGTGTCGGTGGGGCGGATGTTCCTCGCGGGCGTGATCCCCGGCCTGCTGGCGGGTCTGATGCTGATGATCGGCATCTACGTCGCCGCGCGGTGGAAGGGTCTGCCGGCGCAGGATTTCGCCGGATGGCGCGAGATCTACGAGTCGGCGCGGGACGCCGGCTGGGGCCTCTTCCTGATCGTGATCATCCTGGGCGGCATCTATGGCGGCGTGTTCACCCCGACCGAGGCCGCGGCGGTCGCGGCGGTCTACGCCTTCATCGTCTCGAATTTCGTCTACCGCGACATGGGACCGCTCGCGACGGCGGAGGGGCTGGCCAACATCCCGCTCTGGAAGCGCCCCTGGGCGCTGCTGACGGCCTGGGTCCATCCGGACGCCAAACGCGCGCTCTTCGAGAGCGGCAAGGTGACCGTCATGCTGATGTTCATCATCGCCAACGCGCTGATCCTCAAACACGTCCTGACCGACGAGCAGGTGCCGCAGCACATCACCGAGGCGCTGCTGGGGGCCGGGTTCGGACCGGTCACGTTCCTGATCGCGGTCAACGTGATCCTGCTGATCGGGGGACAGTTCATGGAGCCGTCGGGGCTGATCGTGATCGTGGCGCCGCTGGTGTTTCCCATCGCGATGGAGCTCGGCATCGATCCGATCCATCTGGGCATCATGATGGTGGTCAACATGGAGATCGGCATGATCACGCCACCCGTCGGCCTCAACCTCTTCGTCACGTCGAGCGTGGCGGAGATGCCGATGGCGGACGTGGTCAAGGCGGCGCTGCCCTGGCTCGGGATCCTCTTCATCTTCCTGATCGTCATCACCTATGTCCCGATCGTCAGCACGTTCCTCCCGACGCTCTTCATGGGGCCGGAACTGATCATCCGATGACCGGTCCGGCACCGCGCGCGTTCACGATAACATCGTAATTCCCGCATTCGGGACTTGCCCTTCCCGAAAGCCTGCTAGATGCTGCCGGACCGGCGCGGGCTTCGAAGAACCCGCCTCTGCAACGGACCATACTGGGAGAGACATCATGACAGACACGACCAAACCGGCGGTCTCCCGCCGTTCCTTCATCCGCAAAGGCGCGATCGCCGGCGGCGTCGCGGCGACCGGCGGCCTCGCGGCCCCCGCCGTGCTCGCGCAGAGCCCGATCGTCCTCAAGATGCAGACCTCGTGGGGCGCGTCGAACGTCTGGCAGGAATTCGCGCAGGATTACGCCGACCGCGTCAACGAGATGTCCGGCGGCCGCCTCATGGTCGAAGTCCTGCCCGCCGGCGCGGTCGTCGGCGCGTTCCAGGTCATGGACGCGGTGAACGACGGCGTCCTCGACGCGGGACATTCCGTCTGCGCGTACTGGTACGGCAAGAGCAAGGCCGCGTCGCTGTTCGGCACCGGACCGGTTTTCGGCGCGTCGTCCACCGCGATGCTCGGCTGGTTCTACGAGGGCGGCGGCGCCGAACTCTACCGGGAGCTCACCCAGGACATCCTGGGGCTGGACGTCGTCGGTTTCCTCGGATTTCCGATGTTCGCGCAGCCCTTCGGCTGGTTCAAGGAGCCGGTCAACTCGGTCGCCGACATCCAGGGCTTCAAGTACCGCACGGTCGGTCTGGCGGCCGATCTGTTCCAGTCGATGGGCATGAGCGTCGCGCAGCTTCCGGGCGGCGAGATCGTGCCGGCGATGGAGCGTGGCGTGATCGACGCTTTCGAGTTCAACAACCCGTCCTCGGACCGCGATTTCGGCGCCCAGGACGTCGCGAAGAACTACTACCTCTCGTCGTACCACCAGGCCGCGGAGCAGTTCGAGTTCGTCTTCAACCGGCTGACATATGAGGACCTCGAACCCGACCTGCAGGCCATTCTGAGGTACGCCGTGGAAGCCTCCGCCACCGCGAACACGAACAAGGCCATGCGGCGGTATTCCGCGGACCTCCAGTGGCTCCAGGACGAGGCCGGTGTCACCGTGCACAGGACGCCGAAGGACATCCTCGACGCGCAGGTCCAGGCGTGGGACGACCTTCTGCCGGAGCTCGAAACCGACGAGTTCTTCAAGAGATGCGTCGAAAGCCAAAGGGTCTGGGCTGAGCAGGTCGCGTATTACGAGCTGATGAACGCGCCGGATTACGCTCTCGCATACGACCATTTCTTCCCGGGCAAGCTGAAGCTCTGAGCCCGGAGCCTCTACGAACAGGGCGGGCCCGTCGGCGCCTCGGCGCGCGGCGGGCCCTTCCGGGCAACTGGGACGGGGACGCATGGTCGGTTACATCCGCTTCGCCGACAAGCTGTCGGCATGGTTCGGCAAGGCCTTCGGCTGGCTGATCATCCTCATGACGCTCGGCGTCAGCTACGAGGTGTTCGTGCGCTACGTGCTGAACTCCCCGACGCCCTGGTCGCTCGACGTGTCCTTCATCATGTACGGCACGATGTTCATGATGGCGGGCGCCTACACCCTCTCCCGCGGCGGGCACGTCCGGGGCGACTTCCTCTACCGGCTCTGGAAGCCGCGCGTCCAGGCGGCGGTCGAGTTCGTGCTCTACATCCTCTTCTTCTTCCCCGGCATTCTCGCGCTCACCCTCACGGGATGGAAATATTCCGCCCGGTCCTGGGGCTATACCGAGGTCAGCGTCAATTCTCCGGCCGGGATCCCGATCTTCCAGTTCAAGTCCATCATGGTCCTCGCCGGCGCCCTTCTTCTGATCCAGGGCCTGGCGCAGGTGTTCCGCTGCGTCCTGTGCATGCGGGACGGCCGCTGGATGCCCGCCGAGGACGACGTGCAGGAGACCGAGGATCTGCTGATCAAGCAGCGCGCGCAGGATGGCGCATGACCCCGTGCCGCGCCCCGGCCGTTCCCCTGGAGTGACCCCGTGACCGATCCGCAAGTCGCCCTGTTCATGCTGGGCCTGTTCATTTTCATGGTGTTCCTCGGGTTCCCGATCGCCTTCACGCTGATGGCGATGGGCATCGGCTTCGGCTACTACGCCTATTTCGACGCGGACCGGATGTGGCGGTCTTTCAACCGCCTCGACGAGACGGCCGGAACCTGGGAGAGCTGGAAGCTCTGGTTCGAAGGCCTTCTGAACAACCGGATTTTCGACCTGTTCGTGAACCAGACATACACCGTGATGTCGAACGAGGTGCTGACGGCGGTGCCGCTTTTCCTGTTCATGGGCTACATCGTCGAACGCGCCAACATCGTGAGCCGCCTGTTCACCACGCTCAACATCGCGTCGAAGAACGTGCCGGGCTCGATGGGCGTGGCCGCGCTGATCACCTGCGCGCTCTTCGCCACCGCCACCGGCATCGTCGGCGCGGTCGTCACGCTGATGGGCCTGCTGGCGCTGCCGGCCATGCTCAACGCGCGCTATGACAAGAGCTTCGCGAGCGGCATCATCTGCGCGGGCGGAACGCTCGGCATCCTCATCCCGCCCTCGATCATGCTCATCGTCTACGCCGCCTCCTCCGGCGTCTCGATCGTGCGCCTCTACGCCGGCGCGCTCCTGCCGGGCCTGACGCTGGTGGGCCTCTACCTCGTCTACATCGTCGGCCGCTCGATCCTTCAGCCGAGCGTCGCCCCGAAGCCCACGCGCGAGGAGGTGCCCGACGTGCCCTTCCTCGAACTCACGTGGATGCTGATCACCTCGTTCTTCCCGCTCTTCGTGCTGATCATGTCGGTGCTCGGCTCGATCCTGTTCGGTCTCGCCACCCCGACCGAGGCCGCCGCCATCGGCGCGCTCGGCGGCATGGTCTTGGCCGTCCTCTACCGCGCCATGACGTTCCAGCGCCTGCGCGAGAGCGTCTATCTCACGGTCCGCACGACCGCGATGGTCTGCTGGCTCTTCGTCGGCTCCTACACCTTCTCGGCGGTGTTCTCCTATCTCGGCGGCGAGCACATCATCTCGGAATTCGTGACCGGCCTCGACATCACGCCGCTCCAGTTCCTGCTGCTCGCGCAGCTGATCATCTTCCTGCTCGGCTGGCCGCTGGAATGGTCGGAGATCATCATCATCTTCGTGCCGATCTTCCTGCCGCTGCTGCCGCATTTCGGCATCGATCCGCTGTTCTTCGGCATTCTGGTCGCGCTGAACCTCCAGACCAGCTTCCTGACCCCGCCGATGGCGATGTCGGCCTATTACCTCAAGGGCATCGCGCCACCCGAGGTGCAGCTGGCGCAGATCTTCAAGGGGGTGATGCCGTTCCTCCTGATGGTCTTCATCGCGATGATCCTGATGTACAACTTCCCCCAGATCGTCGACTACCTGCCGAACAAGATCTATGGCAGCTGATCCGGGCCTCGCCTCCCTCGGCGCCCTCGACCTGCGCGACCGGATCGCCCGGGGCGCGGTCCGCTCCGTCGAGGCCGTGGAGGCCTGTCTCGCGCGGATCGAGGCGCTGGAGCCCGACATCCGGGCCTGGGCCTGGCTCGACGGCGCCCACGCGCTCGACCAGGCCCGCGCGCTCGACGCGCACCGGCTTTCGGGGCGTCCCGTCGGCCCGCTCCACGGCGTTCCGGTCGGCATCAAGGACGTGATCGACACCGCGCGCATCCCCACCGCCAACGGCACGCCGATCGACGCGGGCCGCGTGCCCGTTCGCGACGCGGCGCTCGTCGCCCGCCTGCGGGCGGCCGGCGCGGTGATCATGGGCAAGACCGTCTCGACCGAGCTCGCCTATCTCCATCCCGGCAAGACGCGCAACCCGCACGATCCCGCCCGCACGCCCGGCGGCTCGTCCTCGGGTTCGGCGGCGGCGGTCGCGGCGGGGATGATCCCGCTCGCCGTCGGCACCCAGACCGGCGGATCGGTGATCCGGCCGGCGGCGTTCTGCGGCGCGGTCGGGTTCAAGCCGAGCTTCGGCGCCATCGGCCGCACGGGCGTGCTCGCGCAGTCGCCGAGCCTCGACACGATCGGCGTTTTCGCGCGGAGCGTCACCGACGCCGCGCTGATCTCCGACACGCTCTTCGGCCACGATCCGGACGATCCCGCGACCGCGCCCGCGCCGTCCGCGCGGCTCCTCGACACCGCGTCCGCCGCGCCGCCCGTCACGCCGACCCTCGCCTTCGTGCGTCCCCCGGGCTGGGACGACGCGGACGGCGAGACGCGCGCGGCGTTCGGCGAGCTGGCGGGCCTGCTCGGCGAACGCTGCTTCGAGGCCGAGCTGCCCTCCGCCTTCGACGAGGCCGCCGCGATCCGCCGGCGGATCAATTTCGCCGAGATGGCGAAATTCTACTACGGCCATGAGCGGCGCGGCCGGGACGCGATGTCGCCGGTCCTGCGCGAGGCGATGGACGAGGGCAAGGCGATTCCCGCGCGCGACTATCTCTCGGCGCTCGACTGGCCCGGCGTCTACAACGCGGGTCTCGGGAAGATCTTCGACCGCTGCGACGCCATTCTCTGCCCCGCCGCGCCGGGACCGGCGCCGATGGGGCTTGAAAGCACCGGCGACGCGATATTCAATGGTCTCTGGACGCTCTGCGGCACGCCGGCGGTCACGCTGCCTTTGCTGGAATTGTCGGACGGGATGCCGATGGGCGTGCAGCTCGTCGGACGGCGCGGCGACGACGCGCGGCTGCTGCGCACGGCGCGCTGGCTGATGGAGCGGGTGGACGCCGCCCGGACGGGAGAAACGGAATGACCGATCGCGTGATGGCCCTGCTGGCCTTCCTCTTCCTGCTCGGGTTCCTCGGGATCCTGGTCTGGTTCGTGCCGCGGCTCGATCTCGGCGCGGTCGTGGCCGTCACGCTCGCTCCTCGTGGCCTACGATTTCTATACGACGCTGCGGAGCAGGCCGGACAGCTGAGCGGACGGTCCGCGCGATGCGGCCCGACCTTCACCCCGAACCCGATCTCGACGGGCCGTATTCATGGATGCGGCTCGGCGTCTCCGTCGTCGCGGGCACCATCCTGAGCGTGGGCATGTGGGGCGTCATCCTCGTCCTGCCGCAGATCCAGGCCGAATTCGGCATCGGCCGGGGCGACGCGGCGCTCTCCTACACCGCGACGATGCTGGGCTTCGCCGCCGGGAACTTCCTGCTCGGGCGGTTCGTGGACCGGTACGGCATCGCCGCGGTGATGGTCGTCGCGGCGCTGGCGCTCGGAGCGGGCTTCGCGCTGGCGGCGGTCGCGCCGAACATCCGGCTCCTCGCGTCCGCCCAGGCGCTGATCGGCGTCGCGACGGCGGCCGGGTTCGGCCCGCTGATCGCCGACGTCTCGCACTGGTTCCGGCGGCGGCGCGGCATCGCGGTGGCGGCGGCGGCCTGCGGCAACTACGCCGCCGGCGCGATCTGGCCGCTGGCCCTGCGCGGGATCATCGCCGAGGACGGCTGGCGCGCGGCCTATCTGGTCGCCGCCGTGGCCGTGATCGCCGGCGTCCTGCCGCTGACGCTTCTTCTGCGCCGCCGCATGCCGCTCTCGGCGATGGTCGCGGGCGCTCCGGGCGGGCCGGACGTGCCGCTCGACAGCGGCCTCTCGCCCGGCGCGCTGCAATGGATACTGGCGCTGGCCGGCATCGGCTGCTGCGTGGCGATGTCGATGCCGCAGGTCCACATCGTCGCCTATTGCGCCGATCTCGGCTACGGCGTCACGGTCGGAGCCGAGATGCTGTCGCTGATGCTCTTCGCCGGGATCGCCAGCCGTCTCGTCTCGGGGTTTCTCGCGGACATGATCGGCGGGGTGCGGACGCTGCTTCTCGGCTCGATCCTCCAGGGCCTCGCCCTCGTGCTCTATCTGCCGTTCGACGGTCTCGCCTCGCTCTACGTCGTCTCGATGATCTTCGGGCTGAGCCAGGGCGGCATCGTGCCGTCCTACGCCATAATCGTGCGCGAATACCTGCCCGCGAGGGAGGCCGGCGCGCGGATCGGTTTCGTGATCATGGCGACGATCCTCGGCATGGCGCTCGGCGGCTGGATGTCGGGGTGGATCTACGATCTGACCGGCTCGTATCAGATGGCGTTCGTGAACGGGATCGCCTTCAACATCCTCAACATCGCGATCATGATGTGGCTTCTCGCGCGCACGCGGGGACCGCGCGCGCTGCCGGCGTGACACGCCTTTCCACGAGGTTAACGCGATTCAGATAGTGGCTTTAAATCAATGGCTTGATCAAAACGACACGCGTGTCGTTTTCCTGGCGTCACGCCTCACCAGTTGGTCACGGATCCGTCGCGGCGCCTCAGATGCGGAGCCTCCCAGAACCTGAAGCTCTCCCGGTCCAGCAGTTTCTCATCGACTTCGATCCCCAGGCCCGGCGTGTCCGGAACCGGAAAGACGGCCCCCTCGCGGCGCGGTTGGACCGGGAACACGTCCTCGTCCAGCCCGCCGCCATAGAGGTCCGCCGGGTTCGCCCGCGTCTCCAGCCAGGCGAAGTTCGCCACCGCCGCCGAGAAATGAATCGTCGCGGCGGTGCAGATCGGCCCCAGCGGATTGTGCGGCATCATGTCGACGTAATGCGCCTCGGACCAGCCCGCGACCTTCATCGCCTCGGTGAGCCCGCCGACATTGCAGATGTCGATGCGGTTGAACTGGTGGATGTCGCGCTCGATGAAGGGCAGGAACTGCCATTTCGAGGCGAACTCCTCGCCGATGGCGAAGGGCACGTCGGTCATCCGCCGCAGCGCCTCGTAGGCCTCCGGCGTCTCGTCGCGGATCGGCTCCTCGATGAAATCGAGCGTTCCGGACGGCATCTTCTGACAGAAGCTCGCCGCCTCCGCCACCGACAGGCGATGGTGCCAATCCACGCCCAGCACGACCGCCGATCCGAGCGCCGCGCGGGCCTCGACCAGCGCCGCGGCGAATTTCGCGACGTGCTCGCGCGGCTCGAAGGTCTCGGTGTCGGAGATGTCGGGGAAAAACCGGATGCAGGTCCACCCGGCCTCCATCAGCCGGCGGGCGTCCGCGATCATCCCCGCCGCGTCCGTCGCATGGCTTGACGCGAAGGTGGGATATTACCTCGCGCTGCTTGCCGCCCAGCAGCTGGTAAACCGGCACCCCGAGCGCCTTGCCCTTGATGTCGTGGAGCGCGATGTCGAGCGCCGAGATCGCCGCCTGCAGCACGCGCCCGCCCTCGAAATACTGGCTGCGGTACATCTCCTGCCAGAGCGCCCCGATCCGGAAGGGATCGCGCCCGCGCAGGAACTCCGCGTAGTGCCCGATCGCGCCCATGACGGCCTTTTCGCGGCCCGACAGCCCGCTCTCGCCCCAGCCGAAGACGCCCTCGTCGGTCTCGACCTTGACGATGAGCTGGTTGCGGTGGCCGATCCAGACCGGAAACGGCCTGATCGCGGAGATCTTCACCGGCTCACCAGCTCCAGAGCGTGCCGTCCTCGGCGCGCGCGACCGGAAGATACGCCTGCTCGTACGGGTATTTCGCCGCCACCTTCTCGTCGATGTCCGCGCCGTGCCCGGGCGCCTCGCCGGTCAGGAGATGGCCGCCCTCCTGGCTCCACGAATGCGGGAACATCTCGTGGGTCGCCTCGGTGTAGCCGGAATATTCCTGGATGCCGAAATTCGGCACCCAGCGGTCGACATGGACGTTCGCGGCCATCGCGACCGGCGAGACGTCCATCGGCCCGTGGCAGGCCGAGCGGACATGGTAGATCGACGCGAAATCGAAGATCCGCCGCAGGCCGGTGACGCCGCCCGCATGGACCGAGGTGACGCGGATGTAGTCGATGAGCTGCTCGGAGATCAGCTGCTGGCAGTCCCAGATGGTGTTGAAGATCTCGCCCGACCGCGAGCGGGGTCGTGGTGTGCTGCCGGATCAGGCGGAAGCCGTCCTGAAGCTCGGCCTGGACCGCGTCCTCCAGCCAGAAGAGGCGGAAGGGTTCGAGATCCTTGCCGAGACGCGCGGCCTCTATCGGCGTCAGCCGGTGGTGGACGTCGTGGAGGAGGTGGACGTCCCATCCGACCGCGTCGCGGAGCCGCTCGAAGAGTTTCGGGATCAGCGGCAGATATTTGTGCGTGGCCCAGACCTCCTCGATCGGAGCGGCCCGGACCATGCCGCCCATACCCTGGTTGGAGCCCTTTGCCGGTGCCGTAGATCGGGGGCAGGCCGGGGATCGAGACCTGCGCGCGGATCGCCTCCAGTCCGGCCTCCCGCTTGGCCAGCACGCCTTCGACGACCTCCTCGATGTCGAGGCCGCCGACATGCTGGTAGACCATCATCCTGTCGCGCGAGGCGCCGCCGAGGAGCTGGTAGAGCGGCATGTCCGCCGCCTTGGCCTTGATGTCCCAGAGCGCCATGTCGATGCCCGAGATCGCGGCCATGGTGATCGGGCCGCGCCGCCAATAGGCGCCCTTGTAGAGGTACTGCCAGATGTCCTCGATCCGCGTCGGGTCCTTGCCGATCAGGATCGGGATGACGTGGTCCTCGAGATAGGCGACGACGGCCTTCTCGCGGCCGTTCACCGTGGCGTCGCCGACGCCGTGAAGACCCTCGTCGGTGACGATCTTGACCGTGACGAAGTTGCGCCCCGGCGAGGCGACGATGACCTTGATCTCGCGGATTTTCATGCCGACCTCGGATGCGGGGGGTGGGTCCAGCCGAGGATGCGCCCGGCTTTGGAGGAGTTGAAGAACGAGTTGTAGCCGCTCAGGTCGCCCCTGACCGGCACGTCCGGGTGCAGCCGGTCGTGAAGCTCCATGCTGGGGATGTCGATCGTGGTGTCGGGGGCGGCGATGTAGAAGACCTCGTGGCCGGTGAAATCGGCGGTGAGGCTCAGGAGGCAGGCCTCGGCGGCGGGGCCGACGAGCGTGTAGGCCCAGAAATGCCTGTTGGTGTGCTCCTCGGAGGCGTTGTAGAGCTTCGCGGCCTGGGCGCGCTCCGGCACGACGTAGTGGAAGCGCATGCTGGCGATGACCAGATCCTCGTAGCGGCGCACGAAGGTGTCGGCCTGCGCCTCGCAGATCCATTTCGAGAGGCTGTAGGGCTCCTCGGAATAGTTCGGGTGCTCCTCGTCGATGGGGAGATAGTCGCAGCGCGGATCGCGGCTGAAGGCGAGGCCGATGGCGTTGACGCTGGAGGCCTGGCAGATCCGGCGGACGCCGTTCTCGATCGCGGCGCGCATGGCGTTGTAGCTGCCGACCACGTTGTTGTTGTGGACGACGTGATCCTCGTAGCCGATCGGCGCGGGGATGGCGGCCATGTGGATGAGAGCGTCGCAGCCTTTCATCGCGGCGACGAGGCCTTCGTAATCGTCGGTGTCGGCGCGGACGAAGGTGATCCTCGGGTCGGGCGTCTCGGGTTCGACGCGGTCGATGCCGACGACCTCGTGGCCGGCGGCGAGGGCCTGTCGGGTGATCTCGCGGCCGATGCGGCCGGTGCTTCCGGTGACGGCGATTTTCATGCGGCCTCTCCGTAGACGGCTTCGCGCAGACCGCGGATGTATCCGATGGCGTAGAGGCGGCCGAAGGCGGAATAGCCGGCGTCGGCGTTGCTGTCGCCCTCGACGGTGGGGACGTGGTCGGGGCGGAGCACGCCGTCGAAGCCGATGTCGCGGTAGGCTTTCATGCAGGCGAGCATGTCGGTTTTTCCGGCGTCGTGCCAGGTCTCCTCGAACTTCTCGGGCGTGCCGCGCACGTCGCGGAAATGGACGAAGGAGATCCTGTCGCCGAAGTCGCGGATCGCGGCGGGCAGGTCGTCGGTCATCAGGGTGAAGTTGCCCTGGCAGAGCGTGATCGTGTTCATCGGGCTCGGGCGCATGTCGACGAGGCGGCGGTAGTTGTCGAGGGAGCGCATGATGCGGCCGACTCCGCGGATCGGGGAGAGGGGCGGGTCGTCCGGGTGCATGGAGATTTTGACGCCGGCCTTTTCGGCGACGGGCAGGACGCGGTCGAGGAAGTATTCGAGGTTGGTCCAGAGCTCGTCCTCGGTGACCGGGCCGGCCTCGACCTCGCCGGGGGGCAGGTCGCGCGCGATCGAAGGAGGTCACCACCGAGCCGCCGCGAGAGGGGGTGTCGAGCGTGGTGCGGAGCCAGTTGAAATCGGCCATCCATTCGTAGCACCAGACCGGGATCGCCGAGCTTGCCGAGGTTCTCGATGAGCTGGCAGGTCGCGTCGATCTCGGCGTCTCGGCCGGGCAGGCCGCGCTTGGCGAGGTTGAGGGGCGGACGGGCCTCGATGACTTCGAGAGTGAATCCGTGCTCCTCGTAGGTGTCCTTCATGCGGCGGAGCGGGGCGAGGTCGGTCAGATTTTCGCCCGGCTGGAGCGTGTCGAAGGGCAGGCCGCCGACGGCGAGGTCGACGCCCGCCTGACGGGCGAGCTTCCAGAGCGGGGAGGGCGTGGGCGGGATGAATTCGGCGATCTGGAGCATGGGGAGAGCCTTGATTTGGCGGCGGCGGAGAGGCGGTTTCGGGATTGTCCTAGGTAGGACGGGTCTTAAGCCTCGGAATTTACGTCGAAAAAAGGTTAAACGCGGCGATTCTCGATCATGCCGGCAGCAGGTCCGAGAGGCGCTCCGGTTCGACGGCCGGTCTGCCTTCGTAGAGATGGCAGGCGGCGGCCTGGTGCGCTTCCATCTGGAGCAGGGACGGCACGACGGCGCATTTGTCCATCGCGTGCAGGCAGCGGGAGCGGAAGACGCAGCCGCCGGCGCCGGTATCGGCCTCGCGGACCTTGATCCGCTCGGTGCCCCAGCGCTGGTCGAGATTGGGCCACGGGATCGAGTCGACGAGCAGCCGCGTGTAGGGGTGCTGCGGCGATTTTATCACCCGGTCGACGTCGCCCGCCTCCATCACCGAGCCGCGGTAGAGCACGACGATGGATTTCGCGATGTGGTAGGCGGTGGTCAGGTCGTGGGTGATGTAGATGATCGAGACGCCGTGGTCGCGCTGGAGATTGCGGAAGGTCTCGAGGATGCTGGCGCGCAGCGAGGCGTCGACCATCGAGACGGGCTCGTCGGCGATCAGCAGGCGCGGCTTGAGCAGGAGCGCGCGGGCGACGTTGATGCGCTGGCGCTGGCCGCCGGAAAGCTGGTGCGGGAAGCGGCCGAGCACGTCCTCGGGCCGCAGGCCGACGGCGGTCAGCGCCTCGTCCATGCGGGCGCGGGCGTCCTTGCGGGATTTGGCCAGCTTGAACTGCCGGATCGGGACGGTCAGCAGGTGGTCGACGGTGTAGAACGGGTTGAAAACCGCGAACGGGTCCTGGAAGACGGCCTGGACCTCGCGGCGGAAGGCGAGGCGGTCGGCGCCGCGCAGCGTGGTGATGTCCCGGCCGCGATAGATGATCTGGCCCGTCGTGGGTTCGATGAAGCCGAGCAGCAGCATCGCGAGCGTGGTCTTGCCGCTGCCGCTCTCGCCCGCGACCGTGAGGATGGTCGGATCCGCTTCGTCCAGCGTCAGCGAGACGCCCCTGAGCGCGACGGTGGATTTTGCGCTGAGCAGGCCGCTGGAATAGGTCTTGGAGACGTCGCGGAGTTCGAGAAGGGCGGTCACGTCGGCACCTCCGGATCGTAGAGGTGGCAGGTGACGAGGCGGCCGGTGTCGAGCATCCGCGCGCGGGGGCGATTTTCGGAGCAGACGGCGCGCGCCTCCGTGCAGCGGGGGTGGAAGGCGCATCCGGAAGGCAGGCGCAGGAGCGAGGGGGCGAGGCCGGGGATGCCTTGGAAGACGCCCTTGTTGTCGAGATTGGGCAGGCTGTTGATCAGGGCGCGGGCGTATGGGTGGTTGGGGTCGGTGAACATCTCGCGCACGGTCGAGACCTCGACGAGACGGCCGGAATACATCACCGCGACCCGGTCGACGAACTGCGCCATGAGACCCATGTCGTGGCCGATGAGGATGACGGCGGCGTTGATCTGGTCTTTGACGCGGTCGATGGTCTCCATGACCTGGCGTTGGGTGACGACGTCGAGCGCGCTGGTCGGCTCGTCGGCGATGATGACCTTGGGTTCGAGCAGGACGCCGATGGCGATGCAGACGCGCTGCTGCATGCCGCCGGAAAGCTCGTGCGGGTGCATCCGGAAGACCGAGGGGTCGAGATCGACCGAGCGGAGCGCGTGGGCGCAGCGGTCGGCCATGGCGGAGCGGGATTCGCGGGGCAGGTGGCTGCGCACGGCGTCGACCATCTGCGCGCCGATGCGCATGACCGGGTTGAGCGAATTCATCGCGCCCTGCGGGATGTAGGCGATGCGGCTGAGGCGGGACCGGCGCATCTCCTCGTCGGTGAGCGCCATAAGATCGACGTCGCCGACGATCACCTTGCCGCCCTCGATGCGGCCGGGCGGCTTGATCATGCGCATCATGGCGAGCGCGAGCGTGGATTTGCCCGAGCCGCTCTCGCCGACCATGCCGAGCTTCTCGCCTGCACGCAGCGTGAAGCTGACGTCGTCGAGCGCCTTGGCGCGGCCGGCGTCGGTGTAGTAGGTCACTTCGAGGTTCTCGACGCTGAGGACGGGCGTCTCGGCGAAGACTTTGGCCGCCTGCTCGGCCGTGTCGGTCATCGCCATGGCTCACTCCGCCTTGCGAACGCGAGGGTTGGCGAGTTCGTCGAGGCCCATGTTGATGAGCGCGAGCGAGCCGAGGATCAGGATCATCGCGATGGCCGGTTCCATCGGCCACCACCACCAGCCGTTGAAGAACGCGCCTTGGGACTGCGCCGCCCAGATGATGTTGCCGAGCAGCGGCTCGCGGAGCGGGCCGAGGCCGAGGACGGCGAGGTAGAACGACGCGAAGACCGCGCCGAAGACCTGGATCACGAAGGCCGCGGCGATGAAGGGCAGCAGGTTGGGCATGATCTCCTTGAAGATGATGCCGAAGCCGCTGACGCCGGAGAGCTTGGCGACCGAAACGAACTGGCGCTCCTTCATGGTCAGGACCTGGGATCGGACGACGAGGGTCGTGCCCATCCAGCCGAGCATGATGATCACGAGCGCCATGACGTAGATCGTGACGTCGCGTTTGTCCAAGGACCCCACGACCACGACCTGGATGAGCAGGACCGGGATCGGCGTGAGGATCTGGCAGACGCTCTTGATGATGAAATCGATCCAGCCGCCGAAATAGGCCGAGGTGAAGCCGAGGATCACGCCGATCGTCGTGCCGACGCCGCCGGCGATGAGGCCGATGAGCGCGGTCTGCCACATCCCCACGACCATGGCGGCGTAGAGATTTCGGCCGAAAAAATCGGTGCCGAGCGGATAGCGCCAGGAGGGCGGCTGCTTGGTCGCGGCGGAGAGCGGGTAGGCGTCTTTCGCGTCGACGAAGAAGAATCCGCTGACCGTGAAGAGGATCAGCAGGGCCATGACGAGCAGGCCGGCGGCGAGGCTGCGGTTGCGGCGGATGTAGCGCCAGGCGCGGCGGCCTCGGCCCATGGGTTTTGGCGGGGCGGGCATGGCGCCGGCGGTCAATTCGGTCATCGGCCCGGCTCCCTACCTGTTCCTGATGCGCGGATCGAGGAGCGGATAGAGGAACTCCATCATCACCATGAGAAACGCCACCGCCGCCGTGATGAAGAGCACGACGCCGTAGATCACCGGGAAGTCGTTGGCGCGGATCGCGGCCTCGAGCGTGCTGCCGAGACCGGGCAGCGAGAAGATGCTCTCGACGATGATCGCGGAGGTGACGACCGTGCCGAGCGCGAGCGCGAGGCCGGTGGTCTGGGGCAGGAGGGTGTTGCGGACGTAGTAGTCGCGGAAGATCCGCCCGCCGGTCAGGCCCTTGTGCTCGGCGAAGGTGACGTAATCCTCGCCCTGGATGGTGACGCCCATGCCGCGCATCGAGAGCACCCAGCCGCCGACCGAGCCGAGCACGAGCGCGAGCGCGGGCAGGAGCTGGTGGCGCAGCATGTCCAGCGCGAAGGTCCAGGACCAGTCCGGCACGGTGCCGATGGAATAGGCGCCGCCGAGCGGCAGGAGCTTGAGGCGGAAGGCCACGAAGAAGATCAGGAACACCGCCATCAGGACCGGCGGCACGCCCGCGAGCAGGACGAAAGGCGTGGCGAACCGGCGCAGCCAGAGCGGCGCGCGGGGCCAGGCGGAGAGGGCGCCGAGCAGGTTGCCGATGAAGAAGCTGACGATCGTGGTGACGAGGAGCAGGCCGAGCGTCCAGGGGATCGCCTGGGCGATCAGGTCGAGCACGGTCGCGGGGTATCTGTTGAGCGAATAGCCGAAATCGAAGCGGGCGATGTTGGCGAGGTAGTTGGTGTACTGCTCGAAGAGCGGCAGATCGAGGCCGAACTGCTGGTTGTAGGAGTCGATGATCTTTTCCATGTCCTCGGGCGCGAACCCGCCGGTGCGGGCGAGTTCGGCGAAGCGTTCGCGCACCGGGCTGCGGTCGGACATTCGGGGGATGAAGAACACGATCGTCGAGGCCGACCACAGGACCAGCAGGAAGAACAGGAAGCGGCGGACGATCAGCCAGAGGATCACCTCGGGGGCTCCTTTTCGGCGGAGGGGACGGGAGGGGAGGCCGGCGCCCGACCCGTTTGAGATCGGACGCCGGACCGTCGCCGTCAGTTGGCCTTCTGGAGACTCGCGATCACCGGCAGGCCCGTATGTGCCCAGAACGCGCCGTTGGTGCCCATGGCGGGATTGGCGGCGGTCGGCCAGTTGGTCCAGTTGGTCTGGTTGTAGGCGATGCGGTGCAGCCACTGGATGATCGGGATGTCGATCTGGTCGCGCCAGTAGATCTCGAGAGCCTTGGCGGCGTTCTCGTGGAATTTCGGATCCTCGGAGGAGAGCGGCGCCATCTCGTCGAGAAGCGCGTCGTATTCCGGGTTCGAGTAGCGCGAGAAGCGGTTGCTGCCCGCCGGGTTGCCGATCGATTCGGACTGAAGCGGCCGTGGAACAGTTCGAGCGCCGCGTAGGGGTCCTTGAGGCTGGCTCCGTGGCCGAACATGTAGAGGCCCGGCGCGCCGTCGACCATGTTCTGGTAGGCGTCGGTGCCGAAGTTGATCGCCGCGTCGAAACCGGCGTTGAGCAGCATCTCGACGAGGATCGGGACGATGTCGCTGTGGATGCCCTCGAAGGCGTGGATGGTCATGTTGGCGGTCTCGCCGTCCTTCTCCCACATGTCGTCGCCGTTCAGCTGAAGCCGGCTTCCTCGCATCAGGGCCGCGCTCTCGTCCGGGTCGTAGAGGCCGGGCTGGTACTTCTCCTCGAGCGCCTTGACCTCGGGCGAGTCGACGAAGGCCTGGAGGCCGGGATAGAGCGGGAACGGATAGATGGTCGCGATCTTGGCGCCCTCGTAGAGGATCTCGTCGATCAGCTCGCGGTTGATCGCCCGGCTGACGGCGCGGCGGACGAGCGGATCGTCGTAGGGCGCGAGCTGGGTGTTGACCCAGAGCGAGTTCGGCCACCAGTCCAGATAGCCGTAGGGCGACTCGTCGCCGGTATGCGTGGTGGTCTTGTCGTTCTGAGCGAGGATGTTGGCGATGACGGAGCTGCGCATGTCGAGCGCGCTGTCCATCTCGTTGTTCACGATGCGCTGGGCGACGACGTCCATGTTCTGACCGACGCGTCCGCCGAGGTTGACCAGGACGACGCGTTTGACCTGGGGCAACGGAGCGATCCCGGCCTCGGCGCCCCACCAGTCCTCGCGCAGGTCGAGGATCTTCTGGTTGGCGTTCCATGCGATGAGGTCGTAGGGGCCGGAATGCGGCATCTCGGTTCCGCCGGCGTACTCGGTGATGTCCTCCACCCCGTCGAACGCGTGGGCGGGCACGATCGGGATGCCGGTGTCGAACTTCTCGGTCAGGACCTCGAACTTGAAGCGCGGCGCGGGGATCTTGAACTGCAGGTCCACGGTGTGGTCATCCACGGCCGTGGCGGATTCCATGAACTGCTGGAAGGCGGCGTGATAGGGCAGCCGGTTGTTGTCGTACTGGTTCTGGAAGGTGAAGAGCACGTCCTTGGAGGTGACGGGCACGCCGTCGCTCCATCGGGCGGCGGGGTTGAGTTTGATCCGGAGCGAGGTGAAATCGTCGCTGGTGTATTCCATGCTCTCGGCGAGCCACGGGATCTCCTCGTCGGCGAAGATGCCGAAAAACATCAGAGGTTCCCACAGGAGGTTGCCTCCATCCTGGTGGGTGTAGCCGGGCACGGACCATGGGTTGACGACCCCGATCGGCGAGACGAACGACCATCCGAGGACGAGGCTGTCCTCGCGGGCGATTTCGGTCAGGCCGCCCTCCGGGGAGATCTCCTGCGCCGCCGTCGCGTCCTGGGCGAAGGCGCCGCCGGGCATGCCGCCCGCGATGAGCGCGCCGGCCGCGACGGCCGATTTCAGCAGCCTTCGGCGGTCGATCCCCTGGATGATCCGCGATCCGATGGTGTCGTCTGTCATGTGTCTCTCCCAGAGATGATCCGGCCGCTTCGCGCGGTCACGTTTTTGGCTTCGGCGGAATGCCGACGTGCATTGATCCGCATCTTCCGGAAGAACGCTTCGCTCGGACGACGTCAGCGCGGATCCGGTTGGCCCGCCGCCGCGAAGCCCGCGAACATCCGCGGACGAGTCGTCCGCCCCCGTTATTTGCGTTGGATTTCAAAGCACCACGCGGGGGGAGTTCTGTCAACGGATTCGTCGCCCGAACGGCAGCGGGGCGGCGACTTCCTTGACCGGAGCGGCGGCGCGCCGGATAACCGCCGGCGTCCGGACACGAGGGAGACGATGGCTTTGGAGAAGAAAACGCGCTGGGGAATTCTCGCGACCGGGGGGATCGCGCGGCTGTTCACGCGCGACCTGATCGATCACGGTCACGCGGTCGTGGCGGTCGGATCGCGCGACGGCGCGAAGGCTCGGGCCTTCGCCGACGAGTTCGGGATCGGACGCGCGCATGGAAGCTACGAGGCGCTGGCGGCCGATCCGGAGGTGGACGCGGTCTATGTGGCGACGCCGCATCCGATGCATGCGGCGAACGCGAAACTGGCGCTGAACGCGGGCAAGCACGTTCTGGTCGAGAAGGCGTTCACGCTCAACGCGGCCGAGGCGCGCGAGGTGGTGGACCTGGCCCGGGAGAAGGGCCTGGTCGTGCTGGAGGCGATGTGGACCCGGTTCCTGCCGCACATGGTGCGGATCCGCCAGATTCTGGCGTCGGGCGCGCTCGGGGAGATCAGGTCGATGTCGGCGGACCATACCCAGGCTCTGCCGTCAGATCCGGAGCATCGGCTCAACGCGATGGCGCTTGGCGGCGGGGCGCTGCTCGATCTGGGGATCTATCCGATCTCGTTCATCTGGGACGTCCTGGGGGAGCCGGACCTGCGCCATGCCGAGGCGACGTTCGGGCCGACCGGCGCGGACCGGCAGATCGTCGCGGTCTTCACCCATGCGTGCGGGGCGATGTCGACGGCGCTGATGGCGCTCGACACGGCCGGCCCGAACCGGGCGCAGATCCTCGGGACCGAGGCGCGGATCGAGATCGACGGGGTGTGGTATTCGCCGACCGCGTTCCGGGTGGTGAACCGGAACAAGGAGGTGGTCGAGGAATACGTCTCCGACGTGACGGGCCGCGGGATGCAGTACCAGGCGGCGGAGCTTGAACGGCTGGTGGCGGCGGGAAAGACGGCGGGCGAGATCCTTCCGCCAGAGCAGAGCGTGGCGATCATGGGGACGATGGACGCGATCCGCGCCCGGATCGGGCTGCGCTATCCGATGGAGACGGGCGGAGCGTGACGCCCCGCCGTCCGGTTCAGTCGAAGAAGGCCGCGTCCTCGGGTTTGAGGTGAGGCGTGGTCTTCTCGACGTTGAGCTCGACTCCCATGCCGGGACGGTCCCAGACGTCGATGAAGCCGTCTTTGACGATGGGGTCGGGCAGACCGTCGACGATGTCGAACCACCAGTCGGGCTTGCCCGTGGGAAGCTCGAAGGCGATGTAGTTCTGCGGCAGGGTGGCGCAGACCTGGACCAGCGCGGCGAGGCCCAGCAGGCCGTTGCCGGTGCCGTGCGGGGCCATCAGGATGCCGTGCAGGTCGGCGTATTCGGCGATCCATTTCAGCTCGGCGATGCCGCCCACATCGGCCGGGTCGGGACCGACGACGTTGACCGCGTGGCCTTCGATCAGCGCCTTGAAGTTCTGGCGCAGGTAGATCTGCTCGCCGGTGTGGATCGGCGTGGTCGTGGCGCGGGTGATGTCGCGGTAGACGTCGGCGTTGACGAAGGGCGTGTAGTCGCCGGTGATCATGTCCTCGAGCCACATGAGGTTGAATTTCTCGACCGCCTTGGCGAATTTGAACGCGTCCGGCGCGGTGAAGCCGGGGCCGCAATCGAGCGCGAGGCCCACGCGGTCGCCGAGCACGTCCTTCGCGGCGGCGACGCAGGCGATGAGGTGGTTCATGCCGCGTTCGGTGATCGGGCCCGAAGTGGTGAAGCCATGATACGGCGTGGCGGCGGTCGGTTCGCCCATGTGGAAGCCGGGAAAGTCGTCCTTCATCTTGCTGTGGAAGGCGACGCCCATCTTCACGAAGGAGAAGCCGTGCGGCAGGTCCATCATGCGCTGGGCCTCGGCGGCGTAGTCCTCGGGATTGGTGCCGGGCATCGGCTCGCGGATGGCGCCGTTGTAGACGCGGACCCTGTCGCGGACCTTGCCGCCGAGGAGTTTGTGGACCGGGACACCGGCGGCCTTGCCCGCGACGTCCCAGAGCGCGTGCTCGATGGCGCTGACCGCCGCGCCCCAGGGCTTGAACGCGCCGCGTTTGCGGATGCGCTGCATGACCCGCTCGACGTCGGTCGGGTCGCAGCCGATGCACGCCCTCGCGGAAGTGGAGCACGAAGGGCTTGAGATAGGGCTTGAAGCTCTCGACCGAGCCGTAGCCGGAGATGCCCGCGTCGGTCACGATGCGCACGATCGGATTGTCGCCGATCACCGCGCATCGGAGGTCGGTGATCTTCATTTCGCGGCTTCTTTGGCCTTCAGCCAGGCCTCGTATTCGGGACGTTTCTCGTCCGAGAGGGGATAGTAGACGCGCAGGTCGCCGCCCTCGGACAGGCGCTCGCGGGAGAAATCCTCCCAGCCGTGTTTGACATGTGCGTGCTCGATGACGTCGGCGGCGAGCGCGACCGGCACGACCACCGCGCCGTCGTCGTCGGCCACGATGATGTCGCCGGGCATGACGAGGCAGCCGCCGCAGGCGATCGGCTCGTTGACCGCGAAGGGCATCAGGCTGACCTGGGTGTGGAAATTCGGCGTGACGCCGCGGATCCAGCAGGGGATGTCGAGCCCCTTGATGTTCGGCCAGTCCCGCAGACAGCCGTCGATGACGACGCCGGCGCCGCCGCGGCCCTTGAAATAGGTCATCATCATCTCGCCGAAGACGCCCGAGCGCATGTCGGCGCGGGCATCGACGACGACCACGTCGCCCGGCTGGGTGTGGTAGAGCACGTGGCGATGAAGCTGGAGTTCGGGTTCGAGATATTCCTCGTTCCTGTAGAGGTCGGCGCGGATCGGCATGAACTGCAGCGTCAGCGCGGGGCCGGCGATGCAGGTCCCGGGCGCGTGGGTGAACGGGCCTTCCATGTGCGAATTGGCGATGCCGGCCAGGTGGAAGAGGGTGCTCGACGCGGTGGCCGAGCCCATTTTGCGGAGACCGTCGACGAGGTCTTGCGCGGGTCGTTCGATGTCCTGGGTCTGAGGGACTTTGCCGGGTTCGATCATTGGGGGTCTCCGGGAGGGGTGGGGTTATTCCGGCAGCAGCCGTTGTTTGGTTCGGGCGTCGAAAAGGTGAAGCCGCGTCTGGTCGAAGGAGATCCAGACCGTCTCGTCGGGTCTGACGCGGGTCTGGGGATCGGCGCTGACCACCACGATGGACTTGCCGAGGTAGACGTGGGCGTAGGTGAGATCGCCGGTGGGCTCGACGGTGTAGACGCGGCCCTCCACGCGGTCCTCGCCGGGTTCGTGGTGGAGGGTCATCGTGGAATGGCGCGCGCCGAGCACGATGTCGGGGCCGGTGGCCTGGGCGGCGCGGCGGCTGTTGACGGGGTCGAGCGGCAGGGACCAGCCTTCGGATTCCACGACGAAGGCGTCGGCGTCGCGGTTGAGGCGGGCCTCGACGAGGTTCATGGCGGGGCTGCCGACGAAGCCCGCGACGAAGAGGTTCGCCGGCTCCTCGAAGACGCGCTCGGGCGTGTCGAACTGCTGGAGGACGCCGCCTTCCATCACCGCGATGCGGTCGGCCATGGTCATGGCTTCGAGCTGGTCGTGGGTGACGTAGATGACGGTGGCGTTCAGGTCCTGGTGGAAGCGTTTGAGCTCGGCGCGCATCTGGACGCGGAGCTTGGCGTCGAGGTTGGAGAGCGGCTCGTCCATCAGGAAGACCTGCGGGTCGCGCACGAGGGCGCGTCCGAGCGCGACGCGCTGCTGCTGGCCGCCGGAGAGCTCGCGCGGGCGGCGGTCGAGCAGGTGGGTGATGTCGAGCAGCGCGGCGGCGGCCTCGACCTTCTCGTCGATCTCCCGACGCGGCAGTTTGCGCATCTTGAGCGGGAAGCCCAGATTCTGACGCACGGTCTTGTTCGGATAGAGCGCGTAGTTCTGGAACACCATCGCGATGTCGCGGTCCTTGGGGTCGAGATCGTCGACCTTGCGGTCGCCGATGCGGATCTCGCCGGAGGTGGTGTCGAGAAGACCCGCGATCAGGTTGAGCGTCGTGGTCTTGCCGCAGCCGGAGGGGCCGACGAGGGCGACGAACTCGCCGTCCTGAACGGTGAGAGACACGCTCTTGACCGCGAGGAAAGAGCCGTAATCCTTGACGACGTCGCGAAGTTCGACCTGCGCCATCCTCAGGCGCCCGTCATGAAGTCGATTGCGTTCACGGGGTTCGGACCTCCATTGGCTGGCGCGGTGTCACGCCTTGACCGCGCCTTCGGTGAGCGCGCGGACGAAGTATTTCTGAAGCACCAGGAACATGACCACGACGGGCACGCTCATGATGAAGGACGCCGCCATCAGGCCCGGCCAGTTGGTGGAGTACTCCGCGAAAAATCGCTGGAGGCCGACCGGAAGCGTGAGCTTCTCGTCGCTGTTGAGGAAGGTGAGCGCGTAGACGTACTCGTTCCAGGCGGTGATGAACGAGAAGATCGCGGTGGCGATGATGCCGGGCGTCGAGAGCGGCATGACGATCATCCAGAAGGCCTGGAAGCGCGTGCAGCCGTCGATGCGGGCGGCCTGCTCCAGTTCGACGGGGATGTTGTCGTAGAAGCCCTTCAGAAGCCAGATCGAGAGCGGAAGGCCGAAGGTGAGGTACGTGATG
Organism: uncultured Alphaproteobacteria bacterium; assembly: GCA_963798765.1. Taxonomy (GTDB): domain Bacteria; phylum Pseudomonadota; class Alphaproteobacteria; order Rhodobacterales; family Rhodobacteraceae; genus Amaricoccus. The sequence continues at coordinate 161,486 of CAWCUP010000041.1, read as the reverse complement.
ACGAGCGAGGCGTGGGTGTTCACGAGACCCAACCAGCGCATCATGATGAAGAGCGGCATCAGGAAGACGACCGCGGGGAACATGTTTCGGAAAAGGACGGAGAAGAAGAGCGCGTTGCGCCCCGGGAACCGGAAACGGGAGAAGGCGTAGGCGGCCGGAACCGCGACTCCGACGCCGAAAATCGTCGTGAGGACGGAGACGTAGATCGAATTCCACATGTAGCGAAGGAACTGCGCGCCGATCTCGCTCGAGGGCGAGAGGAGGCGGTAGTACTGCTCCAGGGTCGGGTTCGAGGGAATGAACTCCGGCGGGTACTGGATCGCGGCGAACTGCGTCTTGATCGACGTGATGAGCATCCAGAGCATCGGCAGGACGGCGTAGAGGAGCAACAGGACCAGGAAGATCCAGCCCGTGACGCTCCATCCGCCGATACGCCTGCCGCGCATCAGGACCGCCTCCGCTCGTCGCCCGCGGTGAGCGCCCTGACGTAGAAGTAGCCGATGACCACCATCACCACGAACAGGATCACCGAATAGGCGCTGGCTATGCCGAAGCGGATTCGCCCGAACGCGATCTGGTAGATCTGGGTGATCCAGATGTCGCTGGCGCCGGCGGGGCCGCCGCCGGTCATGATCCACGGGATCGTGAAATGGTTGAGGTTGGCCACGAAGAGCAGCAGCACGGTGATGATGAGAACGCCCTTCAGATGCGGCAGGGTGACGTGCAGAAACTGGTTGAACTCGCTCGCCCCGTCGACACGCGCGGCGCGGATCAGCTGTTCCGGCACGGTCTGGAGGCCGGCCAGGATCATGATCATCGCGAAGGGAAACTCCTTCCAGACGTTGACGACGATCAGCGCGGGCAGCACCCGGTCGACGTTGTCCAGAAGGTTCAGCTTGTCGTCGATCAGACCCATGCGGAAGAGGATCGAGCCGAGCACGCCGAAATCGCTGTGGTAGATCCAGCGCCACACGTAGGAGGCCGCGACGGCGCTGATGACGTATGGAACCAGAAGGATCCCCCGCAGGATGCCGCGGCCGATGAACTCCCGGTTGAGGACGAGCGCCGCTCCGAAGCCCAGGACGATCGCGAAGAAGGTCGACCAGACGGTCCAGACCAGCGTGTTGATCGTGACCTGGTGGAAGCTGCTCGACGTCAGAAGGCGGACGTAATTCTCCCAGCCGACGAAAATCTTGTCGGCCATAGCGAGGCTTGGCGGGGTTTTGTGGAAAGAGAGAACGACGGTGTAGTAGATGGGATAGGCGATGACGAGCAGCATCACGAGCAGCGCCGGCGCGATGTACATGTAGTCCCAGCGCGTCTCCCAGATACGGGCGACGAGACCGGGCCGGCGCGCGGCCGACCGGCGCGCGGAGTCGGGCTCCTTGCCGTTCGCGACGGTGCTGTTCACTGCGATTTCTCCGACGGGAGGTCGCCCGGCCGCGAAACGGCCGGGCCATGGCTCGGTTCGATCAGATGCCGTCGAGCAGACTCTGGATCCGCTGTTCCGCGTCGGCCGTCGCCTCCTCGACCGTCATCTGCTCGGTCATCACGTTCTGCAGCATCTCCGGGATGATGATGTTCATGATTTCCGTGCTCTCGGCCACGACCGGAAACGGAATGCCGCTCGGCAGCATGGAGGTGGAGACGTCGAGGAACTTGATCGTGTCGAGACGCTCCTTCATCGCCGGCGTCCGGAAGCCGCGGATGTTGCCGGGATTGGAGCCGGTCCAGTTCAGCTTGGTCGACCATTCCGGGCCGGTCATGAAGCAGATCAGCGCCAGCGCCGCGTCCCTGTCCATCTCGCCCTCGACGACGTCGGGGTTCATCAGATGGACGTTTCCGCCGCCGAACACCACCGCGCGCCGCTCGGCGCCACGCGGGATCTTGCCGTAGCGCATGTTCTCGACGACCTTCATGGCCGCTTCCTTGTCGCTGCCGGTCGCGTTGCTGGCCCGGTCGAGCATCACGCCGTATTCGCTCGGGTGCGCGATCATCATCGCGAGTTCGTTGGCGATGAAGGGGTCCTGGTTCTCGTTGTTGGTGTTGGTCAGAGCCGAAACCGGCACCGATTTGTCACGGACATACATGTCGTAGTAGTTCTGGACGGCCTTGCGCGCGCCCGGGGTGTTGATCTGGATCGCCTGGAGAGTCGGCTCGGGATCGGCCTCGTCGAGCGCGCCGCCGCCTTCGCCCCACATCATCGGCATGAAGCGGAAGGGCGTGTTGCCGGCGTTGACCCGGGCGACGAGCCCGTAGCCGCTCTTGCCGGTCTTCTCCTTGATCTGCTTGGAGTATTCGACCACGTCGTCCCAGGTCTCCGGGGCCTTTTCGGGGTCGAGACCGGCCTCCTCGAAGATGCCGGCGTTCCAGATGAAGGCCATCGTCTCGTTGTTTGTCGGGATGCCCCATGTCTCGCCGTTGAGCGTGACCGACTTCATGGCGCCGGGCCAGAAATCATCGGTGGAATATCCGACATCCTCCGGCTTCAGCGGGCTCAGCTGGCCCTTGGACGCGAACTCGGCGCCCCAGAGGATCGGAAGGCGCGCGACCATCGGGGCGGCGTTGCCGAGGGCGGCGGTGCGCAGTTTGTTGAGCAGATCGTTGTAGCCGATGTTCTGCGCGTCGAGCTCGATGTTGGGATAGGTCTCGGCGAACGCGTCGAAGAACGCCTGCTCCATGTCGCGCTCGATCTGGGGATGGGCCTCGGTGGTTCCGTAGAACCAGTATGAGACGTTGCCCTCGTAGTCGAGCGGCGTGACTTTCGAGCATTCCTCGGCGGTGTCGACGGTCTCGGTGCCCGCGATGCTCTTGACGTATTCGGGCGTCCATGTCTCCGCGTCGACGCCGGTTTTCTCGCCTTGGGCGTAGACGGCGGGAGAGCTGAGAAGTGTGGTGGCGAGCAGCGCGCTGGCGAATCCGGCTGGCCTCGAGATGCGCGCGATGGCGCGGGCGTTCTGATGAAGCATGGGTTCCTCCGCAGGATGGGACTTTTTTTGATTTGTGAGGTGATAGTCCGGAGAAGGCAGGCTCAAGTCAAGCGTCCGGACCGGGCCGGGCGCGAAATAAATCGGTGGAGCGATTCCAGCGAAGGTGTTGCGGTGCAATATCTAATCCGGGGAATGGATCATTCCCGCAGGACGTATTCGGCGATCGCGGTTTCCTGGAGCGGGAAGAAGTTGTCGTCGGAGACGAGGGTCGCGCGGATCTCGCCGGCGGCGTCGCGCCAGACCGAGATTCCCTCGAAATTGTCGGTGCCGCCGAAGGGCAGTTCCAGCAGCGTGACCTCGTGCGTGAAACCGTCCGGACCGAGGTCGAAGCGGCGGACGCGGTTCGAGAAGCCGCCGAGCCAGCGGAAGTCGCGCTCCAGCACGTAGAGCCGCCCGTCGGGGCCGAAATCGGCGCCGGTCACGAGGAACGCGCCGTCGCGGCGGATGGCGAGGTCGGCGTCCCAGGCGCCGTTCCGAAAGCGGTAGACCGGGAAGGGGCGGTCGAGTTTTCCCGAACGCTCGGGGATGGCGTAGAGCGTGCCGGCGGCGTCGATGGCGAGGGCCTCGAGGCCGGAATTGCGCTGGAGGCCGGCGAAGTCGCGCGGGCTCGGGACGTCGACGGCCGGGCCGTCGATCGGGTCGTAGCGTCGGATGCGGTGGAAGGCCTCGAAGGAGACGTAGGCCGCGCCGTCCGCGCCGACGGCGAGCCCCTCGGCATCGACGTTGTCGCCGTCCAGCGGCTTGCCGCTTATCTCGCGCAGGGGACCGAAGCCGGTGGTCTCGACGCCCGTCAGCGTGCCGCCGTCCCGCGCAAGGCGTCCGGTCGCCCAATGACCTCTGTCGGAGACCGCGACGAACGCGGCGCCGCCGTCGAGGATCTCGACGCCGGAGAAGCCGCCGAAATCGACGTTGCCCGAGGTCCAGACGATCCGGGAGTCCGGAACGAGCGCCGGCTCCTGGGCGGAGGCCGTCGAGACGCCGGCGATGAGCGCCAGCGCCGCGAGGCGGAGGGTCAATCGTTCAGCACCTGGGCGCATTGCGGCGGAAGGTCGGCGAGGCGGAGAGGCGGCTTTTTCGGCGCCTTGGGCGCGTTCGGGTCGGGCGGGGCGAGCGCGTCGGTGACCCACCAGACCGCCTCGGCGCAGCCGTCGCCGCGCGGCACCGGATCGGGCCGCACGCAGCCGGGGGCGCCGGGGGGGCAGTTGAGCCGGACGTGGAAATGGGTGTTGTGGCCGTACCAGGGCCGGATCTTGCCGAGCCATTCGCGGTCGCGGCCTTTTGCGTCGGCGCACATCCGGAGCTTCACCGGCGGGGTGATGAAGATGCGGTTGACGCGCGGGTCGCGGGCGGCGGCCTCCAGCAGGCGGTGATGGGCCGGGGTCCAGTTGGAATTGACGTTCCGCATGTCGGCGGCGCGGACGTTCATCGACGAGAGGTTCTCGCGCTGGGAGCGGCTGAGGTCGAGGCGGGTGGCGGGCAGGAGCCAGATGTCGGCGTCGAGCCCGATCTGATGCGAGGCGTGGCCGGGAACGGGACCGCCGCGCGGCTGGCTGATGTCGCCGAGATAGAGGCCTTTCCAGCCGACCCTGGTCGCCTCGCGGCTGAGATCCCCGAGGAAATCGAGCATGGCCGGATGCGCCCAGTTGTGGTTGCGCGAGAGGCGCATGGCCTGCCATGTCGGCCCGGTCTCGGGCAGCTGGACACCGCCCGCGAGACAGCCGCGCGCGTTCTGGCCCACCGCGTAGGAGGCGTGCGGCGATGGGGTGTTTCGCGCTGAGAAGAGCGACTGGGCGGTCTGGGCCGCCGCTGTCAGAGGGGCCGCGAGGGCGAGGGCGGTCGCGAGAAGACGGAGGATCATGCGGCGGTTCCCGGGGGCTGCTCTGCTTCGGTTTTGACCCAGTGTAGCAGACCCAGCCCGATCAGGAAAAGCGCGACGACCGGCGTGACGCCGAGGCGCTGCGACCCGGTGGCGGCGGTGACGCCGGCGATGAGCGCGGGGCCGATGAAGGCGGTGACCTTGCCCGAGAGCGCGTAGAGTCCGAAGGCCTGCGCCCCCGCGACGCGGCCGTCGGCCTGGTGGACCAGCAGGGTGCGCGAGGCGGCCTGCAGGACCGCGCCGCCGACGCCGAGCAGCGCGCCGGCCACGAAGAACACCGCGTCGGGGAGCGTCGAGCCGGGCGCGACGGGGATCAGGAGCACGCTCTCGCGGGTGGTCAGCAGGACGACGACGCAGACCGAGATCAGGAGCAGGATGGCCGCGCGGATCACCGGCGCCGGCCCGTGCCGCGCGTCCAGCCGGCCTCCGATCCAGGCGCCGAGCGCGCCGGCGGCGGCGGCGACGACGCCGAAGACGCCGAGTTCGAAAAGACCCCAGCCGAGCACGCCGGCGGCGTAGATGCCGCCGAAGGCGAAGAGCGCCGCGAGCGCGTCCCGGTAGACCATCGAGGCCGCGAGGAAGGCGAAGAGGCTGCCGTGCCGGCGGACGCCCCGGATCGTCGCGGCCAGGTCGCGCAGGCCGCCGGCGAGGAGCCCGGGCGCGCGGGCGCGGGCGGGCGCGTCAGGGGTGTAGAGGAAGAACGGCAACGCGAAGACCAGATACCAGAGCGCGCTGAGCGGACCGGTGGCGCGGGCGGGCTCGCCGGCGGCGGGATCGAGGCCGAGGATCGGCGGTATGCCGAGAAGGGTGGTGTCGCCGCCTGGCGACGGGGCGAGCAGGAGCAGGACCGCGATCAGCGCCACGAGACCGCCGAGATAGCCGACGGCCCAGCCGGACCCGGAGATCCGGCCGATCTCGGCGCGGCCGCCGAGCGCGGGCAGGAGCGCGTTGGTCAGGATCAGGGTGAATTCCGACCCGATGAAGGCGAGGACGAAGAAGGCGAGCGGCAGCCACGGGTCCGCCATCCCGGGCGCCGCCAGCCAGAGGCCGAGGCAGCCGAGCACGTAGGGCGCGGAGAAGCCGGCGATCCAAGGCTTCAGCCGCCCCGCGCGGTCGGCGACGGCGCCGAGGACGGGGCCGGACAGCGCGACGGCGGCGCCGGCGATGGCGGCGGCGGCGCCCCACATCGCCTGGCCGCGCACCGGATCGCCGACGGCGGCCGAGGCGAACCAGGGCGCGAAGATGAAGGTGACGATCAGGGTCTGGAACGGCTGGTTGGCCCAGTCGAACAGCATCCAGGAGAGGACGCCCCTGCGGTCGGCGGGTTTCGGCACGGGCGGGCTCCCGATCGTTCCGGAGCAGGATGGCCGGGAAGCGTCGCCCGCGGCAAGGGCGGAAGCGCCGCCGCGTGCGGGGCGGGACGTGTCGCCGGCAGGGCGGCCGCCCGGGGGGAGCTCGGGGGCGGCCTTTGCCGCCGGGTCGGGCGCGCGGTGCGCGCGAGTCTTTTTTCTGGCCCGCGCCTGTTGGCGCGCGCCGACTGCTCTCCAGGTTTCATGTCAGTATGAAAGCCGGTCCGGGCACTCCGATTTTACCGCTTTCCCGGCCCGGGGGCGCGTGTTACCTGCCTGCCGGAACCTGCAAGGAAAAGACGAATGGCCATTCAACGTACTTTCTCGATCATCAAACCGGACGCGACGCGGCGGAACCTGACCGGCGCGATCAACGCCAAACTTGAGGCGGCCGGGCTTCGGATCGTGGCGCAGAAGCGCATCCATCTGACGCTGGAGCAGGCGCAGGCTTTCTACGGAGTCCACAAGGACCGGCCGTTTTTCGGCGAGTTGACCGAGTTCATGAGTTCGGAGCCGATCGTGGCGCAGGTGCTGGAGGGCGAGGACGCCATCGCCAGGAACCGTGAAACCATGGGCGCGACGAATCCCGCCGAGGCGGCGGCGGGCACGATCCGCAAGGAGTTCGCGCTGTCGATCGGCGAGAATTCGGTGCACGGATCCGACGGCGCCGAGACGGCGGCCGAGGAGATCGCGTTCTTCTTTTCCGGGCTCGAGATCGTCGGCTGACGCCACCGGGTTCCTCGGCCCTCGGGTCCGGCCCGTCTCAGCCGCGCGGCAGGAGGACGGGCCCGGTCGCGGCGAGGCCGACGGTTACGTCGCGGCCGACCGGCAGCGCGGCGTCGACGTCCTCGCGCACGGCGAATAGCGATCCGAACGCCGCCTCGATGGTGTATTCCATCCGGCTGCCGACATAGGTGGCCTTCGCGACCTTTGCCGGAAAACCGCCCGGCGCATCGAGGACGACGCGCGACGGGCGCGCCGCGAGAGTCGCGGGACCGCGCGCCAGTCCGCGTGACGGCAGGACGTGCCGATAAGGTCCGATCGCGATCTCGGCGTCGTCGCCTCGGATGTCGACGATGTCGCAGGGCAGCAGGTTCGCCTCGCCGATGAAATCGGCCACGAACCGGTCCACTGGGGCGTCGTAAAGCTCACGTGGGGTTCCGATCTGCGCGATCGAGGCGTTGCGCATCACCACGATCCTGTCCGAGACGGCGAGCGCCTCCTCCTGGTCATGGGTGACGTAGACGACGGTGAGGCCGAGAGTTTGCTGGATCTCGCGGATCTCCTCGCGGACCTGGCGGCGCAGTTTGGCGTCGAGGTTCGAGAGCGGCTCGTCGAAGAGCAGGACCTGGGGTTCGAGGACCAGCGCACGGGCGACGGCGACGCGCTGCTGCTGCCCGCCGGAGAGCTCGCTCGGCAGGCGGTCGTCGTAGCCGGCGAGACCGACGAGATCGAGGCCCGCGCGCGCCCGCTCGGCGGCCTCGGCCTTTTTGAATCCGGAAAACCCGAGCCCGTAGGAGACGTTCTGAAGCACCGTCATGTGAGGGAACAGGGCGTAGGACTGGAAGACCATCGAGACGTCGCGGTCGGTGGCGGGCAGGCCGGTCACGTCCTTGTCGCCGATCAGGATGCGCCCCGAGGTCGCCATCTCGAGTCCCGCGATGATCCTCAGCATCGTCGTCTTGCCGCATCCCGAGGGTCCGAGCAGGGTGAAGAGCTTGCCGGTCTCGACCTCGAGGCTGACGTCGTCGACGGCTTTGACGTCGCCGCCATAGATCTTGCTCACGTTCCGGAACGAGACGGGCGCGGCCTTGCCGCCGATCCGCGGTTTCACCATCGCCTCATCCTCCGACATGTCCGTGGGTGCGCCGACCGATCCGGGTCCTGCCGACCATGAGCTGGAGCAATCCCACCGCCCCGAGCATCACGAAGATCAGCGCGGTCGAGTACGCGATGGCGAGGCCGTAATCGTTGTTCTCGACGCGGCCGATGATGTAGCTCGTCGCCATGTCGTACCGCGCGGAGACGAGAAAGATCACCGCCGAGATCGCCGTCATGGCGCGCACGAAACTGTAGACGAGCGCCGCCAGGATCGCCGGGCGCAGAAGCGGCAGGATCACCTTGCGGAACGTCTGCCAGCTGTTGGCGCCGAGCGTCAGCGAGGATTCGTCGAGCGATCTGTCGAGCTGCGACATCGAGGCGATGCCGGCGCGCACGCCGACGGGCATGTTGCGGAAGATGAAGCTGATCACGAGGATCAGGCCGGTGCCCGTCAGCTCGATCGGCGGCACGTTGAACGCGAGGATGTAGCTCACGCCGATCACCGTGCCGGGGATCGCGAAGGACAGCATGGTGCCGAACTCGAAGGCGTTCTTGCCGGCGAAGGTCTGGCGGGTCAGCAGATACGCGGTGACCAGGCCGACCGACGCCGTCAGGGGGGCCGCGATCGCGGAGATCTTGATCGTGGTCCAGAAGCTGTCCCAGGCCGAGCCGGTCCAGCGGATGCCCTCCTCCGTCATCCGCACCGAGAACGCGGTCACGTAATGCTTGAAGGTCAACGTGTTGTTGACGCCCCAGAGTTCGACGAGGCTGCCGTAGAGGATCATGCCGTAGACGACGATGGTGAACAGGCCCCATGCGCCCGCGATCGCGTAGACCGGGAGGCTGAGCCGCCGGGGCATCAGCGGATGCACGCCGGCGTCGCCCTTGCCAGAGACGGTGGTGTAGCTCTTTTTCCCGAGCCAGAAGCGCTGGGCGTAAAACGCGCCGAGCGTGAAGCCGAGCAGCACGAGGGCCAGCACCGCCGCGCGCCCCTGGTCGTACTGGGCCCCGACGATGGCGAAAAAGATCTCGGTCGAGAGCACGTCGTAATTGCCGCCGAGGACCAGCGGGTTGCCGAAATCCGCCATGCTCTCGATGAAGCCGAGCAGGAACGCGTTTGCCAAGCCGGGGCGGATCAACGGAAGTGTGACGGTGCGGAAGACCTGCCAGCGGTTCGCGCGGAGGGTCTGGGCGGCCTCCTCCATCGAGGGGCTGACGCCCTCGACGACGCCGATCAGCACGAGGAACGCGATGGGCGTGAAGGCGAGGACCTGCGCGATCAGGATGCCCGGCAGGCCGTAGAGCCAGCGCGTGGGCTGCACGCCGAAGACGTCCGCGACGTAGACGGTCACCGATCCCGAAAGCCCGAAGAGCAGGATCAGCGCGAGGCCGATGACGAAGGGCGGCGTGATGATCGGAAGGACCGTCAGCGCCCGGACGAGACGTTTGTACCGGAACCCGGACCGGGTGACGACGAGCGCGAAGACGAGCCCGAGCGTCGTGGTCAGCACCCCGACCAGGATCGCGAGGAACAGCGAGTTCCACGCGACGCCGCAGCGCGCGCCGGTGATGACGCAGTCGAGACCCCAGAGACGGTCGTCGAAGAATTTCGAGGCGAAGATCTCGGCCGAGTAGCCGCCTTCCTCCGTCACGAAGGCCGCAGTCAGCATCTTGGCGATCGGGAAGAAGACGAAGGTCGCGACGATCGCGATCACCCCGCCGATGGCGCTGACGACGAAGACGTCGCCGTTTATCGCGCCCCGCGCCGCGATGCCCTGGGTGAACAGGAAAAGGAACGACGCGGCGAGAAGCATCGCGCCGTAGCCCATGCCGAACTGCCGGTCGTCCAGCGGGCCGAAAAGCGCCTCGAGCCAGGCGAAGTTCCAGCCCCTTATGCCGATGCCGAATCCCTGCGCGATGAGCCAGCCGAAGCCGAACGCGCCCGACAGGATCAGCACCTTGGCGTAGAGCGGGTCGGTCTTGGGGCGTCGCGCGACGAACCATGGCGCGATGAGTGGAGGGATCAGCGGGGCCAGCCAGAGCTTCTCGCCCTGGCCCAGCAGGAATGCCGCCGGAGCGTAATCCGTATCGAAGGGATAGCCGTCCGTCAGCCAGTCGAGGGAGAAAATTCCTCCCTCGATCCCGTACCAGGGCAGGATCAGGAAACCGACCCACCCGGCGACGATCCAGAAGATCAGGACCGGATGGGATGTCGTCTCCGATTTGACCGGCCTCACGGTCCTATTGCGGCAGCGTCGAGACCTCCTCGTCCCATTTCTGCAGCAGCCGCTTGCGCTCGTCGCTCGAGCCGTAGGTCTTGAAATCGTAGTCGATCAGTTTGATCGATTCGAGATCCGGCGCGGAGGGTGAAGTCTCCGCGTTGACGTTGGACGGCACCTGGAAGGCGTTGACCTGGAGCGCCAGGTTCTGGGCCTCGGCGGACAGCGCCCAGTCGTAGAAGCGTTTGGCCTCTTCCATGTTGCGGGCGCCCTTGATGATCGACATCGAGCCGATCTCGTAGCCGGTGCCCTCGCAGGGCGCGACGGTGACGATCGGGAAGCCCGCCACGGTCTGCGCCACGGCGTCGTGCATGAAGACGATGCCGACGGTGGTCTCGCCCAGGCCGGCGGCCTTGATCGGCGCGGATCCGGATTTCGTGTACTGGTTGATGTTGGCGTGAAGGTCTTTCATGTATTGGAACCCCTCCTCCTCGCCGAAGAGCTGCACCATCGTGGCGAGCGTGGTGTAGGCGGTGCCGGACGAGTTGGGGTTGGCCATCTGGACATGGCCCTTGAATTCGGGCGCCAGGAGATCCTTCCAGCAGGCCGGCGCCTCGAGACCGTTGCTGGCGAGAAGCTCGCTGTTGTAGCCGAAGCCGAGCGCTCCGGAATAGATGCCGATGGTGCGGTCGCCCGCGCTCTCGGCCTGCGCGACGGACCAGGGCTGAAGCTGGTCGCGCATCGGCGAGACGTAGGCCTCCGTCAGGCCCTCCTCGGCGGCCTGCAGGTGCGGATCGCCCGTGCCGCCCCACCAGACGTCGCCCTTTGGGTTGGCCTCCTCGGCCTTGATCTGGGCGAAGGTCTCGCCCGAGCTCTTGCGCGTCATGTCGACGTCGACGCCGGTGGCGTCCTCGAAGCTCCGCGCCATCAGCTGGCACCAATCCTCCTGGGCGCTGCAGTAGAGCGTCAGTTTCTCGGCGTGGGCCGCGCCCGCCGACGCGGCGATGGCGAACGCCGATGCGATGATCGTCTTGTTCATGGGTGTCATCTTTCCTCCCGGAAGCCGCTCTTTGTGACGTTTTCGTGACGCCACGATAGAACCCGGGATGTGTCCGGCGCAATTCCTTATTGCCGCGACAGGTTCGAGCGCCAGTTGATCAGCCGTTCCGCGAGCAGCGCCAGGATGATGATGCTGCCGATGGCGGTGCCCTGCCAGAACGGCGAGACGCCCAGCAGGTTCAGCCCGTTGCGGATCATCACCATGATCAGCACGCCCAGAAGCGTCCCGATGATCGAGCCCCTGCCTCCGTAGAGGCTCGCGCCTCCGATCACGACTGCGGCGATCGCGTCGAGTTCGAGCTGGTTGCCGGCCAGCGGGTCGGCCGACATGACCTGGGCCAGCGAGAAGGTCGCGGCGACGGCGGCCAGGGCGCCGGAGACGACATAGGGCAGGATCGAATAGAACGTGGTCGAGAGTCCGGCGGCCCGGGCGGCCTCGTGGTTGGAGCCGATGGCGTAGATCGTGCGCCCGCCCTTGGTGTAGGTCAGGTATGCCCAGGCGCAGACATACAGCGCCACGAGGAAGATCACGTTCGCGGGGATGCCCAGGAACGTCGAATAGACGATGGCGTCGAGGTCGGGAGGCAGGCCCGAGATCGACCGCTGGCCCGACGCGATGAAGGAGAGGCTCCGGCAGATCGCCATGACGCCCAGCGTCACGACGAAGGGCGCGAGGCCGAAGACGGCGACCAGCACGCCCGAGAAGAGCCCGATCGCGCCCCCCGCGAGAACCGCGATCGGAATGCCGATCGGGATGGCGAGCGTCTGCAGCGCCTGCGCGAGGATGATGCCGGTCAGCCCGAAGACCGCGCCGACGGAGAGATCGATGCCGCCGGTGAGGATGACGAAGGTCATGCCGACCGCGACGATGCCGATCACCACGGACTGGTCGAGGACGTTGAAGATGTTCCGCTCGGTCAGGAAGAAGGGCGATATCAGTGAAAGGCCGACGGCGAGCAGCAGCGCGAGACCGAGCATCCGGATCTCGAGGCTCCGCAGGATCGCGCCCGCGCGGCCGGGTCGCGCGGCGGCGTTTCCGCCCGGGTCGCCGGAGTTTTCGGTCATGTCATGCCTCCTCGTCCGGACGGGTCATTCTCAGGATCGCGGCGCGGATCGGCTCCGGCGCGGGCGGCTCCGCGTCTCCCGCGACCGTCAGGCCGATCCAGCCGAGCTCGTGGCCGCGCGTGTCGGTCATCCGCGTCAGCAGCGTTCTGCGCCGGCCGTCGCTTTCCGGCACGAAAGGACCGCCCCTCCGCGTCAGGCCTTCGGGAATGCGGGTTTCGGCGACGGTCACCGCCTCGCCGGGAACGAGGCCGGTCGACGGGGCCTCCGGGTGGTCCGCGCGCTTGCGAGGCAGATCAGCTCCTCGCCGTCGATCAGCGTCCAGAACGCCTCGCCGCGATGGGTTTGCGCGAGGTCGCGCAGCAGGGCCTGGTTGCGCGCGGTCGAACTGCGCGGCGCGGCCAGAAGCGTCAGCTTCTCCTCGGTCAGCCGCGCGGCCGGCAGGTCGGCGATGGTGACGCCGTCCGAGACGACGACGACGCGCTCGGCGATGCCGAGAAGCTCCTCGAAATCCGACGAGATCACGACGACGGCGAGACCGTCGTCCGCCGCGTGCTGCAGAAGCCGGTAGATCGAGGACCGGGTGCCGATGTCGACCCCCTTGGTCGGCTCGTCGAGGATCAGGATCTCCGGGTCGGTCAGCAGCCAGCGCGCGATGATGATCTTCTGCTGCATTCCGCCGGAGAAGTTGAGCAGGCTTCCGTCGAGGCGGTCGGCGGGCAGGCCGAGATCGCGCAGGAGATCCGCGACCTTTCCGGCGGCGCCGCCGTATCCGCGCCCGAAGCCGCGGTGCCGTCCCATGCGCGCCAGCATCAGGTTCTCGCGCACGCTCAGGTCCGGCACGATGTTCTGCGCGCGGCGGTCCTCGGCCACGAACCCCATTCCCGCGCGCACCGCGTCGGCGGGCCCGCGGAGCCGGACCGGCCTGCCGTTGACGCGCACCTCGCCGCCCTGCCGGGCGCGCAGGCCCCAGATCGCCTCGACCGCCTCGGACCGCCCCGCGCCGACCAGGCCTCCGAGCCCGAGGATCTCGCCCCGGCGGACCGAGAAGCTGATGTCGCGGACCGAAGGGAGCGCGCGGAGGTTGCGCACTTCGAGCGCGACCTCGCCCGGGGCCCGTCCGGCGTCTTTGCGCGCGCTGTAGATCGCGCCGATGTCGCGGCCGACCATGTGCTGGATGATGTCGCCCTGGGTCAGCGCGGAGGTCTCGACGTCGTCCGCGACGACCCGGCCCTCGCGCAGGATGGTCACGCGGTCGGTGATAGCGAAGACCTCCTCGAGCCTGTGCGAGACGAACGCGAGCGCGCGGCCCTGCGCGCCCAGCCGCGTCATGACGTCGAAAAGCCGGTCGACCTCGGTGGCCGAGAGCGACGCGGTGGGCTCGTCGAAGATCACCAGCCGCGCGTCGAGCGCCAGCGCCTTGGCGATCTCGACCAGCTGCCGCTGCGCGGCCGACAGGCCCCGGACCTCCGCGTCGAGGGGCAGGGCGTGCTCGTGTCCGAGGCCGGCGATGATGTCCCCCGCCTTCCGTCGCATGGCGCGGTAGGACAGACGGCCGGGCATCGCGAGATCGGGCAGGAAGACGTTTTCCAGGACCGACAGGTCCGGCGCCAGCGACGTCTCCTGGGCCACGAGCGCGATCCCGTGGCGCAGCGCCTCGCGCGCCGAGCGCAGGACGAGAGGCCGCCCCGCCCAGGCGAGCGTGCCGGCGGTAGGCTGGAGGTGCCCGGAGATGATCCGCGACAGCGTCGACTTGCCGGCGCCGTTGGCGCCGAGCAGCCCCGCGATCTCGCCGGGTCTCAGGGCCAGCGACGCGTCGTCGAGCGCCCGCGTCCGGCCGAAATCCTTGGTCACGCCCCTGGCCGCGAGAAGAGGCTCGGCGCGCGTGTCGGCTTGGGTTGTCGTCATCGTCGTGCGGATCGGCGGGTCCGGACGGGGGAACCGTCCGGACCCCTCGGGCCTATTCCATCTCGTTGCCGAACACCGTCTCCTTGATCGTCGGCAGCAGCTCCTCGATGTTCTCCGACGTCACGATCAGGATCGGCACGGTGATCTCCTTCTCCGGCGTTCCGCCGTCGAGATGCTCGACCATCGCCTCCGCCGAGCGGACGCCCATCAGGTAGGGCTGCTGCATGCCCGAGACGACCAGTTCCCCCGACTGGAGCAGCGGGACGAATTCCGGAATGCCGTCGAACGCCGCGACGAGAAGCTCGCCGTCCATCCGCGCGGCTTTGATGGCGCGCAGCGCGCCGAGCGTCGGACCGTCGGTCTGGATGAACATGCCGCCCATCGCCGGGTTGGCGGTGATCATGTCCTGGGTGAACTTGAACGTCTCGTCGGCGGTGTAGGCCTGCATCTGCTGGAGGCCGGCCTCGCCGGTGACGCCGCCCTCGGCCATCGCGTCCTTGAAGCCCTTGGTGCGGGCCTGGCCGTTGAGCCGCGCCTGGCTGATGCCGATGATCCCGACGGTCGCGTCGGCCTTGCCAGCGTCTTTCATCGCGGCAGCCAGAGCCTCGCCGACGCCATAGGCGCCCTCGTAGTTGTTGGAGCCGATCACCGAGACGAACTCGCCCGAATCCGTGCCGATGTCGGCTATGACGACCGGGATGCCGGCGCTCTGGGCGAGGCCCAGGACGGCCGGCGCGGTCGAGCTGTCGGTCGGCGACAGGATGATGCCGGCGACGCCGCGGGCGATCGAATCCTGCGCGTTCTGAAGCTGCGTCTGCGGATCGTTCGTGCTGTCGAGCGCCGAGAAGCCGTATCCGTTCGCCTCGGCCACCGATCGCACGCCCTCCGACACGTAGCGCCAGAACGCGACGTCGAGGCCGGGCGTCATGTAGACGAGTTCGCCCTTGTCCTGCGCTCCGGCCGGCGCGGCCATGCCGAAGGTCGCGGCGACGAGCGCCGCCGACGCGAACGTTCCCAGTTTTCTGCGAGTGATCATTGCATCCTCCCGATTTGCCCGCGGGCCGGATCAGTCCGGCTCCCTGCGGAGATCCGGCGCCGCGCGGAGCGCCGGGAGCGGAAGAGAGCCTGGCTCCGGAGCGGCGTCAAGACGCGGCCGCTCCGCGTGCCGGTTGCACCGGCGGCTCCGATCACGTTAGGTTTAACGGCGAATTCGGTCCGCGGCGCTCCCGCCGCCGGCCTTGCCCGCGCCACGGCGGGCGCGGAACGACGAGAGGAGAACGCGATGGCAGACGTCGAAACCGTCCAGATGGATCCGGACATCGACTACGAGATCGGCCAGGACAACATCCAGGCCCAGTTCGGGCCGTTCGGACTCGACATCCACAATCCGGTCTTTCTCGTCTCGGGGCTCGGGATCGTCGCCTTCGTCCTCGGCGCGCTGATGTTCCCCGAAGGCTCGACCGCGCTGTTCGAGTTGATAAAGAACTGGCTGCTCGTCAACTTCGACTGGTTCTTCATCCTGTCGGGCGACATCTTCGTGGCGT
Organism: uncultured Alphaproteobacteria bacterium; assembly: GCA_963798765.1. Taxonomy (GTDB): domain Bacteria; phylum Pseudomonadota; class Alphaproteobacteria; order Rhodobacterales; family Rhodobacteraceae; genus Amaricoccus. Next base: position 145,658 of record CAWCUP010000041.1, on the reverse strand, counting down.
TCGGAATCCTGCTGATCCTCACGCCGCTCGGCGGCGTGCGCCTCGGCGGAAAGGACGCGACGCCGGACTACACCTACACCGGCTGGTTCGCGATGCTGTTCGCGGCCGGCATGGGCATCGGGCTGATGTTCTTCGGCGTCTCCGAGCCGATCTCGCATTTCTCCTCCTCGGTGGCCGCCGATGCGGGTTCGCCCGACTCCTGGGCGCCCCTCGGCGGAGCGGCCGGCGATCCGGCCGCGGCGGCGCGGCTCGGCATGGCCGCCACGATCTATCACTGGGGTCTTCATCCCTGGGCGATGTACGCCGTCGTGGCGCTCGCGCTCGCGTTCTTCTCATACAATCGCGGCCTTCCGCTCTCGATCCGCTCCGCCTTCTATCCGATCTTCGGCGACCGGGTCTGGGGCTTCTGGGGCAACGTCATCGACACGGTGGCGGTCTTCGCGACCCTGTTCGGTCTGGCCACATCGCTCGGCTTCGGCGCGGAACAGGCGACGGCGGGCCTCAATTTCCTGTTCGGGATTCCGCAGAACGAAGTGGTCAAGGTGGTGCTTATCATCGGCATCACGGGCGTAGCGCTGGTCTCGGTGCTCGCCGGTCTCGACGGCGGCGTGAAGCGCGCGTCGGAGATCAACATGGTGCTCGCGTTCATCCTTCTGATGTTCGTGCTTTTCGTCGGCCCGACGATGGCGCTCATCACCGGGTTTTTCTCGTCGCTCGGCGCCTACGCCTCGAACTTCGCGGCGCTCTCGATGCCGTTCGGGCGCGAGGACGCCAATTACAGCCAGGGCTGGACCGCGTTCTACTGGGCCTGGTGGATCTCCTGGTCGCCGTTCGTGGGCATGTTCATCGCCCGCGTCAGCCGGGGCCGCACCGTGCGCGAGTTCATGGTCTGCGTTCTGCTGATCCCGAGCATGGTCTGCGTTCTCTGGATGAGCGTTTTCGGCGGGACGGCCATCCACCAGGTCGTCGTCGACGGCTATGCCGGGGTGACGGAGGCGTCGACCGAACTCAGGCTTTTCACGATGCTGGAGGCCTTGCCGCTGCACACGATCACATCGCTCATCGGGATCATCCTGGTGATCGTCTTTTTCGTCACCTCCTCGGATTCGGGCTCGCTGGTGATCGACACGATCACGGCGGGCGGCAAGACGGACGGGCCGCTGCCGCAGCGGGTGTTCTGGTGCGTCTTCGAGGGTCTCGTCGCGATCACGCTGCTGCTCGGCGGCGGGCTCGCGGCGCTTCAGGCGATGGCGGTGGCGACGGGCTTCCCCTTCGCCATCCTTCTGCTCCTGATGTGCGTGAGCATCTATGTCGGTCTCAGCCAGGAGCGGCGCGAGAAGGGTTGAACTCCTGCGGGGGTTCGGGGAAAGTGAGGATCCCGCCGGCGGCGGGGTCCTTTTTCGATCCGGCAGGGGCCTTGGTGATGATCTGTTCCGCGCGGCCGGATGCCGACTGACCGCGCGCCGTCCATCGTCTGGTTCCGTCGCGATCTGAGACTCGCGGACCAACCCGCGCTTGCGGCCGCTGTCGAGGCCGGAGGTCCGGTCATACCGGTCTTCATCCTCGATCCGGAGACCGAGTCGCTCGGAGCGGCGGCGAGATGGCGTCTGGGACTGTCGGTCGCCGATCTGCGGGACCGGTTGCGGGCGAGGGGGGGCGATCTGGTCCTGCGGCGCGGCGGGGCGTCCGAGACGATGCTGGCCCTGGTCTCGGAGACCGGCGCCCGCGCCGTCCACTGGTCGCGCCTCTACGCCCCGGACACCATCGCCCGTGACGCCGCCGTCAAGGCCGCCCTTGCGGAAGCCGGAATCGGGGCGACGAGCCATCCGGGCCATCTCCTGCATGAGCCGTGGGTTCCGGAGACCAAAGCCGGCGGTTTCTTCAAGGTCTACACGCCGTTCTGGAACGCCGTCGGCCCGCGCGACGTCGGCGCGCCGCTTCCCGCCCCGGAGCGGCTGGATCCGCCGTCGCGAATGCCCCGGTCGGAGTCGCTGGAGGAGTGGAGACTTGGCGCGGCGATGGATCGGGGCGCGGCGGTGGTCGCGCGCCACGTCGCCGTCGGCGAGGAGGCCGCTCTGCGGCGGCTCGAGGATTTCGTCGACCGTCGGCTGGCCGGCTACGCGACGGACCGCGACCGTCCGGACCGGGACGCGACATCGGGTCTGTCCGAGAACCTGACATATGGCGAGATCTCCCCGCGCGTCGCCTGGACGCGGGTCGCCCGCGCCCGCGACGAGGGAGCGTCCGGCGCGGAGAAGTTCCTCAAGGAGCTCGTCTGGCGCGAATTCGCCTGGCATCTGGTCTGGCACACGCCGCGCGTCCTCGTCGCGAACTGGCGCTCCGAATGGGACGGCTTCCCGTGGCGGGACGACAACCCGGACGCCGAGCGGTGGCGCCGCGGCATGACCGGCGTGCCGATGGTCGACGCCGGAATGCGCGAGATGTTCGTGACCGGAACGATGCACAACCGCGTGCGGATGCTGGTCGCGAGCTACCTGACCAAGCATCTGATGACGCATTGGCGCGTCGGTCTCGACTGGTTCGCCGAGTGCCTGACCGACTGGGATCCGGCCTCCAACGCGCTCGGCTGGCAGTGGGTGGCGGGCTCGGGGCCGGACGCCGCGCCCTATTTCCGGATCTTCAATCCGGATACCCAGGCCCTGAAATTCGATCCCGACGCCGCCTATCGGCGCCGCTTCGTCGCGGAGCTGTCGCGCGGCGAAGTCCCCTCCGAGGCGCGATCCTATTTCGACGCCGTTCCACGATCCTGGGAGCTTGACCCTGCGGCGCCCTACCCATCGCCCTTGATCGGGCTAAAAGAAGGGCGGGAGACTGCGCTCGCCGCCTACAAGCACCACACCGCCGGCGCGGCCGACGGCACGAACTAGAACGAAAGACGGAACGGGGAATAATGAGGATAGCGATCATCGGCTCCGGCGTCGCCGGGCTCGGCGCCGCTTTGGCGCTTGCGGAGGGCAACGACGTCCGTCTTTTCGAGAAGGACGTCCGTTTCGGCGGGCACGCACATACGGTGGACGTCGCGTTCGGCGACGCGAGCGTTCCGGTCGATACCGGCTTCATCGTCTACAACGAGCGCAACTACCCCAACCTCCTCGGCCTGTTCGGGCATCTGGGCGTCGCCACCGAATGGTCCGACATGTCCTTCGGTTTCTCGCTCGGCGGCGGCGCGATGGAATGGGCGGGCGACGGGCTGTCGACCGTTTTCGCCCAGCGCGGCAATCTCCTGCGTCCGCGGTTCGTGCGCGGCGTGCTAGACATCCTGCGCTTCAACCGGCTGGCGGGCGAACACCTCGCGGACGGCAGCCTCTGCGGCCTGAGCCTCGGGACGTGGCTCGACCGCGAGCGCTTCTCGCCTTGGCTGCGCGACTGCTACGTCCTTCCGATGGGCGGGGCGATCTGGTCGACGCCGACCGGCCGCATGCTCGATTTTCCCGCCGAGAGCTTCTGCGCGTTCTTCCGCAATCACGACCTGCTCGGGGCGCTCGCGGAACGCCAGCGCTGGCGCACGGTCACGGGCGGCAGCCGCGAATATGTCCGGCGGATCGTCGGGCGGCTGGGGCCGCGCGCGGTCGCGAACGTCGGCGCGGTCGCGGTCACCCGCACGGGCGGAGTGCCGCTGGTGCGCTTTTCCGACGGCTCGGAGGCCGTTTTCGACCAGGTCGTTCTCGCCTGCCACGGACCGCAGGCCCTGGCCCTGCTGTCGGACGCCGACGCCGAGGAGCGTTCGACGCTCGGCGCCTTCCGCACGTCGTCAAACCGCGCCGTCCTGCATTCGGACGCCGCGCTGATGCCGCGCCGGCGCAAGGTCTGGTCGAGCTGGAATTTCCTTTCGGGCGGTCCCGAGGCGGACCGGGCGACGGCCGCGCCCGTCACCTACTGGATGAACCGCCTGCAGAACATCGACCGGGCCCGCCCGCTCTTTCTCAGCCTCAACGCCCCGCGCGACCCCGATCCCGCGACGATCCACGCGGAATTCGACTACGCCCATCCCGTCATGGACGCGGAGGCCTTCGCCGCGCAGCCGCGCGTGGGCGCGATCCAGGGCCGGGGCGGCGTCTGGCACGCCGGCGCCTGGCTCGGCTACGGCTTCCACGAGGACGGCCTGCGCTCCGGCCTCGAGGTGGCCGCCGCGCTGGGCGCCCGTCCCGGATGGGCGCGCGACGTGGCCGGGACGCCGTTCGGCGCGCTCGCCGAGGCCGCCGAATGACCGGCGAGGAACCCGCCGCCCGCATCTACGACGGCCATGTGCTGCACATGCGGCTCATTCCGCGTCGGCACCGCTTCCGCTACCGCGTCTTCAGCCTTCTGCTCGACATCGACCGTCTCGACGCGCTGGCGGCGGGGTCGCGCCTGTTTTCCCACAACCGCTTCGGGATCGTCTCCTTCCACGACCGCGATCACGGTCCGCGCGACGGCGCCTCGCTGCGCCCCTGGGTCGAGGCGGAACTGGATCGGCACGGCCTGCCGAAGCCCGCGCGCGTCGACATCCTCTGCTTTCCGCGCATGTGGGGCTACGTGTTCAACCCGCTCTCGGTCTATTACTGCCGCGACGCGGAGGGGAGGCTCGCGGCGCTGATCTACGAGGTCAAGAACACCTTCGGCGAGCAGGTCGCCTACGTCCACGCGGCCGACCCGGCCGAAGGCGGCGCCATCCGTCATTCGCGGCGCAAGGAGATGTACGTCTCTCCCTTCATCGGCATGGACCAGACCTACCGCTTCGATCTGACCGAGCCCGGCGACCGGCTCGCGCTGCGCATCCGCCAGGCCGGCCCCGAGGGCGAGACGCTGATCGCGGCGATCACCGGTCGGGAGCGGGCGTTCGGCGACAGGGCGCTTCTGCGCGCCGTGCTCGGCCATCCGCTGATGACGCTCAAGGTCTTCGCCGCGATCCACTGGGAGGCGCTGCGCCTCACGCTCAAGGGCGTGCGCGTCGCGCGCGCCTCAACTCCGGGACGGCCTGAGCCTGACCGGTCGCGGCGAGATTGATCCGGCCGGGATGAAACATGCAGAAATACCGGACTGACAGAGGCGGGGGCCGGAATGAGGGTGATCACGACGACCAGAGGGCGCGCGCGACCTTCCGCGCTGGTTCCCCGCTTCCTTCGAACTGCTCAAGGGGCTCGACGCCGGCACGCTCGACATCGCGCTGCCCGACGGCCGCGTTTTCCGCGTCGAGGGCCGGACCCCGGGCCGTCCGCCCGTCTCGACGTGCGCCGGGACGATCTCTTCGCCCGCGTCGCGCGTGAGGGCGAACTGGGCTTCTGCGAGGCCTATCTCGACGGCTGGTGGGACACGCCCGACCTCCAGGTCCTTCTCGACGTGCTTCTGAGCAGCCAGAACTGGGTCAGACGCTCGCACCCGACGGCCGCGCTCGTCCGCGCCTACGAGCAGTTCATGCACTGGATGAAATCCAACTCGAAAGCCCAGGCGAAAAAGAACATTTCCGCGCATTACGACCTCGGAAACGCGTTCTACGGCCGCTGGCTCGATCCGACCATGACCTATTCCTCCGCGATCTTCGACCATCCCGCCGAGGACCTCTCGGCGGCGCAGACGCGCAAATACGCCCGGATCTGCGACGGCATCGGCGCGGCGCCCGGCGGGCATGTGCTCGAGATCGGCTGCGGCTGGGGCGGCTTCGCCGAATACGCGGCCAAGGAGCGGGGAGTGAGCGTGACGGGTCTCACCATCAGCCGCGAGCAGCATGATTTCGCGAAGAAACGCGTGTTCGACGCCGGTCTCGCCGAAAGGGTGGACATCGTCATGCGCGATTACCGCGAGGAGCGCGGGAAATACGACGGCATCGCCTCCATCGAGATGTTCGAGGCGGTGGGCGAGAGATATTGGCCAGTCTATTTCGACACGGTCCGCGACCGACTCAAGCCCGGCGCGCAGGCGACCATCCAGGTCATCACGGTCAGCGACGGCCTCTTCCCGACCTACCGCAAGACCGTCGATTTCGTGCAGAAATACATCTTTCCCGGCGGCATGCTGCCGAGCCCCTCGGCGCTGAACGCCCAGATCGAGCGCGCGGGCCTGCGGAACGTCGGGTCGATCGAGTTCGGCCAGAGCTATTCCGAGACGCTGCGGCGCTGGCATCACGATTTCAACGCTGCATGGTCCGAGATCGCGCCGCTCGGATTCGACGACCGGTTCCGGCGCATGTGGAATTTCTACCTCACGTCCTGCGCCGCCGCCTTCCGGACCGGCACCACGGACGTGGCCCAGGTGACCATGCGGCGGCCGGCCTGACCGCGCCGCAATCCCGTGGGCTTCTGGCCGCCTACGCCGCGCCGGCGCTGCCGCTCGCGGCGATGTATTTCCCGGTCTACGTTTTCCTCGCGCCGTTCTACGCCGAGGCGCACGGGCTGGCGCTCGGCGCCATCGGCACGGTCTTCATCCTCGTGCGCGCCTTCGACGCGGTCAGCGATCCGGCCGCCGGCATCCTGAGCGACCGCCTGCGCACCCGCTGGGGCCGGCGCAAGCCGTGGCTCGTCGCGGGCGCGCCGCTGGTCATGCTCGCGGCATGGATGCTCTTCGTGCCGGTCGGGCCGGTTTCGATCGCGACATTCACGCTCTGGTTGTTCCTGCTGACCCTCGGCTGGACGATCATGCTGACCCCGTATTTCTCGTGGGGCGCCGAGCTTTCGGGCGATTACGCCGAACGGGGCAGGGTGGCGGTCTGGCGCGAGACGACGGGGCTCATCGGCACCATTCTGGCCGCGATCCTCTATTCGCTGGGCGCGACGCCCGCCGAGGGGATGCGCAACGTGGCACTCCTCATCGTCATCGGCCTGCCGATAGCCACGGCGCTTTGCGCGATCAATGTGCCGGAGCCGCGCGACTGGAGCCGATCCACCGCGTCGATCCGCTCGCTCGTCGGCGTCCTGACGGGCGAGCCGCTCTTCGGCCGGCTGCTGCTGGCCTGGTTCATCAATGGCGCCGCCAACGCGTTGCCCGCCGGGCTTTTCCTTTTTTTCGTCGGGCAGCGTCTGGGCGCGCCGGATCTCGGCGGCCCGCTGCTGATCCTCTATTTCGGCGCCGCCGTGGTCGCCGCGCCCCTCTGGCCCTGGCTCATCAGGCGCCATTCCAAGCACCGCGTCTGGTGCCTCGCAATGATCTGGAGCGCGCTGGTCTTCGCCAGCGTCTTTCTGCTGGGCGAAGGCGACATCCTCGCCTTCGCCGTCATCTGCGTCTTGTCGGGCGCGGCGCTCGGCGCCGACCTCTCGCTTCCGACCGCGATCCAGGCCGATCTCGTCGATCTCGACACGTCCCGCAGCGGCTCGCAGCGCACCGGCTCGTTCTTCGCGCTCTGGTCTCTGGCCCAGAAACTCGCGCTGGCGGTCTCCGGCGGCCTCGCGCTGATCGCGCTCGACGTGATCGGGTTCTCCGCCGAGGGCGGCAGTTCGGCGAGCGCTCTGACGGGGTTGACGGCGCTCTACGCGCTCGCGCCGATTACGCTCAAATCCGTCGCGATCGCGCTCATGTGGGGGTTTCCGATGGACGCCGTCGCCCAAGCCGAACTCCGCGCCCGGATAGAAGCGGAATGACCATGACCAAAGAAGATTGTCTATTAAGTCAATGTCTTGTGATTTGTCCAACCTTGGACGCCCGGCCTCAGCTCTTGCCCCAGCCCGTCATTTTCCGCATCGCCGCGAAGTAGGCCCGGTCCGGCAGCGCGCCTATCGCCTTCAGAAGATACGCGAACCGGCGCGGGAACGCGATCTCGAAGCCGGGTTTCTTCAACCCCTCGACGATCCGGTCCGCCGCCTCCTCGGGTTTCATCAGGAACGGCATCTCGAACTCGTTGACCGAGGTCGCCTCGGTCTCGACGAAGCCCGGATTGATCACGCTGATCCGCACCCCGAGATCGATCAGATCGAGCGCCAGCGCCTCCGCCATCGCGATCAGCCCCGCCTTGGTCGCCGAATACGCCGCCGCGTCCGGAAGCCCGCGATACCCCGCCACCGAGGCCGTGATCGCGACGTGCCCGTCGCCCCGGCCGATCATGTGCTCCAGCACCGGCTCCAGCCCGTTCGCCACCCCGGTCAGGTTCACGTCGAACATTCTCTTCGCGGTCGCTGCCTCGAAGTTCTGCGCCCGCATCGGCGTGTAGACCCCCGCGTTGAGGATCGCGAGCGCGAGCGGCCGTTCCTCCGAGGCCCGCGCCACGGCCGCGCGCATCGCCGCCGCGTCCGTAACGTCGCCCGGAACCGGAACGATCTTCCCCGGCCCCTTCACCTCACCCGCGATCGCCTCCAGATCGTCCGCGCCGCGCGCCGTCGCGAACACGGTCCAGCCCTCCGCCGCCAGCCGCAGCGCGGTCGCCCGCCCGATGCCGCCGCTCGCTCCAGTAATCCACGCCGAGCCGTCGGCCGGCCTCATCACTTTGGAAAAGACGCCCAAAATCGGTTTCCTTCCGGGCCGGAGACCCGGCCCCGATCGCGTTCAGCCCGCGAACAGGTTCAGCGCCCGTCCCAGAGCGCCGGTGAACCGCATGCGGCCCGACAGCACCACGAGGCAAACGCAGGTCTCGCCGCCCACGATCTGGGGGTGATGGTCGTCATGGTGGTCGGCGAGCGCGAGGTCGCCGCGACCGAAAAGGCGGTCCCCGTCCCGCATCCGGCCGGAAAGGACCAGCGTCGCCTCCTCTCCCGAATGCGTGTGGCCCGGGATCCGGACGCCGGGCCGCGCGCGCAGCAGGCTGACCTCCTCTCCCTCAAATCCCTCGATCCTCGATTCCGCCAGACCCGGCAGCAGGAACCGCCACCGCAGATCCTCGATCGGCATGCCGACGCGCAGCCGCACCGGGCCCGGAAGCGGCGAATCCGCCTCCGACAGGAGATCGACGGGAACGGCCTCGGGCTTCGCCTCCGCGCGGATCGCGTCGAGGACCGCCCCCAGGTCCGGGCCCACTTCGGATGTCCCGAACTCGGCGAGAACCGCCCCGGCCACTTTTTCGAGCGCGGCGACCTCTTTCCGGCATGCCGGACAATAGGTGAGATGCGCCGCCGCCAGCAGGCTCATCCCTTCGGAGAGGGTGCCCGCCGCATACGTCTCGAGCATTTCATCGGTCAGATGCCAAACGGCCATGGTTGAAAGTGTCCGGTGTTTTAGATGTCTGGTATTCTTACGGGCGAGGGAGGTATCCGGATCACCGGCGGCGTCAAGCGACGCGCGCCTCCGGGCGCGCCGCTTGATGAGGCGGTCCGAAGCATCTAAGCACGTGGCTTCCCGGCGCAGGCAGGAACGGAGACGGGCATGATCGCGGCGAAAAACCTTGCGGAGGCCGTCGGCAACACGCCGCTGATCCGCCTGCGGGCGGCGTCCGAGGCGACGGGATGCGAGATCTGGGGCAAGGCGGAGTTCATGAATCCGGGCCAGTCCGTGAAGGACCGCGCCGCGCTGGCGATCATCCGCGACGCCTTGGCGCGCGGAGCCGTCCGGCCCGGCGGCACCATCGTCGAGGGGACGGCGGGCAATACCGGCATCGGTCTGGCGCTCATCGGCGCGTCGATGGGCTTGCGGACCGTCATCGTGATCCCCGAGACCCAGAGCCAGGAGAAGAAGGACATGCTGCGCATCGCGGGCGCGCGGCTCGTCGAGGTGCCGGCGCTGCCCTACCGCGACATGAACAACTACGTCCGCTATTCCGGCCGCCTCGCCGAAGCGCTCGACAGGACGGACCCGAACGGCGCCGTCTGGGCCAACCAGTTCGACAACACCGCCAACCGGCAGGCGCATGTGGAGACCACGGCCCCCGAGATCTGGGAGCAGACGGGCGGCAGGATCGACGGTTTCATCTGCGCCGTCGGGTCGGGCGGCACGCTCGCGGGCGTCGCGGAAGGTCTGCGCGCGCGCAAGGCGGACTTGAAGATCGGGATCGCCGATCCGGACGGGGCCGCGCTCTACAATTTTTACGCGCATGGCGAGCTGAAATCGGAGGGCTCATCGATCACCGAAGGCATCGGACAGGGCCGGATCACCGCCAATCTCGAAGGGCTGTCGGTCGACATGCCCTACAACATTCCCGATGCCGAGGCCCTGCCGGTCATGTTCGGACTTCTGCGCGACGAGGGCCTTTGCATGGGGCCTTCGAGCGGCGTGAACGTGGCGGGCGCCATCCGGATGGCGCGCGACCTCGGACCGGGCCACACCATAGTGACTGTTCTCTGCGACTACGGCACGCGGTACCAGTCCAAGGTGTTCAATCCGGAATTCCTGCGCTCGAAAGGCCTTCCGACCCCGGACTGGCTGGAATCGGCCCGGCAGGACGTCCCCGACGTCCGGGTCTGACGCGGAAGCTTTCCGAGCGTTCTTGACTTCCCGGTCGCGCCTGGCGATATACCCGCTTCCCGACGTCGAGAGACGAGCGGGGAAAACGCTTTAATCCAGAGCGCGCAGTCCGAGGCGCGGGGCGTGATCCCGCAAAACTCCGGTTCCGGGGCCGCAGGGCGCGGGTAGAGAAAAGGAATACGCGCATGTTCGCGGTACTCAAGACGGGCGGCAAACAGTACAGGGTCGCCAAAGACGACATCTTTCTGGTCGAGAAACTCGCCGCCGAGGCGGGCGAGACGGTCCAGTTCAACGAGGTTTTGATGCTGGGCGGCGACACCGTGACGGTCGGCGCTCCGGTCGTCGAAGGCGCCGCGGTGCAGGCGGAAGTGCTCGAACAGCTGCGCGGACCGAAGGTCATCAACTTCGTCAAACGCCGGCGCAAGCACTCGTCGCAGCGCACGAAGGGACATCGCCAGTATCTGACGCGGGTCCGCATCACCGACATCCTGGCTTCGGGCGGCGACGCGACCGGAGTGAAGACCGCCGGCGGTTCCGCCGACGCGGCGAACTGAAGGAGGCCGTCCGATGGCTCACAAGAAAGCAGGCGGCTCGTCCCGCAACGGCCGCGACAGCGCTGGGCGCCGTCTCGGAGTGAAGAAGTTCGGCGGCGAGGCCGTGATTCCCGGCAACATCCTCGTCCGCCAGCGCGGCACGAAGTGGTGGCCCGGCGAAGGCGTCGGGTTGGGTCGTGACCACACCATCTTCGCCGTGCGTGAAGGCAACGTGACCTTCCACAAGGGTCTCAAGGGCCGCACGTTCATCTCGGTTCTGCCAACGGCCGAAGCCGCGGAATAATCCGGTCCAAAGGCGCGAATGGCCACGGGGCCGGCGGTCGCGCCGGCCTCTTTTCGTTTCACCAGAGCGCGTTATGTCCGAAGCAGTCACATCGTCCGAGCCGGAGGAGATCAGGACGCCGCGACTGCGGCTTCGTCCGCTGCGACCCTCCGACGCGGCGGTGATCGGGCTGTATGCCAGCGATCCCCGCGTCGCGCGGATGACGACGACGATCCCGCATCCCTATCTTCCGGGGATGGCGCAGGCTTTCGTCGAGCGTGCGTCCGCGCCGGGCGCGAGGATGCGGGTGTGGGCGATGGATTCGGGTTCCGAGGGCGAGAACGGTCTGATCGGTCTCATAAGTCTGGAGACACGCGGCGAGAAGGTGCGCGAACTGGGATACTGGGTCGCGCACGCTTTCTGGGGCACCGGCTACGCGTCCGAGGCGGTCGAGGCCATCGTGAGGCATGCAGGCGCGGGGTTCGAGGGAACGGTCACGGCGGAGGTTCTGCAGGACAATGACGCGGCCGCCAAAGTGCTGACCCGCTCGGGATTCAGGTATCTGGGAGAAGGCGAGGCGCATTCCGTGGCGCGCGGGGCGATGGTTCCGACGTTCCGATACGGGCTGGAGACGGCTCCGATCCAGGCGGATACAGCATGAAATTTCTCGATGTCGCGCGTGTGACGGTACGATCCGGTTCCGGCGGTTCCGGCTGCGCCAGCTTCCGGCGGGAGAAGTACGTGGAATTTGGCGGCCCTGACGGTGGGGATGGCGGCAAGGGAGGAGACGTCTGGGTCGAAGCGGTCGACGGGCTGAACACTCTCATCGATTTCCGCTATCAGCAGCACTTCTTCGCGCGGAACGGGCAACCCGGACGCGGCCGACAGCAGACCGGCAAGAGCGGAGACGACATCGTGCTGAAGGTGCCGGCGGGCACCGAGATCCTCGACGAGGATGGCGAGACGGTGATCGCGGATCTGGGGGAGGTCGGGCGACGCGTCCTGCTGGCCCAGGGCGGGAACGGCGGCTGGGGCAATCTGCGGTTCAAGACGTCGACGAACCAGGCGCCGCGGAACGCGAACCCGGGGCAGCAGGGCGTCGAGAGGACGATCTGGCTCCGGTTGAAACTGATCGCCGATGCCGGTCTCGTCGGCCTGCCCAACGCGGGAAAGTCGACTTTTCTCGCGGCGACGTCGAACGCGCGCCCGAAGATCGCCGACTACCCGTTCACGACGCTTCATCCCAATCTCGGCGTGGTCGGGATCGACGCGGCCGAGTTCGTCATCGCCGACATCCCCGGCCTGATCGAGGGCGCGCACGAGGGCAAAGGTCTGGGCGACGCGTTCCTCGCGCATGTCGAACGCTGCGCCGTCCTTCTTCACCTCGTCGACGCCACGGCCGAATCGCCGCTGGACGACTATCGCGTGATCCGGACGGAGCTCGAGGTCTACGGCGCCGGCCTCATAGGAAAGCCGCGCGTCATCGGCCTCAACAAGGTCGATGCGCTGACGGCCGACGCCGTCTCCGTGATCGGGTCCGAGCTCGAGGCAGAGGCGGGCATGCCGGTCCATCCGCTTTCGGGCGTCACGGGCGCGGGCGTTCCCGAGATCCTGCGAGCTTTGCGCGAAGTCATTCTCGCAGCCCGGGCGCCCGAGGCCGCCAGCGAGTCCGGAACATGGCGTCCCTGAACAGCGCCGAGCGGTTTGACGCGGCGCGGCTGGTCGTCGTCAAGATCGGCTCCGCTCTTCTCGTGGAACCCGGATCGGGCGGTCTGAGGCTGGATTGGCTCGAAGGCCTCGCGGACGACGTCGCGGAGTTCCGGGCTCGCGGCAGACGCGTCATCATCGTTTCATCGGGCTCGATCGCCCTTGGGCGGCGCGTTCTGGGCCTTCCGGCGGCGGATCTGCTCCTCGAACAGAGCCAGGCCGCCGCCGCCGTGGGCCAGATCCGGCTCGCGCAGGCTTACGAGACCGTGCTCGCGCCGCTCGGCATCACCACGGCGCAGATCCTCGTCACGCTGGAGGACAGCCAGAACCGCCGTCGGTATCTCAATTCCCGCCGCACGATCGGTACGCTGCTCGATCTCGGCGTCGTGCCGATCGTGAACGAGAACGACACCGTCGCGACCGACGAGATCCGCTATGGCGACAACGACCGCCTCGCCGCCCAGGTCGCCAGCATGGCGGGCGCCGACATCCTCGCGCTGCTGTCCGACGTGGACGGTCTATACACGGCCAATCCCCGAACGGATCCGACCGCCCGGCACGTGCCTCTCGTCTTGCGCGTCACGCCGGATATCGAAGCGATGGGCGGCGAAGCGGCCAGCGCGACATCCCGCGGCGGAATGCGGACCAAACTGCAGGCCGCGCGCATCGCGACCCAGGCCGGTTGCGCGATGGTGATCGGCGAAGGCGCGGTGACGCGCCCTCTCGGGGCGCTTTCGGACGGCGCGCGCTGCACCTGGTTCGAGGCCGACGGCGACCCTCGGACCGCCCGCAAGCGCTGGATATCGAGCATGAAGCCGCGCGGCCGCATCGTGATCGACGCCGGCGCGGTCGACGCTCTCGGACAGGGGCGGTCCCTGCTCGCGGCGGGGGTCGTCGCGACCGAAGGCGCGTTTCTGCGGGGCGATCCGGTCGAGGTCGCCGGGCCTGACGGCGCTGTGGTCGCCAAGGGTCTCGCCGGCTACGATGCCGACGAGGCGCGAATCATCATGGGCCATCGCTCGGACCGGATCGCCGCGCTTCTCGGTCATGCGGGGCGCGCATCGCTCGTGCATCGTGACGATATGGCGTTGTGAGGATTGCGGGATGGATGTCGTAACGGACGTCAAAAAACTCATGCTGTCGATCGGACGGCGCGCTCGGGACGCCGCTCTGGTCTTGTCCGAGGCCGAGACGGAGACGAAGAACGCCGCTCTGCGAGGGGCTGCGAATTCCATAGAGGCTTCGAGCCGGGAGATCCTGTCGGCGAACGAGCGGGACATGGAGGCGGGACGGAGAAAAGGGTTGAGCGCGGCGATGCTCGACCGGCTGCTCCTTACGGAAGACAGGATCAGGGGCATGGCCGAAGGCGTCCGCGCCGTCGGCGGCCAGCCTGATCCCGTCGGGACGATCCTGGCGCAGTGGGAACGGCCCACCGGTCTCAGAATACGACGCGTCCGGACCCCGATCGGCGTCGTGGGGGTGATCTACGAGAGCCGTCCCAACGTGACGGCCGACGCCGGAGCGCTCTGCCTGAAATCGGGGAACGCGGTTATCCTTCGCGGCGGATCGGAAAGCTTCGAGAGTTCCTCGGCCATACATGCCGCCATGCTCGAAGGATTGCGTTCCGCCGGTTTGAGCGAGGACGCGATCCAGATGGTCCCGACGACGGACCGGGCCGCCGTCGGCGAGATGCTCGCGATGAGCGGGCTGATCGACGTGATCGTTCCGAGGGGCGGGAAGGGCCTGGTCGGCCGCGTCCAGGCCGAGGCCCGCGTTCCGGTCTTCGCCCATCTCGAGGGGATCGTGCACGTCTATGTCGACAAGGCCGCCGACATCGAAAAGGCGCGTCAGGTCGTCCTCAATTCGAAGACGCGGCGCACGGGCATCTGCGGCGCGGCGGAGTGTCTGCTGATCGACAGGGCGCTTCTCGAAACGAGCGGCGCGTCATTCGTCGCCGATCTGATCGCCGCCGGTGTCGAAGTACGCGGCGACGAGACGCTGCAGGCGCTTCCGGGCGTCGTCCCCGCCACCGGGTCCGACTGGGGCGCGGAGTTCCTTGACAGCGTCATCGCCGCCCGGGTGGTGGACGGGGTGGACGGGGCAGTCGAGCATATCCGACGCTACGGCTCCAAGCATACGGACTGCATCCTCACCGAGGACGACGCGGCGGCGACGCGTTTCTTCCGGCGGTTCGACAGCGCGATTCTGATGCGCAACGCCTCGACGCAGTTCGCGGACGGCGGCGAATTCGGAATGGGCGCGGAGATCGGGATAGCGACCGGAAAGCTGCATGCGCGCGGCCCCGTGGGAGCCGAGCAGCTGACGAGCTTCAAATATCTGGTCGAGGGCGACGGAACGCTCCGGGCCTGATCGCCGGGATCAGCCCTTCCAGGTCCGGACCGGGCCGCAATCCATGTGGACGAAATTCGACCTGCCGTAGTATCCGACGCCGCCGCCGTTGCATTGCAGGGCGGCCTTGGACATCTGGCTGACGCTGCGGCTCTTGAGCCGGACATCGGCGGCCATCGCCTTCAGGTGGAACGAATTGCTCGCGGCGCCTCTGAGCATCCGGTTGGTCTTCTGCGTGCGATAGCCTGAGATAAGGAGATACGGCTCCCTCGTGTCCATCAGAAGGCCGACCGCGGCGAGATTGTCGATGTTGCGCGGATCGTAGCGTCTGACTTCGTTCTGACGCCAGTCCCGCATGAAATAGCTGATCTCGCTCATGGATTCCGGGATGTAACGCCCGTCCGCGTAATAGATCGCGTCGACCGTCTCGCCGGTGCGCTGGCTGTACATGCGGATGCGCCGGACATCGCCGGCGCCCCTCAGAAACCCGGGCGCTTTCGCGTAGACCGGAGCCGCCGCGACCGCGCAGATGCCCGCGAATGCGCCCAATACCGCCCGTCGGGACGGATTCTTGCCGTTGGATGTCATGTTCACTGCCTCGATAGATGCCCTTGGGGCGACTTTTTTCCGCACCCCTTAGTGCTTTTAATGACACGGCGAAGCGAATTTTTCAAAGGGTAAATGCTCGATGTCTAAACTTGCGCGCATTTCTCCGCCGGGAGCCGCACGGGAAGCCGCGCCAGACGCGAACCCGAAGCGATTAACGCTGCATCGGTCGGACGCCTCATCTATAAGCGGGGACGTAACGACGTGGAGCTGCGCCATGATCTCGATCTCGGACCTCGCCCTCGCCCTCGGCGCCGAGATGCGGGGTGACGGCTCGATCCTGGTTTCCGGAGCGTCCGAACCGGAATCCGCGACGAGTTCCCAGATCGCGCTGGGGATGCAGCCCGCTTTCGCGGAGGCGCTCGGCAGAAGCGCGGCCCGGACGGCGATCGTCTGGGCGGGCGCGGATTGGCGAGAGCTCGGACTCGAAGCCGCGATCATCGTTCCGGGAGGTCGGCACGCCTTGGCTGGCGTGACGCGGGTTTTCGACGTTCCGCCGGAAGTGCCGACCGGCATCCATCCGAGCGCCGTGATC
This sequence comes from uncultured Alphaproteobacteria bacterium, assembly GCA_963798765.1. GTDB lineage: Bacteria > Pseudomonadota > Alphaproteobacteria > Rhodobacterales > Rhodobacteraceae > Amaricoccus. Next base: position 129,328 of record CAWCUP010000041.1, on the reverse strand, counting down.
GATCCGCTGGCCGAGATCGGCGACGACGCGCGGATCGGCGCGTTCGTCGTGATCGGAGCGCGGGCGCGGATCGGTCGGGGCGCGCGGATACTGCCGCACGTTTCTGTCGCGGAAGACGCGGTGATCGGCGCCGACGCGTTGATCCACGCCGGCGTGCGGATCGGAGCGCGGGTCGCGATCGGCGACCGGTTCATAGCGCAGCCGGGGGCGGTGATCGGCTCGGACGGCTTCTCCTTCGTCACGGCGGCGCCCGGGGCGGTCGAGGAGGCCCGGACGCGCGGCGTGGTCACGACGACGGAGGCGTCGGCGCATGTCCGGATAAATTCGATCGGAACCGTCGTGATCGGCGACGACGTCGAGGTGGGGGCGAACGCCTGCGTGGACCGGGGGACGATCCGTCGGACCAGCATCGGAAACGGCACCAAGATCGACAATCTCGTCCAGATCGGACACAACGTCGAAGTCGGCTCGGACTGTCTGATCTGCGGTCAGGCCGGCGTGGCGGGATCGACCGTGATCGGAAACGGCGTCGTCATCGGCGGCGCGGCATCGGTCGCCGATCACCTGCGTATCGGCTCCCACGTCGTCATCACGGGCAAATCCGGCGTCAGCAGCCATGTCTCCGACAACCGCATCATGATGGGCTATCCGGCCGTCGACATGGATCGCAACGTGGAGATGTACAAGGCGCTGCGGCGGCTGCCTCGCGCGCTCGCGCGTCTGGGCGCGGGCCAGAAACCGGTTTCCAAGGCCGGGCCGAACGAATAGACGGCTGCGCGGAAGGCGGAGGGCGGGGGGCGATGACTGGCACGGTGAATGGCGAGGTCGAGCGCGCGGTCGTCGCGATCCTGGCCGAGCAGGCCGCGATGAGGCCCGAGGACGTCACCGCCGACGCGACGCTTGAGGATCTCGGCATCGACTCGCTCGGCGTGGTCGAGACGATTTTCTCGATCGAGGAGGCGTTCGACGTCCATGTTCCGTTCAACGCCAACCAGCCCGACGGCTCCGATTTCGACATCCGCACGGTCCGTTCGATCGTCCGCTCCGTGGAAAGCCTGATCGCGACGCGGACATAGGGTCAATGCGGCGCGTCGTCATCACCGGACAGGGCTCCATCACCTCGCTGGGCATGACGGCGCCGGCGACGATCGAGGCCATGCGCGAGGGCCGAAGCGGCATCGTCGATCTCGAGTTCGAGAACGTGGAGCGCCTCTCCGTCAGGATCGGCGGCCAGATCCGGGGATATGCTCCGGAATCCTTCTTCTCGCCCCAGCAGCTGAGCCTCTACGACCGCTTCACGCAGTTCGCTCTGATCGCGGCCCGGGAGGCGCTGGAGCAGTCCGGGCTTGAGATCGACGAGCGGCTCGGAGAGCGGACCGGCGTGGTTCTCGGGACGGCCGGCGGCGGACTTCTCACCCAGGAGGAGAACTATCGGGCGGTCTACGCCGAGGGCAGGAACCGCGTCCACCCGCTCGTCGTGCCCAAGCTGATGAACAGCGCGGCGGCGAGTCACGTGTCGATGACGCACGGTCTGACCGGGCCCGTCTGGAGCGTCGCGACGGCCTGCGCGTCCTCCAACCACGCGATGGGCCAGGCGCTCGGTCTGATCCGCGCGGGCCAGGCGGACGTGGTTCTGGCCGGCGGGAGCGAGAGCATGCTCTGCTTCGGAGGGATCAAGGCCTGGGAGGGACTCAGGGTGATGTCGAAGGACGCCTGCCGACCGTTCTCGGCTGACCGCAGCGGCATGGTCCAGGGGGAGGGGGCCGCCGTGTTCGTGTTCGAGGAACTGGGGCACGCCCGGTCGCGCGGCGCGGAGATCCTGGCCGAGGTCACGGGTTTCGCGATGAACTCCGACGCCTCCGACATCGTGACGCCGAACGTGACGGGGGCGGTGAAGGCCATGCGAGGGGCCCTGCGCGACGCCGGGCTCGATCCCGCGGCCGTGGGATACATCAACGCGCACGGTACCGGGACAGCCGCAAACGACCGCGCGGAATGCGCCGCCGTCCGTCAGGTCTTCGCGGACCATGCCGACGCTCTCATGATCTCGTCGACGAAATCGATGCACGGGCATCTCATCGGCGGAACCGGCGCCGTCGAGATGCTGGCCTGTATCATGGCGGTGCGGGACGGCGTCATCGCGCCGACGATAAATTTCCGGGAGCGCGATCCGGAATGCGATCTCGACGTCGTTCCAAACGTGGCGCGCGAGGCCCGGGTCGACGCGGCCATGAGCAACGCGTTCGCGTTCGGGGGGCTGAACGCCGTGCTCGTCGTGACGGCGTTCAGCTGAGGCGGGTCAGTTCTCGGTCGCGGGAGCCGCGGTTGCGGGAGCTCCTGTCGCGGGAGCCGCAGGTACCGAGAGCGAATCGTATCCGGCGGTGAATCCGGTGAGCGAGAGGTTCAGACGGACGGGGGTCTCCGGCGCGGCGACGGATGCGAGCATGATTGTCGCCGTCTTTCCGCGTTTCATCCCGTTGATCGATTCCTGGGTCAGTCCGAAGCGCGCGAAGCATCCGACCTGGCTGCACCAGTTGAAGGGATATTGCCGCGCCTCGCCCTGATCGACCTGGACCACGATGCCCGACTGAAGGAGGGTTCCGAGCGGCGTGACCATCGTGACGCCGGCGGCAGCCTGGCTGCCCTCGGGCAATTTGAGGATGCTGACCTCGGCCACCGGGTTGTTCTGGCCGTCGAGGGCGAGCTGGTACATGAAGCAGTCCTCGCCTCCCGGCGCGCAACGGACCTCCCAGTCGCCGAACGTGTCGCGGACGATCTCCATGACCTCGGGAGCGGCCGGATCGCCGGCGGCGGCGCTTGCGGGCTCCTCGGCCTGGGCCGCGGGTTCGGCGGATCCGGCCGCGTCCGCGGCGGGCTCGTCCGCGGCGGGAGCCGCCGGCTCGGCCGCGGGAGCGTCCGTCGCGGGAGCGTCGGTCGCGGTCTGGGCGGCCGCCATGCCCGACGCCGCCACGGCGATCGCGAGCGCGATGGCCGCGAAGTGCTTCTCAATAGTCATTTCCGCTCGCTTTCCGTTTCTTGTGAGGGTCGTTGCGATTTGTCATCCGGGCCGGTGTCTGTCAACTCGCCCCGGGGGGCTGGTCAAGCGGAGTTCATCCGCCTGTCGGACGCATTTTCTGGCGGACCGCGGCGATCCGGGCGTGGTCCACGCGTGAACCACGATCAAGTCCTTGATTTCATGTCGGTAACAAAAGTTAACATCGTGAAGGCCAAGTTAACGGCGTTTTCCGCCATCGAGCGTCGGCGCCGGGCTCGAACCGGCGCCGTCCGGTTCCCGTCCCGAAAAGCGGCCTCGGACCCCAAGGGCGACCCCGAATGAAAAGGGCACCGTTGAAGGTGCCCTTTCCCCCGCTTTTGCGGTTTCCCTGTCGGACTGGCCGAACGTCTGGAGCGGACGCTATGCGGGATGAGAAATCCCGTCAAGCATGGCGCGCAAGTGACACCCTCCGTTCACGGAATTTTCGTGCCGCGGCCCCGCCGGCAACTCCGGGCGCGACGCCGCGCGATTGAAATTTCCGGGCGAACCGCACTAAGGTCCGCGTGGAAATCGTCGCGACGGGGATCGGTGCATGGCGCAGGACGGAATATTCGTGGGCGGCGGCGGCGAGGATTACGCCGAGCCGAGGGAATTGCTGCTCCGGCTCGCGAACCGGCATGGCCTGATCACCGGAGCGACGGGCACGGGCAAGACCGTGACGCTCCAGATCCTGGTCGAGGGGCTGTCGGCGGCGGGCGTGCCGGTGGTGGTCCAGGACGTGAAGGGCGACGTGTCGGGGCTGTCGAGGCCGGGAGATCCCGACGGCAAGGCGCACGAGGCGCTGACGGCGCGCGCCGCGAAGATCGGCATGGCCGATTTCAGCTACCGCGCGTATCCGACCGTCTTTCTGGATCTTTTCGGCGAGACCGGCCATCCGGTGCGCACGACCGTCTCCGAGTTCGGGCCGCTGCTCCTGTCGCGGATGATGGATCTCACCGACGCGCAGGAGGGCGTGCTCAACATCGCGTTCCGCGTCGCGGACGAGCAGGGGCTGGCGCTGCTCGACCTCAAGGATCTCCAGGCGATGCTGATCTGGCTCGGCGACAACGCGGCCGAGATCGGGCGGACCTACGGCAACATCGCGTCCGCGTCGCTCGGCGCGATCCAGCGCGAGCTTCTGGTGCTCGAGAACCAGGGCGCGGGGACGTTCCTCGGCGAGCCGCATCTTGAACTGCGGGACCTGATGGCGGTCCGGGACGGGATGGGCCAGGTCAACGTGCTGATGTCGGACCGGCTGATGCAGTCGCCGCGCCTTTACGCGATGTTTCTGCTGTGGCTTCTGTCGGAGCTTTTCGAGCAGCTTCCGGAGGTGGGCAATCCCGACAAGCCGGTGCTCGTGTTCTTTTTCGACGAGGCGCATCTTCTGTTCGACGACGCGCCCAAGGCGCTGGTCGACAAGGTGGTCCAGGTCGTCCGCCTGATCCGATCCAAGGGCGTCGGGGTCTATTTCATCACGCAGAACCCGGACGACGTGCCGGGGGACGTGCTGGCGCAGCTCGGCAACCGCATCCAGCACGCGCTCCGGGCCTTCACGCCGCGCGACCAGAAGGCGCTGAGGGCCGCCGCCCAGACGTTCCGGCCAAATCCGGATTTCGACACGGAGACGGCGATCCGCGAGGTCGGGACCGGCGAGGCCGTGGTGTCGCTGCTCGAGGACAAGGGCGTGCCGGCGATGGTGAGCCGGACGCTGATCCGGCCGCCGATGTCGCGCATGGGGCCGATCACCGAGGCCGAACGCGCCGAGACGATGGCCGCGTCGCCGCTCGCGGGCCGCTACGACGTGGCGGTGGACCGCGAATCGGCGAGCGAGATCCTGGCCGCCCGGACCGAGAGGGCCGCGAAGGAGGCCGCGATGGCGGAGGAGATGCTTGACGCCGCGGGGCGCGGCGGGCCCGCGACGGAGAGCCGCCGCTACGAGCCGGCGCGGGCGCGACGGAGCCAGCCCTCCCTCGGGGAGGCGCTGGCCTCGACCGTCGTGAAGCAGCTGAATTCCCGGCAGGGGCAGAAGCTGGTGCGCGGCATCCTCGGGAGCCTGTTCAAGGGGCGGTGATCCTGCCGACGGCTCCGCCCGATCATCCCGGTCGGCGCGCGAACCGCGCCTGGCTGACGGCGAGGCCGGCGAGGATGAGGCCCAGCGCGCCGATGAATTGCGGCGGGAGCGTCTCGTCGAGGACGACGATGCCGATCAGAAGCGCCCAGACCGGAACCTGGTAGTTCACGAGGCTCATGAAGGTGGGCCCGGCGGACTGGATGACGTAGACGAGAAGAAAAGTGGCGAGCGCCGTCGGAAAGACGCCGAGATAGAGCACGCCGAGCAGGGCCGGCAGCGGAGGACGGGCCGGCACGCCTTCGACCGCGAGCGCCAGCGGCACGATCACGCACGCGGCGAGTAGCAGGCCCGCGGCGGCGAAGGAGAGGTGCGGCCCGGAGGGGGCGAGGCGGGTCACGATCGCGCCGCAGGCGTAGGAGGCCGACGCCGCGACGCAGGCGATGCGCGCGAGACCGACGAGATCGTCGTTGACCGCGCCGATCACCGCGCCCGGCCCGGTCAGCAGGACGACGCCGAGGAACCCGATGACGAAGCCGAGGCCCTTTCGCGGCGTGAGGCGCTCTCCCGGAACGAAAAAGTGCGCGAGCGGCAGGACCAGAAGCGGGACCACCGCCATCGTGATGCCGGCGTAGCCCGAGGTGACGTGCTCCTGGCCCCAGGACAGGAGCGAGAACGGCAGGGCGTTCGAGAAGACCGCCATCCCGAGGCAATGGAGCCAGACGCGGCGGCCGCGCGCGGTGTCCCGAGGCGGCAGGCCGTCCCCGCGCAGCGTGGCGACGGCGACGAGGATGAAAGCCGCCGTCGCGATGCGCAGCGCGGCGACGGTGAGCGGGCCGAAGCCGGTCAACGCCATCTCGACGCCGAGAAACGAGCCGCCCCAGATCAGCCCGAGAAGGCAGAGGAGCGCCCAGGCGAGCGGCGTGGGGGAGGGGGTCGTCATCGGCGGGGCGTCCGGTTCGGGGTCGCGCCTTCATGCGTCCGAACCGGCGCGGGGGCCAGAGGCAATCGACGCGCGAAATCCCTTGGCGGCGCGCGTGGAATCGCATACTCGGATCGCGGGCGCGTCCCCGGACCAGGGTGAGCGGGGCGGGCTCAGCGATCTCACCCTGACGACGGAGATGGCCATGAGCCTGTCATCCGCGGCGGAGCCGTCCGCCGCTTTTCCCAAACCCGCATCGAAACCGCGACGTCCGGAATTCTCGTCCGGTCCCTGCCCGAAGCGTCCCGGCTGGGACGCGGCGGCGGTCGCCTCCAGGGCCTGGCTCGGCCGGTCGCATCGCGCCGCCGGACCGAAGGCGCAGCTGAAGGACGTCATCGACCGGATGGCGGCGCTGCTTGGCGTGCCGGGGGATTACCGCGTGGGCATCGTGCCCGCCTCGGACACCGGCGCCTTCGAGATGGCGATGTGGTCGATGCTCGGCGCGCGGCCCGCGGACATGCTGGTCTGGGAGAGCTTCGGACAGGGATGGGCGACGGATGCCGTCAAGCAGCTGAAGCTGGACGATTGCCGGGTGCTGACGGCCGAATACGGCGCGCTGCCGGATCTGGGGGCGGTGCGGCCGGAGGCGGACGTCTGCTTCACCTGGAACGGCACGACGTCGGGCGCGCGGGTGCCCGACGCGGAGTGGATTCCGGCGGATCGCGCCGGGCTGACGTTCTGCGACGCGACCTCGGCCGCGTTCGCGCAGCCGCTCGACTGGGCGAAGCTCGACGTGACGACGTTCTCGTGGCAGAAGGCGATGGGCGGTGAGGGCGCGCATGGCGTGCTGATCCTGAGCCCCCGCGCGGTGGAGCGGCTGGAGAGTTTCACGCCGGATCGGCCGCTGCCCAAGATCTTCCGCATGACCAAGGGCGGCAGGCTGATCGAGGGCATCTTCAAGGGCGAGACGATCAACACGCCGTCGATGCTCTGCGTGGCCGACGCGCTCGACGCGCTGGAATGGATGGAGGCGATCGGCGGGCTCGCGGCGACGACGGGTCGCGCGGACGCGAACGCCGGCGCGCTGCAGGCCTGGGTGGACCGGACGGGCTGGGTCGAGAACCTGGTGGCGGATCCGGCTGCGCGCTCGAACACGTCCGTGTGCCTTCGGATCGTCGACGCGGAGGTCGCCGCGCTGGACGAGGCGGCGCAGCGCGATTTCGTCAAGCGGATGGTGAAGCTGCTGGAGGCCGAGGAGGCCGCGTTCGACGTGGCGGGGTATCGCGACGCGCCGCCGGGGCTGCGGATCTGGTGCGGGGCGACGGTCGAGACGGCCGATGTCGAGGCGCTGACGCCGTGGCTCGACTGGGCGTTCGCGTGCGCCAGGGCCGCCTGATCCTTTGCGCCTCTCCGCGCGCGGAGGGGCCTTCCACATCCCGGTTTCAAGCGCGGACCGCGACGTCCGCCACGAGGAGCATGACATGCCCAGAGTACTCATTTCCGACGCGCTTTCGGACGCCGCCGTGCAGATCTTCCGCGACCGCGGGGTCGACGTGGATTTCCGGCCCAAGCTCGGGAAAGACCCGGAGAAACTCGCCGCGATCATCGGCGAGTATGACGGTCTCGCGATCCGGTCCGCGACCAAGGCGACGGCCGAGCTGATCGCGAAGGCGGACCGGCTCAAAGTCATCGGCCGGGCGGGGATCGGCGTGGACAACGTCGATCTGGGGGCGGCCAGCGCCAAGGGGATCGTGGTGATGAACACGCCCTTCGGCAACTCGATCACCACCGCGGAGCACGCCATCGCGATGATGTTCGCCGTCGCGCGGCAGCTTCCGGCGGCCGACGCCTCGACCCGCGCGGGCAAGTGGGAGAAATCGAAGTTCATGGGCTCGGAGATCACCGGCAAGACGCTGGGACTGATCGGCGCGGGCAATATCGGATCGGTCGTGGCCAGCCGCGCGATCGGGCTGAAGATGCGGGTGATCGCCTATGATCCGTTCCTGTCGGCGGAGCGGGCGCAGAACATGGGGGTCGAGCGGATCGAGGATCTCGACGAGCTGCTCGGGCGCGCGGATTTCATCACGCTGCATCTGCCGAAGACGGAGAAGACCGCGAACCTGCTGTCGGCGGAACGGATCGGACGCATCAAACCCGGCGCGCGGCTGATCAACTGCGCGCGGGGCGGTCTGGTGGACGAGGCGGCCGTGGCGGAGGCGCTGAGGTCGGGCCGGCTGGCCGGGGCGGCGTTCGACGTGTTCGCCGAGGAGCCGGCGACGGAGAATCCGCTCTTCGACGCGCCGAACGCGGTCTGCACGCCGCATCTGGGCGCCTCGACCAGCGAGGCGCAGGAGAACGTGGCGCTCCAGGTGGCCGAGCAGATGTCGGATTACCTGATCGACGGGGCGATCTCGAACGCGCTGAACGCGCCGAGCGTGACGGCGGAGGAGGCGCCGGTGCTGCGGCCCTGGGTGCGGCTCGCGGAGACTTTGGGCGGCTTCGCCGGGCAGGTCACGGAGCACGCCATCACCGGGATCGAGATCGAATATGTCGGGGAGGTGGGCGAGCTGAACCTAAAGCCGCTGACCGCCGCGCTGACGGCCGGGCTGCTCACGCCGCTGATGGGCGAGGGCGGGGTCAACATGGTCTCGGCGCCGGTGGTGGCGCGCGAGCGGGGCATCCAGATCGCGGAGACCCGCAAGGACGCGCAGGGGGCGTTCGGGTCCTACATCCGCCTGATCGTCACCACGGAGAGGCAGACCCGGTCGGTCGCGGGGACGATCTATTCCGACGGCAAGCCGAGATTCATCCAGATCAAGGGGATCAACCTCGAATCCGAGCCGATGGCCCACATGCTCTACACGACGAACACGGACGAGCCGGGCTATATCGGCGCGCTCGGGACGCGGCTGGGGGAACTCGGGATCAACATCGCGACCTTCGCGCTCGGGCGGGCGGAGAAGAGCGGCGAGGCGATCGCGCTTCTGGGCGTCGATGCGCCGGTCGGACCGGACGCGTTGGCCGAGATCGCCTCCCTGCCGCAGGTGCGGCAGGCCAAGGCGCTCCGGTTCTGATCGGCGTCCGAGCTCGGCGGAGCTTTAGGACCCGGATATGAAAAGATAAAACAGTCGACGCGGTCGGTTTTCATCGGCCGCGCTGATCTCCTCGTCGTCACGGCCGCTGAAACCTCGTGAAATGGCGCGGACTCGGCGCTAGAATGCGTTGCATCGGGGGAGATCAGGCGATGCACGCACCGTTTCTGGGGTTCGGCCCCGAGGCCCTCGGCTGGTTCGAGGGCCTCCGGAAGGACAATTCCAAGAGGTATTTCGACGGGTCGCGGGAGCTTTGGGAAAGTCAGGTGCGGGGGCCGCTGGAACGGCTTCTGGAGGAGCTGGCGGAGGATTTGGGCGGCGCCGTGAAAGTGTTCCGTCAGAACCGCGACGTGCGGTTCTCGAAGGACAAGGCGCCTTACAAGACCAACACCTACGGCGTCGTGAGCGTGCCGGGGGGCGAATCCGGCCTCTACCTGTCGATCTCGGCGGATGGCCTCTCGGCCGGGTCCGGCTATTGGCGGATGGCGAAGGATCAGCTCCGGCGCTATCGGGACGCGGTCCAGGGTCCGGACGGCGAGGATTTCGAGGCCGCGATGTCCGAAATGGAGGCGTCCGGCGTGCGGCTCTGGGGCGACGCGCTGAAGACGGCGCCGCGCGGCGTTCCGAAGGATCATCCGCGCATCCGACTGTTGCGCCGGAAGGACGTGCTCGCCGGTGACGATCTGGGACCGGAGGGCACGCTGGACGGCCGGGCGCCGGTGGCGTTCGCGCGCTCGCTCTGGGACCGGTCGCGTCGGGTGATGCGGTGGATGGACGCGCATGTGGGTCCGTCCGCGCTGCCGCCCGAGGCCCGCTTCGGGTCGCGGGCGTGAACGCGCGGTTTCCCGCGCTCACGCCGCACGATCCGGCCTGGGCGCTCCTGGCCAAGGCCGAGGGCTCGCGGCTGCGCGCGGCGCTCGGCCGGGCGATGGTGAAGGTCCACCACGTCGGATCGACGGCGGTTCCCGCGCTGCGCGCCAAGCCGGTCGTCGATCTGGTCGCCGAGGTGCGGACCCTCGAGGCGGCCGACGCCGCGAGGGTTCCGGTGGAGGCGCTCGGGTACGTCTGGCTCGGCGAGCACGGCGTCCCCGGACGGAGGTATTGCGTGTTCGACGATCGGGCCACCGGGCAGAGACTCGTGCAGGCGCAGTTCCTGCCGGCGGGGTCGGCCGACATCGCGCGGCACCTCGCCTTTCGCGACGCTCTGCGCGCGAGACGCGATCTCGCGCGGACATACGAGGCCGAGAAAGGGCGGTGCCAGGCGCTGCATCTCGAGGATGCGGACGCCTACGCCGAATGCAAGCGCGCCTGGATCGACGCGGCGGAGGCGGAAGCGCTCGCGGCTCTGGCGGAGGGCCCGGAGCCGCCGGCCTGAGCGGCCGGCGGCGCGGAGCGGATCACTTCTTGCGGGGCTTGCCGCCTTCCAGGACGCCCGTCAGATCGGACGCGCCGGCGGCGGGTTTGACCTTGACCTGTTTGGGTTTCTTGGCTTCGCGGTTGCTCTTCTTCTGGCCTTTGGCCATGGCTGTCGCCTTTCCGGGCTGGCCGTCCTGGACCGCATGGTCCGGCCGGGGGAGCGCGCGCCCGGATGCGGCAGCCATGATCGGCGTCCGCGCGCTGTCTCCCTGAAAGCGAGGTGGGCGCGAAGCGGAGGCGTGTCAAGCGTTTCGGACAAGTTCCGGAGCGTCGCGCGGCGCTCCGGGCGGACCCGATTTCCGTTGTCGCCAAATCCACGGGGTCTATAACGCTCGCGGCTTTAACCGGAGGCGGAGCGGCATGGCGAACGTGGTGGTTGTCGGCGCGCAGTGGGGCGACGAGGGCAAGGGCAAGATCGTCGACTGGCTGAGCGAGCGGGCGGACGTGATCGCGCGCTTCCAGGGCGGGCACAACGCCGGGCACACGCTGGTCATCGACGGAAAGGTGTTCAAGCTGAGCCTGCTGCCGTCGGGGATCGTGCGCGGCGGCAAGCTGAGCGTGATCGGCAACGGCGTGGTGCTGGACCCCTGGGCGCTGCTGTCGGAGATCGGGAAGCTGACGGGCCAGGGCGTGGAGATCGCGCCGGAAAACCTGATGATCGCCGAGAACACGCCGCTGATCCTGCCGCTCCATCAGGATCTGGACCGGCTCCGCGAGGAGGCGGCCGGCGCGGCGAAGATCGGCACGACCGGGCGCGGCATCGGACCGGCCTACGAGGACAAGGTCGGGCGGCGCAGCATCCGGGTCGCGGATCTGGGCGACGCGGACACGCTGGAGACGCGGCTCGACCGGCTGCTGGCGCATCACGACGCGCTGCGCCGGGGGCTCGGGGCGGAGGCGATCGACAGGGGCGCTCTGAAGGACGCGCTCATGGAGGTCGCGCCGAAGATCCTGCGCTTCGCCGCGCCGGTCTGGAAGGTGCTGGCGGAGAAGCGCGCCGCCGGGAAACGCATCCTGTTCGAGGGCGCGCAGGGCTCCTTGCTCGACATCGATTTCGGCACATATCCTTACGTGACGTCGTCGAACACGCTGGCCGGGATGGCCGCGACGGGGACGGGCATGGGGCCGGGCGCCATCGACTTCGTGCTCGGCATCGTCAAGGCGTACACGACGCGCGTGGGCGAGGGGCCGTTCCCGGCCGAGCTTCACGACGCGGACGGGCAGCGTCTCGGCGAGCGGGGCCACGAGTTCGGCACCGTGACCGGGCCGCAAGCGGCGTTGCGGGTGGTTCGACGCGGTGCTGGTGCGCCAGACCTGCACGACGAGCGGGGTCAAGGGCATCGCGTTGACCAAGCTCGATGTTCTGGACGGGTTCGAGGAGCTGAAGATCTGCGTGGCGTATGATCTGGACGGGACGCGCATCGACCATCTGCCGACGGCGGCGGCGCTGCAGGCGCGGGTGACGCCGATCTACGAGACGATGCCGGGCTGGTCGGAGACGACGGCGGGCGCGCGGTCCTGGGCCGATCTGCCGGCGGAGGCGATCAAATACGTGCGCCGCGTCGAGGAGCTGATCGGGTGTCCGGTGGCGATGCTGTCGACGAGCCCCGAGCGCGAGGACACGATCCTGGTCACGGATCCGTTCGCCGGATGAGCGGACTGAGCTACAGGGCGCGCCGGTTCTGGTCGATCGTCGTGCTGGTGGTCGGGCTGCCGGTCTACATCGTGGTGGCGGTCAGCGTCGTGGGCATGTTCGAGCGGCCGAACGTCTGGGTGGAGCTCGCGGTGTTCGTGGCGCTGGGGATCGTCTGGATGCTGCCGCTGCGGTCGGTCTTTCTGGGCGTCGGGCGGGCGGACCCGGAGGCGCCGGGCGACGGCGAGAGGAAATGAGGGAGGCTGGGATGCTGAAGCGTGCGATTGCGGCGGGACTGGTGCTGGCGGGCGGCGTCGCGTCCGCCGAGGAGATCGGCGAGGTCACGACGGCGATCAAGATCCTCGGCGCGAACCACCGCATCGTGGTCGAGGCCTTCGACGATCCGGACGTGGAGGGCGTGAGCTGCTTCGTCAGCCGGGCGCGGACCGGGGGCATTTCCGGCTCGCTGGGTCTGGCCGAGGACACGTCGGACGCGTCGATCAACTGTCAGCAGACCGGGCCGATCAGGTTCCGCGACGAGCTGGAGGACGGCGAGGAGGTCTTCGGGAGGCGCGCGAGCGTGCTGTTCAAGCGGGTGCAGGTGGTGAGGTTCCATGACGAGACGCGAAACGCGCTGGTCTATCTCACCTATTCCGACAGGGTGATCGAAGGCTCGCCCAAGAACAGCGTTTCCGCCGTCATCATCCGCGACTGGGAGTGAGCCGGACGCTGGTCCGATCCGCGACGCCGGTCACGCTGGTCGGCGGCGGCCCGGTCGACTCCCGCGTTCTTCGCGAGGCGCTCCGCCTCGCGCCGACCGCATTGGCCGCCGATGGCGGCGTCGACGTCCCGCTGCCGGCGCCGCACCGGTTCCGGGCGGTCATCGGCGACATGGACAGCGCGACGCGGCTCGCGCCGCTCGCGGCCGAAGGCGTCGCCGTGCACCCGCTCGCGGAGCAGGAGAACGTCGACCTGGTCAAGTGCCTCTATTCGGTCGAGGCGCCGGGATTCGTGGGTCTGGGGTTTCTCGGCGGGAGGGCCGATCACCACATGGCCTCGATGAACGCCCTGGCGCGGTACCCCTCCCTGAAAGTGGCGCTCGCCGGCGCGCAGGACGTGTGCTTCCTGTGTCCGCCCGAGTTCAGCATCGAGCTTCCCGAGGGCGCGCGGGTCTCGCTTCTGCCGATGGCTCCGGTCCGGGGGCTGGGCTGCGAGGGGCTGCGCTGGTCGGTGGAGGGAATGGATCTCGCGCCCGACGCGCGGATCTGCGTCTCCAACCGCGCGCTCGGCGGGCCGGTCCGCCTCCGCCTCGACGCGGCGAAGGCGATCATGGTTCTTCCGGTCGAGCATCTCGTCGCCGCGGCGCGGGCGCTCGGGTTCTGAGGGCGCGCCGGGGCGTTCGCGCTCAGCCGGCGTCGAGCAGCCGTCCGATCCGGTCGCGGACCATCCCGATGTGCAGGCGCATGGTGTAGGCGCGATCGCGGAAGCGCGGCGGCAGCTTCACGCCGATGAGATCGCTTTCGATCCCGTCGAGTCGCGCGCCGAGCGCCCCGAGGCGCCCGGGATCGGTCTCGCCGACGACCTCGCGGTCGATGTCCAGCAGGTCGCCGTAGTGCCGCCAGACGCGCGCGCCCATCCGCCACTGATAGAGCGCCGGACCGAGACGGATCAGCGGCAGCAGGAGGAAGAGCGCGGGCAGCAGGAGCAGGGCGAATTTGCTGATCTGCGCGGTGATCCAGTAGGGAAGGATCAACGTCAGCGGGCTCGGGCCGTTCTCGAGCAGGTTGAGCGCCTGGGGGTTCATCGGCATGGTCGCGCCGTTGGGCGACGGGAACTGGTTCTCGTCCTGGAGGAGGCCGCGGCCGGAATGGACTTCGCGCGCGGCGTTGACGAGCCGGTCGACGAGCGAGGGATGCAGGTCGTCGCGCGCCGCGAGACGTCCGACCATCGCGATCAGGTCGATCCGTTCGGGCGGGACGCGCGCGCCGTAGTCGAGGCCGGCGCGCGGGATGTGGGCGAGCTGGACGTAGGGAAGCCGCCGCGCCAGGGCCTCGCCGTCGCGGATCGTGCCGATCACGGGCGCGCCGCTCGCGAAGAGCGGCTGCAGATAGGGCGCGTCGATGGGCGAGACGAAGAGCGCGGCGTCGGCCTCGCCCGTCAGCAGCGCCCCGGACGCCTCGGCTCCGCCGAGGGGCAGCGCCTCGAAGCCGATGCCGCCCAGGTCGAGCGCCCTGACGATCTCGTCCACCGCGAAGCGCGTGCCGCTTCCGGGTTCGCCCACGGCGATCCGCAGACCGTCCCATCCGGCGGGGTCCGCGGCGTCTTCGATCGTTCCGGAATGGAAGAACCAGAACGGTTCGAGAAACGTCGACGCCAACGCGCTGACCGGCGCGCCGTCGGAGGGGTTGACGCCGCCCTGGAGGAACCCCGCATCCGCCGCGCCGCTTTCCAGCAGCGTCAGGTTCTCGACCGAGCCGGCGGTCTCGATGACCGTCATCTCGATGCCGTCCCTGGCGAGGATCGTCGCGTAACGCTCGGCCATCGCGTGATACGCGCCGCCCTCGCGGCCGGCCGCGAACGTCAGTTCCTTGGGCGGAACGAGGTCGAGCAGCCAGACGGCGGCGGCGATCCCGCCCGCGACGGCGAGCGCGGGCAGGAGCAGCGGACGCAGCGTTTCTTCGGAATCCCTCAATGCGCGGCCTCCAATTCCGGCGAATGAAGCATGCCGCCGGGGCCGGGACAAGCCGCCGGCTCAGCAGGCGGGCACGTTGACCGCGAGGCCGCCGAGCGACGTCTCCTTGTAGCGGTGATCCATGTCGCGTCCCGTCTGGCGCATCGTCTCGATGCAGGCGTCGAGGCTCACGAGATGGCGGCCGTCGCCCCGCAGCGCGAGCGAGGCCGCCGAGACCGCCTTGATCGCGCCGAGTCCGTTGCGCTCGATGCAGGGCGCCTGGACGAGGCCGGCGATCGGATCGCAGGTCATGCCGAGATGGTGTTCGAGCGCGATCTCGGCGGCGTTCTCGATCTGCTCGGGCGTGCCGCCGAGGACGGCGGCGAGGCCGGCCGCGGCCATCGCGGCGGCGGAGCCGACCTCGCCCTGGCATCCGACCTCGGCGCCGGAGATCGAGGCGTTGGTCTTGATGAGGCCGCCGACGGCCGCCGCGGTCAGCAGGAATTCCGGAACCCGCGCGGCCGACGCGCCGGGAACGTGGTCGAGCCAGTAGCGCAGGGTCGCGGGCAGGACCCCGGCCGCGCCGTTGGTGGGCGCGGTCACGACCTGGGCGCCGGCGGCGTTCTCCTCGTTCACGGCGATGGCGTAGACCGCGATCCAGTCGTTGATCGTGTGGGGCGCGGTCATGTTGCGGCCGTGTTCGGCCACGAGGCGGGAATGGATGGACCCCGCGCGGCGCCGGACCTTCAGGCCGCCGGGAAGGATGCCGTCGCCCGCGAGACCCCGGTCGATGCTGTCGGACATCACCGACCAGATGCGGCGCAGTCGGGCGTCGGTCTCGGCGCGCGGACGGCGGGCGTCCTCGTTGGCCCGCTTCATCCCGGCGATGGTCAGGCCCGACCCGGACGCCATCGCGAGCATCTCGGCGGCGGTGCCGAACGGATACGGAACGGCCACGTCGTCCCGCGCGGATGGGGGCGCGTCGAGCTCGCGCGCGGTCTGCACGAAGCCGCCGCCGACCGAGTAATAGGTCTCGTCGAAATGCAGATTGCCCGCCGCGTCATGGACGGCGAGGACCATTCCGTTGGGATGGCCGGGCAGGGGCGGGCCGTAGTCGAAGGCGACGTCGCGCGCGGGGTCGAAGTCCAGTTCGGGAAGGCCCGGCGGCGCGACGCGGCCGGTCGTCTCGATCCGCGCGAGCGTCTCGGCGGCGCGGGCGCCGTCGAACGCCTCCGGGGTGAAACCGGCGAGCCCGAGGATCACGGCCCGGTCGGTCGCGTGGCCTTTGCCGGTGAAGGCGAGGCTGCCGTGAAGGCGGCACGACAGGCGCGCCATGTCGCCCGATCCGGGCACGCGGTCGACGCCGTCGCGCAGCGCGCCGAGGAACCGGCCGGCGGCGACCATCGGTCCGATCGTATGCGACGAGGACGGGCCGATGCCGATCTTGAAGATGTCGAAGACGCTCAGTCGCATGGCGGGTCTCCCGGGATGATGCGTTTCGATAGAGGTGGCGCGCCGCGCCCGCCTTTCCAAAAGCGACCTGTCGGAGGGCCCGGAGACGCGCCCGGTCTGAATCCGCCTTTCGGTCGCGGGGGTATCCACCTATAACGGCGGCCCGGATCGACAGGAGCGCATCAGATGGACCATCCTCCCGCCGACATCGCCAAACGGGCGGCCGCGTCGCGCGCGCTGCGCATGGTCGAGAACGGAATGACGCTCGGTCTCGGGACCGGCTCGACCGCCGCGTGGTTCGTGCGTCTTCTGGCCGAGCGGGTCGCGGCGGAGGGCCTGCGGATCTCCGGCGTCGCGACGTCGAGCGCGACCGTTCGGCTCTGCGCCGAGGTCGGTCTGCCGCTGATGGCGCTCGAGGACGCCGGTCCGATCGACCTGACCGTCGACGGCGCGGACGAGTTCGACCCGGATCTCAACCTGATCAAGGGCGGCGGCGCGGCGC
This sequence comes from uncultured Alphaproteobacteria bacterium, assembly GCA_963798765.1. Taxonomy (GTDB): domain Bacteria; phylum Pseudomonadota; class Alphaproteobacteria; order Rhodobacterales; family Rhodobacteraceae; genus Amaricoccus. The sequence goes on along the minus strand of CAWCUP010000041.1, from coordinate 112,538 downwards.
TTCTCCAGGAGAAGATCGTGGCGGCGTCGAGCCGGCGGATGGTGGTGGTCGCGGATGGCGGCAAGCGCGTGGCGTGCCTCGGCGCGTTCCCGCTTCCGGTCGAGATCGTGCGGTTCGGATGGAGCGTGACGAAGCACGCCGTCGAAGCGGTGCTGACCGACATGGACGTGGACGCGCGGCGGGTCGTGCTGCGGATGGACGGCGACGCGGCGCTGGTGACGGACGAGGGGCATCACATCCTCGATCTGCATCTGGGCCGGATCGGGAACGCGCCCGCGCTCGCGGCGGCGCTCAACGCGGTGCCGGGCGTGGTCGAGAGCGGGCTTTTCGTCGGCATGGCGGACACGGTCATCGTGGGTCTGGAGGACGGCGCGACGGAGGTGCTGCGGCGGGTGCCCGTCGGGGTCGCCGAGGAGATGATGAACCAGGATGCGTGAGGCGCGGCGATGAGCTTCGATTTCGATCTGTTCGTGATCGGCGGCGGGTCGGGCGGCGTCCGCGCCGCGCGCGTGGCGGCGCAGGCCGGGGCGAAGGTGGCGCTGGCGGAGGAGTACCGCTACGGCGGGACCTGCGTGATCCGGGGATGCGTTCCCAAGAAGCTGTTCGTCTTCGCGAGCTCGTTCCCGGACGCGTTCGAGGACGCCGCCGGATACGGCTGGACCGTCGGTCCGTGGAGCTTCGACTGGTCCACGTTCATGACCGGCATGAACGCGGAGATCTCGCGGCTCGAGGCGGTCTATCACGACAACCTGCGCAAGGCGGGCGTGCAGATGTTCGGGGCGCGCGCGACGATCGGGGACCCGCACCGGATCAGGCTCGCCAACGGGGCGGAGTATTCGACCAGGCACATCCTCGTCGCGACCGGCGGCGCGCCGTTCGTGCCGGATATTCCGGGCGCGGAGCTCGGCATCACGTCGAACGAGATGTTCAAGCTGGAGAAGCAGCCGGAGCGGATCATGATCGTCGGCGGCGGCTACATCGCCTGCGAGTTCGCCGGGATCATGAACGGGCTCGGCACGCACGTGACGCTGATGTATCGCGGCGACCAGATCCTGCGCGGCTTCGACGACGACGTGCGCGATCATGTCGCGGAGGCGATGCGGCGGCGCGGGATCGTGCTGGAGATCCAGCGCGACATCGTCGGGATCGGGAAGGACGGCGACCGGCTCGAGGTGACATGCGACAACGGCGAGCGGCACGCGGTCGACCAGGTGATGTTCGCGACGGGGCGAAATCCCAATTCGGCCGGCCTCGGTCTCGAGGCGCTCGGCGTCGGCCTGAAGCGGAACGGCGCGGTCGAGGTCGACGAATGGTCGCAGACGGTGATCCCGTCGATCCACGCGGTCGGCGACGTGACCCACCGCGCGGCCCTCACGCCGGTCGCGATCCGGGAGGGCGAGGCGTTCTCGCGCACGGTGTTCAAGGCGGAGCCGACCCGGCCCGACCACATGCTGATCCCGACGGCGATCTTCACGCAGCCGGAGGTCGGAACGGTCGGCATGACCGAGACAGAGGCGCGCGGGGCCTGCCCGGTCGAAATCTACAGCTCGACCTTCCGTCCGATGGGCAACGTCATGGCCGACCGGGCGGAGAGGATGCTGATGAAGCTGGTCGTGCGCGCGGATGACCGGGTGGTTCTCGGCTGCCACATCGTGGGGCACGGCGCGGGCGAGATGATCCAGCTCGCGGCGGTCGCGATCCGCATGGGCGCGACGAAGGACGACTTCGACCGGACGGTGGCGGTGCACCCGACCGCGGCCGAGGAGCTGGTCACGATGCGCGGCCCGGCGGCCTGAGCGACTTGAAATCGAGGATCCCGGTGACAAGTGTCACCGAGCCTGAATACGGACTTGAAAAGGAGCGGGGAGGCGTATGCCCTACAGCAACAACGGCGGCCCATGGGGCGGCGGCGGCAACAAGGGCGGGGGCGGCGACGGCGGCGACCGGGGCGGCAGACCCGGCGGCGGACGTCCGCCCGGCCAGCCGCCCGTTCCCGACATCGACGAGATCGTCCGCAAGGGCCAGGAGCAGCTGAAGGTCCTGATGGGCGGCGGCCGGTCCGGGTCCGGCGGCGGATCCGGTCGGGGCCCGCAGTTCGGCGGCATCGGCAAGCGCGGCTTGGGGCTGATCGCGCTCGGCCTCGTCGGCCTCTGGGCGTTCATGTCGTTCTATACCGTCCGGCCGGAAGAGCAGGCCGTGGAGCTGACCTTCGGCGAGTGCCGCGGCGACTGCATCGGCGATCCGGGTCTGAACTTCGCGCCCTGGCCCATCGTGCGGCCCGAGATCGTCGCGGTCACGCGCGAGAACACCGAGGAGATCGGAGCGGGTCAGATGCGCAACAACCGTCCCGCCGGCCTGATGCTGACCGGAGACGAGAACATCGTCGACATCACCTTCCAGGTCGTGTGGAACGTGCGCGATCCCGCGCAGTTCCTGTTCAACATCGCCGATCCGCGCTCGACCATCCAGGCCGTGTCGGAATTGGCCATGCGAGAGGTGGTCTCGCGCAGCGAGCTGTCGCCGATCCTGAGCCGAGATCGAGGGATCATCGCCCAGGAGGTCAGCGACCTCATCCAGGGCACGCTCGACGAGTACGGGGCCGGCGTGAACATCGTGCGCCTCAACTTCGACAAGGCCGATCCTCCGGGCGAGGTCATCGACGCGTTCCGCGAGGTCCAGGCCGCGCGTCAGGAGCGGTCCACGCTCCAGAACCGCGCCGACGCCTACGCGAACGAGCGGCTCGCCTCGGCGCGCGGCCAGTCCGCGCAGGTGCTGCAGGAGGCCGAGGGCTATCGCGCCCAGGTCGTCAACGCCGCGACCGGCGAGGCGAGCCGGTTCAGCTCGGTTCTCACCGAGTACCAGAAGGCGCCGGACGTGACCCGCGAGCGGCTCTATCTCGAGGCGATGGAGAACGTGCTCGGCGACGTGCAGATGTTCCTCATGGACAATCCGTCCGGCAACGGCCAGCCCGTCGTCCCCTATCTGCCGCTCAACGAGCTGCGTCGTCCAGCCACAGAAGGGAGCGAGTGATGCGCAAGATGCCGTTTCTGATCGCCGCGCTGGTCGCGTTGGCCTTCATCGCGCTGAGTTCGATCTTCGTCGTGGACGAGCGCGAGAAGGCGATGGTGCTCCAGTTCGGACAGGTGAAGTCCGTAAAGGAGAATCCCGGTCTCGCGTTCAAGATCCCGTTGATCCAGAACGTCGTCTATTACGACGCGCGGATCCAGGGTCTGGACACCAACCCGCTGGAAGTGACGCCGCTTGACGACCGGCGCCTCATCGTCGACGCGTTCGCGCGCTGGCGCATTTCCGACGTGGAGCAGTTCCGACGCGCGACCGGCGTCGGCGGCATGGCGGCCGCGGAGCAGCGGCTCGAATCGATCCTCAACGCGACGATCCGCGAGCAGCTCGGTTCGGTCCGGTCCGAATCCGTGCTTTCGGCCGACCGCGTCGGGCTGATGAACCGCATCCGCGACGCCGCGATCGTGCAGGCCCGCGCGCTCGGGATCGAGGTCATCGACGTGCGCGTCAAACGGGCCGACCTGCCGGAGCAGAACCTGACGGCGACGTTCGAGCGCATGAAGGCCGAGCGCGAGCGCGAGGCCGCGGACGAACGCGCGCGAGGCGCGGAGGCCGCGCAGCGGGTGCGCGCCCAGGCCGACAGGACGGCGATCGAACTGGTCTCCGAGGCCGAGCGCGACGCCGATATCATTCGGGGCGAGGCCGACGCGGAACGGAGCAGCATCCTGGCCGACGCCTTCACCGAGGACGAGGAGTTCTTCGCGTTCCAGCGCTCGATGCAGGCCTATCAGCAGGCGCTTCGCGGCCAGAACACGACCATGATGCTCGAGCCGGACAGCGCGTTCTTCAACTATCTGCGCTCGCCGACCGGTCCGGCCGTTCCGGTGGAGCCGGGGCTCTCGATCGCTCCCTCGGATGCTGCGGACACGGCCGCGACGGAATGATCGACGACCTGCTGCTGGGCCTCGGCCTCGTGGCGATCGTGGAGGGGCTGGCGCTCGCGCTGGCCCCTTCGCGTCTGCGGGACCTGCTCGAGGCGCTCGACCGGATCGGCGCCGACGCGCGCCGTCTCATCGGCCTTCTGGCGATCACGGTCGGCCTCGCGCTCGTCTGGCTGGCGCGGTCGTGACCCGTCACGCGGGCGTCACGGCGGCGTTACGCCACGAAGCCGTGACTTGTGCGACGGCGGCGATGATCGCACAAGATGCGTGGGCGACGCCTCCGATCGGGCGGGACGGGGCGCGTCGCTGTGAAAGAGGAGATCATGAATTGACGACACCAATCGAGGCATTCGCCAAGCCGGGCAGGTCCGGCGCTACATCGGTCGCGCGTGGCGCGACTTCACTGGGGCTGGCGCTCGCGCTCGGCCTCTCGGCCGCGACGGTCGCGCCGCCGCCGGTCTTCGCGGAGGTGACCTCGGCGCCGCCGAGCTTCGCCGACCTGACCGACACGCTGAGCCCGGCGGTGGTCAACATCACCACCTCGACCAACGTCGCGCAGGTCAGCGGCAACGGCGGCCCGCAACTTCCCGACGGCTCGCCGTTCCAGGAGTTCTTCCGCGACTTCATGGACCGCCAGCCCGGACAGGGCGCGCCCGAGCCGCGCCGCCAGCGCCGCTCCAGCGCGCTCGGCTCCGGCTTCATCATTTCCGAAGACGGCTACATCGTCACCAACAACCACGTCATCGAGAGCGCCGACGAGATCCAGGTGGAACTCTATCAGGGCGGGCCGCAGCTCGAGGCCGAACTGATCGGCACCGACGCGCGGACCGACATCGCGCTCCTGAAGGTCGAGAGCGACAAGCCGCTTCCCTTCGTCGCGTTCGGCGACAGCGACGCGGCGCGGGTCGGCGACTGGGTTCTGGCGATCGGCAACCCGCTCGGGCAGGGTTTCTCCGTGAGCGCCGGCATCGTCTCGGCGCGCAACCGGACGCTGCAGGGGTCGTATGACGACTTCATCCAGACCGACGCCGCGATCAACCGGGGCAACTCGGGCGGGCCGCTCTTCAACATGGATGGCCAGGTCGTGGGCGTGAACACCGCGATCCTGTCGCCCAATGGCGGCTCCATCGGCATCGGGTTCGCGATGTCCTCGGCGGTCGTGTCCCAGGTCGTCGACCAGCTCCGCGAGTATGGCGAGACCCGGCGCGGCTGGCTCGGCGTCCGCATCCAGAACGTCGAGCCGGACGTGGCCGACGCGCTCGGTCTGGCCGCCGCGCAGGGCGCGCTCATCACCGACGTGCCCGAGGGGCCGGCGGCCGAAGCCGGGATGAAGGCGGGCGACGTGATCCTGACCTTCGACGGCGAGATGGTCGACGACACGCGCGAGCTCGTCCGGATCGTGGCGGAAACCGATATCGGCCGGTCGGTCGAGGTCACTGTCTTCCGCGACGGCAAGGAGGTTCCGCTGAACGTCGAGATCGGGCGTCTGGAGGAGACGGTTCTCGCCTCGGCGCAGGCGCCGGGTGGCGACACGCCGGCCATCCCGAAGGAGGAGACGCTGCTCGGTCTGACGGTGTCGCCGCTGACCGGCGAGCTGATCGACCGGTACGGGCTCGGATCGGACGAGACGGGCCTCGTGGTCGTCTCGGTCGAGGAAGGCTCGGAGGCCGAGGAGAAGGGCATCCGCGAGGGCGACGTGATCGCCGAGGTCGGCCAGGAGCCGGTGGCGACCGCCGCCGACATGGAGAAGATGATCAAGGCCGCCGACGACGCCGGTCGGGGATCGATCCTTCTTCTGGTCCGTCGCGAGGGCGCGCCCCGCTTCGTGGCGCTGAGCCCGGCGAGCTGACGCCCGCCGCGTGACGTCGAAAAAGGCCCGCTCCGCCGCGCAGGCGGGGCGGGCTTTTTCTATTCCGGCTGCGATCCGTCCGGGGGCTCGGGCGAGCCGCCGAGCACCGACATCAGCCCGCCATCGACGCGGACCGTCTCGCCGGTGATGAACGACGCCTCCTCGGACAGCAGGAACGCCACCAGGTTCGCGACCTCCGACGGCCGCGCGGACCTGCCCAGCGGATGCATGCGGCGGATCGCCTCCCAGACCGCGTCGGGATCGTCCGCGAGCGCCACGGAGCTTCGCAGCATCGGCGTGTCGACCGACCCCGGCGCCACCGCGTTGCACCGCACGCCCTGGGCCGCGAAATCGACCGCGATGGATTTGGCGAGACCGATCAGCCCGTGCTTCGACGTGGTGTAGGCCGCGACGTCGGCCTGGGTCGCGAGGCCCTGCACCGAGGCCATCAGCACGATGGCGCCGCGGTTTTCGATCAGCGACGGCAGCGCGGCGCGGGTCAGGTGATAGGCGGAGGTGAGGTTGACGGCGATGACCTCGTCCCAGGTCTCGGGCGGCGTGCTCAGGGCCGTGCCGTAGCGCTGGATCCCGGCGTTGTGGGAGAGCCCGTCGAGCCCGCCGAATTCGGAGACCGCGAGATCGACCGCCCGCGCGCAGACCGCCGGGTCGGCGACGGAGCCCGGGACGGCCCGGACCCGCGCGCCGGCCCCGGACAGCTCGGCCGCCAGCGTCGCGAGCGGGTCGGCGGCGATGTCGAGAAGCACGAGGTCCGCGCCGTCGCGGGCCAGCCTGCGGGCCACCGCCTCGCCGATCCCCATCGCGGCGCCCGTCACCAGTTTCGCGGCCATGCCCGTCCTCCGTCTGCGGTTCGCGCGGACAGCCTAGCGGGCCGCGTTCCCGCGCGGAAGTCTCAGCGGATCTCGAGGCCGCTGTATTGCAGCCCGAGACCGAAGCTGTCGTAATCGTAGAAATCCACCGTCGAATTGTTGTCGACGTAGCGCGCCTCGGCGGTGAAGCCCGCGACGAGCTCGACGCCGAGAGACGCGATCCAGGTGACGTCGCTTCGGGGATCGCCGAAGAATTGCGAGCCGTCGTACCGGGCGCGGCTCAGGGACATGTCGACCTGCCGTCCGAGAATGTCGCGCGTGAGACCCAGCGTGACGGCGTTCTCGAGCGCCAGATAGCCTTCGACGCCCGGCGCGAATTCGAAACGCCCGTAGGTCGCGCCGAAGGCGCCGAAGGAGGAGCGGAGCGCCACGCCGAACGCGGGCTGCTCGTAATCGTCGAACCGGGTGTAGCGGGCGTCGAGCGTCAGTTCGTGATCCGCCGGACCGGCCTGGAAGAGCGTGGTGTGCGCGGCCGTGGCGGAGATGTCGCGGCTGCGGCCCAGATCGACGTCGAGCTGCCGCCCCGAAAGGCAGAAATCCACGAAGCGCCAGTCCTCGACATGGTTCGCGAGACAGACCTCGGCGCCGATGGAGGTCTTGGTCAGCTGGTATTCCGGCGCGTAGACGCCGTAGAGCCCGAGACGCGCGTCGATGTAGCGGCCGCGCCCGAGGACCGCGCGGACGCGCGGCGCGACGTAGGCGCCGATCACGACGCCCGCTTTGGCGGCGTCGTCCGGGTCGCCCTGGAATTCGAGGCCGGGGCCGACGGTGAAGCTGTCGTTGACGTTGCCGCCGTTGATGTTGCCGTCGTAGCTCAGGACGGGAGCGAACGAGATCGCGCGGGCGACGATTCCGCGCGGCTGGTCCTCCGCGAGCAGGCTGAAGCCCTGGACGCGCATGACGTCGTCGAGAAGCGGCAGGATCGTCGGGTCGCGCGTGGCGTCGAGATATTTAGAGATCGAGAACAGCGTCAGGCGTTCCGAGCGGGAGGCCGCGCTGCTGGCGATCCTTTCGGCCTGGTCGGCGGCGGCGGGTGTGGCGGCGGCGCAGGCGAGGAGCGTCGCGGCGAGGTCGGTTCTGCGGCGGCGCATCGGGTCTCTCTGGCGGCGGTCGGTGCGGGGAGGGCATCATGCCCGTCCGGCGCGGGACCGCAATGCACGATCTCGTCGAGCAGAGCCGAGATGTCCTCGATCCGCTCGGCGACCACGTGGACGACGTCGCCGTCCCGCTGCAGCCGGCCTGTGACCTTGAGCGCCCGCCCAGCGATCACGGCCCGGCGGAAGCGTTCGAACATCTTGGCCCAGACCACGATGTTGGCGGTGCCCGTCTCGTCCTCGAGCGTCAGGAAGATCACGCCCTTGGCCGTTCCGGGCCGTTGCCGGCAGATCACCAGCCCGGCGACGGCGACGCGCGACCCGTCGGGAGGGAGGTCGAGCTGGCGCGCGGTGACGCACCAGGGCGGGCGCGGCCAGAAGGGAGGACGAAAGGAGGTTCCGTGCATGGGAACGAACATAGAACATCCGGGCGCGGACGCAACTCCGTCGCGTTTTCGCTATGGCGGGCCGATCCGCACCGGTCTAGACAGCCGCCGCGAGAATGCGGACGGGAGGATGAGTGCGGATGGCGCGGATCACCTATATCGAGCATGACGGAACCAGGCATGAGGTCGACGTGCCGACCGGCCTCACGGTCATGGAGGGCGCGCGCGACAACAACATCCCCGGAATCGAGGCCGATTGCGGCGGCGCCTGCGCCTGTTCCACCTGTCATGTCTATGTCGACCCGGCCTGGGTCGACAAGCTGCCGAAACGCGACGCGATGGAGGAGGACATGCTGGACTTCGCCTGGGAACCCGACGCGGTGCGCAGCCGGCTGACCTGCCAGCTCAAGGTCTCCGACGCGCTTGACGGCCTGGTGGTCCAGATGCCCGAGAAGCAGATCTGAGGATGCGGGCGGCCGCGGCCGCGGCGATCCTGGCCGCGCTGGCCCCGGGTCCCGCCGCGGCGGAAGGACCCTGCGCGGAACGCGACGGCGCGCGGGCGTGCTTCGCCGATCCGACCGGCCGCTATCCGCATGGGGTGCTCGGCGACGCGATCGAGTGGGGCGCCCTGACGCTGACGCTCTCCGACGGGCGGAGCGCCACGCTCACGCTTCCCGAGAACCGCGTTTTCGAGGATGTCGAGCCCCGCCTCGCCGATCTCGATGGCGTCGCGCCGCCGGAAATCGTGGTGGTGGAAAGCTCGCTCGACGGCGGCGCGAGCCTGTCGATCTACACGTTCGACCGCGGCGCGCTGCGGCCCTATTCGCGCACGGCGGATATCGGACGCCCGAACCGCTGGCTGGCGCCGGTCGGCATCGCCGATCTGACCGGCGACGGACAGCTCGACATCGCCTATGTCGAGACGCCGCATCTGGCCGGCGTGCTGCGCGTCTGGGGCTTCGCGCCGGGCGGGCTGACCCAGGTCGCGGCGGCGCGCGGTTTCTCGAACCACCGGATCGGCGAGGATTTCATCAGCGGCGGGATCCGCGTCTGCGACGGCCGGACGGAGATGATCACCGCCGATCTCGGCTGGACGCGCGTCCTCGCGAGCCGCGTCGAGAACGGGGCCATCGTCGCGCGCGACCTCGGCCCGGGCGCGGGCCCCGGGGAGTTCGAAGCCGCGATGGCCTGCCGGCGCTGACGGCCGCACCCACTTTCCGTCTAAACCCGAAAGTTCTTCTCCGGTCGCCCGGATGGACGCGCGGCGGTCGCGCGACTTAGAACGCGTTGCGTGGGGGACATACTCGGTATGCGTCTCCGGAATGCGATCTGGCCGCAGAACAAACAATCCCGGAGGGGGAAACGTCCGATGACCACCGAAGTCCATCCCGTCGACGAGGTGCTGCCCGCGCCCAAGCTGTTCACGCTCGGGCTGCAGCACGTGCTCGTCATGTATGCCGGGGCGATCGCCGTTCCGCTCATCATCGGACGCGTGCTGCGGCTGCCGCCCGAGGATGTCGCGTTCCTGATCTCGGCCGATCTCTTCGTCTGCGGCGTCGTGTCGATCATCCAGTCCCTGGGAGTGACTCGGTATTTCGGCATCCGGCTGCCGGTGATGATGGGCGTGACCTTCGCCTCGGTCGGCCCGATGGTGTCGATCGGACTGGCCAATCCGGGGCCTGACGGCGCGCGGATGATCTTCGGCGCCATCATCGGGGCGGGCATCGTCGCGATGCTACTGGCGCCGGTGATGAGCAAGCTGCTGAGGTTCTTCCCGCCCGTCGTCACCGGGACGATCATCCTCGTGATCGGCGTGTCGCTGATGCGGATCGGCATCAACTGGATCTTCGGCGTTCCGGTCGGGCCGACCTCGCCGCAGCTGGTCGATCCCGCGCATGCCGCCTGGCTCGCGCAGGTCAAGGACCTCGCGGCCGCGGCCGGCACGGCGCTTCCCGAGATTCCCGCCGGCCTCAAGCTGGCCGCGACCTCGAACAACCCGGCCTACGCGCCGGTCTCCAACATCGTCCTGTCGTTCGTCGTGCTCGGCGTCGTCATCGCGGTGGCGCGGTTCGGCAAGGGGTTCCTGGCCAACATCTCGGTGCTGGTCGGCATCGTCGTGGGCGGGGTGATCGCGGCGTCCATGGGCATGATGGACTTCCACAAGGTCGGCGAGGCCGGCTGGTTCGCGCTGGTCAAGCCGTTCCATTTCGGCGTGCCGATCTTCGATCCGATCCTGATCGTGACCATGACGCTCGTGATGATCGTGGTGATGATCGAATCGACCGGCATGTTCCTCGCGCTCAGCGACATGACGGGCCGGCCGATCGATCAGAAGTCGCTCTCGGCCGGTCTGCGGACGGACGGTCTCGGCACGTTGATCGGCGGCGTGTTCAACACGTTTCCCTACACCTCGTTCTCGCAGAACGTGGGCCTCGTGGGCGTCACCGGCATCAGGAGCCGCTGGGTCTGCGTGGCGGGCGGGGCGATCATGATCGTGCTCGGGCTGATCCCCAAGATGAGCGCGCTGGTCGAATCGCTGCCGACGGTGGTTCTGGGCGGCGCGGGGCTGGTGATGTTCGGGATGGTCGCGGCGACAGGGATCCGGATCCTGTCGGCGGTCGACTTCAAGACCCGGCGAAACAACCTCTTCATCGTCGCGGTCTCGGTCGGCTTCGGGATGATCCCGCTGGTCGCGCCGGACTTCAAGATGTGGCTGCCGCACGCGATCCATCCGCTGATCGACAGCGGCATCCTGCTCGCCTCGATGACCGCCGTTCTGCTCAACATCGTCTTCAACGGCGCCCAGGGCGACGCCGAGGGTCTCCGCGAGGCGGCGATGGCGGGCGAAGGCGGCCACTGACGCCTTCCGGAGGCGAGGACATGGCGGGGCCCGGAGCCATCCGGGCCCCGAAAGCGTGTCTTTCGGGATTTGTGACACGCGTGTCGTTTCGATCAAGTGACTGAAACAAAAAGACGATTCGAATCGCGTTAACCGCGGGGAAACCTTCGTCACACGCGGCCGGCCGGCCGCGTCAGTCCAGAGGCGTGACCACGACGGCGCCGGTCTTGCGGCGGCTTTCGACCCTCCGGTGGGCGTCGACGATGCGGTCGAGCGGATACGTCGAGTCGATGACCGGCCGGATGTTTCCCGCCTCCAGCAGCCCCGCGAGAAGCTCCAGATCGGGCGCGGTGTCCGAGGAGACGCCGATGGCGATCCGCTGGCCGTCTCCGCGCATCGTCGCGATCCTCTGCGCCATCTCGCGCAGACCGATGTCGAGCGGGACGTAAACGCCGGAGGGGCCAAGGCCCGGCGCGCTTTGGCGAAATCCGTGGCCCCGACCGTGTCGAGGATGACGTCGAAGGGCTCGGCCGCCCGCGCGAAATCCTCGCGGCGATGGTCGATCAGCACGTCCGCTCCGAGCGACCGGACGAGGTCGGATTTCTCCGGACCGGCGGTCGCGGTGACGTGGGCGCCGAAATGGCGCGCGAGCTGGACGGCGAAGACGCCGACGCCGCCGGTCGCGCCGAGGATCAGGACGCGCTGACCGGCTTCGACGCGGGCGAAATCCCGCAGGAAGACGAGCGCGGCCAGCCCGCCGAAGGGCGCGGAGGCGGCTTCGGCATGGGTGAGCCGCGGGGGCTTCGCGGCGATCGCGCCCGTCGCGGGCATGGCGAGACGTCCGGCATGGGCGCCGTGGCCGGCGAAGCCGAAGACGTCGTCGCCGACCGCGAAACGCGTGACGCCCGCGCCCAGGGCGGCCACGCGGCCGGAGAAGTCGCCGCCGAGAATCCGACGGCGCGGCCGGAAAAGCCCTGTCATCAGCCGGCCGGGAAGCCAGAGCGCGCCGGGAAACGCCGCGGCGCGCATCCGCCAGTCGGCGGTGGTGACGGTGGAGGCATGGACGTCGACCAGGACCTCGCCCGGTTTCGGCGCGGGGTCGGGCACGTTCTCGATGGAGACGACGTCGGCTGGTCCGTACCGACGGTAGATCGCGGCTTTCATTCCTCGGCTCCTTTCCCGGCCGGCGGCCGCGTGGCTCCGGCCGCTTCGCTCATCCCAGCGCGCGCCAGCCGATGTCGCGGCGGTAAAAGCCGCCGGGCCAGTCGATGTCTTCCGCGACGGAATAGGCGAGGTCGCGGGCGGCGCGCAGGTCGGGCCCCTGGGCCGAGACGCCGAGCACGCGACCGCCGTTCGAGACGAGCGCGCCGTCCGCCTCGCGGGTGCCCGCGTGAAAGACCTGGACGCGCGGGTTTCCCGCTTCGGGCAGGCGCATGGTCTCGCCTTTGGCATACGCGCCGGGATAGCCTTTCGCGGCGACGACGACGCAGATCGCGTGGTCGTCGGCCCAGTTGAGCCGGGCATCGCCGAGCGTGCCGTCGGCGCAGGCGAGGCAGACGTCGAGAAGCTGCGCGCCGAGGCGCATGGCGAGAACCTGGGCCTCGGGGTCGCCGAGGCGGACGTTGTATTCGACGAGGCGGGGCGCGCCGTCCTCGATCATCAGGCCGGCGTAGAGCACGCCCTGGAACGGCGTGCCGCGCCGGACCATCTCGGCCAGGGTCGGGCGGATGATGCGGTCGATGGCGGCCTCGGTGATCCCGGGCGTCATGACGGGGGCGGGGGAATAGGCGCCCATGCCGCCGGTGTTGGGGCCGTGTCGCCGTCGAAGGCGCGCTTGTGGTCCTGGGCGGTGCCGAGACAAAGGAACGTCTCGCCGTCGGCGAGGACGAAGAGGCTCGCCTCCTCGCCGGACATGAACTCCTCGACGACCACGCGCGCGCCGGGACCTTCGTCGAAGATCGCGTCGAGGGCGGCGAGGGCCTCCGGGATCGGTCTCCGCCACGGTGACGCCCTTGCCCGCCGCGAGACCGTCGGCCTTGACGACGATGGGCGCGCCTTCGCGTCTCGACCCAGGCGCGGGCGGCGGCGGGGTCGGTGAAGGTCTGGCTCGTCGGCGGTCGGAGCGCCGCAGGCCGCGCAGATCTCCTTGGTGAAGTCTTTGGAGGCTTCGAGCATCGCCGCCTCGCGCCCGGGGCCGAGGGTCAGCACGCCGCCGGCGCGCAGATCGTCGGCGACGCCTTCGGCCAGTGGCGCCTCGGGGCCGATCATCACGAAGTCCACGGCGTTCTCGCGGCAGAAGGCGAGCACGCGGTCGCCGTTCAGGATGTCGAGCGGGACGCAGGTCGCCTGCTCGGCGATGCCGGCGTTTCCGGGCGCGCACCAGAGGCGGTCGCATTTCGGGTTCTGGGCGAAGGCCCAGGCCAGCGCGTGCTCGCGCCCGCCGCCGCCGAGGATGAGGATGTTCATTGGCGCGTCCCATTGTGATAGCCTGACGCTGATAGACAAGGTGACGCGAGGGGGCAAGAATGCGGGACGAGGCGCTGTGGAGCCGGATTTCGGACTATCGCTTCGAGGTGGACGGGACGGCGATCCCGTTCGTGGATCACCTCGCATCGGAGGAGGGGTGGAGCGCGTCCTTCGCGTCGGCCGTGATCGAGGAGTACAGACGCTTCATATATCTCACGCGGATAACCGACGGCGCGCTGCCTCCGTCTTGGCATGTCGATCGTGCATGGCGACTGCATCTGACGCACAGCCTGGACTATTGGGAAAGGTTATGCGCGGGGGTGCTTCGCCATCCGTTGCACCACGAGCCGGGCGCGGGGGCGAAGGACGCCGCGCGCCGCGCCGCGCAGTACGAGGCGACGCGGACGATCTACACGCGTGAGTTCGGGGCCGCGCCGCCGGCGCGCGTCTGGCGGCCTCCATGGCATGCGAGTATGGGCAAGATCGCTGGTTTGCTGATCCTACTTGGCATCACCGCTCTTGGATTCTCAGCGGTCCTGGAGACGCGGTTGACGGGAATGACGGCGTTCGCTTTGCTTGTGGTCGGCTGCGGCTTGTGGCTCGCTTTCGAGGAACCGGAGCAACGGAAGCGATCCAGCACAGGCGGCTCGTTCGTCGGCTGAGACGGACAGCGAGGGTACGCGCATGGACCTGTTCGAGGACGCCGCCCCGGCGGGCAACGCGCCGGAATTCACCGTGTCGGAGATCTCCGGCGCGGTGAAGCGGGTGATCGAGGGCGAGTTCGGGCGGGTCCGGGTGCGCGGCGAGATCGGCCGGGTGTCGCGGCCCGCCTCGGGGCATCTCTATCTCGATCTGAAGGACGACAGGTCCGTTCTGGCCGCCGTGATCTGGAAGGGGACGGCGCGGAGCCTTTCGGTGGCGCCCGAGGACGGGATGGAGGTGATCGCCACCGGGCGGCTCACGACGTTCCCGGGGTCGAGCCGGTACCAGATGATCATCGAGGAGATCGCGCCTGCGGGCGTCGGCGCGCTGATGGCGATGCTGGAGAAGCGCAAGGCGGCGCTGGCGGCGGAGGGGCTGTTCGCGGCGGAGCGCAAGCGCGCGCTCCCGTTCCTGCCGGAGGTGATCGGGGTGGTGACGTCGCCCTCGGGCGCCGTGATCCGCGACATCCTGCACCGGCTGGGCGAGCGGTTCCCGCGCCGGGTGCTGGTCTGGCCGGTGCGGGTGCAGGGCAGGGAATGCGCGGCGGAGGTGGCGGCGGCGATCGAGGGGTTCAACGCGCTGGCGCCGGGCGGGGCCGTGCCGAGGCCGGACCTTCTGATCGTGGCGCGGGGCGGGGGGAGTCTCGAGGATCTCTGGGGGTTCAACGAGGAGATCGTCGTGCGGGCGGTGGCCGAAGGGACGATCCCGCTGATCTCGGCCGTGGGGCACGAGACCGACACGACGCTGATCGATCTCGCCGCCGACCGGCGCGCGCCGACGCCGAGCGCGGCGGCGGAGATGGCGGTTCCGGTGCGGCTCGATCTGATGGCGGGCGTGGCGGCGCTCGAGGACCGGCGGCGGCTGGCGGCGGCGCGCGGGATCGCGCGGCTGTCGCAGCGGCTGCGCGATCTGGCGCGGGGAATGCCGCGCGCGGAGGCGCTGGTGTCGGATCGGGCGCAGCGGCTGGACGCCTGGGCAGTGCGGCTGCCGCGCGCGCTGGAGGGGCTGGCGCGGGAGAAGCGGCTGGAGATGAGCCAGGGCGCCGGCGGCCGGTTCGGGCCGGGGCTTCTGGGCGTGCTCGGCGAGCGCAAGGCGCGCGCGCTGGCGGAGGCGGCGCGCGATCTGCCGCGCGCGTTCCGGGACGCCGCGATCGGGCGGCGGGCGGAGCGCCTCGCGCGGGCGGGCGGGCGGCTGCGGCCGCAGGCGCTGGAGCGCGAGATCGGGCGGCTCGCGGAGCGGCTGAGGGCGCGCGCCGACCGGCTCGACCGCGCGGGCGACCGGATCGTGCCGGACAGGCGCGGCGCGCTGGAGCTTCACGCGCGGAGTTTGCGGAGCCTCGATCCCGAATCGGTGCTGGCGCGCGGCTACGCGATCGTGCGTGACGAGGCGGGCGGCGTGCTGACGCGGGCGGAGGAGGCCCGTAAGGCGAAGGGCTACGAGATCGCCTTCGCGGACGGACGCGTGAAGGCGGCGCCGGAACGCAAGGCGCGGCGGTCGGGGCCGAAGCGCGCGCCGGAGCAGGGCACGCTGCTCTAGCTTCCGACGCGCGGGCCGGGGCAGTCCAGAGGCGCGTCGTCGATCCGGTCGAGCAGGACGGAGCCGGGATCCGGGACGCCGTCCTCGAGAT
Source organism: uncultured Alphaproteobacteria bacterium (assembly GCA_963798765.1). GTDB lineage: Bacteria > Pseudomonadota > Alphaproteobacteria > Rhodobacterales > Rhodobacteraceae > Amaricoccus. The sequence continues at coordinate 96,726 of CAWCUP010000041.1, read as the reverse complement.
AGGTCGCGCGGATCCGTCCGCCCGAGCGGGTGAAGCGCCAGCATTGCGGTTCGGGCGTCATCTCGTAGACGAAGCAGATCGCGTCCCCGCGCGGCGTCCATCGACCGGTCTCGCAAGCGCCGTCGGGCGTCCGCCAGAGGCTTCGGCGGCCGGGAAAATACCGTTCGGAGCCGAAAGGCAGGCCGTCCTGCGTGAAATGGAGCGTGCGGTCCGCCGACAGCGCCTCGAACGCGTCGGCGCCCAGCGTCGCGTCGTCCGCGAAAGCGGGCGTGACGAGGGCGAGGCAGAGGAGGCACAGGGCGGGCGCGTGGCGAGACATGGGCTGCCGGGTCGGGTGGCGTCGAGGGACATATAGACGCCGTGGCCTGCCGCCGCCAGCTTTTGCGATTGGAGGGCCGGGCGAGGCTGTGATAGGCGCGGCAGGCGGAGAAACGGGAATGAGACGCAGATGGATCTGTTCGCGGACGTGAAGAGCGCTGGTTCTGGACGGGATCGGCGCGATGGTGGCCGAGGGCGCTCTGCCGGAGGGTCTCGACCTCGACGCGGTCACGGTCGAGCCGCCGCGCGACCTGGCGCATGGCGACATGGCGACCAACGCGGCGATGGTGCTGGCGAAACCGGCGCGCAAGAACCCGCGCGAGATCGCCGAGGCGCTGGCGGCGAAGCTGGACGGCGCGCCGGGGATCCTCGGCGCGGAGGTGGCGGGGCCGGGGTTTCTCAACCTGCGGCTGGACCCGGCGCGGTGGTTCGGGCTGATCCCGCATGTGATCGGCGAAGGCGTCAACGCCGGTCGGTCGCGGATGGGGGCCGGACGGCGCGTCAATATCGAGTTCGTATCGGCCAATCCGACCGGGCCGATCCATATGGGCCATACACGGGGCACGGTGTTCGGAGACGCGCTGGCGGGTCTTCTGGATTTCGCCGGCTACGACGTGACGCGCGAATACTACATCAACGACGGCGGGGCGCAGGTCGACGTGCTCGCGCGGTCGGTCTATCTGCGGTACCTCGAGGCGCTCGGCGAACCGGTGGACTTTCCCGACGGCGCCTATCCGGGCGATTACCTGATTCCCGTGGGCGCCGATCTCGCGGAACGGTACGGCCGCGATCTCGTGGACAGGCCCGAGGCGGACTGGCTTCCGGAGATACGGGCTTTCGCGACCGACGCGATGATGGACATGATCCGGGCCGACCTGGCGCTGATCGGCGTCGAGATGGACACGTACTTTTCCGAGAAATCGCTCTATGGAACCGGCGAGATAGAAGCGGCGCTGGCTTCACTCGAAGACAAGGGGCTGATCTACGAGGGCGTGCTGGAGCCGCCCAAGGGCAAGGCTCCCGAGGATTGGGAGCCGCGCGAGCAGACGCTGTTCCGTTCGACGCGATACGGCGACGACGTGGACCGGCCGGTGAAGAAGTCCGATGGCGGATGGACCTATTTCGCGCCGGACATCGCGTATCATTACAACAAGATCGAGCGCGGTTTCGACGAGCTGATCGACGTCCTGGGCGCGGATCACGGCGGCTACGTCAAGCGCATGAAGGCGGCGGTCGCGGCGCTCAGCGGCGAGCGGGTGCCGCTCGACGTCAAGCTCTGCCAGCTGGTCAAGCTCATGAAGGGCGGGGCCGAGTTCAAGATGTCGAAGCGGGCGGGCACCTTCGTCACGCTGCGCGACGTCATCGACGAGGTCGGCCGCGACGTGACGCGGTTCGTTATGCTGACGCGCAAGAACGACGCGCCGCTCGAGTTCGACTTCGACAAGGTGATGGAGCAGTCGAAGGACAACCCGGTCTTCTACGTGCAGTACGCCCACGCGCGGGCGTTCTCGGTCCTGTCGAAAGCGGCGGAGGCGGGGGTCGACGCGTCGGACGCGGCGCTCGCGGGAGCCGACCTCTCGGCGCTCGGGACCGACGGGGAGCTGGGCCTCGCGCGCAAGCTCGGCGAATGGCCGCGCCAGGTGGAGATCGCGGCGCGGGCGCACGAGCCCCACAGGATCGCGTTCTATCTCTATGATCTCGCGTCGAATTTTCATGGATTGCAGCATCAGGGCAAACTCGATCCAGGATTGCGGTTCATCCGGACGGACGCGCCGGAGGCGACGCGGGCGCGCCTCGCGCTGGTCCGCGCGACACAGGTTGTCATATCCGCAGGTCTTGGTATTCTGGGCGTGACCCCGATGAACGAGATGCGTTAAGCATCCGCTAAACATTTAGGGGTTGGAGCAGAGGCACATACAGGATATAGTGTGTCAAAACAGGCAAGAACCCCATGCGCGATTTGTACAGCGATGACTACGATTCCGTAGCCGAAGACGGGACGGCGCGTCTGATCCCGGCCCGGATGCGGAAGGCCGCCGGCGCGGCGGTCTTCCTCGGACTGGTCGCGGCGCTCGCGGTCTGGTCGTGGAACCTCGGGACGCGGGACGCCGCGGAGGTGCCGATCATCCGGGCGATGGAGGGTCCGGCGCGGATCGAGCCGGAGGATCCCGGCGGCGAGCGGGCCTCGCATCAGGGGCTGGAGGTGAATTCGGTCCTCGCGGGCAATCCGGAGCCGGCCCCCCGGACCGCGGCGGTCGCGGAGCCGCCGCCCTCCGCCCTTTCGGCCGAGGACGGTCCGCAGGGCGATCTGGTCGCCATCGCGCCGGCGACGCCGGAAGACGTCGTGACGGACGGGCTGGAGGACGCGTCGCCCGAGGCCGTCGCTCCGGGGCCCGCGATCTCGACGACGAGCCTCGCGGCCCTGGTCGCAGAGGCGGTCGGTCCGGCCGAGACGCTCGGCGCGGAGGAGGAGGGCGATCCGGCCCTGGAGCCTGGCGCGTCGGCCGCGAACAGGCCGAGAGTGCGTCCGGTCGGTCTGCGCGCGGCGCCCGTCGCCGCGTCCGGGGCGGCGGCTCCGGCCGCTGCGGGGCCGGCGGCGCCGCGCGAGGTCGCGGCGGGCGGTCTGGGGGCCGGCACCCGGATGGTCCAGCTCGGCGCCTATGACAGCGAGGATCTGACGCGCGAGGCCTGGGCGTCGCTGGTGGCGCGGCATGGCGCGCTGCTCGCGTCGAAGAGCCTCTATGTCGAACGCGCCACCTCGAACGCGCGGGTGTTCTACCGTCTCCGGGTGGCCGGGTTCGACAGCACGGACGAGACGCGCGATCTCTGCGAGGCTCTGCGCGCGCAGGGCGTCGACTGCATTCCGGTGACGTTGCAGTAGTGGCGGCGCGGGCGGTCATCTTCGGATGCGCCGGGACGGAGCTGGACCGGTCCGAGCGGCGGTTCTTCGCGCAGGCGGATCCGTGGGGGTTCATCCTCTTCGCGCGCAACGTCGCGGACCCCGCTCAGGTCGCGGAGCTGACGGCGGAACTGCGCGAGAGCGTGGGGCGCGACGCTCCGATCCTGATCGACCAGGAAGGCGGGCGGGTCGCGCGGATGCGGGGGCCCGCCTGGCGGGAATGGGTGCCGGCGTTCGAGGAATGCGCGCGGCGGCCGGACACCCGGTCGCGGGTCGCGGCGATGCGGCTGCGGTATCGGATCATCGCGGAGGAGCTGCGGTCGGTCGGGATCGACGTGAACTGCGCGCCGGTGCTCGACCTGGCGGGGCCGGAGACGCACGCGATCCTGCGCGACCGGTGCTTCGGGAGCGATCCGGCGGAGGTCGCGGCGATCGGGCGGGCCGTGGCGGACGGGCTGCTCGAGGGTGGCGTCGTGCCGGTGATGAAACACATGCCGGGGCAGGGCCGGGCCGGGCTCGACAGCCACGAGGCGCTGCCGGTGGTGGAGGCGGACGCCGGGACCTTGGCGGCGGATTTCGCGCCCTTCGCGGCGCTCGCCGATCTGCCGATGGCGATGACGGCGCATGTGGTCTACCGCGCGCTCGATCCGGCGGCGCCGGCGACGCAGTCGGAGGCCGTGATCGGGATGATGCGGGAGCGGATCGGCTTCGACGGGCTGCTGCTCACCGATGATCTTTCGATGCGCGCGCTGAACGGACCGTTCGCGGAGCGGGCGGCGCGGTCGGTGGCTGCGGGCTGCGACGTGGTTCTGCATTGCAACGGCGACGCGGGCGAGATGGCGGCGGTGGCCGAGGGCGCGCCGCGTCTGGCGGGCCGCGCGGCGGAACGCGCGGAGCGGGCGCTGGCGGCGCGGGACGGGCGCGTGGAGGCGGATGTCGCGGCGCTTGACGCGGAATACGCGGCGCTGACCGGGCGGGTGGCGCATGCCTGAGGATTTCTTCGACGCCGCGGGCACGGCCGACCGGATCGCCGCCGAGGCGCTGGTGGTGGACGTGGACGGGTTCGAGGGGCCGCTCGACCTGCTGCTGACGCTGGCGCGGACGCAGAAGGTGGATCTGCGCAAGGTGTCCATTCTGGGCCTGGCGGAACAGTATCTCGGTTTCGTCGAGGCGGCCAAGCGGCTTCGCATCGAACTGGCGGCGGATTATCTGGTGATGGCGGCATGGCTGGCGTTCCTGAAATCGCGGCTGCTGCTGCCGCCCGACCCGACCGAGGAGGGGCCGTCCGGCGACGAGCTGGCGGCGCATCTGGCGTTCCAGCTGGAGCGGCTCGAGGCGATGCGCGAGGCGGCCGCAAGGCTGATGGGGCGGGATCAGCTCGGGCGCGACGTGTTCGGGCGGGGCGAGACCGAGAGCGTGACGCGCGACGTGCGGGTGATCCACACCGCCGACCTGATGGACCTGATGCGGGCCTATTCCCGGATCAAGACGAAGGACGATTTCCAGCCGCTGCATCTGCGGCGCGGGCCGGTCTACACGATGGAGCAGGCGCTGGAGCGGATGCGCGGGCTGCTCGGCACCGCGATGGACTGGGTGAGCCTGTCGGCCTGGCTGCCCGAGGAGTGGGCGCGCGATCCGAAGAGACGGCGCTCGGCGACGGCGGCGAGCTTCGCCGCCGCGCTGGAGCTGGTGAAGGCGGGCAGGCTGAGCCTGCGGCAGGAGGGCGCGTTCCTGCCGATCTATCTGCGGACCCGGACGGGAGAGGATTTGCGATGAACGAGACGACGCGGGCGTTCGTGCCCGACCCGGATGCGGACATGTTCTCCGCGCCGCCGATGCCGGAACAGGAGCGCATGGTGGAGGCGGTGCTGTTCGCGAGCGCCAAGCCGCTGACGGTGCGCGATCTGGGCGAGCGGCTGCCGCGCGGGTCCGATCCGGCCGAGGCGCTCGCGGGGCTGCGGCGGCGGTATGAGGAGCGGGGCGTGCAGCTGCGGCGCGTGGGCGACGCCTGGGCGTTCCGGACGGCGCCCGATCTGGGATTTCTCATGAGCCGCGAGGTCGTGGAGACCCGCAAGCTGAGCCGGGCGGCGATCGAGACGCTGGCGATCATCTCGTACCACCAGCCCTGCACGCGGGCCGAGATCGAGGAGATCCGGGGCGTGAGCGTGTCGGGCGGGACGCTGGACCTGCTGATCGAGCTGGGCTGGGTCAAGCTGGGCCGCCGGCGGATGACGCCGGGCAAGCCGATGACCTTCGTCGTGACGCAGGCGTTTCTGGATCATTTCGGGCTCGAATCGGAGCGCGATCTGCCGGGACTGGCGGAGTTGCGGGCGGCGGGGCTGCTCGACAACCGGCCCGCGCCGGACGCGATGCCGGGGCCGGAGGCGGACGGGGATGGCGACGCGCCGGAGCTCAAGGGCGATCAGGAAGAGATGTTCGGATAAAAGTGCCACGCGTGGCCACTTTCTATAAGTAAATGAAATCATAGACTTGGCGATTTCCGTTAACCGCACGGAAACCTTTCAATCCGGCCTTTTTCGCGAGGAGCGCTTGAGGCGCAGACGGGCTGTACCGGCTCTCATCATTAAACGAATCGGTTGACCGAAGCTGGCGCGGCGTATTATTCAGCCATATGGTTGAATTGGAAACGCCCCGGATGAACGCCGTTTTTCACGCGCTCGGAGACCCGACGCGGCGGCGGATGCTCCATGAACTCACCTGCGGCGAACGCACCGTCAGCCAGCTTGCCGAACCTTTCTCAATCTCACTCGCCGCGGCTTCCAAGCACATCAAGGCGCTGGAGAACGCGGGACTGATCCGGCGCGAGGTGCGCTGGCGCACGCATATCTGCCGACTCGAACCCGGACCCCTCGCCGACGCGCACGCATGGCTCGGGTACTACGCGCCGTTCTGGAACGACCGTTTGGGTGATCTCGAAGACCTGCTCCGCGACGAGGACGAGCGCGGATCCACCACCGGAAAGGAAGGAGACGACTGATGACTCAGATTTTGGAAACGACCCCTTATGGCGCGCTCGTCGAGCCCGCCACTCTGAAAATGCAGCGACGGCTGCCCGGCCCTGTCGAGCGCGTCTGGGCCCATCTGACGGAGAGCGATCTGCGCCGCCGCTGGCTCGCTTCCGGCGAGATGGAACTGAAGGCCGGCGCGCCGTTCGAGTTGACGTGGCGCAATGGCGAGCTGTCGGACCCGCCGGGCGCGCGGCCGGAGGGATTCTCCGCCGAGCACAGCATGTCGAGCCGGATCGTCGAGGTCGATCCGCCCCGGAAGCTCGTCTTCACCTGGGGTGAAAGCGGCGAGGTGTCGTTCGAACTGGAGCCGGATGGCGACAAGGTGCTTCTCACCCTGATCCACCGTCGTCTGCCGGACCGCAACATGACGTTGATGGTCGGCGCGGGATGGCACGCGCATCTCGACGTCTTGGCCGATCGCCTCGAAGGCGTGGAGCCGGGACCGTTCTGGGAGGACTGGGTCCGGCTCCGCGCGGAGTACGACGCGCGCATTCCCGGCTGACCACAGCAATATGCGCGCCTACCGGTCCGACCGGGCGGCGCGCACCGTCACGCGGCGCGGAAGTGTTTCGAGAGCTTCAGGCCTTGGCCTTGGTAGTTCGATCTCATGTCCTGTCCGTAGAGGCGGTCGGGGCGTTCGGACATGCGTTCGTAGACGAGGCGTCCGACGATCTGGCCGTGGTCGAGGGCGAAGGGCGCCTCGTGGCAGCGGACCTCGAGGACGCCGCGGGCGCCGGAGCCGCCGGCGGCGGCGTGGCCGAAGCCGGGGTCGAAGAAGCCGGCGTAATGCACGCGGAACTCGCCGACCATCGCGAGGTATGGGGCCATCTCGGCGGCGTAGCCGGGGGGCACGTGGACGGCCTCGCGGCTGACGAGGATGTAGAAGGCGCCCGGATCGAGGATGATTCGGCCCTTCGCGTCGGTGATGGGTTCCCAGTAGTCGGCAGGGTCGTAATGGCCGACGCGGTCGAGGTCGATCAGGCCGGTATGGGGTTTGGCCCGGTAGCCGACGAGGCCGCCGCCCGAGGGGGCGAGATCGACGGAGAAGCCGAGACCGCCCGCGATGTGCGCCTCGCCGTCGACGAGGCTTTCGGCGGCGTCGAGCGCTGTCGAGCGCCGCGTCGTCCAGAACGGCGGAGCCGCGACGGAAGCGGATCTGGTTGAGGCGCATGCCGGGGCGGACGAGGACGGAGAAGGAGCGCGGCGAGATCTCGGCGTAGAGCGGGCCGGAATAGCCCGCCTCGATCCGGTCGAATTCGGTGCCGCGATCGGTGATCAGGCGGGTGAAGAGGTCGAGGCGGCCGGTGGAGCTCTTGGCGTTGGCGACGGCGGCGATGTCGTCGGGAAGGGCGAGGCTCTCGGCCAGCGGCACGAGATAGACGCAGCCTTTCTCCAGCACCGCGCCGGGGCCGAGGTCGATGCGGTGCATGGCGAAATCGGCGATGCGGTCCGAGACGGTGCCGGCGCCCGGCAGGAACGAGGCGCGGACGCGGAATGCGGTGTCGCCGAGCCTGAGGTCGAGGCTGGCGGGCTGGATCTGGCCTTCGACCGGGGGCGCGACGGCGCGGATCGCGCCGGCGGCGAACATCGCGGCGATGCCCTGGGAGGGGATCACGCCGGGGTTCGTGTCGATGGAATCGGGGATGGTGGTCGGGCTAGCGAGATTCGAACTCACGACCTTTCGTCCCCCAGACGAACGCGCTACCAAGCTGCGCTATAGCCCGACACCCGCGCTTTATAGTGACGCGCCGGGGCGGGGCAAGGGGAAAGCGGCCTCACCCGGGCGGATCGGCGAGCATGTCGGCGCGGAGCGCCACGAGCCGGGCGACGAGGTCGCGGAGCTCGGACCGGTCGGTCGGACGGAGCTTCGACGCGTCGGCCCCTGACAGGGGCGAGGGCGCCTCGAAGAGATCGGCCTGGGGCCGGGGTCCGGGCTCGGGCGCGGCCGGTCCCGGCGTGTCCGGGGTGACGGGCGGCGCCGGCTTCGCGGCCCTGGCTGCGGGTTTCGGCGCCTCGGACGCCGGCGCGGCGTCCTCGCCGTCGGGAAGCGAGCCGAGGCCGATGACGTGACGGACGCCCTTTTCGCGCAGGATCTTCTGCGCGCCCTTGATGGTCATGCCCTCGTCGTAGAGCAGGCCCTTGATGCCGCGCAGCAGATTGACGTCCTCGGGGCGGTAGTAGCGCCGGCCGCCGCCGCGCTTGACCGGCTTGATCTGGGTGAAGCGGGTCTCCCAGAAGCGCAGGACGTGCGGCGGCACGTCGAGCGTCTCGGCGACCTCGCTGATGGTGCGGAAGGCTTCCGGCGATTTGTTCATGCGTCCGGAGATCCCTGGATCATCGTTGCTTGTTGCCGGCGTCGACGCGTTCTTTCATGATGTGCGACGGCCGGAAGGTCAGGACCCGGCGCGGCTCGATCGGAACCTCCTCGCCGGTCTTGGGATTGCGGCCGATCCGCGCGGTCTTGGAGCGCACGCTGAAGGTGCCGAACGACGAGATCTTGACGGTCTCGCCGGCCACGAGCGCGTCGGACATGTGGTCGAGAACGGATTCAACGAGTTCCGCCGATTCGTTGCGGGAGAGCCCGACGGCCCGGAACACGGCCTCGCTGAGCTCCATGCGCGTCAAGGTCTTGTCACTCATGGCAGTTCCCCCGTCGGTTAACCTTGTTTTGATCGACCTTGGGGGAATGTGGAAAGCGAGTCAATAACAACGGGTTGGAAAGGCCAGCGGCGCCGCGCTCACCAGCGCAGGACGGCGGCTCCCCAGGCGAGGCCGCCGCCGATGGCCTCCATGAGCAGCACGTCGCCCCGCTTGATGTCGCCGCGCGCGCGGGCGACCGAGAGGGCGAGCGGAATCGACGCGGCGGAGGTGTTGCCGTGGTCCTGGACGGTGACCACGACGCGGTCGCGCGGGACGCCGAGCTTGGCCGCCGTCATGGTCATGATGCGCAGGTTGGCCTGGTGCGGAACCAGCCAGTCGATGTCCGACGTGGCGAGGCCGGCGCGGTCGAGGGCGCGGGCGCCGGTCTGGGCGAGTTTCACCACGGCGTGCTTGAAGACCTCCTGGCCGGACATGCGCACGACGCCGGCGGCGCCGGTGCTGGAGGGGCCGCCGTCGACGTAGAGCAGGTCGGCGTAGCGGCCGTCGGAATTGAGGTCGGTCGCGAGGATGCCGCGGTCGGCGGACGTGCCGTCGCCTTCGGCCGCCTCGAGGATCAGCGCGCCGGCGCCGTCGCCGAAAAGGACGCATGTGCTGCGGTCGGCGAAGTCGAGGATGCGCGAGAAGGTCTCGGCGCCGATGACCATGACGCGGCGCGCGGAGCCCGCGCGGATCAGCGCGTCGGCCTGGGCGAGCGCGAAGACGAAGCCCGCGCAGACGGCCTGGACGTCGAAGGCGAAGCCGCCGCCCATGCCGATCGCGGCCTGGACGCGGACCGCCGTGGAGGGGAAGGTCTGGTCGGGGGTGGCGGTCGCCACGATCAGCGCGTCGAGATCGGCGCCGCGCATCCCCGCGTCGAGAAGCGCGGCTTCCGCCGCCCTGGTCGCGAGGTCGGACGTGTTCTCGTCGGCGGCGGCGAAGTGGCGGCGCTCGATGCCGGTGCGGGCGCGGATCCATTCGTCGGTGGTGTCGACCATCGCCTCGAATTCGGCGTTCTCGACGACGCGGTCGGGCAGATAATGTCCGCACCCCAGGGCGACGGAGCGGATCGTCGTCATCGGGCGGCGCCCTCGTCGGCCGCGCGGGGGGGCGCGAAGGCCGCGACCCTCTCGGCCAGCCTGCGCGAGAAGCCGATCTCCGCGAGGGTGAAGGCGAGCTTGATCGCGGCGGAGACGCCCGTGGCGTCGGCGCCGCCGTGGGATTTGATGACGGTGCCGTTGAGGCCGAGGAACACGCCGCCGTTGACCCTGCGCGGGTCGATCCGCTTCTGGAGACGCTGGAGCGAGGTGATCGCGAAAAGCGCGCCGACGCGGCTGAGGATGCTGTAGGAGAACGCCTCCTTGAGCTGGTCGCGGATCATCCGGGCGGTTCCCTCGGCGGTCTTGAGCGCGATGTTGCCGGTGAAGCCGTCGGTGACGATGACGTCGACGCGGTCGGACGCCATGTCGGTCCCCTCGACGTAGCCGATGTAGTCGAAATCGCCCGCCTCGCCGGCGGCGGCGATGCGCTCGGCGGCGTCGTGAAGCTCGGCGCGGCCCTTGTGCTCCTCGGTGCCGACGTTGAGCAGGCCGACGCGCGGCCGCGCGAGGCCGGCGGAGTTTCGGGCGTAGGAGGCGCCCATCAGCGCGAAGGTCAGAAGATCCTCGGCGTCGGCGCGGATGTCGGCGCCGGCATCGAGCAGGACGTTGTAGCCCCCGGGGTTCGCGGAGGGCCAGAGGATCGCGATCGCCGGGCGGTCGACGCCCGGGGCCTTGCGCAGCTGGAGCATCGAGAAGGCCATCAGCGCCCCGGTGTTGCCGCAGGAGATGGCGACCTCGGATTCGCCGGAACGCACCGTTTCCAGCGCGTTCGACATGCTCGATCCCTTGGCGCGGCGGAGCGCCCTCGACGGCTTCTCGTCCATGGCGATGACGCTGTCGGCGTGGCGGATCTCGGTGCGGCCGGAGAGCGGGCTGCCGGAGCGGATGGCCGCGCGCAGCATGTCGGCGTCGCCGTGGACGATGTAGCGGAGCCGCGGATTCTTCTCGAGGGACTTGCCCATGCCGCGCACGACCTCGGCCAAGCCTTTGTCGCCCCCCATCGCGTCGATGGAGATGACGACGTCGCCGGATGCGGATTGCGCCGGTGGGTCAGGGACGGCTGAGGCCGCGTCGCCGGTCATCGCGGTGCAACCTCAGTGCGGCGGTCAGGCCGCCTCGTCGTCCAGATCGATCTCTTCGACGGCCGCGACGACCTCGCGTCCGTCGTAATGGCCGCATGCGGCGCAGACGTGATGCGGGCGCCGCAGTTCGCCGCAATTCGAGCACTCGTTCGGGTTTCCGGCGACGAGCGCGTCATGCGACCGGCGCATGCCGCGTTTCGAGCGCGTCACTTTGCTCTTGGGGACAGCCATTTCTCGACCTCAATTTCAGACGGGCGGACGCCCGGATCTCGCTTGTTTCATCGTGCCGGGGCCGGATAGCAGGTGCGGAGGCCGATGTCACGACCAAGAGCGCCGATCCGGGCTGAAGAACGAAGCGCGCAAAATAGCGGCGGGGGCGGCGCGCGCAAGCCCCAATCGCGGCGACGTCACTTTTCGCCGTCCAGTCGGTCCTTGAGGGCCGCCAGCGCCGCGAAGGGTTTGGGGCGGTCTTCGTCCTCCGCACCGGTTCCGAGTTCCGGCGGGATCGCCGCGCCCGGTTTGCGCGGGTAGTCGGGCAGGGCGAGCGCCAGCGCCTCGATCGCGACGAGCCCGAGGTCGATCGACGGTCCCAGCGGTTCGACCTCGTCCTCGTCGCCGCCCGGAAGCAGCATGGTTTCGGCCGGGAGCGGATCGGTCAACGGAAGCCAGGTGCGGCGCACCGGCTGGTCTATGCGGGTGGTGACGGGTTCGAGCGAGACCACGCAGGTCTGCACGGCGGTCGCGCCGAGCCGGCCCTCGAGCCGCCAGCCCGTCGCGGGAAGCGGCGTCAGCGTGCCGGCGAACCGCATCTTGCGGATCCGGATCGCGCCCAACAGGCGCGCGACCGCTTCGGCCTCGGCGTCGTCGGGCGCGATGTCGAAGGCGAATTCCGTCACGTCGCGGAGCCGGCTGAGCACGATCACGCGCGCGAATTCGGGATTGGCTACGGAATGGCTGACCAGTTCGGGCATGTGTCTTCCTGCCTGCCTTGTCCGGGGCGTGCGGGCCCAACCCGCTTGAATTTAGACCATGCGCGTCGTAGGGGAGCAAGGGAATTCCGGCGGATGGGCCGGAGTGTTGGAGTGTCCCGATGAGTCCCAAGCCGCCGCGTCGCGTCCTGCCGGCCGTCCTTCTGGCGAGCGCGATCCTGGCGGGATGCGCGCCGACGGTCAGGGTTCACGGCTATATCCCGCCGGCCGAGGACGTGGCTCAGATCCGGCCCGGAGCCGATACCGCCGAGAGCGTCGAGGCCAAGCTCGGACGCCCGTCGAGCAGCGGCGTGCTGCGCGATTCCGGATGGTATTACGTGCAGACGACGATCGAGAACTACACCTACAACCCGCCGCGGGTGATCGACCGGACGGTGCTCGCGGTGGAGTTCAACGGGAACGGCGTGGTCCAGGACGTGGCGCGTTACGGGCTCGAGGACGGGCGGATCGTCAACCTGACGGTGCGCACGACCGAGACCGGCGGCCGGACGCTCGGCGTTCTCGAGCAGCTGTTCGGCAACCTGCTCAATCTCGACGCGGAGCAGTTCGTCCAGTAGCGCGCCTTCGTCGCGGTCGGCTACGCGCCGTCGGCCGAGAAGGTCAGCGCAACGCCGTTCATGCAGTACCGCAGGCCGGTCGGGGGCGGACCGTCATCGAAAACGTGGCCGAGATGGGCGTCGCAGCGTGCGCAGACCACCTCGGTGCGGGTCATGAACCAGCCCTTGTCCACGCGCTCCTCGACGGCGTCGGGGGCCAGGGGAGCGTGGAAGCTCGGCCAGCCGGTGCCGCTGTCGAATTTCGTCTCGGACCTGAAAAGCGGCGCGTCGCAGCAGACGCAGGAGAACGTTCCGGGGGTCTTCGGGAAGTCGTCATGGGTGAAGGGGCGTTCGGTTCCGGCCCGGCGCGTCACCTTGTAGGCCTGCGGGGAGAGGCTCGCGCGCCATTCCGCGTCGGATCTGGTGAGCTTCGGGATCATGTCGCGGTCCTTCGCCTTGGGGTCTCGCGAAACATCGGCCGGGAGGCGCGAACGTCAAGACGGCGTCAAGACAAGGTCACATTTCACTGTCATCATTCGCCCGGTCGAGAATCGAGGTGTCGGATATGGTCGGATCCCGGAGCGGATACCGGACGCGAGCGGTCGGAGCCGGAGAGGCCCGGGCCGCGATGACGGAGCGCGCGCGCCGGGTCGGCGGCGCGGACCTGGCCCGCGGGACGGAGACGGAGCACCGCGACGTCGCGCACGTCCTCGTCGAGAACGCGGCGAGCGGACGGGTGGTGTGCTGCTACCGCATGACCGGCCAATCCGACGGCGCGGAGGTCCGGCGATCGTTCGCGGTGCGGTTCTGCGACCCCGAGGGTCTCGCCCGGTTCGAGGCGCCGCTGCTCGAGATCGGGCGTTTCTGCGTCGAGGCGGGTCCGCGCGATCCCGACGTGCGGCGCGTCGCGTGGTGCGCGCTGCTCGATCATCTGGACCGGCCGGGTCTCGAGATCCTCTTCGGCGGGTCCGGCATCGCTGGCGCGCGCTGGGAGCCGTTCCTGGATGTCTTCGCCGCGCTGCTCGCCACGCATCCGGAGCCCGGGGCGCGGGAGACGGGCGCGGGACGGGCGGCCGCGCGGCGGATCCGGCGGAGCGCGGCGCAGGCGGATGTCGGCGCGGCGCTCCGCCGGATGCCGGGGGTCCGGACCTGGTTCGCGGCCGGCGGCGAGGGGGCCGAGGACGCGGGTTGCGGCGGCCGGCGGACGCGCGAACGCGCGGATATCGGGGTTTGAGCCGCCTACGGCGCCGGTCCGCGCAAGGGGCGCGTGGCTGAGGCGGACGCGCCGCGGGCGCGGGACGGCGTCGCGTTTCCGGAGGCCGCGCTGGTCTGGGCGCGGGTCGCGGCGCTGAGTTTCGGCGGGCCGGCGGGGCAGATCGCGGTGATGCACCGCATCCTGGTCGAGGAGAAGGCCTGGATCGGCGAGAGGCGGTTTCTGCACGCGCTCAACTTCTGCATGCTTCTCCCCGGCCCGGAGGCGCATCAGCTGACGATCTATCTCGGATGGCTGCTGCACGGGGCGCGGGGCGGGCTGGTGGCGGGGCTGCTTTTCGTGCTGCCGGGGTTTCTCGCGATCATGGCGCTGAGCCTGATCTACGTGACGTGGGGGCAGACGCCTCTGGTGGCGGGGCTGCTCTACGGGGTCAAGGCGGCGGTGCTGGCGATCGTGCTCCAGGCGCTGATCCGGATCGGGTCGCGGGCGCTGACCGGGATCGCCGCGCGGGTGATCGCGGCAGCGGCCTTCGCGGCGCTGTTCCTGTTCGGGGCGCCGTTTCCGGCCATCGTGCTGGGCGCGGGTCTGATCGGCGCGCTCGGGGCTCGGGCGGGGTGGAGCGCGTTCGCGGACGACGGCCACGAGGCCGACGACGGAACGCGCGAGGCGGATCGGGGCCGGGCGGGCGGGGCCGGCCACCTCGCGCTCTGCGCGGCGGTGGCGTTCGCGTGGCTCGCGCCGGTCGCGGTTCTGGCGGTCGCGCTGGGGCCGGAGGACGTGTTCGCGCGGCTCGCGGTGTTTTTCAGCCAGATGGCGGTGCTGACCTTCGGCGGGGCCTACGCGGTGCTGGCCTGGGTGGCGCAGGAGGCGGTGGCGACGCAGGGCTGGCTGAGCGCCGGCGAGATGCTCGACGGGCTGGGGATGGCGGAGACGACGCCCGGGCCGCTGATCCAGGTGGTGCAGTTCGTGGGATTTCTCGCCGCGTTCCGCGAGGCGGGGGGGATGAACCCGTATCTGGCGGGGATCCTCGGCGCGGTGCTGGTGACGTGGGTCACCTTCACGCCGTCGTTCCTGTGGATATTTCTCGGCGCGCCGTGGATCGAGCGGCTGCGCGGGAACGCCGTGCTCGCCGGGGCGCTGGCGGCGATCACGGCGGCGGTGGTCGGCGTGATCGCGAACCTGGCGGTCTGGTTCGCGCTCCATGTCGTGTTCCGGGAGGTTGGGGTCTGGTCCGGGGCGGGGCTGCGGGTCAGCGCGCCGGTCTGGTCGTCGCTCGATCCCGCCGCGCTGGCGCTGACCGCGTTCGCCATCGTGGCGGTGTTCCGCCTGCGGCTCGGGATGGGCGCGGTCCTGGCGCTCTGCGCGGTCCTCGGGCTCGGGTGGACGCTCGCGGCCTGAGGAGCGGGGGGCGCGTCAGACGACGCCCTGGGCGCGCATCGCCCCGGCGACGCGCAGGAAGCCGGCGATGTTGGCGCCCAGGACGTAGTCGCCGGGCGCCCCGTATTCCTCCGCCGTCTCCGCGCAGGTGTCGTGGATGCGGCACATGATCTCGGCCAGCCGCTCCTCGGTCCGCTTGAAGGTCCAGCTGTCGCGCGACGCGTTCTGCTGCATCTCGAGCGCTGAGGTCGCGACGCCGCCCGCGTTCGCGGCTTTCGCCGGGCCGAACAGGATGCCGGCGTCCCGGAACACGTTGATGGCCTCCGGGGTGGAGGGCATGTTGGCGCCTTCGCTCACGGCGACGACGCCGTTCCTCACCAGCGTCCGGGCGTCATCCTCCGAAAGCTCGTTCTGGGTGGCGGACGGCATGGCGACGTCGCACGGGACGTCCCAGATCGATCCGTCGCCGACGAAGCGCGCCGGCCCGCCCTTCGCCTCGGCGTATTCGGAGATCCGGCCGCCCCGTTCCAGTTTTATCTCCTTGACGAGATCGAGGTCGATGCCGTCCTCGTCCACGACGTGGCCGTCGGAATCGGAGCAGGCGACGACGGTCGCGCCGAACGACCGGACCTTCTCCATGCCGTGGATGGCGACGTTTCCCGAGCCGGAGACGACGACGCGCCTGCCGTCCAGGCCGTCGCCGCGGGTGCGCAGCATCGCGTCCACGAAAAAGGCGTTGCCGTAGCCGGTCGCCTCGGTGCGGGCGCAGGAGCCGCCGTAGGACAGGCCCTTGCCGGTCAGTACGCCCGCCTCGAAGCGGTCGGTCAGGCGCTTGTACTGGCCGAATAGATAGCCGATCTCGCGGTCGCCGACGCCGATGTCTCCCGCGGGCACGTCGGTCCGGTCGCCGATGTGGCGATGAAGCTCGGTCATCAGAGACTGGCAGAAGCGCATGATCTCCCGGTCGCTGCGCCCCTTGGGATCGAAGTCGGCTCCGCCCTTGCCGCCGCCGATCGGAAGATGGGTCAGCGCGTTCTTGAAGGTCTGCTCGAAGCCGAGGAATTTGACGATGCCGATGTCGACCGACGGGTCGAAGCGCATGCCGCCCTTGTAGGGGCCGAGCGCCGAATTGAACTGGATCCGGAAGGCGCGGTTCATCCTGACCTCGCCGGCGTCGGTCGTCCAGGGCACGCGGAAGATGATCTGGCGCTCGGGCTCGCAGAGGCGTTCGATCAGCGAATCCTCAAGATAGCATGGGTATCTGGCGACGACGGGACCGAGGCTGCCCAGCACCTCGTGGACGGCCTGGTGGAACTCGGGCTGGTTCCCGTTCCGGCGGATGATGTCCTCGAGAATCGGTTCAAGTTTGCCGTCGATCCGTTTCATTGGCCGTCGCTCCTGTTCCGGGGGTGTCCGCGCGGGAAGCCGCGGGGCGCGGGTCGCGCACGAGGCGGGAGAACCCGGCGTGGCCGGATCGGTTGCCGCGGCTTCGGGTCTCGGGGGCGGGCGGTCCCTTGCTCCGCGCGCGGGGCTCCGGTATTCCCGAGCGATCCTGTCGGAAAGGAGCGGAGCCGGTGGGCGCGCGCGTTCTCAACATCCTCGCCTGGCTGGTGGCGCTCGTCTGCGTCGCGCCGATCTTCGCGGCGGGGGTCGCCGCGCTCTCGGGAGATCTCGCGACGTGGCGGGGGCTCTTCGCGACGGTCCTGCCCGCCTATATCCTCAACACGCTTATGCTGGTGGCGCTGGTCGGCCTCGGGACCGCCCTCGTGGGGACCGGCGGCGCCTGGCTCGTGACGATGCACCGGTTTCCGGGCTCGCGCTGGCTCGAGGTGCTGATGGTTCTGCCGCTGGCGTTTCCGGCCTACGTGCTCGCCTACGCCTACACCGACCTGCTGTCGCATCCGGGGCTGGTGCAGACGACGCTGCGGGAGGTGACGGGCTGGGGGCCGCGCGATTACTGGTTTCCGAACATCCGCTCGCTGCCGGGGGCGGCGCTGATGCTGATCTGCGTGCTCTATCCCTACGTCTATCTGCTCGCGCGGGCGGCGTTCGGACGGCAGTCGGCGAACGCGTATCTGGCGGCGCGGACGCTCGGCAAGGGGCCGTGGGAGGCGTTCCGGAGCGTGAGCCTGCCGATGGCGCGGCCGGCCATCGCGGGGGGGGTGCTGCTCACGATCATGGAGACCATCGCGGATTACGGCACGGTGGCGCATTTCGGGGTGAAGACGTTCTCGACCGGCATCTATCAGGCCTGGTTCTCGATGGCGGACCGGGCGGCGGCGTCGCAGCTGGCGTTCTGTCTGCTGGCCTTCGCGCTGTTTCTGGCGGTGCTGGAGAAGGTCCAGCGCGGCCAGGCGAAATCGCACATGCGGGGGGTGACCGCGGGACGGCTGGAGCGGCGCCGGCTGCGCGGGGCGGCGGGATGGATCGCGACGGCGTTCTGTCTGGCGCCGGTCCTGGTCGGGTTCCTGATCCCCGTCGTCGTGCTCACGCACATGGCGCTGGGATCGGGGCAGAGCGTGCTCGATCCCCGCTATCTGCGCTTCGCGGGCAATTCGCTGACGCTGGCCGGGGTCGCGGCGGCGCTGACGGTCGCGGGGGCGGTCGTGATCGGGTTCCGGGCGCGGATGGTTCCGGGGCGGGCGTCGCGGTGGCTGCTCCTCGGCGCGGGAATGGGCTACGCGGTGCCGGGCGGCGTGATCGCGGTGGGGCTTCTGGTGCCGTTCGCGGGGCTCGACAACATGCTCGACGCCTTCATGCGCGCGCGGTTCGGGGTATCGACGGGCCTGCTCTTCACCGGGTCGATCTGGCTTCTGGTGCTGGCCTACATGGCGCGGTTCATGGCGGTGGCGCTCAACACCTGGGATTCGGGGCTGGAGACGGTCAGCCCGCATATCGACGCGGTGGCGCGCACGCTGGGGCGGACGCCGCCGAGGATCCTCGCACGCGTGCATCTGCCGATCCTGAGGGGAAGCGTGCTGACCGCGCTTCTGATCGTGTTCGTCGACGTGATGAAGGAGCTGCCCGCGACGCTGATCATGCGGCCGTTCAATTTCGACACGCTGGCGGTGCAGGCGCACCGGCTGGCCTCGGACGAGCGGCTCGACCAGGCGGCGGTGCCGAGTCTGGCCATCGTCGCCATCGGGCTGCTGCCGGTGATCCTGGTGTGCCGCGGCATCGCGGAGCGGCGGCGGAGCCCGGTCGCGCCGGAGGTTCTGGTGGAGCGGCCGGCCGGGTAGGCGGGCGATTCTCAGCGGTCCCGGAACGGATCCTCCGGATACGCGACCTCCACCAGCGACAGCCCGTCGGGCGGGCAGACCGGGCCGCAGGCGGCGCGGTCGCGGGCGGCGAGGGCCTCGGCGACGCGCGTGGACGGCCAGGCGCCGGCGCCGACGCGCTCCAGCGTGCCGACGATGCCGCGCACCTGGTTGTGCAGGAACGAGCGCGCGCGCAGGTGGAAGCGGTATTCCGTCCCGGCGGGATAGCCAATCTCCTCGATCTCGATCGAATCGATGGTTTTCACCGGGCTTTTCGCCTGGCACATCGTCGAGCGGAAGGTGGTGAAATCGTGCAGGCCGATCAGATGCGCGGCGCCGGCGCGCATGGCGTCCGCGTCGAGCGCGTGCCCGACGCGCCAGGCCATGCCCCGGTCGTGGACCAGCGGCGCCCGGCGCGTCACGAGGCGGTAGACGTAGGCGCGTCCGATCGCGGAGAACCGGGCGTGGAAGCCGTCGTCGACCGCCGCCGCCGCCGTCACCGCGACCGGGTGCGGCCGCAGCCAGGCGTTGAGGGCGCCGGCGAGCCGGAACGGGTCCCAGTCGCGCGCGAGATCGACATGCGCCACCTGGCCGGTCGCGTGCACGCCCGCGTCGGTGCGGCCGGCGCCGGTGACCGCGGGGCCCGCGGGGTCGAGGCGGGCGGCGGCGGCCTCGAGCGCGGCCTGGACGCTCGGGCGGTCGGGCTGGCGCTGCCAGCCGCTGAAGGGGCGGCCGTCGTATTCGACGCGGAGGGCGAAGCGGGGCATGGCGGCCAGCCCTAGCGGGCGGCCGGCGGCTTGCCAAGCGCCGTTGCGGGGCGGGGCGGAAGCGACTAGGTGGAAGCCGCATCCGATCCGCCTGGAGACGTCCCTCTTGTTGTTGAACCGCCTCGCCGACAGCGTCACGCGCACCATCGAGGACGGGATCGAGCGGGTCGGCGAGACGCTGTTCGATCCGGTCATCCGGCTCGGCGTGACCGGACTGAGCCGCGCGGGCAAGACCGTGTTCATCACCTCGCTGGTCGCGAACCTGCTGGAGCGGGGGCGGATGCCGCAGCTGAAGGCGGCGGCGGAGGGGCGGATCGTCTCGGCGTATCTCCAGCCGCAGCCGGACCATACGGTGCCGCGCTTCGCCTACGAGGACCATCTGGCGGCGCTGACCGGGCCGGAGCCGCACTGGCCCGACGGGACGCGGACGATCTCGACGCTGCGCCTGTCGCTGCGGGTGACGCCGACGGGGTTCTTCACCGGGCTGACCGGGCCGCGCACCGTACATCTCGACATCGTGGACTATCCCGGCGAATGGCTGCTCGACCTGCCGCTGATGGGGCAGGGTTTCGAGGAATGGTCGGCCGCGGCCATCGCGCTGGCGCGCGGGCCGGGGCGGGCTCCGCAATCGGAAGCCTGGCTCGCGCGGCTGGCGCAGACCGACGCGGCAGCGACGCTGGAGGAGCCGACGGCCCGGGCGCTGGCGGCGGATTTCACCGCGTATCTGCGCGCGTCGCGCGAGGCGGGGCTGTCGAGCGTGGCGCCGGGGCGGTTCCTGATGCCGGGCGATCTGGAGGGGTCTCCGGCGCTGACGTTCTCGCCGCTGGAAAAGCCGGCGCGGACGCCGGGCAATTCGCTCTGGCGGGCGTTCGAGAAGCGCTACGAGGCGTACAAGCGCGTCGTGGTCGGGCCGTTTTTCCGCAACCATTTCTCCAAACTTGACCGCCAGGTGGTGCTGATCGACGCGCTGGGCGCGATCCATGACGGGCCGCGCGCGGTCGAGGATCTGCGCGCGGCGATGGCGGAGATCCTGACCTGTTTCCGGCCGGGCGGGAGTTCGTGGCTCGCGCCCATTCTGGGGCGGCGGATCGACCGGATCCTGTTCGCGGCGACGAAGGCGGATCACCTGCACCACAGCCAGCACGGCAAGCTCGCGGCGATCACCGAGGCGCTGGTGGCGGACGCGCGCAGCCGGGCGCAGTTCCGGGGGGCGGACACGCGGGCGATGTCCGTCGCGAGCCTGCGCGCGACGGTCGAGCAGACGGTGACGCGCGACGGGCGCGAGATCGACGTGGTGCGCGGGCGGCGGATCGACACCGGCAAGGAGGCGGCGCTTTTCCCCGGCAACCTGCCGGAGGATCCGGGCGTGCTGCTGTCGCCGGCGCGGCAGGGCGCGGAGGACTGGACCGACGCGGCCTATCACGTCACGCGGTTCGCGCCGCCGAAGCTCGGCGGCGCGCGCGGCGAGGGGCTGCCGCACATCCGGCTCGACCGCGCCGCCGAGTTCCTGATCGGAGACCGTCTGCGATGACCCGTCCCGACGCGCCGTTCACCATCGAGGTCGACGACCTGCCGCCGCCCTCCGCCGCCAGTCCCGCCGACGCGCCGCCGCCGCCGGAGGACGCGCCGACCGGGGCCGCGATGGTGACGGTGACGAACATCGCGGGGCGCAGGCGGTCCCGGTTCTCGGGGCTTTTCTGGAGCGCGGCGGTCAGCCTGTTCACGCTGGTCCTGTCGATCGCGGCGTATGACTACGTCACGTCGCTGATCGCGCGCAATCCGA
This sequence comes from uncultured Alphaproteobacteria bacterium, assembly GCA_963798765.1. GTDB lineage: Bacteria > Pseudomonadota > Alphaproteobacteria > Rhodobacterales > Rhodobacteraceae > Amaricoccus. The sequence goes on along the minus strand of CAWCUP010000041.1, from coordinate 75,739 downwards.
CGCTCGGGATGATCGCCTTCGCGCTGACGGCGATCCTGGCGCTGGTCGTGCTGCTTCAGATAATCCGCGAGCTCTGGGCCTTCCGGCGGCTGGCGCGGATCGACGGGTTCCACAAGGACGCGGCGCTAGCGCTGGAGAACGACGACCGCAAGGCGGCTTTGGCGCTCTCGAAGCGGCTCGAGGCGTTCTACGCGCATCGCGAGGAGGTGCGATGGGGCGCGCGCGATCTCGACGAGCGGCGCGACGGGGTGCTGGACGCGGACGCGATGATCGCGCTGACCGAGCGGAGCCTGTTCGCGCCGCTCGACGCGATGGCGCGGCGCGAGATCGAGGCGGCGAGCCGGACGGTGGCGGGGGCGACGGCGCTGATCCCGCTGGCGTTGGCCGACGTGCTGACGGCGCTGTCGATGAACGTGCGGATGATCCGGCGGATCGCCGAGATCTACGGCGCCCATGCGGGGTTCTTCGGGTCGTGGCGGCTGCTGCGCTCGGTGGCGACGCATCTTCTGGCCACCGGCGCGGTGGCGGTGGGCGATGACGTGATCCATTCGGTGGTGGGCGGCAGCGCGCTGGCGCGGGTGTCGCGGCGGTTCGGCGAGGGCGTGATCAACGGCGCGCTGACCGCGCGGGTCGGGATCGCGGCGATGGAGGTCTGCCGGCCGCTTCCTTTCGCCGCGTTGCCCCGGCCGAACGTGTCGAATGTGATAGGCCGTTCGCTGACGGGCCTGTTCGGCCGGGAGAAGGAATAGCCCGTGGAAAGCCTTGCGGAAGATCTGCGCACGATGATCCGCCGGCCGCTGGCGGAGAGCCACGTGGCGGCGCTGCGCGCGGCTGGAACTGCGCGGGACGTCGCGGCGGGGACGGTCCTGGTCCGCACGGGCGATCCGATCGACGCTTTCCTTTACGTCGAGGCGGGCGAGGTCGAGATCATCGACCGGCAGGGCGCCGCGACCCTGGGACCGGGTCAGTTCGCGGGAGAGATCAGTTTCCTCAGCGGCGGGCGATATCTGATGTCGATGCGGACGGTGACGGACAGCCGGGTGCTCGAAGTGCCGCGACGGGCGGTGCTCGACCTGATGGCGCGGGTGCCGGAGATGAGCGACATCATCGTGTCGGTCTACGCCGCGCGCCGTCGCCGGATGATCGAGGAGGGATTCGGCGGCGTCACGCTGATCGGCGCCGAGGCCGACCGGGCGGTGCGCGATCTGGCGGGTTTCGCCGCGCGCAACCGGATCCCGTTCCGGATCCTCGAGCCCGGGTCGGAGGCCGCGACGGCGCTCGCCGAATCCTGCGGCACCGACGCCGAGGGCATGCGCGCGGTCTATGGCGGGGGGCAGGTCCTCGAGGATCCGTCGCCGGAGACGCTGGCGCGCGCGATCGGGATCGAGATGCCGACGGATTGCTCGGCGGCGGTGGATCTTCTGGTCGTGGGCGCGCGGTCCGGCTGGCATCGCGGCGGCGGTCTACGGGGCCTCGGAGGGGCTCGACACTCTGGTGGTCGAGGACACGGCTCTCGGCGGACAGGCGGGCACGTCGAGCCGGATCGAGAACTACATGGGCTTTCCGACCGGCATCTCGGGCGCGGACCTGGCCTGGCGGGGGCAGATCCAGGCGATGAAGTTCGGCGCGCGTTTCGCGATGCCGCGGCGCGCGGTCAGTTTCATGCGCCAGGAGGACGGGCTCTTCTGCGTCGAACTCAACGACCGCGCCCATGTGCGGGCGCGCGCGGTGGTGGTCGCGGCGGGCGTGCAGTACCGCCGGCTCCCGATCGAGGGGCTCGAGGCGCTGGAGGGGGCGGGGGTCTATTACGCCGCGACCGAGCTCGAATCGCGGTTCTGCCGGGATTCGGAGGTCGTGGTGATCGGCGGCGGCAATTCGGCGGGCCAGGCCGCGATGCATCTCTGCCGGACGGCGAGCCATGTGCATGTCCTGGTGCGCGGTCCGTCTTTGGCGGCGTCGATGTCGGATTATCTCCTGAAGCGGCTCGAGGCGGATCCGGCCGTCACCATCCATTACGGCGCGGAGATGGTCGCGGTGCGCGGCGAGACCGCGCTGGAGGCGATCACGGTGCGCGACCGCGCGAGCGGTGCGGAGCGCGAGATCGACGCCAAGGCGGTCTTCGTGATGGTCGGCGCCGCGCCGAACACCGGCTGGCTCGACGGGCATGTGGCGCTCGACGGCAAGGGATTCGTGCTGACCGGACAGGCGGTCGGGTCGGATTCGCCCTACGCCACCTCGATGCCCGGCGTCTTCGCGGTGGGCGACGTGCGCGCGGCCTCGGTCAAGCGCGTGGCCTCGGCGACGGGCGAGGGATCGGTGGTGGTCTCGAAGGTCTGGGAGCACGTGAACCCGGCCGCATGAGGCGAAAGCCGATTGCTGCGGGCGGGGCCGGGCGGCTATACCTTCGCCCCATGTTCAGGAACTTCGGCATCCTCATCCGAATTACCGGCCCGGCGCTCTGATTTTCCGAGCCGCCGGTTTCCGGCCGTATGCGCCGGCATGACATCTCCCCAGACCTGACGGAAGGCCGCCCGATGTGCGCCGATGTGACGATCGACATGCCCGACTACAAAGACACGCTGTTCCTGCCGAAGACCGATTTCCCGATGCGCGCGGGGCTGCCGAAACGCGAGCCCGACTGGCTGGCGCGGTGGGACGCGATCGGGGTCTATGAGAAGCTGCGGGAGAAGGAGGGGCGCGACGCCCTTCGTGCTGCATGACGGGCCGCCCTACGCCAACGGGCATCTGCATATCGGTCACGCGCTCAACAAGATCCTCAAGGACATGGTGGTGCGCTCGCAGCAGATGATGGGCAAGGACAGCCGGTATGTGCCGGGCTGGGACTGTCACGGGCTGCCGATCGAGTGGAAGATCGAGGAGCAGTACCGCGCCAAGGGCAAGTCGAAGGACGACGTGCCGGTCAACGAGCTGCGCGCGGAATGCCGCAAGTTCGCGGAAGGCTGGGTCGACATCCAGCGCGCGGAGTTCAAGCGGCTCGGCGTCACCGGCGACTGGGACGATCCGTATCTGACGATGGATTTCAACTCCGAGGCGGTGATCGCCGAGGAGTTCATGAAGTTCGTGATGAACGGATCGCTGTATCTCGGCTCCAAGCCGGTGATGTGGTCGCCGGTGGAGAAGACGGCGCTCGCCGAGGCGGAGGTCGAGTATCACGACCATCAGAGCCATACGATCTGGGTGAAGTTTCCGGTGGTCGAGGGGCCGGAGGCGCTGAAGGGCGCGTCCGTGGTGATCTGGACCACGACGCCCTGGACGATCCCGTCCAACAAGGCGGTCGCGTTCAATCCGAAGATTTCCTATGGCCTTTACAGGGTGTTGCAGACCGAAGCCGAGTGCTGGCTTGCGGCTGGCGATCTGCTCGTGTTCGCCGACGCGCTGGCCGAGGAGGCGCTGCGCAAGAGCCGGGCGGTCGAATGGGAGCGCGTCGCGGACGTCGATCCGCACTCCGTCGCGGCCATGGCGCATCCGCTCTACGGCGTGGAGGACGCGGACGGGTTCTGGGACTATCCGGTGCCGATGATCGACGGCGATCACGTGACCGAGGAAGCCGGAACCGGGTTCGTGCACACCGCGCCGAGCCATGGCGCGGACGATTACGAGGCGTTCGTCAAGCGCGGCTGGGTCGACCGGATGACCCACAACGTGCTGGAGGATTCGTCCTTCGCGGAGCATGTGCCGTTCTTCGCGGGGCTCGAGATCTTCGACCGCAAGGGCAAGGAGGGCAAGGCGAACGCCGCCGTCATCGCCAAGCTGGTCGAGGCGGGCGCGCTGGCGGCGCGCGGGCGGATGACGCATTCCTATCCGCATTCCTGGCGGTCGAAGGCGCCGGTGATCTACCGCAACACGCCGCAATGGTTCGTCGAGATCGACCGGCCGCTCGGCGACGGGATGGACACCTACGGCAGGACGATCCGCGAGCGGGCGCTGACCTCGATCGACGAGCTGGTGACCTGGACGCCGAAGACCGGGCGCAACCGGCTCTATTCGATGATCGAGGCGCGGCCGGACTGGGTGCTGTCGCGGCAGCGGGCCTGGGGCGTGCCGCTGACGTGTTTCGTCAAGCGGCTGGGCGAGGGCAGGGTCGAGATCCTGCGCGATCCGGCGGTGAACGCGCGCATCGCCGAGGCTTTCCGGGCCGAGGGGGCCGACGCCTGGTTCGAGGAGGGCGCGGCGGCGCGGTTCCTCGGCAACGACCACGACCCGGCCGAGTGGGAGAAGGTGACGGACATCCTCGACGTCTGGTTCGATTCAGGGGTCCACCCACGCCTTCGCGCTGCGCGACCGGGCGGACGGGCTCTGGCCGGCGAGCCTCTATCTCGAAGGCACCGACCAGCATCGCGGCTGGTTCCATTCCTCGATGCTGCAATCCTGCGGCACGATGGGGCGGGCGCCCTACGAGGGCGTGCTGACGCACGGGTTCACGCTCGACGAGAAGGGCATGAAGATGTCCAAGTCGCTCGGCAACACCGTCGCGCCCGAGGACGTGGTGCGGCAGTACGGCGCCGACATCCTGCGGCTCTGGGTGGCGCAGGTCGATTACACCGCCGACCAGCGGATCGGGCCGGAGATCCTCAAGGGCTCGGCGGACGCGTACCGGCGGCTGCGCAACACGCTGCGGTTCATGATCGGGGCGCTCGACGGGTTCGACGAGGCCGAGCGGGTGGAGCCGGCGGAGATGCCGGAGCTGGAGCGCTGGGTGCTGCACCGGCTGGCGGAACTGGACGTCGAGGTGCGCGAGGGTTACGGGCGCTACGCGTTCCAGCACGTGTTCCAGCAGCTGTTCCAGTTCTGCACGGTGGACCTGTCGTCGGTGTATTTCGACATCCGCAAGGACGCGCTCTACTGCGATCCGGCCGACAGCCTGCGGCGGCGGTCGGCGCGGACCGTGCTCGATCTGCTGTTCACGCGGCTGACGACGTGGCTGGCGCCGATGCTGGTCTTCACGATGGAGGAGGTCTGGCTGGAGCGGTTCCCGGGCGAGGAGTCCTCGGTGCATCTGGTCGATTTCCCCGACACGCCGGCGGAATGGCGCGACGAGGCGCTGGGCGCGAAATGGGCCGGGATCCGGCGGGCGCGGCGCGTGGTCACCGGCGCGCTCGAGGTCGAACGGCGCGAGAAGCGGATCGGCGCGAGTCTGGAGGCGGCGCCGGTGGTCCATGTCGCCGATCCGGACCTGCGGGCGGTGCTCGGGAGCGTCGATTTCGCCGATCTCTGCATCACGTCGGACCTGACGCTGACCGACGATGCGGCTCCGGAAGGCGCGTTCGCGCTCGACGACGTGCGCGGGCGTGGCGGTCGTTCCGGCGCTGGCGGAGGGCGGAAAATGCGCGCGGTGCTGGAAGGTGCTGCCGGACGTGGGCACGCATGCGCATCCGCAGACCTGCGCGCGGTGCGACGCGGCGCTGGGGTGAAGCCGGTGACGCGCTAGTCGGCGTTGGCCGATTTGCGAGCGGGGAAGGCCTGCATGATCACGCCTACCACCAGCAGCCAGAGGCTGGCGATCAGCAGTCCCGCCTTGACGGCGGCGGGCGGATCGAACGAGGCGAAATAGGCGGACCATCCGGCGAGGGCGACCCAGACGATGGCGACGCCGAGGTTGAAGGGGCGCCAGCGTTCGGTGCGGACGGGATGGATGAATTTCAGGCCGGTGAACTGGAGCGCCGCGAGGATCACGATGGCCAGCAGCGTGAACCAGACCGGCGGCGTGAAGACCAGAAAGACCAGGACCACCATCTGCCAGGCGCCCGGAAAGCCGACGAAGCAGTTGTCGGGCGCCTTCATCCGCGTGTCGGCGAAATAGACCACGCCGGTCAGCGCGATCAGCAGCGCCGAGAGCAGGCCCCAGGGCGTCGGCAGCAGATCGGAATAGATCAGCGCGTAGGCCGGGATGAAAACGTAGGTGAGATAGTCGATCACCAGATCGAGGATCACGCCGTCCCAGTTCGCCGCGTTCTTCTTGATGTCGACCTTTCGGGCGAGCGGTCCGTCGATGCCGTCAACGATCAGCGCGATGCCGAGCCAGCCGAACATGAGCGGCCAGTCCGCCTTCGTCGCCGCGACCAGCGCGAGCAGCGCCAGCGCCGCGCCGGAGGCGGTCAGCAGGTGGACGGAGAAGGCGGCGGGTGTCGTTTTCATGACGCGTTGATAGGCGGAATGACGGCGGGATACAAAGGCCAACGTGTCACGCGCGGACCGGTTTCGCGGACTTGCCGGCGGGCGCCCGGCGGCGCATGGTGCGGCGCGTGTTCCAACCGGCGCGGAGGCCTTGCCAGATGTTCGATATCGCCAGACTGCTCGGCGCGGCGGCCGCCGCTATGATCGCGACGGGAGCCCTCGCCCAGGATCTGCCGGATCTGGGCGGCCGCGAGGTGGTGGTCGTCACCGAGAACGCCTATCCGCCGCTGCAGTTCGTGGCGCCCGGGACGGGAGAGGCGGTCGGCTGGGAATACGACGCGATGGCGGAGATGGCGGCGCGGCTGAATTTCACGCCCGTCTACGAGAATTCGAGCTGGGACGCGATGATCCCGGCGGTGAGCGAGGGGCAGTACGACGTCGGAATGACCGGGATCACCATCCGGGCCGACCGGGCGGAGATGGTGGACTTCTCGGCGCCCTACATGCGCTCGGAGATGTTCATGCTGGTGCGCGCCGACGAGGACCGCTTCACCGGCCAGGCGGATTTCGCGGCGGCCGGCGAAGACGTCCTGATCGGAGCGCAGGCGGGCACGACGCCGTTCTACGTCGCGGTCTACGACCTGCTGGACGGCAACGAGGCGAACCCCCGGATCGTGCAGTTCGAGACCTTCGGCGCGAGCGTCCAGGCGCTCCGGACCGGCGACGTCGATCTGGTGCTGACCGACGGGACGGCGGGGGCGGGATACGTCACCGCCAATCCGGGCGTGTTCAAGCTGACCGGCGACGCGATGGGGTCGGAGGATTTCGGCTTCATCTTTCCGAAGGGCTCGGACCTCGTGGCGCCGTTCGACGCGGCCATCGAGGCCATGCGCGCGGACGGGACGCTCGACGCGCTCAACGTGAAGTGGTTCCTCGACTACGAGCTGGGCAAATAGGCCGGAATGGGGCCGCCGCCGGCCGGGGACGAGGGCGAGTTCCCCTGGTGGCTGCTCGCCGCCGGTCTGATCGGCGCGGTCCTGGCCTGGAACATCGTCGCGGACGAGACCTATCGCCAGATCCTCGGGACGCTGTCGAAGGGGATCGGGGTGACGGTCTACGTGACGGTGGTCTCGTTCGCGCTGGCCTCGGCGCTCGGCCTCGCGCTCGCGGTCTGCGCGCTGTCGGGCTCGGTGGTTCTGCGCCAGGCGGCGCGGTTCTGGATCGAGATCATCCGCGGCGTGCCGATGCTGGTGCTCCTGTTCTACATCGCCTTCGTCGGGGCGCCGGCGCTGGTCTCGGGGTGGAACGCCGTCGCGGAACCGCTTGGGCTCGATCCGATCCGGACGCGGGACCTGTCGCTGCTCTGGCGGGCGATCCTCGCGCTGACCATCGGCTATTCGGCCTTCATCGCGGAGGTGTTCCGCGCCGGCATCCAGTCGGTGGAGACGGGTCAGATCGAGGCGGCCAAGGCGCTGGGGCTCGGACCTCTGGCGCGGTTCCGGCTGATCGTGCTGCCGCAGGCGCTGCGCACGATCCTGCCGCCGCTCGGCAACGATTTCATCGCGCTGATCAAGGACAGCGCCCTGGTCTCGGTGCTCGGCGTCGCGGACATCACCCAGCTCGGCAAGATCTACGCGGCGGGGTCGTTCCGGTTTTTCGAGACCTACAACGTGGTGGCGTTCCTCTATCTGGTGATGACATTGGGCCTTTCGCTGGCGCTCCGGCGGGTGGAGCGGCGGCTGCGCGAGCGGCGGCCCGGGGCGTGAGCGCGAACAATGTCCACGCGTGAACCTATGCCAAGTGTCTGAAACGAAAGGCGTCCTAAATGCTGATTTTTTGTGAACGCGTCTGAACGGACCTCGGAGGGACTGACCGATGATCGATTTCTACACCTGGACCACGCCGAACGGACGGAAGGTCTCGATCCTTCTGGAGGAGCTGGGGCTCGAGTACCGGACGCATGCCGTGGACATCACAAAGGGCGACCAGGACGATCCCGCGTTCCGCGCGGTCTCGCCGAACGGCAAGATCCCGGCGATCCGCGACGACGGGTTCACGCTCATGGAATCGGGCGCGATCATGCTCTATCTGGCGGAGAAGCATGGACGGTTCCTGCCGTCGGGCGAGGATTACTGGCGGGCGGTCGAATGGCTGATGTGGCAGATGGGCGGCGCCGGACCGATGCTGGGTCAGGTCCACCACTTCGTCCGGTTCAACCCGGGCAAGGCGCCCTATGCCGAGGAGCGGTTCTCGGGCGAGGCCCGTCGGCTCTACGGCGTGCTGGACGGCCGGCTTTCGGGGCGGCGGTTCGTGGCGGGAGAATATTCGATCGCGGACATGGCGATCTGGCCCTGGATCTCCCGATTCGAATGGCAGGGGATCGATCTGGGGGATTTTCCCGCCGTCCGGGACTGGTATATGCGGGTCGCCGACCGGCCGGCGGTGCGGCGAGGCTATGACGTGCCGAAATTCGTCAGCGAGATCCCGGTTCCGTGAGGGTTTCCGGTCCTTTGCGCCCGTTTCGCGCAATCTCCCGCCGCTGCCGGGAAATTAACCTTCCGTACACCTTTGACTCTTCCAAACCGCCGCGCATTTTGTTAAGAATGTCGGGAGACGGGACGTGCGCGCGAGCGGAGCGTCCGATTCTCGAGTGTGTTGGGGGCGTCTTTCGGTGACGAACATGACGTCGAGATTAGTAGGGAAGTGGGAAGAATATGATGGTTAACGCAAAGTTCGCGGGTCTCGCGGCAGCTGCGGTTATCGCGTCCGGAATGGCGGCGACGTCCGCCGGCGCGGTCACCGTCACGTCGAACAACGGCTCGTACAACGTGCCGGGGGACGACACGCAGTTCATCGGCGACGTGAAGGACGCTTCCGGCGGCGCGGGAACGTACAAGGTCACGTTCAACGCGGCCGGCGCCGGGTCGGGCACCGCCAAGGTCACCATCGGCGAGATCGTCGCTTCGACCTTCGCGGATCTGACGATGTCTTGGGTCGGCGCCGATTCCTCGGTGCTCGAGACGACGGCCGTGACGCCGGTGGTCACGAACCTGAGCACGTTCTTCCTCGATCCGGGTTCGCTGAGCCAGAGCCTCGTGTTCTCGTGGACGGATTCGCTGGTCAACGCCGGCTTCGATTTCGAAGTCGAGGTCAGCCCGATCCCGCTGCCGGCCGCCGGACTGATGCTCCTGACCGCGATCGGCGGTCTGGGCGCGATCCGCAGCCGCCGCAAGGTTTCCGCCGAAGCCTGATCGGCTTCAGGGACGAATTCGGAAAGGGCCGGCTCTCCGCCGGCCCTTTTCTTTTGCGCTCACGGTAATGGAATGTCGAAGTGCAGGACGTGCTCCCGGATGCCGAGCCCGTCGCAGAGCGCGACGGCGCCACGGTCGCCGGGATCGGCCTGGACGAAGATCACATGCGCTCCCCGGTCGGCGGCGATCGTGCGCAGCCGCGAGATCAGGGCGCTCGCCACGCCTCCGCGACGGTGAAACCTCGCGACGGCGAGATCGTAGATGTAGATCTCGCTTCGCTCGCGTTCGAATTTGACGAGCGCGTAGGCGGCGAGTCCTCCGACCACGTCGTTGGCCGCGACCGCCGCGAGCGCGATGAAGCCGCGGTCGGACAGGAGACGCGTCACGTGGGCCGGTCCCGGACGGGCGGCGGTGCAGGTCTCCGGCTCCTGGAACGCCTCGCCGAACATCGTCATCATCCCGGCGAAGATGTCCGCGTCGCCGGGTCCGAGCTGTCGGATGTCGTGCGGCGCCATGTTCCGCCTCCGGTTCAGCGCTCGGTGAATTTGAGCTCGATCCGGCGGTTTCGCGCCAGCGCCTCGGGCGAGGTCCCGGTATCGACCGGCTGATATTCGCCGAAGCCGGTGGCGGCGAGGCGGTTGGAGGGAATGCCCTCGGCGTCGATCATGTACCGCACGACCGAGAGGGCGCGGGCCTGGCTCAGTTCCCAGTTGTCGCGGAACGCGCCGCCGGGCGTGACCGGGACGCTGTCGGTGTGGCCGTCGACGCGGAGGATCCAGTCGATGCCCTCGGGAATGTCGTCGGATATGTCCTTGATGACCTCGGCCACGCGCGCGACCTGGGCGCGGCCTTCGGGGGCGAGGGTCGCCGAGCCGGGGTCGAACAGAACCTCCGAGGGGAAGACGAAACGGTCGCCGACGACCTGCACGCCTTCGCGCTCGCCGAGGATGTCGCGCATTCGGCCGAAGAATTCCGAGCGGTAGCGGCCGAGGTCCTTGGCTTCCTCCTCGAGCCGCGCGCGTTCGCGGGCCTCGAGATCGGCGCGGGCGCTCTGCTCGGCGGCGACCCGGGCCAGCGCCGCGTTGAGATCGGAGCCGAGGGTCTCGATGCGGACCCGGGCGGCCGCGTCGTCGGCGCGGGCGGCGTCGAGAAGCCCCTGCAGGCTGTCGAGCTGTTGGCGGAGGGCCGCCGTCTGCTGGTTCAGGAGCGCGACCTGGCGTTGCGCCTCGGCTGAGATCTCGGTCTGGTCGGCCAGGAGCGCGCGGGCCTGGGCGAGTTCGGCGGCGCGGCGCTCGGCCTCTGTCAGCGCCTCCCGCTCCGCGCCCAGGGTCGCGTCGCGCGCGGCCTCGGCGGCGGCGAGCAGGGTGAGCGTGTCTTCCGCGCGCTTCCGCTCGGCCTCGAGGTTGAGGGTCATGGCGGTCAGCTCCGCGTCGGCGTCGGCCAGGCGCGCGCGCAGCGCCTCGGCGGCGGCGGCTTCCGCCAGGCGCGCGGCCTCGGCCTCGTCGAGCGCCTCGGTCCGCGTGAGCGCCTCGGCCTCCAGCGTGGACATCTCGGCGCGCAGCGACGCGGTGAGCGCCTCCAGCGCATCGCTGCGGGCGGCGGCGAGGCGCGCGGCCTCGGCCTCGGCGTCCACCTCGTCGCGGGCCTGCGCGAGCGCGAGATCGAGCGCCTCGGCCCGGTCGAGGCGTTCGGCGCTCTCCGCCTCGGCGGCGTCGAGCCGCGCCGCGACGTCGGTGTTGCGGGCGATCAGGCTCGCGACCTGGGATTCGAATTCGGAGATGCGCGCCGCCGCCTCGGCGTTGCGGCCGGTCAGATCCTCGATCTCGGCCTCGGCCGCGCTGCGGTCCGCCAGAAGCGACGCGATGCGCGCCTGGGCCGCGTCGCGCTCGGCGTTGAGGGTCGAGACGAGCGCCTCCTGGGTGTCGGCGCGGCTGCGCTCCAGCCCCAGCGCGTCCGCCAGCGTGGCGACCTGGACGGAGAGCTCGCCGAGTTCGCGGTTCTTTTCGACGATCTCTCGGCTCTGCGCGTCGATCTCGGTCTCCTGGCCGGTGATGGTGTCGCGCAGCACGAACTGCACGATCATGAAGATCGAAAGGACGAAGAAGAGCACCAGGATCAGCGCGGTCATCGCGTCGACGAAGCCGGGCCAGATGGAGGCGGCGAAGCGCGAGGTGTTGCGGCGGCTGAGCGCCATGGATCAGAACCGTCCGCGCGCGGCGATGGCGCGCAGGGCCTCGGTGAGGCCGGAGATCTCCTGGCGCATCTCGGTCACCAGGTCCTGGCGTCCGGCCGACAGGTCCTCGAGGATGCGCAGGACCTGGGTGTCGATGCTGCGCAGGCGCGCGCGGGTCTCGTTGTCGAGGCGGCCGGATTCCTCGTCGCGGGCGGCGAGGATCCCGGCGGTCTTCTCCTGGGCGGAGGCCATGCGTTCCATCAGCTCCCGGTCCGCCGCGTGGCGCTCGGGCGCGGCGAGGATCGCCGCGAGCTCCGCGATCCGGGCCTCCGTCGACGCGGAGCGGGCGACGCCCTGTTCCACCACTTCGCGCAGGTTGTCGATCTGCTCGGAGGTCTGGCCGATGACGGTGAGCACGTTGGCGGCGGTCAGGCCCTCCTCCGCGTCCATGCCCGAAAGGCCGATCTTGGTGATCGAGGAGAGCCATTCCTCGAGCTCGCGGTAGAAGCGGTTCTGGCCGTGGCTGGAGAAGAGCTCCAGAAGGCCGACGACGAGCGAGCCCGCGAGGCCCAGCAGCGACGAGGCGAAGGCGGTGCCCATGCCGCCGAGCTGGTCCTCGAGGCCGGACATCAGGTTGTCGAACACCTCGATCGCGCTCTGGCCCTCCTTGGGCGCGAGGCTGCGGATCGTGTCGACGACCGCGGGCACAACCGTGGCGAGACCGTAGAAGGTGCCGAGAAGCCCCAGGAAGATCAGCAGGTTGATCAGGTAGCGCGTCAGGTCGCGCTGCTCGTCGAGGCGGGTCGCGACGCTGTCGAGGATCGAGCGGGTCGAGGTCGAGGTGAGCGCGCTGCGGGCGCGTTTCTGCGACAGGAGGGCGGCGAGCGAGGCGAGGAGGCTCGGCGCCTTGGTGAACTCGCTTCCGGGACGGTCGAGCGCGAAGCCCTCGATCCAGCTGACCGAGGCGACGAGGGTGAACATCTGCCAGAAACAGGCGCCGACGCCGACGAGAAACACGATGCCGATGAAGCCGTTGAGCCAGGGCGAGGCGAGGAACACGGGCGAGACCGTCGGGAAGAGAAGCACCGCGCCGGCGACCGCGAGGCCCAGAACGATGAGCATCATCACGATCTGGCGGACCGGCTGGGAGAAATGCGGCTCGGCCTTGAGACTGATCGCCATGTGACTTGCACGCTCCTTGAGACGCCGGACGACCTTACTTGGGGCCGGGACGCTTTCCAACCGGCTTGTCTTGCTTCACAATCGGGCGCAAGGGGTTATTTCGCGCGGAGGTTTCACATCCGCGCCAATCATTACGGGGAAACCATTCCGATGGACGTCACCTTCGCGCCGGTGCTGGCCCTTCTGGGGTTCGCGGCGATCCTGATCCTGATGATGGTCAAGTCCGTCCCGCAGGGCGAGAACTGGACCGTCGAGAGGTTCGGCCGCTACATCCGCACGCTCGATCCGGGGCTGCGGTTCGTGTTTCCGCTGATCGACCGGGTCGGGTCGAAAATCAACATGATGGAGACGGTTCTCGACATCGACCAGCAGGAGGTCATCACGCGGGACAACGCGATGGTCGTGGCCGACGCGGTGGCGTTCTACCAGGTGGTCGACGCCTCCAAGGCGGCCTACGAGGTGCGGGAGCTGGAACGGTCCCTGCGCAACATCAGCCAGACCAACATCCGCTCGGTGCTGGGCTCGATGGAGCTCGACGAGGCGCTGAGCAATCGTGACGCGATCAACACCCGGCTGCTGTCGGTGATCGACAACGCCTCGACGCCCTGGGGCGTGAAGGTGACGCGCGTCGAGATCCGCGATCTGGCCCCGCCGCCCGACATCAACGAGGCGATGGCGCGCCAGATGAAGGCCGAGCGTCTGAAACGCGCCGAGATCCTGACGGCGGAGGGCCAGAAGCAGGCCGCGATCCTCAAGGCCGAGGGCGAGCGCGAGAGCCAGATCCGCGAGGCCGAGGGTCGGCGCGAGGCCGCCTTCCTCGACGCGGAGGCGCGCGAGCGGTCGGCGGAGGCCGAGGCCAAGGCCACGACGATGGTGTCCGAGGCCATCGCCAAGGGCGACATCCAGGCGGTCAACTATTTCGTCGCGCAGAAATACACCGAGGCGCTGCGCGACATCGCGGCGTCACCGAATTCCAAGACGGTCCTGATGCCGCTGGAGGCGTCGAGCCTGATCGGGTCGGTCGCGGGCATCGCCGAGATCGCAAAGGCGGTCGGGCCCGCAGGGGCGCGCTGAGCCGTGGAGACGCTCGGCGCCGTCTCGCCCTGGTGGTGGATCGCCGCGGCGATCGCGCTCGCGGCGATCGACATGGTGATCGCTCCGACCGTCCTCATCTGGTCGGCGCTAGCCGCCTTCGTCGTGGCGCTGGTCCTGTGGATCGCGCCGGGAATGTCGCTGGTGGCGCAGCTCGGCCTGTTCGCGCTGCTCTCGATCGCCTTCATTTTCGCCGGACGGGCGGCGGTCGGCCGCTTCCCCAGGGATGGCGACGCCTCGGACAAGCTCAACCGGCGCGCCGAGGGGCTGGTCGGCCGAGAGGCGGTGGTGCTGTCCTTCGACTTCCACGAGGGGCGCGTGGAGATCGACGGCATCCCTTGGAACGCGCGGCTGGAGGGCGAGAAGACGCCCGAGATCGGATCGCGCGTCAGGGTGATCGCGGCGGACGGGACGGTGGTCTGGGTGAAGCGGATCGTCGAGCCCGAGAGCGGGGTCTGAGAGCGCGCTTTACCGGCAGGCGGAGCGTCGGTTTCCGTCACCATGCGGCTTTCACACGGGATGCGCCGGTTCGCGCGGTCACAGACGGAGATTCAACCGGGAAACCCCGAAGGTGCGGTCAGTGGGAGATCGGCGGACAAGAGAACCGCCGGGGGCACTCCGTCTTCCGTTCGCCGTTAATCGTTTTATAATTGACACAGCTTCAACCACGCACGCCTCTTGATTTACGCCGCCAATACTGGCTAAAACTTTTTTGCTGGAATAAATCTTTAAAAGTATTGGAATAATTCGCCGTCATGCGCGTCGCCTATCTCATTCTCGCTCATGGCGACCCCGGAATGCTGAAGCGGCTGATCACGGCGATCGACGCGTCCAGACGCGAGATATTCCTGCTGATCGACGAGAAGACGGACATCGGCATCTATGATCCCGAGATCCTGGAACGGGTTCACGTTCTTGAAGACCGGATGCCCGTGTACTGGGGCGACAGCAGCGTGCTCGAGGCGTCGATCCGGCTGATCGAGGCGGCGATCGCCCACGGCGAGTTCGACTACCTCACCATGATGAGCGGGGCGGATTTCCCGATCAGGCCGCTTCGCGAATTCGAGGAGTTTCTGAGCGCCAACGCGCCGACGAGTTTCGTCGAGAGCCGGTCCGTGGAAAACTACGACGAGGCGCGGAAGCGGATCATCACCCCTTATGTCATTCACGAGCGGACACGTGTCGCCGTTCTGGTCCAGAAGATCCTGTTTTTCGTCTGCCTGTCTTTCCCCTGGCTTCGGCGCAAGCCGGTGGCGGATCTGACGCTCCGCATCGGCGAGAACTGGTTCACGTTGCACAGATCGACGATCGACCCGATCCTGGCGCTTTGGCGCAGACGCGACGTGCGACGGTTCTTCACGCGGACCTACATCCCCGAGGAGATGTTTTTCGGGACGGCGCTGGCGAGCGGGTCCGACCCGGCGCCTCATTCGCCCATCCCGCTCCGCTACACCCTGTGGTCCGGCGAACCGCACCCGGCCACGCTCCAAGAGGCGCATTTCGACCGGATCGTCGCCTCGCGCAAATTCTTCGCGAGGAAGTTCTCGACCGGCGAGTCGAGCGCGGTCCTCGACCGGCTCGCGAAGCTGCTTTGATCCGCCCTCGGGATCTTCCGGTCAGAATGACCCGTCGGTCTCGCCACGCGTGGCGGCCACGCGCGCATCCCGGCTATCCACGTTCATCCGGTCCCGCACCAACGCCGCCAGACGGTCGAGATCGGGGTCCGGCAGCCCGAGGGCGTGCAGGCCGGCGATGGTGTTCGCGAGGTATTCGGCGTTCGGTCCGCGCGGGCCGACGGCCGTCGCGATCACGTCGGCCTGTTCGGCGGGGCTGAGGCCGCCCCTGTATTGCGGGTGGTCGCGCTTGACGACGAAGGCCACCGCCTCGACGGTCTCGTCGCCTTCGAGAATGAGCGGCAGGCGCGTTTCCCGGTAGGCGTAGGAGACGAGTTCGCGCTCGCGCAGATAGGCGAGCGTCGCGTCCGCGTCCGCCTCGGCCACGCGGTAGGCGACGCCGCGGCAGGCGGCGCCGGCGCGCTCGTCGAGCGCCAGCACCAGGCCCGGACGCTCGGGGGTGCCGCGATAGACGATTGAGGACATGCAGAACGCGCGCTGCCAGCCCGCGAGGGTCGCGCGCCGGCGGTCGGAATAGTGGAAGCCGGGGTTCCAGATCAGGGAGCCGTAGCCGAACACCCAGAACGCGCCGTCATGTGACTGGCCTGGGGGCATCGGGACTGCTACCGCTCCTGCTCGTCCGGGCGCGCGGCCCCGGAAAGCGAAGGTGGTAGGCGATGCGGATCCTTTTTGCAATCGTGGCGCTGGCGGCGCTGGGCTGGAGCGGCTGGTGGTGGGTCCACGCGTCGTCGCGCGAGGCGGCGCTGGAGCGGTGGCTGGCGGGACGGCGCGACGCGGGATGGGTGGCCGACGCCGGCGACGTGAGCGTCCGGGGATTTCCCAACCGGCTCGACGCCGTGGTGACGGATCTCGCGCTCGCCGATCCCGACAGCGGATGGTCCTGGACCGCGCCGGAATTCCAGATCCTGTCGATGTCCTGGAAGCCGAACCACGTCATCGCCGTCTGGCCCGGCGAGCAGGTCGTGGCCTCGCCCTACGAGACGGTGCGGGTGGAGAGCGCCGGGATGCGCGGGTCGGTGGTGTTCGAGCCGGGCCTTGGACTGACGCTCGACCGGACCGCCATCGAGATCGCCGACATGAGGCTGCGCGGCGAGTTCGGCTGGGAGGCCGGGATCGGAAAGGCGATGTTCTCGACGCGGCGGAGCCGGCGGGAGGCCGCGCCGGAATTCGCGCATGACCTTTCGTTCGTCGCGGGCGATCTGACGCCGCCGGCGTTTCTGGCCGCGCTCGATGTCGGCGGCGTGCTTCCCGCGAGCGTCGAGGCGCTGAACGTGGACGCCACCCTGGTCTTCGACCGGGACTGGAACCGGGCCTCGGTGGAGGGGGAGAACCCCCGGCTTCTGGAGGTGCGGCTGCGGGACGCGAGCGCCGTCTGGGGAAGCCTCGATCTGCGCGGACAGGGCGATCTGAAGGCGGACGCGCGCGGATACGCCGAGGGCGAGATCAGGCTGAGGGCGCGGAACTGGTCGGAGATGCTGACGATCGCGGAACGGTCGGGGGCGATCCCCCAGGGGCTGGCCGGGCCGCTCCGGGCCGGTCTCGATCTGATCGCGAGGCTGTCGGGTGATCGCGACACGCTGAACGTTCCGCTGAAATTCTCGGGCGGAAACGCGATGCTCGGGCCGGTGGTGCTGGGAGAGGCGCCGCGTCTGACGCGGTTCTGAGAACGGGCGACCGGGCGAGGCCCGGTCGCCGCGCGGGGCTTACTGCGCCGATTCGGTCTCGCGGACCTGCGGTTTGATCGGCTGGACCGACGCGGCGGGGCGCGACGACTGGGCGTTCGAGCCGCCCTGCTGGTTGAGCGGATCGTCCTGGCGCTGGACCGAACCCTCGAAATGGGCGCCGCTCTCGATGGCGATGGTCTTGTGGACGATGTCGCCTTCGACGCGCGCGGAGGAGCTGAGCCGCACCTTGAGGCCGCGCAGGCGGCCGACGACGCGGCCGTGGACCACGACGTCTTCGGCCATCACCTCGCCCTTGACCGTGGCGGTCTCGCCGACGATCAGCATCTGGGCGCGGATGTCGCCCTCGACCGTGCCTTCGATCTGGATGTCGCCGCTGGAGCGGACGTTTCCGACGATGGTGATGTCAGAGGACATGACCGAGGCGGCGGGTTTGGCCTTGGGAGCGGCCGGCGCGGGGGGCGTCGGGCGCGGGGCGGTCTCGGGTCCGGAAGCGGAACTCGCCTGGACCGGCGAGGGCTGCGGCACGTCTTCTTCTTTGGTCTTGGGCTTAGAAAACATTCTTTGCGGCCTCCAAATAGGTCATCGGATTCACGGGGCGTCCGTTCAGGTGCACCTCGTAGTGGAGGTGAACGCCCGTACTACGTCCGGTTGAACCCATATCACCTATTTGCTCGCCACGCGATACTTTTTGTCCCGGCTTGACCCGGAGTTTCGACTGGTGGGCGTAAAGGGTCTCGAAACCGAAAGCGTGGCGGATGCGGACCGCGTTGCCGTAGCCGCTTTCGCGTTTGGCGGATACGACGACGCCGTCGGCCGTCGCGTAGATCGCCGTGCCCTTGGGCGCGGCGAAATCGACGCCGGAATGCATCCGGCGGCCTCCGCCCTTGGGGTCGCGCCGGATGCCGAAACCGCTGGTGAAACGGTAGCCGCCAGTGACGGGCATGGCGTAGGGGACCTTGCCCACCGCGATGCGCATCAGGTTCATTCGGTCGAGGTCGACCATCAGGCGGTCGAGCCGCGTGTCGAGCCCGTCGTCATAGGACCGCGTGCTCATCGTCGCGGGCTCTTCGGGGCCGCCGCGTCCGGTATGGGTGGCGCGGACGGTCGCGAGCAGGCTGTCGACGTCGAGGGACGTGGACTTGAACATCCGCTCGAGCGGACCGAAGGACATGGCGACGGCCTGTTCGAGGTTCGAGACCATCTCCTCCTGGCGCATGGAGTTGAGCGCGGTCTTGAGCTCCAGCTCGGCGAGCTGGGCCGCGAGGTCCTCGCGTTCGGCGGTGGCGACGTCCCGGCCCTCGACGGCGTCCGACAGCGCGTTCGAGACGGTCTGGAGCGTCTCGTCGAGATCGTCGCGCGTGGCGCCTTTCTCGGTGAGGCTCTCGTTGACCTCGGTCATCCGCGCGACGAGGCGCTCGTTCTTCGCGGCGGCCTCGTCGCGCTGGGCGATCGCGTCCTGGAGGCGGGAGCGCATCAGGTCGAGCGCGGTCGTGAGCTCGCGGGTGTCCTCGACCGATTCGAGAATGCGCGATTGCTGGCGGCTGATCTGCTCCATCGCGACCTGGAAGCGGTTCTGCGCCGACCAGGCCTCGGCGGCGCGCTGGTCGCGCTCGCTCGACAGCTCCTCGAGGCGGGATTCGTAGGCTTCCTGCAGGATGGTGGTCTGGTCGGCGTCCGTCCGGGCGGCGACGCGGTCGAGGACGACGGTGGCCGTCGCGACCGACATCCAGCCGATCGCGGCGAGCGAGACCGTGCCGAGCATGATCTGGGTCAGCGGGGTGAGGCGGAGGTAGCGGGTCGAGTCCGAGGTCTGGATGAAAACGCGCTTCTCGGAAAACGCAGATGATAGCGCGCTGTTCAGTCTGCGTCGCAGGCCCGGCATCATTCGCCCCTTGGTTGTTCCACCACTTGTTGGGACTGCCCCATCCCTCGACACCGGTTCTAGGGAGAGGGGCGGGGGATGGCAATCGCGGAAGGACCGTAATCCGGATCACGGAAGCTCATCGGCGGATATCTGCCGGCCGCGCGGAGCGCCCGGAAATCGCATGCGAATTTCGGCCGCTGTGGCCGTTCAGACGCGCGCGACCCCCTCCGAGGCGTCCCAGGCTTCGACGGCGAGGGCCGCGCGCCTGGCCGTTTCGGCGACGGACATGCCGGGCTTGAAGAGGGACGAGCCGAGGCCGAATCCGTCGGCGCCGGCGCCGCGCCAGTCGGCGAAGGTTCGCGGTTCGGCGCCGCCGACGACGTAGACCCGCGCGTCGCCCGGCAGGACGGCGCGGAGCGCGCGCAGGCCGTCGAGGCCCATCATGCCGGCGGGGAAGATCTTGATGGCGTCGGCGCCGGCGTCGAGGGCGGCGAAGGCCTCGGTCGGGGTGAAGACGCCGGGGAAGGAACCGAGCCCGAGCGACTTGGTGCGCCCGATCACCTGCGGGTCGCAGTTCGGCGAGACGATGAAGGTGGCGCCGGTCGCGGCGACGGCGCGGACGTCGTCGGGCGTCAGCACGGTTCCGGCGCCGATCCGGGCGGCGTCGCCGAGGGCGTCCTGCATCGCGGCGATGCTGCGGAGCGGGTCGGGGGAGTTGAGCGGCACCTCGATCCAGGTGATGCCGGCGGCGATGATGGCGCGGGCGGTCTCCACGGCGGCGGCGGGCTCGACGCCGCGCAGGATCGCGATGAGCGGGCGGCCCTGACCGATTTCGGGCGCGGCGCTCATCCGGTCACCACCGCGCCGCCGTCGATCACGAGGGCCTGGCTCGTCACCATGCGGGAGGTTTTCGAGGCGAGGAAGAGGACGCCGTCGACGATGTCGCGTTCGACGAGATGCTCCTTGAGGCATTGTTTTTCGAGGTGGCCCGCGAGCGCCTCGGGCGTGGCCCAGAGGTCGAGCTGGCGCGAGGTGAGCACCCAGCCGGGCATCAGCGCGTTGACGCGGATTTTGTCGGGGCCGAATTCGCGGGCGAGGCCGCGCGTCAGGCCGGTGATGGCGGCCTTGGCGGTCATGTAGGAGGCGTAGCCGCCGTTGCCCATCATGTAGGAGATCGAGGAGAAGTTTATGATCGATCCGCCGCCGGCCGCGCGCATGCCGGGCAGGGCGGCCTGGGCGGTGAAGAAATGCGGGCGGAGGTTCACGGCCTGGGCCTTGTCCCATTCCTCGACGGTGTAGCCTTCGATCGGATGGCGCTGGTCGTTGGCGGCGTTGTTGACGAGGACCGTGATGGGCCCGTGCGCCTCGGCGGCCCTGGCCATCGCGCCCTGGAGGGCGGGGATGTCGGTGACGTCGCAGGGGATGAAGAGCGGGGCCCGCCCGTGCTTTTCCGCCATCTCGGCGGCGAAAGCCGAGGCGTCGGAGCGCTGGACGAAGGCGACCTTGCAGCCCTGTTCGAGGAAGCCTTCGGTCAGCGCGGCGCCGATGCCGGAGCCTCCGCCGGTGATGAAGACGCTGGCGCCTTCGAGGTCGTGGAAGGTTGCGTAACGGTCGGTCATCGGGGCGCTCCTGCGGGGGTGGCGGGTGGTTTCTAGAGGGGGTTTGTCGCGGTCCACGCGTGAACCTATGTCAAGTAATTGAAATCATGATGGTTTAAATCCGAATGATGCGTTAACGCGCCTTGGCGCGTCGCATCCGCGCGATGTGGGTCTCGCGGAACCAGATGGTCAGGCCCGCCGCGACGATGATCGAGGCGCCGATTGTGATATTCGTCGTGGGCACGTCGCCGAAGGCGAGCCAGCCGAAGATGATCGCCCAGACGATGATCGTGTAATGCAGCGGCGCGATGGTTGCGGCGTCGGCGAGTTTGAGCGAGCGCGCGATGGCGAGATGCGCGCCCATGGCGACGATGCCGAGGAAGCCGAGGAGGGCCAGGTCCGGGCCGGAGGGCGGAACCCAGTCGAAGGGCGCGAGGACGATGCCGGCGGCCAGCGCGCCGAGCGTCTGCCAGAACACGAGCGCGTAGTCCTGAGTGGCGCGGAGCGACCGCGCGGAGAGGACCATCAGCGCGAAGGCGAAAGAGCCGATGATCGAGATGAGGATCGCGGGCGAGAGGCCGCCCCCGCCGGGCTGGAGCGCGACCACGACGCCGACGAAGCCGAGGAAGATCGCGCCCCAGCGCCAGGGTCCGACATGCTCGCCCAGCAGCCAGGGCGAGAGGGCGGCGACGTAGATCGGCGCGGCGAGCCAGTAGGTCATCACGTCGGCCAGCGGCAGCGAGCGCACGGCGAAATAGAAGCAGAAGACCTCGAGCGTGGAGGCCGCGACGCGGGCGGTCTGGAGCTTCGGACGCTCGACGGGAAAGAGGCGCGTGCGGGCGACCCACATCAGGGGGATCAGGATGATGAGCGCGGCGGCGCTGCGCAGAAGGAGGACCTGGCCGATCGTGTAGGTCGCGACCAGCCATTTGCCGAGCGTGTCGTTGAGCGCGAAGAGCAGGATGCCGAGGAGGGCGACGAGGATGCCGAGGCGCTGCGCCGCCGGGTCATGGGCCGCGGTCATCGGTGGAGGCTGCCGGGGTTCATGCGGCCGTCGGGATCGAGCGCGGATTTGAGGCGGGCGAGGAGGGTGTCGGCGGGGCCGTGGAGGCGGGCGTGGAAGTCGGCGCGCTTCAGCCGTCCGATCCCGTGCTCGGCGCTGATGGAGCCGCGGAAGGTGTCGACGGTTCCGTTGAGGATGTCTTTGGAGCGCTTGAAGACGGCCTCTACGGTCTCGGGATCGGCGCCGTCCGGCGGCAGGACGTTGAGATGCACGTTGCCGTCGCCGAAATGGCCGTAGGCGACGGCGCGCGCGCCGGGGGTCGCGGCCTCGATGGCGTCGCAGGCGGCGCGGGTGAAGGCGGGCAGGTCGGAAAGGGGCACGGAGACGTCCGAGCGCATGAAGGCGCCGCGCCGGGCCTGGGCCTCGTTGACGGATTCGCGGATCGCCCAGAGGCGGTCGCCCTGGGCCTTGCTGGCCGCCACGACGCCGTCGGTGACGTGGCCGGCCTCCATCGCGCGTTCGAGAAAACCGTGGAGCAGGGCGTCGAGATCGACGGGTCCGGGAGCCGCGAGTTCGATGAGGGCGTAGACCGAGTTCGCGTCGCCGAGTTCGGGCGTGTCGGCCTGGACCTCGCGGGCGAGGGCCAGCGCCGGGCGGCATGAGGAATTCGAAGGCGGAGAGCAGGTCGGAGCAGGCGCGCCGCGCGAGGTGGAAGGTGGCCAGCGTCGCGTCGAGGCCGGGCATGGCGACGAGGGCGGCGGCGGTCGCGGTCGGGCGGGGCACGAGGCGGAGGGCGGCGGCGGTGACGACGCCGAAGGTGCCCTCGGCGCCGATGAAGAGCTGTTTGAGGTCGGGGCCGGTGTTGTTCTTGCGGAGCGTCGAGAGGCCGTTCCAGAGGGTGCCGTCGGCGAGCACGACCTCGAGCCCGAGGACCTGGTCGCGCATCATGCCGTAGCGCAGCACGTTGATGCCGCCGGCGTTGGTGGAGACGACGCCGCCGATCTGGGACGTGCCTTGGCTGCCGATGGAGAGTGGCAGGAAGAGATCGTGTTCGGCGACCGCGTCCTTGACGGCCTGGAGCGTGCAGCCGGCGTCGACGGTGGCGGAATAGTCGTCGGCGTCGATGGCGCGGATGCGGTTCATGCGGGTGAGGCTGAGGCACACCTCGGTGTCGCCTCCGTCGGGCAGGGCGCCGTCGACGAGGCCGGTATTGCCGCCCTGCGGCACGATCGTGAGACCGAGGCCGGCGCAGGCGCGGACCATCGCCTGGACCTCGGCCGTGTCGCGCGGGCGCAGGACCGCGAGCGCGCTGCCGGTGCGGTCGCGGAACCAGGCGGTGAGGTGCGGGGCCATCGCGTGCGGGTCGGTCAGGACGGCGTCGCCGAACGCGCGGGTCAACGTGTCGATCGGCTGGCTCACGGCGTCTCTCTCCCGGCGGTCTTTTGCGGACAGTGGTAGACGAGCGGCGATTGCCCGGCAAGCGGCGGCCATGCTAGCGGTGTCGCGCAAACACGCGAGGGAGAGACGCATGAGGATCCTGATTATCGGGGCGGCGGGAATGGTCGGAAGCAAGCTGGCGGCGTCGCTGGCGGGCGACGCGGAAAGCGGCGTCGAGGCGATGACGCTGGTCGACATGGTGGAGCCGACGGCGCCGGAGGCGGCGAAGATGCCGGTCGGGACGGGGCGTCTCGACATCACCGACGCGGACGCGGTGGCCGAGGTGATCGCGGCGAAACCGGACGTCATCTTCCATCTGGCGGCCATCGTGTCGGGAGAGGCGGAAGCGGATTTCGAGAAGGGCTACGCGGTCAATTTCGACGGGACGCGCAACGTCTTCGAGGCGATCCGGTCGCACGGCGACTATCATCCGCGCGTGGTCTTCACGTCGTCGATCGCGGTCTACGGCGCGCCGTTCCCCGATCCGATCCCGGACGATTATTTCCTGACGCCGCTGACGAGTTACGGCACGCAGAAGCTGATGGGCGAGGCGATGCTGGCGGATTATTCGCGGCGGGGGATCTTCGACGGGGTGGGCCTGCGGCTTCCGACGATCTGCGTGCGGCCGGGCAGGCCGAACAAGGCGGCGTCGGGGTTCTTCTCCAACATCCTGCGCGAGCCGCTGGTCGGCAAGGAGGCGGTGCTGCCGGTGAGCGACGAGGTGCGGCACTGGCACGCGAGCCCGCGCGCGGCGGTGGGGTTCCTGCGGCACGCGATGACGATGGATACCGGGCCGATGGGCGCGCGGCGGAGCGTGACGCTGCCGGGGCTGTCGGCGACGGTGGCGGAGCAGATCGAGGCGCTGCGGCGCGCGGCCGGCGACGAGGCGGTGAAGCTGATCCGGCGCGAGGAGGATCCGGCGATCGTGAAGATGGTTTCGGGCTGGCCGACGCGGTTCGAGGCGAAGCGGGCGCGCGATCTGGGGTTCGTGGCGGAGAGCTCGTTCGACGAGATCATCGCGGCGCATGTGGAGGACGAGCTGGGCGGGCGCGTCGGACCGCGATAAACCGTTTGCGGGAATCCGAGGGCGGCGTAACATGACCTGACGGCGCGCGGAGCGTCGCGCCGAACCGTGGAGGACCGCATGGGACCGATCCGTCTGGCCGGCCGGGGAGCGGCGGCGCTGCTCATCGGGGCTTCTGGTTCTGGCGGGGCCGGCCGCGGCGCAGGACGGGGACGGCGCGGAGCCGATCCCGGCGGAGGATCTGCTGGACGCGGAGGAGCTCGACGCGCTGGTGGCGCCGGTCGCGCTCTATCCGGATTCGCTGCTGACGCAGGTTTTCGTGGCCGCGACCTATCCGCTCGACGTCGTGAAGGCGGACCGGTTCGTGGCAGACAGCGCCGAGCTCGACGACGCGGCGCGCTCGGACGCGGCGCGGGGCGAGGACTGGGACCCGAGCATCCAGGTCCTGGCGGCGGGCTTCCCCGACGTGGTCGGGCGCATGGCCGAGGAGATCGACTGGACCGAGGCGCTGGGCGACGCGGTGGTGGCGCAGACCGACGACGTGCTCGACGCGGTGCAGCGCCAGCGGGCGCGGGCGGCGGCGGTCGGCAATCTGGAGAGCAACGCGGCGCAGGTCGTCGAGGTGGATGACGGCGGGATCAGCATCGCGCCGGCCGATCCGGAGGTGGTCTACGTGCCGAGCTACGACAGTTCGACCGCGTTCACCTCGGCCGCGACCGCGCCTCCGGTGATCGCGACGGCCGAGACGGGGTATTCGACCGGGGACATGGTGACGACGGGGGCCATCGCCTTCGGCAGCGCGCTGCTGATCAACGAGATCTTCGACGACGACGACGATTATCGCGGGTACTGGGGCGGGCCGTCGCATATCGACTGGAACGACGGGGACTTCTATCCCCGCCCGGGCGTCAGCATCGACGGGGACGTGAACATCGACCGCGGCGACATCAACATCGACCGCGACAGGATCGGATCGACCCTGCCGGATCGCGGCGACGGGAGCTGGAAGCCGTCGAGGGAACAGACGGATTCGGCGAAGAGGAAACTGTCCGAACGGAAGCGCGCCGGGGACGGCGCCGCGGGCGCGCGCGACAAGATCAAGGCGCGCGGCGGCTCCGGCGACGGCGGCGACGCGCGCGCGAAGCTCGAGAAGGCGGCCGCCGGCCGCGAGCCGGGCGGCGGCGCCGTGAAGTCGCGCGACAGCGCGCTGAAGCCGAGGGCCGAGGGACACAAGGCCGCGAAGAAGGCGGCGGACCGGGGCAAGGCGAGCACGGGCAAGGCCAGGGTCGCGGCCGCGGCGAAGCCGAAGGCGGCGAAGAAGATCTCGAAGCCGGGCGGCGCGAAGAAGGCGGCGCCCAGAAAGGCGCCAAAGAAGGCGTCCGCGCTCAAGAAGCACTCGAGCGGCGGCAAGGCCAAGGCGGCGAAAAATCGCGGCGGAAAGAGCCGCGCGAAAATGAAGAGGCGCTAGGACATGGGTGAGGATATCGGGACGGACGGGTTCGCGCGGCGTGATCGCCGGTCTGCTCGCCGCCGCGCTGTCGGGTTTCGGCGGAGCGGCCTGGTCGGAGGCAATGGTCTTCGCGTCGCCGGAGGCCGCGACCGAGGCCGTGATCGGGGCGCTCGAGGCCGAGGACCGGGCCGCGCTGATCGAGGTGTTCGGTCCCGAGAACGAGGACGTGATCCTCACCGGCGACGACGCCGACGACCGCCAGACCTGGGGCGAGTTCCTGCGCGACTATCGCGCGATGAACCGGATCGCGCCCGACGGCGAGGGTCGTGCGACGCTCTATGTCGGCCGGGACCAGTGGCCCTTCCCCGCGCCTCTGGTGGAGAGCGACGGAAAATGGTCGTTCGACGCGGAGGCGGCCCGCGAGGAGGTGGCGCTGCGCCGGATCGGACGCAACGAGCTCGACGTGATCGATCTGATGCGGGGCTACGTCCGCGCGCAGGCGGCGTATCGCGCCGAGGATCCGGACGGCGACGGGCTGCCGACGTTCGCGGCGAGCATTCTCAGCTCGCCCGACAGCCGCGACGGCCTCTACTGGGACGCAGAGGAGGGCGGACCGGTCAGCCCGGTTGGCGACTTCATGGCCCGGGCGGCGGCCGAGGGGTACAGCGTCGACGGCCGGGACGTCGATCCGGAACCGTATCTGGGCTACTACTACCGCGTTCTCGAGCGGCAGGGTGCGGCGGCGCCCGGCGGCGAGATGGACTACATGATCAACGGTCGCATGGTGGCGGGACACGCGCTCCTCGCCGTTCCGGCCGATTACGGCGACACCGGCGTGATGAGCTTCATGGTCGGCGAGGCGGGCGTGGTCTACGAGGCGGATCTCGGGGAGGACACGCTGGAGGTCGCGGCCGGCATCGAGGCTTTCGATCCCGGCGAGGGTTGGTCGCCCGTGGAGGAGTAGCCTAGGCTCCCGACCGCTGCGTGAGCGCCGCGGAGGCGCGCGGCGGGGGCCGGAGGACAGCGATCGTCGCCCCGTCGCGGGCGACGGCGCAGGCCGGACGCGGGATGTCCGGAGCGGGGAGGTCGCGCGTGACGGACGCGATCGCGTCGCTCAGCACGTCGATCGAGACCGGTTTTGCGACATGCGCGTCCATTCCGGCCGCGATGTAGCGTTCCCGATCGCGCTCCGAGGCGTTGGCGGTCAGCGCGACGATCGCCGTCCTGGCCGCCGGTCCCGCCATGGCCCGGATCCGTCTGGTCGCCTCGACGCCGTCCATCTCCGGCATCTGGACGTCCATGAGGATCACGTCGAAGCCGCCGGACGCCGCGCGTTCGACGCAGTCCCGGCCGTTGCCGGTCACCTCGACGGTGTGGCCGCCGAGGTCGAGAAACGCCTTCAGCACGTGCTGGTTCGTGGCGTTGTCCTCGGCCACCAGGATGCGAAGCGGACGCGAAGGCGGGGTCGGGATCGGGGTCGATCCGGCGGGTTCGGCCGTTTGGACGGGAATGTCAGCGCCGGCCTCGGCCGGAAACCAGAACGTGAACGTGCTTCCGAGCGATTCGACGCTTCGCACCGAGATGCCGCCGCCCATGAGCTCCACGAGCTGTTTGCAGATCGCGAGACCGAGACCGGTGCCGCCGCGCGCGCGGGTTTCCGAGGAATTGACCTGGGCGAAGCGCTGGAAAAGCCCTTCGACGGCGTCGCTGGGGATGCCTATGCCGGTGTCGCGCACCGCGAAGCTGACGATGGACGCGCCCGGTTCGTAGCGCGCGGAGACGGAGATCGTGCCGCCTTCGGTGAACTTCACGGCGTTTCCGACGAGATTGAGCAGGATCTGGCGCAGGCGGGTCGGATCGGCGCGGAGGCTCGGCGGCATGGCCGGATCGATTTCCTGCTCGAGCGAGATGGCGTGCGCCTGGGCCGCCGCCGACATCAGCGCCACGGTCTCGTGGACGACGGCGCGCACGTCCACGTCCCGGATCTGGAGGTCGATCCGGTCCGCCTCGAGTTTCGAGAATTCGAGAATGTCGTTGAGGATCGTCAGCAGATGCTCGGCCGAGCCGTGCGCGATCTGGAGACGTTCCCGCTGCTCCGGTTCGAGGTCGGAATGCAGCAGGAGGCCGAGCATTCCGAGGATGCCGTTCATCGGCGTCCTGATCTCGTGGCTCATCGTGGCGAGGAACTGCGACTTGACCTGCGTCGCCGTCTCGGCCTCCTCCTGGCGCGAGATCAGCTCGGAGGTCATGCGCGTCTGTTCGGAGACGTCCCAGTTGACCCCCACGATCCTGGTGCCGGTCTCGGGCGTCGAATAGACCGCGCCCTTGGCCTGGACGTGTCGCACGGTCCCGTCCTCGAGCACGATCCTGAAATTCGAATCGTAGCCGCCGAACTCCTCTATCGCGTCGGCGAAGTCCGCCTTTGCGCGGGCGAGGTCCTCCGGATGGAGCCGACGCGCCCAGTCGTCGTAGTCCCGCGGGCCCGGCCGGCCGACATAGTCGTAGATCTCGTCCATCCGGCCGTCCCACACCAGGACGTCCCTGCCGATGTCGTAGTCCCAGACCCCGACCCGCGACGCCTCCAGCGCCAGGCCGTGTCTCTGGGAGAGGTGGTCGAGTTCCGCCTTGCGTCTCTCCAGCTCGAGGAGGTTGCGCCGCCGCTCGTTCGCGAGCTGCCGCGTCCGGACCATCGGCCCGACCACGAGGCCCGCCGACAGAAGCGTGAGCAGCGGAATGACCCAGCCGCCCTGGGTCCCGTCGCCCCAGCCGGCCTCGGGCGCCGCGGCCAGCGCGAGGGTTCCCTCGGGCAGGCGGATCTGCGCGGTCTGCGGATCGGGGCCGGACGCGCGGAGGCCGCCGTCCGCGTCGCCGGACGGCGGCAGAAACGTCAGGTCGCTCGCCGGGGCGCCTGCCGGCGCCTCGGGCAGGAGCGAATCCCCGGCGACGACCAGCGACAGCCGGGCCGGCGCGGGGCCCGGCCCGGCCCCCGCCTCGAAGGGCGCGCTCAGGGCGACCGCCGGGGCGCCGTCGACGTCGAGCGTTCCGAGATCCGGGCGTCCGGCGCCGGACCCGAGGGCCGCCGCCGCGCGGGAGGACGACGCGTCGTCCGCCGGATGGACGCGGGTCGCGCCGTCGGGCGTCTCGGCGACCGCCGCGATGAGGCCGGGAATGTCGGCGGTGAACCGAGAGGCGGCCGCCGCGAACTCCGCCTCGGTCTCCGGCGGATCGGCCTCGAGCGCCGCGGCGAAGGCGCGGATGCGCGTGAAGCTCCGGTCGAGCATGCGCTCCACGTCGGGACGCGCCGCTTCGATCCGATCGACCGCCGCGAGACGCGCCATGGCCTCCGCGAGGCGCACGTCCTGCGCGTAGGCGAACAGCCCCGCCGCCAGAATCAGGGCCGGCGCGGCCACCGCCGGCAGCCAGGACGCGATCGCCGACGGAATGATCGGGTGCCGTTTCAATACGCTTCTGCCTTTTTCGCCCTTTTCCGCCCGCGGTTCGGGCGCGCGGGGACGCGGATCGCCGACGGTCTACCGGGTCGGTGGTGAAAGATTCGCGAATCGGAAAAGGGAAAAAGTCTCGGATTTCGCGGAGATTTTTCTCGAAGTCTCCGCATGGACGGGCGTCGCCGGGCGGGTGGCGCCGGGCGGGCGCGTTTGACAATCCGCCCGCGAACGCGGACGCTTCCCGAGGACCTGAACGGAGGAACGGATGGGCTTCGATGCGCTTGTGGTCGACAGGGACGCGGAGGGCGGCACGCACGCCGCCGTGAGATCCCTCGTGACGGACGATCTTCCGGAGGGCGATGTCACCGTCGCCGTCGAATGGTCGACGCTGAACTACAAGGACGGCCTGTGTCTGGGGCCGGGGGGCGGACTGGTCCGGAAGTACCCCCACGTCCCGGGCATCGATTTCGCCGGGCGGGTCGAGACGTCGTCGGATCCGAGGTATTCCGAAGGCGACCGGGTGATCCTGACCGGCTGGCGGGTCGGCGAGGCGCATTGGGGCGGGTATTCGCAGAAGGCGCGGGTGAAGGCGGACTGGCTGGTGCCGCTGCCCGAGGGGCTGACGACGCGGCAGGCGATGATCGTCGGCACGGCCGGGCTGACGGCGATGTTGGCGGTCATGGCGTTGGAGGATCACGGCTTCGCGCCGGGTCACGGGCCGGCGCTGGTGACGGGCGCGGCGGGCGGCGTCGGATCGGTGGCGGTGGCGCTTCTCTCGGCGCTCGGTCACGAGGTCGCGGCGGTGACCGGGCGGCCCGAGACGGAGGCCTATCTGCGCGGGCTCGGGGCGGACCGGATCGTGCCGCGCGCGGATCTCGCCGAGACGGTCAAGCGGCCGCTGGAATCGGAGACCTGGACCGGCTGCGTCGACGCGGTCGGCGGGGCGATGCTGGCGCGGGTGCTCGGGCAGATGAAATACGGCGCGTCGGTCGCGGCGGTGGGCCTCGCCGGCGGCGCGGGTCTGCCCGCGAGCGTGGTGCCGTTCCTTCTTCGCGGGATCAACCTGCTGGGGATCGACAGCGTCCTCCAGCCATACGCCAGCCGCGTCCGGGCCTGGGAGCGGATCGCGCGGGATCTGCCGATGGACCGGCTGGAGGAGATGGCGTGGCCGGCGTCGCTGGCGGACCTGCCGGAACTCGGGGCCGCGATCCTGAAGGGCCGGGTGCAGGGCCGGGTCGTGGTCGAGATCGGCGGCTGAGCCCCGCCGCGCTTGTACGCCGGCCGTTCCTTCGCTAGCGTTCCGGACATGGCGGTCTTCCGGCGCCCGGTTCCGTCCGGAACCGTTCCGCGAAGAACGCGTCGGAACGGACCGACGCAGGGGGACTTTATGCTCGAGCGCCCGGATCCGGGGCGCGGCAACCAGTTCGATGGAGGGTACATGAACATCACCAGATCACTCGCGATGGCGGCGGCGCTCACGCTCGCGGCTCCGCTCGCGCAGGCGCAGGAGCGCTTCATCACGATCGGGACCGGGGGGCAGACGGGCGTCTATTTCGTCGTCGGCCAGTCGATCTGCCGGCTCGTGAACCGCGGGACCGCCGAGCACAACCTCAAATGCACGGCGCCTTCGACCGGCGGATCGATCGCGAACATCAACGCGATCATGGCCGGCGACATGGACATGGGCGTGGCGCAGTCCGACTGGCAGTACCACGCCTATAACGGAACGTCCGAATACGAGGGCAACCAGTTCGACAAGGAACGGGCCGTTTTCTCGGTGCACGGCGAGCCGTTCACCGTGATCGCCCGCGCGGATTCGGGGATCGAGACCTTCGCGGACCTCAAGGGCAAGCGGGTCAACATCGGCAATCCGGGCTCCGGACAGCGGGCGACGATGGAAGTCGTGATGGACGCGCTCGGCTGGACGCTCGACGATTTCGCGCTGGCCTCAGAGCTCAAGCCCGCCGAGCAGTCGGCCGCGCTGGGCGACAACAAGGTGGACGCGATCATCTACACCGTGGGCCATCCCAACGGGTCGATCCAGGAGGCGACCACGACGGTCGACTCGAAGATCATCCCGGTCACGGGGCCGGAGATCGACGCGCTGATCGCGGACAACCCCTACTACGCCGCCGCGACCATTCCCGGCGGGATGTACGCCGGAAACGACGAGGACGTGTCGACCTTCGGCGTGAAGGCGACGTTCGTCACTTCCGCCGACGTGCCCGACGACGTGGTCTACGAGGTGGTGAAGGCGGTCTTCGAGAACTTCGACCGGTTCAAGGGCCTGCATCCGGCCTTCGCGAACCTGACGGAGGAGGAGATGATCTCCGCGGGACTGTCGGCCCCGCTGCATCCGGGCGCCGAGAAGTACTACAAGGAGCGCGGCTGGATCTCCGGATCCTGATCCGTGACGGCGGGCGGCGCGGGCCGCCGTCCGCCGACCGGCCATGATCGCGACGACGCCGACACGACGGGACTGACACCACGGGACGCACGGCATCTTGGGCCGTGACGGGAGGCGGGATGGCTGGACGGGACGACGATCAGACGATGGCGGCGCGGATCGAGGCCGAAGGGGCCGGCCGCGGGGGACTGAGTCAGGCCGAGCTCGACGAGCTCGTCGCCTCCTCGGACACGGGCGCGCGGTCCCCGGGGAAGGCGATCGCGACTTTCCTGATGATAACGGGTGTCTGCTGGTCGCTGTTCCAGCTCTGGATCGCCTCTCCGATCCCGTTCATCGTGCGCTGGGGCGTCTTCAACGACACGGAGGCGCGGTCGATCCATCTCGCGTTCGCGCTGTTCCTCGCCTACGCGGCGTATCCGGCGGCCCGGACGAAGTTCCAGCTCGGTCTCGCGATCGCGGTTCCGGTGATCCTCGCCGTCCTGTTCATGATCGGCGCCAAGACCGACACGTCGATCTGGTGGATTCCCGTCATCGCCGCTGCGGTCGTCGTGGCGATCCTGCTCGGGTCGCCCAAGGACCGCATCCCGCCATGGGAATGGGCGATGGGCATTCTCGCCGCCGGAACGTCGCTCTATCTCTATTTCTTCTACAACGAGATCTCGTCCCGGGTCGGCGCGCCGATCCTCCAGGACATGGTCGTGGGCGTTCTGGGCCTGATGCTGCTGCTGGAGGCCACGCGACGCGCGCTCGGGCCCGCGCTGATGATCGTGGCGTCGGTGTTCCTGATCTACACGTTCCTCGGACCCAACATGCCGAGCATCATCGCGCACAAGGGCAACTCGCTGAGCGAGGTGGTCAACCATCAATGGATCACCACCGAGGGCGTGTTCGGCATCGCGCTCGGCGTCTCGACGTCGTTCGTGTTCCTTTTCGTGCTGTTCGGGGCGCTGCTCGACAAGGCGGGGGCCGGAAATTACTTCATTCAGGTCGCGTTCAGCCTGATGGGACACATGCGCGGCGGGCCGGCCAAGGCCGCCGTGGTGTCCTCGGCGATGACGGGTCTGATCTCGGGATCGTCCATCGCCAACGTGGTGACCACGGGGACGTTCACGATCCCTCTGATGAAGAAAGTCGGCTTCTCGGCCGAGAAGGCGGGCGCGGTCGAGGTGGCCTCGTCGGTCAACGGCCAGATCATGCCGCCGGTGATGGGCGCCGCGGCGTTCCTCATGGTCGAATACGTCGGCATCCCCTATTTCGACGTGGTGAAGCACGCCTTCGTGCCGGCGATCATCTCCTACATCGCGCTGGTCTACATCGTGCATCTGGAGGCGGTGAAGGCGGGCATGGAAGGCCTTCCGCGGGCCTACGTGCCCAAGCCGATCGTCCAGCGTCTGATCGGGATCGCCTTCACCATCGGCGTGATCTGCGCGCTGAGTTTCGCGGTGTATTATGGCATGGGGTGGATCCGGCCGGCCTTCCCGGAAAGCGCGGGCTACATCATCTTCGCGCTGATAACGGCGGCCTATATGGGGCTGCTCTATCTCGCCTCGACCGAGCCGCCGCTGAAGCTCGAGGACCCCAACGCGCCGGTCACGCACCTGCCGCTTCCGGGGCCGACGGTGCGCTCGGGTCTGCATTACCTGCTGCCGGTGGTGGTGCTGGTCTGGGCGCTGATGGTCGACCGGCTGTCGCCGGGCCTGTCGGCGTTCTGGGCGACGGCGTTCATGATCTTCATCCTGCTGACGCAGCGGCCGCTGATGGCGATGTTCCGGGGCGAGAGCCGGTTCGCGGCTGACGTGGCGGAAGGTTTCCGCGATCTGGTCTCGGGGCTGGAGACCGGCGCGCGCAACATGATCGGCATCGGCATCGCCACGGCGACGGCGGGCATCATCGTCGGCGCGGTGAGCCAGACCGGCGTCGGCTCGGCGCTGGCGGACGTGGTCGAGGTGCTGTCGGGCGGCAACATCCTTGCGATCCTGTTCCTGACCGCGATCCTGTCGCTGATCCTGGGGATGGGTCTGCCGACGACCGCCAACTACATCGTGGTCTCGGCGCTGCTGGCGCCGGTGATCGTGACGCTGGGCCAGCAGAACGGGCTGATCGTGCCGCTGATCGCGGTGCATCTCTTCGTGTTCTATTTCGGGATCATGGCCGACGTGACGCCACCGGTCGGTCTCGCGAGTTTCGCGGCGGCCGCCGTCTCGGGGGGCGATCCGATCAAGACGGGCGTGGTGGCGTTCTTCTATTCGCTTCGGACCGCGGCGCTGCCGTTCCTGTTCATCTTCAACACCGATCTGCTGCTGATAAACGTCGACTGGATCCACGGGATCTGGGTGTTCATCACGGCCACGGTGGCGATGCTGCTGTTCGCGGCGGCGACGCAGGGCTGGTTCCTGACGAAGAACCGTTTCTACGAGAGCGCGGCGCTGCTTCTGATCGCGTTCTCGCTGTTCCGGCCGGGGTTCTGGATGGACATGATCTCGCCGCCCTATCTCGAGGCGGCGCCGGCGGAGATCGTGGACGCGGCGGCGTCGACGCCGGAGGGCGAAGACCTGCGCGTCCGGGTCGCGGGGGTGAACGATCTGGGCGATCCGATCGAATTCGTGGCGCTGGTGCCGATGGGCGCCGGGGCGACGGGGGAGGAGCGGCTGGAGGGCGCCGGCATCTTCCTCCGGCAGGACGGCGACCGGACGATCATCGACGACGTGGCGTTCGATTCGCCGGCTCAGAAGGCGGGGCTCGACTGGGATCAGGAGGTGCTGCGGGTGTTGCAGCCGGTGGATCAGCCCAACAA
Source organism: uncultured Alphaproteobacteria bacterium (assembly GCA_963798765.1). Lineage (GTDB taxonomy): Bacteria > Pseudomonadota > Alphaproteobacteria > Rhodobacterales > Rhodobacteraceae > Amaricoccus. The sequence goes on along the minus strand of CAWCUP010000041.1, from coordinate 41,564 downwards.
GTATCTGATGTTCATTCCGGTTCTGGCGCTGCTGGGGCTGGTGGTGTTCCTCCAGCGGCGGCGCGCGCCTGCGCGGCAGCGACCCCGTCGCGGCCTGAAGCGGCCGGGCGGCGGAGGCGGTCCGTAAGGATCGGTTAACCTCGTTCCGAGACTCTGCCCCGCGAGGCGGGCGCGGAGGCTGGTTTGGGCGAGGACAAGGACAATCAGGGGTTTTCGGAGGAGGCGCTGCGGGGGCTCTCCGATCTCGGACAGCGGGTGCCGCCGCCGGAGGCCTACGCGCGCCCGGACGCGCCGGATCGCGCCCGTCCGGAGGGCGGGTTCTCCCGGCCGGTCGCGGACCGGCATCCGCATTACTGGGGGCATCGCGAGCGGCTGAGGCAGAGGTTCCTCGCCGGCGGCCACGCGGCGATGCCGGAATACGAGTTGCTGGAGATGGTGCTCTTCAACGCGATCGGACGGATCGACGTGAAGCCGCTCGCCAAGACGCTGCTGGAGACGTTCGGGGATCTCAACGCGGTGATCGCGGCGCCGGAGGCGCGGCTGATGCGGGTCGCGGGCGTGACGCCGCGGGTGCATTTCCAGCTCAGACTGTTCGAGGCGGTGGCGCATCGAATGGCGCGGGCGAAAGTGATGCAGCGGTCGGTGATCAGCTCCTGGGACGACCTGATGACCTATTGCAAGACGGTGATGGCCTACAGGGAGACCGAGCAGTTCCGGGTGCTCTATCTCGACCGCAAGAACGTGCTTGTCGCGGACGAGGAGCAGGGGAAGGGCACGGTCGATCACGTGCCGGTCTATCCGCGCGAGGTGGCGAAGCGCTCGCTGGAGCTGAACGCGTCGGCGATCATCCTGGTGCACAACCATCCGTCGGGCGATCCGACCCCGAGCCGCGCCGACGTCGACATGACGGCGCAGGTGGAGACCGCGTGCGGCGCGATCGGCGTGACCCTGCACGACCACGTCGTGATCGGCCGCGAGACGGACGCGTCGTTCCGGTCGCTCGGGCTGCTCTGAGCGGGCGGGCGCATTTTTAGGTTTAATGCCTTGTTAGGCATGGGCGAACCAGAGTGCGGGCGGTTCCTGTCGTGTGATGGAGTATTGATCCGATGAATCTGCCTTCGTTCGAGCCCGGAACGTCCGGGACCGGCGGCCTGCGCCGCCAGTGTCTTTTCGCCGTCACGATCCTGCTGGTGGAGGACAGCCGCAGCGCGTCGGAGGCGATCCGGCTTTTCGCGGCCGAAAGCGGCGCCCGGGTCCGCCGCGCCGACAGCCTGCACGCGGCCAGCCGGCATCTCGCGATATACCGGCCCAGCGTGGTGATGGTGGATCTCGGTCTGCCCGACGGCGACGGGCTCGAGCTGATCCGGCATCTCGCAACCGCGTCGACGCCGATCTCGGGGATCATCGCGCTGAGCGGCGGCGACCGGTCCGAATGGCTCGACGAGGCGCGGCGGGCCGGCGCGAGCGCCTGTCTGGAAAAGCCCATCGAGAGCCTGGCCACCTTCCAGAACTGCGTGCTCGGCGTCCTGCCGGACGCGGCGTCGCGTCTCAGGCCGGAGCAGCGGGAGATCGCGCTCAAGGGTCGGGCGAGCGTCGCGGCGGCGCTGGACGAGGATCTGCGTCGGGCCCGGAGCCTGCTGACCGAGGCGCTGGGAGCGGAGGACGCGGAGACGATCGCGTATTGCGGCCAGTTCCTGGGATCGGTCGGCGAGATGCTCGACGACAGGAGCCTGATGCGCGCCGCCAGCGACGCGGTGGCCGCGACGGGTGGAGCGGAGACGCTGATCGCGCTGCTCGACGAGCGTCTCGCGCCGCGGTCGGGAAGCGTGCGGGGCGTCGCCTGATCCGGAGCTTGCGACGCCGACGGCCCGCCCTATCTGTCAGCGCGGGTCTGGAGGCGGGGGCGCGGATGAGGTTTCTGAATCGGATCGGGGCGCTCTGCCTGATCGCGATCGCGATCATGGTGACGGCGCGGGCGGAGGCGGAACCGCGCCGGACGTCGGCGGGCGTCGTGGAGGTCACCCGCATGCTGGGGGGACTCGACACGCCCTGGGCCGTCGCGTTCCTGCCGGACGGCGGCTATCTGGTGACGGAGCGCGGAGGGCGTCTCCTGCTCGTGGCCGACGGCGTCGCGCGGGCGGTCAGCGGAACGCCGAGGGTCCGGGCCGAGGGGCAGGGCGGGCTTCTCGACGTGGCGGTCGCCAGGGATTTCGGGCGGAGCCGGGAGATTTTCCTGACGTTTTCCGAGCCCCGCAGGGGCGGTGCGGTGACGGCGCTCGCGGTCGGACGTCTCGACGTCGAGTCCGCGCGTCTGACCGAGGTCCGCCCGCTTTTCCGGCAGGAAGGCGCGGCGGAGAAGTCGCATCATTTCGGCGGCCGCGTGGTCGAAGCCGCGGACGGGTCGCTCTTCGTGACTGTGGGGGACCGCGGCGAGCGGAACGCGGCGCAGGACCCCGGCAATCATCAGGGCAAGGTGGTGCGGGTGACCCGGAACGCGGACGGCGGCGCCGGCTCGGCGCGGATCTGGTCCTCCGGGCACCGCAACCCGCAGGGCGCGGCGCTGGGCCTCGACGGGACGCTGTGGACCGTGGAGCACGGCGCGATGGGCGGCGACGAGGTGAACCATACGAAGGCGGGCGGGAATTACGGCTGGCCCGTGATCAGTTACGGCCTGGAATACAGCGGCGACCGGATCGGGGAGGGCACGGCCCGCGCGGGCATGGAGCAGCCGCAGTTCTATTGGGATCCGTCGATCGCGCCGTCCGGCATGATGATCTATTCCGGCAGGCTCTGGCCGGAATGGCGGGGGGACGTCTTCGTGGGTTCGCTGAAATTCGATTTCATCTCGAGACTGACCGGCGACGCGACCGGGCTTCGCGAGGCGGAGCGTCTTTTCGAAGGCGAGTACGAGCGCGTCCGCGACGTGCGCGAGGCGCCCGACGGATCGATCTGGTTCCTGGCCGAGAACGCGGGCGAGGTCTGGCGGATCACGCCGGCGGGCGACCGCTGAGCGGCGGCTCTTCCGACGCGTCGGAGGCGCCGCGTTCGCGGTAAGGCGTGGTCCGGTAGAGCGCCCGGTAGCATTTGGAGAAATGCGACGGCGACGTGAAGCCGCAGGCGAGGGCCACGTTGATCACGCTCATGTCGGTCTGCAGCAGGAGGTTGCGCGCCTTGTGGAGCCGCAGGTCCATGTAGTGACGTTTGGGGCTGCGGTTCAGGTAACGGCGGAACAGGCGTTCGAGCTGGCGGGTCGACATGCCGACCTCGCGGGCGAGGGTCGCCGGCGAGATCGGCTCCTCGATGTTGTCCTCCATCATCTGGATGATCGCCGACAGCCTCGGGTTGCGGATGCCGATGCGCGTGGGGATGGACAGGCGCTGCTCGTCGCTCTCGGGGCGGATCTGGGTGTGGATCAGCTGGTCGGCGACCAGGTTCGCGAGGCCGGTGCCGTGCGACAGGGCGATCAGCTTCAGCATGAGATCCGTCGAGGCCGTGCCGCCGGCCGCCGTGGCCCGGCCCCGGTCGATGACGTAGATGTTGGGCTTGAGGGTGATGTCCGGAAAGTCCTCCTCGAAGCTGTCTCGGTTCTCCCAGTGGATCGTGCAGGCGCGGCCGTCGAGAAGACCCGCCATGGCGAGCGTCTGCGCGCCGGTGCAGACCGCGCCGATCGCGTGCCCCTTGCGGCTCTCGCGACGCAGCCAGCTGAGGATCGGTTTCGTCGTGGACCGTTTGACGTCCGTGCCGCCGACGACGAGGATCGTGGAGATCCGTCCGATCTCGTCAAGGCCGCCGTCGGCCATGATCGTCACGCCGTTGGACGCGCGGACGGCGCCTCCGCTCCCGGCGACCGCGCGCCATTCGTAGAGCGCCTCCCCCGACACGCGGTTCGCCAGCCGCAACGGTTCGATGGCGCCCGAAAACGCCGCGAAGGTGAAGTTCTCGAGGAGAAGAAAGACGAACCTTTCGGTCTCGTGGGAGGATTCCTGCGGCATTCTGCTCCCGGCGGCTCTGCGGCGTTCCGCGACCGGCCGGTTCGGCGCGGATCGCGGTCCCCAATTCAAAACCTTGCCGCGGGTATGGTCAAGCGGCCCCCTCTCGGCTAACAGACCCGGGTCGAGAGCCGTCTGAAGGAACGATGCGATGTGTGCTGACTGGACCAAGGCCGCCTGGCGCTCCAAGCCGAGGGTCCAGATGCCGGACTATCCGGACGCGGACGCCTTGCGCTCCGTCGAGACGCGGCTGGCGAAATATCCGCCCCTGGTGTTCGCGGGGGAGGCGCGCCGCCTCAAGGCCCGGCTCGCCGAGGTGGCCGAGGGCCGCGCGTTCCTGCTTCAGGGCGGCGACTGCGCGGAGAGCTTCTCGGAATTCTCGGCCGACAACATCCGCGACACCTTCAAGGTGATGCTGCAGATGGCCGTCGTGCTGACGTTCGGCGCGAAATGTCCGGTGGTGAAGATCGGCCGGATGGCGGGACAGTTCGCCAAGCCGCGATCGGCGCCGACCGAGGTCGTCGACGGGACGGAGCTGCCGAGCTATCGCGGCGACATCATCAACGATTTCGATTTCACCGCCAAAGCCCGCATTCCGGACCCGGAGCGCATGCTTCAGGCATATACCCAGGCGGCGGCGAGCCTGAACCTTCTGCGCGCGTTCAGCCAGGGCGGTTTCGCGGACATCAACCGGGTGCATTCCTGGACGCTGGACTCGACGGCCGGAGAGCCGGGATACGAGGAATATCACAAGCTCGCCAACCGGATCTCGGATTCGCTCGACTTCATGCAGGCCGCCGGCGTGACCGGAGAGACCGCGGAAGCGCTCCACCGGGTCGATTTCTACACCAGTCACGAGGCGCTGCTTCTCGAATACGAGGAGGCGCTCTGCCGGATCGACAGCACGACGGGCGCGCAGATCGCGGGGTCCGGCCACATGCTGTGGATCGGCGACCGGACGCGGCAGCCGGACGGGGCGCACGTGGAGTTCTGCCGCGGCGTGCAGAACCCGATCGGGCTGAAATGCGGGCCGAGCATCACGGAGAGCGACCTGCTGCGCCTGATCGACACGCTCAACCCGAAGAACGAGGCGGGGCGTCTGACGCTGATCGCGCGGTTCGGCGCGGGGCAGGTCGGCGAGCATCTGCCGCGGCTGATCCGCTCCGTCGAGCGCGAGGGGCGCAAGGTGGTCTGGTCCTGCGATCCGATGCACGGAAACACCGTCAAGTCGTCGAGCGGCTACAAGACGCGGCCCTTCGACCGGGTCCTGCGCGAGGTGCGGGAGTTCTTCGCGGTGCATGCGGCGGAGGGCACGTATCCCGGCGGCGTCCATTTCGAGATGACCGGCAAGGACGTCACGGAATGCACCGGCGGCGTGCGCGAGGTGCTCGACGAGAATCTGGCCGACCGGTATCACACCGCCTGCGACCCGCGTCTGAACGCGTCGCAGTCGCTGGAACTGGCGTTCCTCGTGTCCAACGAGCTGCATCGCCGGCTCGAGGCGCAGCGCGCCGCGGTCTGATTCGCCGCGATGTCCGGGTCTCGCCATTTCCTGGTCCTGACGGGAGCCGACGGGGTGGAAGACGCGCTGGCCGAGGCGTGTCGGAGGCGTCTGCTGGCGTCCGATGATTGCGCCGCGAGGCCCCGGCGATTGTCGCGGGACGCGGTGGAGATCGGGTTTCTGGGAAGCGCGCCCGACCGCGGCGCCTTGGCGGAGGTTCTGGACGGCGCGCGCGTGGACGTCAACGTCGTGCCGGCGTCGGGTCGTCGCAAGCGGCTTCTGATCGCGGACATGGACAGCACGATCATCGGCGTCGAGTGCATCGACGAGCTGGCGGATTTCGCCGGCGTGAAATCCGAGGTGGCGCGGGTCACCGGGGCGGCGATGCGCGGCGAGCTCGATTTCGAGGGCGCGCTGGTGGAGCGGGTCCGGCTGCTCGCCGGGCTGGACGAGGGCGCGTTGACGGAGTGCTACGAGCGGCGGGTCGCGCTCAACCCCGGCGCGGAGGTCCTGGTGCGGACGATGGGCGCCTTGGGGGCGGATACGGCGCTGGTGTCGGGCGGCTTCACGTTTTTCGCGGAGCGGGTCTCGCGGGACGCCGGCTTCGCCGAGAGCCGCGCGAACGCGCTCGTCCTCGACGGCGGTCGCCTGACGGGCGAGGTCCGGCGGCCCATCCTCGGCCAGCGGGCCAAGGTCGAGGCCCTGCTCGAACTCGCCGGGCGCGGAGGATATCCGACGGAGGCCGCGGTCGCCGTGGGCGACGGCGCGAACGACCGGGGCATGATCGAGGCGGCCGGCCTCGGCGTCGCGTACCGCGCGAAGCCGGCGCTCGCGGCGGTCGCGGACGCGCGGCTGGAGCATTCCGATCTCACGGCGGTGCTGGCGCTCCAGGGGATTCCCGAGGGCGAATGGGTCGGGCGGGCCGGCGCCGTCCGGCGCTAGGTCTTGTCGATGATCCGGAGCTTCGGGCCGCCTTCGCGGGGTCTCGTCGGAGCGTCGGGGTTTCCGTCGATGCTGCGCAGCTTCGGCGCGGGCGGCGCCGAGAACGGAGCCTGCTCCTCCGCGAAGCCGGGCAGGGGAGAGCGGATGTCCGCGCCCTGGGCCTGCTCGATGGGCGACACGGCCACGTCGACGATGTTGAAGGCGAGCGGCGGCGCGTAGACGTCGTTGTCGCCGGACGTGCAGCCGAGAACGCGGTTGATCTCGCCGAAATCGCTGCGGAGCGGCATCAGGAGCATCGTGGCCCGATAGGTTCCCGCGCGATTGTCGGCGGCGAGTCGCAGCTCCACCACGGAGGGCTCGCCCATGACCACGCCGAGAAGCCGGTCGAACCGCTCGCGGTCCGTCTCGTGGATGAGGTAGCCCGGCTGCATGCCGCGCACCTCCATCCCCATCATCTCGCAGATCTTCATGCCCGCGAGGCGGATGCGCATGTTGTCCGGACCGAGCTTCTCGATGATGAACATGTTCTCGAGCGCGGTTTCGAACTGGCGCGGGTCGATCTCGGCGCGATACGGCGCAACGCGTCCGGCGCGCAGCCGCTCCCAGTACGATTTCAGCGAAGTGAGCATCACATCGTTCATTTCGAAACTTGACCCGACCGGCGCCGCCTGTTTACCTTCCGGTGGCCGCACGGACGGCCGTCGGTAAATTCTTCCTTCATACGTTATCCGAGCCTTTCCGCAAAGTCGCGGGTTTTGGAACCCTGTCGTTAATTTGCACCAAATTCGGCGAAAGATCACGCGATAATTCGCCTTAGACGCGAGCGATGACAAAAATGGCTCTTCTTTCCATGACGGGGTTCGCCGATCTGCCGGGGGCGTGCGAGGGCATGTCCTGGACCTGGGAGGCCCGCAGCGTGAACGGCCGCGGGCTGGACGTGCGGCTCAGGCTTCCCGAGGGGTTCGAGGGTCTCGATCCGCCGCTCCGCGCGTCCATCCGGAGCGCCATGGCGCGCGGTTCGGTGACCGTCGGCCTGAGGGTCGCGCGGGACGCCGCCGCATCCGTTCCCGAGGTGAACGACGCCGTCCTCGCGGCCGTGATCGCCTCCGCGTTGCGCGCCGGAGAGGCGGCGTCGCGGGCCGGCCTGGATCTCGCGCCGATGACGGCCGCCGATCTTCTGGCGGCGCGCGGCGTGCTCGAGACCGGTCCGGGATCCGATGGCGGCGCGGATGAGGCGATCGGCGTGATGGCCGCCCAGATCGGGCCCCTCGTGGCGATGCTGAACGCGGCGCGCGCGGCGGAGGGCGCGTCGCTGGCGCGGGTTCTGGGATCGCAGATCGACCGCATCGACTCGCTTTCCGTCGAGGCGCGGGAGCGGGCGGAGGCGCGCGCGGCGGGCGCGGGAACGCTCCTGCGGAGCCGCGTCGAGGCGGTGATGTCCGGCGCGGCGAATGTCGACGAGGGGCGTCTCGCGCAGGAACTGGCGCTGATCGCGGTGAAATCTGACGTGACCGAGGAGCTGGACCGTCTGGACGGACACGTGAAGGCGGCCCGCGACATGCTGGACGCGGGCGGTCCGGTGGGCCGCAAGCTCGATTTCCTCATGCAGGAGTTCAACAGGGAGGCGAACACGCTCTGCGCGAAAGCGCAGTCCGCCGACCTGACCGCGGTCGGTCTGGATCTGAAGGTGGTCGTCGATCAGATGCGCGAGCAGGTGCAGAACGTTGAGTGAGCCATGAGCCGTCCGGTCACGCGTCGCGGTCTGCTGATCATCCTGTCGTCCCCGTCGGGCGCCGGCAAGTCGACCCTGTCGCGCCGTCTTCTGGAATTCGATCCCGAGGTCCGGTTCTCGGTGTCCGCCACGACGCGGCCGCCGAGACCGGGCGAGCAGGAGGGGCGGGACTATTTTTTCAAGAGCCGCCGCGAGTTCGAGGCCATGGTCGCGAACGGCGAAATGCTGGAACACGCCGAGGTGTTCGGCCATCTCTACGGGACGCCGCTGGCGCCCGTCGAGGCGGCGATCTCCGGCGGCCGGGACGTGCTGTTCGACGTGGACTGGCAGGGCGGACAGCAGATCCGCAACTCGACGCTTCAGGAGACCGTGGTGTCGATCTTCATCCTGCCTCCGTCGATCGCGGAGCTGGAGAGCAGGCTGCGCGCGCGAGGTCAGGACGCGGCCGAGGTCGTCGCGATGCGCATGGCCAAGAGCCGCGACGAGATCAGCCACTGGGCGGAGTACCAGTACGTCCTGGTCAACGAGAGCCTGCCGCAATGCGAGGCGGAGCTTTTCGCGATCCTCTCCGCCGAGAGGCTGCGCCGCGAGCGGCGGCCCGACCTCGTCAGCCTCGTCGGGAAGCTCGGACGGGAATTCGACGCGAGGCTGCCGTAGTCCGGCTCAGACGAGGGCGGGGCTCTGCGAGGTCACGCGCAGCGCGAGGCCGGTCTCGGTGAATTCGGCGGTGACGGTTCTGCCCGACGCTTCGATGTCAGCCCGCAGAAGCGCGAACTGGACGGCGTCCGATCTCAGGTCCGAGACGGGCGCGCCGGTCGTCACATGCGCCCAGAGATCGGCCGGCGGCGCGGTCCTCGCCCCCTCGAGCCGCAGGTCGACCGCGTCGTCGACGACATCGACGCGGAGCGTTCCGCCAAGCGGCAGGCTCTTCTCGACGCACAGGATGGCGAGATAGGCGAGGCGCGCCGTCGGCCGCGCCATGCCGCCGCGCGTCGGCGTCCACGCGACGGTGAAGCGTCCGTGGAACATGCCGTCGGTGATCTGCGCCGCCTCGTCGAACGACTGCCGCGCGTCATGGTCGGCCGGGCCGAACGCGACGCGGAAGAAGCGGAGCTTGGCCAGGGCGGTCGCGAGGCTGTCGTTGATCAGCGACAGCTCGTCCGCGCCGGCGCCCTCCGACATCTGCAGAAGCTCCAGTCCATTGCCGATGGCGCCCATCGGGCTTATCAGGTCGTGGCAGAGCCTCGCGCTGACGAGGGCGCTGAGATCGGTGGAGCTCATTGCCTGTCTCCCGGATGATGAGGTGCAGTCTTGAACGAGTTTCTCGAACCCGGCTCCATCGTGAGGCACCCCGGACGCCCGGACTGGGGTCTGGGCCAGGTCCAATCGGTCATAGGGCACCGGATAACGGTGAACTTCGAGCACGCCGGCAAGGTCGTCATCGATGGTACGATAATTCTCCTTGAGCCGGATTTCGGTCCCGGCGGAACCGGTTAACATGTCGTCCGAAATCCTTAAAGTTCGGTAAACGCGAATCCGCGGCCAACGGGCGTCCATGACCTTCGACCTCAGCAGATACCGCGTGAAGCTCGCCGGGACCGATATCGAGCGGGAGGGCGCGCAGCGCCTCCGCCATGAGGTCTTCGTCAACGAGATGGGCGCGCGGGGAGACGGTCGCGACGCCGCCGCGCGCCTGGAGCGCGACGCCCACGACGAGAGGGCCGACCACCTGATCCTGGTTGACGAAGGGGCGGGGCGGGAGGATCCGCGCGACGCGGTCGTCGGGACCTACCGGCTCATCCGGGGCGGAGGCGCGGCGGACGCCTCCGGTTTCTACAGCGCCGCCGAATACGATCTTTCGGGCGTGCTGGCTTCCGGCCGGACCTGCGTCGAACTGAGCCGTTCCTGCGTCGCGCGGGCGCATCGCGGGGGCGCTGCGCTGCATCTGCTCTGGAACGGCCTCGCCGAATACGTCGCGGCCCGGCGGATCGAGATCGTCTTCGGCGTCGGCAGCTTTCCCGGCAGGAACCCCGCCGCGCACGCCGAGGCGCTGTCCTATCTCCGACAGCGGCACTTGGCGACGTCCGATCTGCTGGCGCGCGCCTGGCCTGAGCGCTACGTCGACATGGACATGGTTCCCGCGGAGCGGGTCGATCCCGCGCGCGCGCTCCTGAGCGTTCCGCCTCTGCTCAGGGCCTATCTCAGGCTCGGCGGGATGATCGGCGACGGGGCCTGCGTCGACGATGCGTTCAACACCGTCGACGTTTTCGTGGCGATGGACACCGCGCGGATGGCGGAGCGCTATCAGGCGCATCTGGCGCGGGCCGCCGGGGCGCGTTCTTGAGGGCGGGCTGGAACGGCGCGCCGGAACCGCCTCCGCCGACGCTCCGGACCGCCGACCGGATCAGGATGGTCGTCCGGGGCGCGGCGGCCGTCGCATGGACGGCGCTGCTTTTCGCCGCGTTCGTCGTGGCGCGCGGCGTCGACCGCGTGGTGGCGCGGCTCGGAGGGCCGACCTCCGGAGGTCTCGCCTCCTCCGTCGTGGAGATCTGGGCGGGCGTGGCTCTGGCCCTGCTCGGCCTGAAGATCCGCGTCACGGGCGCGCCGATGTCCGGTCCGGGGGCGCTGGTCGCGAATCATGCGGGCTGGATCGACGTCGTCGCGCTCCAGCGCGCTTCGCGCGCCTTCTTCGTCGCCAAGGCGGAGGTTTCCGGCTGGCCGGCGATCGGGGCGATCGGGCGGGCCATCGGAACGGAGTTCATCGAGCGGCGTCCGGCCGAGGCGCGGCGCCAGAACGAGGCGTTGAAGCGGCGTCTGCTCGACGGCGACCTGCTGTGCCTGTTTCCGGAGGGGACCAGCACCGACGGCCGGCGGGTCCTGGCGTTCAACGCCTCGCTCTTCGCCGTGTTCATGGACGGCGATCTCCGCGACCGGATCGCGGTCCAGCCCGTCACTCTGCGGTATCGACCGAGGGAGGGGCTTCCCGCGACGCTCTACGCGTGGTGGGGCGAGATGGAATTCGGAGCGCATCTGGGACTTGTGCTCGCGGTCTCGACCGGCGGCGCCGTGGACGTCATGTTCCATGAACCTTTGCGCCCTGCGGACTTCGCCGACAGGAAGGCGCTCGCGGCGCGGGCGCGATGCGTTGTCGCGGAAGGATTCCAGTCTCTTGCGCCGCTCAGCTCAGAGCCTCGATGATCCGGCGCAGCGCGGCCTCCTCGCCGTCCGGGTCGGTCCAGGCCTCGTCTCCGACGGCGACGAAGTCGGTGACGCCGGCCAGTTCCCGCGCGATGCCGGGCGTGACGCCGCCCTCCGCCACGACGGGGATCTCGATCATCTGCGACCACCATTCGAAGAGATCGAACTCCGCGAGGGCTCCGTCGCCGAGAGCGGAATTCGAGACGGGGCCGAAGCTGACATAGTCCGCGCCGATCTCGCCCGCGTTCATTCCGTCATGACGGGAGGCGCGGGCGTGGGCGCCGACGATGGCGTCCGGGCCGAGAAGCTTGCGCGCCGCGCGGACCTGGCGCGGTCCGTCGGTCAGATGCACGCCGTCGAGGCCGAGGCGCTCCACGAGGCGGAAATGGTCGTTGACGACGAGCGGCACGTCGCGCGGGTCGCAGACCGCGCGCAGCGCGTCGGATGCGCGGGCGAGGTCGTCCTCGGACGTCGTGACGAGCGCCATCCGGACGCAGGCGATCTCGAAGGCGTCCAGCACGGCGGCGAGCCGCCCGGTGAAGTCGGAGATGCCGAAGCTCCCGGGCGTGACCAGATAGAGGCGGGCGGTGTCGTCGGCCACGGATCAGCGCTTCAGGACGGAGCGTCCCGCGTATTCCGCGTTCGGGCCGAGATCCTCCTCGAGGCGCATGAGCTGGTTGTATTTGGCGAGGCGGTCGGAGCGGGACAGGCTGCCGGTCTTGATCTGGCCGCAATTGGTGGCGACGGCGAGATCGGCGATGGTGGCGTCCTCGGTCTCTCCCGAGCGGTGCGACATCACGGCCGTGTAGCCGGCGCGGTGCGCCATGTCGACGGCGGCGAGGGTCTCGGTGAGCGTGCCGATCTGGTTGACCTTGACCAGGATCGAGTTGGCCACGCCCTGTTCGATTCCCTGCCGGAGGCGGTCGGTGTTGGTGACGAAAAGATCGTCTCCGACGAGCTGGCAGCGCGACCCGAGGAGGCCGGTCAGCTCCTTCCAGCCGTCCCAGTCGTCCTCCGACATGCCGTCCTCGATGGAGAAGATCGGATAGGCGTCGACGAGGCCGGCCAGGTATTCCGCGTTCTGGCCTGCGGTGAGCGACTTGCCTTCTCCGCGCATCTCGTAGACGCCGTCCCTGAAATATTCGGTGGCGGCGCAATCGAGGGCGAGCCGGACGTCGTCACCGGGGTTGAAGCCGGCTTTCTCGACGCTGGCCATGATGAAATCGAGAGCTTCGGTCGTCGAACTGAGGCCCGGCGCGAAGCCGCCCTCGTCGCCGACGGAGGTGGAGTGCCCCGCTGCGGAAAGTTGGGCCTTGAGGGCGTGGAAGATCTCCGAGCCCCAGCGCACGGCTTCGCGAATGCTGTCGGCTCCGACGGGCGCGATCATGAACTCCTGGATGTCGATCGGATTGTCGGCGTGTTCGCCGCCGTTGATGATGTTCATCATCGGAACCGGCATGACGCGCGCCGAGGTTCCGCCGATGTAGCGGTAGAGCGGCGTGCCGAGGCTCTGGGCGGCCGCCTTGGCGACCGCGAGACTGACCCCGAGAATGGCGTTGGCGCCGAGACGCCCCTTGTTGTGCGTTCCGTCGAGGTCGAGAAGCATCCGGTCGATGAGAAGCTGCTCGGTCGCCAGCATGCCGCTCAGCGCGTCGCAGATCGGTCCGTTCACCGCGTCGCAGGCCCGGCGCACGCCTTTGCCGCCGTATCGTTTCCGGTCGCCGTCCCGCAGTTCGACCGCCTCGTGCGCGCCGGTGGACGCGCCCGACGGGACGGCGGCGCGCCCCATGGCGCCGTCTTCGAGCAGCACGTCGACCTCGACCGTCGGGTTTCCCCGGCTGTCCAGAATTTCCCTCGCGATGACGTCGATGATCAGCGACATGCGCTCTTTCTCCCCTGAAGGTCCCCGAGACTTCGTCTTTTTGGCTTGAGTAAAGGAAAGACTCGACCGGGGAAACTCGAAAACGGAGCGGCGCGCGCCGGCCGTCCTGGACATACCCGGCGGTGGGGATAGATGACGGCGTGGTCCGCGGTGGCGGCCCGCCATGGGAGCGTGCGAATGGGTCTGGTAGGAATTTATGTCGTGGCGCTTGTCGCGTTTCTGATTATCGATGCGATAGCTTTGAAGTTCTTCATGTTTCCGCTGTTCTCGCGGCATGTGGGCGATCTCTTCAGGGATGACATGCAGCTGTTCGTGGCGCTCGGGTTCTACGTCTTCTATGTCGCGGGCGTCCTCTACTTCGCCGTGCTTCCCGGACTCGCGGAGCAGTCGCTCGGCAAGGCGGCGTTCAACGGAGCGCTGCTCGGGTTTCTCGCCTACGGGACCTACGAGGCGACCAACATGGCGACGCTACGCGGCTGGTCATGGCAGATGGTCGCCGCCGACGTCGCCTGGGGCGCCGTCCTGACGGCGACCGTCGCCGGTATCGGATGGTTCGCGGGCCGGATCTTCCAGTGAGGCGTTCCGGTCACGGACGCGTGACGGCTGTAACGTCCGGGGTCTGGCCCGCGAATATGTTGCGACGGCCCTGACGGCCGATGGAATGGAGAACAGGATGAACAGACGTGGATTCGTTGCCGCCTCGGCCGCCGCCGCTCTGACGGGGACCGCCTATTTCGCGCGTCCGCGAGACGCGGGAGCGGCCTCCGGGGCGTTCGAAGTGACGAGGACCGAGGAGCAGTGGCGCGAGATCCTGACGCCCGAGCAGTTCGCGGTGCTCCGCGAAGAGGCGACCGAGCGTCCGTTCACGAGTCCGCTTCTCGAGGAGAAACGCGCCGGAACCTACGATTGCGCCGGATGCGGTCTTCCGCTCTACGCGTCCTCGACGAAATTCGACAGCGGAACGGGCTGGCCGAGTTTCTGGGACTCGATCGCCGGAGCGGTCGGGACGAAGCGGGACCGCAGGCTTTTTATGGTGCGGACGGAGGTGCACTGCGCGCGCTGCGGCGGCCATCAGGGGCACGTGTTCGACGACGGGCCCGAACCGACCGGAAAACGTCACTGCATCAACGGCGTCGCGCTGAGCTTCACTCCGGCCTGAGCCGGGGCGGTCACGTTCGCGGCGGTTCGCCCCGGCCGCCGCGAGGGCTGCGGACGGGCCGTTCGAGATCGTCCTCGAGATAGGTTTCGAGATCGACGAGATCGTGGGGCAGAGGCAGCCCCATCGCCTTCATTTCCGAGAGCTTCTCGCGCAGGGCCTCCTGGAGCTCGTGCTCGTCCGTGGGGTTCCTGGCGATCTCGTCCATGATCATCGCGATCTGGACCCTGAACTGTTCCAAAGCCATGCGGGTGTCCGATCCTCGGTTTGCGTGCCGGCGGCATGTTAGCATTGCGCGCCCTCCCGATGTTGATCTATCGCAAGGCGTCGGGCCGCGCGACCGGATAACGTCGCATGTCTGCATTCGGTGAGGAAAATCCCATGAAATTCAGAACCGTGTTCTTCGCGATGGGATCCGCGCAGGACGATTCCGAACTGGATCGCGTCATCGCGATCTGCGAGGGCCTCGGCGCCCATCTGTCGGTGCTGATCGTCGGCGTCGCGCCGCCGCCCCCGGCCTCGCCCTACGGGGTCGTCTCCAACGACATCTGGGCCGGCGAGATCCGCGAAGGACAGGGCGAGGCGCAGGCGCGCGCCGACGCCGTGGAGGAGCGGATCACCGCCGCCGGGCTCTCCTGCACCGTCGAGGCGCAGTATGTCGACCGGGGCACCGTCGCGACGCTCGCGGCCAGGTTCGCGCGCTATGCCGATCTCGCGATCATCACGCCGCAGGCCGAGAACGTCGATCTCATGCAGTCTTGGGTGATGAACGGCGCGCTCTTCGAATCCGGGCGTCCGATCCTGATTCTCCCGAAGGGTCCGTTCCGCTTCCCGATCGCGGAGCGCGTCATCGTCGCCTGGGACGCGAGCGTCGAAGCGTCGAAGGCGGTCCGCGACTTGATCGAAATCCTGGCGGAGGCCGGACAGGTGGACGCGGTTCTGATCGATCCGGTGCCGTCTTTCGAGGGGCACGGCGCGGAGCCGGGCGCCGATCTGGCGGCCTATCTCGCGCGTCACGGGATCAGCGCGACGGTCCATCGTCTGCCCAGACAGGGTCAGGACGTCGGGGACATCCTGCGGCGGACGGCGGTGGATTTCGGGGCCGATCTCATCGTCATGGGCGGATTCGGCCATTCGCGGCTTCGCCAGAGGATCTTCGGCGGGACCACGACGATCATGATGAAGGAGACGGGCGTGCCCGTCCTGATGGCGCACTAGCGAAGGCGGCTCGCATCGCCGCGATCATCGGACGGATCGGCCGCGGAGGCTGGTTCCCCGGCGGGCGGCGTGTCATGGTGCGGGGATGGGTGACCGGCTGACCGGACTGGCGCGGCTGCGGGCGGCGTTCTCGCATTCCTCCCGCGGGCTCAGGGACGCGTGGACGGGACACGAGGCCTTCCGGCTCGAGGTTCTCGCCGCGCTCGCCGCCGTCCCGGCGGCGTTCGTTCTCGGAGACGGGGCGGGCGAGACGGCGCTTCTGATCGCGAGCGTCGTTCTGATCGTGATCGTGGAACTGCTGAATTCCGCCATCGAGGCGGCGATCGACCGCATCGGTCCGGAATGGCATCTCTTGTCCCGTCAGGCCAAGGATTTCGGGTCGGCGGCGGTGCTGATCGCGACGCTGCTCGCGGTGGCGGTGTGGGCGCTCGTTCTGTTTGAGAAGGTCGGGGTCGGGGCTTCGGGTCCGTGAGGCGCGCGACCCTCGCGGTTCAGGCCGGCGCGGCCCGGACATGCGCCGCCCGACCGGCCGCGCGATCAGCATGCCCGCGACCATCGAGGCGAAGAAGACCGCTCCGGACGCGCCGCCCCACGAGAGCGAGGCCATGGCCGGTCCCGGGCAGAGCCCGACGAGCGCCCATCCCGCCCCGAAGAGCGCGGCTCCCCACGCGAGCGGCCGGTCGATCACGTTGGCGCGCCGCGCCGGCAGGGGCGCGCCGAGAAAGGCGGTTCCCCGGCGCGCGAGCGCGGCCCAGGCGACCGCCATCGGGAGGATCGCGCCTCCGAGGACGAACGCGAGCGTCGGATCCCAGTCGCCGAAGAGATCGAGCCAGCCCTGGACCTTGGTCGTGTCGGTCATTCCGGAGACCAGAAGCCCGAGACCGAAAAGCGCCCCGGACAGGGCGGCGAAGAGGGCGCGCATCAGATGATCCCCAGGACGTGGCGGCCGACGAGCATCGTCGCTCCGCCGGCGAAGAGGTAGAACAGGGTCGCGACGATCGAGCGCATCGACAGGCGGGACATGCCGCAGACGCCGTGACCCGAGGTGCAGCCGTTGCCGATGCGCGTGCCGACGCCGACGAGCAGGCCGGCGGTCACCAGAAGCGCGACGTTCGCGGTCGCGTGGGTCTCGGGCGCTCCCCAGATGAGCGCGGCGATGCCGGGCGCGCCGACGAGCGCCGCGACGAATGCGAGACGCTCGCCGAGGTCGGAGCGGTTCCCCCCGTCCAGCATCTCGCCGAGGATGCCGCTCGCGCCCATGATCCGGCCGTTCGCGGCCAGCAGCACGACCCCGGCGAGGCCGATCATCAGGCCGCCGATCAGGCCGAAGGTCCAGTCGGTCTGCCACATGTCAGAGCACGTTGACCGGGATTTTCAGGAAACGCTTGCCGGACCCGTCCGGCTCCGGCATCTGGCCGGCGCGCATGTTCACCTGGATGGAGGGGATGATCAGGCGCGGCATGTCGAGCGTCGCGTCCCGTTCCATGCGCATCCGCACGAAATCCTCGGCCGTGGCGCCGCCACCGACATGGACGTTGAGATCGCGCTGTTCCTTGATAGTGGTCTCCCATGCGAAGTCGTCGCGGCCCGGGGCCTTGTAGTCGTGGCCGACGAAGACGCGCGTCTCCTCGGGAAGGGCCAGGATCTTCTGGATCGAGGCGTAGAGGGTCTCGGCCGATCCGCCCGGGAAATCCGCGCGCGCCGTCCCGAAATCGGGCATGAAGAGCGTGTCGCCGACGAACGCCGAGTTGCCGATGACGTAGGTGAGGCAGGCGGGCGTGTGGCCGGGCGTGTGCATCACGCGGCCCTGGAGCGCGCCGATCTCGAAGGTGTCACCCTCCTTGAAGAGTTTGTCGAACTGCGACCCGTCGCGCTGGAAGCGGGTGCCCTCGTTGAAGACCTTGCCGAAGGTTTCCTGGACGACGGTTATCTTCTCGCCGATGCCGATCTTGCCGCCGACGCTCTCCTGGATGTAGGGCGCGCCCGAAAGGTGGTCGGCGTGGACATGGGTCTCGAGCAGCCAGACCGGCTCCAGACCGCGTTCCCGGACATGGGCGACGATGCGGTCGGCGGAGACCGTGTCGGTCCGCCCGGACGAGTAGTCGAAATCGAGCACGCTGTCGATGATGGCGCATTTGGCGCTTTGCGGATCCTTGACGACGAACGAGACGGTGAATGTCGGCTCGTCGAAAAACGCGGTGACTTCGGGTCTCATGTCCGTTCTCCATTCCTGGGATCGAGCCCATATAGCCCGGCCGATATCACATTTCAACGATCGAATATAATGCGGAGGGCCGTTTCGGATCGGATGGGTGCGGGCGGCCGGCGCGCATGGTGATGGACAGGGCGCGAAACCCTGCGCTACTTCTGAGTTCGGCGGCATCGGGGCGAGCGGGCGGACGGCGACATGCGGGAGAAAACGGTACTCTGCTATGGCGACAGCAACACCCACGGGACGTTGCCGCTCGAGGCGCTCGGCGAACGGCGGAGACTCGGACGAAGCGAGCGCTGGCCCGGAGTGCTCGCGGCCGAACTGGGACCGGACTGGCGGGTGATCGAGGAAGGTCTCGGCGGCCGGACGAGCGTGCTGCCGGATCCGGTGTCCGGCGTCCACAAGAACGGGCTCGCCGTGTTGCCGGCCGTGCTGGAGAGCCATCGTCCGCTCGACGTCGTGGCGATCATGCTCGGGACGAACGATCTCAAGCGGAGGTTCCAGTTGCCGCCGGTGGAGATCGGCGAATGCGTCGCGCAACTGGTTCTGACGACGCTGCGGAGCGAGTGCGGTCCGGACGGCGGCGCGCCCGAGGTTCTGCTGATCGCGCCGCCGCCGGTTCTGGAAACGGGGGTTCTGGCCGAGATTTTCGAGGGCGCCGCGGAGAAGTCCAAGCGGATCGGCGACGTGTTCGCGGCGGTCGCGAAGCGGCTCGGGGTCGGCTTTCTGGACGCGGGCCGGGTGATCGCGTCGAGTCCCGTGGACGGGGTGCATTTCGACGCCGAGGAACATGGCAAGCTCGGGCGGGCCGTGGCCGCCGCGCTGCGCGGCTGAGGGGAGGAGACAGGGATGCTCAAGGGACTCGATCCGCTGCTGAACGCGGACGTGCTTCATGCGCTGCGGGCGATGGGGCACGGGGATGATCTGATCCTGTGCGACACCAACTTTCCGGCCGAGGCCGTCGCGCGCAGGACGGTCCGCGGACGGCTCCTGCGGATCGACGCGCCCGCGGCGCGGGTCGCGCGGGCGGTGCTGTCGGTCTATCCGCTGGACACCTACGTGGACGATTCCGCGGCGCGGATGGAGGTGATCGGCGCGCCGGACGAGGTGCCGGAGGTGCAGGAGGAGGTCCAAGGCGAGATCAACGCGGCGGAGGGGCGCAACTGGCCGATGATCTCGATCGAGCGCTTCGCGTTCTACGAGCGGGCGAAAGGGGCGTTCGCGGTCATCCAGACGGGCGAGCGGCGGTTCTACGGCTGTTTCGCGCTGCGCAAGGGCGTGATCCCGCCGGGGGGCTGAGGCATGGCGGATCGCAAAGGCATCGTGATCCTGGGCGTTTTCGTCGCGGACACGACCTATCGCGCGGGACGGATGCCGAGAATGGGCGAGACCGTTCTGGGCGAGAGTTTCGCGCTCGGGCCGGGCGGCAAGGGGTCGAACCAGGCGGTCGCGGCGGGGCGTCTGGGGGCGGAGGTGTCGCTGATCACGCGGCTGGGCGAGGACGATTTCGGGAAGCTCGCGGTCGCGACCTGGGAGGCGGCCGGGGTGCGGCCCCTGGTGACGCGCGTGCCCGACAGCTATACCGGCGCCGCGTTCATCTTCGTCGAGGCGGCGTCGGGCGACAACGCGATCATCATCTCGCCCGGAGCGGCCGCGACGATCGTGACCGGACGACCTCGATGCCCGCGCGGATCTTATCGGCGGGGCGGCGGTGTTCATGACGCAGCTTGAACAGCCGCTCGCGGCGGCCGTCCGGGGTCTGGAGATCGCGCGGGCGGCCGGGGTGGCGACGGTGCTCAATCCGGCTCCGGCGCGGGATCTGGACGATGCCGTTCTCGCGCTCTGCGACCATGTCACGCCGAACGAGACCGAGGCGGAGGCGCTGACCGGGATCGCGGTCGGATCGCTCGACGGGGCCCGGGCCGCGGCCGAGCGGCTGCTCGGGCGCGGGGCGGGGGCGGCGATCATCACGCTGGGGGCGCAGGGCGCGCTCTATCATGCGCCGGGGCGGTCCGAGATGGTGCCCGCGATGGCGGCGGGCCCGGTCGTGGAGACGACGGGCGCGGGCGACGCGTTCAACGCGGGCTTCGCCGCGGGCCTCGCGCGCGGGATGGACCCGGTGGAGGCCGCGCGGTTCGGCTGCGCGGTGGCGGGGGTGTCGGTGACGCGGCCGGGCGCGGCGGCGTCGATGCCGGATGCGGACGAGGTCGCGGCGCTTCTGGCGCGCTGAAGCGGAGGGGGCGCGGATGATCCGGGCGTTCGTCGCGATCCGTCCTCCCGACGAGGTGGCGGGAGAGTTGGTCGCGGCGCAGGCGGGTCTGCCGGCGGGGCGTCCGGTGGAGCCGGAGAACCTGCATCTGACCGTGGCGTTTCTTGGCGAGCATCCCGAGCCGGTGATCGAGGACGCGCATTACGCGCTCGCCGGGGTCCGAACGGAGGCCTTCGACCTGACGCTCGAGGGCCTGGGTCTGTTCGGGGACGCGCGGCCGAAGGTCCTCCACGCGGGCGTCCGACCGGAGCGCGGACTGACGCGCCTGCGGGAAAAGGTGGTCCAGGCGGCTCGGAGCGCCGGTCTGGGGATGAGCCGCGAAAGGTATCAGCCGCACGTGACGCTGGCCAGGTTCGGCCGGGGGCTCGACGGCGCGGACGCGCTCCGGGTTCGGGACTTCGCGGGGCGCGGAGCCGGTTTCAGGTCTGACCGGTTCCGGGTCGCGGAGTTCGGCCTTTGGCGGTCGTTCCTCGGGCGCTCCGGGGCCGTCTACGAGGAGATGGCGTCCTACGCCCTGGTGGACGTCGGGCCGGCGAAAGAGGGACGCGCCCCGTGACCATTGAGTTCGGCTCGGCCGTCGCAGCCGCGGTGCCGGCAGCGTCGATCCGGAGCGTGCCGGGACTCGGGATCGTGACAACGGTCTCGGCGCCGGTATGCGTCCGATCCGTCGGGCTCCAGGTTCGAATTGGCCGCGTCAGCCTGATCCTCCGGAACGGCCTGCGCGGGATCAGGCCGGCGGATCCTCCGGCGGATCGGCGGGGTTCAGGAAAAAGGTCCAGCCGGCATAGGCGGCGAGACCGAGGAAGGCCGCGCCCCAGAGCGGCGCGCCGGTGCGGAACTCGACGATCGACCAGAGGGCGGGGAGGAGTGTCACGAGCACGCGGACCCAGCGCCTGCGGAACATCGGGTGCGCCGGGTCGAGAAAACGGGCCATCGCGGGTCCGGACGCGCCCTCAGGCGCGCTCGACGTATTCCATCGTCTCGGTCGAGACGATGATCGCCTCGTCCTGGCCGACGAAGGGCGGGATCATAACCCGCACGCCGTTGTCGAGGATCGCGGGTTTGAAGCTGTTGGCGGCCGTCTGGCCCTTCACCGCCGGTTCGGTCTCGACGACGGTGCAGGTGACCTTGTCGGGGAGCTGCATCGAGAGCGGTTCGGCGTCGTAGTATTCGATGTGGACGGTCATGCCGTCCTGAAGAAAGGGGCGGCGCTCTCCGAGGATGTCGGCGGGGATCTCGATCTGCTCGTAGGTCTCGGAATCCATGAAGACGAGCATGTCGTTCTGCTCGTAGAGGAACTGCTGGTCCTTCTGGTCGAGACGCACGCGTTCGACCTTGTCCGCCGAGCGGAAGCGCTCGTTGAGCTTGGTGCCGTTGCGCAGGTTCTTCATCTCGACCTGGGCGAAGGCGCCGCCCTTGCCCGGTTTGACGTGGGCGACCTTGACCGCGATCCAGAGGCCGCCGTCATGTTCCAGGATGTTGCCCGGACGTATCTCGTTGCCGTTGATCTTGGCCATCTGCGGTCGTTCCATTCACGGGTTTGAAATCTGTCGCCGCTATAAAGACTTGCCGGAGCCCTGGCAAGTTGCCGACCGTCCTCCGATCCCGGCCCGAAGCCTCCCCGAGTTCCGCCGTTCCTCCGGGCGCCCGCGCGTTCCCGCAGGCGGCGACGACGGCGGGACGCGTTCCAGAAAAGAGACCGAATGCCCGACAGTGACCGCGTCCCCGAGACGCTGCGTCGCGCCCTTGCGGCGCGCGGATACGACGCCCTCACACCTGTCCAGTCCGCCGTCAGCGCGGCCGAGCCGCGCGACGCCGACATGCTCGTGTCCGGGTCGACCGGTTCGGGCAAGACGGTCGCCTGCGGCCTCGCGCTGGCCGCGACGCTGCTGGGCCGCGCGCGCGGCGCGCCGCTGGCGGTCGTGCTCGCGCCGACGCGCGAGCTCGCCGACCAGGTCAGCCGCGAGCTCGGCTGGCTCTTCGCGCCGTCGGGGATCAGGTCGGGATGCTGCGCCGGCGGTTCGGACATGGCCGAGGCGCGTCTCATGCTGGCCGAGTGTCCTGAGATCCTCGTCGCGACGCCGGGCCGTCTGCGGCACCATCTGGCGAAAGGCCATCTCGCCGCCGACGGCGTCGCCTGCGTCGCGCTCGACGAGGCGGACGACATGCTGCGGATGGGGTTCCGCGAGGATCTCGACGCGATCCTCGGCATGCTGCCCGCCGACCGGCGGACGCTGATGCTTTCCGCGACCGTGACGCCGGAGGTCGAGGCGCTGGCCGCTCGGTTCCTTCGCGAGCCGCTCCGGATCGACGCGGGGCCGCCCGGCCGGAACGCCGGTCTCCGGTTCGAGGGCGTGGTCGCCGCGGCGGACGAGCGCGAGGGCGCCGTGGTCAACCTCCTGCGCTATCACGAGGCGGCCGGCGCGCTGGTGTTCTGCGCGCGGCGCGTGACGGTGCTCGATCTCGCCGCGCGGCTCGCGGCGCGGGGTTTCGAGGCCGTCGCGCTTTCGGGATGCATGCGGCAGCGCGACCGGACCGCCGCGCTGGACGCGATGCGGTCCGGCCGGGCGCGCGTCTGCGTGGCGACGGACCTGGCGGCGCGGGGGCTGGACCTTCCCGCGCTCGACCTCGTGATCCATTCCGATCCTCCGACGAGTCACGCCGCGCTGATCCACCGGTCGGGGCGGACGGGCCGGGCAGGCCGGAAGGGCGTGGCGGTGGTCGTCGCGACCCCCCGGCAGCGGCGCCGGCTCGACGCGCTCACGGCCGCCGACGGGCCGCGCATCGACTGGGGGCCGGCGCCGGGCCGCGCGGAGATCGAGGCGCTGGACGTCGCGCGTCTGAGGCGCGCGCCGATCCTGACGCTGGAGGCGCGGCGGGCCGAACGCGAAAGGGCGGAGGGGCTTCTGACGACCTACGCGCCCGAGCGTCTCGCGGTCGCGCTGCACCGGGCGTGGTCGGGGGCGCTGCCGCAGGCCGTCGACATCGCGCGCATCCCGACCGTCGAGGGGGCGGCCCGCCGCCCGTGCGTCTGGTACTGTCTCAACCGCTCCGCCGGCGGGAAGTCGGGGCTCCGGTCGATCCGGGCGCGGATCGCCGCCAGCGGCGGCGTCGGTCTCGGCGCCATCGGCCGGATCCACGTCCTGGAGCGCGAGACCCATTTCGAGATCAGCGCCGAACTGGCGCCCGCCTTCGAGACGGCGTTCGCGGCGGCCGAGGGGGACGGGCCGCGTCTGCGGCGGCTGGAAGGGAAGATCCCGGCCCTTCGTTCCGTGCGCCGCGCGCGGCGGCGGCGCGGACGCGTCCTGATGGGATGGAGCGGGTGAAGGGAATCGAACCCTCGTCACTTGCTTGGGAAGCAAAAGCTCTACCATTGAGCTACACCCGCGTCCGAGGATTTGAATAGTCCCGCCGCGGATGGCGGTCAAGTCCGCGCCTTCGGGTGACACCGGGACGGCGAGCGCAAGTCGACGTTGCGGATGGCGGCGATCACGGCCAGGATCGCGCCATGCAGCATCTCCCGGAAATCGTCCGCCGCCGCCTCGACGCAGCCGGTCCGATCCGCATCGCGGTGATCGGCGCCGGGAAGTTCGGGTCGATGTTCCTCAACCAGATCCCGTTCTCGCCGCATTTCCGGATCGTGGCGATCGCCGATCTCGATCCGGAACGGGCGCGTGCCGCCTGCCGGTCGGTCGGGTGGAGCGAGGAGCGGATCGCGGCTGTGGATTTCGCCGATGACGGAATGGAGGTCATCGCGCGGTCGGACGTGGAGGTGGTGCTCGAGATGACCGGCTCGCCCGCGGCCGGATGCGCCCACGCGCTGGAGGCGGCGGCGCGGGGCAGGCATATCGTAATGGTCAATGTCGAGGCGGATGTCCTGGCGGGGCCGGTGCTGGCCGCCGCGCACGCTCGTGCCGGGACGGTGTGTTCGATGGCCTATGGAGACCAGCCGGCGCTGGTCGCCGAGATCGTCGATTGGGCGCGGATCTGCGGGTTCGAGGTGGTGTCGGCGGGAAAGGGGACGAAGTACCAGCCGCTCTATCACGACGTGACGCCCGACGGGGTCTGGGACCATTACGGGCTGACGGCGGAGGAGGCCGGGGCGGCGGGGATGCAGGCGCGGATGTTCAATTCCTTTCTGGACGGGACCAAGTCGGCCATCGAGATGGCGGCCATCGCCAACGCGACGGGGCTCGGCGTGCCGGAGGACGGGTTGCGGTTTCCGGCGGTGGGATACCGGTCGCTCCAGGAGCGGCTGATACCGGCGGCGGATGGCGGGCTTCTGGAGCGGAGCGGGATGGTCGAGGTGGTGGCCTCGGCGGAGCGGGGATCCGACGCGGAGTTGGAGGACAGTCTGCGCTGGGGCGTCTACGCGGTGTTCAGGGCGCCGAACGACTACGCGCGGGCGTGTTTCGCGCAGTACGGGCTGCGGACGGACGCGTCGGGCTGGTACGCGTCGCTGTATCGGCCGTGCCATCTGATCGGGCTGGAACTCGGGGTGTCGGTCGTGAACGCGGTCCTGCGGGGCGAGGCGACGGGGGCGACGCGGGACTGGGCCGGGGATGTGGTCGCGGTGGCCAAGCGCGATCTTCCCGCGGGCGAGGTCCTGGACGGCGAGGGCGGATACTGCGCCTGGGGCAGGCTCGTGCCGGCGGCGCGGTCGATGGCGCTCGGGGCGCTGCCGATCGGGCTCGCTCATGGGGTGCGGCTAGCGCGGCCGGTCGCGCACGGGGCGATCATCACGCGGGCGGACCTGGCCGAAGCTCCGGAAGGCCCGGCGGCGGAGGCGCGGGCGACGCTGGAGCGCGAGGTCGCGCCGAGGCTGGACGGCCCGGGGACCGGCGGCTAGTCAGGGACCGAAAGCGGGAAGGATCCAGACATGAAGCGGGCGTACGTGTTTCCGGGGCAGGGCGCCCAGGTCGTCGGCATGGGGCGCGATCTCGCGGAGGCGTACCCGGCGGCGCGCGCGGTGTTCGAGGAGGTCGACGCGGCCTTGGGCGAGAGCCTGTCGGGGCTGATCTGGGACGGCGAGCTTTCGGATCTGACGCTGACCGCCAACGCGCAGCCGGCGCTGATGGCGACGTCGATCGCGGCGCTTCGGGCCATGGAGGCGGAGGGGGTCGGTTTGGCCCGGGCGGCGTTCGTGGCGGGGCATTCGCTGGGCGAGTATTCGGCGCTCTGCGCGGCGGGGGCGCTGGGATTGGCCGACACCGCGCGGCTTCTGCGGCTGCGGGGAAAGGCGATGCAGGATGCGGTGCCGGTCGGCGATGGCGCGATGGCGGCGATCCTGGGGCTGGACCTGGAGGCCGTGACCGCGATCGCGGAGGAGGCGGCCGGCGGCGAGGTCTGTCAGGCCGCCAACGACAACGATCCGGCCCAGGTGGTGGTGTCGGGGAGCTACCTGGCCGTCGAGCGCGCGGTGGAGATCGCGAAGGAGCGCGGAGCGAAGCGGGCGATGCTTCTGCCGGTGAGCGCGCCCTTCCATTGCGCGCTGATGCGGCCGGCGGCGGAGGCGATGGAGGCGGCCCTGGCCGACGTGGAGATCGCCGAGCCGGCCGTGCCGCTGGTGTCGAACGTCAAGGCGGAGGCGGTGTCCGATCCGGACGAGATCCGGCGGCTTCTGGTCGAGCAGGTCACCGGGCGCGTGCGCTGGCGCGAGAGCGTGCTGTGGATGGCGGGGCAGGGCGTGACGGAGATCGTCGAGATCGGCGCGGGCAAGGCGCTGTCGGGAATGGTCCGGCGCATCGACAGGGAGATCGCGACGCTGAGCGTGGGTTCGCCCGCGGACGTGGCGGCGCTGACGGGAGACGGGGATGTTTGATCTGACGGAAAAGACCGCGCTGGTGACCGGCGCCTCGGGCGGGATCGGCGGGGCGATCGCGCGGGCGCTTCACGGGCAGGGCGCGACGGTGGCGCTGTCGGGAACGCGGGTCGGGCCGCTGGAGGATCTGGCGGGGGAGCTTGGCGAGCGGTGCCATGTGCTGCCCTGCGACCTGTCGGACGCGGAGGCGGTGGAGGCGCTGCCGAAGCGGGCCGTGGAGGCGATGGGCGGGCTGGAGATCCTGGTGAACAACGCCGGGATCACCAAGGACCAGCTGATGATGCGGATGTCGGACGAGGACTGGAGCCGGGTGATCGAGGTGAACCTGACCAGCGTCATGCGGCTGTCGCGCGGGGTGCTGCGCGGCATGATGAAGGCGCGGGCCGGGCGGATCGTCAACATCAGCTCGGTCGTCGGCGTGACCGGCAATCCGGGGCAGGCGAATTACGTCGCCTCGAAGGCGGGCGTGATCGGCATGTCGAAGGCGTCTGGCGGCCGAGGTGGCCAGCCGGGGGATCACGGTCAACTGCGTCGCGCCGGGCTTCATCGAGAGCGCGATGACGGAGGCGCTCAACGACGATCAGAAGGGGCGGATCCTCGCGCAGATCCCGGCCGGGCGGATGGGGTCCGGCGCCGAGGTGGCGTCGGCGGTGGTCTGGCTCGCCTCGGCGGAGGCGTCCTATGTCACCGGGCAGACGATCCACGTCAACGGCGGGATGGCGATGATCTGAGGGCGTGGCACGCGAAAGGTGCCACGCGTGGCCGCTTTGGAAAGTCAAACTAAATCAAAGTTTTGGTGATTTCCGGTAACCGCGTGTTAACCTGTGAAACGCGGGGTGCGAGGGGCCGGGGGAGCCGATCCGGAAGATGACCCGCGACGGCGGGCGGCGCCGCGGGATGGCGCGGAATCGGGCGGGATTGACGGATGCTGATACGGACTGCGACCTTGACGGATGTCGGCGACTGGGTCGGGCTGCGTGGCGAGCTGTGGCCCGACACGTCACCCGACGCGCATCGGGATGAGGCCGTCGCGATGCTTGCGAAGCCGGCGGGCGAAGGTCTCGTGCTCCTGGCCGTGGACCCGGCGAGCGGCGTCTGCGCCTTCGCCGAGGCGACTCTGCGGCGCGATCACGTCAATGGATGCGAGACGTCGCCCGTCGCGTTTCTCGAAGGCATCTACGTGCGTCCCGGGAACCGGGGTTCCGGACTGGGCAGGGACCTCACGATGGCGGTCGAATGCTGGGCGCGCGACCGGGGCTGCGCGGAACTGGCTTCCGACGCGCTTTTGGAGAACGTTGGCAGTCATGGTTTTCATGAGGCCGTGGGGTTCGCGGAAACGGAGCGTGTCGTCTGTTTTCGGAAACTGCTGGAGGCGCGCGACTGACACTGAGACCGACGATCGATCTTGGGGGCGACTGGCGGGACGGGATTGCGAACCGGTTAAATGAACGGCCCGGCGTTTGGCCGGGCCGTTTTCGCGATCGGATTCGCCGTCTCTATCGGTTCACCCGTTCCGGTCGGGGATGTTGAGCGCCGCCTGGGACGCCGGGCGTTCGAGGGCGCGGTCGAGCCAGGGCTGGATGTTCGTGAAGCGGTCGTAGCCGACGAGGTCGGCGGCCTCGTAGAAGCCGGTGACGGTGCGGACCCAGGGCCAGATCGCCATGTCGGCGATGGTGTACTCGTCGCCCATGATCCAGTCGCGGCCTTCGAGGCGCCGATCGAGCACGTTCAGCAGGCGGGCGGATTCGGCGATGTAGCGCTCGCGCGGGCGCGGATCCTCGATGTCCTTGCCGCCGAGCTTCACGAAGAAGCCCATCTGGCCGAACATCGGGCCGATGCCGCCCATCTGGAACATCAGCCATTGGATGGTCTGGAGCCGGCCGGCCGGGTCCTCGGGCAGGAACTTTCCGGATTTCTCGGCGAGATGGATCAGGATCGCGCCGCTCTCCCAGAGCGGCAGCGGCGTGCCGCCGGGGCCGTCGGGGTCGATGATGGCGGGGATCTTGTTGTTGGGGTTGAGCGAGAGGAATTCCGGCGTGGTGGTCTGGTCCAGTTTGATCAGATGCGGCTCGTAGGGCAGCCCGGTCTCCTCGAGCATCGCGGAGACCTTGATGCCGTTGGGCGTGGGGTTGGAATAGAGCTGGATCCGGTCCGGGTGGCGCGCGGGCCAGCGGGCGGCGATCGGGTGGGCGTCTGCGTCGAGCATGCGTGAACTCCTGAGGTTTCAGGAGTCCAACGTGACCATGCGCGTGGAGGTTGCAATGGCGCGGCGCGGCGTCAGTCTGTCGCCATTCGCGCAACGGGGCGCATCGAGAGCGCGCGTTCGCGCAGGACGATGTAGAGGCCGGCGGCCACGGTGATGGCGATGCCGAGCGCCGCGAGGCCGTTGGGCAGGTCGCCGAAGATCGCCCAGCCGAGCAGGGTCGCGACGGGGATCTCGAGGTATTGCATCGGCGCGAGCGTCGCGGAGGGCGCGAAGCGCAGCGACCAGGTCATGGCGAGATGGGCGACCGTGCCGACCACGCCGATGGCGACCAGCAGAAGCGCGTCGCGCCCCGCGGGCAGGGCGAGGTCGAAGACCGGGGAATCGGCGAAGGGCGGCAGGACGAAGGCGAGCAGGATCGGCGGGACCGCCATCAGGCCGGACACGGCCTGGAGCGCGACGGGGTCGGTCTCCTTGGCGATCTGCCGCGTGATGAGCATGAAGAAGGCGAAGCCGAACGCGACGCCGAGCGGCAGGAGGGCGGGCGCGCCGACGGCCGCGAAGCTCGGCTGCACGACCATCAGCGTGCCGACGAAGCCGACCGCGCAGGCGGCGAGGCGGCGGGGGCCGACCTCCTCGTCGAGGACGTAGCGGCCGAGCAGGAGCATGATGAAGGGCATGACGAAGGCGATGGCGACGGTCTCGGCCAGCGGCAGGAAGCGCAGCGCGGTGAACATCGCGGCGGTGGCGCCCAGATGGATCAGCGTGCGCAGCGCGGTCAGGCGCAGCACGCGGGGCGACATGGCGAGGCCGGGCCCGAGGACATGCACGGCGGGCGCGAGGATCAGCGCCTGGAGCCCGAAGCGCGCGAGCAGGAGCACGCCGAGCGGCACGGTGCCGCCGAGCAGCTTGGCGATGGAATCCGACATCGGGATCAGCACGCAGAAGGCGAGCATGAAGCCTACGCCGAGAAGGGGACGGTCCGCGATCATGCCGCGACGCTAGGGCCGCCGCGCGTCCGGGGCAACGAGCGTCTTGCGGCCGCGCGCGGCGCGTGCATTAACATTTGCCACCGCCCGCGGGTGTGGTAAGGAGCGCGGCGAGTTGGGAACGGGACGCGCGCAGCCTTCGGGCCGCGCCGGCGGCCGCGGGCCCGAGGGCGAAGACACATGAGAAGTCCAGTCGTCCGAGGCGGGACCGGACCAGAAGAGGAAGACAGATGAGCGATATTGCGGACCGCGTGAAGAAGATCGTCGTGGATCACCTGAGCGTCGACGAGGCGAAGGTGACCGACAAGGCGTCGTTCATCGACGATCTGGGCGCCGACAGCCTCGACACGGTCGAGCTCGTCATGGCGTTCGAGGAGGAGTTCGGGATCGAGATCCCCGACGACGCCGCCGAGACGATCCAGACCTACGGCGACGCGGTCAAGTTCATCTCCGAGCACGTCAACGCCTGACGCCTCCGGGCTCGGGTCGACGCGCGGAAACGGCGCCCGGGAGACCGGGCGCCGTCCTCGTTTGCGCGGGCGTGTCAGCCTCGGCTGGTCGGCTGGTAGATGCTCTGGTGCCTGCCGCGCAGGCGTCCGAGCTCCTCGCGGCGGCGTTCGAGTTCGCTGAGCTCCTGCTCGACGGTGGCGTCCTGGGGCGCGACCGCGTTGGCGGCGACCGTCAGTTCCTCCTGCCTCGACCGCACGCCGACGATGGCGAGGTCGATGTTGGCGGTGTTCTGGGTGAGCATCGCCGGGTCGAAGGCCGCGCGGGGCGGTCCGGCGGGCGCGGCCCCGGGTTCCGCGGCGGGCCTCGCGGGGGCGGGCGCGGCGGCTCCGGGCGGGGCGGCGCGCGGCGCCGCGGCGACGGCGCGCTCGTCCTGGACGATGACCTGCTCGACGGTCCGGATCGCCGCCTCGGTCTCGGCGTTCGCGAGCGCGATGTCCGAGCGCAGGCGGGCGCGGCGCTCCTCCTGCGTGTCGTATTGCTGCATCAGGAAGCCGGCGTAGGTGCCTGTGGTGATCACGATCGGAATGACCCCGACGAAGCCCACGGGCGGGCCGCCGAAGACGTAGACGCCGCCGGCGCCGAGGAAGCCCTTGAGCGCGGCCTCCTGGACGGTGCGCGTGAGGTCGCGCGAGCGGATCTCGAGCTCCTCGTCGGGCGTCAGCGGCCGCCCGCCCCGCGACGTCGTGTTGACGACGCAGGCCGACGGCAGCGTGCAGGCGGCGAGGGCGAGGGCTCCGAATTCGCGGCGTCTCATGGGCGTTCGTCCTTCGATGGGGATGCGGGGCGCGTCACGGCTCGATCTCGCGGAAGTCGCGCCATTTCTGGTCGGCGATCTGGTTGCTGACGGTGACGCGGCGGATGTCGTCGTTCTCGTCCTTCATCTTGAGCAGCTCGGTGACGGCGTCGATCAGCGGACCGGCGGTTCCCTCGACGAGGTCGGTGAAGAGGTTGCGGGTCTTGACGTCGGTCTCGTCGGCGAGGCCGCGGGTCTCGGCGCAGAAGATCTCGCGTTTCTCGACGCCGGCTCGGAGCTGCTCCTCGATCACGACGGGATCGGGCTCTTCGTCGCCGTTGGAGATCGACAGGATCAGCGTCGCCACCACGGCGTCCATCTCCGCCTTGGCGGCGGTGTAGTCCATGTCGGCGAGCGTCAGGTTGAGATCCTTCTCCTCGGCCAGCCGCTTTCGCAGGCTGGCGCAGGATTCCGCCAGCGTCTTCTCCTTGGCGAGGCGGCCGATGGCGGTGTCCCAGTCGACCGGGGCGGTCTGGGCCGTCGCGGGGCCATGGGCGAGCGCCGCGGCCAGGAGCGCCGCGGCTCCGGCGGATTTCGGGGGTCTCATCTGCGCGCCTCCAATGCCAGTCCGCTGGAGCGGATTTCAAACGTGGGTGTCTGGGCGCCCCTGGTGAGGACGGGCACCCTGGTCTCGACGTATTTGCCGATCTCGAGAAGGTCGATCTTTCCGTCGGCGTCGATGTCGGCCGCCCCGTCGAGGGCTTCGAGGATCGACTCGGTGAAGGCGCCGTTCTCCCATTCGGGGCCTTCGAGCGAGGCCTGGTTCTCGGACGCGGACATGAAGACGTTGACGTTGGGCGCGCTGATGATCCGGCGCAGGCCGAGCACGTCGGCGGGCAGCCGGTCGCCGGTGCCGGTGGTGATGTCCGTGCGGCAGGCGTCCACCAGCACGATCAGGCGCGAGCCGATGGCGAGGCGCTGCAATTCGGTGTTGAACTCGGCCGCCGGAAACGCGGTGGCGCGGAGCGAATAGGGGTTCTCGTCGTCGGCGCCGTAGGGGATGAGGTAGAAGGCGTCGTCGATCATCGCGCCGTGGCCGGAGAAGTGGACCACCACCACGTCGCGACCGTCCTCGCCGAGGCGTTTGCGGATCGAGCCGAACCCCTGGAAGATGCCCGCCGGCGTCGCCTCGGCGTCGGTCAGGCGGTTGGGATCGACGGCGAAAGCGGCCTTCTGATGGGCGAAGAGGCTGCCGACGAGGTCCACGGCGTCCTTGGCGGCGTAGTCGAGCGCGAGGTCCGGCGCCCGCTCGCCGTAATCGCTGACGCCGATGGAGAGGACGTGCAGCGCCGGCCGCGGGTCGAATTCGCCGCCGAGGGTGGTCCGTATGGCGTCGTAATGGGCTTTCTTGTCAGCCTCGGTCACGAGCCCGTCGGTGCCGAGCGCGGCGAGCACGCGGCCGATGATCTCCGGACTTTCCGCGCCCTCGACGGGAACCGCCAGCGCCGCCTCGTCGGCGCCCGCGTTCACCTGCCAGCGGAGCTTGTCCCTGGCGCCGGGCGAGGCGGCGTAATAGCCGTCGGGCGTCCAGGCCACCCAGTCCACCCCGTCCGAGAAC
This sequence comes from uncultured Alphaproteobacteria bacterium, assembly GCA_963798765.1. Lineage (GTDB taxonomy): Bacteria > Pseudomonadota > Alphaproteobacteria > Rhodobacterales > Rhodobacteraceae > Amaricoccus. The sequence continues at coordinate 9,591 of CAWCUP010000041.1, read as the reverse complement.
GGGAACAGCGCGAGGATCTCGACGCCGTCCTCCATCCGGTGCCAGCGGATCGTGCCGTCCCCGAGCACGGAGACGGCGAGGCGTCCGTCGCGGGTGATCGCGGTCTCCCAGACCGGGCGCCGCGGCGGGGCGGCGCCAGAGCGGCTCGCCCGTGGAGGTGAAGGCCCGCAGGTGCCAGTCGGAGCCGAGAACGAGGCGCGCGCCGTCCGGCGACAGGGCGTGCGAGAGGGCGCGTTCGCGTTCGTCCATCGCGAGCGCGACGCCGTCGAAGGTCGGCGCGGTGGGATCGTCGTAGAGGACGCCGGGATCGCCCCGGTCCGGAGGCGCGGTCAGTCCGTCGCCCTTGCCGGGCGTCGTGAGGGCCGGATCCCCGACGCTCCACCGGGCGAGCCGGCCCATGAGCGGATCGAAGGCGAAATCGACGGTGGAGCCGTCGTCGGAGAGGGCGAAGTCGTAATACTGGAATCGCGCGTCGATCTGTCGGGGAAGGCACCTCCCAGAGGGTGGCGCCGTCCGGGTCCGTCGCGGCGAGCCGGGGGTCGCCTGAGGCAACGACGAGGCCGCCCGAGGCGAGGGGAAGGATCGCCCGGACGGTGTCCTGGGCCCCGTCGACGATCGTGGCGTCGCCGAGGCCCCGGTCCGGCCACGCCATCACCGGATAGGAGAAGGATTCATCGGAGAAGAAGCTGCCGCCGGCGTAGAGCGTCGCGCCGTCTGAGGACCACGCCACCTCCGAGAGGCTGCCGCCCGCCAGGTCCGCGGTGTCGGGTCCGGGCAGCGGCGCGAGCGTGGCGCCGTCGAGGAGCGCGACGCGCGGCGCGTGGGTGCCGACGGCGAGGATCGTCCCGTCGGGGCTGAAGGCGACGCCGATGGGCCCGTCCACGCGGGCGTCGCCGATCCGGGCGCCGTCCGGCGCGTGCAGGCGCACATGGCCGTCGCGGCTGGAGCTCGCGAGGCGCCCGTCGGCGGCGAAGTCGAGGCCGTAGCAGTCGTCTGAATAGCCCGCGTCGCTCCAGATCCGGTCCCAGCCCTCGCGCCTGGCGTGGACGCGGACGCCGTGGCCGCCGCTCAGGCCGACGGCCAGAAGCTCGCCGTCGCGCGAGAAGGCGAGGCGGAGGACGTTCTCCGGGAGGCCCTCGAGCGCGCGGATCATCCGGCCGGACGGATCGAACAGGTAGACCGACCGGGTGTTCTCCTCGCTGCCGGTCCAGCCGCCGACGGCGATGGTGGCGCCGTCGGGAGAGATGGCCGCGGCGTAGGCCTTGCCCCAGTTGCCGGGGCCGCGCGGCAGGTGGATCGTCCGCTTCAGTTCGCCGGACGCCGCCGACCAGAGGCGGAGCGTCTTGTCCTGCGAGGCCGTCGCGATCAGGCCGGCCGCCGCTGAGAGGCCGGCGGCGCTGATGTTGCCGACATGGACGCCCGGCTCGACGGTCAGCATGGGCTGGTCGCTCAGGATCGCCGCGGCCGCGAACGCGGGGGCGGTCGCGAGCAGGCCCAGCAGGGTCGTCAGGAAGAGGATCGTTCTGCGACCGGGCACGGGCGGACCCCGAAATGCATTCACCGAATATCAACAACGGTTAACACGAAATGCGCGTTGCGGAAACGTTGTTGTCGGAGCCCGAAGTCAGAAGCAGAAGCTCCACACGTCCAGCGCGATCGCCATCGCCTGCCCGCGCCAGACGATGAACGCCATGGCCGCGGCGGCCGAGGCGAGAAAGAGGGCCGCGAGGCCGAGCGCGGCGCGGGCGTTCATGCGGCGCGCTCGGCCGCGGGCGTTTCGCGGATCGGCCAGTTGAGCGCTGCGGAGACGAGGCTGAGCGCGATGGCGACGCCCCAGGCCCAGTCGTAGGAGCCGGTGCGGTCGTAGATCCAGCCGCCCATCCAGCCGCCGGCGAAGGAGCCGAGTTGATGGGAGAAGAAGACGATGCCGCCGAGCATCGACATGTGCCGCACGCCCCAGACGCTCGCCACCGTGCCGTTCGTGAGCGGCACGGTCGAGAGCCACAGGAGACCCATCAGCGCGCCGAAGGCGTAGGCCGAGGCCGCGGTGAGCGGCAGGAGCACGAAGGCCGCGATGAGCGCGCCGCGCGCGAGATAGATCCAGGCGAGCAGCATCGGCTTGCGCATGCGGCCGCCCCAGTAGCCGGCGAGCCAGGAACCGGCGATGTTGAAGAGACCGATGAGGGCGAGCGTGGTCGTGGCCACGGTCATGCCCAGGCCGCCGTCGGTGATATAGGCGGGCAGGTGGACGGCGATGAACACGACCTGGAAGCCGCAGGCGAAGAAGCCGAGCGTGAGGAGCCAGAAGTCGCGCGCGCCGAACGCCTCAGCCAGCGCCTCGCGGGCGGTGGTCTGGCGGATGGCGGGGTCGGCGGGGCGGGGCGCTTCTCGCAGGCCCCAGGCGAGCGGGACCATGCCGAGGGCGATGACGGAGAGGCCCACGAGCGCGCCGTGCCAATCGAGCCAGCCGATGAGGCCGAGCGAGACGGGGAGCATGACGAACTGGCCGAAGGAGCCGACGGCCATGGTGATACCCATCGCGAGGGAGCGTTTCTCGGGCGCGACCAGCCGCGAGAGCGCGCCGAAGATGACGGGGAAGGTGGTGCCGGAGAGACCGAGGCCGATGAGAACGCCGGCGCCGAGCGTGAAGGCTGCCTCGCCGCCGGCGGTCGCCATGAGCCAGAGGCCGGCCGCGTAGAGGATGGCGCCGAGCGCGGTTACGCGCGGGGCGCCCCAGCGGTCGGCGAGCATGCCGGCGAAGGGCTGGCTCGCGCCCCAGACGAGGTTCTGAAGCGCCAGGGCGAAGGCGAAGGTCTCGCGGCCCCAGCCGTTCTCGGCCGAGACCGGCGCGAGGAAAAGGCCGAAACCGAAGCGGACGCCGAGCGATATCAGGAGGATGAGCGAGCCCGCGACGAGTGCGGTCAAGGCGGCGCCCCAGGCGGTGCCGGTCTGGCGGGTCATGGGGCGGATCCTTCGGCGTCCATCCGGTTCAGAAAGGCGAGCCTGCTGCCCGAGCGCGCGAGCGCCGCGTCATCGAGACGCGCCCGGGCGAGGGCGGACCGGCGCGAGGCGGCGCGAAGGCAGGGCATGTCTTTCACCATCTGTGTATCCGCCCCGATCGTGACGAGTATCCGCCGGTATGCCTGTCCGGTCAATCGGGACCTCTCCTGCCGGGGACATGGCGGCTTGCCGCGTTCGGGGAATTCGCGCTAGACGGAGCCCGAACATGGTTAACATGGACGGAACGCGATGAGGCGTGTGGTCATCACCGGTATGGGGCTCGTGACGCCGCTGGCCTGCGGGGTCGAGGCGACCTGGTCGCGGCTGATCGAGGGCCGGTCGGGCGCGGGCGTGATCTCGCTGTTCGACGCGTCGCATCTGGCCTGCTCGATCGCCTGCGAGGTGCCGGAGGGTGATGGCACGGACGGCACGTTCAACGCCGACGACTGGATGTCGGCGAAGGACGCGCGCAAGGTGGACCGGTTCATCCTGTTCGGGATGGCCGCGGCGCGGCAGGCCATCGAGGACGCGGGCTGGATGCCCGAGGCGGAGAGCGACCGCGAACGGACGGGCGTGATCATCGGATCCGGCATAGGCGGGCTGAGCACGATCGCGGACACGGCGATCATCCTCAAGGAGAAGGGCCCGCGCCGGGTGTCTCCGTTCTTCATTCCGGGGTCGCTGATCAACCTGTGTTCCGGCCAGGTTTCGATCCGTTACGGGTTCAAGGGGCCGAACCACTCGGTGGTGACGGCCTGCTCGACCGGCGCGCATGCCATCGGGGACGGCGCGCGGATGATCAAGTACGGCGACGCCGACGTGATGATCGCGGGTGGCGCCGAGGCCGCGATCTGCGAGATCGGCATCGCCGGGTTCGCGGCGTGCAAGGCGCTGTCGACCGGGTACAACGACGCGCCGACGCGGGGCAGCCGGCCCTATGACAAGGGCCGCGACGGGTTCGTGATGGGCGAGGGCGCGGGCGTCGTGGTGCTCGAGGAATACGGGCACGCGAAGGCGCGGGGCGCGCATATCTACGCGGAGGTCGCGGGATACGGGCTTTCGGGCGACGCGTATCACATCACGTCGCCGGCGCCGGACGGCGATGGCGGGTTCCGTGCGATGTCGGCCGCTTTGCGGGACGCGGGAATGTCGGCGGGCGATCTGGACTACGTGAACGCGCACGGCACCTCGACGCCGCTCGGGGACGAGATCGAACTGGGTGCGGTGACGCGGATGCTGGGCGACGCGGCAGGTTCGGTCACCATGTCGTCGACGAAATCCTCCATCGGGCATCTTCTGGGGGCCGCCGGCGCCGTCGAGGCGATCTTCTCGACGCTCGCGATCCGCGACGGGATCGCGCCGCCGACGCTGAACCTCGAGAATCCATCGGTCGACTCGGCGATGGACCTGGCGCCGCTCACGGCGGTGCGGCGGAAGATCGACGTCGCGCTGTCGAACTCGTTCGGGTTCGGCGGCACCAACGCGTCGCTGATCCTGCGGCGGGCGGAGTAGGGGCTGATGGCGCGGCATGTCGCTGCGAACGCGCTGACGTTCATCATCCTGGGTCTGGTGGTGATCTTCGGGCTGGTGACCTGGAGCCAGTCGGAATACCGCGCGCCGGGACCGCTGAAGGAGGACCTGCGGCTGGAGGTCGATCGGGGCGAGACCTTCGCCAGCGTTTCGCGCAAGCTCGAGGACGCGGGCGCGCTGTCGAACCCGGCGCTGTTCCGGGTGGCGGCGCGGTATACGGAGAAGGACGCCGGGTTGCGTTTCGGGGAATACGAGATCCCGGCGGGCGCCTCGATGGAGGAGGTGCTGGCCCTGCTCAACAAGGGGGCCAACGTCTTCCGGCAGGTCGTGATCCCGGAAGGGTGGACGAGCTGGCAGGTCGTGGAGATGCTCAACGCCCGCGAGGAGCTGACCGGCGAGATCGCCGAGATCCCGGCCGAGGGATCGCTCGCGCCGGCGGGATACGATTTCAACGTCGGCGACACGCGGCAGAGCATCCTCGACCGGATGGCGGCGCGCCAGCAGGAGATCCTTGCCGCCGCCTGGGCCGGACGCGATCCGGACGTGCCGGTGAACTCGCCCGAGGAGCTGCTGATCCTCGCGTCGATCATCGAGAAGGAGACGGGCGTCCCCGAGGAGCGGCCCGAGGTCGCGGCGGTGTTCGTGAACCGTCTGCGCCGGGGGATGCGGCTTCAGACGGATCCGACCGTGATCTACGGGATCACGCTCGGGCAGGGACCTCTGGGGCGCGGGCTTCGGGCGAGCGAGCTGGCGACGGCCACGCCTTACAACACCTACGCCATCGACGGGCTGCCGCCGACGCCGATCGCGAATCCGGGCGTCGACGCCATCGAGGCGGCGGCGAATCCGGTCGACAGCGAGTACTACTACTTCGTCGCGGACGGCACCGGCGGGCACGCCTTCGCGACGACGCTGGAAGAGCACAACGCCAACGTCGTGGCGTGGCGGCGGATCGAGGCGGAGCGCGCCAGGGCGGCCGAAGAGGCCGCCGCCGAGGCGGAGGAAGCGGTGCCCGGGAACTGAATTCGACTCAACCTGAAATTTAGTTGTTGACTTGGCGTACGCTTGAGAGTATACGTCTAGGCAAGCTGGAAGAAGTGGGCGAGCGGGTCCGTCGAGAGACGGGGCCGCTTTTTCATTTTCGGCCCGGGCGGAGCAGCCAGGGCGATCATCACATGACAATTTCAGCAAATGGTAGAGCGCCGTCCGACGACACGTTGGAACGGTCGCTCGAATTGTATCGTGATCTATCCGTGGCACTCAGCGAGAAGATCGCGACGTTCAAGAGTATCGGCGGAGACCCCGTCGGCAAAGAAGGCCCTGTCGAAGCGGTGAAAGAACACCGCAAGGCCCTGCAAACCGTTCTTGATATCGAGGCGAGTCTTGGCAAACGAAGCAGAGCATGGATCGAAGGGACGAGCCTCGAGCTCGATCTCCTCGCCGCCCGCGCCGAGATCGTTGCGAGACTTGCTGTCTGGCTCACCTGAACGCGGGCTTGACGGTTTTCTCGAAGGGCTGAGCCCCAACGCCCTCATGTCCCTGCCCTGGCTCTTCGAGCACTGGGCGATCGAGGGACACCAGCTGCCTCCCGACGGAGACTGGACCACCTGGGTGATCCTGGGCGGCCGGGGGGCGGGAAAGACGCGTGCGGGTTCGGAGTGGATCCGCGCGCAGGTCGAGGGCCCGAAACCGGGCGATCCGGGGCTTTGCTCCCGGGTCGCCCTCATCGGGCAGACGATCGATCAGGCCCGCGAGGTGATGATCTTCGGAGACTCGGGGATCATGCGGTGCACGCCGCCGGACCGGACGCCGGAATGGCAGGCGAGCCGCAAGCGGCTGCTCTGGCCGAACGGCGCGGTCGCGCAGGTGTTCTCGGCGAGCGATCCGGAATCGCTCCGGGGGCCGCAGTTCGACTGCGCCTGGGCGGACGAGCTCGCCAAGTGGACGAAGCCGCAGGAGGCCTGGGACATGCTCCAGTTCGGGCTGCGCCTCGGAGACCGGCCCCGGCAGGTCGTGACGACCACGCCGAGGAGCAACATGACGCTCAGGGAGATCGTCGAGGACGCCGCGACGGTTGTCACCTCGGCGCCGACCGACGCGAACCGGATGCATCTGGCGCGCAGCTTCCTCGAGACGGTCACCCGGAAATACGAGGGCACCTCGATGGGCCGGCAGGAGCTGGACGGCGAGATGCTGATGGACGCGGAGGGCGCGCTCTGGCCCTGGGCGATCCTGGACGCCGCGCGACGGCCTCGCCATGTCGAGCCGGACCGGATCGTGGTGGCGGTCGATCCGCCGGTGACGAGCGGCGCGTCCTCGGACGAATGCGGCATCATCGTCGCCGGCGCCGCGCGACAGGGTCCGCCGCAGGACTGGAAGGCGCAGGTGATCGAGGACGCGAGCGTCCGGGGCGCGTCGCCGCAGGTCTGGGCGGAGCGCGCAGTCGCCGCGTTTCATCGCCACAAGGCGGACAGGCTGGTGGCGGAGGTCAACCAGGGCGGGGAGATGGTCGCCACGATCGTCAACAGCATCGATCCGATGATCCCGTTCCGCGCCGTGCGGGCCACGCGTTCGAAGGTGGTGCGGGCCGAGCCGGTCGCGGCGCTCTACGAGCAGGGGCGGGTGTCGCATGGCGCGTCGTTTCCGGAGCTCGAGTCGCAGATGGCCGCGATGACGGGGCTCGGATACGCCGGAAAGGGAAGTCCCGACCGCGTCGACGCGCTGGTCTGGGCGATCACGGATCTCATGATCGACGCCGCCTCCAAGTACAGCAGGCCGAGCGTGCGCGGTCTCATCTGACGCCCGACGGTGGCGCGCCGCCGGTATTCGACGACCCGAAATTCAAAATTCAGGAGCAAGCATCCCATGGTCTTGCAGTATTTCCGCATGTCCAAACCTCCGGCCGAGGCGCCGGAGGCCAAGGCCTCGGCGGCGCCGGTGGTGGCGTTCCACGGGGCCGGCCGCGTGGCATGGTCCGCGCGGGACGCGGGCACCATGACGCGGGTCGGATTCCTGAACAATCCGGTGGGATTCCGTTGCGTCAAGGTCATCGCCGAGGCGGCGGCGGCCGTGCCGCTCGCGGTCCAGGACGCCGACAGGCGGTTCGAGAACCATCCGGTGATCTCGCTTCTGGCGGCCCCCAACCCGGGGCAGGGCGGATCGGCGCTGATGGAAAATTTCTACGGGCACATGCTTCTGAGCGGCGACGGGTATTTCGAGGCCGCCGGCGAGACGCTGTCGGGCGGGCCGCGGGAGCTCTACGTCCTGCGCTCGGACCGCATGAAGGTCGTGCCGGGCAATGACGGCTGGCCGGTCGCCTACGAGTATCAGGTCGGCGCGAAGAAGCACGCTTTCGACATGCGGCAGGAGCGGCCGCCGATCCTCCACGTCAAGAGCTTCCACCCGCAGGACGATCATTACGGCCTGTCGCCGCTGGCGGCCGCGGCGAGCGCGCTCGACGTTCACAATTCGGCGTCGACCTGGTCGAAATCGCTGCTCGACAACGCCGCGAGGCCCTCGGGCGCGATCGTCTACAAGGGCGCGGACGGGCAGGGGGCGCTGGCGCACGACCAGTACACGCGTCTGGTGGAGGAGCTGGAGAGCCATCACCAGGGCGCCCGGAACGCCGGGCGGCCGATGCTGCTCGAAGGCGGGCTGGACTGGAAGCCGATGGGGTTCTCGCCGTCGGACATGGAATTCCACAAGACCAAGGAGGCCGCGGCGCGCGACGTCGCGCTGGCCTTCGGCGTTCCACCGATGCTGCTCGGGCTGCCGGGCGACAACACTTACGCCAATTACCAGGAGGCGCACCGCGCGTTCTACCGGCTGACGGTGCTGCCGCTGGTGGCCAAGACGCTGGCGGCGCTGACGGGATGGCTGCCGCAATTCTACGGCGAGACGTTCCAGATCAAGGTGGACGACGACAACGTGCCGGCGCTGGCCGCCGAGCGCGAGGCGCTCTGGAGCCGCATCGCGTCGGCGTCGTTTCTCAGCGACGCGGAGAAGCGGCGCCTGCTCGGCCTGCCCGCCGCGCGGGAGGATTGATGAAGGTCGGCGGCGCGCGCGGCGGCGGATCGCGGTTTCTCTATGAGCCCTTCGACGTCGCATCGGCGAGGATCGACGTGAACGAACGCATCGCCGAGGAGCGGTGGCATCAGCTCGAACGCCGGCTGAGCCACCTGGATTCCACGCTCGAGCGGCTCGAGAAGCGGGTCTGGCTGGCGGTCTACGGGGCCGCATCGCTGATCCTGGCCGACATCGCCTACGGGCTTCTGAACATGACGGTATTGCCGTGAGGAGAGCAGGATGACGCAGATGCACGGCGGGCTTGGCTCGCTGGAGACGAAGTTCCGCAAGTTCGACGCGGAGCTGGCCCTCAAGGACGGAGCGGAGATCTCCGGATACGCGAGCCTTTTCGGCGCGGCGGATCAGGGCGGGGACGCGGTTCAGAAGGGCGCCTACGGCGCCTCGCTCGCGCGGCTCGCGAAAGCCGGCGGCGGGGTCAAGATGCTCTGGCAGCACGATCCGACGCAGCCGATCGGCGTCTGGGACGAGGTCCGCGAGGACGCGAAGGGGCTGTTCGTCAAGGGACGGCTGCTGCTCGACGTGGCGCGGGCGCGCGAGGCGCATGTCCTGGTCCAGGCGGGCGCGATCGACGGTCTTTCGATCGGCTACCGGACTGTGCGGAGCGAGAAGACGGCCAAAGGCGGACGGCTTCTCCACGAGATCGAGCTCTGGGAGGTCTCGCTCGTGACCTTCCCGATGCTCCCCGAAGCGCGGGTGCGGTCGGACGTCCCCGACGCCGAGGCCGACCTCGCGCGGACCCTGGCGGAGACTTTCCGCGAAGCCAGGGCCCTCTTGGCGTGACGCGGCGCCACCCTGAACCAACACTCATCAAGGAAGTGTCCGATGTCAGAACATGAAACCGGTTCCGGGGCGGGCAGAACCGCGCCGGAGCACAGCCCGCACGTGGAGGTCAAGACCGCCCTGTCCGGGTTTCTGAGTGAAATCAGAGATTTTCAATCCGAAATGAAATCCAAGTTCAAAGAACAGGAAACCCGT
>CAWCUP010000040.1:0-29380 GCA_963798765.1 uncultured Alphaproteobacteria bacterium | reverse complement strand
ATTCCACCCGCAGAGGCCGGGAACGATACTGCGCCGAACCGGAGACGAGCGCCGTGGCGGCGTAGGACTCAAAGCGACCTGCTTCCGGGAAACCGATGCGGTTCATCATTAATTCTTTTAACTATTCAAAATGCACCGGGCGCGCGAACTGACAAAAGATGCGCGCAAATGCGAACAGAGCCGCGCTCGAAGGTTCCGCCTTGCGCACTGAGCTTGAGAGCTGTCTCAGCGTAGTATGTCACGGGAAATCCGGTCAAACCGACAACGTACGAATTCCGGGACAAACCAAGACCCGAACCATATCTATCTTCGAAACCCTCGACTCCCAACTGCCAGCTCGCAAGGCCGCTGCCTTCTATCGCATCCTTCACCCTTCCGGTTAAAGCCAGGACCTGCGAATTGGCCGGAATGACTACCGATGTCAGATTGTGGGGGCCCACTATGACTTCGTGGTCGAATTCGACAATTCGTGTGAAAGTCGTTGCTCCACCGCTTGAAACCGCCTCAGGCTCCGGCGACCAATCGGAACCATCGAAGAACAGTCGCGTCGCGGTCTCCAAGTCCCATCCTGTCCACCCGGCCGAAGGCGTGAGATAGATCCATCCACCGTTGCTGCGCGCGGCGATTTGTCCGGACGCGCCATTCCACTCGCCGGTGGCGCCCTCCGGTATCAGAAAACACTGCCCATCGGCCACGGCAGATGGAGGCGACGCTAGGGTGCTTCGGGCGAAGCGCATCTGTACCGCCGCGTCGAGGCGGACAAACGCCTCGTTGACGGTGACATGTTTCTGAGCTTGGGCGGGCATCACCAACGGAAGGCCGAGTTGAGTGGTGCTATACATCGAATGCTATCCTTTGAAACGGCCCCGGACCGAAGCGGGTCGAGACCTGCGCGACGTCAAAATCGAGATGCGACGGGCTGCCGTCGCGTTCCCACGCTTCGAGCGAGTAGGTGAACGAGGGAGTGGCCACGTCGGTTTCCCTTAGACGCAGTCCCTCGGACCAGACCCTGATCCGGTACATCTCCCGGTCCTCTCCAAGCGGAATGTCCTCGCCGGCCCAGCTGTCCCCATCGACACGGCTCCGCCTGATCCAACTGACGAGAACAGCGCCGTCTGCCACGCGTGACGTTCTCAGATGCACCGGAGCATAGGGACGAAGTCCGACACCGGCGAACGCCTCCGCGAAATGCAGAAAGCTAAGATCGTCGTATGATCGCCCGCTTGCTCCGATCCTGTAGTGGCGCTCGATGCCTCGGTGGGAAGACGGGTAGTCCAATTGGACGGGCGCACCGTCGAGAAGCACAAACTCCGCGCCGGCCGACAGTTCTGACGTCGCGAGCCACTCGGTGCCAGCCTGCCCTCTAAGAAGGTCGTGCAGCCGATAAACACCGTTGGAAACCAATTCGGCTCTGCGAAACTGCAAGACTTCCCACTGATCCGTCGGTCCAAGCCGAAGAGCGGCACTGTTCTTTCCGCTCAGAACATCCAGTTCGACACCGGATTGGAGTTTACCGTACTCGATTTTGACCAGCAGCGAACTCCGCATCCAGATGCCGGAAACGGCCGGCTCCAGAACTTCAAGCGTCTCTCCGAGAACAGTCGGACGCAAAGCCTCCGCCGTCAGCGTGTAGCCAGAGTCCTGCGTCGCCGAATAGATCGCAACGGGACCGGCCCAAGGCGACTTCGCGACGGCGACGCGAGGTGTGTGTTCGATCTCCCGGCCACTCAGCAACGGAAGGTCGAGAAAGCGCGCGTAAACCTTGGAGGGCGCGGCCAAGGTCGGAAAATTCGGGAGCGCCTTCTCGATCGGACCGGTGTCATACGTCGCCGTCTCGATGCGGACCGCCTCGATTGTCCGGTATCCGGCCTCTTCTATGCGGTCGATGCGATAGAGTTCTCCTTCCGCGGCCGGCCCGAGCGAAAACACGTCTCCGGAGCCGAGTCTCAGATCGGATGGAGGCAACGTGAACCTGATGCTATCGCGCCCGACGTTCGCCTCTCCCATCCAACGCTCGACGATCGATTGGGCCTCGCCTCTCGACAGCACGAGAGAGAGGCTCGAGATCGCGGTGGACGGTTCCACCGCCGACGGATTGGAAACGTCCGCGGATCCAGGCTGGTAGTCGTTGTCCGCACGGATGAACGACACGGAAAGCCGACCCGCGGTCTCGACGGCCGGTCCCCTGGTCCGAACGATCGCGGGATTTCCTTCCTCGAATACGAAGCGCGACTCGTCCAGCTCGGTCCGTACGGTTCCGTCGCGGCTTTGGAATTTCAGTTTTCCAGCATCGGAATGCGCGTCGAGTCCGTATGCGAGCATCAGAGGCTGCAGGCTCTGTCTGGCCGTCTCGACACCGTCAACCGCATAGCCCGCGACCGAGCCGTACAGATGACGCAGGTCCAGCTCGTACACGTCCGTCCGAACACAGATCTCGCCGACAACGTCGGCCACGGTTGGGGAACTGACCCGACCGTTCAGCCAGTGTCCACGCGCATAGTTGACGCCATCGACCCAAGTCTCTATTCTCGCGGGGAAATCCGGCCAAGGCCGCGCGTCCCACGCCCAGACGTGGGCGCGCGACATGTCGACCATTCGTCCACCATAGACGCTCGATGTCGGGTTGTTCTCGGCCTTTTCCCAGTGAGCGAAGGTGGCCTGAAGATACCGGTGCTGGATGAAATCATCCCGCGCTCCATTCGAGCCGTGCGGCAGAAAGCTCTCCGAGGATTTCGGGTCGAAAAAGACATTCGGCTGGTTCGTTCCCTTGTCGACCGCCGGACATCCGAGTTCGGTGAACCATATCGGCTTCAGACCGGGGCGCCATTCCGTGCGCTCGCCGCTCTTTGACCCGGCGATCCTGTTCTCATGGTGGTTTGACCACCACCCGATCAGATCCTTATACCGGAAAATCCAGTGCTCCCCGTAGGCTCCGTCACTGATCGGGGATCGGTCCTGACGCCGCCGCGCGGCATCGTCGGGATAGTACCAATCGAAGCCTTCTCCGCCGGCCACGTTGGCGGCCAGGTAGTCGAGATCGTAAATCGACCCCGCCGCGGCATCGAGGTGACCGGGTTCGTCCCTCCAATCCGACAAGGGCATGTAGTTGTCGATTCCGATGAAGTCGATGGCCGGATCCGCCCACAATGGATCCAGGTTGAAGATCGCGTCGCCGGACGCGTCCGCAGGCTGGTGACCGAAATATTCCGACCAGTCCGCCGCATACCCGACCTTCGCCTCAGGTCCGAGGATCGCTTTGACGTCTCCGGCCAGGCGGATCAGTTCGCGAACGGCCGGATAGCTCGAGGCGCCGTCCCGGATCTGCGTGAGACCGCGCAATTCCGACCCGATGCAGAACGAGTTGACCCCTCCGGCAACGACGCAGAGGTGCGCATAGTGCAGGATGAAGCGCCGATACGACCACTCCTCCGCGCCGTCATACTCTACCCTTCCCTCCGTCCTCCGAAAATCGCCTGGTTTCGCCGAACCGAAAAAAGCGCGGACTTCATCCGTCGCTCCCGAGGTCTTGTCCGGCGAACCGGGCCTGCCCGGCGCACGGGACAGCGTGATCCTCCCGCGCCACGGCACGGCCGGCTGCTTGGAGGCGTCCGACCAAGGGTCCTCAAGACCGTTCTCCAGCGGAATGTCCATCAGGACGAAAGGGTAGAACATCACGGATTTGCCGCGCCCGCGAATTTGCTGGACCGCCTGAACGACCGATTGATCCGTGGGCGTGCCGCCGAACATCGGATGGCCGTCGAGGCGGCTCACCGATTTCGCCCGGCTCCTTCCCGCTCCGGCGACCCTCCAAGGCATCTCTTCAACGTCCTGTTCCTTCTGCTCGACCGCAGGCTGAAGGAGACACCGTCCGCATCGAAGGTCGTCGCCGAACCAGCTCACGACCAGGGAAACGGACTGCGCCGCGGGCAACTCGCAAGACAGGTGGTCCAGCGAAACGTTGATGTCGGGTTCACCCAGATCGTTATGGATGTTCAGGTACTCGCCACGTCCCTTCCCGCGCTCCAGATATACCGGTTCCGTCGCCAGCGAATACTCGCCCGAACCGGGCACGAGCGCGACGCCGCGCACCTGCTCGAACGGAGAGGCCGGAAGACCCGGAATCATCTTCGACGGACGGCGAAAGACCTCGAAGTTGAACTGGGGAATGCGATTGCCGAACGGCGTCAGGTCGAGATTCTCGAGAACGACATAGGCGGTGCCTCGATACGCGGGGGCGCGATCGGCTCCCTCCACCGCCGAGATGACCGGATCGGGAAGCTGATCCTCCTCGCCTCTGTGAAGCCGCAATACCAGGCCCTTTTGGTCCACCACCTGGCCGTCGGCCCAGATCCGTCCGATCCTCAGTATCTCGCCTTCGCACAGCGCGATCGCCAGACTGACCGAGTAGCTGAACTCTCGAACCGTCTGACCTCCGCCACCGCCCTTGCCGCCGACCCTGTCCTCGGAAAAGGTCTCGAGGAATCGGCTCGACCAGATGATCTGGCCGGCGAGCCTCATCCGCCCGTAGGCCCTCGGCAGACCGGCCCCCTCGCTCGAGCCCATGATCCGAAACCGGTCCACGCGGCCGGTCTCGACCGGTTCCGCTCCGAGGCCCATGACACGCTGGTCGATCATCGAGCCGACCGTCGCGCCGATAGCCTTGCCGAGCACCATCGAGGTCAGTCCGGCGACGGAGCCGCCGACGGCCCCGCCCAGAGCGGATCCGGCGGCCGCCAATACCAGAGTCGCCATCAAATCCTCCTGTCTGGAAATCGGAAGGTGGCCGCGACGCGCCGCTCCCATGACGGCGTCAGGGGAGACTCGACGACGCCGTGACCCGAATAGGCATGGATGAGCGTGGGATACCCGGAGGCGGACATCGCGAAGAAGCCAACATGCTTGGCCACGGCGCCGTCCCTCATCCGAAGAAGAAGAACGTCGCCCGGACGTCGCGCGCCCAGGCCCACGGGCACGAGATGCCTGCCCGCCGCCCGCAGCAGATCCTCGCTCCGCGACGGCTCCGACCAATCCGGAGTATAGGCGGGAACGCTCTCGGGCTCATCGCCGAACAATTCGCGCCAGATCCCGCGCAGAAGCCCCAGGCAATCGGTTCCCGCGCCCCGGCAACTCGCCTGGTGTTCGTACGGGGTTCCGAGCCAGGATCGCGCGCAAGCGACGATCAGGGCGCCTTCGCCCTCGTCAGCCTCTTTGGAGACTCGATCCGTCATGCACGGCTCCATTCTTCGGGTACGCCGTTACCCAGTCCTCGCCCGGAATGTGCGGAAAGCCTCTGAAGTTGAGGAAATTCCCGAACTTCGACCGACACGCGTCCGCAGACTTGTCGCAGCCGGCGACGACCTTGAACGCGTCGCCGGCGGTGATCGGACGCCCCGGCTGCTGCCACAGGGTCAGCTCGCGCCCGTCTGTTCCCGCCGTCCGGTCCATCCTGACCGTCCCGACGGTTCCCGCGTTTTCGCCCCCGGTCCAGGTAAGCAATCCATGGCGGAACCAGCCTTTTTCATAAACGCCAAGCCCGTCACAGAGGATCCTGGCGCCGGATGATCCCGCGCCAGCCGCGCCGAGGGCGAAGTACCCCGCCCTGTCCAGATCGAAACCGCACTTCCCGTCTCCCAGAGCGCGGTCGCATGTCCGGGTGATAGTTCGGCCGACCGGGACGTTCAGCGCTTCCGACGGCCCACGCAACTCGACCTCGAAGCGACCGTCGCTGCGTTTGATCTCGCCGAAGGTGCCTCTGAACATGAGGATCCGCAGATCCGGACGTTGCCAGTCGACGATCCAATGCAGGACCTCCGCCGAATTGAAACGTCCCGCGCCGATGTCGCGCTCGGTCACTGCGGCGTCGCTGAGCGCGCCGATCGCCTGGGCGTTGTCGACGCTCAGGCCCGTGGCCGTCTGGATCATCGACGCGTCCATCCCGGTGCTGGCCCGGAAGACGGCGCCGGCGAATTCGAGGTCTCTGTCGTGATCGGTGAATCCCAGTACGACGCCATCCCGGCGCCTCACTTGCCAGCATCTGCACAGCCTCGTGACGCCGCCGTCGAGCCGCGCCTGAAGTTCGGGTTGGATCTCGCGCATCAGACGCGCACCTCGACGACGGGGATCGACGGAATGTCGCCCGCCGCGAAGCCCGAGAGGCTGGTGGTGATGCGATCCGTGTCGAAGCGTACCGGAACGTCGAACTCGTATCCCGCCGTCACCGCCGCGCCGGCGACCGGAGCCGTCACGAAGCTGACCTCTCCCGTCTCGTGGTTGACCGAGT
This sequence comes from uncultured Alphaproteobacteria bacterium, assembly GCA_963798765.1. Lineage (GTDB taxonomy): Bacteria > Pseudomonadota > Alphaproteobacteria > Rhodobacterales > Rhodobacteraceae > Amaricoccus. The sequence goes on along the minus strand of CAWCUP010000040.1, from coordinate 23,100 downwards.
AATCGACGCCGTAGCCCAGTTCGGCGCCCGCTACGGCCACCCGGACCGTGCCATCGGCCGGCTTGGAGATGACGCGGGCATAGGTCTGCGCTCCCGAGGAATACGCCTTCGCAAGCGAAAAAACCTTCCGGACGCCATCCCCGGTGCCGATCCCCTGATCAAGTGCCGAAACGGGTCTGGAAGGCTGACACGATTTGTAGTCGGTCCAGTCCTTCCATCGGAACGCGTGCAGTTGGCCGTGGCGCGCTTCGAAGAAGGCGATCACCTCCGCCAGATCGTCCAGCGAACGGACCCCCAGACCCGCGTCGTACCTCCGTCTGGAACCCGCCCAAGGCGAATTGCGCTCCTCGAAGCCGTTGCTCAGGGTCACGATCTCGGTCCGGCGCTCCGGGCCGCCACTCGAACCGATCGAGAGCGGGGCGGGAAAACGAATCTCATGAAAGCTCATTTCTGGCCGCTCCTACAGATTGCGTCGCCCGCGCTGAATCGCGCGGGTCATCTCGGCGGCGACCTGCGTCTGCGACCGCCTGAAACCGCCGATGTCGGGCGAGGAGATGTTCATCGTCACGTGAACGGAGCCCGCGGCGCCGCCACCCGACCGGATTCCGAGCTTGCCGTCGGCGCCGCGCGCGAGGGGGACGACCGCCTCCGGACCGGCCTCGCCCATGAGCCCGACTCCGCCGCGCATCGGGAAATGCGTCGGTCCGTCGACCACGCCGCCGCGCGCGAAGGCCGCCACGCGCCCGGAAGAGAACACGCCCCCCTTGGCGAAGGGCATCACGCCGCCGAGCAGGGACCGGATGCCGGTCCCGACCATCGAGCCGAGCGAGTTCTGGACCGGAGCCAGCGCCTGGTCCAGCACGCTGCCGGCCATGCTCCGGCCGATCGAGGACAAGGCGTCGGACACCCTCTTGCCGTCGAAGATCATCCCTTCGAAAGCTCCGCGTATCGACGACGTCAGCGAGCGCGACATGCTCGACGCCTCGCGTCCCGCGTCCTTCATCCCGCCCTGCACCCCTTCGAGCTCGCGCCGGAATTGAACGGCGACGCCCTGAAGCCCCGACAGGCTGCTCCCGAGCCCGTCGAACTGCGTTTCCAGCTGGCCAAGATCCGTCTCGAAATCCGCCATGTTCACTCCGATAATTCGCTATTGGCCGCAGGCGAGTCGGGAAAACGCGCCAGCAGATCCTCAAGACCGCTCCGCGTAAGGGTTTCCCGGCCACCGCCGCCGCCCGCCATAAGCATCAGCTCGACCGGCGTCAGATCCCAGAACACCTCGGGCTCCAGACCCAGCCGCGTCAGCCCGAGCCGCATCAGCTCCGGCCAGGCGACGCGGCTCATGCCTCATCATCCTCGCCGGGCAGGGTGAATGTGATCTTGAGAAGCCGCGCCGCCGCCTGCGCCGCGGCGAGCGGGCCGCCGTCGATCGTACGCTTCAGAAGCTCCCCCTCGCCGATCTTCCAGCCGCCGCCTTTGAGACCCGCGGTGATCAGGGCGACCAGATCGGTGACCCGGAACCCGCCGGTCTCGAAGCGCGAGATCATGTCGAGAAGCGACTCGCATCCCAGCTTTTCCTCGAGTTCGGCCAACGCGCCGAGCGTGAGCCGCATGGTCCGGAACTCCCCGTCGATCGAGATCTCCACCTCGCCCCGAAACGGGTTGGCCATCAGGACGCCTCGAACGCGAGCGCGCCGGCGGACGCCATCGACATCTCGTAGACGGCCTCGCCGTCGTGCTGCCCCGAGTACTCGATGCTCGTGATCTGGAACGCGCCGGACACGACGCCGAAATCGGGGATGATCACCTGGAAGCGCGGGATCTCGCCGGCGAAGAAGATCGCCCTCGCCCGCTCGTCCGTCGCCTCGTCGCGGAACACGCCGGAGCCGCTGATGGCGGCGCTGCGGACGCCCGCGCCCGACAGCAGCTCGCGCCACCGGCCCTCGCTGCCCAGATTGGTCACGTCCACCGTCTCGGCGTTGAACGTGATCCGCGAAGCCCGCAGCCCCGCGATCGTCTCGAACGTGCCGGTTCCGGTCATGTCGAGCTTGATCAGAAGATCCTTGCCTCTTTGCGCGGCCATGTGGTTTTTCCTGACTGTTGAATTCCGTTTCAGATGTTCTGGTCGACCACCGCGCGAAACCGCAGCGAGACCTTCCGTTTCTCAGGCGCGCGCCCGCGCTCGGCCTTCGCGGCGAGAAACCGCAGCGCGACGAGATGCCCCGACGCGAGCGCGAGTGGCGCGTCGATCAGGCTCGCGCAGACCGCGCCCGCGATCCGCTTGACGGTCTCGAAGCCGTCACGCCCGGAATGGACCGTGACGTCGAAATCATGGACCGCGCCCCGGCTGGTCTGGGTGTCGTTGGCCCGGACCTTCTCCTCGCCGAGCGTGATGTGGTCCGGCGCCGTCTCCCCGGCCGCGACTTTGATCGGCGCGTCGTGGATCGCGCCGCCGATCATCGCGGCGAGATCCGGGTCGTCCGACAGACGCCGATAGACCGCCGCTTGAAGACCGGCCGAAAACTCGTAGCTCACGGCAGGACCCCTTCCTCGGCGTAGATCTCCAGATACCGCCCGTGCGGATCGTTCTCGGCGACCGTCAGGATGTTGAATATCCGCGCGCCCTCCCGGAACCTCTGGTCCGGGCGCGGACGGGAAGGGGCGCCCGCCGGGGCGGCCCTCGTCAGAATGCGGTACTTCACCCGCGGCCGGGTCTGGCCCGCTATGAAGTCCTCACGCCCCGTCCGCGCCGACATGTCCACCCAGATCGCGCCGAGAGGCCGCCAGACGGCGGAGTAGCCTCCCGACCCGTCCGGCACGTCTTCACGCGCCTCGAGAATCAGCCTGCGCGAGAGTGACGGCTCGGCGCTCATGAAAGGCCTCCGCCGATCCGCGTCGTGCGGTGCGCCTCGAGCAGGACGAGCACGCCGAAGGGCATGGACCCGCCCGAAAGAGCGCTCTCGCCCCGGCTCTCGTAGAAATGCGCCGCCAGAAGGAACACCGCCTGCCGCAGATCGGCCGGCGTGTCCTCCCAGTTCTCGCCGTAGCCGGCCCTGAAGCGGATCTCGGCGTGCCCCGAGCGCGGGATGCGCGGCAGATGCCGGCCGAACCGCCCGACCACGCGCGGGCGCTGCGCGTCGCGCATCACCGACCAGGTCTCCGGATCGGCGGCGGTCTCTTCCCCGTCCGCCCCGATGAGCGTCAGCGACTCCACCGACATCACCGGGCCGATGGGCAGGCCCTGGCTCGATTCCTCGCGCCAGCGCGTGACCGTCCAGACGAACGACCGAGGCAGAAGCGCCCGGCCGATCCGCGCCTCGACGGCCGCCATCGCGGACCGCAGATAGAGCTCGAGGATCGCGTCCTGCGAGCCGTCGTCGGCGAAGCCGCTGCCCAGCCGAAGATGCTCGGAGAAGGCCCGGACCGGCACCGCGTCGGAAGGCGGCGCGCTCGTTTCGGTCAAATCCATCGAAGTCTCCTCACTGGGCGGCCCTGCGGACCGCGATCCGCATGACGATCGAACGCGCCAGAACGCGGTCGTCGAACGTGCGGACCCTGTTTGAAATCAAGTAGAAGCGTCCCGGTACGCCGCCCGAGAAGACGGCGCTGGATCTCGTGTGATCATGGCGCTGCTCCATGACCCGCAGCTCGTCGGCCCCGCCCAGATCGGGCAGGATGCTCCAGCCGAGGTCGGCGCGGATCTTCTCGCCGGCCTCCAGATGGCCGACGCTCCAGTCGATCTCGTGGCCGATGTCCGTGTCCGCGGGTTTCAGGACGTAGCCGCTCATCGCGCTGACCCTCTCGAAAGATTGGAGATCGACACGCCCCCGCACCGCCCGAGCGGACGGAGGAGCAGCAACTGGATGATGCGGAGGCGTGCCGGACCCGCCCGGAGACCCGGACGGGCCTTCGCGCGCGCCGCCGTCGGGCCGAAGCCCTCCGGATCAGCTCGCGGCGAACTTCAGAAGCTTGATCGCGGCGAAATCGCTCACGTCGCCTCCGATCCGCTTCGTGGCGTAGAAGAGAACGTGCGGCTTGGCCGAGAACGGATCGCGCAGGATGCGCAGGTCGGGACGCTCCGCGACGGTGTAGCCCGCGCGGAAATCTCCGAACGCGATGGCGAACGACCCGTCGGCGATGTCGGGCATGTCCTCGGCGATCAGAACCGGATAGCCCATCAGTCGCGCCGGCTCCGCCGCCGCCAGACCGTCCGACCAAAGGAAGCGGCCGTCGGCGTCCTTCATCTTGCGCACGGCGCCGGCGGTCTTGGAGTTCATCACGAACGAGGCGTTCGCGCGGTAGCGCGCGCCAAGCGCGTAGACCAGGTCCACGACCGCGTCCGCCGGCTCGCTGCCGAGGAAATCGCCGTCGGCGCCGGTCGGAACGTAGCCGACGGAACCCCAGGCCCAGAGCTCGTTGTCGACCTTGGGGTAGTTCAGCAGACCGGTCGGCTTGTCGATGCCGTCGCCGTTGATGAACGCCGAGGCCTCCGCGCGGCTGAACTTGTCGGCGATCCGCTGCGCGAGCCAGCCCTCGACGTCGAACGCGGTGTCGTCCAGAAGCCGCTGCGAGGCCTTCGGCAGCGCCGAGAGCTCATGCAGCGGGATGGAAATGCGGTCGACCTGCGGCGTGCCGGTCTCGGTCCGCTCGGCGCTCTCGGTCGCCCAGCCGGCGCCCACGTCTGAATGGTCCACCAGCACGTCGAAGGCGCTCGACTCGACCTGCACGACGTTGGCGATGGTCCGGATCGAGGCCGAGGAGCGCAGGACGCCGACGATCTCGGCGGCGGTCTGCGGATCGACCAGATAGCCGCCATCGGCCGACACGGCCGTCGAGAGCGCCTTCTCCTCGACGCTCAGCCCGCGGAGCGCGTCGTCGTCGCCGGAGCGCAGATAGGCCGCGAAGGCCTTCTTGTGCGGCGCGTCGGTGTCGGCGCCGCGCGCCAGATGGGGACGGGAAAGGGCGATGGATTTACGGTCGAGCATGGCCAAACGGGTTTCCTGTTCTTTGAACTTGGATTTCATTTCGGATTGAAAATCTCTGATTTCGCTCAGAAACCCGGACAGGGCGGTCTTGACCTCCACGTGCGGGCTGTGCTCCGGCGCGGTTCTGCCCGCCCCGGAACCGGTTTCATGTTCTGACATCGGACACTTCCTTGATGAGTGTTGGTTCAGGGTGGCGCCGCGTCACGCCAAGAGGGCCCTGGCTTCGCGGAAAGTCTCCGCCAGGGTCCGCGCGAGGTCGGCCTCGGCGTCGGGGACGTCCGACCGCACCCGCGCTTCGGGGAGCATCGGGAAAGTCACGAGCGAGACCTCCCAGAGCTCGATCTCGTGGAGAAGCCGTCCGCCTTTGGCCGTCTTCTCGCTCCGCACAGTCCGGTAGCCGATCGAAAGACCGTCGATCGCGCCCGCCTGGACCAGGACATGCGCCTCGCGGGCCCGCGCCACGTCGAGCAGCAGCCGTCCCTTGACGAACAGCCCCTTCGCGTCCTCGCGGACCTCGTCCCAGACGCCGATCGGCTGCGTCGGATCGTGCTGCCAGAGCATCTTGACACCGCCGCCGGCCTTCGCGAGCCGCGCGAGCGAGGCGCCATAGGCGCCCTTCTGCACCGCGTCCCCGCCCTGATCCGCCGCGCCGAAAAGGCTCGCGTATCCGGAGATCTCCGCTCCGTCCTTGAGGGCCAGCTCCGCGTCGAACTTGCGGAACTTCGTCTCCAGCGAGCCAAGCCCGCCGTGCATCTGCGTCATCCTGCTCTCCTCACGGCAATACCGTCATGTTCAGAAGCCCGTAGGCGATGTCGGCCAGGATCAGCGATGCGGCCCCGTAGACCGCCAGCCAGACCCGCTTCTCGAGCCGCTCGAGCGTGGAATCCAGGTGGCTCAGCCGGCGTTCGAGCTGATGCCACCGCTCCTCGGCGATGCGTTCGTTCACGTCGATCCTCGCCGATGCGACGTCGAAGGGCTCATAGAGAAACCGCGATCCGCCGCCGCGCGCGCCGCCGACCTTCATCAATCCTCCCGCGCGGCGGGCAGGCCGAGCAGGCGCCGCTTCTCCGCGTCGCTGAGAAACGACGCCGACGCGATGCGGCTCCAGAGCGCCTCGCGCTCGGCGGCCAGCGCCGGCACGTTGTCGTCGTCCACCTTGATCTGGAACGTCTCGCCGTAGAATTGCGGCAGCCATCCCGTCAGCGCCGCCAGCGTCTTGGCCACCAGCGGCAGCACCGTCAGCCGGTAGAACGCGCGGTGCGCCTCCTGGTAATTGGCGTAAGTGTTGTCGCCCGGCAGCCCGAGCAGCATCGGTGGCACGCCGAAGGCCAGCGCGACGTCGCGCGCCGCGGCCTCCTTGGTCTTGTGGAATTCCATGTCCGACGGCGAGAACCCCATCGGCTTCCAGTCCAGCCCGCCTTCGAGCAGCATCGGCCGCCCGGCGTTCCGGGCGCCCTGGTGATGGCTCTCCAGCTCCTCCACCAGACGCGTGTACTGGTCGTGCGCCAGCGCCCCCTGCCCGTCCGCGCCCTTGTAGACGATCGCGCCCGAGGGCCTCGCGGCGTTGTCGAGCAGCGATTTCGACCAGGTCGACGCCGAATTGTGAACGTCGAGCGCGCTCGCCGCGGCCGCCAGCGGCGACAGGCCGTAATGATCGTCCTGCGGGTGGAAGCTCTTGACGTGGAGGATCGGCGGCCGCTCCTGCCGCATGTCGAAAGCGTGCTTCTTCGCGCCGACCTGATACTCGTAGGCGACCGGCCAGCCGTCATTGCCCGGCACGACCTTCATGCGGTCCGAGCGCAGGACGTAGAGCTCCCGCGGCCCGCCCGACAGCGTCTCGCCGGCGGCCTCGAAATACCCGTCGCCGCTCAGAAGCATGTGCCCGTAGAAATTTTCCATCAGCGCCGATCCGCCCTGCCCCGGGTTGGGGGCCGCCAGAAGCGAGATCACGGGATGGTTCTCGAACCGCCTGTCGGCGTCCTGGACCGCGAGCGGCACGGCCGCCGCCGCCTCGGCGATGACCTTGACGCAACGGAATCCCACCGGATTGTTCAGGAATCCGACCCGCGTCATGGTGCCCGCGTCCCGCGCGGACCATGCCACGCGGCCGGCCCCGTGGAACGCCACCACCGGCGCCGCCGAGGCCTTGGCCTCCGGCGCCTCGGCCGGAGGTTTGGACATGCGGAAATACTGCAAGACCATGGGATGCTTGCTCCTGAATTTTGAATTTCGGGTCGTCGAATACCGGCGGCGCGCCACCGTCGGGCGTCAGATGAGACCGCGCACGCTCGGCCTGCTGTACTTGGAGGCGGCGTCGATCATGAGATCCGTGATCGCCCAGACCAGCGCGTCGACGCGGTCGGGACTTCCCTTTCCGGCGTATCCGAGCCCCGTCATCGCGGCCATCTGCGACTCGAGCTCCGGAAACGACGCGCCATGCGACACCCGCCCCTGCTCGTAGAGCGCCGCGACCGGCTCGGCCCGCACCACCTTCGAACGCGTGGCCCGCACGGCGCGGAACGGGATCATCGGATCGATGCTGTTGACGATCGTGGCGACCATCTCCCCGCCCTGGTTGACCTCCGCCACCAGCCTGTCCGCCTTGTGGCGATGAAACGCGGCGACTGCGCGCTCCGCCCAGACCTGCGGCGACGCGCCCCGGACGCTCGCGTCCTCGATCACCTGCGCCTTCCAGTCCTGCGGCGGACCCTGTCGCGCGGCGCCGGCGACGATGATGCCGCATTCGTCCGAGGACGCGCCGCTCGTCACCGGCGGATCGACCGCCACCACGATCCGGTCCGGCTCGACATGGCGAGGCCGTCGCGCGGCGTCCAGGATCGCCCAGGGCCAGAGCGCGCCCTCCGCGTCCATCAGCATCTCGCCGTCCAGCTCCTGCCGGCCCATCGAGGTGCCCTCGTATTTCCGGGTGACCGTCTCGAGGAAGCTCCGCGCCAGATGCATCCGGTTCGCGTCGGTCGGCGCCGAGGTGACAACCGTCGCGGCATCCTCGACGATCTCCCTGAGCGTCATGTTGCTCCTCGGCGTGGTCGTCACGACCTGCCGGGGCCGGTCTCCGAGGCGCAGCCCGAACTGGAGCATGTCCCAGGCCTCCTGCGGCTTCGTCCACTTGGCGAGCTCGTCCGCCCAGGCGCAGTCGAACTGCGGCCCCCGGAGCGATTCCGGATCGCTCGCCGAGAACACCTGCGCGACCGCGCCGTTCGGCCAGAGCAGCCGCTTGCGGCTCGCCTGCCATTCCGGCGTCCGGTCCGGCGGCGTGCACCGCATGATCCCCGAGTCTCCGAAGATCATCACCTCGCGGGCCTGATCTATCGTCTGCCCGATGAGGGCGACCCGGGAGCAAAGCCCCGGATCGCCCGGTTTCGGGCCCTCGACCTGCGCGCGGATCCACTCCGAACCCGCACGCGTCTTTCCCGCCCCCCGGCCGCCCAGGATCACCCAGGTGGTCCAGTCTCCGTCGGGAGGCAGCTGGTGTCCCTCGATCGCCCAGTGCTCGAAGAGCCAGGGCAGGGACATGAGGGCGTTGGGGCTCAGCCCTTCGAGAAAACCGTCAAGCCCGCGTTCAGGTGAGCCAGACAGCAAGTCTCGCAACGATCTCGGCGCGGGCGGCGAGGAGATCGAGCTCGAGGCTCGTCCCTTCGATCCATGCTCTGCTTCGTTTGCCAAGACTTGCCTCGATATCAAGAACGGTTTGCAGGGCCTTGCGGTGTTCTTTCACCGCTTCGACAGGGCCTTCTTTGCCGACGGGGTCTCCGCCGATACTCTTGAACGTCGCGATCTTCTCGCTGAGTGCCACGGATAGATCACGATACAATTCGAGCGACCGTTCCAACGTGTCGTTGGACGGCGCTCTACCATTTGCTGAAATTGTCATGTGATGATCGCCCTGGCTGCTCCGCCCGGGCCGAAAATGAAAAAGCGGCCCCGTCTTTCGACGGACCCGCTCGCCCACTTCTTCCAGCTTGCCTAGACGTATACTCTCAAGCGTACGCCAAGTCAACAACTAAATTTCAGGTTGAGTCGAATTCAGTTCCCGGGAGCCCCTTCCTCCGCCTCGGCGGCGGCCTCTTCGGCCGCCCTGGCGCGCTCCGCCTCGATCCGCCGCCACGCCACGACGTTGGCGTTGTGCTCTTCCAGCGTCGTCGCGAAGGCGTGCCCGCCGGTGCCGTCCGCGACGAAGTAGTAGTACTCGCTGTCGACCGGATTCGCCGCCGCCTCGATGGCGTCGACGCCCGGATTCGCGATCGGCGTCGGCGGCAGCCCGTCGATGGCGTAGGTGTTGTAAGGCGTGGCCGTCGCCAGCTCGCTCGCCCGAAGCCCGCGCCCCAGAGGTCCCTGCCCGAGCGTGATCCCGTAGATCACGGTCGGATCCGTCTGAAGCCGCATCCCCCGGCGCAGACGGTTCACGAACACCGCCGCGACCTCGGGCCGCTCCTCGGGGACGCCCGTCTCCTTCTCGATGATCGACGCGAGGATCAGCAGCTCCTCGGGCGAGTTCACCGGCACGTCCGGATCGCGTCCGGCCCAGGCGGCGGCAAGGATCTCCTGCTGGCGCGCCGCCATCCGGTCGAGGATGCTCTGCCGCGTGTCGCCGACGTTGAAATCGTATCCCGCCGGCGCGAGCGATCCCTCGGCCGGGATCTCGGCGATCTCGCCGGTCAGCTCCTCGCGGGCGTTGAGCATCTCCACGACCTGCCAGCTCGTCCACCCTTCCGGGATCACGACCTGCCGGAAGACGTTGGCCCCCTTGTTGAGCAGGGCCAGCACCTCCTCCATCGAGGCGCCCGCCGGGATCTCGTATTCCCCGAAACGCAGCCCGGCGTCCTTCTCCGTATACCGCGCCGCCACCCGGAACAGCGCCGGGTTCGACAGCGCGCCCGCGTCCTCCAGCTTGCGCGACACGCTGGCGAAGGTCTCGCCCCGATCGACCTCCAGCCGCAGGTCCTCCTTCAGCGGTCCCGGCGCGCGGTATTCCGACTGGCTCCAGGTCACCAGCCCGAAGATCACCACCAGACCCAGGATGATGAACGTCAGCGCGTTCGCAGCGACATGCCGCGCCATCAGCCCCTACTCCGCCCGCCGCAGGATCAGCGACGCGTTGGTGCCGCCGAACCCGAACGAGTTCGACAGCGCGACGTCGATCTTCCGCCGCACCGCCGTGAGCGGCGCCAGGTCCATCGCCGAGTTGACCGATGGATTCTCGAGGTTCAGCGTCGGCGGCGCGATCCCGTCGCGGATCGCGAGCGTCGAGAAGATCGCCTCGACGGCGCCGGCGGCCCCCAGAAGATGCCCGATGGAGGATTTCGTCGACGACATGGTGACCGAACCTACCGCGTCGCCCAGCATCCGCGTCACCGCACCCAGTTCGATCTCGTCCCCGAGCGGCGTCGAGGTGCCGTGCGCGTTCACGTAGTCCAGATCGCCCGCCGACATTCCCGCGTCCCGCAAAGCGGCCGACATCGCACGGAACCCGCCATCGCCGTCCGGCGCCGGCGACGTGATGTGATACGCGTCGCCCGAAAGCCCGTATCCCGCGACCTCCGCGTAGATACGCGCGCCCCGCGCCTTCGCGTGCCCGTATTCCTCGAGCACCACGACGCCCGCGCCCTCGCCCATCACGAACCCGTCGCGGCCCTTGTCATAGGGCCGGCTGCCCCGCGTCGGCGCGTCGTTGTACCCGGTCGACAGCGCCTTGCACGCCGCGAACCCGGCGATGCCGATCTCGCAGATCGCGGCCTCGGCGCCACCCGCGATCATCACGTCGGCGTCGCCGTACTTGATCATCCGCGCGCCGTCCCCGATGGCGTGCGCGCCGGTCGAGCAGGCCGTCACCACCGAGTGGTTCGGCCCCTTGAACCCGTAACGGATCGAAACCTGGCCGGAACACAGGTTGATCAGCGACCCCGGAATGAAGAACGGAGACACCCGGCGCGGGCCTTTCTCCTTGAGGATGATCGCCGTGTCCGCGATCGTGCTCAGCCCGCCTATGCCGGATCCGATGATCACGCCCGTCCGTTCGCGGTCGCTCTCCGCCTCGGGCATCCAGCCCGCGTCCTCGATGGCCTGTTTCGCCGCGGCCATCCCGAACAGAATGAACCGGTCCACCTTGCGCGCGTCCTTCGCCGACATCCAGTCGTCGGCGTTGAACGTGCCGTCCGTGCCATCACCCTCCGGCACCTCGCAGGCGATCGAGCAGGCCAGATGCGACGCGTCGAACAGCGAGATCACGCCCGCGCCCGACCGGCCCTCGATCAGCCGCGACCAGGTCGCCTCGACCCCGCAGGCCAGCGGCGTCACGAGCCCCATTCCGGTGATGACCACACGCCTCATCGCGTTCCGTCCATGTTAACCATGTTCGGGCTCCGTCTAGCGCGAATTCCCCGAACGCGGCAAGCCGCCATGTCCCCGGCAGGAGAGGTCCCGATTGACCGGACAGGCATACCGGCGGATACTCGTCACGATCGGGGCGGATACACAGATGGTGAAAGACATGCCCTGCCTTCGCGCCGCCTCGCGCCGGTCCGCCCTCGCCCGGGCGCGTCTCGATGACGCGGCGCTCGCGCGCTCGGGCAGCAGGCTCGCCTTTCTGAACCGGATGGACGCCGAAGGATCCGCCCCATGACCCGCCAGACCGGCACCGCCTGGGGCGCCGCCTTGACCGCACTCGTCGCGGGCTCGCTCATCCTCCTGATATCGCTCGGCGTCCGCTTCGGTTTCGGCCTTTTCCTCGCGCCGGTCTCGGCCGAGAACGGCTGGGGCCGCGAGACCTTCGCCTTCGCCCTGGCGCTTCAGAACCTCGTCTGGGGCGCGAGCCAGCCCTTCGCCGGCATGCTCGCCGACCGCTGGGGCGCCCCGCGCGTCACCGCGCTCGGCGCGCTTCCTCTACGCCGCCGGCCTCTGGCTCATGGCGACCGCCGGCGGCGAGGCAGCCTTCACGCTCGGCGCCGGCGTTCTCATCGGCCTCGGTCTCTCCGGCACCACCTTCCCCGTCATCTTCGGCGCGCTCTCGCGGCTGGTCGCGCCCGAGAAACGCTCCCTCGCCATGGGGATCACCATGGCCGTCGGCTCCTTCGGCCAGTTCGTCATGCTGCCGGTCTCGCTCGGCCTCATCGCCCGGCTCGACTGGCACGGCGCGCTGATCGGCCTCTCCGTCATCGCCCTCGCCATGATCCCGCTCGCTTTCGGCCTGCGCGAGGCGCCCCGCCCCGCCGACCCCGCCATCCGCCAGACCACCGCCCGCGAGGCGCTGGCGGAGGCGTTCGGCGCGCGCGACTTCTGGCTCCTCACGCTCGGCTTCTTCGCCTGCGGCTTCCAGGTCGTGTTCATCGCCGTCCACCTGCCCGCCTACATCACCGACGGCGGCCTGAACATGACCGTCGCCACGACCACGCTCGCCCTCATCGGCCTCTTCAACATCGCCGGCTCCTGGCTCGCCGGCTACTGGGGCGGCCGCATGCGCAAGCCGATGCTGCTCGCCTGGATCTATCTCGCGCGCGGCGCGCTCATCGCGGCCTTCGTGCTCCTGCCGCTCACCGCGGCCTCGGCCTACGCCTTCGGCGCGCTGATGGGTCTCCTGTGGCTCTCGACCGTGCCGCTCACGAACGGCACGGTGGCGAGCGTCTGGGGCGTGCGCCACATGTCCATGCTCGGCGGCATCGTCTTCTTCTCCCATCAGCTCGGATCCTTCGCCGGCGGCTGGATGGGCGGCTGGATCTACGACCGCACCGGCTCCTACGACTGGGCCTGGGGCGTCGCCATCGCGCTCAGCCTCGTCTCCGCCGCCCTCAACTGGCCGATCCGCGAAACGCCCGCGGCCGAGCGCGCCGCATGAACGCCCGCGCCGCGCTCGGCCTCGCGGCCCTCTTTCTCGCCTCGGCCGCCGCGGCCATGGCGTTCATCGTCTGGCGCGGGCAGGCGATGGCGATCGCGCTGGACGTGTGGAGCTTCTGCTTCTGACGTCGGGCTCCGACAACAACGTTTCCGCAACGCGCATTTCGTGTTAACCGTTGTTGATATTCGGTGAATGCATTTCGGGGTCCGCCCGTGCCCGGTCGCAGAACGATCCTCTTCCTGACGACCCTGCTGGGCCTGCTCGCGACCGCCCCCGCGTTCGCGGCCGCGGCGATCCTGAGCGACCAGCCCATGCTGACCGTCGAGCCGGGCGTCCATGTCGGCAACATCAGCGCCGCCGGCCTCTCAGCGGCGGCCGGCCTGATCGCGACGGCCTCGCAGGACAAGACGCTCCGCCTCTGGTCGGCGGCGTCCGGCGAACTGAAGCGGACGATCCACCTGCCGCGCGGCCCCGGCAACTGGGGCAAGGCCTACGCCGCGGCCATCTCTCCCGACGGCGCCACCATCGCCGTCGGCGGCTGGACCGGCAGCGAGGAGAACACCCGGTCGGTCTACCTGTTCGATCCGTCCGGCCGGATGATCCGCGCGCTCGAGGGCCTCCCGGAGAACGTCCTCCGCCTCGCCTTCTCGCGCGACGGCGAGCTTCTGGCCGTCGGCCTGAGCGGCGGCCACGGCGTCCGCGTCCACGCCAGGCGCGAGGGCTGGGACCGGATCTGGAGCGACGCGGGCTATTCAGACGACTGCTACGGCCTCGACTTCGCCGCCGACGGGCGCCTCGCGAGCTCCAGCCGCGACGGCCATGTGCGCCTGCACGCGCCGGACGGCGCCCGGATCGGCGACGCCCGCGTGGACGGGCCCATCGGCGTCGCCTTCAGCCCCGACGGGACGATCCTCGCCGTCGGCACCCACGCGCCGCGCGTCGCGCTCCTCGACGGCGCCACGCTCGCGCCGCTGCCCGGACCCGACACCGCGGACCTGGCGGGCGGCAGCCTCTCGGAGGTGGCGTGGTCCTCAGACGGCGCGACGCTCTACGCCGGCGGCAGCTTCTTCTCCGATGAATCCTTCTCCTATCCGGTGATGGCGTGGCCGGACCGGGGCCTCGGCGACGCCACGATCGTCGACGGGGCCCAGGACACCGTCCGGGCGATCCTTCCCCTCGCCTCGGGCGGCCTCGTCGTTGCCTCAGGCGACCCCCGGCTCGCCGCGACGGACCCGGACGGCGCCACCCTCTGGGAGGTCCTTCCCCGACAGATCGACGCGCGGTTCCAGTATTACGACTTCGCCCTCTCGGACGACGGCTCCACCGTCGATTTCGCCTTCGATCCGCTCATGGGCCGGCTCGCCCGGTGGAGCGTCGGGGATCCGGCCCTCACGACGCCCGGCAAGGGCGACGGACTGACCGCGCCTCCGGACCGGGGCGATCCCGGCGTCCTCTACGACGATCCCACCGCGCCGACCTTCGACGGCGTCGCGCTCGCGATGGACGAACGCGAACGCGCCCTCTCGCACGCCCTGTCGCCGGACGGCGCGCGCCTCGTTCTCGGCTCCGACTGGCACCTGCGGGCCTTCACCTCCACGGGCGAGCCGCTCTGGCGCCGCCCCGCCGCGGCGCCCGGTCTGGGAGACCGCGATCACCCGCGACGGACGCCTCGCCGTCTCCGTGCTCGGGGACGGCACGATCCGCTGGCACCGGATGGAGGACGGCGTCGAGATCCTCGCGCTGTTCCCGTTCTCGGACGGGGTCGACTGGGTGGCCTGGACGCCCGACGGCTATTACGCCGCCTCGCCCGGCGCCAGGGACAAGCTCCGCTGGCAGGTGAACGCGGGCGCCGACGAGGCGGCGCTGGCCGTTCCCGTCGAGGGCGCGGAAAGTCCGGAGATCATCGGCCGCGTGCTCGCCGCGCTCGGCACCGACGGGCTCGTGACCGAGGCTGACAAGAAAGCCCATTACGACGCCATACGGACCGCCCTCGGCGGCGAATTCGACCCGCGGCCGGCGCTGCACGTCCTCTCCATCGGCGTCAGCGATTACGGCGAGCGGGCGCCGGACCTCGCGCTCGACTACGCCGCCAAGGACGCCGTGGACCTCGTCGGCAGCCTCTTCGCCCATCAGAAGGCCGCGTTCGCCGTCGATCCCAACCGCCTGACCGACGCCGAGGCGACGCCGGCGGGCATCTTCCAGGGGTTCGGCTCGATCCGCAAACGCCTCGGCGAGGACGGTCGCGACGTGGTGGTGGTCCACTTCTCCGGCCACGGCGCGATGATCGACGACGCCTTCTACCTCATCCCCTACGGCGCCGACGACGAGAACCCCTATTCGCTCCGCGCCACCGCGTTTCCGGCGGCCGAGTTCAACACCGAATTGCAGCGCCTCGCCGTCGGCTCGCGCCTGATCGTGCTGGTGGACGCCTGCCGCACCGACATCACCACCGGCACCGGCGACCGGCTGCCCGCCGACGTGCTCGGCCTGCGCCGGATCATCAGCGCGCCCAACGTCAACGTCTTCATGTCCGCGTCCGAGAACCAGGCCTCGCTCGAAGGCCCCGAATGGGAGAACGGCGCCTTCACCGAGTCGATCCTCGAAGCCCTCGACGGGGCGGCCGACATCGACGCCGACGGAAAGATCGACCTTCTCGAGATCGGCAAATACGTCGAGACCAGGGTGCCCGTCCTCACCAGGGGCGCCCAGACACCCACGTTTGAAATCCGCTCCAGCGGACTGGCATTGGAGGCGCGCAGATGAGACCCCCGAAATCCGCCGGAGCCGCGGCGCTGCTGGCCGCGGCGCTCGCCCATGGCCCCGCGACGGCCCAGACCGCCCCGGTCGACTGGGACACCGCCATCGGCCGCCTCGCCAAGGAGAAGACGCTGGCGGAATCCTGCGCCAGCCTGCGAAAGCGGCTGGCCGAGGAGAAGGATCTCAACCTGACGCTCGCCGACATGGACTACACCGCCGCCAAGGCGGAGATGGACGCCGTGGTGGCGACGCTGATCCTGTCGATCTCCAACGGCGACGAAGAGCCCGATCCCGTCATGATCGAGGAGCAGCTCCGAGCCGGCGTCGAGAAACGCGAGATCTTCTGCGCCGAGACCCGCGGCCTCGCCGACGAGACCGACGTCAAGACCCGCAACCTCTTCACCGACCTCGTCGAGGGAACCGCCGGCCCGCTGATCGACGCCGTCACCGAGCTGCTCAAGATGAAGGACGAGAACGACGACATCCGCCGCGTCACCGTCAGCAACCAGATCGCCGACCAGAAATGGCGCGACTTCCGCGAGATCGAGCCGTGACGCGCCCCGCATCCCCATCGAAGGACGAACGCCCATGAGACGCCGCGAATTCGGAGCCCTCGCCCTCGCCGCCTGCACGCTGCCGTCGGCCTGCGTCGTCAACACGACGTCGCGGGGCGGGCGGCCGCTGACGCCCGACGAGGAGCTCGAGATCCGCTCGCGCGACCTCACGCGCACCGTCCAGGAGGCCGCGCTCAAGGGCTTCCTCGGCGCCGGCGGCGTCTACGTCTTCGGCGGTCCGCCGGTGGGCTTCGTCGGGGTCATTCCGATCGTGATCACCACAGGCACCTACGCCGGCTTCCTGATGCAGCAATACGACACGCAGGAGGAGCGCCGCGCCCGCCTGCGCTCGGACATCGCGCTCGCGAACGCCGAGACCGAGGCGGCGATCCGGACCGTCGAGCAGGTCATCGTCCAGGACGAGCGCGCCGTCGCCGCGGCGCCGCGCGCCGCCCCGCCCGGAGCCGCCGCGCCCGCCCCCGCGAGGCCCGCCGCGGAACCCGGGGCCGCGCCCGCCGGACCGCCCCGCGCGGCCTTCGACCCGGCGATGCTCACCCAGAACACCGCCAACATCGACCTCGCCATCGTCGGCGTGCGGTCGAGGCAGGAGGAACTGACGGTCGCCGCCAACGCGGTCGCGCCCCAGGACGCCACCGTCGAGCAGGAGCTCAGCGAACTCGAACGCCGCCGCGAGGAGCTCGGACGCCTGCGCGGCACGCACCAGAGCATCTACCAGCCGACCAGCCGAGGCTGACACGCCCGCGCAAACGAGGACGGCGCCCGGTCTCCCGGGCGCCGTTTCCGCGCGTCGACCCGAGCCCGGAGGCGTCAGGCGTTGACGTGCTCGGAGATGAACTTGACCGCGTCGCCGTAGGTCTGGATCGTCTCGGCGGCGTCGTCGGGGATCTCGATCCCGAACTCCTCCTCGAACGCCATGACGAGCTCGACCGTGTCGAGGCTGTCGGCGCCCAGATCGTCGATGAACGACGCCTTGTCGGTCACCTTCGCCTCGTCGACGCTCAGGTGATCCACGACGATCTTCTTCACGCGGTCCGCAATATCGCTCATCTGTCTTCCTCTTCTGGTCCGGTCCCGCCTCGGACGACTGGACTTCTCATGTGTCTTCGCCCTCGGGCCCGCGGCCGCCGGCGCGGCCCGAAGGCTGCGCGCGTCCCGTTCCCAACTCGCCGCGCTCCTTACCACACCCGCGGGCGGTGGCAAATGTTAATGCACGCGCCGCGCGCGGCCGCAAGACGCTCGTTGCCCCGGACGCGCGGCGGCCCTAGCGTCGCGGCATGATCGCGGACCGTCCCCTTCTCGGCGTAGGCTTCATGCTCGCCTTCTGCGTGCTGATCCCGATGTCGGATTCCATCGCCAAGCTGCTCGGCGGCACCGTGCCGCTCGGCGTGCTCCTGCTCGCGCGCTTCGGGCTCCAGGCGCTGATCCTCGCGCCCGCCGTGCATGTCCTCGGGCCCGGCCTCGCCATGTCGCCCCGCGTGCTGCGCCTGACCGCGCTGCGCACGCTGATCCATCTGGGCGCCACCGCCGCGATGTTCACCGCGCTGCGCTTCCTGCCGCTGGCCGAGACCGTCGCCATCGCCTTCGTCATGCCCTTCATCATGCTCCTGCTCGGCCGCTACGTCCTCGACGAGGAGGTCGGCCCCCGCCGCCTCGCCGCCTGCGCGGTCGGCTTCGTCGGCACGCTGATGGTCGTGCAGCCGAGCTTCGCGGCGGTCGGCGCGCCCGCCCTCCTGCCGCTCGGCGTCGCGTTCGGCTTCGCCTTCTTCATGCTCATCACGCGCCAGATCGCCAAGGAGACCGACCCCGTCGCGCTCCAGGCCGTGTCCGGCCTGATGGCGGTCCCGCCGATCCTGCTCGCCTTCGTCCTGCCGCCCTTCGCCGATTCCCCGGTCTTCGACCTCGCCCTGCCCGCGGGGCGCGACGCGCTTCTGCTGGTCGCCATCGGCGTGGTCGGCACGGTCGCCCATCTCGCCATGACCTGGTCGCTGCGCTTCGCGCCCTCCGCGACGCTCGCGCCGATGCAATACCTCGAGATCCCCGTCGCGACCCTGCTCGGCTGGGCGATCTTCGGCGACCTGCCCAACGGCCTCGCGGCGCTCGGCATCGCCA
Source organism: uncultured Alphaproteobacteria bacterium (assembly GCA_963798765.1). GTDB lineage: Bacteria > Pseudomonadota > Alphaproteobacteria > Rhodobacterales > Rhodobacteraceae > Amaricoccus. The sequence continues at coordinate 4,828 of CAWCUP010000040.1, read as the reverse complement.
TCACCGTGGCCGCCGGCCTCTACATCGTCCTGCGCGAACGCGCGCTCTCGATGCGCCCCGTTGCGCGAATGGCGACAGACTGACGCCGCGCCGCGCCATTGCAACCTCCACGCGCATGGTCACGTTGGACTCCTGAAACCTCAGGAGTTCACGCATGCTCGACGCAGACGCCCACCCGATCGCCGCCCGCTGGCCCGCGCGCCACCCGGACCGGATCCAGCTCTATTCCAACCCCACGCCCAACGGCATCAAGGTCTCCGCGATGCTCGAGGAGACCGGGCTGCCCTACGAGCCGCATCTGGTCAAACTGGACCAGACCACCACGCCGGAATTCCTCTCGCTCAACCCCAACAACAAGATCCCCGCCATCATCGACCCCGACGGCCCCGGCGGCACGCCGCTGCCGCTCTGGGAGAGCGGCGCGATCCTGATCCATCTCGCCGAGAAATCCGGAAAGTTCCTGCCCGAGGATCCGGCCGACCGGCTCCAGACCATCCAGTGGCTGATGTTCCAGATGGGCGGCATCGGCCCGATGTTCGGCCAGATGGGCTTCTTCGTGAAGCTCGGCGGCAAGGACATCGAGGATCCGCGCCCGCGCGAGCGCTACATCGCCGAATCCGCCCGCCTGCTGAACGTGCTCGATCGGCGCCTCGAAGGCCGCGACTGGATCATGGGCGACGAGTACACCATCGCCGACATGGCGATCTGGCCCTGGGTCCGCACCGTCATCGGCTTCTACGAGGCCGCCGACCTCGTCGGCTACGACCGCTTCACGAACATCCAGCCCTGGCTCGACCGCGCCCTCGAACGCCCGGCGTCCCAGGCCGCGCTCAACATCCCCGACCGGAACGGGTGAACCGATAGAGACGGCAAATCCGATCGCGAAAACGGCCCGGCCAAACGCCGGGCCGTTCATTTAACCGGTTCGCAATCCCGTCCCGCCAGTCGCCCCCAAGATCGATCGTCGGTCTCAGTGTCAGTCGCGCGCCTCCAGCAGTTTCCGAAAACAGACGACACGCTCCGTTTCCGCGAACCCCACGGCCTCATGAAAACCATGACTGCCAACGTTCTCCAAAAGCGCGTCGGAAGCCAGTTCCGCGCAGCCCCGGTCGCGCGCCCAGCATTCGACCGCCATCGTCAGGTCCCTGCCCAGTCCGGAACCCCGGTTCCCGGGACGCACGTAGATGCCTTCGAGAAACGCGACGGGCGACGTCTCGCATCCATTGACGTGATCGCGCCGCAAAGCCGCCTCGGCGAAGGCGCAGACGCCGCCCGCCGGATCCACGGCCAGGAGCACGAGAGCTTCTCCCGCCGGCTTCGCGAGCATCGCGACGGCTTCCTCCCGATGCGCGTCGGGTGACGTGTCGGGCCACAGCTCGCCACGCAGCCCGACCCACTCGCCGACATCCGTCAAGGTCGCAGTCCGTATCAGCATCCGTCAATCCCGCCCAATTCCGCGCCCTCCCGCGGCGCCGCCCGCCGTCGCGGGTCATGTTCCGGATCGGCTCCCCCGGCCCCCCGCACCCCGCGTTTCACAGCTTAACACGCGGTTACCGGAAATCCGCAACACTTTGCTTTAATTTGACTTTCCAAAGCGGCCACGCGTGGCACCTTTCGCGTGCCACGCCCTCAGATCATCGCCATCCCGCCGTTGACGTGGATCGTCTGCCCCGTGACATAGGACGCCTCCGCCGAGGCGAGCCAGACCACCGCCGACGCCACCTCGGCGCCGGACCCCATCCGCCCGGCCGGGATCTGCGCGAGGATCCGCCCCTTCTGATCGTCGTTGAGCGCCTCCGTCATCGCGCTCTCGATGAAGCCCGGCGCGACGCAGTTGACCGTGATCCCCCGGCTGGCCACCTCGGCCGCCAGAGCCTTCGACATGCCGATCACGCCCGCCTTCGAGGCGACGTAATTCGCCTGCCCCGGATTGCCGGTCACGCCGACGACCGAGCTGATGTTGACGATCCGCCCGGCCCGCGCCTTCATCATGCCGCGCAGCACCCCGCGCGACAGCCGCATGACGCTGGTCAGGTTCACCTCGATCACCCGGCTCCAGTCCTCGTCCGACATCCGCATCATCAGCTGGTCCTTGGTGATCCCGGCGTTGTTCACCAGGATCTCCAGCCCGCCCATCGCCTCCACGGCCCGCTTCGGCAGCGCCTCCACCGCCTCCGCGTCCGACAGGTCGCAGGGCAGCACATGGCACCGCTCGCCAAGCTCCCCCGCCAGATCCTCCAGCGGCCCGACCCGCGTTCCCGACAGCGCCACCGTCGCGCCCTGCCCGTGAAGCGCCCGCGCGATCGCCCCGCCGATCCCGCCCGAGGCGCCGGTCACCAGCGCGGTCTTTCCCGTCAGATCAAACATCCCCGTCTCCCGTCAGCGCCGCCACGTCCGCGGGCGAACCCACGCTCAGCGTCGCGATCTCCCTGTCGATGCGCCGGACCATTCCCGACAGCGCCTTGCCCGCGCCGATCTCGACGATCTCCGTCACGCCCTGCCCCGCCATCCACAGCACGCTCTCGCGCCAGCGCACCCGCCCGGTGACCTGCTCGACCAGAAGCCGCCGGATCTCGTCCGGATCGGACACCGCCTCCGCCTTGACGTTCGACACCAGCGGCACGGCCGGCTCGGCGATCTCCACGTCGGCCAGCGCCGCCTCCATCGCCTCCGCCGCCGGCCGCATCAGCGCGCAATGGAAGGGCGCGCTCACCGGCAGAAGCATCGCCCGCTTCGCCCCGCGCTCCTTCGCGATCTCCACCGCGCGCTCGACGGCCAGGTAGCTCCCCGACACCACCACCTGGGCCGGATCGTTGTCGTTGGCGGCCTGACAGACCTCGCCGCCGGCCGCCTCCTCCGCGATCGCGGTCACGGCCTCCAGGTCCAGCCCCAGGATCGCCGCCATCGCGCCCTCGCCGACCGGCACCGCATCCTGCATCGCCTTTCCCCGCAGCCGCAGAAGCCGCGCGGTGTCGGCCAATCCCAAGCGCCCCCGCCGCGCAGAGCGCCGAATACTCGCCCAGCGAATGCCCCGCCACGAACGCCGCCCGGGCCAAACCGACCCCCTCCGCCTCCATGGCCCGAAGCGCCGCGATCGACGTCGCCATCAGCGCCGGCTGCGCGTTGGCGGTCAGCGTCAGATCCGAAAGCTCGCCGTCCCAGATCAGCCCCGACAGGCTCTCGCCCAAGGCCGCGTCGACCTCCTCGAACACCGCGCGCGCCGCCGGGTACGCCTCCGCGAGATCGCGCCCCATGCCGACGACCTGGGCGCCCTGCCCCGGAAACACGTACGCCCGCTTCATGTCTGGATCCTTCCCGCTTTGCGGTCCCTGACTAGCCGCCGGCCCCCGGGCCGTCCAGCCTCGGCGCGACCTCGCGCTCCAGCGTCGCCCGCGCCTCCGCCGCCGGGCCTTCCGGAGCTTCGGCCAGGTCCGCCCGCGTGATGACCGCCCCGTGCGCGACCGGCCGCGCGAGCCGCACCCCATGAGCGAGCCCGATCGGCAGCGCCCCGAGCGCCATCGACCGCGCCGCCGGCACGAGCCTGCCCCAGGCGCAGTATCCGCCCTCCCCGTCCAGGACCTCGCCCGCGGGAAGATCGCGCTTGGCCACCGCGACCACGTCCCCGGCCCAGTCCCGCGTCGCCCCCGTCGCCTCGCCCCGCAGGACCGCGTTCACGACCGACACCCCGAGTTCCAGCCCGATCAGATGGCACGGCCGATACAGCGACGCGTACCAGCCCGACGCGTCCGTCCGCAGCCCGTACTGCGCGAAACACGCCCGCGCGTAGTCGTTCGGCGCCCTGAACACCGCGTAGACGCCCCAGCGCAGACTGTCCTCCAACTCCGCGTCGGATCCCCGCTCCGCCGAGGCCACCACCTCGACCATCCCGCTCCGCTCCAGAAGCCCGCCATCCGCCGCCGGGATCAGCCGCTCCTGGAGCGACCGGTATCCCACCGCCGGAAACCGCAACCCGTCCTCCGGCACGCCGAGCCCCGTCGCGTTGGCGATGGCCGCCATCTCGATGGCCGACTTGGTCCCGTCCAGAAAGGAATTGAACATCCGCGCCTGCATCCCCGCCGCCCCGGCCTCCTCCGCCGTCAGCCCGTAATGGTCCCAGACCCCGTCGGGCGTCACGTCGTGATAGAGCGGCTGGTACTTCGTCCCCTTTCCCGCCGACACCACCTCGAACCCGCAGATCCGCGCCCAATCGACGATCTCGGCGACCAGCGCCGGCTGGTCTCCATAGGCCATCGAACACACCGTCCCGGCACGAGCGTGCGCGGCGGCCAGCACCGGCCCCGCCAGGACATCCGCCTCGACATTGACCATTACGATATGCCTGCCCCGCGCCGCCGCCTCCAGCGCGTGGGCGCATCCGGCCGCGGGCGAGCCGGTCATCTCCAGCACCACCTCCACGTCCGACCGCGCGATGACCTCCATCCCGTCCTCGGCGAAATCCACAGCCGCGATCCGCTCCTCGCTCCACCCGACCGACCGGCAGGCGGCACGCGCCCGTTCCGGATCGAGATCGGCGATCGCCACGATCCGGAAATGCGGCGAGAACGGGATCTGGTTGAGGAACATCGACCCGAACTTCCCGGCGCCGATCACCGCGATGCGGATCGGCCCGGCCTCGTCGAGGCGGCGGCGGACGATTTCCGGGAAATGCTGCATGGCGCGATCCTGGCCGTGATCGCCACGATCCGCAATGTCGACTTGCGCTCGCCGCCCGGTGTCACCCGAAGGCGCGGACTTGACCGCCATCCGCGGCGGGACTATTCAAATCCTCGGACGCGGGTGTAGCTCAATGGTAGAGCTTTTGCTTCCC
>CAWCUP010000039.1:0-14218 GCA_963798765.1 uncultured Alphaproteobacteria bacterium | reverse complement strand
CTTCTCCGACGGAACAAGCCATTGAGGCGGGCGCGGTGAAGCGCGGACCGGACAGGCGACGGAGCGTCGCGATGCTCGCTGCGCTGCTCTATCCGTTCGTGGCGGCAGCGATGGCGATCAACATCTTCCTGCTGGGGCTGACGGGACAGGCGATTGGACTGCCTGCGCTTTCGCCGGCGGTCAGTCTGGTCCTTGGGATCGTCACCGGCGTTCCGGCGGCCTGGCTGGCGGGACGATGGGTCCGTTCGCTGATCGAACAGGCGGAAGACGCCCGTTGACCTGATCGGCGTCGCGCGCGGTTTTCTCCGTTGGCGCGACAGCGGGCCGCTGATCAGATCGGGTCTTGGGCGGGTCGCCGAGCGCGACGGCCAGCGACGGTACGCTGCCGCCCTTGCCGGAGAGAAGAAGCAGTTCCGGCGTTCCGCGGACCTGCCGTCTCTTCTGGGCGAGCATGTGGACAAGCTGAGAGATCAAAGGTGGACGACTTTTACGCCGCCCGCGGCGGCATTGGTCCGCCGCTACCGCGGCCGACTTTCTCACCGTCGTTCTCACGCTGGAGTGGGTGCCACCATGCGTCACTTCCCGAAGAGGTGACCCGGCGCTGATGGTGAGATTGCGGCCCCGGCAAGGCGCGCCATGTGCCAGGCGAGGGCCTGGTTGCTGCTGACGACGGGAATGCCCAGTTCCGCCTCGAGCCCGGTGATCACCTCGAGCGTGCGCAGGTTCGTGCACGACAGGAAGAGCGCGTCGACATCTCCGCGCCGCCCGACGTGCCGCGCGGCCCCGGCCACCGACGCGGGATCGATCCGGGCGACCTTCGCCTCGCACTCCTCGCCAAACGATACCGTCCCGGGCACATCGAAGCCCGCGGCTTCCAAAGCCTTCCGGATCGGCTCTGCCACACTGGTGATATACGGTGAGACGAGCCCGATCCGCTTCGCTCCAAGAGCGCGCATCGCCGCGATCGACGCCGTCAGCGGATCAGTCACCGCCTTCGTCCGGCAGGCGCCGCCCACGAGCGCGGCGACGCGCTCCGCCCCGATCAGGGTGGTGCCGGAGGTGCAGGCGTAGGCGACCGCGTCGAAATCGACGGCGGGCGGCAGCAGACCGGCGGCCGCGGGCAGATGCGCTTCCATCGAGGCGATCGTCTCGGGATTGAGCGTGGCGCCCGACGCGATGCGGGTGACGTAAAGCGCGGTCTCGGTCGAGAACAGACGACGGAAATCCTGCTCGATCGTCTCGTCGACCCGCAGCACGACTAGACCCAGCCTCCGGTCTCCGATCGGCCCCGTGAGGCGATAGGAATATCCGGTCATCACCCGATCTCGGGCAGTTCGGCCGGGGCGCGGTCCGACAGAAGCTCGCAGCCGTCCGCGCGCAGCACGACATTCTCCTCGTGCACGAGCAGCCGTCCCGGAGCGACGACCGCGCCCGGCTCCAGCGCCAGCACCATCCCTTCGCGCAGCATCGTGCGATCGCGTGGCGTGAACGAGGGCCATTCGGTCAGCGTGACCCCCAGACCGTGGCCGAACCGCCCGCCGGCGGGTTCGGCGCCGCAGCTCCTGATGCGGCCGGCGAGAAGCTCGTGCGCGTCGCAGGCCAGCATGCCGGGCCGCAGGTCGGCGAGCGCCCGCTCTGTCGCCTGCCATAGCGCGTCATGGACACGGCGCACGTCGGCGGAGACGGGGCCGATCGCGAAGTTCCGGTCGAAGTCGCAGAAATACCCGTCGCGAACCGCGCCCGTGTCGAGCATCAGCACATCCCCGGGCGCGAGCGGCCTCGGCCCGGCGGGCGAGATGACATCGCCATACCCGCCGGGTTCAGCGGCGCCCGCCACGTAACTGACCCAGTCCGCGCCCTCCTGCAGCAGCGCGACCTGGAAGTCGCGGAAGACGTCATCGAGCCCTCGGCCAGGACGCGCGAAGTCCGGCACGCGGTCGAAGGCGCGGGCCGCGACGGCGCAGACACCTCTGATCTTCTCGATCTCCGCCGCGCTCTTGATCTCGCGCACGCGCTGAACGGTCTCGGTGGCATCGGCGAAACCGCGCGGCGCGATGGCGCGCTCGAGGCGGCGCAGGTCGGCGAATGGCATTCGAACATGCGTCTCGAGGCCGGACGGCACGCCGATCCGACCGCTCTTCGACGTCAGTTCGATCAGCGTCTCCGCCAGGAGCGTCACGCCGTCGTCCTCGGGATCCGGGGCCTCCCACGTCCGGATGTCGGCGATCCACGTCCGAGCCATGAGATCGGCGCCGATCGCGGGAATGACGGCGACGGGATCTCCGGTCGCGGGCACCACGACGAACCAGGGGCGCGCCGGGCTCTCCCAGAAGCGCGTCAGGAAGCCGGTCACGTAGAAGACGTCGGCCGGCGTCGTCAGCAGGATCGCCTCGAGCCCGTCTTCCGCCATCCGCATCCGCAGCCGTGCCACCCGGCCCCGGTATTCCGAGGCGGGAAACACGATGGAGCGATCAGCCATCCACCGCCCCTTCCGACACGAAGGCGAGGACGCGGGCCTCGGAACCCGGATCCAGCCCGCAGAGGAGCGCCGCGAGTCCCGCGCCGCCCGAAGGTGAGGTCGCAAGACCCATGGCGGCAAGGGACGCGACCGCGCGTTCGACCTCGTCCTCGCCGAGGGTGACGAAGAGGTCGGCGTCGCGGGCCAGCCCGCCGAGCGCGATCATGGACGGCGTCTTGCAGTCGAGCCGCCCCATGCAGGACACCGGTCCCTCCGCGGTCACGATCCGGCCGGCGCGGACGCTCTCGATCAGCGCGGGCGCCACATCCGGTTCCACGACGACGATCCGGGGCGCGTCCCCCCAGGTCGCGCGGACATGCGCCGCGACCGCGGCGGCCATCCCGCCGACCCCGGCCTGCAGAAGCACGTGGGTTGGCGGCTCGGCGAGTTGCCTTTCGGCCTCGGCCGCCATCTGAAGGTACCCCTCCATCACCCGCAGGGGCCAGTCGACGTATCCCGGCCACGAGGAGTCCGACAGGAGCGTCCAGCCCCTTTCGGCGGCGGCGGTCTCGGCCGCGGCCATGCTGTCCTCGTAGGTGGCGCCGCCGCGTACGGGGTCGGCGCCCATTCCCGCGAGGCGGGCCGCGAAGCTGTCGGGCACCGTCCCGGAGAGAAAGATCACCGCCTTCGCCCCGAAGATCCGCGCGCCCGCGGCGACTGACAGACCGTGGTTGCCCGCGCTGGCGGTGACGAAGACGCGTCCGTCGAGCGCGAGCGCCCAGTCGTCTCCCTCGACCACGTCGGCGGCGGCGCGAGCGATCGCATGGGCGGCGCCAAGGGCCTTGAAGCTGCCGAGGCCCATGCGCCCGCGTTCGTCCTTCGCGGAAACCCTCGCCACACCGGCGCGACGCGCCAACTCCGGCAGGTCGAGAAGCGGCGTCTCGGCGTGGACGGGACAGAGCGCGAGAAGCCGCGCGACACCTGCGGCATTCGCGGCGGGCGGCGGTTCCAGACCGCTGAACCCTCGTCCCCGCCAAGGGTTCTCAAGCCGATCGCGCATCTATCGCCCCCAGGTTTCTACTCCGTCGGATTCCATCCCCGGGAGCCGGCCATGATCGGACAGCCGCGTCCTCGCGCGGCGGCAGGTCATTCGTCCGGATCAGACCGGGGCACATCATGGACCCGATGTCGGAAAATGTCGAACCGCACGGGCCAACAACCCGATCCCGCAATGATGGAACGCGTTGCAGCGACGACCGGATTGTCCACGTCCCGGTCATCGGCTCCAGAACCTCGGCGTCCTCTCAAAGAATGGCGGCTTTCATGGCCGCGCTGCAATTTGACCGGACATGCGCCACAATCCCGGCGGCGGGCGAAGCGGCGCTCCAACCCGTCCTTGCCGAACTCGGGTCGGGCCCGGGACATGTCCGTCTTGCGGTCATGGGTGAACTCGCGCGCCGGGAACGTGCCGTCCGCCCGGTCGGACTTGTCGATGACGGGAATATGCGGCCCGATGCCGTGCTCCTCGACCAGTTGTCCGAGTATCGGGCCGGCCGTGGAACGGGATGCGGTTCCGCAGGTTTCTGCCCTGATCGGCAAGTGGGGGCTTCAAGTGACGGCGACCGGAAACCGCGGGCGGGAAGCGGACAGACCCCGCGACATCCCGAAGGCCGGCTGGCGCGACATCGCCATGCGCGTGAAGGACGAGATGGCGGCGGACCACGTTTCCGTCGTCGCGGCGGGAACCGCCTTTTTCGGGCTTCTCGCGGTTTTCCCCGCGATCGCCGCGATCATCTCCGTCGCCGGTCTGCTGCTCGACCCGGCGACCGTGACCGAACAGCTGGCACGCCTGTCCGAGATGCTGCCGCAGGAGGCCGCTTCCATCCTGACCGATCAGGCCCGTAAGGTCGCCTCAGGCGGCGCCGCCGTCGGTCTGGCCGCGATCCTCGGCATCGCCTTCGCGCTTTACGGAGCCTCGAAGGGTGTGAAGACCCTGATGGAAGGCATGAACATCGCCTATGACGAGGAGGAGGATCGCGGATTTGTCGCCCTCAATCTCGTCGCGCTCGGCCTCACCCTCCTGATGATCTTCGGCATCGTCGCGGCGATCGCCGCGACCGTCGCCGTACCGGCCCTGATCGGCAGCCTTGGCTTCCCGGACACGGTGCGGACCCTGATCGACTGGGGCCGCTGGCCGGCGCTCGCGGTTCTCACCATGCTCGGCCTCGCGGCGCTCTACCGGTTCGGTCCGTCCCGCGCCGACGCGCGGTGGCGCTGGATCACTCCCGGCGCGCTGGCCGCCACGGTGCTCTGGCTGGTCGGCTCCGCCGCGTTCTCGATCTACGTCCGGAATTTCGGCAGCTACAACGAGACCTACGGCGCCATCGGCGGGGTCATCATCCTGCTGACCTGGTTCTGGCTCTCGGCCTTCATCGTCCTGATGGGCGCGGAACTGAATTCCGAGATGGAGCACCAGACCCGACGCGACACCACCACGGGTCGCCCCGCCCCGCGCGGCGAACGCGGCGCCGTGAAGGCGGACACGGTCGGCGAGACGCCTTGACCGCCGAATTACGCGGCGGGGAAACGCTGCCGCGCGCGTGACGTGACACACTTTTCGACCCGGTCGTGCACCCTATTGAAGACCGAGAGAACTGACGATCAGCGCCTGGACGAGACGCGCGTCGACATGGCCCGTCACCGGAAGCCCCTGTCGCGTCTGGAACTCTCGCAGCGCGCGCCGGGTCGCCTTGTCGAATTTTCCGTCCGGGTCGCCCGCGTCGAATCCCAGCGCGCCGAGCTGGGATTCGATCAGCGCGCGGCTCGCCTTGTTGAGGCCGAGATTCTTCTCGGTCTCGGCGGCGGCCTTCTCGGCCTTCTTCCGGTCCGGCTCCGATTTGAGTGCGGCGATCCGAGCCCGAGCCTCGCCGGCGAACGCGCCGTCCGGTCGGGCGTCGAGATATTTCCGGTATGACGCGACATCGCCGGCGGCGACGGCCACGTCCCAGGCGGCCCGATCCTCGGCCTGGGCCGAATCACGGGCCATGGCATCACGCCGTTCAAGCTCGTCGCGCGCCTCGTCCGCGTAGATTCCGTCCGGATAACGCCCGAGATAGGCGCGGAAATCGGCAGCGGAACCATTCGCGCCCGTCGTCTGCCAGAACGCCGCGTCGGCGGCCTCCTCTTCGCGACGTGCCCTTTCGGCCGCCTCCGCCAGCTCGGCGCTGCGGGCATCCGCTTCCTCCTCGAGGCGGGACAGCTGGCTTTCGCTAAGATATCCGTCGCCTCCCAAAGAGCGCCCGCTCTGCCATTCACGCAGCGCCGAGCGTGTTCCGGGTCCGAACACGCCGTCGATGCCGCGCGGATCGTAGCCCAGAATGCTGAGCTGCCGCTGGACGCGCCGCCTCGTCGGCTGATCCAGGGCCAACGCGTCCTCGACCGCCTGTTCCGGGCTGACCTGCTCGTCGACGACGGGCGTTTCGATCTCCTCCTCCGCCGCGCCGCTCTCTTCGATCCCCGCGCTTGGGGCGCCGAAGCCGAAATCAGGAGAGGCGAAACCGCTCGCGAATACGCCTTCGTCGAACCGGGCGACCGCCTGGGCGGCGGTGGAGTTTTCAGACAGCAGACCGCGCGTCACCGCATCGACCACCGATCCGGCGGCCCCGGAAACCAGAAGAACGCCCTGCGGCGGATCGCCCGCCGCGATTCCGGCGCGGAGCGCCATGGGACCGAGGTCGCCGACATCGCCCTCGGCGGCGGGAAGTCCGATGATCACGGCGGACCTCCCCGGCAGCGCCGCCGCCATTTCCGTCAACAACGAAAGGCTGATGGCGCCGAACTCGGCGTCCGCGACGGTGGAGCCTTCGAAATCCTCCGGCAGCAGCCAGGTCTCATTGCCGGAAGCCCGCGTCTCGCCGAACCAGAGCAGCATCAGCCGCCCGTCGCCGTCGATCCGCCCGGCCGCATCGGAGAACGCCTCCGCCAACTCGGCGCGGGAACCTCCGCGGGAGATGACATCGTATCCCGCCGCCTCCAAGCCATCGGAAAGAGCCGTCGCCTGACTGGAACTGAGACTCTGATTGTCGATGACGAGAGCGATATCGGCGGCGCTCGCGGGAATGACGGCCCCCGCCACGAGCGCCAGTGCGAGCAGCCCCTTCGGATCAGCCGGTCGGTGCATGTATCTGTTCCTTCCATCAAACTCACCATGGCAACGTCTGGGACGCGACGATGGTTGCCGCGACCGCACTTCGGCAATCGTCATGGAGCCGACAGGCCGAGGCCCGCCGCGGCCTCGGGCGCGCCTTCCAGCTCACCAACCTTTTTCCCGCCCTCCCGGTGCTGGAGAACGTGCGCCTCGTGATCCAGAGCCGCCGGCGCGGGGGGTTAAGCCTGTTCTCGATGGCATCCGCCCAGACGGACATGACCTCCGCCGCCCTGGCCGTGCTGGAGCGCGTGCGCCTCGACCGCTTGCGGGACCGGCCCGTCTCGGGACTGAGCCACGGCGACCAGCGCAAACTGGAGGTCGCGATGCTGATCGCGCTCGACCCGCAGGTCTTCATGTTCGACGAGCCGACCGCCGGCATGAGCGTCGACGAGGCGCCCGTCGTCCTCGACCTCATCGCCGAGCTGAAGCGCGAGACCGGCCGGACGATCCTTCTGGTCGAACACAAGATGGACGTGATCCGCACGCTCGCCGACCGGATCATCGTGCTGCATAACGGCGCGCTCGCCGCCGACGGAGAGCCGGCGGAGGTCATCGCGTCCGACGTCGTGCAGGAGGCCTACATGGGCAGGGAGATCGAGGATGTCTGAGCCGATCCTCCTGCTCGACGGCGTCGTGACCGATATCGGGCGGTATCACATCCTCAAGGGAGTGGACCTCGAGGTGCCGCGCGGACTGGTGACGATGCTCCTGGGCCGCAATGGCGTCGGCAAGACGACGACGCTGCGCACGATCATGGGCCTCTGGCGCGCCAGGGCCGGGCGCATCGTCCTGGACGGGGAGGACGTGGCGGCGGCGCCGGTGTCGGACCGCGCGGCGCTCGGCATAGGTTTCGTGCCGGAGGACATGGGCGTCTTCTCCGACCTGACGGTGGAGGAGAACATGATCCTCGCCGCCAGATCCGGCCCTCTCGACACCAGGCGCCGCGACTGGCTTTTCGAGAGCTTCCCGCCGCTCCGGACGTTCTGGCGGTCCGAGGCCGGCAATCTGTCGGGCGGGCAGAAGCAGATGCTGTCCATCGCCCGCGCCATGGCCGAGGAGCGGCGGCTCTACCTGATCGACGAGCCGACCAAGGGGCTCGCACCCGCCATCATCTCGACCATGGTCGGCGCGTTGCGCGAGTTGAAGGCCCAAGGAGCCTCGATCCTGATGGTCGAGCAGAACTTCTCCGTCGCCCGCGCGCTTGGCGACCGGGCCGCGGTGATGGACGACGGCGCCGTCGTCTGGTCTGGCGCGATGGCGGAGCTCGCTGCCGACACCGCCCTTCAGGGACGCCTGATGCGACTCGGCGTGGAGGCGCGTTGATGTCCGCGGCGCCCGGCCACACCCCCACTTTCGCGCGGCTCTCGCCGAAGGACCGGCTGTCGCGGAGCGCGCCCTGCCTGCTGGTTCCCGCGCTCGTCGCCATCGGCTTTCTCGCCATCGGCGCGCCGTCGAGCTGGCTGACGCTGACCGTCTCGGGACTCGCCATGGGGATGATGATCTTCATCATGGCGTCGGGCTTCACCCTCGTCTTCGGACTGATGGATATCATCAACTTCGGCCACGGCGCCTTCATCTCGCTCGGCGCCTTCGTGGGGGTGAGCGTGCTGCATGGCTCGCGGGATGGACGGAGACGCCGTCTCTGGTGCTGAACGTCGCCGCCGTCCTGATGGCCATCCTGGCCGCCATGATCTTCACCGGCGCCGTCGGCTGGGCCTTCGAGCGGGTCATCGTGCGGCCGGTCTACGGGTCTCACCTCAAGCAGATCCTGATCACCGTGGGCGGCCTCATCGTCCTTGAGCAGGCGATCCACGTCGTCTGGGGGGCCCAGGAAATCCACCTCAGCCGTCCAGAGGCGCTGCGCGGCTCGATCACCTTCGGCGGCTCGGCGCTTGAGCGGTACCGCATCCTCGCCGTCGCCGTCGGGCTCGCGATCTTCGTCGCGATGCGGCTGGTGCTGCGCCGCACGAAGATCGGCCTTATCGTGCGCGCGGGCGTGCAGAACGGCGAGATGGTCGAGGCGCTCGGCTACCGTCTGAAACTCGTCTTCATCGGCGTCTTCATCGCCGGCTCCGCCCTCGCGGGACTTGGCGGCGTGATGTGGGCGCTCTACGAGCAGGTCATCACCGCGGGCATGGGCGAGAGCATGATGATCCTGATCTTCATCGTCGTCATCATCGGCGGATTGGGCTCGATCGAGGGGGCGTTCATCGGCGCGCTGCTGGTCGGGCTCTCGCAGAACTATGTGGCTTTCCTCGAGCCGAGAGCCGCGCTGATCTCGAACATCGGGCTGATGACCGCGATCCTGCTCTGGCGGCCGCAGGGCATGATGCCCGTCGTGAAGTCGAAGTGACATGCCGGTGAACCTCCTCTCGGGCGACAGGCCGCGGTCGGCCATCCTTGCGGTCCTGCTTACGGGCGTGCTGGTCTGCCTCGCTTGCGCACCGTTCCTCTTTCCCGGAGTGCGCGCGCTCGACACGGCCGCGACGATCTGCGTCTTCATCTTGCTCGTGGCGTCCTACGACCTGCTGCTCGGCTATACCGGTATCGTGAGCTTCGCGCATACGATGTTCTTCGGCTTCGGCGCGTATGGCGTGGCTCTGGCGAGCATACACATGGAGCGCGGCTGGGACGCGCTCCTGGTGGGGACCCTCGCCGGAGCGCTTGCGGCGGCGGTCGTGGCCTTCGTCATCGGTCTCTTTTCGCTGCGCGTCCGGGCGATCTTCTTCGCGATGATCACGCTCGCCGTCGCCTCCGCCGTCGCCGTGCTGGTCAGTCAGCTCTTCCAGCTGACCGGCGGAGAGGACGGGCTGACCTACCAGATCCCGCGCGCACTGACCCCGGCCTTCCGCCTGGGCGAGGTTTTCGGGCTGCGGATCAACGGGCGCATCCTGAACTACTACTTCGTCTTCTTCACCTGCCTCACGCTTTTCCTCGTGCTGCTGCGCATCGTGAACTCGCCGTTCGGCAGCGTCCTCGAGGCGATCCGCGAGAACGATTTCCGCGCCGAGGCGATCGGCTACCGGGTCGTCGCCTACCGGACCGCGGCAAGCTGCCTTTCCGCCGCGACGGCCGCGTTCGCCGGCAGCCTTTACGCGATCTGGCTGCGCTACGTGGGCCCCGACACGACGCTGAGTTTCGAGATAATGCTCGACGTCCTCCTGATGGTCGTGATCGGCGGCATGGGCACGATGTATGGCGCCGTGCTGGGCGCGGTCATCCTCGTTCTGGCGCAGAACTACCTTCAGAACCTGATGAAGGCGGGCGCCGATCTGACCGAAAGCCTTCCGCTCATCCCGCAGCTTCTGGACCCGGACCGGTGGCTGATGTGGCTCGGCATCCTGTTCGTGCTGAGCGTCTATTTCTTTCCCGCGGGCATCGTGGGCAGGCTCCGAACAGGGAAGTGACGCGCGTCGGGCAGATCGACCTGCGGTGACCGCTTCGCGCGGTCGCCGAGATCCGCTGGGATCGAATCGAAGTCCGGGAACCTGGTGGCGAATTTTGATCAGGCTTTCGCCTTGCGGCTCTGAACGTGGCGGGTCAGCCGATCGAGTATGACGCCGGCGAGACGCTCCGACCGAAGCCTTCCGCCAAATCGTCGAATGGCAGGTTCGATGTGATGATGATCGAGCCGCGCTCGTTCCGTTGCGAGATGACCTCGCACAGCAGCTCGGCGCCGGCCCTGGAAAGCGGCACGAAGCCGAGGACCGAGCGGTCACGCCGGCTGACAGGATCGGCCGGTTCCGGAAGAGGAACCCGCCCGCCGTCGGCAGGTTTCACTGATGCGCCGGCCTGCCGACATCCCGGCGTTTCTCCGGCGTGACGGACGCGGGGCGTGTTCGGGGCTGAGCCGAAGACGTCTTCTTCAAAGACCGACGGTCGCCGGACGGCGGGACGAACGGAGGAAGATCGGATGTTCCGGGACGCGAGATCGTGGCGCGCATTCCTTTTGGGCCTAATCGCAGCCGTCACGGCGGCCTACCTGGCGCTCGAGACGCCCTGGCGGGCGCCCGCGCCGCGCGAGATCGCTCCGCGTGGCGCGCTCGCGCCTTGGGAGGAGACCACGATCGCCCTTTTCGAGGCGGCGCGGGGGTCGGTGGTGTCGATCACCACCGATGAGCGCGTGCTCGATCCATGGTCGCGACGCGCGGTGGACGTGCCGCGCGGGACCGGGTCGGGCTTCGTCTGGGACGATCGGGGGCACATCGTCACGAACGATCACGTCATCGCCGGAGCCTCGCGGGCGCGCGTCAAGCTCGCGGACGGCCGCGTGCTGGACGCGGAGCTCGTCGGGACCGCCCCCGCGCACGACCTCGCGGTCCTGCGCGTCGACGCCGGCCTGGACAGGCCGCGACCGCTGCCCCTCGGCGAGAGCGACACGCTGCGCGTCGGCCAGTCGGTGCTGGCGATCGGCAATCCCTTCGGTCTCGACTGGACGTTGACCACGGGGATCGTCTCGGCTCTCGACCGCGAGATCCCGGCCCGGGGCGACGCGACCATCGAGGGCCTGATCCAGACGGACGCCGCGATCAATCCCGGCAATTCCGGCGGACCGCTGATCGACAGCGCGGGCCGGCTGATCGGCGTGAACACGGCGATCTTCAGCCCCTCGGGTTCCAGCGCGGGGATCGGGTTCGCGGTGCCCGTCGACGCGGTGAACCGGGTGGTGCCGCAGCTGATCCGGACGGGCGCGTACCGTCCGCCGCTGTTGGGCGTCCGGCACTCCGACCGGATCAACCGGCTCGCGGCGATGCGGGGGCTGGAAGGCGTCCTCGTGCTCGGAGTCGAGCCCGGCTCTCCGGCCGAGTCGGCCGGTCTGCGCGCGGCGCGTGAGACCGCGTCGGGACGACTGGTGCCAGGAGACATCATCATCGGCATCGACGACCGGACCGTCACGACCTCGGCCGAGCTGAACGGCGCGCTCGACGCCCGCGCTCCCGGGGACCGCATCACGCTCCGCGTTCTCCGGGCCGGTGACGAGGTGGAGGTGCCGGCGGTCCTCGCCGAACCGCGCCGGTGACGCACGCGCCCGTGGTTCTCACTCCAGATCGCCCGGGCATGCGGACTGCCGTTCCCGTGGGGTTTCAAGGCCGCGCAGGGTGGCCGCATGGCCGTGGTCGGCCAGCCGGTCGCGCAGCGCCACCATCGGCCGCTCCGCTTGGACATGACCCCGCGCGTAGCGGCCGCGATCCGCAGGATAGCGACGCCGGTCGGCGCGGCGAAGATCGCCGCAGGTCCTTCATCGACGCCTGCGGTCCGGACCCGTCGGCGGTGATGGCGAGGTTCTTCCTGGAACTCCGCTGATGTCCGCGGCTTTTCATGCCGATGCGGCGGCCCGTTGACGACCGGCCCGCCGGAACGGAATGGAGCCTGAATGACCCGGCGACCCGGATCATCTATCGAGCGCCCGCGCCGTCGCGGCCTCCGACTCGCGGTCGGGACCGCCCTCGCGGCCATGCTGCTCTGCCTCGGCGCGGCCACGTCCCGCGCCCAGGAAGGCGGCGACCTCTGGTACGAGATCGACAGCCTGCCGGAAGCGGCCTCCGCGTCTCAGGGGATGAACCTCTCGAACCCCCGCGACATGCTCCGGAGCTTCATCGCCGCCTTCGAGGCGGAGGATTACGGGCGGGCCGCGGCGGCGCTGATGATCCCCGATGACGCCCACCGTTCGCCGCCCGAGCTCGCGCGCATGCTCGGCGAGGTGATCGACCGGCAGATCTGGATCGCCGGCCGGACCATCCCCGACCGGCCGGACGCCACCGTCGATCCGCTGAGCGAGAAGTCGGCCGCCGGAGAGAGCCGGCGCAGCATCACGCTGGGCTCGGTCGATCTCGACCGCTTTCCCGTCAGCATCCGCGTCAACCGCTACAAGGCGCCCGAAGGGCCGGCGGTCTGGCTCTTCTCCGAAGACACCGTCGGCGCCGTGCCGGAGCTGTTCGAAAGGCACGGACCCGGCTGGATCGAAGCGAGGCTGCCGGAATGGTGGCGCGAGCGGACGGGCTGGTCGATACGGCGCTGGGAAGTCGCGGCGCTTCCGGCGCTGGTGCTGGCCGCCTCGATCATCGGCTTGGCGATCGCGGCGGTCCTCGCCGCGATCCGCTCCCATGCGCGGCCCGGTTGGCCGGCGCGCATGGTCGAAGCCGCCCGCGTGCCCCTCGCGCTCTTCTGCGCCGCGGTCTTCACGCAGATCACCGTCAACAGCGCGCTCGGCTTCTCGGGCGAGATCACCGCGATCCTGACGCCGGTCCTGATCGCGGCGATCGTGATCGCGCTGGTCATGGCGGTGCTGCGCGTGATCGACGCCGGTCTGGACATCGTGACCCGGCGCTATGTCGGCAACATCGACGACACGCACGGACGCGACGACCGCCACCTCTACACCTCGATCTACGCCCTGCGCCGCGCCGTCGCCCTGATCGCGTTCCTGGTCGGCTCCGGTCTCGTCCTCTGGGAAATCGGAGCCTTCCGCAACATCGGCGTCTCGCTCCTCGCCTCGGCCGGCGTCCTGACCGTCATCCTCGGCATCGCCGGGCAGACCGTTCTGGGCAACATCCTGGCCAGCCTTCAGATCGCCATCGCCAAACCCATCCGCATCGGCGACAGCGTCTGCTACGAGGGCGACTGGGCCTATGTCGAGGCGATCTACTACACCTTCGTCCGTCTTCGGACATGGGACGACCGGCGGATGATCGTCCCGGTGCAGTACTTCATCTCGCATCCCTTCGAGAACTGGTCCATGACCGACGCCAAGATGACGCGGACTTTCGCGCTCGTGCTCGACCACGGCGCCGACACCGACGCGCTGCGGGAGCGGTTTCTCGAGATCGCGCGCGACGATCCGGACGTCATGGACGGCGAAATGACCAAGCTCAACATCGTGGGCCACGATTCCGACGGGATCGAATGCCGGTTCTACGCGACCGCCGGCGACCCCACGAGCGCCTGGAACATGCACGTCCGCCTCCGCGAGGCGATGCTGCGCTGGATCCGGGAGACGCATCCCGAATGGTGGCCGCGCGAACGCCTGCGCGTCGACGCGGACGACGAGGCGCCCGGCCTCGGGGCCGCGTCGGCGTCACGCGGCGCGAGATGAACGCGGCGGAAGCCGAGGTCTTTTGCGCCGAGGACGAGGCCCGCGAGAAATCCATGCGTCCGGCCGCCGAGCGGGGGCATGGCCTGCGTCATCGTCGACGAGGCGCGGTTCCT
Organism: uncultured Alphaproteobacteria bacterium; assembly: GCA_963798765.1. Classification (GTDB taxonomy): domain Bacteria; phylum Pseudomonadota; class Alphaproteobacteria; order Rhodobacterales; family Rhodobacteraceae; genus Amaricoccus. The sequence continues at coordinate 347 of CAWCUP010000039.1, read as the reverse complement.
CACCCGCGACCGGGTCTCGGCAATTCGCGTAGGGCATCGACACGCTCGGATTGCCGGTCGTGGCCTGCGGGCTTCGAACCGATTTCCGGGGAGATCTCCTCGACGCCGTTTTGCGGTCGATCCCGATCTGGCGCGCCGCCTCGCGCTCACTCAGACCCTCGACGCGGCACGCCCTGCGCGCCCGGCTGTACAGTTCCGCAGAGGACATTTCCCCACCATCCGCTCCCGCCTCGGGTGTCACAATGGCGGAATTTCACGTCGCGACGGTCAAGTAGTCCCACCGTTTCCGTGGCACGGTTGCCTCCGTCACTCACGGACGAATACGGCGCGGTTCGCGCACGGCGAGT
>CAWCUP010000038.1:0-23699 GCA_963798765.1 uncultured Alphaproteobacteria bacterium | reverse complement strand
GACGCGCCTCGGAATAACGATCTGACCTTGCGGAATTGCGCGACAGGGGTACGCCCTGAACGCTCAGAAGAATTACGGGCCGGCCTGGAAAACGGAGATCCCGCCCTTGATCGACGCGAGCGCCATCGTCCGCTGCGGCGGACCGTCTTCAGGCGGGGGGAGCGCCACCCGGGACAAGCCCTTCCAGAACCGCGTCGAGATCATCGTAGTGTCTCAGCAACGCGTCGGGCTCGAGTGCGGCGACGCCCTCGCCGGTCGGACCGAAGCCGACGAGGACGCAGGGCACGCCGGCGGCGCGCGCCGTGTCCCGGTCGGTGACCGTGTCGCCGACCAGCACCGCCCGGTCGCGCGCTCCGCCCGCCAGGCGGATGGTCTCGAGCAGATGGCGCGGATCGGGCTTGCGGAAGGCCAGACTGTCCGCGCCGAGCATCGCGGTAAAACGCGATCGGACGCCGAGCCGGACGAGCAGAGTTTCGGCGAGGGCCGCGGGCTTGTTGGTGCAGACCGCGAGGATCCAGCCCGACCGCGTCAGGCGCGCGAGCGCCTTCCCGGCTCCGTCATAGAGCCGCGTGTGCGTGTCTATGGCGGCTCCGTAGGCTTCCAGCAGCACCGGATAGAGCCTCTCGACGTCCGCCTCGTCCCACCGCTCCCCGTCGCGTCCGAGGCCCTCGCGCAGCATCGCGCGCCCGCCGGCGAAGGCCGTCGCGCTGTCCAACTCGGCGCTCAGTCGCGCGACCCTGCCGCCATGCTCCAACGCCGCGTTCGCCGCCGACAACAGATCCTCGGCGGTGTCCGCGAGCGTTCCGTCCAGATCGAAAACAGCGACACGCATTCGGCTTCTCCCATTATTCGTCCGCCCTGTTAATGCATCCTCGAATCGGAAGGCAAACCTGCCACCTGCGGCCTTTTCCCTCACGCGGCGCGCTGATAGAACGCCGCGAGCCGAGACGGGAGTCCGCAGCAGATGAGTACCGCCACGATCCTTCTGGCCGCGGGACAGGGCAGCCGCATGAGATCGGACTTGCCGAAGGTGCTTCACCGGCTGGCCGGCGCTCCGCTTCTCGAACACGCGATGGCGGCCGCCCGGAGCCAGGACCCGGAACGCCGTGTCGTCGTGACCGGTCATGGCGCGGAGGCGGTCGACCGCGCGGTCCGCGAAATCGACCCGGACGCGGTGACGATCCGCCAGGAGGCGCAGCTCGGGACCGGCCACGCGGTTCGCGAGGCCCTGCCCGCGCTGGACGGCTTCGACGGCGACGTCCTCGTCCTCTACGGCGATACGCCCTTCATTCGGGCGGAGACTCTGGATGCGATGCGGGCGGAGCTCCGAGCGGGCGCGTCGGTCTGCGTCCTCGGTTTCGTCGCCGCCGAACCGGGCGCCTACGGCCGCCTGATCCTCGCGTCCGACGGCGCGCTCGACGCCATCGTGGAGGCGCGCGAGGCCACCCCGCAGCAGCTTGCGGTCACGCTCTGCAACAGCGGCGTGATGGCGGCGAACGCGGACCTCCTGCGCGAATTCCTGCCGAAAATCGGCAACGACAACGCCAAGGGCGAATACTACCTCACCGACCTCGTCGGCCTCGCCCGCGCCGAGGGTTACAAGGTCGCGGCGATCACCTGTCCCGAGGCGGAGACGCTGGGCGTCAATTCCCGCGTCGATCTGGCGGAGGGGGAGGCCGCGTTCCAGCGTCGCGCGCGGCTGGCGGCGATGGAGAACGGCGCGACGCTGACCGACCCGGCCACAGTCTGGTTCGCCCATGACACCGTCATAGGGCTCGACGTCACGATCGGCCCGAACGTCGTCTTCGGCCCCGGCGTCACCGTCGAATCCGGAGCCACGATCCACGCCTTCTGCCATCTCGAGGGATGCCATGTCAGCCGGGGCGCCCAAGTCGGCCCATTCGCCCGGCTGCGTCCCGGCGCGGAACTGGCCGAGCATGTGCGGATCGGCAATTTCGTCGAGGTCAAGAACGCGGTGCTGGACGAGGGCGCCAAGGCCAACCACCTCGCCTATATCGGCGACGCCCATGTCGGCGCGGGCGCGAACATCGGCGCCGGAACGATCTTCTGCAATTATGACGGCGTGTTCAAACACCGCACGGAGGTCGGACGCCGCGCCTTCATCGGCTCGAATTCCGCCCTCGTCGCTCCGGTCTCCATCGGCGAGGGCGCAATCGTCGCGGCGGGTTCCGTCATCACCTCCGACGTCCCCGACGGCGCGCTGGCACTCGCGCGCGGCACGCAGACGAACAAATCTGGCCTCGGCGCTAGGCTGATGGACCGGCTCCGGGCGCTCAAGGCGGGAAAGGCGGCTCACTGATGTGCGGCATCGTCGGAATTCTGGGAAAACACGAGGCGGCGCCGCTGATCCTCGAGGCCCTCAAGCGACTCGAATATCGCGGCTACGACAGCGCGGGCGTCGCCACCCTCGACGAGGGCCGCCTCGTCCGCCGCCGCGCGGTCGGCAAGCTCGTGGCGCTTTCCGACCTGCTGGTGCGGGATCCGATCCGGGGCCATGCCGGCATCGGCCACACCCGCTGGGCGACGCACGGCCAGCCGAACGAGCGCAACGCCCATCCTCACCAGGCCGGCGGCGTGGCGGTCGTCCATAACGGTATCATCGAAAATTTCCGCGAACTCCGCACGGAGATGGAGGCGCGGGGCGTCGTCTTCCAGACCGAGACCGACACCGAGACCATCGTCCAGCTCTGCGATCTCGAACTGAAATCCGGCAGGTCTCCGGTCGACGCCGCCCGCGCCACGCTTGCGCGCCTGAGCGGCGCCTTCGCGCTCTGCTTTCTCTTCGACGGCGAGGACAACCTGATGGTCGCGGCCCGGCGCGGCTCGCCGCTGGCGCTGGGGTACGGCGACGGCGAGATGTTCGTCGGCTCCGACGCGCTGGCGCTGGCGCCCATGACCAGCCGCGTCTGCTATCTCGAAGAGGGCGACCACGCGATCCTGACCCGCGCGGGCGCGGAGATCTTCGACGCCGACGGCAATCATGTCACCCGCGAAGTCGTCGAGGTCCCGCTCGAGAACGTCTACGCCGAAAAGGGCCCCTACAAGCACTTCATGGCCAAGGAGATGCACGAGCAGCCATCGGTGATCGCGGGCGCCCTCGACCGCTATCTCAACGCCGACCGCACCGCCGTCGACCTGCCCTCGGACATGGACTTCTCCGGATGCGAACGGCTGGTGCTCGTCGCCTGCGGCACCGCCTATTACGCCTGCCACGTCGCGAAATACTGGCTCGAATTGCTCGCGCGGATCCCGGTCGAGATCGAAGTCGCCTCCGAATTCCGCTACCGCGAGCCGCCGCTTGGACCCGGCACGGTCGGCGTCTTCGTCAGCCAGTCCGGCGAGACCGCCGACACGCTCGCGGCGCTGCGCTACGTAAAATCGCAGGGCGGCCGCATCGTCTCCGTGGTCAACGTCGAGACGTCCACCATCGCCCGCGAAAGCGACGTCGTCCTTCCGATCATGGCCGGCCCGGAAATCGGCGTGGCCTCCACGAAGGCCTTCACCTGCCAGCTCACCGTCCTCGCGGCCCTCGCGCTCACGATCGCCCGCCAACGCGGCAAACTCGACAAGGCGGAGGAGGCCCGCCTCGTCTCCGCACTCTGCACGGTGCCGGGTCTCGTATCGACGGCGCTGGCGCAGGAGCCGCAGATCATCGAGGTCGCCCGCGATCTCGCCCGCGCCCGCGACGTGCTCTTCCTCGGGCGCGGGTCCATGTATCCGCTCGCGCTCGAAGGCGCCCTCAAGCTCAAGGAGATCAGCTACATCCATGCCGAGGGTTACGCGTCGGGCGAACTCAAGCACGGCCCCATCGCGCTGATCGACGAGGAGGTGCCGGTGATCGTGCTCGCCCCCACGGACCCGCTCTTCGACAAGACCGTCTCGAACATGCAGGAGGTCATGGCCCGCGACGGCAAGGTGCTCCTTCTTTCGGACGCGGCGGGACTGGCCCAAGCCGCGCATGGCGTCTGGCGCAGCATCCAGATGCCACCAGCCGATCCCTTCGTGGCGCCGATCCTCTACGCGGCGCCGGCGCAGCTTCTGGCCTATCACACCGCCGTGCTGAAAGGCACCGACGTGGACCAGCCGCGCAACCTCGCGAAATCCGTGACCGTGGAATGACGCCCGAGCGGGCGCTGGGCGCCCTGCGCGGGCTCGGCGATCCGGTCAAGGCGGCCGAGATGGCCTCATACCACAAGGCCCCGCGCGTCTATCTCGGCGTGCCCGTCCCGGCCGTCGAGGCGCTCGTGGCGGACTGGCGCGCGACCCATGACGTCCCCGGCCTCGTCTCAATCGCGACCGACCTCTGGAACAGCGACGTCCACGAGGCGCGCGTCGCCGCCGCCAAGCTGCTGACCAAAGCGCGGTATCCCGAACACGAGGAACTCGTCTGGACGGAGTTCCGGCGCTGGGTTCCGGACTTCGACGCCTGGGCGATCTCGGATCACGCATGCAAGGCCGGAGAGCGCCGACTGGTGGCCCATCCCGGGCGTCTCGACGACGTCGAGGCGTGGACGTCCGACCCGAACCGCTGGGTCCGCCGCGCCGCCCTGGTCGTCACCCTGCCGTGGTCAAAAGCCAACCATCCCGACTCCGCGGGGATCGAGGCGCGCGAGCGCGTCCTCGGCTGGGCGGCCGGCTACGTCTCCGACCCCGACCGGTTCATCCAGAAATCCGTCTCATGGTGGCTGCGGAGCCTGTCGGTCCGCGACCCCGACCGGGTCCGCGCGTTTCTCGACGGCCCCGGGCGGGGCCTCGGGCCTTACGCCCGGAGGGACGCGGCGCGCAGGATTACCTGATCCGATCAGCGGTCCGCGCGGGCGATACGCGCGAGATCGGCCTCGACAGACAGGACGAGCCGATCCCGCGGCGTGGCCCTTCCGTCCTCCTCGGCGCGGCATTCCTCGTCCGAATGCAGCCGCCGCCAGATCCGCAGTTTTTCCAGGACCTCCCCGACGCTCTCGGCGCGGAGCGAGATGGCCCGCTCGGCCACGACGTCCTGGAGCGCGAACAGATCGGCGATCTCGCTCCCGCTCTCCTCGGCCTCGGCGAAGCTTTCCTGCCACACCGCGGCGTGATCCGCCAGAAGCTCCGCGATCATGTCCAGATATCCTGTCAGGACCGTGGCGTCGGCCGGCAGGACCCCCGGCCCCTCCTGAAGCGCGCGCGCGAGCCGCGTGTCGAATTCCAGCCCGACGACCGTCATGTCCGTTCCCCGAAATGAACGGTGCCGACCTATGCGGTTCGCGGTAGGCGCGGTATTCCGGTCCCCGGTTAACGTGATCACGGGATGCGACGTCAGGCGGTCGATTGGATCAGGCCGAATCCGAGCCCTCGAAGCGCCGCGCTCACCCGGTCGAAAACGCCGAGTTTCAGATAAATGCGCCGCAGATGCGCGTCGACCGTATGCGCCGAGATGCCAAGGATCTGCCCGACAGTCGCGTTGCTCTTTCCCTGCGCGATCCATGCCAGAACCTCCGCCTCGCGGGGCGACAGCTCCGGAGTATCGCCAAGCGTCGGCAGAAGCAGCGCGCAATACCGCTGGTGCGCCGACTGGCACGCCGTCTGCACCGCGCGCAGCGTCTCGACATCGAGACGCGGCAGATCCGGCCCGAGGCCGAGCGAGAAGATCGCGTTGCGGCCGTGCGGACCGAAAACCTGCATCGAAAGTCCGTGCACGGCGCCCGCCTCTCGCAGGATCGACACGTAGGCTTTCTCGCGGGGCGTGAGGACGCGCCGTGTCTCGATCTCGTCCCAGTAGATCGGATCCGGGTTCCGCTGCACGTGGCTCACGACCGGGGTCGTTCCCTTGCTGCGGCCCGCGAGGTACATCGCCATGATCTCAGGCGAAAAGCCGTCGCTGAGAATCTTGTTCGTCTTCGCGTCGCGCGATCCCAGAGGCGGCATGTGGTGGTAAGCGACCTGGCGGATGCCGCGCTCGTGCAGAAACGCCAGCAGCAGCCCCGCGAGATGGGCACGATCCAACGTGTCGATCCGGCTCATCCGGCTTTCGAATTCGTCCAGATCCATGTCCGCAGCGTCCCGTAGGCGACCGGCCGGCCGCGCCGGTTTGAGGAATTGTATATCACGACCCGTCTCGAAATCCACTTTTCCGCGTGTCACCGGTCGCGCAGTTCCGCTCGCCGGATCTTGCCCGTGGCGGTCATCGGCAGCGCGTCCACGAACGCGACCTCGCGCGGGGCGACGTGCGGCGACACCCGAGCCCGCACCCGCGAGATCAGCGCCTCGGCCAGACCGCCGGTCGACGCCCCGGCGCGCGGCACGACGAAGGCCTTGACCGCCTCGGTCCGGATCGGATCGGGCACGCCCACGACCGCCGCCATCGCCACGTCCGGATGCCCGGCGAGACACTCCTCGATCTCCGACGGCCCTATCCGGTAGCCCGCCGACGTGATCACGTCGTCCCCTCGCGCCGAGAACCAAAGGTATCCCGCCACGTCCATCCTCCCCTCGTCGCCGGTCCGGAGCCAGTCGCCGGCGAACCGCGCCGCGGTCTTCCCGTCCGCGTTCCAGTACCCCAGGAACATGGCCGGATCGGGCCGCCGCACCGAGATCTCTCCGGTCTCCCCCGGCGCGAGCGGCGCGCCGTCCGGCCCGAGGATGGACACCTCGTGCCCCGGCACGACGCGGCCGGCCGACCCCGGCCGCACCTTCATGATCGCGGCGCAGTTGGCCACGACCGCGTTGCATTCCGTCTGCCCGTAGAACTCGTTGATCTCGAGCCCGAAGACGCTGCGGCCCCAGTCGAGCAGCCCGGCCCCCATCGGCTCGCCGGCCGACGCGACGCTGCGCAATCCCGTCACCGGCCCGATGCCCGCCTGCCGCATCAGCCTGAGCGCCGTCGGCGGCAGGAACGCGTTGCGCACCCCTTCGCGCTCCATCAGCCGCGCCGCCGCCCCCGGATCGAACCGGCCCGGCGGACCGGCCACGACCGGCACGCCCAGACACAGCCCCGGCAGCAGCACGTTCATCAGCCCGCCCATCCAGGCCCAGTCCGCAGGCGTCCAGAGGAGGTCGCCCGGCGCGCCCAGAAAACCGTGCGCGAGACCAACCCCCGGCAGATGCCCGATCAGAACCCGATGCCCGTGCAGCGCGCCCTTCGGCGGCCCCGTCGTCCCGGAGGTGTAGACGATCAGCGCCGGATCGTCCGGCGCGGTCCCGGCGATCCCGCCCGTTTCCGCGGCGCGCTCCATTTCATCGTGGAACCCGAACGCGCCGGGCCCCGGCCCGTCGATCGACCAGACCGTCTCCAGATCGGGCAGATCGTCCCGGATCATCGCGACCTTGGGCAGATCCGCCGCGTCGGTGACGAGCGCCCTCGTCCCGCTGTCGGCCAGCCGCACCCTGAGCCCGTCCTCGCCGAAGAGCGTGAAGAGCGGCACGACGATCGCGCCGAGCCGGTAGGCCGCCAGATGCGCGATCAGCGCCTCGGGCGATTGCGGCAGCAGCACCGCGACCCGGTCGCCCCGTCCCACCCCGCGGGCCCGCATCGCGTTGGCGCACCGCCTCGACGCCCCCGCGAGACGCCCGTAGCTCCAGTCCTCGTCGCCGCTCTCCCCGACCACGCGCAGCGCCAGACGGTCCGGAGCGATCCTCGCCCAGCGGTCGCAGCAGGCCTCGGCGATATTGAACCGCTCCGGTCGCGGCCAACGGAAGGACGCGCGCATCGAATCCCAATCCGAACCCGGCCGTATCGGAAACCCTTTGAGACCATTCCCGTCTTCCCGGACCATCGTCACTCCTTCAAGCCGCCTCCGGTCCCGGTCTAGGCTCCGCCGGCGCGCTCCTCCACCGGTTTCCGAGCCGAGGCCGACTTGATTCGTCAGGCGTCGGTCAATAGATTTGAAATCCAGCCCTCGGGAGCGAGAACTTGAACGACATGCCCCGCCTCGTCGACCCGTTCGCGCGGGCGATCACCTACCTCCGGGTCTCGGTCACCGACCGCTGCGATTTCCGCTGCGTCTACTGCATGTCCGAGAACATGACGTTCCTGCCCAAGGCCGAGCTTCTCTCGCTCGAGGAGCTCGACCGGATGTGCTCGGCCTTCATCGCCCAGGGCGTCGAGAAACTGCGCGTCACCGGCGGCGAGCCGCTGGTGCGCAAAGGCATCATGACCTTCTTTCGCGCCATGGCACGGCATCTCGAGACCGGCGCGCTCAAGGAACTCACGCTGACGACGAACGGCAGCCAGCTCCGCCGCTTCGCCTCGGAACTGGCCGATTGCGGCGTGCGCCGCGTCAACGTCTCGCTCGACACGCTGGACCCCGCGAAGTTCCGGGACATCACCCGCTGGGGACGCTTCGACCAGGTGATGGACGGTATCGAAGCCGCGCGCGAGGCCGGCCTCCAAGTCAAGATCAACGCGGTCGCGCTCAAGGGCGTGAACGACGACGAGGTCCACGACCTGACCGCCTGGTGCGGCGAGACCGGCCAGGATCTCACTTTCATCGAGGTCATGCCGATGGGCGATCTCGGCAACGAGGACCGCCTCGACCAGTATTGGTCACTCAAGGACGTCCGCGCCGAGCTGGAGACCCGTTGGACCCTGACCGACACGACCGACCGCACCGGCGGCCCCGCCCGCTACGTCCGCGTGGCCGAGACGGGCGGGCGCATCGGTTTCATCACGCCGCTCACGCACAATTTCTGCGAATCCTGCAACCGCGTCCGCCTCACCTGCACCGGCCAGCTCTACATGTGCCTGGGCCAGGAGGACGAGGCCGACCTCCGCGCCCCGCTCCGCGCCAATCCGGACGACGACGCCCGCCTCGTCGAGGCCATCCGCGCCGCGATCGCCCGCAAGCCAAAGGGCCACGATTTCGACTATTCCCGACAGACGGTCTCGGGCCAGGTATCGCGTCACATGAGCCACACCGGAGGGTGAACCGGCGGCGTACGGCCCCCGTGGGGGAGTTCGGGCGCCGGTGAGGTCCGGGTCCTTCCGGCCCACCCCGAAACCGGCATGAGAGCGTGCGCCTCCGTGAAAAGTGCCACGCGTGGCACTTTTTCTAAGATATTGATCTTATTGTTATTCGCAGAGCGCGTTAACCGTCCGGAAAGGCACGTCACGGTCGATTCCATACGCCCGTGCCGTCATGGCCGAGAGGGCGGAACGACGGGGTAACGCCGCCGCCGGAATGTCACGGAACCGCCTGCGGGACGGTCCCGGCCGCCGGACGGCCCCCACGACAGCATGGCGCCGATTGGCGCGAGGGACGTGGACGTCGCCGACCTCGAGGCATCCCGATTTCCGGTCGTTGATGACGCGGACGATGCCGTGCTCGAGAGTGACGTCCGCGCCTCCGCTACGGCCGAGGCTCAGTCACCGAGTGGAGCGCCGCCGCGGGGTCTTCGGGGCGCGTTCCCTGACGTTTCGGGCGCCGGACCCGATGGACACGCCGCCACTTGCGCCGTGACGGCGCCGCGTCTATTCGGTGGCGCGATCGGAACGAGGCGCATGGTCGACACGCTCACACTGACACGCCCGGACGACTGGCATCTGCATCTGCGCGATGGCGGGATGTTGGAAGGCGTGCTGCCCGAGAGCCGGGATTTCGCGCGGGCGATCGTGATGCCGAACCTGGTGCCGCCGGTGGTGACGGGCGACGACGCGCGGGCGTACCGGGACCGGATCATGGCGGCTCTGCCCGAGGGGCAGGATTTCACGCCGCTGATGACGCTGTATCTCACCGAGGGAACCGACGCGGACGACGTGGCGCGGGCGAAGGCGGAGGGGCTGGTGACGGCGGTGAAGCTCTATCCCGCCGGGGCCACGACCAATTCGGCGAGCGGCGTGCGCGACATGGACGCGGTGATGCCGGTGCTGGAGCGGATGGCGGAGATCGGGCTGCCGCTCTGCGTGCACGGCGAGGTGACGGATCCGGAGATCGACATCTTCGACCGGGAGGCGGTGTTCATCGAGCGGGTTCTGGCGCCGCTGCGGGCGCGTCTGCCGGAGCTTCGGATCGTCATGGAGCATGTGACGACGGCGGACGGGATCGCGTATATCGGCGAGACGGAGAAGAACCTGGCGGGCACGATCACGGTGCATCATCTGATGCTGAACCGGAACGCGATGCTGGTCGGGGGAATAAGGCCGCATTACTACTGTCTTCCGATCCTCAAGCGGGCGCGGCATCAGGCGGCGCTCAGGCGCGCGGCGGTGTCCGGCGATCGACGGTATTTTCTCGGGACCGACAGCGCGCCGCACGAGACCTCGACCAAGGAGAGCGCCTGCGGCTGCGCGGGCGCGTTCACGGCGACGAACGCCCTGCCCTGCCTCGCGCATGTGTTCGAGGAGGAGGGCGCGCTCGACCGGCTGGAGGGGTTCGCGTCGCGCTTCGGGCCGGCCTGGTACGGGCTGCCGGTCAATTCCGGGACGCTGACGCTGGAGAAGTCAGAGGCGCCGGCGGCGTTTCCGGCGCGGGTCGAAACGCCGGCGGGGCCGGTGACGCTGTTCGATCCGGGCCATCCGGTCCATTGGCGCGTGGTCGCCTGAGAGGAAAGACATGTTCTCCAACACCTGCCCGACCGACGACGAGATGGCGCGGCTGACGGCAAGAATGCTGCTCGAGATCAGGGCGGTTCATTTCCGGCGAGAGGAGCCGTACCGGCTGACCTCGGGGCTGGCCTCGCCGGTCTATATCGACTGCCGCAAGATCATCTCCTATCCGCGGGTGCGGGCGGCGCTGATGGATTTCGCGGTGGCGAAGCTCCTGCGGGACGCGGGCTACGAGGCGTTCGACGCGGTGGCGGGCGGCGAGACGGCGGGCATCCCGTTCGCGGCCTGGATCGCCGAACGGATGGGTCTGCCGATGCTCTATGTCCGCAAGAAGCCCAAGGGCTTCGGGCGGGACGCGCGGATCGAGGGCGATCTGCGCGAAGGATCGCGCGTGCTGCTGGTCGAGGATCTGACGACGGACGGCGGGTCCAAGATCAGGTTCGCCGAGGCGATCCGGGAGGCCGGCGCGGGCGTGGAGCACACGTTCGTGGTGTTTTTTTACAGCGTTTTTCCGGGAACGCGCGAGGTTCTGGGTAGACACGGGCTCGCGCTGCATCATCTCGCGACTTGGGCCGACGTGCTGGCCGAGGCGCGGGCGGGGTCGCATTTCGACGCGCGCACGCTCGACGAGGTGGAGGAATTCCTTAACCGGCCGCTGGAATGGTCGGAGGCGCATGGTGGAATGGACCGCGTCGCGGACTGACGCGCGAAGAAGGAAAAGGCGAAACGTGAAAGACATCTCCCTTCCCGCGCCGCGACCGGCGAGCGCGGAGATCCTGGCGAAGGAACTGGTGGACCGTCTGACGTATCGGGTCGGAAAGGATCCGAAGGTCGCGACGTCGCATGACTGGATGGAGGCGGCGATCCTGGTGACCCGCGACCGGGCGGTCGACCACTGGATGGCCTCGACCCGGGACATGTACGACCGCGACGTGAAGCGGGTCTACTATCTGAGCCTCGAGTTCCTGATCGGGCGACTGCTGCGCGACGCGGTTTCGAATCTCGGGCTTCTCGCGCCGATGCGCGAGGCGCTCGAGTCCCTGGGGATCGATTTCGAGCTGATCGCCGGAATGGAGGCGGACGCGGCGCTCGGCAACGGCGGTCTGGGGCGGCTGGCGGCGTGCTTCATGGAGAGCATGGCCACGGTGGGCGTGCCGGCGTTCGGCTACGGCATCCGGTATCGCCACGGGCTGTTCCGGCAGGAGATCGTCGACGGGGTGCAGGCCGAGCTGCCGGAGACATGGCTGGAGCACGGAAACGCGTGGGAATTCGACCGGAGCGAGGCGGCCTACGAGGTCGGCTTCGGCGGATCGGTGGCGTTCCACGACGCGAACGGCGGACCTGAGAGTTTCACCTGGACGCCGGCGGAGCGCGTGATCGCCACGGCCTTCGACACACCGATCGTGGGATGGCGCGCGACGCGGGTCAACACGCTGCGGCTGTGGGAAAGCTATCCGGTCGATCCGATCCGGCTCGACCGGTTCAACGCGGGCGACCATGTCGGCTCGATGAGCGAGAGCAACCGGGCCGACGCGCTGACGCGGGTGCTCTATCCCGCCGACGCGTCGCCCTCGGGCCAGGAGCTGCGCCTGCGGCAGGAGTATTTCTTCTCGTCGGCGTCGATCCAGGACATCCTGCGCCGGCATCTCCAGACGAACGACGATCCCGGCAACCTGGCCGACAAGGTCGCGATCCAGCTCAACGACACGCATCCGGCGGTCGCCGTTCCGGAGCTGATGCGGCTTTTGATGGACGCGCACGGGTTCGATTTCAAGGCGGCCTGGAACATCACCAGGGCCACCGTGAGCTACACCAACCACACGCTTCTGCCGGAGGCGCTGGAGAGCTGGCCTGTGCCGCTGTTCGAGCGGCTGCTGCCGCGGCACATGCAGATCATCTACGAGATCAACGCCGTGATGCTGCGCTCGGCGCGGGCGAACGGGATGGATGACGGCGTGATCCGCGACATCAGCCTGATCGACGAGAACGGCGAGCGGCGGGTGCGGATGGGCAACCTCGCCTTCGCGGGGGCGCACTCGATCAACGGCGTGTCGGGGCTGCACACCGAGCTGATGAAGAAGACGGTGTTCGCGGGTCTGCACGCGCTCCATCCGCTGCGGATCAACGCCAAGACCAACGGGATCACGCCGAGACGGTGGATGATGCAGTGCAATCCCGGCCTGTGCCGGCTGGTGCGCGACACCATCGGCGACGGGTTCATGGACGACATCGACTCGCTTCGCGAACTCGAGAGCCACGCAGGCGATGCGGCTTTCCAGGAGGCTTTCGCGGCCGTCAAACGCGAGAACAAGGTGCGGCTCGCCGAGCTGACCCGCGAGCGGACGGGCGTGCGGGTCGACCCGGAAGCGATGTTCGACATCCAGATCAAGCGCATCCACGAGTACAAGCGTCAGCTCATGAACATCGTGGAGACCGTCGCCCTCTACGATCAGATCCGGTCGCATCCCGAGCGCGACTGGACGCCGCGGGTGAAATTCTTCGCGGGCAAGGCGGCTCCGACCTATCACATCGCCAAGCAGGTCATCCGTCTGGCCAACGACGTGGCCCGTGCGATCAACTCGAACCCGTCGACGAGGGACGTGCTCAAGGTCGCGTTCCTGCCCAACTACAACGTGAGCCTCGCGGAGATCGTCGTGCCCGCGGCCGATCTGAGCGAACAGATCTCCACGGCGGGGATGGAGGCGAGCGGCACGGGCAACATGAAGTTCGCGCTGAACGGCGCGCTGACCATCGGCACGATGGACGGGGCGAACGTCGAGATCAGCGAGCAGGTCGGGCGCGAGAACATGTTCATCTTCGGTCTGGACGCCGCCGGCGTCGAGGAGAGGCGCGCGGGAGGCTACGATCCGCGCGAGGCGATCGCGGCCTCGCCGGAGCTCGGACAGGCGCTGTCCGCGATCGGCTCGGGAGTGTTCTCGCACGACGATCCGGGTCGGTACCGCGATCTGGTCGGCATGCTGGAGACCCGCGACTGGTTCATGGTGGCGGCGGATTTCGACGCCTATGCCGAGGCGCAGCGCGAGGTCGACGCGGTCTGGCGCGATCCGGGCGAATGGCGCCGGCGGGCGATCCTGAACACCGCGCGCATGGGCTGGTTCTCGTCGGACCGGACGATCCGCGAATACGCGCGAGACATCTGGAACGTGCCGCTGTAGCCTGTCCTCACGCGGATGCGAGGGGCTTTGTGTGACGGACCGAACGGGTGAAATCGATCTGGAGACCGTCGAATCGATCCTGAACGGGTCTCACGGCGATCCGTTCTCGGTTCTCGGGGTCCACCAGACGCCCGACGGCCTGGTGGCGCGCGCGTTCATCGACGGCGCGGACGAGGTCGCCGTGTTCACGCTCGCGGGCGAACCCGCCGGAACGCTCGTCCGACGCGATCCGAGAGGGTTCTTCGAGGGACCGCTTTCGATCCCGGCCCGCCAGCCCGTGCGGTACAGCGCGCGGAACGGCGGCGGAAAGTGGGGCGTCACGGACGCCTATTCATTCGGTCCCGTGCTCGGGCCGATGGACGACCACTACATCGCCGAAGGCAGCCATCTGCGTCTGTTCGACCGGATGGGCGCGCATCCCATGCGTCACGAGGGCGCGGAAGGAGTGCATTTCGCCGTCTGGGCGCCCAACGCGCGGCGCGTGAGCGTGGTGGGGGATTTCAACGGCTGGGACGGGCGGCGGCACTCGATGCGCCTGCGCCGGGACACGGGGATCTGGGAGATTTTCGTACCGGACGCGCGGCCCGGGCTGGTCTACAAGTACGAGATCATCGGACCCGACGGGGTGCGCCTGCCGCTCAAGGCCGATCCCTTCGCGCGCGCGTCCGAGCTGCGTCCGGCGACCGCGTCGGTGGTGGCGCCGGAGCTGGACCACGAATGGGGCGACGCGGCGCACCGCATGTTCTGGGCGAGCGCGGACGCGCGGCGCCAGCCGGTCTCGATCTACGAGGTCCACGCGGGATCGTGGCGCAAGCCTGAGCGGGGGGAGTTCCTGAGCTGGGACGCGCTCGCCGACCAGCTGATCCCCTACGTGGTCGAGATGGGGTTCACCCATATCGAGTTCATGCCGATCAGCGAATTTCCCTACGATCCATCCTGGGGATACCAGACGACGGGGCTTTACGCGCCCAGCGCCCGGTTCGGCGCGCCCGAGGCGTTCGCGCGATTCGTCGATGGCGCCCACCGTGCGGGAATAGGGGTCATTCTCGACTGGGTTCCCGCGCATTTTCCGACCGACGCGCACGGGCTCGCGCGGTTCGACGGCACGGCACTCTACGAACACGCCGACCCCCGCCAGGGGTTCCATCCGGACTGGAACACGGCGATCTACAATTTCGGCCGTCGGGAGGTGGTGAGCTATCTCGTCAACAACGCGCTCTACTGGCTCGAGAAGTTTCACGTCGACGGGTTGCGGGTCGATGCCGTCGCCTCGATGCTGTACCTCGACTACTCGCGCAAGGCGGGCGAATGGGTTCCAAACCGCGAGGGAGGCCGGGAGAACCTGGAGGCGGTCGCGTTCCTGCGCGACGTCAACAGGACCGCCTACGGCAGCCATCCCGGCACCATGACCATCGCCGAGGAATTGACCTCCTGGCCGAAGGTCAGCGCGCCGGCGCATGACGGCGGCCTGGGCTTCGGGTTCAAATGGAACATGGGGTTCATGCATGACACGCTGCAATACATGTCGCTCGACCCCGTGCACCGCAAACACCATCAGAACGACCTGACCTTCGGCCTGCTCTACGCGTTCTCGGAGAATTTCGTCCTGCCGCTCAGCCATGACGAGGTGGTGCACGGCAAAGGCAGCCTGTTGACCAAGATGGCCGGCGACCGGTGGCGGAAGTTCGCGAATCTGCGGGCGTATTACGCGTTCATGTGGGCCTATCCCGGCAAGAAGCTGCTGTTCATGGGGCAGGAGTTCGGACAGGTCCGGGAATGGTCGGAGGAGCGGAGCCTCGACTGGGGACATCTGGAGGAGCCGGACCACGAGGGCCTGCGGGAGCTGGTGCGCGAGCTGAACCGGCTCTATCGAGGGACGCCGGCGCTGCACGCGCGCGATTGCGAGAGCGAAGGCTTCGAGTGGATGATCGCGGACGACGCGGAGAATTCGGTCTTCGCCTGGGCGCGCAAGGCGCCCGACGCGGCGCCCGTCGTGTCGGTCTCGAATTTCACGCCGATCCCGCGCGAGGGGTACCGCGTGCCCCTGCCCCGCGACGGGACGTGGCGGGTGATCCTGAATACGGATGCCGAACGCTTTGGCGGCGGGGGCGTTGGGCCCGGTGGAGAGGTCGTTGCGGGCGGCGCGGATCGCGGCGCGGATCTCTCGCTGCCGCCGCTGGGGACGATCTGGCTGGAGCACGTGCCGGACACTGGCGCGGCGTAAACGGGAGGGGGAAGACGATGGACCGAGGAGCGCAGCCGCTCGCGCGCGACGCGATGGCCTACGTGCTGGCCGGAGGGCGCGGAAGCCGTCTCAAGGAGCTGACCGACAAGCGGGCGAAACCGGCGGTCTATTTCGGCGGAAAGAGCCGCATCATCGATTTCGCGCTCTCGAACGCGCTCAATTCCGGCATCCGCAGGATGGGCGTGGCGACGCAGTACAAGGCGCACAGCCTGATCCGGCATCTGCAGCGCGGCTGGAACTTCCTGCGGCCGGAGCGGAACGAGAGCTTCGACATCCTGCCCGCGAGCCAGCGCGTCAGCGAGACGCAATGGTACGCCGGCACCGCGGACGCGGTCTATCAGAACATCGACATCATCGAGGCCTACGCGCCGACCTACATGGTGATCCTGGCCGGCGACCATATCTACAAGATGGATTACGAGGTGATGCTCCAGCAGCACGTCGAAACCGGCGCGGACGTAACTGTAGGGTGCCTGGAGGTGCCGCGCATGGAGGCGACGGGCTTCGGCGTCATGCATGTCGACGCCGAGGACCGGATCACCGCCTTCGTCGAGAAGCCCGCCGATCCGCCGGGCATTCCGGGCCAGCCGGAGATGGCGCTGGCCTCGATGGGCATCTACGTCTTCAACACGGATTTCCTGATGGAGGAGCTGCGCCGGGACGCGGCCGATCCGGACTCGAAGCGCGATTTCGGCGGCGACATCATTCCGCACATCGTCAAGCACGGCAAGGCCGTCGCCCACCGGTTCAGCAAGTCGTGCGTCCGGAGCGAGGGCGAGACGGAATCGTACTGGCGCGACGTGGGGACGATCGACGCCTATTGGGAGGCGAACATCGACCTGACGGACGTGACGCCGGAGCTGGACCTCTACGAGACCGACTGGCCGATCTGGACCTACGCCGAGATCACCCCCCCGGCGAAATTCGTGCATGACGTGGAGGGGCGGCGCGGCTCGGCGGTGAGTTCGCTGGTCTCGGGCAATTGCATCGTCTCGGGCGCGAGCCTGCGGCGGAGCCTGCTCTGCACCGGGGTGCGGGTCCATTCGTATTCGGCACTGGTGGAATTGGTGGTCCTGCCGGAATGCACGATCGCGCGGAACGTGCGGCTGCGGAAGGTGGTGCTCGACCGCGGCGTGGAGCTGCCGGAAGGCCTCGTGGTCGGCGAGGACGCCGAGGAGGACGCGCGGCGATTCCGGCGGTCGGAGAACGGCGTCTGTCTGATCACGCAGCCGATGATCGACCGGCTGTCCGATTGAGCGTGCGGGTCCTCTCGGTCGCCTCGGAGATCTATCCGCTCGTCAAGACGGGCGGACTCGCGGACGTGACGGGCGCCCTGCCCCCGGCGCTGGCTTCGCACGGGGTCGGGGTCCGGACGCTGGTTCCGGGATACCGGAGCGTGATGGCGCGACTGGCGAAGCGGCCGGAGGTGCTGCATCTCTACGACGGGCTTCTGGGCGTTCCCGCGCGGCTGCTGGCGGCCAAGGTCGAGGGGCTCGATCTGATCGTGCTGGACGCGCCGTCGCTCTACGACCGGCCGGGCGGACCGTACGCGGACGAGAGCGGGAAGGATCATTCCGACAACTGGCTGCGTTTCGCGGCGCTGTCGCGGGCCGGCGCCGACGTGGCCGGGGGGCTGCTGGCGGACTTCACCCCGGATGTCGTGCAGGCGCATGACTGGCAGGCGGCGATGACGGCCGCGTACATGAAGTTCTCGGGGGTCGCGGTCCCGTCGATCGTGACTGTCCACAACCTGGCGTTCCAAGGGCAGTTTTCGGCTGGAATCTTCGGCGCGTTGGACCTGCCGGCGGAGGCGTTCGCCATGGACGGGGTCGAGTATTACGGCGGGGTCGGGTTCCTGAAGGCGGGGCTTGAATGCGCATGGGCGGTGACGACGGTGAGCCCGACCTATGCGCGCGAGATCATGCGGCCGGATTACGGCATGGGTCTCGACGGGCTGATGACGCGGCGGGCGGACACGCTCTTCGGGATCGTGAACGGCATCGACACCGAGGTCTGGAATCCGGAGACGGACGCGCATCTGGCCGCGACGTTCTCCGCCAGATCGCTGAAGGGCCGGAAGGCGAACCGGCGCGCGCTGGACGAGGTTTTCGGGCTCGATCCCGGGGGACCGCTCTTCATCGTCGTCAGCCGCCTGACATGGCAGAAGGGCATGGACCTGCTGGCGGAGGCGGCGGACGATCTGGCGGCGGCGGGCGGGCGTCTCGCGGTGCTCGGCACGGGCGACGCGGCGCTTGAGGGCGCGTTCCACGCGGCGGCGTCGCGCCATCGCGGGCGGATCGGCTTCACGCTCGGGTATGACGAGCCGCTGGCGCATCTGATGCAGGGCGGCGCGGACGCCATACTCGTGCCCTCGCGGTTCGAGCCCTGCGGGCTCACGCAGCTTTACGGCCTGCGCTACGGCTGCGTGCCGGTGGTGGCGCGGACGGGGGGATTGGCCGATACGGTGATCGACGCCAACGCCGCTGCGCTCGGGGCCAAGGTCGCGACGGGGGTCCTGTTCGAGCCGATGCGGGCGGACAGGCTGCGCGACGCGGTCCGAAGGACCGTCGCGCTTCATGGAGACGGGGCGGCCTGGACCGCGATGCAGCGCATGGGGATGCGGGCGGACGTCTCGTGGGAGAAAAGCGCCGCGCTCTACGCCGAACTCTACGCGGCATTGATCGAAGGAGGCCGAGCATGATCCGGACGGTTCCGACCACGCCCTACGACGACCAGAAACCCGGAACCTCGGGCCTGCGCAAGCAGGTGCCGCATTTCCGGCAGGAGAATTACGCGGAGAATTTCATCCAGTCGATCTTCGACGCGCTCGACGGGTTCGAGGGCGGGACGCTGGTGATCGGCGGCGACGGGCGGTTCCACAACCGCGAGGTCATCGACGTGGCGATCCGCATGGCGGCGGCGAACGGGTTCGGGCGGGTCCTGGTCGGACGGGGCGGGATCCTGTCGACCCCGGCGGCGAGCAACCTGATCCGGAAGAACGGGGCGGTCGGCGGGATCATCCTGTCCGCGAGCCACAATCCCGGCGGGCCGGCCGGCGATTTCGGGATCAAGTACAACGGCGCGAACGGCGGACCGGCGCCGGAGAAGGTGACCGAGGCGATCCACGCGCGGACCCTGTCCATCCGCGAGTACCGGATCGTCGAGGCGGCGGAGGTCGACCTCGACCGGATCGGCGCGGGCGAGATCGGCGGAATGCGCGTCGAGGTGATCGATCCCGTGGCCGATTACGCCATGCTGATGGAGAGCCTGTTCGACTTCGAGGCGATCCGCGCGATGTTCGCGGGCGGGTTCCGCATGGCGTTCGACGCGATGCACGCGGTCACGGGGCCGTACGCGCAGGACATCCTGGAGCGGCGGCTCGGCGCCGAGGTGGGCACGGTGCGCGACGCCGTCCCCCTGCCCGATTTCGGCGGCGGGCATCCGGACCCGAACCTGGTCCATGCGCGCGGCCTCTACGATCTGATGATGGGACCGGACGCGCCCGACTTCGGCGCGGCGTCGGACGGCGACGGCGACCGCAACCTGATCATCGGTCGCGGCATCTTCATCACGCCGTCGGATTTGCTCGCCATGCTCGCGGCGAACGCCCATCTCGCGCCGGCCTATGCGGACGGTCTCAAGGGGATCGCGCGGTCGATGCCGACGAGCCGCGCGGCGGACCGGGTGGCGGAGAAACTGGGCGTGAAGCTCTACGAGACGCCGACCGGGTGGAAGTTCTTCGGGAACCTGCTCGACGCCGGCCTCGTGACCATCTGCGGCGAGGAGAGCGCCGGGACCGGGTCGGACCACGTCCGCGAGAAGGACGGGCTCTGGGCCGTGCTGCTCTGGCTCAACATCCTGGCGGCGCGGCGGGGCGAGAGCGCGATGGACATCGCGCGCGGGCATTGGGCGGAGTACGGTCGGGACTATTACGCGCGGCACGATTACGAGGGCGTGGCCTCGGAGCCGGCGGCGGCGCTGGTGGACGACCTGCGCGGGCGGCTGGGGGCCCTGCCCGGCCGGAGCTTCGGCGGGCTTACGGTCACGGAGGCCGACGATTTCGCGTATCACGATCCGGTCGACGGCTCGGACAGCGCGCGTCAGGGTCTGCGGGTGATGTTCGAGGACGGCGCGCGCGTGGTGTTCCGCCTGTCGGGGACGGGAACCTCGGGCGCGACGCTGCGGGTCTATCTGGAACGCCACGAGGCCGATCCGGCGCGGCACGGGCTGGAGACGGCCGAGGCGCTGGCCGACGTGACCGCCGCCGCCGAGGCGCTGGCGGGCATCCGGGAACGGACCGGACGCGACGGGCCCGACGTGATCACCTGACCGGCGGGATGAGGTTTCCCCGCGACATCGCGTTCGGCGCGAGGCCCGACGCCGGACGGCGTGCGCTTCACGATCTGGTCGGGCGCGGCGGAGCGGGTCGATCTCTGCCTGTTCGACGCGGAGGGGCGCGCCGAGACGGATCGCCTCGCGTTCGAGGCGTCGGGGGATGGCGCGTGGTCGGTCGATGTGCCGGGCCTCCGCGTCGGCGCGCGGTACGGGCTGCGCGCCGACGGGCCGTGGTCGCCGCGCGACGGCATGCTGTTCGATCCGGCCAAGCTCCTGGTCGACCCGCACGCGCTGGAGTTGGACCGGCCGTTCGCGTGGGATCCCCGGCTGGCCCTGCCGCGCGAAGCCGCGATCGACACCGCCGACCTGGTTCCCAAGGCCATCGTGACCGATCCCGCGCCCGCGATGGTCGCGCCCCCGCTGTTCCGGCCCGGCGGGCTGATCTACGAGGTTCCGGTCCGGGCGTTCACCATGCTGCATCCGGACGTGCCGGAGCACCTGCGAGGCACGGTCGCGGCGCTGGCGCATCCGGCCGTTCTGGAACACCTGGTCCGACTCGGGGTGGACGCGGTGGAACTCATGCCGGTCACCGCTTGGATCGATGAGCGGCATCTTGCGCCGCTCGGGCTGCGCAACGCCTGGGGGTACAACCCGGTCGCGCTGATGGCTCTCGATCCGCGCCTGTGCCCCGGGGGCGTTGCCGAATTGCGCGCGACGGTCGCCGCGCTGCGCGAGGCGGGGATCGGAACGATCCTCGATCTCGTCTTCAACCATACCGGCGAGAGCGACGTCGAGGGGCCGACCCTGTCGCTGCGCGGGCTCGACGCCGCCGCCTATTACCGGCGCGGGCCGGACGGCGCGCTCGTCAACGATACCGGCTGCGGCAACACGCTCGACTGCGCGCATCCGGCGACGCGGCGGCTGGTGCTCGACGCGCTCCGGCATTTCGTGGAGCGCGCGGGCGTCGACGGGTTCCGGTTCGACCTCGCGCCCGTGCTGGGTCGCGACGCCGAGGGGTTCGATCCGCGCGCGCCGCTTCTGCGCGGGATCGCGGGCGATCCGGTTCTGGCGGACAGGATCCTGATCGCGGAGCCTTGGGATGTCGGGCCGCACGGATACCGTCTCGGGGAATTTCCGCCGCCGTTTCTCGAATGGAACGACCGCGCGCGCGACGGGATCAGGCGGTTCTGGCGCGGCGACGCCGGCGCGACCGGCGATTTCGCGACGGCGCTCGCGGGATCCGACGACGTGTTCGCGCCACCCGTGACGCGCGGCGTCGCCTTCGTCGCGGCGCATGACGGGATGACCCTCGCCGATCTCACCGCGTACGAGCGCAAACGCAACCATGCCAACGGCGAGGGGAACCGCGACGGGCACGATCATGACATCTCGTGGAATTGCGGCGTCGAGGGGCCGACGGACGATCCGGATGTTCTCGCCGCGCGCGACCGGGACCGGCGCGCGCTGCTCGGCACGCTCTTCGCGGCGCGCGGCACGATCATGCTGACCGCCGGCGACGAGTTCGGACGCAGCCAGGACGGCAACAACAACGCCTACGCCCAGGACGACGCCACGACCTGGCTCGACTGGGCCGGACGGGACGCCGGGCTGGAGGCGCATTGCGCGGCGCTTTCGGCGCTGAGGCGAGGGCGCCCGGAAATCGCGGATCCGCGTTTCCTGACCGGGGCGCCGGGGGAGGAGGGAATCCCGGACGTGGAATGGCTGAGACCGGACGGCGGCGCGATGACGGCCGGGGACTGGGAGGCTCCAGACTTCGCCGCCTTCGCGATGGCGATCGCCGGCGGGCGCGGGAGGCTGGCGGTCCTCTTCAACCGCGGAGACGGAGCGGTCCGCTTCGCGCTTCCCCCGAGACCGGGGTTCCGCTGGAGCGCGGAGGCGCCCGTGTGCCCGGCGCGATCCGTCGTTTCGGTCGCCGAGACGAGAGGGCCGCGGCCGGTCGCCGGGAGGTCGTCGGACGGACACGGGATCGCCGGAAGATGGTCATCGGGGGCTTGACAGCCGGGGATCCCGTCATCCGGTATGGGGCCGGGGGTCCGGGAAGAGCGGTTTCAGCTTCAACGCCGTCTGGAGAGCGCCATGCGATCGACTTCTTGCCGCGCCGGGACCGCCATGTCCCTCGCCGCCGCCACGCTCGCCGCGACTTCCGCCGCGGCTGACGAGACGGGACCGCCTGTCGCGATCGCGCCGCTGGAATGGGGGTCGGAGGACACGACCTCGATCCTCGTGTACGGGCAGATCGACAAGGGCGTGCTGAGCTTCGACGACGGCGAGAACAGTACGAGCTACGGTCTGACCGACAACGCCAATTCGAGCACCCGCGCGGGCGTGACGTCGCGGACCCGGCTCAGCGACGAATGGGAACTCTTCA
The DNA here is from genome assembly GCA_963798765.1 of uncultured Alphaproteobacteria bacterium. Taxonomy (GTDB): domain Bacteria; phylum Pseudomonadota; class Alphaproteobacteria; order Rhodobacterales; family Rhodobacteraceae; genus Amaricoccus. The sequence goes on along the minus strand of CAWCUP010000038.1, from coordinate 1,014 downwards.
GCAACATCGAGATCCAGTACGCGCCGCATTCCTCCGGAACCGTCAACCAGCTCGACCCGAACGCCGCGGATTACGGCTTCGACAACGGCGACATCCGCAAGATCGAGGCGGCGCTGTTCAGCGATCGGTACGGCCGGTTCTGGATCGGCCAGGGGTCCATGGCGTCGGATGGCGTCGCGGAGGTGGATCTTTCGGGCACCGGCGTCATCGCCTATTCCAGCGTGGGCGACACGGCCGGCGGAAGCCTTTTCGCGTTCCGGGGCGGCGGTCTCTCGGACGTCACGGTGGGCGACGTCTTCGACAACTTCGACGGGCTCGGCCGAAAGGTGCGCGTCCGCTACGACACGCCGGATTTCTCGGGTTTCCGGCTGAGGACCTCGTACGGGCGGAACCTGCTGGCCGACGACGACGCCGGTCTCTACGATGTCGCGGTGACCTATGACGGCGCGTTCGGAGCGTTTCTGGTCGCGGCCGCGGCCGGATACGCCCGCGACGAGGGCAACGGCGCCGACATCCTGAGCGGGTCGGTCTCGGGGCTCCACGAGGCCACCGGGCATCAGCCTGACATTCGCGGCGGGCGGGCGGGACTCGTCCGGGTCCGATCCGAGCTACGTCTATTCGAAGCTCGGATGGGAGACGTCGTTCTTCGATTTCGGCTCCACGTCGTTCTCGGTCGATTACTACACCGGCAATTCGATCGGCGCGGGCGGGTCCTCGAGCGAGAGCTGGGCCGTCGCGGCGGTGCAGACGATCGATTACTGGCGTTCCGAGATCTGGCTGACCCTTCGCGACTACGCCTACGACGACGACGCCGCCGATTTCAGGGACGGCCGGGCGCTGTTCGGGGGCCTGAGGATCAGGTTCTGATCGCTCGCGGCGCCGGTTGGGGAAAGCCGGCGTCTTGACGCGGCCGCGGCCGGCGCCTAATCAGGCCCTCGCGCCGGCGACGTGGCGGAGTGGTTACGCAGCGGATTGCAAATCCGTGCACGCCGGTTCGATTCCGGCCGTCGCCTC
>CAWCUP010000037.1:0-17061 GCA_963798765.1 uncultured Alphaproteobacteria bacterium | reverse complement strand
TGCCTTTGCGAAGAAGCGGGAACTCATACGAGAGCGGCGTTGACCGCTCACCTCCGGACGGCCATTCGGGAACAGGGACCGGACCGCCTCTGCAGCGCGCTGTGAACGGTCAGGCGCCGCGGCGGGTGCGCGGCGCGGCGATTTCGAAATGCGACCGCAGGAGGCGGATCAGCCGCCGGTGGCTCGCCCGGTGCCGGGTCCGCAGATGCGCCGCGGCGAAGACCGGCTGCGTCACGGGTGGCGCGTCGGCCACCATGCGGGCGACGCCGACGGTCGCGAGGGAGGCCGCCGTCTCGTCCAGCAGATAGGCCGTCCCGCCGAGCGCGGCGAGAAGCCCCGCTACCGCCGCGTTCTGGCCGCTCGACACCCTGGCGGACGAGAGGCCGGGATGCAGCAGCGCATGGGTCTGCGCGAACGCTGGCGAGTAGTTCGCGAGTATGTACCCGTCGGCGCGGACCGCCGCCAGCCGGTCCGTCTCGGTCGAGACCATGCGGTAGACGATCTCTCCGACGGTCTCGAAATGCAGATCCGGGTTCGGCTTGGGCGTGAACAGCATCGCGAGGTCGAGGCTCCCGGCGGACAGTTCAGCGCACATGTTGGCCGAGTAGTCGGCCTCGACGTAGAAGGCGACACCCGGAAAACTCGCGAGACAGGATTTCACCCAATCGCCGATATGGGGGCCCGCCAGATCGTGCTGCAATCCGATCCGCAGCGAAAGCGCGCTGTCGCCGGCCTGCCGCGTCGCGTGGAGCGCCTCGGCCCACCCGAGCCGCAGGCCGCGCGCGTGGGGCGCGAACATCAGCCCCTCGGTCGTCAGTTCGGTCCCCCCGCGCCCACGCGCGAACAGTCGCCGCTGCAGGTGGCGCTCCAGGGCGCGGATCCGCCCCGAGACCGTGGACTGCGTCACTCCCAACCTGTCCGCCGTCCGGTTGAAGCTGCGGGTCTCGCACAGGTCGAGGAACGTCTCGATCAATTCGATCTGCATCGGCCACCCTGATCGGTTTTACCGATCAATATCGCTCCGAGCGCCCGATTGAAAGCGCGCGGCTCCGGCCGGATACTCGCCCCGGCAATTGGAGAGGGCGACGGATGTCCGGGGGTGCTGAGACCGCGCGCGTGGTGATAATCGGCGGCGGGGCCGTCGGCGTTTCCGCGCTCTACCATCTGGCGAAGGCGGGTTGGACGGACTGCACGCTTCTTGAAAAGACCGAGCTGACGGCGGGTTCGACCTGGCACGCGGCGGGGAACGTGCCGACCTTCTCCACGTCCTGGGCGATCATGAACATGCAGCGGTACTCGACGGAACTCTACGCCCGACTTGGAGCCGAGGTCGACTACCCGATCAACTACAATGTGACGGGCTCGATCCGGCTGGCCCACGGCCCCGAGAGGATGCGGGAGTTCCGGCGCGCCTGCGGCATGGGTCGGCACCAGGGGATGGAGCTGGAGATCCTCGGCGTCGGGGAGATCCGGTCACGCCACCCTTTCCTCGAAACCCACGACATCGCCGGGGCGCTCTACGATCCGGCGGACGGGGACATGGACCCCGCGCAGCTGACCCAGGCGCTCGCCCGGGGGGCTCGCGCTCTGGGCGCCCGGATCGAGCGGTTCCGGCCGGCGACTGGGGTCGGCCGCGCGGGCGACGAATGGGTGGTCCATACGGAGAAGGGCGACATCCGCTGCGAGTTTGTCGTCAACGCCGCCGGATACTACGCGCGGGCGCGTCGGCGACTGGTTCCTGCCCTTCGGAGGCCGCCCGGTGCCGATGGCGGTCATGAGCCACCAGTATCTCGTGTTCGAGGAGGTTCCGGCCGTTCGGGACTGGTCGAAAGCGGCCGGGCGGAAGCTGCCGCTGCTGCGCGACGTGGACGTGTCCTATTACCTGCGGCAGGAGAAGGCCGGTTTCAATCTTGGCCCCTACGAGCGCGACTGTCGCGCGCACTGGGTCGGGCCCGAGGACCCGCTTCCGGAGGATTTCAGCTTTCAGCTGTTTCCCGGACGATCTCGACCGGCTGGAGCCGTACATCGCCGACGCCATCCGGCGCGTGCCCGTTCTGGCCGAGGCCGGGCTGGCCAAAGTCATCAACGGTCCGATCCCCTACACGCCCGACGGCAACCCGCTGATCGGGCCGATGCCGGGCGTCCCGAACGCGTTCGAGGCCTGCGTCTTCACCTTCGGGATCGCTCAGGCGGGCGGGGCCGGCAAGGTGCTTGCCGAATGGGTGACCGAGGGCGCCACCGAATGGGACATGTGGGCCTGCGATCCGCGCCGTTTCACCGGGTACACCGATCCCGACTACTGCCTCGCCAAGGCCCGGGAGGTCTACGGCCACGAATACGCCATGCATTTCCCGTGGCATCGCTGGCCCGCCGGGGCCGACCGGCTGACTGTCGCCGGTCCATGCGCGGGTCCGGGCGTCGGGCGGGCGGATGGGCGCCTACAACGGCTGGGAGCGGGCGGACTGGTTCGCGGCGCCGGGCGACGACACCGGCGAGGCGACGACCCGCACCTGGAACCGCTCCGGGCCGTGGGAGCCGCGCATCCGGGCGGAATGCGAGGCGGTCAGGGACGGCGTCGGCGTCCTCGACCTTCCGGGCTTCTCGCGGTTCGAGCTGTCCGGTCGGGGCGCCGACGAGTGGCTGCTCGGCCTGATCGCCGGGGGGCTGCCCGCGCCGGGCAGGGTCGGGCTGGCCTATTTCCCCGACCATCGCGGCCGCGTGCTGACGGAGATGTCGGTTCTGCGGCATGCGCCGGACAGCATGACGCTGATCGCGGCCGGCGCCGCGCAGTGGCACGACGGCGAATACCTCCGCGACCGCCTCGTCTCCGGTCTGACGCTGGAGGACCGCAGCGCGGAGGTGGACACCCTGATCGTCACGGGGCCGAAGTCCCGTGCGACGCTCGGCTCCGTCGCCGAGGCGGATCTTTCGCGGCCTTGGCTGACCCATCAGGCGGGCCGGGTGGCGGGGAGGCCGGCGTTGCTGGCGCGGGTGTCGTTCGCCGGCGAATTGGGCTGGGAGATCCACGCGGCGAACGCGGACATGCCGGAGATCTACGAGGCCGTGCTTGCCGGGGGCGCCACGCCCTTCGGCATGTGGGCGCTGAACAGCCTGCGGCTGGAGAAGGCGTATCGCGCGTGGAAGGGAGACCTCTCGACCGACTACTCGCTGCTCGAGGCCGGGCTGGAGCGGTTCGTCCGCCTCGACAAGCCGCAGGACTTTCCCGGCAAGGCGGCGCTCCTGTCGGAGCGGCGGCGCGGCGTGGCGAAACGGTTCGCTGTGCTGAGGGTGGACGCGGGCGAGGCCGACGCGCCGCCCATGTCCACGCTCTGGCACGAAGGCGTCGTGGTGGGCGAGGCGACGAGCGGCGGGTGGGGCTACCGCGTCGGCGCGTCGATCGCGCTGGCCATGCTGCGGACGGACCTCGCGGTGCCGGGCCAGGCGATCGAGGTGGAGATCTACGGCGAACGCCGGCCCGCGACCGTGCGGGGCGACGGGCCGCTCTGGGATCCCGCCAACGAGAGGCTCCGCGCATGACGCTTCCGCCGGACCGCGCCCGCGCCGTCATCATCGGGGGCGGAGTCTCGGGCTGCTCCGTCGCGTATCATCTGGCGAAGGCGGGTTGGACGGACATCGTGCTGCTGGAGCGCCGGCAGCTGACCTGCGGCACGACCTGGCACGCGGCCGGGCTGATCGGTCAGCTCCGCGGCAGCCAGAACATGACGCGGCTGGCCAAATACTCCGCTGAACTCTACGTCGGTCTGGAGGCGGAGACCGGCATCGCCACCGGCATGCGGCAGGTCGGGTCGATCTCGGTCGCGCTGACAGATGCGAGACGCGAGGAACTGCTGCGTCAGGCGACGCTCGCGCGCGCTTTCGGCGTCGAGGTGCACGAGATCGGCGCCGCGGAGGTCGGCGCGATGTATCCGCACCTGAACGTCGAGGGCGTGACCGCGGCGGTCCACCTGCCGCTCGACGGCCAATGCGATCCGGCCAACATCGCCATGGCGTTGGCGAAGGGCGCGCGGATGCGCGGCGCGCGGATCGTCGAAGGCGCGACGGTCGCGGGAGTGACGGACGACGGCCGGCGGGTGACCGGGGTCGACTGGGTGGCCGGGGACGCGGCGGGTCACATCGCCGCCGAGGTCGTCATCAATTGCGGCGGCATGTGGGGGCGCGAGCTGGCGGCGCGGTCGGGGGTGACGCTGCCGCTGCATGCCTGCGAGCATTTCTACCTGGTGACCGAGCCGATCGAAGGGCTCGGCCACCTGCCGGTGCTTCGCGTGCCGGACGAATGCGCCTACTACAAGTCGGACGCCGGAAAGATGATGCTTGGCGCCTTCGAGCCCAAGGCCAAACCCTGGGGCATGGCGGGCATTCCAGAGGATTTCTGCTTCGACGCGCTGCCAGAGGATTTCGACCATTTCGAACCGATTCTCGAGATGGCCACGCATCGGATGCCGCTGTTCCGGACGGCGGGCATCCACACCTTCTTCAACGGTCCCGAGAGTTTCACTCCCGACGACCGCTACTACCTCGGCGAGGCGCCGGAACTCGGCGGCTACTGGGTCGCGGCGGGGTACAACTCCATCGGCATAGTCTCCTCAGGCGGAGCGGGCATGGCGCTCGCACACTGGATCACCGAAGGCGAGCCGCCGTTCGATCTGTGGGAGGTGGACATCCGCCGCGCCCAGCCGTTCCAGCGCAACCGCCGCTACCTGCGCGAACGCGTGACCGAGACGCTTGGACTGCTCTATGCCGACCATTACCCGTGGCGGCAGGTCGAGACGGCGCGCGGCGTCCGGCGCAGCCCGGTTCACGAGCACCTGAAGGCGCGGGGCGCGGTATTCGGCGAGGTCGCCGGCTGGGAGCGGGCGAACTGGTTCGCGGCGCCGGGTCAGGCGCGGGAATACCGCTACGACTGGGGCCGGCAGAACTGGTTCGAAAACCAGCGGGTCGAGCACATGGCCGTGCGCGATGATGTCGGGCTCTTCGACATGACCTCGTTCGGCAAGATCCGGGTGGAGGGGCGCGACGCCTGCGCCCTGCTGCAGCGGCTCTGCGCGAACGACGTGGACGTGGAGCCGGGCGTCATCGTCTATACCCAGATGCTGAACGCGCGCGGCGGGATCGAAAGCGACCTGACGGTGACGCGCCTTTCCGAAACCGCGTTCCTGCTGGTGGTGCCGGGCGCGACGCTGCGGCGCGACATCGCCTGGATCCGGCGGCATCTGGGCGACGTCTCCGCCGTCGTGACCGACGTGACGGCCGCCGAGGCGGTCTTCTGCGTGATGGGGCCGAAAGCGAGAAGTCTGATGCGGGCGGTGAGCCCGGACGATTTCGGCAACGCCGCGCATCCGTTCGGCACGGCGCGCGAGATCGAGATCGGCATGGGCCTCGCCCGGGCGCACCGCATCAGCTACGTGGGCGAACTCGGATGGGAGCTGTACGTCTCCACCGATCAGGCGGCGCATGTCTTCGAGACTCTGCTGGAGGCCGGAGACCCGCTGGGCCTGACTTTGTGCGGACTCCACGCGCTCGACAGCTGCCGGATCGAGAAGGCGTTCCGCCATTTCGGCCACGACATCACCGACGAGGATCATGTGCTGGAGGCCGGACTCGGCTTCGCGGTGCGAACCGGCAAGGGCGACTTCATCGGGCGCGAGGCGGTGTTGCGCCGCCGCGAAGAGGGCCTCGGCCGGCGGCTGCTGCAGTTCCGGCTGGTCGATCCCGAACCGATGCTCTTCCACAACGAGGCCGTCGTCCGGGACGGGCGTATCGTCTCGATCGTGACCTCGGGAAATTACGGCCATGCGCTCGGCGGGGCGGTGGGGCTGGGATACGTCCCCTGCGCCGGCGAGAGCGCGGCGGAGGTTCTGGCTTCGACCTTCGAGATCGAGGTTGCCGGGCGGAGGCATGCCGCTGTGGCGAGCCTCGCGCCGATGTATGATCCAAGCGCGGAGAGGGTGCGGACATGAATGACGCGGCGGAGACTGCGGAACCGGCCGGGCGGGCGCGCCGGTCCGGAGGCAGGGCGGCGCAGATCGCGGCGCGCGCGGCGCCGAGGACCGGCGCGTCCCGTCCCGTTCGGCCCGGCATGGAGGGCGGGCAGTATCGGCCGCTGAAGGAGGCCGACGTCCCGAGGATCCACGCCGCGGCCCTCGACGCGCTGGAGGTGATCGGCCTCGCCAACGCGCCGCGCTCCGGCATCGAGATCATGACCGGCGCCGGCGCGACGCTCGGCGATGACGGGCGGCTCCGCTTTCCCCGCGCGCTGGTGGAGGACATGCTGGCGCTGGCGGCGCGCGACCTCACGCTTTTCGGCCGCCATCCCGACCACGATCTGCTCCTGTCCGGAACACGGGTGCATTTCGGCACGGCGGGCGCCGCCGTCCATGTCGTCGACGCGCTGACCGGCGACTATCGCGAGTCCACCTCCGGGGATCTCCATGACGCCGCGCGGCTCGCCCATCACCTCGACAACATCCACTTCTTCCAGCGGACGATGGTCTGCCGGGACGTGGCCGACAATTTCGACATGGACGTGAACACGCTTTACGCCTGTCTGGCCGGCACGACGAAGCATGTGGGCACCTCGTTCTCCGACCCGTCCCATGTGGCGGGTTGCATGGACCTGATCCACCTGGTGGCGGGTGGCGAAGAGACGTGGCGGTCGCGACCCTTCGTGTCGAACTCGAATTGCTTCGTCGTGCCGCCGATGAGGTTCGCCGAGGAAAGCTGCGTGACGATGGAGCACTGCGTCCGCGCCGGCATGCCGGTGCTTCTGCTCTCCGCGGGCCAGGCCGGAGCGACCGCGCCGGCGCCGCTGGCGATGACGATCGTTCAGGCGGTGGCCGAGTGCCTCGCCGGCGTGGTCTACGTCAACGCCATGCGCCCGGGCCACCCGGCGATCTTCGGGACATGGCCGTTCGTCTGCGACCTCCGGACCGGGGCGATGTCCGGCGGTTCGGCGGAGCAGGCCCTGCTGACGGCGGGATGCGCCCAGATGCAGCATTTCTACGGCCTGCCCGGCGGCGCCGCCGCGGGGATCTCGGACAGCAAGGTTCCGGACATGCAGGCCGGGTGGGAGCAGGCTTTGACCAACGTGCTGGCCGGTCTGTCGGGACTGAACCTCGTATACGAATCCGCCGGAATGCACGCCTCGCTTCTCGGGTTCTGCCCAGAAAGCCTGATCCTCGGCGACGACATCATCGGGCAGGTGCTGCGCTGCGTTCGGGGCATCGAGGTGACCGAGGACAGCCTGTCGATGGAGACGATGACGGAAGTCTGCCTCGGCGGACCCGGTCACTACCTCGGCGCGTCGCAGACGCTGCGGCTGATGGAGACGGAATACCTCTTTCCCAAGCTCGGCAACCGCATGAGCCCAAAGGAATGGGAGGAGGCCGACCGTCCGGGCCTGCTGGAGCGCGCCCGGACGCGCAAGGAGGAGATCCTGGCGCGGGCGGCCATCCAGGTGACGCCCGAGACCGACGCGGCGGTGCGTCGGGCTTTCCGCATCCATTTCTGAGGGACGGGTCATGCGCTACGGCTTCATCGGACTGGGCAATCTGGGCGGACATCTGGCGGCGAGCCTGCTGCGCGGAGGCTTCGAGGTGACGGTGCATGACGCGGACCGCCGCGCGGGCGAGCGCCATGTCGCCGCCGGAGCGCGCTGGGCGGCCACGCCCGCGGAGGCCGCGCAGGGGGTCGACGCGCTTGTGACCTGTCTGCCTTCCCCGGCCGTCTCGGAGGCTGTTCTGAAGCAGGTGCTGCCGGATCTGCGCGGCCGCGACTGGATCGAGATGTCCACGCTCGGCAGAACCGAGATCCTCCGGCTGGCCGCGACCGCCGAGGCGGCGGGCGTCCGCTGCCTCGAATGCCCGGTGACCGGCGGCGTGCATCTGGCGCGGAGCGGCGAGATCACGGTTCTGGCCGGGGGCGAGGCGGACCTGTTCGAGAGGCACCTTCCGGCGCTGCAGGCGATGGGGGACCGGATCCTGCATATGGGCCCGCTCGGCTCGGCCTCGGTGATCAAGGTCATCACAAACATGCTGGCTTTCATCCACCTCGTCGCGGATGGCGAGGCGCTGATGCTGGCGAAGCGCGGCGGGCTGGATCTCGGCCGGGCGTGGGAGGCGATCCGCGCCTCCTCGGGCAATTCCTTCGTCCACGAGACGGAAGGACAGCTGATCCTGAACGGCAGCTACGACATCGCCTTCACGATGGATCTCGCGCTCAAGGACCTGGGTTTCGCCATGGAATACGGCCGCGAATTCCAGGTGCCCCTCGATCTGGCGGGTCTGGTGGCCCAGACCTTCGTTCGTGGAAAGGCGGCCTATGGCGGCGAGGCGCAGTCCACGCGGATCGTCAGGCTGCTGGAAGACGTCCTGGCCACCGATCTTCGCGCACCGGGGTTCCCCGACCGTCTCGAGTAGAAGTGCGCTTCCGGCAGGCTGTCAGGCAAGCCCCGAAGCGCGAGGCCGGATGAAGCTCTGCGGGACCGAGTCATCCGACCCCTTCGCCTCGGAGGCCAGGATCCCGGGGACTTGAAGCTCGGCCTCCGCTATGATGGGCAATACGCGCGCTCATCCTGATTGTCGCGCCGCAAGGTGCGCGGCGTCCGGCTCGAGCGGCAGATATCGCTGCGCCGCCGGGCGGCCGTCCGCTTTTCAACGCGCTCCGGGTGCGCCACGCGGGCGGGTTGCGCGGCGGGGCCGGCGATTCCGCGCCAAGGCGCGGAACCTCCTTCGGCCGCGCCGGGTTGCGCGTGGGGCGGGTAGGACCTGTCCGGCGATCGGGAACCTTCGGGACGAGGAACATGAACGGCACATATTGCGGCCCGCCTCCCCTGCCGAGCGAGATCTGGACGAGCTGGAATTTCGATCCGGTTCTCATCGGCACCCTGCTCGCGCTGGCGGCGGTGGTTCGCCGCGATCTGGCGGGGCTGACAGGGGTGACGGTGCTGGCGCTCGCGTTCGTGTCGCCGCTCTGCGCGCTGTCCTCGTCCCTGTTCTCGGCGCGGGTGGCGCATCACGTGCTTCTGGTCGCGGTGGCGGCCCCGCTGCTCGCGCGGGCGCTTCCGGCGGATCGCGTCGGGCCGATCGCCCTGCCCTTCGCGCTCGCCACCACGACGCTCTGGTTCTGGCACGTTCCCGCGGCCTACGACCTCGCGCTGTCCCACAAGGGCGTCTACTGGGCGATGCAGGTCACGCTGACCGCCTCGGCGGTCTGGTTCTGGCGCGGCGTCCTCGATCGGCGGCGCGATCCGGTCGACGCCCTGATCTTCGTCGTCGCCGGGTTCGCTCAGATGGGGATGCTCGGCGCGCTGCTGACCTTCACCTCCAAGCAGCTCTACGCGGCGCATGCTTTGGCCCCGCTGGAGTGGGGCCTGACGCCGCTGGCCGACCAGCAGCTCGGCGGTCTCATGATGTGGGTTCCGGCGGGCCTGCCCTACGCCGTCGCCGCCGCCCTCGTCGCGCGCCGCGGCTGGGCGGGTCTGCAGGGCGACGCGGCGTGAGCGAGTGGGCCCAGGCGCTGATCCCCTATTTCAAGGCCGTCCATATCGCCGGGCTTATCGTCTGGTGCGGCGGGCTTTTCTCGCTGCCGCTGATGCTGTCGCGCCACGACGCGGGGAACAATCGCGAGGACTACGTGAGGATCAGGCGCGCAACCCATCTGACCTATACGATCGGGGTGACGCCGGCCGCCGTCATCGCCATCGTCGCGGGGACATGGCTCATCTTCCTGCGCGAGGCGCTCGTGCCGTGGCTCTACGCCAAGCTTTTCTTCGTGGCGCTGCTCGTCGGCGCCCACGCCTGGATCGGCCATGTCGTCGTGACCGTCGCGGAGACCCGCGAGCGTGGCCGTCCACCGGCGCCCTACCTGCCGCTGATGGTCGTCCTCGTTCCCATGCTCGCCATTCTCACGCTCGTGCTGGGCAAGCCAGACCTTTCGGGGATGGAGTTCCCCGGCTGGATGACCGAACCGCGCGGCGGTCAGCTGCCCTTCGAAGTGCCCAGGTGATAGTCGAAGACGAGTTTGCCGCCATGCCACCCCGTGAACCCCACCATGATGACGCTGAGCCCCGAGAGCAGGATGCCGTAGGGCAGCACCGCCGCCTCGTAGCCGTAGAGCCGGTGCGCCCAGTTCGCGCCGAGAAGCGCCAGCAGGGTCACCGCGATGATGGCGTGGGTCCATGGAGCGGCGCGCGCCCGGATGCCGCTGACGAGAAGCAGCTCAGCCGTGCCGGAAAACGCGGCGAGCATGCCGAAGAGGAACCCCGTGCCCGCCGCCCAGACGCCGGCCCGGGCCCAGAACGCGTCGCCGGTCCACCAGTAGAGCAGGTCGGCGAAAAAGGCGCAGAAGGTGAGGGCGACCGGGAAGGAGACGCTCATCGCGTGGATCGGGTGCCCGAGGATCGCGATCCGCGACTCGGTCTCGTCGAAGCCGGGCCGCTGCGATATCGGATCGACCAGCGTGTCGTCTTCCTGCGGCGGCGCGTCCTTCGGCATCGGCGGCGGCTCCTGGGCGTGGTTGCTGCGGGGGCAACGCCGCTGGCGCTCGCGGGTTGCCAGGGCGCGATGTCGACGGTCGATCCGGCGGGGCCGGCCGCCGGTCACATCGCCACGCTCTGGTGGGTGATGCTTGCGGGCGCCGCGGCGATACTGGCGCTGGTCGTCGGGCTGATCGCCGCCGCTTTCACGCGGCGGGGCGGCGGCGCCGGCTCGGAGCGCGCCTGGATCGTCGGCCTCGGGCTGGTGTTTCCCATGACGGTCCTCGCCGCGCTGCTGGCCTACGGGCTGGTGATCGGCGAGCGGCTCCTGCCCCGGAGGGACGGCGACGTGGTCGCGGTCCAGGCCGAGGCGCGGCGCTGGAGCTGGAGCTTCGCCTACGGGGACGCTCCGGGCCGCGTCACCAAGGGCGTGCTGCACATCCCGGCGGGCCGTCCGGTCGACGTGGCGGTCACCACGGCCGACGTGATCCACAGCTTCTGGGTTCCTCGGCTCGCGGGCAAGCTCGACGCGATCCCCGGCCATGTCAACGTGCTCAGGATCGAGGCGGATCTTCCGGGCAGCTACCGCGGCGTGAGCGCCGAGTTCAGCGGCGAGGGCTATGCCGGGCACGTCTTCGACGTCGTCGCCCACGACGCCGCCGGATGGGAGCGTTTCCTGGCGGAGGCGGCGCGATGAGGACGCTCGCGCGGCATCGCGAGCTGCAGGCGATCTGGGCGTCGGAGCCCGGCTGGAAGGGCTGGTTCTCGACGGTGAACCACACCGACGTCGGCCGGATGTTCCTGGTCACCTCGTTCTTCTTCTTCGCGGTGGGCGGCGTGCTGGCGATGCTGATCAGGGCGCAGCTGGCGACGCCGCACTCAGCTTTCGTCGGGCCCGAGCTCTACAGCCAGTTCTTCACGATGCACGGGACCATCATGATGTTCCTGTTCGCCATTCCGACCTTCGAGGGCATGGCGATCTACCTGCTGCCCAAGATGCTGGGCACCCGCGACCTCGCCTATCCGCGGCTGACCGCCTACGGCTACTGGTGCTACGCGTTCGGCGGCGCGATGCTGCTGATCTCGATGGTGCTGGGGATCGCGCCCGACGGCGGCTGGTTCATGTATCCGCCGCTGACCGGGCCGATTTACTCGCCGGGGATCAACACCGATTTCTGGCTGATCGGCATCACCTTCGTCGAGATCTCCGCGATCGCGGCGGCGGTCGAGATCAGCGTGTCGGTCCTGCGCTATCGTGCGCCCGGAATGTCGCTGGGCAGGATGCCGATCTTCGCGTGGTACGCGCTGATCACCGCGCTGATGATCCTGACCGGCTTTCCGCCGCTGATCCTCGGCTCGATCCTGCTCGAACTCGAGCGGGCGTTCGGGATGCCGTTCTTCCAGGCGGATCTCGGCGGCGACAGCCTGCTCTGGCAACACCTTTTCTGGCTGTTCGGCCATCCGGAGGTCTACATCATCTTCCTGCCGGCGGCGGGAGTGATCTCGACCGTGCTGCCGGTGATGGCGCGCACGACCTTGCTCGGCTACGGCTGGATCGTCGCCTCGGCCGTGGCGCTGGCCTTCCTGAGCTTCGGGCTCTGGGTCCACCACATGTTCACGACCGGCATCCCGCATATGGGGCTGGCGTTCTTCTCGGCCGCCTCGACGCTGGTGGCGGTCCCGACGGGCGTGCAGATCTTCGCCTGGATCGGCACGCTCTGGAAGGGACGGCCCGACCTGCGGCTGCCGATGCTCCACCTGCTGGGGTTCTTCGCGACCTTCGTGATGGGCGGGCTGACCGGCGTCATGGTCGCGATGGTGCCGTTCGACTGGCAGGCGCACGACACGGCCTTCGTGACGGCGCATCTGCATTACGTCCTTTTCGGCGGCTTCGTTTTCCCGATCCTCGCCGGGCTTTATTACTGGCTGCCGCATGTCACGGGGCGGCGGCGGTTCTTCCGCATCGGAGAGGTGGCTTTCGTGCTGATCTTCGTGGGTTTCCACGGCACGTTCCTCGCGATGCACTGGGTCGGCCTGCTCGGCCAGCGGCGGCGCATCTGGACCTACGCGGCGGAGGACGGCTGGACCACTATCAACCTCATATCGTCGATCGGCGGGTTCATCATGGCATTCGGCCTCGCCATCGTCCTGATCGAGGTCGTGCTCAACTTCTTCGTCGCGGTGCGCGGCCGGCGAAATCCCTGGAATGCGGGAACGCTCGAATGGGCGATGACGACGCCCCCGACAAGCTACAACTTCGCCAGCCTGCCGCATGTGGACAGGCGCGACCCGCTGCACGGCGATCCGGGACTGACGGTGCGGCTCGCGCAGGGGCGCGGATACCTCGGCACGCCGCGGCACGGCCGGCGGGAGACGCTGACGGTCGAGGCGGCGCGGGGCACGCCGGAATACATCGTGGTCTATCCCGGCAACACCCGCCTGCCGATGATCATGGCGGCGGTCACGGGGCTTTTCTTCCTGTCGATCCTGCTCAAGCTCTACTGGGTCGCGCCGGTCGCGATGACCGGCGTCGCCGCGCTGGCCTGGCGCTGGGTCTGGAGCCTCGGGCGGCGGCGCGACCTCGGGCCGGAGGACGCGGGCCTCGGCATCTCGCTGCCGCATGCGGGCGAGGTCGACCGCGCGCCAGGCTGGTGGGGCACGCTGTTCCTGCTCGTCGCCGACGCGGTGCTCTTCGGGTCGCTTATCTTCGGCTACGCCTTCCTCTTCACCGTCGCGCCGGGCTGGCCGCCGCCCGAATGGCTCGAGCCGTCGCGCCTCGAGTTGGCCGGAGGGCTGGCCGGGGCCGTGGTCGCGGCCGCCGGGATGCGGGCCGCGATCCGCGGCAACCGCCGCGGCGGCTCCTCCTGGCCGGGACTCGTCGTCGCGGGAGCGGGCGTGGTCACGCTTCTGCTCGCCCTGGTGGCGCTTCTCCTGAGGATCCCGCCGCCGACCGGGCACGCCTACAACGCGACGCTCTTCGTGCTGGGCGGCTACGGCGTCCTGCACGTCCTGATCCCCGCGCTGATGCTGGTCTTTCTCGCGGCGCGCGTCGCGCGCGGGTTCGTCTCGGCCGCACGTCGGGCGGAACTGCCGATCGTCGGCCTGTGGATCGACTACATGGCGGTGGTCGCCGCGCTCGTCCTCGCCGTCGCCCATCTGCCGGGGCTGGCGGCATGACGGACCTCGCGCGCATCCTGATCGGCCCTCTGGCGTGGCTCGCGGCCTTCAGCGCCGTCTACGGCCTGCACGGTGTCGCCTGTTCCTTCGGCTGGGCCGCAGTCGACGCCCGGGGCTTCTCACTCATGCGGCTCGCGCTCGTCGCGGCATGGCTCGTCGCCATCGCAGCCCAGGGGGTGATCCTCGCCTGCCTCCACGGACGGCGTTTCGGGTCGCCCTCCGGCTTCGTCCGGGGCGTCAGCAGGACGACGGGATGGGTCGGCCTCGTCGCGACGGTCTGGTCCCTCTTTCCGGTGGTCGCGACGTCCGCGTGCCAGTGAGGAATGGTCACGCGCTCCCCGGCAGGTCCCGTATCCCGTCCCGCGTCCGAGCGAAGCGGTCACGCGCCGCGTCGAGCCGAGCCAGTGCCCGGCTCAATCAGGTGACGGGCCCGGGGTTGAAAAGCGCCAGCGAGTTGTGGATGCCGTGGCGCTCTGCCCAGGTGCGCTCGCCCGAGGCGGTGGCGACGATGCGCTCGAACACACGTTCCCCCATCTCCTCGAGCGTCGCCTCGCCGGTCGCCACCGGGCCTGCGTCCACGTCGATCAGGTCGTGCCAACGCCGCGCCAGTTCGGTGCGCGTCGAAACCTTGATCGTCGGCAGCGCCTGCAGGCTGTAGGGTGTGCCGCGCCCGGTGGTGAACACGTGCACGGTGGCGCCGGCCGCCAGCTGCAGCGTGCCGCAGATGAAGTCGCTGGCCGGGGTGGCGCAGAACAGGAGCCCCTTCGTCCGCGCCCGCTCGCCCGGCGGCACGACGCCGGAGATCGGAGCCGAGCCGGATTTCACGATCGATCCCATCGATTTCTCGACGATGTTCGACAGTCCGCCGGCCTTGTTGCCCGGCGTGGTGTTGGCCGCGCGGTCGACATGGGCGCGCGACAGGTAGTCGTCGTACCAGGTCAACTCGCGGATCAGGTCCCGCGCCACTTCGGGCGTGGCCGCGCGCGCGGTCAGCTGGTCGATGCCGTCGCGCACCTCGGTCACCTCCGAGAACATCACGGTCGCCCCCGCGCGCACCAGCATGTCGCTGGCGATGCCCAGCGCCGGGTTGGCGGTGACGCCCGAAAAGGCGTCCGAGCCGCCGCATTGCAGCCCGACAATCAGCGCCGACAATGGACACGGCTCGCGGGTGCGGGCGTTCAGCCTCTCGAGATGCGCCTCCGCGGTCTCCATCAGACTGCGGATCATGGCGTCGAAACCCGTGTTGCGGTCGTCCTGCAGCCGCACGAGGTCGGGGATCTCCAGATCCGGGAAAAGCCGGGAGGGCTGCAGCTTCTCGCAGCCGAGGCTCACCGCCATCACCTCGCCGCCGAAGTTCGGATTGGCGGCGATGTTGCGCAGGGTGCGGATGGGGATCGCCGCCTCGGCCGCCTCGATGGCGATGCCGCAGCCATAGGTGTGCTCCAGCGACAGCACCCCGTCGACGTCGGGATATCTCGGCAGCAACTCGTCGCGGATGCGCCCGACCGCGTGCGCCACGACGCCCGAGACGCATTGCACGGTCGAGGTGATCGCGAGCAGGTTGCGCGTTCCGGCGGAGCCGTCGCGATTGCGGTAGCCCTGGAACGTCCGGCCCGCGATGGCGGGGCCGGGATCGGCGACGCGGGTGCCGATCGGCAGGTCGGTCGTCTCGGGAGCGGGCGCCATCTCCAGCCGGTCCTCGTTGATCCATGCGCCCGCCGGCAGGTCGCGGGCGGCCCGCCCGATCACCACGTCGTAGCGGCGCACCTCGGCGCCGCGGGCGATGTCGACGAGCGCCACCTTGTGGCCCTGCGGGACGCGCTCGGCCAGCCGCGGCCCGCCCGGCACCTGCGCGCCCTCGGGCAGGCCGTGATCGTTGGCGACGATCGCCACGTTGTCGGCCTCGTGCATCCGGATCAGCCGCGGGATGTCCCGGGCCGAGGTCAAAACCTGGGCCTCCCGAATGTCCAGTCCGGCCAGTGCTTTCGCATCTCGGACTTGTCGTCGCGCTCCGCGATGCCGGCGTCCAGATAGTTCCGGTGCAGCCGGTCGAGTTCGGCGCGGTCCAGCGTCACGCCCAGGCCCGGACCCTCGGGGACCGCGAGAGAGCCGTCCTCGATCTCCAGCTTGCCGCCCTCGATCACCTCGTCGGTCTGCCACGGGTAATGGGTGTCGCAATCGTAAGTCAGGTTCGGCGTCGCCGCCGCCAGATGCGTCATCGCGGCAAGGCTGATGCCGAGATGGGAATTCGAATGCATCGACAGCCCCAGCCCCCAGATCCCGCAGATCCGCGCGAGTTCGCGGCTGGCTCTCAGGCCGCCCCAGTAATGATGGTCGCTGAGGATCACGCGGAAGGCGTCCCGCGCCATGTTCAGCGGCAGATGACGCTCGGCCACGACATACATGTTGGTGGCCAGCGGGATTTCGGTTGCCGCCTGCACCTCGGCGTTGCCCTCGATGCCGACGGTCGGATCCTCCAGATATTCGATCAGGCCCTCCAGTCGCGGCAGCAGCTTCAGCGTGGTCTCAACCGTCCAGCCGCCGTTCGGGTCGATCCTGAGCGGCGCGTCCGGGAAGGCGGCGCGCAGCGCGCGAAGCCCCGCGATCTCGGCCTCGGGCTCGAGGATGCCGGCTTTCAGCTTGATCGCGCGGAAACCGTACCGGTCGATCATCCGCCGCGCCTCGTCCACCAGCTGCTCGGGGCTCAGCACCTCGCCCCAGACGTCGTCCGCGCCGGCGCCGTGGTGGCGGGCGAATTTGTAGAAAAGGTATGCCGAGAACGGCACCCGCTCGCGCACCTGTCCGCCGAGCAGGTCGCAGACCCGGCGGCCGGTGGCCTTGCCGAAGGCGTCCCACATCGCCACCTCGACCGCCCCGCCGACGCGCAGGTTCCGGCGTCCCTCGCCGGTGTTGTAACCTTCGACCGCGTCCTCGACCGACGCGTCGAGGCCCCGCCAGAGCCCGTTGATGTCGGTGACGTCGAGCCCGCGAATATGCGGGGCCACCGCCCGGACGCCTTCGATCAGCGAGGTGTTGCCATAGCTCTCGCCGAGCCCGATCTCTCCGCCCTCGGTCTCGACTTCGATGATCGAGCGCAGGGCGAAGGGCTGGTGGCAGCCGGCGTTGTTCAGCAGCGGCGGGTCGGCGAACGCGATCGGGGTGACGCGGACGTCGGCGATTTGGGTGTCAGACAAGGTTGGCCTCCATGTATTCGAAGTTCAGGTCCTGCCCCAGGCCGGGCTCGGGGCGCGCGTGGCATCGCTTCCGGCGTCCATCTCGTCGTCGATGCGGTTCTGATATTCCTTCGGTTTCCCATAGTCGATGAAAGGATGCGGCGATCCGCGCTGGTAAAAGCCGGTGTCGGAGATGGCCAGCGCGACCGCGAGGTCGCC
>CAWCUP010000036.1:0-104827 GCA_963798765.1 uncultured Alphaproteobacteria bacterium | reverse complement strand
TTCCCGAAGCGTCCGAAAAGTCCGAGGCGCCAGCCACGACGGGCCAGTAGGGCCTCCCGCGCCCCTGCTATCGAAGGACGCCCGGGCCCAGATCACGCGGGCGGTCCCGGTGTAGAAGCAGAGCGCGGCGAACGCCCATGCCAGCGGCGCGAACGCGTGCGGCCAGATGCAGATGGCCGCGAAAAAGCCGATCGTCTCCGCGCCCTCCAGCAGACCCGGAGAGTAGTAGAGGCTCTTGCGTCCCTGGGCGGCCGTCGAGAGGCCGCGCTTCTCGGCCTGGATCGCGAAGCCGAGGAAGCTCGCCCCGTTGAAGTAGAAGGAGAGCAGAAGGATCGCGGCGGGAACGGCGTTCGTGGTCGGATCCCAGAGCGCGAAGCCGAGGGGAACCGCGCCGTAGAAGAGAAAATCCGCCGTTATGTCGAAGTATCCGCCGAAATCGGTCGGACCCGTCGCGCGGGCGACGGCGCCGTCGAGACCGTCCGCGACGCGCGACAGGACGAGAAGCGAGAGGGCGACGGCGAACGCCCCGAACGCGACCGCCGTCGCCGAGGCCAGACCGAGCGCGAGGCCGGTCGCCGTCACCGCGTCCGCGGAGACGCCGGACCGGGCGATCCGTCTCCCCGCGCGGTCCAGATGCGGGTCGATCCTCCGGCGGATCGCGGCGTCGAACATGTCCCTGCCTCCCGATACGGATTCAGCCCGCCATCCAGCGCGGGAACCACAGGACCATCGCCGGAAACGCGACCAGCAGCCCGACCCGCAGGATCTCCGCGGCGAGGAACGGCATCACTCCCAGGAAGGTGTCCCGCATCGGAACGTCCCGCGCCATGGCCGAGATCACGAACACGTTCATCCCGACCGGCGGCGTGATGAGACCCAGTTCCACGACGATCAGCGCGAGGATGCCGAACCAGATCTTGAGATCGTCCGTCGTCATTCCGAACCCGGCCTGCGCGGCGTCGACGGAGACGCCGCCGTTGATGGCGACCAGCACCGGCCAGAAGAACGGGATCGCGAGCAGGATCATCGAAAGGCTGTCCATCAGACAGCCGAGCAGAACGAGCGCGCCGAGGAGCGCGATCAGGACGAGAACCGGCGCGAGGTCCGAGGCCAGCATGGCCTCCGCCATCGCCTGCGGGACGCCGCCCCGGCTCATGAAGACCTTGAGCATCTCGGCGCCGAGCAGGATCAGGTAGATCATGCCGCTGATCGAAGCCGTCTCCAGCAGCGCCGCGCGGACGCGCGGCCAGGGCAGACCGCCCGTGACGGCGCCGTGAAGCCAGACCAGGGCCGCGCCGACGGCGGCGGCGGGCGTCGGGTTGTAGAGGCCGAGATAGATGCCGCCGATCACGACGGCGAAAATCCCCGCGACAGGCGCCATCGCGACGGTGTCCGCGACGAGCCGTCCGCCGCCGACGGGCTCTCCGGCCGGACCCGCCGCCGGGTTGACGCGGACGTAGACGGCGATCGTGGCGAGAAAGAGCGCCACGGCGAGCAGGCCCGGCAGAAGCGCCGCCATGAACATCGTCACGATGTTGGCCTCGACGACGACCGCGTAGAGCACCAGCACGACGGAGGGCGGTATCAGGATGCCGAGCACGCCTCCGGCCGCGAGCGTTCCTGTCGCGAGCGCCCCCGAGCATCCCGCGCGGCGCAGCTCCGGCAGGGCGACCTTGCCCATGGTCGACGCGGTGGCGAGCGACGAGCCGCAGACCGCTCCGAACCCCGCGCAGGCGGCGATGGCCGCCATCGCCGCGCCCCCCCGGAACCTGCCGAACCACGCGTTGGCGCCGCGGAACAGGCTCGCGCTCAGACCCGAGACGCTCGCCAGCGCGCCCATGAGCACGAACATCGGCACGACGGAGAGATCGTAGATCGAGAACTGGCCGTAGGCGAGGGTCTTGAGCTGGCTCAGCAGGACGCCCGGCCCGTCCAGCAGGCTCGTGCCGATTCCGCCCACGAGGATCATCGCGTAGGCGATCGGCATCCTCAGCGCGATCAGGACGATCAGCGCTCCGAGACCGCCGATCCCGATCGCGATCGGATCGGTCATCGGGCTCCGGCTTGGGCGACGCCGCCGGCGTCCCGGACCAGCGTCATCGTCGACGCCGCCGCCAGAAGGACGAGCGACACGAGTACGGCCGCGAAGGCGACCCAGTGCGGAAACTGCAGGATCGTCGTGGTATAGCCGTACGCCTTCTGGTCCAGAAGCCCGAACCACATCCGCCAGACGAGAAGCGCGCTGAACGTCAGAGCGGTCACGGACGCGGCAAGTGCCATGACGGCGCGCGCGCGCGGACCCGCGCGGCTGGTGAACACGTCGGCGGTCACGTTGGCGCCCGTCATCTGGCAATAGGGCAGGAAGGCGAAAACGGCCACGGCGATGCCGGTCTCGGTAATCTCGAAATCGCCGGGAAACGGTCGCCCGAGAAGCGCCCCGCCGACGACCGAGAGGACGTTGACGGCGATCACCGCCACGAGAAGTCCGCCCCCCGCCAGCGCCCATGCCGTGATCGCGGACCGGAGCGGGCCCTCGGGTCCCTCGGGTTCCGGCGCCGTCGTCAAGATCCGTCCCGGGAATGCGCCGCGATCCGCGCGCGCGCCTTCGAGACCAGCGGCGCGCCGTCGACGCCGCTGGCGGTGACATCGTCCACCCAGCGCGCGATGACCGGCTCCAGCGCTTCCTTGAAGGCGTCCACCTCGTCCGCGGTCAGCTCGACATGCGTGTTTCCGGCCTCGACCAGCGCGACGGTCGCGGCGTCGTCCGTGCCGCGCCAGATCCCGCCCAGCCGCTCCAGCCAGTCCGGCCCGGACGCCGCCCGGAACGCCTCGCGGATATCCTCCGGAAGCGCGTCCCAGCGCGCCTTGTTCATCGAAAGCTGGAAAACCGTCGTCCCGAACCGATAGCGGTCGGCTCCCTCGATGTGGTACCTCGTCTGATCCTGAAGCTTGAGCGGCAGAGTGATCTCGAACGGGATCAGCGCGCCGTCCACGACGCCCTTCGAGAGGGCCTGGGGCAGGTCGGGAACCGGCATCGCCACCGGCGCGGCCCCGAGCGCCTCGATCACCCAGGCGCCGGTCCGCGACGGAATCCTCAGCTTCGCGCCTTCCAGGTCGGCGGGCGCCCGCACCTCGCGGTCGACCATGTGGATGCCGTTCCCCGCATGGACGTGCAGGAACATGACCTCGAGCCCCGCGTATTCCGGCGCCAGATCCTCAGCGAACATGTCGGCCATCGCGAGGTTCGTGGCGGCCGGATCGTTGGTGAAGACGTTCGGAAGCTCGAACACCTCGGTCCTGGGAAACAGACCCGGCGTGTAGCCGTTGACGGTCCAGATCAGATCGACGACCCCGTCGCGCGCCTGCTGCACCAGCTCCGCGGGCTTGCCGCCGAGCGACATCGACGGATAGATCTCGATGGCCACGCGCCCGCCCGAGGCCTCCTCGACCGCCCGCGCCCAGGGCTCGATCGTCTCGGTCTGCGTCGGCGTCGTCGGCCCCAGAAAGTGGTGGAGCTTGAACGTGTATTCCTGCGCCGACGCGGTCGCCGCGACCACCAGGCCCGCGATCACGGAAAACACCAGGCCTCGACGCATCGCGCTCATCCTCCCGCACCGACGCGCCACCGCGTCCCGTCGCGAGGTCTACCCGCTGGACGGCGGCGCCGCAATCCAATCCGGAGGCTGGACAATCCGGCCGCGGCCGGAAAAGCTGCCGGATCGGCGAGGTGTGCGGCATGAGTGACATCGCATCGGGCGTGGCGGCGCGGGAAGGCGACCTCGTGGCGCTGACGCGCGATCTGATCCGCATTCCGACGATCAACCCGCCCGGCGGCAACTACCTGCCGATCTGTCGGTTCATCGCGGCCCGGCTGGAGCGGTCCGGCTTCGTCTGCGCGCTGCTGCGCGCCGAGGGCGCGCCGGGCGACGGAGACCGCCATCCGCGCTGGAACCTCGTCGCCCGGCGCGAGGGCGGATCGGCCGGTCCCTGCGTCCATTTCAACGGGCATACGGACGTGGTCGAGGTCGGGCGGGGCTGGAGCGTCGATCCGTTCGGCGGGGAGCTGCGCGACGGCCGCGTCTACGGACGCGGCGCCTGCGACATGAAGGGCGGGATCGCCGCGGCGATCGTCGCCGTCGAGGCGTTTCTGGAACATCCATCCCGACCATCCCGGCGCGATCGAGATTCTCCGCGACCGCCGACGAGGAGACCGGCGGCTACGGCGGCGTGGCCTGGCTGGCGGAACGCGGCCATTTCAGCCCCGACCGGGTCGACCACGTCATCATCCCCGAACCGCTGAACAAGGACCGCGTCTGTCTCGGCCATCGCGGCGTCTGGTGGGCGGAGGTCGAGACCTTCGGCCGCATCGCGCACGGATCGATGCCGTTCCTCGGCGACTGCGCGGTCCGCCATATGGGCGCGGTGATCGCCGAGATGGAGGAGACGCTGCATCCCGCGCTCGCGGCCCGGCGCACGGCGATGCCGGTGGTGCCGGAGGGCGCGCGGGCCTCCACGATCAACATCAACTCCATCCATGGCGGTCAGGCCGAGCCGGAACCGGACTTCACCGGCTGGCCGTCGCCGGTCGTGCCCGACAGCTGCCGGATGGTCGTCGACCGGCGTTTCCTGATGGAGGAGGACATCGCGGAGGTGAAGGCGGAATTCACGCGGATGCTCGACCGCGCCGCCGCGCGCCGCGGTTTCCGCTACGAGGTCCGGGACATGCACGAGGTGATCCCGACCATGACCGACGAGGCCGCGCCGGTGGCGCAGGCCCTGGCGCGGGCGGTCCGCGCGGGTGCTGGGGCGCGACGCCGAGTTCGTCGTCTCGCCCGGAACCTACGACCAGAAACACGTCGACCGGATCGGCCGGCTGCGGAATTGCGTGGCCTATGGACCCGGAGTGCTGGACCTGGCGCACCAACCCGACGAATATGTCGGCGTGGCGGACATGCGCGACGCGGCCACGGTGATGGGTCTGGCTCTGGCCGACCTGCTCGGCGTCGGGCGCGAGGAACGGGGCGGCTGAGCCGCCATCCGGCTTGGAGGTCGAGATGAGGAAATCCCTGACGGCGCTGGCGCTGATCCTGTCGGTGACGGGCGGCGGGGCGCTGGCCGCCGGCATCACGGTCGGCATGCAGCTCGAGCCGCCCAATCTCGACCCGACGGCGGGCGCGGCCGCGGCGATCGACGAGGTGGTCTACGCCAACGTGTTCGAGGGGCTGACCCGGTTCGGACCGGACGGATCCGTGCTGCCGGCCCTGGCCGAGAGCTGGGAGATCGCGCCGGACGGGCTGAGCTGGGTCTTCACGCTGCGCGAGGGGGTGACGTTCCATGACGGCCTGCCGATGACCGCCGAGGACGTGGCGTTCTCGTTCGAGCGGGCGATGGCGGACGACTCGACCAACGCGCAGAAGCAGCTCTTCGAGGGGATCAACTCGGTCAACGTGATCGACGACCGCACTGTCGAGATCGGGCTCGACACGCCCAAGGGCGCGCTCCTGTGGAACCTCGCCTGGGGCGACGCGGTGATCGTCTCGCCGGCGAGCGCCGAGACCAACGCGACCGACCCGGTGGGGACGGGGCCGTTCCGCTTCGAGCGCTGGGTGCAGGGCGACCAGGTCGAGCTGGTCCGCAACGACGAGTATTGGGGCGAGCCGGCGAAGCTCGACGGGGTGACCTTCAAGTTCATCTCCGACCCGACGGCGGCCTTCGCGGCGATGATGGCGGGCGACATCGACGCGTTCCCGAACTTCCCGGCGCCGGAGAACCTGGCGCAGTTCCAGGCCGATCCGCGCTTCTCGGTGATCGTGGGCACGACCGAGGGCGAGACGATCCTCGCGATGAACAACGCGCGGCCGCCCTTCGACGACGTCCGGGTGCGGCGGGCGGTGGCGCATGCGATCGACCGGAGCGCGATCATCGACGGGGCGATGTTCGGCTACGGCACGCCGATCGGCAGCCATTTCGCGCCGCATCACCCGGCCTACGAGGATCTGACGGGGATGTCGGCCTACGATCCGGAGCAGGCGAGGGCGCTGCTGGCGGAGGCGGGTCTGGCGGACGGGTTCGAGACGACGCTGACCCTGCCGCCGCCGTCCTACGCGCGGCGGGGCGGGGAGATCATCGCGAGCCAGCTGCGCGACGTCGGGATCGAGGCGGAGATCATCAACGTCGAATGGGCGCAATGGCTGGAGCAGGTGTTCAAGGGCAAGGATTTCGGCCTGACCATCGTCAGCCACACCGAGCCGCTCGATATCGGCATCTACGCCCGCGACGACTATTATTTCGGGGCGCATGATCCGGTGATGCAGGCGCTGATGACCGGGCTGGAACCGATGACGGGGGCCGAGGATCGCAACGCGGTTCTGAGGGCGATGCAGGAGCGGGTCGCGGAGCGCCAGACCAACGCGTTCCTGTTCCAGCTGGCCCGGACCGGCGTGGCCGACGCGCGGATCAGGGGGCTGTGGGAGAACGCGCCGACCCAGGCGAACGACATGAGCGCGGTCTACTGGGAGGAGTGATCGGAAACGGGGCGGCCGCCAGTGTTTGCCCATCCGCCCGCCCCCAAACCGCCAAGGCGACGGAAAGCGACACGCGTGTCGCTTTGATCAAGTATCTGATAACGCGGGATAATCCAGTTTGCGTTAACCTCGTGGAAAGGCGTGTCACACCCTGCGCCACGATCGCGTTCCGCAAAGAAAACGGCGGGAACCAGAGGTTCCCGCCGCTAGTGGATTGAATCCAACATTTGGAACCCTCGGTTTCTGGCGGCGATGATGTCGTCTGGATTGGCGCGCCAGACGAACGGCTTGGCTTCGGTGGTGTTGTGTTCGGCGATGAAGCGGTTGATGGCGGCCTGCAGATCCACGACCGAATGGAATACGCCGTACTTGAGCCTGCGCCGCGTCAGTTTGGCGAAGAACCCCTCCACCGCGTTCAGCCAGGAGGACGATGTCGGGATGAAGTGGAAGGTCCAGCGCGGGTGACGTGCCAGCCAGGCCCGCACCTTGGCATGCTTGTGGGTGCAGTAGTTGTCGAGGATGACGTGGATGGCCTTGCCCTCGGGAACGTCCCGTTCGATCCGGTTGAGGAAGCGGATGAACTCCTGATGCCGGTGGCGTTGCATGTTCTGCCCGATGACCGATCCGTCCAGCACGTTGAGCGCGGCGAAGAGCGTCGTCGTGCCGTTGCGTTTGTAGTCGTGGGTCATGGTGGGGCCGCGGCCCTTCTTCAGCGGCAGGCCGGGCTGGGTGCGGTCAAGCGCCTGTATTTGCGACTTTTCATCCACCGACAGAACCACCGCATGGGCAGGCGGAGAGACGTAGAGCCCGACCACATCGTTCAACTTCTCGGCGAAGGCGCGATCGTTCGACAGCTTGAACTGACGCCAGCGGTGCGGGCTCAGCCCATGCGCCTTCCAGATTTCGCGCACCGTCGAGGCGGCCAGTCCGACCGCCTTGCCCATCGCCCGGATCGTCCAGTGCGTCGCCTCATGCGGCGGCGCGTCCCGCGTCAGCCGGATCACCTCGGCCACCTTCTCGTCCGGCGTTCTGGGTGTGCCCGGCGGACGCGTCTTCTCCCGCAGAAGGCCATCGACACCCTCGGCCATGAACCGCTCCTGCCAGCGCCAGACACAGGTCTTGGACTTGGCCGTGGCTGCCATGATCGACGCCGTTCCGGCGCCATCGGCGCTCAGAAGAACGATGCGGCAGCGCCAGACATGCTTCTGGGGCGAACACGGGTGCGAAATGACCGTCTCAAGCCGGGATCGATCCTCGCTTGAGACAGTGAAGGATATTCCTGTGCGCATCAGCATGACTCGCACAACGCAAGCCTGAACGGAATCCCAATCCGGACTCCTTCGTCGCGTTCAATCCACTAGCCGATCATCTGGATAATCCGGAACGGCCGTGTCGGTCAGGCCTCCGATGCAGCCTTCCGACGCCGCGACGTGAAGCCAAGCGCACCAAGTGCCCCGAACAGCAGCAGACCGGCGGCGGGAAGCGGCACGACCGTGGCAGTTACCAGATCCTGTACGTTGGGACTGGCATCATCGTGGCGTCGAGAAATTTCACGTTGTACCTGTCGATACCGTCCCAACTTTTTGCCAAGCCAAGGAAAGTTGTCGCAGCTGTTGAAATCGCGTCGTTGCTGCTGCCCCCGAGCCTGTTTCCAGTTGTCAACGAAAGATCGCCTGACGCCGTTTCGTAGGCGGCCTCCCACAAAGCCAACTGAAAGCCAGCGGCACTCACGCCGTTGTCGACATCGACTGTACTATAAGCGGCGTCGTACAACCTTTCAATATTGGTCTTCTGCGTCGTTGTTAGCGACCTGTCCGAAAAAGGGCTACTCGATATTGTGTAATCGTAACTCGACCCAGGAACTACGCCGCCGGCAATATCCAGACAGAAAGCGATAAATCGGTCTGCCAGTCCCAGCCCACCCGAGGAGTTAGTCATAATGAAACTGCCGCCGGGACCGTTGTAACCGGGTCCAGTTCCACTAACCTGCGTATTGCCGGATGCTCTGAAACCCTCGAACTTTAGCAGCGCGGCCGAAGCCCCGCTCGCACACAGACATAGTGCCGACGCGGCGACTGTGATCTTCAAGAAACTCATTACGCTTTCCCCAATTTATTCGCCTTCCCCCAAGGCGACTTCGTCCAATTTTTTATCACCGACGCGTGATCCGGACAAGCGGATTTCCGCCTGATCGCAAGGCGATCAAGTCCGTCCTTGACACGCCCTGCAGGCGCCAACGCGGCTTTCCGGTCCCGCGCGCCGTCTGGAAACCGCCGCCGCGCCGGGCTAGGGTCCGGCCCGTCGCCTCCACCCGATCGGACCCCCCTTGCTGCGTTACGCCCTGACCCGTCTCGTCTCGCTCGGAGCAAGCCTGATCGTGGCGAGCATGGTGATCTTTTTCGCCATCGAGATCGTGCCGGGCGATCCGGCGGCGTACATGCTGGGGATGAACGCGACGCCCGAGACGGTGGCGGCGCTCCGGACCGAACTGGGCCTCGATGCGGGGCCGGTGGCGCGGTATCTCGGCTGGGTCGGCGGGATGATTCGCGGTGATTTCGGAACGTCTTACACCTATCGCACGCCGGTGGCGGAGATGGTCCGGGACCGGATCTGGATCTCCCTGCCGCTGGCGCTCTACGCGCTGGCGCTGTCGACGCTGATCGCGTTTCCGGCGGGGGTTCTGGCGGCGTCGCGGCGCGGGACGGCGGCGGATGCGGGCGTGATGGGGGCGACGCAGCTCGGCGTCGCGGTGCCGAATTTCTGGTTCGCGATGCTGCTGGTGCTGGTCTTCGCGGTGAACCTGCGCTGGTTCTCGGCGGGCGGGTTTCCGGGCTGGGACGAAGGCTTCTGGGCCGCGATGAAGGCGCTGACGCTGCCGGCGATCGCGCTGGCGCTGCCGCAGGCGAGCATCCTCGCGCGGGTGCTGCGCTCGGCGCTGCTCGACACGCTGGGCGAGGATTTCATCCGCACGGCGCGGGCCAAGGGGCTGACGCGCGCCCAGGCGCTCTGGCGGCACGCGCTGCGCAACGCGATGATCCCGGTGCTGACGATCATCGGGCTGCAGTTCTCGTTCCTGCTGGCCGGGGCGATCATCATCGAGAACGTGTTCTTCCTGCCCGGTCTCGGGCGGCTGGTCTTCCAGGCGATCAGCCAGCGCGATCTGATCGTCGTGGAATTGGTGGTGATGCTGCTGGTCTTCGCGGTGATCGTCGTGACCTTCGCCGTCGATCTCGCCTACGCCTGGGTCGATCCGCGTCTGCGGCGGCGGCACTGATGCGCGCGCTGTGGATCGGCGGCGCCCTCTCGGGGCTGATGGTGGCGCTGGCGCTGCTCTCGTTCGTCTGGACGCCGTTCGACGTCGAGGCGCTCGACATCCCCGCCAAGCTCCAGCCGCCCTCGGGCGCGCATTGGTTCGGGACCGACCATTTCGGGCGCGACGTGTTCTCGATGATCATGGTCGGCGCGCGGGTCTCGCTCGCGGTGGCGCTGGTGGCGGTCGGGATCGGCATGGGGCTCGGCGTGCCGCTCGGCCTCGCCGCCGCCGCCTGGCGCGGGTCCTGGCTCGACGAGATCATCATGCGGGGCAACGACCTGGTCTTCGCGTTTCCGGCGCTGCTGATCGCCATCCTGATCACGGCGGTGTTCGGGCCGTCGGCGGTCAACGCGATCATCGCCATCGGCATCTTCAACGTGCCGGTCTTCGCGCGCCTGACGCGGGGCGCGGCGCTCGGGCTCTGGACGCGGGATTTCATCCTGGCGGCGCGGGTGGCGGGCAAGGGCAGGGCGCGGATCTCGGTCGAGCACATCCTGCCCAACGTCGCGAACCTGCTGATCGTGCAGGGCACGATCCAGTTCTCGCTCGGCATCCTGGCCGAGGCGGGGCTGTCCTATGTCGGCCTCGGCGCGCAGCCGCCGACGCCGTCCTGGGGCCGGATGCTGGCCGAGAGCCAGACGATGATCTCCTTCGCGCCGTGGCTCGCGATCTTTCCGGGCATGGCGATCGTGCTGACGGTGCTCGGGCTCAACCTGATGGGCGACGGGCTGCGCGATCTGCTCGATCCGAAGCTGCGGCGGGTGCGGGCGTGAGCCTGCTCGACGTCTCGGGCCTCGACCTCGCGATCCACGGGCGCGCCGATCCTGCGCGGCGTCTCGATGGCGCTGGGGCCGGGCGAGGTGCTCGGCGTGATCGGCGAGAGCGGGTCGGGCAAGTCGATGACCGCGCTGGCCGTGATGGGTCTGCTGCCGCACGGGGCCGAGGCGCGCGGGTCGATCCGGCTCGACGGCGCGGAACTGCTGGAGCGGAGCGAGGCCGAGATGTGCGCGCTGCGGGGCCATGACATGGGCATGATCTTCCAGGAGCCGATGACCGCGCTCAATCCGCTGCGGACCATCGGCGACCAGGTGGCCGAGACGGTGCTGGTCCACGCCCGCGCGACCCGGCGCGAGGCGCGGGCCATCGCGCGCGACACGCTGGAGCGCGTCGGCCTGCCGGAGATGCGGTTTCCGCTGTCGCGCTATCCGCACGAGCTGTCGGGCGGCCAGCGGCAGCGGGTGGTGATCGCGATGGCCGTGGCGCTGCGGCCGAAGCTGCTGATCGCCGACGAGCCGACGACCGCGCTCGACGTCACCACCCAGGCGCGGATCCTCGATCTGCTGCGCCGGCTGGTCGACGAGGACGGCATGGGGCTGATGCTGATCACGCACGATCTGGCGGTGGTGACCGGCATCGCCGACCGCCTCGCGATCATGCGCTCCGGCGAGGTGGTCGAGGCGGGGCCGCGCGCGAGGTGCTGCGCGAGAAGCGGCATCCCTACACGCGGGCGCTCTTCGAGGCCTCGACGCATCGGCCCGACCGCGAGGGCGTGCCGGCGGAGACGCCGCTTCTGGAGGTGCGCGATCTCGTGCGCGACTATCCCGCGGCGCGGCGCGGGTTGTTCGGCCCGCGCGAGACGTTCCGGGCGGTGAAGGGCGTGAGCTTCACGCTCCGGCGCGGCGAGAGCCTCGGGCTCGTCGGCGAGAGCGGCTGCGGGAAATCCACGCTGACCCGCGCGATCCTCGGTCTCGACGCGCTCCAGGGCGGCGAGGTGCGGATCGACGGCGAGGCGGTGCATGCCGGCGAGACCGTGCCGCGCCATCTGCGCGCGCGGATGCAGGTGGTGTTCCAGGACCCCTACGGCAGCTTCAACCCGCGCCACCGGGTCGCGCGGCTGGTGACCGAGCCGTTCCATCTGCTCGACGATCCGCCGAAGGGCGCCGCGCGGGAGGCGGCGATCGCGACCGCGCTGACGGATGTCGGGCTCGCGCCGGAGGACGCGACCCGCTACATCCACGAGTTCTCCGGCGGCCAGCGCCAGCGCATCGCCATCGCCCGCGCGCTGATCATCCGGCCGGAGATCATCATCCTCGACGAGGCGGTCTCGGCGCTCGACGTGCGGGTCCGCGCGCAGATCCTCGATCTGCTGGCCGGGCTCTCGGACCGCTACGGGCTGAGCTATCTCTTCATCAGCCACGATCTGAGCGTGGTGCGGACCATCACCGACCGGGTGATGGTGATGAAGGCCGGCGAGATCGTCGAGCGCGGCGAGACCGAGACAATCTTCGCCGCGCCCGGGCACCCCTATACGCGCGAGCTTCTGGCCGCCGCGCCGGTTCTGGAGGACATGGCATGACCGGACTTCCCCGCACGGAGTGTTTCATCGGCGGCGAATGGCGGGGGACGGCCGCGCGCCTGCCGGTCGTCGACCCTTCCACGGGCGAGGAGTTTCGGGTCCATCGCGCGCGGCGGCGCGGCGGAGATCGACGCCGCCGTCTCGGCGGCGCGAGACGCGGCGGACGGCGCCTGGGGCCGCACTCCGGCGGCGGAGCGCGGGCGCGTCCTCGCGCGGATCGGACGGCTGGTCGAGGAGCGGGTCGAGGATCTCGCGCGGCTTGAGGCGCGCGATGTCGGCAAGCCGCTGACCCAGGCCCGCGCCGACGCGAAAGCGCTCGCGCGCTACATGGAGTTCTACGGCGGTGCTGCGGACAAGCTGACCGGCGAGACCATCCCCTATCTCGACGGCTACACCGTCTACACGCTGCGCGAGCCGCATGGCGTCACCGGCCACATCGTGCCGTGGAACTATCCGATGCAGATCATCGGCCGGTCGGTCGGCGCGGCGCTGGCCGCCGGGAACGCCTGCGTGCTCAAGCCGGCCGAGGAGGCGAGCCTGACCGCGCTCGCCTTCACCGCGCTGGCGGCGGAGGCGGGGCTTCCGGCCGGCGCGCTCAACACGGTGCCGGGCCTCGGCGCGGAGGCCGGCGCGGCGCTCGCCGCGCATCCGGGCATCGATCATCTCTCCTTCACCGGTTCGGTCGCGACGGGGCGGTCGATCCAGGCGGCGGCCGCCGCGAACGTGATCCCGGTGACGCTGGAACTGGGCGGCAAATCGCCCGAACTGGTCTTCGACGACGCCGATCTCGACGCGGCTCTGCCGTTTCTGGTCGGGCCCGGCCTCCAGAACGCGGGTCAGACCTGTTCGGCCGCGTCGCGCATCCTCGTCCAGCGCGGCGTCTACGACACGGTCGTCGAGCGGATGGCCGCGCGCCATGCGTCGATGCGCGCGGGACCGGCGCTCGGCGATCACGATCTGGGGCCGCTGATCTCCGCGCGGCAGAAGGCGATGGTCGAAGGCCATCTCGCCGCCGCGGGCGATCTGCGTCTGGCGGCGCGTGGCGAGGTCGTGGCGGACGCGCCGGCGGGAGGGCACTATCTCGCGCCGCACCTCTACGCCGACGTGCCCGAGGATCACCGTCTCGCGCGCGAGGAGATCTTCGGCCCGGTCCAGGTCGTGATTCCTTTCGACACCGAGGAGGACGCGGTCCGGATCGCCAACGGGACCGGATATGGCCTCGTCGCCGCGGTCTGGACCCGCGACGGCGCGCGGCCAGATGCGCCTTGCGAAGCGGCTGCGCGCGGGGCAGGTGTTCATCAACAACTACGGCGCCGGCGGCGGCGTCGAGCTGCCCTTCGGCGGCGTCGGCCTCTCCGGTCACGGCCGCGAGAAGGGCTTCGAGGCGCTTTACGGCTTCACGCGTCTGAAAACGGTCGCCGCGCGCCACGGCTGAGGCGGCGCGACACCGGTCAGGTCGGGGTACACAAATTCGCAAAATGCGGTATGATGGTCGCGGGAGGACTGATTCATGGACAAGCCAAAGAACCGTCATGATACCGGGGGCGAAACGCCCCGTGAGGGGGTCGAAGCCGTGGAAGCGGTCGTCGCCGGCGACTTCGCGCCATCCGGTCGTCGCGGATTCCTTCGGGGCGCCGGCCTCGCCGCGATGAGCGCGGCCGTCGGCATGACGATCCCGTTCCACAGAAACATGCCGCAGGGCCTGATCCCGGCGGCCTTCGCCCAGGGCGACCCGCTCGCCGGCAAGCTCGGCCTGACGCTGCTCAACGACCGCCCGGTCAACGCGGAGACGCCCGCCGAACTGCTCGACGACGAGATCACGCCCACGGACCGGCATTTCATCCGCAACAACGGCAACCCGCCCGAAAGCGTCGACCCGGGGACGTGGACGCTGACCGTGGACGGCTTCGTGGACGCGCCGATGGAGCTTTCCATCGCCGATCTGCGCGACCGCTTCGACGTGGTCACGATGGCGCTGACCGTCGAATGCGGCGGCAACGGCCGCGCGTTCTTCGATCCGCCCGCGAGCGGCAACCAGTGGACGGTCGGCGCGGTCGGATGTTCGGAATGGACCGGCGTCCGGCTCAGGGACGTGCTCGAGGCCGCGGGCGTCCAGGACAACGTCGTCTACACCGCCCATCACGGCGCGGACACGCATCTGTCGGGCGACGCGGAAAAAGAGCCGATCTCGCGCGGCCTGCCCATCGACAAGGCCATGACCGACAACATCCTGATCGCGTTCGCGATGAACGGCGCCGATCTGCACCCGATGAACGGCGCGCCGCTGCGCCTCGTCGTGCCGGGCTGGCCCGGCTCGTGCTCGCAGAAATGGCTGACCCGGATCGAACTGCGCGACCAGGTCCACGACGGCGCGAAGATGACCGGGACCTCGTACCGCGTTCCGGCCTATCCGGTCCCGCCGGGCGCCGACGTGCCTGAGGAGGACTTCGTCATCATCGAGCGCATGCCGGTGAAATCCCTCGTCACCTTCCCCGCGAACGGCGCGGAATCGGGGCTGCAGACGGAGGTCCGCGGCCATGCGTGGTCCGGCGACCGCACCATCACGGACGTCGAGGTCTCGATCGATTTCGGCGCCACCTGGATGCCGGTGGACCTGGACGATCCGGTCAATGACGGCGCGTGGCAGAACTGGCGCACGCGGATCGCCTTCCCGCAGGCCGGATATTACGAGGTCTGGGCGCGGGCGACCGACAGCGAGGGCGTCATGCAGCCCTTCGCCATCGACTGGAACCCGAAGGGCTATCTGAACAACACCATGCACCGCGTGGGTCTGTTCGTTGCCTGATCGACCGCCCGCTCTCGTCGTCGCGGCGGGGCTCGCGTCGGGCCTCGCCGCGCTCTCCGTCTCCGCGCAGTCGCGCGGGGACGGCGAATACGGCCTGATGGTCGACGCGCCCGGCGTCGAGGAGACGTATTACGGCTGCACGGCCTGCCATTCGGAGATGATCGTCGTGCAGCAGGGCAAGACCCGCGATCACTGGGACGAACTCCTCGTATGGATGGTGGAGGAGCAGGGAATGACGCCGTTCGAGGACGACGAGCGGGACGTCATCCTCGATTACCTCGCCGAGAACTACAACGAGGACCGGCCGAACTTTCCGGCGCGCTGAACCAGCGGGCTTCGTCTCCGCGCCGCGTTCGTCTCTTGCGCCGGCGCCTCCGGTTGACGACACTGCCGCCCTGACCGACGGAGAGGTTCTGATGCGGCTGGACGGAAAAACCGCGCTCGTCACCGGCGGCGCCTCGGGTTTCGGCGCGGGCATCGCGCGGCGCTTTCTCGAGGAGGGCGCGCGCGTGATGATCGCCGACCTCGACGCCGAGGCGGCGGAGGCGATGGCGGGCGTGCTGGGCTGTTCGTGGTTCGCCGGCGATGTCGGCCTCGACGCGGAGGTGGCGGAGATCGCCAAGGCCGCTCTGGCGGAGTTCGGCCTTCTCGACATCCTGGTGAACAACGCCGGCATCACGCATCTTCCCCAAGCGCTCGAAGACGTGCCCGAGGATGAGTTCGACCGGGTGCTGCGCGTCAACGCCAAATCCGTCTATCTGACCGCGCGGCATCTCGTCCCCGCGATGAAGGCGCGCGGGTCGGGCGCGATCCTCAACGTCGCGTCCACCGCCGGTCTGAGCCCGCGCCCGAGGCTGAACTGGTACAACGCCTCCAAGGGCTGGATGATCACCGCGACGAAGACGATGGCGGTCGAACTCGCCCCCGCCGGGATCCGGGTCAACGCGCTCTGTCCGGTGGCCGGCGAGACGCCGCTGCTGAAATCCTTCATGGGCGAGGACACGCCCGAGATGCGCGCCAAATTCCTCGCGACCATTCCGCTGGGCCGTTTCTCCACGCCGCAGGACATGGGCGGCGCGGCGGCGTTCCTCTGCTCCGACGACGCCTCGATGATCACCGGCGCCGCGCTCGAGGTCGACGGCGGTCGCTGCATATGAACGGCGGGATCGACCGCGCGGAGAAGCCCGCGGGTTTCGACGCGTGATCTCTCCCGGCTCCCGCAATCTCATCACCGACGTGCCGGGGCTGCGCGTCGGCAACGCCTCGGACGCGCGGCTGAAATCCGGCGTGACCGTGCTGACCTCCGACGCGCCCTTCGTCGCGGCGGTGGACGTGCGCGGCGGCGCCCCCGGAACCCGCGAGACCGATCTGCTGGCGCCCGGCCGGCTGGTGGACGCCGTCGACGCCCTGGTGCTCTCGGGCGGGTCCGCCTTCGGGCTCGACGCCGCCTCGGGCGTCGGCGACGCGCTCAGGGCGCGGGGCAGGGGCTACCGCGCCGGGTCCGTCCGCGTGCCGATCGTGCCGGCCGCGATCCTGTTCGATCTGGAGAACGGCGGCGACAAGGACTGGGACGCCAACCCCTACCGGGCCCTCGGCGCGGCGGCTTTCGAGGCGGCGTCCGGGGATTTCGCCATCGGCACCGCCGGCGCCGGGACCGGGGCGGCCACCGCGACCTGGAAGGGCGGTCTGGGGTCGGCGTCATACCGTCTCGACGGCGGCGCGACCGTCGGCGCGCTGGTCGCCGTCAATCCGCTCGGCGGCGTCACCGCCCCCGGATCCCGTCATTTCCTCGCGGCGCCCTACGAGGCCGGCGACGAGTTCGGCGGTCTGGGACCGGCCCCGGGCGCGCTGCCGCCGTTCTCCGCGGACATGCTCAAGGGCGGCGGGCCGATCGCGGGGACCAGCACCACGCTCGCCATCGTCGCGACCGACGTCGCGCTGGACAAGGCGGCGGCGCGGCGGCTCGCGGAGATGGCGCATGACGGCATGGCGCGGGCGATCTACCCGTCGCACACGCCGTTCGACGGGGATCTGGTCTTCGCGGTGTCGACGGGCGGGCGGCCCGCCGGCGCGGACGCGGCGCTGCTGGGACATTTCGCGGCGCTCTGTCTCGCCCGCGCCATCGCGCGGGCGGTCTTCGCGGCCAGCCCGTCGCCGGACGATCTCCGCCCGGTCTGGTCTCAGGCGGCCGGCTGAGACGCCGCGGGTTTCGGCCGCCCGGTCGCGCGCCGGATGTGGGCGCCGACCCTCTCGTCCGGCTCCGAGGTCAGTTTGACCACCTTGAAATCGCGATAGGCCCCGAGACGCGCCGTCGCGAGGGTCGCGGTCCGACCCTCCGGCTGGCGCAGGGTCAGCTCGATGCGCTCGGTCGCGTCCGGCGGCAGCGGGATCACCTGTCCGACGGCGAGGTTCCGGAGGGATTCGAGGCTCATCTTCCGGCGGTGGATCACCGCGTCGACCGGGACCCTGGCCGATGCGGCCGCCCTGCGCATCAGCGCGCGCCAGAGGTCGTCCGGGCGCTCCGCAGGCGCCGCCTCCGGCATCGAGTTGCCGGCGGCGCGGATCACGTCGAGCGCCGAGAGCGGCAGGATCAGCAGGAACCGGCCCTTGCGCCCGCCGTCGCCCAGAGCGAGGGACGTCGTGAAGACCAGCACGTCGATGTAATCCGGCGCGAGGCGGAGTCCGGCGATGCTCTGGCGCTGCTCGCGGACGCGCAGCGACTTGCCCGGCGGGCGACCGAGGCCCGCGGCGAGCGCCTCCGTGAACGCGGCGAGGATCGCGTCGAGATGGAGGCGGCAGACCGCCATGTCTATCGCGGTCAGCCGCCGCGCGCCGGTTCCGGCCGCGGCCGACGGATCGCCGCCGAGCGTGAGATCCACGAAATGGTTGGCGAGATCCGCCTCGGCCGCGATCAGTCCGGGCGTCTCGGCGTCGTCGATGCCGATCACCGCCAGCATCGCGGGGTCGGCGACCGACGCCGTCGCGTCGCCCAGCCGCGACACCGTCGCCGGCTCGACGGACGCCTCGACCCGCGTCTTGAGCAGCGGCTTGAGCCGGTCCTCCACGCCCCGCGCGAAGGTCTCGCCGACGAGATCCCCGTCCGCCAGCGGCGAGCGCGCCGCGCCGCCATGGCGCAGTTTCCTGGACAATACACTGGTTTCGGACGCCATGGGATGCCGGTCCTCGCGAGGGGTTCGCGCCGGACCCTGGGCGGCAATGGTTGCCAAATCCTGAACCGGACGGGAACAATTTGCGCCGAAAGGCCCGGGTTTTCCGGCCGTGCCGGCGCGCCCGGGTAACCTCGGCTTCAGGCTTTGCGCGCTACACCGTCGCTTGCCTGGGGGGCGAGTGACATGGACAAGAACAGCCAGCGGCCGATCATCGTGATCAAGCGCAGGAA
This sequence comes from uncultured Alphaproteobacteria bacterium, assembly GCA_963798765.1. GTDB lineage: Bacteria > Pseudomonadota > Alphaproteobacteria > Rhodobacterales > Rhodobacteraceae > Amaricoccus. Next base: position 86,428 of record CAWCUP010000036.1, on the reverse strand, counting down.
GGTGGTCGCGGGCGGCCATCACGGCGGCGCGTGGAAAGTGGCCTACGCCGACTTCGTGACGGCGATGATGGCGTTCTTCCTGCTGATGTGGCTGCTCAGCGTCACTGACGAGGAGACCCGTCTGGGCCTCGCGGACTACTTCAGCCCGACCATTCCCATCCATTCGACGCGCGGCGGCGGCGACGGTCCGTTCGACGGCTCGTCGATGTTCGTCCAGGACGTGCTCGCCCGCGACGAGACCGGCCAGACCGGCGATCCCGAGACGCTCGACGAGATCGGCACGCCGGACCAGAGCCTCTGGGAGATCCAGGCCGAGCTTCTGAGCGGCGCGGGGAGCGGCGACGCGGTCGAGGCCGATCCGCTTCTCAAGCACATCCGCACCCGCGTCACCGACGAGGGCCTGATCATCGAGGTCTTCGACATCGAGGGCTCGCCGCTTTTCGTGCCCGACACGGCGGTCGCCAATCCGATCCTCGACCAGCTTCTCGACATGATCGGAAGGGTCCTGTCGCGCACGGCCAATCCGGTCGCCGTGACCGGACACCTGGCGGCTTCGGACATCGGCCCGGCCGGTCCGGATCCCTGGTCGCTGTCGGGCGACCGCGCCCAGCTCTCCCGCGCGCTGGTTGTCGCCGGCGGCGTCTCGGACACCCGCATCTCGCGCGTCACGGGCAAGGCGGACCGTCATCCGGTCGGCGACGGGGTCGAGGACGACCGCAACCGCCGGATAGAGATCACCCTGCTCAGGCGGTTCGATTCCTGAGATTTCGGTCGAATTGCTCCGTTAGCGGGTTTTTAAGCCCGTCCGCCGAAAGGTGCGCCCGAGACACGACCGATCCCTCACGGACGAAGGACTGAAGAATGGGCATTTCCTCCTCGATGAACGCCGGCGTCTCGGGCCTGAACGCGAACGCGAACAAGCTCGCGACGATCTCGGACAACATCGCCAACTCGCAGACCTTCGGCTACAAGCGCTCCGACGTCGATTTCGCCTCGATGACCGTCAGCGATTCCCACACGGTCTTCACGTCGGGCGGCGGCCGCGGTTTCAGCGCGGGCGGCGTCACGACCAACGCGATCTGGGACATCGAGGCCAAGGGCGCGCTCGTCAGCACCCAGAACCCCACGGATCTTTCCCTCACCGGGCGCGGGATGCTTCCCGTGACCCTGATTTCCTCGGTCGACGCGCCGGCGCCCGAGATGCCGTTCATGCTCACCTCCACCGGCTCGTTCCTTCCGGACGCGGCCGGCTACCTGCGGACCCCGAGCGGTCTCGTGCTGATGGGCTGGCCCGCCGATCTCGACGGCTCGATCCCGCCGCAGCCGCGCGACAGCGCCTCGGGGCTCGAACCGGTCCGTCTCAACCGGTCGTCCTTCGCGGCGCTTCCCACGTCCGAGATCACGCTCAACGCCAACCTGCCCGCGACCGAGACCAAGGCCGGCTCGGCCGGCACGCCGCTGCCCGTCACGATCGAGTATTTCGACAATCTGGGCGCGTCGCAGACCCTGTCCATATCGTTCACGCCCGACGTGCCCGCCCTCGGCGCGCCGCAGACCAACACCTGGACGATGGATATCGTCGACCAGGCGTCGGGTCTGCCCGCCGGCACGTTCCAGCTCGTCTTCTCCGACACGCCGCCGACGGCGGGCGCGCTCGGGACCGTCACCCAGACCGCGCCCGGCACGGCTCCGCTCACCACCGCCTACGACGCGGCGACCGGCGACATCAGTCTCAATTTCGGCGCCCAGGCCGTCGCGATCCAGATCGGCTCGACCGTTCCGGGCGGCCCGCAGCACCTGAGCCAGCTCTCCTCGACCTTCTCGCCCGTCGGCGTCACCAAGAACGGCAGCCCGGCGGGCGCCTTCACCGGCGTCACCATCGACGACAACGGCCTGATCAGCGCCAGCTACTCGACCGGCTTCACCCGCGTCATCTACCAGGTCCCGGTCGCCGACGTGCCCAACCCCAACGGCCTGCGCGTGCTCGACAACCAGGCCTTCGCGCTCAGCCAGGACAGCGGCTCGATGTTCCTCTGGGACGCGGGATCGGGACCGACGGGCGGGATCCAGGGCTTCGCGCGCGAGCAGTCGACCACCGACATCGCCAACGAGCTGACGCAGCTGATCCAGACCCAGCGCGCCTATTCGTCGAACGCCAAGATCATCCAGACCGTCGACGAGATGCTCCAGGAAACCGCGAACCTGAAGCGCTGATCGCGACGTGACTGAGGAAAGGTCCGCCCGATGAACCTGAACAACGCCCTCGGAAACGCCACCTCCGGCCTCACGGCCGCGTCGCGTCTGGCCGACACGATCTCCAACAACGTGTCGAACGCCATGACGCCCGGCTTCGGCAAACGCACGACCGAGCTCTCGTCGCTCTCGCTGGGCGGCTTCGGGTCGGGCGTGCGCGTCTCGGGGTCCGGACGGACCGAGAACCCCTTCCTCACCTCCGAACGCCGCCTGATGGACGCGGCCCTCGGCGCCACCGGCACGCGGTCCGAGGCCTGGGGGCGGATGCTCGGCGTCATGGGCGAGCCGGGCGCGCCGAATTCGCTGGCGACCCGCGCCACCGCGCTCGAGACCACGCTGATGTCCGCCGTCTCCTCGCCGCAATCCATGGCGAAGCTTTCCGAGGCGGTCGCGGCCGCGAGGGAGCTCGCCGGATCGCTCAACGCCATCTCCGCCGAGAACACCCGCCTGCGCACCGAGGCCGACGGCGAGATCGCCCGACAGGTCGGCATGGTCAACGAGGCCCTGCGCGGCATCGACGACATCAACAAGAAGATCGTGACGCTCAACCTCCAGGGCGTCGACGTCTCCGGCCTCCAGGACGAGCGCGCGCGCCTGATCGACGACATCGCGCCGATCATCCCGGTGCGGACCGTCAACCGCGAGAACGGCCAGGTCGCGGTCTATGCCCGGAGCGGCGGCGTGCTGCTCGACGGCCGCGTGTTCGAGCTGCAATTCGACAAGGCGCCGGCGGTCGTGACCCCGGCGCTCACGCTGGCTGGCGGCGGCGTCAATCCGCTGATGCAGGACCAGGGCGCCGCCGGCGGTCCGGTCGTGATCCTGACGGGCGCCGGACCGGGCCTGATGGACGGCGGCTCGCTCGGCGCGCTCTTCGAGACCCGCGACGTCATCGTTCCCGGCATTCGACGCCGAGATCGACCGATACGCCGCCGACCTCGCCGACCGGTTCCGCACGCTGGTGCCGGCGGCCTCTCTCGACGGGGCCGGCGACGGGCTCTTCGTCGCCGCCGATCCGGCCTTGCCGGGACTCGCCGGCCGCATCCAGGTCAACGCCGCCGTCGATCCCGCCGCGGGCGGCGCCGCCTGGCGTCTGCGCGACGGCCTTTCCGCCGCCGCTCCGGGCGCGGAGGGTTTCGGCGCCTATCTCCAGGGTCTCTCGGACGCGATGTCCGAGGCCCGCGCGCCCGTCGGCTTCGTCTCGCAGAACGCCGAGACCGGCAGCGCCACCATGGCCTCCGAGATCGGCTCGTTCTTCGGCGGCGTCGCCGCGCGTTCCGACGACGACCGCGCCTATCTCGCGGCCCGCCAGTCGGTCCTCTCGGAACGCGAGGGCAGCGCCATCGGCGTCAACACGGACGCCGAGCTTCAGGCGCTGATGCTGGTCGAGCAGACCTACGCCGCGAACGCGCGGGTCCTGTCGGTGATCGACGACCTGATGAAACTTCTTCTGAGGAACTGACGCCATGAACGTATCCGGAGCCTCCGATCTCGCGCGCCTGACCATGCTTCAGACCCGCGCGATCAGCGTCCGCGACGCGCTCGACCGCGCCGCGACCGAACTCACCACCGGCGAGAAGAACAGCAAATACGAGGCGACGGGCGGCAATCTCACGCGCCTCTTCGCGCTCGAACGGTCCCTCGACCGCAACAAGGTGTTCTCCGAGACGGTCTCGCTGACAGAGCTGCGCCTCGACATCATGCAGGAGGGTTTGGGCCAGATCCTCAAACCCGCCGAGGCGCTCGCGATCGACATCACGACCGCCGTGGGCCTCGGCGACTACGCCGCCTCGCGGATTCACGCCTCGACCTCGCGCGCGGCCTTCACGGACGCGGTCGGCGTGCTCAACGGGACGGTGGCTGGACAGTCGCTCTATGCCGGGACGACCACGGACCGACCGGCCCTGGCGCCCGCCGCAGACATCCTGGCGCAGCTCGACGCCCTGGCGGCGGCCGCTCCGGACGCGGCCTCGGCCATCGCGGCGATCGACGATTATTTCGACGGCGCGTCCGGGTCCGTTCCGAACTTCTTCGGCGACGGCTATGTCGGGTCCCCCGACGATCTGAACGCGGTCGAGATCGGCGAGGGCCGCAGGATCGACTACTCGATCAGGGCGGACCAAGCCGAGCTGGTCGCCGTCCTGCGCGGCCACGCGATGGCGGCCGTGGTCGCCGGCGGCGCGTTCGCGGGCGACATGGGCAACCAGATGGCGCTGATGGCCGAGGCCGGATCGAGCCTTCTCGCCGCCAAGGAGGGCGTGCTCGACCTGCGCGGCCGCGTCGGCGGCTCGCAGTTCGCCGTCGAACAGGCCCGCGCCGAGCGGATATCCGAGCGCGACACCCTCAGTCTCGCGCGCGCGCGCATCGTCGCGGTCGATCCGCTGGAGGCCGCCTCCGCCTACCAGCAGCTCCAGGTCCAGCTCGAATCGGTCTTCACCGTCACGTCGCGCCTGGCCAATCTCAGGTTCTCGAATTTCATGTGATCGGATAGCCTTTGTCCAACCCCCTCGGACTCGCGCTCGCTCTTCTGCTGACCTGCCTCGCCGGGCTCCCCGCGCCCGCCGCCGCCTCTCCCGCCCGGATCAAGGATCTGGTCGAGATCGACGGCGTGCGGGGCAACGACCTGCTCGGCTACGGGCTCGTGGTCGGCCTCAACGGTTCGGGCGACAGCCTGCGCAACTCGCCCTTCACCGAGGACGCCATCGTCAACCTGCTCGAACGCCTCGGGGTCAACGTCACCGGCGAGCAGATCCGCGCGCGCAACGTCGCGGCCGTCCTGGTCACCGGGACGCTCCGGCCGTTCTCCCGCGCGGGCAGCCAGATCGACGTGACCGTCTCCGCCATCGGCGACGCCTCCAGCCTGATGGGCGGCACCCTGATCATGACCCCGCTGAACGCCGCCGACGGCCAGATCTACGCCGTGGCGCAGGGGTCGATCATCGCGGGGGGCATCGTCGCCGAAGGCCAGGCGGCCAGCGTCACCCAGGGCGTGCCGACGTCCGGGATGATCCCCGCCGGCGCGCGGGTCGAGCGGGAGGTCGATTTCGACTTCACTGCGGTGCGCGACATGCGGCTGGCGCTGCGCGATCCGGATTTCACCACCGCCGCCCGCATCGAGAACGCGATCAACCAGAACCTCGGCGCGCGGATCGCGCGGATGCTCGATTCAGGCACGGTCGAGCTCGACCTGCGGGCCGCCGGCATCGACGCGCCCGCCCGCCTGATCGCCACCATCGAGAACATCGAGGTCCAGACCTCGTCCAAGGCGCGCGTCGTCGTCGATCAGCGTTCGGGCACGATCATCCTCGGCTCGGACGTGCGCATCAGCCGCGTCGCGGTCACCCAGGGCGGCCTGACCCTGAGCGTGACCGAGGAGCCTCTGGTGGTCCAGCCCAACCCCTTCGCCGACGGCGAGACCGTGGTGATCCCCCGGACCACCGCCGACATCACCGAGGATCCGGGCAACGGTCTGGCCATCGTGGACAATTCGGTGTCGCTGCCGCAGGTCGTCGCGGGCCTCAACGCGCTCGGCGTCTCCGCCAACGACATGATCGACATCCTCAAATCGATCAAGGCCGCCGGCGCGCTCCACGCGGAGTTCATCGTCCAGTAGGCGGCTTCGACGCCATGTGGCGTTGGTTAACGCCGCACTAACGCGATCAGGAATCTCCTTTGAAAACAGTACTTTGACAAAATTGCCACGCGTGGCAACCTACGCCGCCAGGCGCGCCAGCCGCTCGATCGCGAACCGGTAGCCCTGCGTCCCGCATCCCGCGATCACCGCCGCCGCGACCGGCGAGACGTAGGAATGATGCCGGAACGCCTCGCGCGCGTGGACGTTCGAGAGATGCACCTCGATGATCGGACAGTCGCAGGCCCGCAGCGCGTCGTGGATCGCGATCGACGTGTGGGTGAAGGCCGCCGGATTGATGGCGATCCCGGCCGCTCCGGTCCGCGCCTCGTGCAGCCAGTCGATGATCTGATGCTCCGCGTTGCTCTGCCGGAACACCAGATCGAAGCCGAGCGAGCCCGCGAGGTCCCGGCATTCCGCCTCGACATCCGCCAGCGTCTCGCGCCCGTAGATCTCGGGCTCGCGCAGGCCGAGCAGGTTGAGGTTCGGACCGTTCAGGACGTGGATCGCGGGCTGCGGCATCGGCTTTCCTTCGCGCGGGGTCGGGGTTTTGGACACGATTTCCCGCGCCCGCGCAAGCCGTCAGGACGCGAGCCGGATCCGGCCGTCCCGTACCGTCATCTCCCAGGACGCCTCCGGCGCCGACCGCGCCCTGAGCCGCGACAGCCGCCAGCGCCGGACTCCGTCGACCGCGAGGCCCGGGGCCGGGGCCAGATGCCAGCGGGTCTCGACGCCCGCCGCGCCGCCGCGCCCCGGCGTCAGGATCAGCGCCAGCGGCGCCGCCGCGCGTTCCGCGCCCTCCTCGGCGGCCAGATGCAGCCGCCGGACCTGCGTGAGGCCGGGCGGCTCGGCCAGTTCGATCACCGTCAGCGGCATCAGCCCGGTGCGCAGCGCCTCCTCGGCGGCCCAGAGGATCTCGGGCGCGGTGCGCGCCTTGCCGAAGACGAGGCGGCAGGGATCGAGGAACTCCCGCGCGCCGTCGCCGAAAACGGCGTCCCGGTCCCACGCGTGCCGGAGCCAGAGGATCGGACCCGCCGTCGCCCCGCCGACGAGAAGGGCGGCCAGATGCCGCGACGGGCCGCAGAACTCGTGCGCGCGGGCGCGCGCCAGATCGAGTCCGGGGGCGATCGGGAGAAGTCCGGGGCGGAGGGCGCGTCGCTGCTGGAACATGGGCGTCCGGGAAAACAGAGTTCCGGTTATGTTCTCACGCTCATGACTCCTTGGCAAGGGCGGCCATCGCCCGACCGTGGGTACATAGGAATGACGATGCCGCGCCGGCCGCAGACGGGACAGGAGCTCGCCTGCCAGTTCGTCGGCCATGGGGTGAAACCGGAAAAACCCCCATGTTCTCCATACCGTCACGTCCGGTTGACATGCGGCCGGCGCGATCGAGGGACCAACGCGGAGCCCCCGGCGGGGTTTCCCCGAAACGCGATTTTCCGGGATGCGAGGCCGCCGTCTCGCGCGCGGTCAGGCGGGCGGCAGGGCGTAGGCGATGATCGCGTCGCCCGCTTCGGTTCCGGTCGATCCGTGGCCGCCCGCGACGACGACGAGATATTGCCGACCGTCGCGCCCGAGATAGGTGGACGGGGTCGCCTGGCCGCCGGCGGGGAGCCGTTCTCTCCAGATCTCCTCGCCTGTCGCCAGGTCGTAGCCGCGCACGTAGTAGTCGAGGGTCCCGGACAGGAACGCCACGCCGCCGCCGGTGACGATCGGGCCGCCGATGCCCGGAACGCCCATCTCGAACGGCAGCGGGAGCGGTGACAGGTCGCGCACGGTGCCGTTGACATGCCGGTACACCGTCTCGCCGCTGGTGAGATCGACGCCGGCGACGTAGCCCCAGGGCGGCTGCTGGCAGGGCAGGCCGAGGAATGAGCGGAACGCCGCCATCTCGGTGGCGTATGGCGCGCCGAAATTCTCGTTGAAGACCGGATCTCCCTCTCCGGTGACCACGCGCTCGTAGGCGTTCTCGCGCGGCACGAGCTTGACGGTGAACGCGAGCTGGACCGGCATGCCGAACATGACCTGGCGGGCCGGATCCACGGCGACGCCGCCCCAGTTGAAGGTTCCGAAGTTGCCCGGGTAGACCAGGGTGCCGCCGGTCGACGGCGGCGTGTAGCGGCCCCGGTAGTCCAGCTGGCGGAACGCGATCCGGCACGCCATCTGATCGACGAGGGTGGCGCCCCACATGTCCGATTCCCGCAGCGGCTCCGGGTTGAACGAGATGGCCGAGACGGGCTGCGTCGGAGCCGCGAAATCGCCGGGGGCGGCTCCGCCGGGCGCGGGAACCTCGCGGACCGGCAGGGCGGGTTCGCCCGTCTCGCGGTTCAGCACGAAGATCTCGCCCTGTTTCGTCGCCTGGACGAGCGCCGGCACGGTGTCGCCGTCGATCGTGAGGTCCACCAGGCTCGGCTGCGCCGGCACGTCCATGTCCCAGAGGTCGTGGTGCACGGTCTGGAAGACCCAGGCGGGCGCGCCGGTCTCGGCGTCGAGCGCAAGCACGGAAGTGGAGTATTTCTCCACCGCGTCGGAGCGGTTTCCGCCCCACTGGTCCGGCGACTGGTTTCCCAAGGGGACGTAGACGAGGCCGAGTTCGGGATCGTAGGACGAGACGCTCCAGGAGTTCGGCGCGTTCTCCGAATAGGTCTCTCCCTCGGCGGGCGGCGCGTGATCCTCGGGATCCTTGGAATCGAAGTTCCAGACCAGATCGCCGCTGAACGCGTCGTAGGCGCGGATCACGCCCGAGGGCGAGGTGGTCGAGACGTTGTCGTTGACCGTGCCCCCGACGATCACCAGCCGGCCCGCGATCAGCGGCGGCGAGGTCGAATAGGCCGAACCCGGCGTGACGTTGGGCATGTTGGCCCAGAGGTTGACCGTGCCGTCCGCGCCTCCGAAGCCGGGACAGATCCGCCCGGTCTCGGCGCTGATCGAGATCAGCCGGCCGTCCGAGGTGGGAACGAAAAGCCTCTGGCGGCACTCGGGCGACGGGGCCGTCGAGGGCCCTGCCGTTTCCCTGGCGACCTGCGGATTCGGCTCTCCAACGGAGGCCGCGCCCGTGACGACGTTCTGGGGCACGCCGGCCGCGTCGGTGGTGACCTCGGCGCGGCTTTCGGCCACGAGCGCTCCGCCGTCGGACGCCGCGGCCGGACCTTCGCTCGCCGCTCCGGAAGCGCTCCCCGTCGAACCACGCCACGCCCCGGCAGGTCATGTGCTGCGTCGTCGCGGTCGGCGGCTGGACGAGCTGGGGGTCGAACCGCCACTTCTCCGCGCCGGTGACCGGATCGAGTGCGATCACCGTGGCGAACGGGGTGCAGATGTACATGCTGTCACCGACGACGAGCGGCGTGACCTCGTAGGTCGTCTCGCCGGGATCGTCCTCGTCACGGATCTGGCCCGTGTTGTAGGTCCAGGCCGGTTCGAGCCGCGCGACATTGTCGGGAGTGATCTGAGCGAGCGGCGAGTACCTCTGTCCCGCGGGCGTGCGTCCGTAGAACGGCCACTCGCCGTCGGGGACGTTCGCGGCCGAAACGGGCGCGGCCTCCATGCGGCCGGCGGCGAACGCGCCTTCCATCTCGTGGGGATCGGCGAGCATCGACCAGATCCCGACCCCGGCCGCGATCACCAGTGCGGCCACCAGCACCGCGCCCGGTCCGGCCACGTGACGGTCGTGCGTGTCGACATCCGGGCGGCGCCATCTCCAGGCGACCGGCAGCATGAGAAGGCCCAGCACGACCAGAAGCGCTCCGCGGGGCACGAGCGCCCACCAGTCGAGGCCGACCTCCCAGAGGCTCCACGCGAGCGTGCCGACGAGGATCGCGGCGAAGAGCGAGAACGCCGCCGGCTGACGTCGCCAGAGCAGGAAGCCGTCGAGGACGAGAGCCGCGCCGATCACCAGATAGGCCGCCGAGCCGCCGAGGGTCAGCAACCAGACGCCGCCGACGCCGAGGACCACTCCGAGCGCGGCGAGAAATCCGGCGAGGATCGTTCCGTACATCGTCCTGGATCTCCTCCTGCCGTTTCGCCGCCGCCTGCCTGAACGGTCGTGACCCGGCATCGGTTCCCCGCCAAGGCCGCCCGGGCTAAGCCGGAAGGTGCGGTATCAACCGGTCGAGCGTCGCGGGATAGTCGCGGACACGGACGCCGCAGGCGTCGCGGATCGCGTTCGTCACCGCGGCGGCCGCGCCGCAGATCCCGAGTTCACCAATCCCCTTGGACTGGATCGGACTGGCGTGGTCGTCGCGCTCGTCAAGAAGTTCCACCTCCAGGGCGGGAACGTCCGCGTTGACCGGAATGTGGTATTCCGCAAGATCGCGGTTCACGATGTGGCCGTCGCGTGGATCGTGCGTCAGCCCCTCCGTCAGCGCCATTCCGATGCCGAAAGTCATGCCCCCGAGGCATTGCGAACGCGCGGTCCTGTGGTTCAGGATGCGGCCCGCGGCGAACACGCCGAGCATTCGGCGCACCCGGGTCTCTCCGGTCACCGCGTTCACGGCGACCTCGCAGAAATACGCCCCGAAAGTCGACTGACGGACCGTCTTGGACGTCTTCCCGGGTTCGACATGGCCCTCTCCGACGACAACGTCGCCCAGAACCTCGCCGATCGGTACGGAGCGTTCGCCGAAGCGCGCGCGTCCGTCTTTCAGGACGAGGCTCTCCTCATCGCAGCCCAGTCGCTCCGCGATCCGTCGGCGGATGTCGAGACAGGCCAGCCAGACCGAGGATCCGGACGACGATGCGCCCCAGGAGCCGCCGGAGCCCGGGCCCGGGGGCAGGGCGGTGTCGCCGAGCACGGTCGTGACCGCCTCCGGGGGAAGGCCGAGCGCCTCGGACGCGATCTGAGTCAGGACAGCGTAGGTTCCGGTGCCGATGTCGGTCATGTCGGTCTCGACCCGCGCGGTGCCGTCCGGACGCAGCGTGACCCGCGCCTTCGCCTCGGAGAGAATGTTCACCCGCGCGGCGGACGCCATTCCCGAGCCCGACAGCCAATCGCCTTCGAGTTCGGGCGCCGCCCGCGGGGCGGGTCCTCCATCCGAAGAGCTCCTCGCCCCGGTCGAGCGCCCGGCGGAGCATGTGGGACGAGAAGGGCTTGCCGCTCGACGGGTCGACGTCGGGAATGTTGCGACGGCGCAGCTCGACCGGGTCGATCGCGGCCGCCTCGGCCAGCTCGTCCATGGCGTTCTCGAGCACGGTCATGCCGACGGCCTCTCCGGGCGCCCGCACCGAACCCGCGCATGTCCGGTTCACCCGGGCGACGTGATGCCCGATCGCGCGGTTCTCGCCCCGATAGAGGAACGGCGTCGCCTGGGTCACCGGTTCCGAGAACGTCTCGCCGTCGAGGTTGGAAACCCAGGCCTCGTGACCGACGCCGGTCAGCCGGCCGTCGGCGTCGGCGGCGAGACGCACCCGCTGGCGGGTCTCGGAGCGCCGCATCGTGGCTTCGAAGACCTGTTGGCGGCTCAGCGCGACGGCGACCGGACGGCCGATCTGCCGCGCTGCCAGCGCGGCGGCGACGGCTTCCGGCGAGATGCCGAGTTTGGAGCCGAATCCGCCCCCGACGAACGGGGACAGGATGCGGACGCGTTCGGGATCGACGCCGATCGAATCCGCGATCTCGTTCCGGTTGAACTTGAGCATCTGGCAGCTGGCGCGGAGCAGCAGATCGTCGCCGTCCCATGAGGCGATCGCGGCGTGAGGCTCCATGGCGGCGCTGTTGTGGCCGGGAGTGGTGTAGGTCGCGTCGATCGCGAACGCCGCCGACGCCATCGCGGCGTCGAGGTCGCCCTGCGAGGACTGCTTCTCCTCCGGCGACGCGTATCCCGCCGTCTCGGGGTCGGGTTCGACAGCGAGGCTCTCGTAGTGGATCACGAGGGTCCTGGCGGCGTGGGACGCCGCCTCGAAGCTCTCGGCCACGACCAGCGCCACCGGCTGGCCGAGATAGGCGATCCGCTTGGAGCCCTGGACCGGCGCCGCGTTCGCGCCGCCCTGGGCGGGATTGCGCGCGAGACGGTCGTCGTCGATCACCGCGATGACGCCGTCGGCGCCGAGGACGTCGCCGGCGTCGATGCGCTCCACGCGTCCGTGCCCGACCGTCGCGCGGACGAGAACGCCGTGGACCATTCCCTCGACGCTCCATTCGTGGGCGTAGGTCGCCCGGCCAGAGACCTTGAGCGGGCCGTCCGGCCGCTCCAGCGGCGCGCCCAGCGAACCCTGCGCCATGCCGTCGAGGCGACGAGCGGGCGACGGCGCGTCCATCCGGAGATGTTCGGTCATCGCGCTTCTCCGGCCGTGGCTTCCCGCAGCACAGACACGAGCAGCCTGCGGGTCAGGGGTATCTTGAAATCGTTGCCGCCATGTCCCTTCGCCTCGGCGAGAAGGATGTCGGCGGCCCCGTCGAACAGCCCCGCGGAAGGCCGCTCGCCCACGAGCGCGGTCTCCACGTCCCGGTTGCGCCACGGTTTGGGCGCGATGCCGCCGAAAGCCAGGCGCGCTTCGGAGATGACGCCCCCCTCGGTGCGGATGACGGCCGCGACCGAGACGAGCGCGAACGCGTAGGAGGCCCGGTCGCGGACCTTGCGGTAGAGCTGGAGCCCCCGTGGCGCCGGAGGCAGCGCGACCGCCGTGATCAGATCCCCCGGGGCCAGAGCGGTCTCGACATGCGGAGCGTCGCCGGGAAGCCGGTGCAGATCGGCGAGCGGAAGCGTTCCGGTGCCCCGGTCGTTTCTGATCTCCACCGTCGCGTCGAGCGCGAGCATCGCGACGGCCATGTCGCTCGGGTGGGTGGCGATGCAGCGCTCGCTCGCCCCGAGGATCGCGTGCAGGCGCGTGACGCCGCCGATTGCCCGGCATCCGGACTCCGGCTCGCGCCTGTTGCAGGGCATGGCGGTGTCCTGGAAATACGGACAGCGCGTGCGCTGGAGCAGGTTCCCGCCCGTCGTCGCCCTGTTGCGCAGCTGCCCGCTCGCCCCGGCGAGCAGGGCCCGCGACAGGAGGGGATAGCGGCTTCGCACCTCCGGATGGGCGGCCAGATCGCTGTTCGTCACGAGCGCGCCGATCCGCAATCCGCCGTCGTCCGTCCGTTCGACCGACCGCATGTCCAGCCGCGTGATGTCCACGAGCCGGGCCGGCGTCAGCACCTCCAGCTTCATCAGATCGAGCAGGTTGGTGCCGCCGGCGATGAAGGCGGCGCCCTCCGCGCCCGCGGCGGCGACGGCGTCGTCCGGGCCGCTCGCGCGGGCGTATTCGAAAGCCCTCATCGACCCGCCTCCGTCTCGTGGACCTCGCGGATGGCGTCGACGATGTTGGGATAGGCCGCGCACCGGCAGAGGTTTCCGCTCATGCGCTCGGCGATCTCCTTCCGATCGAGATCCGCAGGCGCCTCGAGATCGTCCGAGACGTGGCTCGGCCACCCCTGGGCCGCTTCCCGCAGCATCGCCGTCGCCGAGCAGATCTGCCCGGGAGTGCAGTATCCGCACTGGAATCCGTCATGCGCGACGAAAGCGCGCTGCAGATCGGAGGGGGATTCCGGCGTGCCGATCCCCTCGATCGTCGTGATCTCGTCGCCGTCGTGCATGCATGCGAGGGTCAGGCAGGAATTCACCCGGCGGCCGTCGACGAGGATGGTGCAGGCGCCGCACTGCCCGTGGTCGCAGCCCTTCTTCGTCCCGGTCAGCCCCAGATGGTTTCTCAGGGCGTCCAGGAGCGTCGTCCGGACATCCGCCTCCAGTTGGCGGGTCTCGCCGTTCACGAGCAGCGTGGTCTGCATTCCGGGCCCTTCCGGTATCGTTGCGCAGTGCGTCAAACACGCGGAACCGCCGGATGTTCCCTTGCCCTCGGGTTGAAGCGGGAGCGCGCCCTTGAAGGGGCCGGGAACATTCCGCGCCGCCGGGTGTTCGCCGAACATGAGACCCATCGGCCCTAAGATAAGGGCCATGCCGGACTTGGCCGGTCGACCAGGCCGGCCGTTTTTTCCGCAACTTGCCGGCTGAGCGCTTCGGGTTCGCCGGCGAAACCGAGGAGCCTTGGCGATGCGCGATCACGATCAGACCGCCGACGCGACGGTTTCGGCGCCACCTTCCGGACCGTTCGACGCGACCGCCGGGCTCGCGCGCGATCCGTACCGGTACATCCACCGCATGTGCGCGGATCTCGATACCGCGATTTTCGCCTCGCGTCTTCTGCTGCGGCCGGCCGTTTTCATGAGCGGTCGGGACGCCGCGGTGTTCTTCTATTCCGGCGGTCTGGTTCGGGACGGCGCCATGCCGGGTTTCGCGATCCGGACGCTGTTCGGGGCGGGAGGCGTGCAGGGACTCGACGGGGACGCGCATCGGCGCCGGAAGGCGGATTTCCTGTCGCTGACGCGGGAGCGCCACGCTCCCGGGATCGCCGAGCGCGTGGAGAGCGAACTGGCGGCACTCGACCGGAGCGGGACGGCCGTGCCGGACCTCCAGCGGACGATGGAGCTGTTGCTGGCGCGGGTTGCGCTGGCCTGGGCGGACGTGCCGGTTCCGCCCGACGAGGTGGAGGCGCGCGCCGGCATGATCGCCGACCTGTTCCGTCACGTCTCCCCGCTGGATCGGCGCCACCTCGCGGCGCGGCTGGCGCGGCGGAGGGCGGACCGCTGGGCGGCGGACCTCGTCGAAAAGGTCCGGACGGGATCGATCTCGCCCCGTCCGGGTTCCGCGCTCGGCTCCGTCGCGGCCTGGCGGGACGAAAGCGGCGCGCTCCTCGCGCCGAAGGTGGCGGGGGTGGAACTGCTGAACCTGCTCCGGCCGATCGTCGCGATCTCGGTCTACGTGACGTTCGCGGCGCACGCGCTCGCGCGCCATCCCGGGGCCCGAGACTCCGCCGCCTCCGGCGACGGCGTGCGCCGGTTCGTCCAGGAGGTGCGCCGGCTCTATCCCTTCTTTCCGATGCTGGCCGCGCGCGCGCCGGAGCGTCGCGTCTTCCAGGGAAACGCCATCCCGGCCGGCACGCGGGTGGTTCTGGACGTCCACGGCGTCAATCGCGACCCGTCCGTCTGGGCCGATCCCGACGCTTTCGATCCGTCGCGTTTCGCCGGCCGCGAGATCGGAGCCTTCGACATGATCCCGCAGGGCGGCGGCGACCACGCCTCGGGGCACCGGTGCCCGGGCGAGTGGTTCACGATCGCCGTGATGGAAGCCTGCGTTCCCTGGCTCGCGCGCCGGATCGGAGCGGAGGCGACGGCGGCGGCCGCGGACCTCCGGATGGACGCGCTGCCGGCGCTGCCGCGAAAGCCTATGACCCTGCCTCCCCTCGACGGCCGGCGCGGGAACCGGGTGACCTGAGAGTGCGACTCCGGCGCGCACGGTCCCGGGGGCCGGGACGGCCGGGACGCGCCGCGGGAGGACCTCAGACCACCCGCACCGTCACGCCGTCGAGACCTTCGACATCCGCGACCATGATGTCCCCGGGCTTCACCGGCCCGACTCCGGCCTGAACCGGCCCGCCGGAACGGGTGCCGGTTCAGGCCAGAAGTCGGGCCTTCTGCTCCTCGAACTCGGCGTCGGTGAGCACGCCCAGCGTGCGCAGCTCCGCGAGCTGCCGCAGCTTGCCCAGCGCCTCGTCCGTGATCCCGCCCGACGGGGCCGGGGCGGGGGCCGGCGCGTCCGCCGGGGCCGGCGCGGCGGCTGGCGCCGCCGTCCGGTCGCGTCCGGCGACGCGTCCCGAGACCGCCGTCGCGGTTCCCGAAATCACCGCCGTGCGGGCGGCGGTGGTGGCGGCGCGGCCGATCAGGCTCGGCCTGCCGCGTCTCGATCCGAGCATGGCTCTACTCCTCGTTCGGGGCGGCGGCGCGCAGCCCCGCCCGCGCCTCCGCGATGATGGCGTGCGGGATGCGCTCGGAGAGCAGCAGACGGCCGCCCGCCGCGCGCACGGCCTCGGAGAACCGCGTGGCCCAGACATGCTCGAACAGCAGCCCGGCCGCCGTCTCGCCGGGGGCGAGGCCCTCCGCGATCTCGGCCAGATCGGCCTCGGACAGCAGGCCGCGCGCGGTGCCGTCGATCCCCGCGAAAGCCGCGGACACGTCCGGGTCCAGTTCCTGGATCTCCAGGATCGACACGTCGCCGCTCCCGCTCCTGCCGACCACGGCCAGGTCGATGATGCGGATCGTCCCCGTCTCGAGCAGCTCGTTCAACGCGGCGGCGATATCGCCGGTGAAGCGCCCGTCGGAGAATCCGACCACGACGTATTCGACAGGGCCCGGATCGGCCGTGTCGTCGGAACTCGTGGTCATGTCGGGCCTCCCGAGGAACTCGGCGGCATCTTTGCCGCCGTCCGTCCCGGGATGCAAGCCGGTCCTGACGCCTACTCCGCCGCGATCTCCAGATCGAACGCGGCGGCCATCAGCGTGCGGGTGTATTCGGTTTTCGGGGTCTCGAAGATCTCGGCGCTGGACCCCGACTTCGACCACGTCGCCGTTCCTCATCACCACGACCTCATGGGCGAGCGCGCGGACCACGCGCAGGTCGTGGCTGATGAAGATGTAGGCGAGGCCGTGGCGGGACTGGAGATCGCGCAGGAGGTCCACGATCTGGACCTGCACCGTCATGTCGAGCGCCGAGGTGGGCTCGTCGAGCACGACCAGTTTCGGCTGGAGGATCATCGCGCGGGCGATGGCGATGCGCTGTCGCTGGCCGCCGGAGAACTCGTGCGGATAGCGGTCGGTCATGGCCGGATCGAGCCCGACCTCGCGCAGGATGTCCGCCACGCGCGCCTCCGCGTCGCCCGCACGCCCGTGCACGCTCAGACCTTCGGCCACGATCTGGCCGACGGACATGCGCGGCGAAAGCGATCCGAACGGATCCTGGAACACCATCTGCATGTCGTGGCGCAGGCCGCGCAGCTGGCGGTTTTTCCAGCCCTGGATGTCCCGACCGAGAAACACCACGGGTCCTTCGGACGAGATCAGCCGCATGATCGCGAGCGCCAGCGTCGTCTTGCCCGAGCCGCTTTCGCCCACGACGCCGAGCGTCTCGCCGGCGCGGACCGAGACGGTCGCGGCGTTGACCGCCTTGACGTGCCCGACGGTGCGACGCAGGAACCCCTGCCTGATCGGAAACCACACGCGCAGGGCGTCCGTCTCGACGATCGCGCCCGCGCCTTCGGGAACGGGGTCGGGGCGGCCCGTCGGCTCGGCGGCGAGCAGCATGCGGGTGTAGGGGTGCCGCGGGTTCGCGAAGATCTCCGCCGTCGGGCCGGTCTCGACGATCTCGCCGTCCTTCATCACCGCCACCCGGTCCGCGATGCGGCGAACGATGCCGAGATTGTGGGTGATGAACAGCATCCCCATTCCCTCCGCCTTCTGGATGTCGGCCAGAAGCGTCAGGATCTGCGCCTGGATGGTCACGTCGAGCGCCGTGGTCGGCTCGTCGGCGATCAGGATGTCGGGGCCGTTGGCGAGCGCCATGGCGATCATCACCCGCTGGCGCTGGCCGCCGGAGAGCTGGTGCGGATAGGCCGCCAGACGCTCCTCGGGGTCGCGGATGCCGACCTGGCTCATCAGCTCCAGGATGCGCGCCCGCGCGGCGGCGCCGGTCAGTCCCTGATGGAGCGCGAGACTTTCTCCAAGCTGCCGCTCGATCGGATGCAGCGGGTTGAGCGACGTCATCGGCTCCTGGAAGATGAAGCTGATGTCGTTGCCGCGGACCGCGCGCAGCGCCGCCTCGTCCGCCGCGATCATGTCCCGGCCGCGATACTCGACCGAACCGGCAATCTCGGCGTTGTCGGGCAACAGCCGGACGGTCGAGAGCGCCGTGACCGACTTGCCCGACCCGCTCTCGCCGACGAGCGCCAGCGTCTCGCCCGCGTGAAGCTCGAAGCTGACCCCGCGCACCGCCTCGGTGACCTTGCCGCCCTGGTGGAAGGCGACCGCGAGGTCGCGGACCGACAGGATGGGATCCGCCCCGCTCACCGGAACGTCTTTCGCGGGTCGAAAGCGTCGCGCACGCCCTCGAAGATGAACACCAGCAGCGACAGCATGATCGCGAAGGTGAAGAACGCGGTGAACCCGAGCCAGGGCGCGTTCAGACGGTTCTTGCCCTGCAGCGCCAGCTCGCCCAGCGAGGGGTAGGACGGCGGCAGCCCGAGCCCGAGGAAATCGAGCGCCGCCAGGCCGCCGATGGCGCCGGTGATGATGAACGGCATCAGCGTAAGGGTCGCGACCATCGCGTTCGGCAGCAGATGCCGGAACATGATCACGGCGTCGCTCACCCCCAGCGCGCGCGCCGCCCGGACGTATTCGAAATTGCGCGCGCGCAGGAATTCGGCCCGCACCACGCCCACCAGCGACGTCCACGAGAAGAACGCGATCAGCAGCGTCAGCAGCCAGAAATTCATCGTGAAGATCGCGCTCAGGATGATGATGATGTAGAGGCTCGGCATGTTCTGCCAGATCTCGACGATGCGCTGGAAAAACAGGTCGATCCAGCCACCGAAATAGCCCTGCACCGCGCCCGCGACGATGCCGATCACGCTCGAGATCACCGCCACGACCAGCGCGAACAGGACCGATATCCGGAACCCGTAGATCACGCGCGCCAGCACGTCGCGGGTCTGGTCGTCGGTGCCGAGCCAATGATCGGCGTCCGGCGCCGACGGCGCGGTGAGCACGCCGTAATTGATCGTGTTGAAGCTGTAGGGGATCGGCGGCCAGAGCATCCAGCCGGGGTTCTCCACCGGGTTGCCGTCCACCGATCCGGTCAGCGCCTGCTCGTAGACGCCCTCGGGATCGTCGAGACAGGCCTCCAGCCCGCCCGTCCGGATCAGGCAGCGGACCTCGGGCGAATGGTATTCGGCCTGGGTCCGGAACTCGCCGCCGAAATCCGCCTCGGAATAGAAGCTCAGAACCGGAAAGCGCCACTCCCCGTCGTATTTCACGATCAGCGGCCGGTCGTTGGCGACGAACTCCGCGCAGAGCGTGACGAGGAAGATCGCGAGGAATATCCACAGCGACCAGAACGCCCGGCGGTTGGCGCGGAAGTTGGCGAGGCGCCGTTTCTGGAGAGCGTTCAGGGCCATCAGGTCTCGCGGCTCTCGAAATCGATGCGCGGATCGGTCCAGACGTACATCAGGTCCGACAGCAGCCCGACCACCAGGCCCATCAGACCGAAGACGTAGAGCGTGCCGAAGACCACCGGATAGTCCCGCTGGATCGCGCTCTCGTAGGCGAGGCGCCCCAGCCCGTCGAGCGAGAAGATCGTCTCGATGATCAGGCTGCCCCCGAAGAACACCGAGATGAAGATCGCCGGAAAGCCCGCGATGATGATCAGCATCGCGTTGCGGAAGACGTGGCCGTAAAGCACCCGGTTCTCGGACAGGCCTTTGGCGCGGGCGGTCACCACGTACTGCTTCTTGATCTCGTCCAGAAAGGAGTTTTTCGTCAGCAGCGTCATCGTCGCGAAAGCGCCGATGGTCGAGGCGGTGACCGGCAGCACGATGTGCCAGAGATAGTCGAGGATCTGCCGGTACCAGGCCAGCTCGGCGAAATTGTCCGACGTGAGTCCCCGCAGCGGAAAGATCCGCCAATACGATCCGCCCGCGAACAGCACCAGCAGCATGATCGCGAAGAGGAAGGACGGGATCGCGTAGGCGACGATGATCACGCCGCTCGTCCAGGTGTCGAACGAGCTTCCGTCCCTGATCGCCTTGCGGATGCCCAAGCGGGATCGAGATGGCGTAGGCCAGAACCGTCGACCAGAGCCCGAGCGTGATCGAGACCGGCATCTTCTCCAGCACCAGATCGACCACCGAGATCGACCGGAAATAACTCTCGCCGAAATCGAAGCGCAGATAGTTCCAGACCATCTGGAAGAACCGTTCGAGCGGCGGCTTGTCGAAGCCGAACTGGCGCTCGAGATCGGCGATGAAATCGGGCGGCAGGCCCTGGGCGCCCCGATACTCGCTCGATCCGCCCCCGCTCGCGCCGAGCGTCTCGCCGCCGCCTCCGCCGGTGATGCGGTCGGTGGCGGAGGTCTGGTTCTCGAGCTGCGCGATGATCTGCTCGATGGGGCCGCCCGGCAGGAACTGCGTGAGCACGAAATTGATCAGCAGGATCCCGAACAGCGTCGGGACCATCAGCAGCACGCGGCGGAGGATGTAGGCTCCCATCAGG
Source organism: uncultured Alphaproteobacteria bacterium (assembly GCA_963798765.1). Lineage (GTDB taxonomy): Bacteria > Pseudomonadota > Alphaproteobacteria > Rhodobacterales > Rhodobacteraceae > Amaricoccus. Next base: position 66,419 of record CAWCUP010000036.1, on the reverse strand, counting down.
AACGCGCCCGCGCCGGCGAGAGCGGTCCCGGCGGCGAGGTACGGGCAGGGGTCCTGGCGCGGATTGAATTCATCTCGCGGTCAGCGCAGAGCGCCGGCCTCCCGGAGCGCCGCGGCCTTGTCCTCGTCGTACCACCAGTAGGCGTCGCCTCGCGAATATAGCGGCTGGACGTCCGGCCGGCCGAAAAGGTCCCAGTACGCGATCAGATGCTGGCCGCTGTACCAGTTGGGGATCCAGATGTGCTTCTGGCGCAGGACGCGGTCCAGCGCGCGCACGCGGGCGTTCAGCGTCTCGCGGTCCTCCGCGTCGATGACCTTTTCCACGAGGGCGTCCACGACCGGGTCGGCCACGCCCGAGAGGTTGACCGACCCGGGCACTTCGGCGGCGTCCGACGTGAAGAACTGGCGAAGCTCGAGGCCCGGCGTCAGCGACATCGTGAACCGGCCGGTTACGAGGTCGTAGTCGAAATCCTCCTGACGCTGCTGCATCTGGGCCGCGTCGATGGAGTTGTAGCGCGCGTCGACGCCGATCCGGCGCAGGTTCGCGACGAACGGGTTGACCACCCGCTCGAAGGACGGGTTGTCGTCGGCGTATTCGACGCTGAGCTTCTCGCCCGCCGCGTTGTAGCGCATCCCGTCCGCGCCCACGGTCCAGCCGGCCTCGTCGAGCAGGCGCGAGGCTTTCCTGATCGCGCTCCGGTCGAGCTGCTGCGTGCCGCTGACCGGCGGAACGTAGGCCGGCTCGGTGAATATCTCGGGAGGGAGCCGGTCGCGGAACTCCTCCAGCACGGCCAGTTCCTCGCCCTCGGGAAGTCCTTCGGCCTGCATCGGGGAATTCTCCCAGAAGCTGTCGGTCCGCTTGTAGAGCCCGTAGAACAGCGTCTCGTTGGTCCATTCGAAATTGAACATCAGGCCGAGGGCCTCGCGCACGCGCGGGTCCTTGAACTTGTCGCGCCGCATGTTGAACCAGAAGCCTTGGGTGCCGGAAGGGTTTCCGTCCGGAAGCGCCTCCTTTATCACCCAGCCCTTGTTGATGGCCGGAAAATCGTAGGCCGTGGCCCAGAGGCTCGATGAGAACTCCTGGTGCAGCAGGTATTCGCCCACCTTGAACGCCTCGAACGCCGCGATGGTGTCGCCGAAATACTCGTAGACGTAGCAGTCGAAGTTCTGGGTTCCGACATTCACCGGCAGATCGGACGCCCAGTAATCCGGATTCTTGCAATACCGGATCGACCGCCCCGGCTGCGCGTCCGCGACCGTGTACCGCCCCGACCCGACGGGCGGATCCAGCGTGGATTCGCCGAATTCCACATCGGCGTAGTAATGCTCCGGCAGGATCGAGAGCGATCCCGCGAGCGCCGGGAGCTCCTTCGTCGACGCCCCCTCCCTGAAGGTGAACTTCACCCGGTGCTCGTCGAGCGCCTCGACGTCGGCGATGTCGCGCAGCGAGATCCTGTAGGACGGCGCGCCCTTCTCCAGGAGCGTCTTCCAGGTGAAGACCACGTCGGACGCGGTGATCGGCTCGCCGTCCGAGAACGTCGCCTCGGGACGCATGTTGAAGATCGCCCAGGACCGGTCCGCGGGATATTCGACGGTCTCGGCGATCAGCCCGTAGGCCGAGTCCGGCTCGTCCGCCGATCCCGTCAGCAGGCTGTCGTAGAGCAGGCCCAGACCCTGCGCCGGTTCGCCCTTGAGAATGAAAGCGTTGAGGCTGTCGAAGGTCTGGCTCGCGCCGGTCCCCCGGAAACTCATCGTCCCGCCCTGCGGCGCGTCGGGGTTCACGTAGTCGAAATGCGCGAAATCCGCCGGGTATTTCAGGTCGCCGAAAGTCGAGATGCCGTGACTGACCGTCACGTCCGCGTCGTCCGCGCGCGCGGGCTGCGCCGCCATCCAGAAAGCCGCCATCGCGGCGAGGCCGCCCCACGCCATCGCGCGCCGCAGATCCGTTCCATGACCGGGTGTCGAAGTCAGGGCACGGCTCGGAGAAGTCATGCGGCAATCCTCACGTCTGAAGCTCAGGGTCGCCGCCACTCTACCGCGCGGACCTGGCGCGTAAAGCGGGAAACCCGCCGTGCCGGGCCAGGTCTTCGTGAGCGGCGCGTGAACCTTCCGCGATCAGTTCGAGAGGGTCTCGAGATACGCGATCACGTCGGCGCGGTCCTCGGATTTCGGCAGCCCCGCGAATGCCATCGCCGTGCCGGGCGCGTAGCCTTTGGGGTTCTCGAGAAACGCGTAGAGATTCTCCGGCGTCCACGCCCCGCCGACGGCGGCGAGCGCCCCGGAATAGTTGAAATCGGGAACGGCGCTCTTCTCGCGGCCGACGACGCCGTCGAGATGCGGCCCGACGGCGTTCGTTCCGTCGACCTTGTGGCAGGCGGAGCACTTGCGGAAAACGCCCTCGCCGGCGGCGGGATCGGCCGCGGCGACAAGCGCGGCCACGTCGACCGTCTCGGCTTCGGCGGGGGCCTCGTCGGCGGCCGGCTCGTCGGTCTCGATGATGTAGGCGGCCATCTCCGCGTGCGTGTCGAATATGGACGCGGAGGCGGTCGCGATGAGAAGAAACACCAGCAGGCTTCCGCAGACGGCTCCGACGAATTTCGTGATTTCCATCGTGTTCATGGGTCCACCGTGCTTTCGAATTTCGCGTCGTCCGCCGCCGGCCCGTCCGCGTGTCGTCGTTCGGCGACGTTCTATCCGGATGTTTCCGCTGAACGCAAGGCAAACCGATTGCGGCGAAAACGCCCGGTCGACGGCCGATCTTTCCATCCCGGCCGGCTTCTGCGAATGTCCGCCGGTTCCGCGACGGGGGAGTTGAGAATGGGCGCGCCGACGAAGACGATCTCGTTCCAGGGCATGCCGGGCGCCTATTCGCACCAGGCCTGCGTGGAGACGTTCCCCGACATGGAGACGCTCCCCTGCGGCAGCTTCGAGCACGCCATCGCCGCCGTGAAGGATGGCCGCGCGGGTCTCGCGATGCTTCCCGTGGAGAATTCCACCTACGGGCGCGTCGCCGACATCCACCGCCTTCTGCCCGAGAGCGGCCTGCACATCGTCGGCGAGGCTTTCGTGCGCGTCCACATCAACCTGATGGCCCCGCCGGGCGTGACGCTCGACCAGGTGGAGCGTGTCCGCGCGCATCTGGTCCTTCTGCCGCAATGCCGCGCCTTCCTCGAGAGCCTCGGGATCGCCGGCGAGGCCTATGTCGACAGCGCGGGCGCCGCGGCCGACCTCGCCGCGAACCCCGAACCCGGCCTCGGCGTGCTCGCCTCCGAACTCGCGGCCGAGATCTACGGACTGGAGGTGCTTGCAAGGCACATCGAGGACCACGGCCACAACACCACGCGCTTCCTCGTGATGTCGCCCGAGCCCCGGCACGCGGCCGGCGGCGACGTGCTGACGACCTTCGTCTTCAACGTCCGCAACATCCCCGCCGCGCTCTACAAGGCGATGGGCGGCTTCGCCACGAACGGCGTCAACATGACCAAGCTCGAAAGCTACATGGTCGGCGGCCACTTCACCGCCACGCAGTTCTACGCCGACATCGAGGGCCATCCCGACGATCCGGCCGTCGCGCGCGCGATGGAGGAGCTCGACTACTTCACCGACAGCATCCAGATCCTCGGCGTCTATCCGGCGCACCCGTTCCGGCGCGCCCAGGGCGACGGGCGCGCCTGACGCCGCCCGTCCGCCGGCGGCCGCTCAGCCCTCGCGCAGCCGCGCCGCCTGGACGTGCATCCAGTCGAAGTTGCGCGCCCGCCCGAGGCTGACCCAGCCCTCCGATTCCCAGATGCGCCACCAGTCCTCGTATTCCGGCCTGCCCAACCGCGCCCGGTCCCGGTTCCATCTCAGCCGGTTGTTCGAGGGGTCGAAATCGATGGCGATGCCCCAGGAATGCGTCGACATCGTCGAGCCGCCGCGCTTGAGCCGCGCGTTGTAGTCTCCGCCGAACAGGTCGAGGCCGAGCTTCTCGATCTCGCTCTCGCCGTAATGGGCGTGCACCTTCTCGAGGATCTCGCCGAGACTGTCCGCGACCTTCTCGTGGACCTTGAAGGATTTGCGCTGATGCCGCAGATCCCAGGCGATCCTGAGCGGCCAGGGCGATGGCACGTTGACCAGGGGCGGCGGCGGGCTGGGCGCGTTGTTCACGCGGCCGGGCGGGCCGTAGAAGGCCTCCAGATCCCGCTCTTTCGGCCAGCCGCGCGGATTGCCCGGCACCGAGACCTCGTCGCGCCAGGGCTCGGGCTCGCGGCCGGTCTCGATCGTCTCCATCAGGGCGTCGACGGCGAAATCGGTCTGCGGCCCCCAAAGCCCGTCGACGTCTCCCGAATTGATGCCGCTCTCCTTGCACCAGAGCTGGAGATACGCGACCAGCCGCCGTTTCGCCGACCATTTCTCGTATCCCTGGGGCAGGTCTCCGACCCGCTCGGCGAGCGCCGCCTTGACCGCCTCGCTGAGCGCCGCGCCGCGCAGCCCGTCGGGGCGGCTGCGAAAGCCGCCGCGTTTCTGGAGGCGCACCTGCACCGCCGTGATCGTTGCCTTGTAGAGCATGTTCTCCCCCCTTGTCGCGGTCCTGCCGCGCTGGCCAAGACGGATGAACAGGTGAAAACGCGGTACTGTGAAAGAAGGCCCGTCTCAATGGTCGCGCGCTGCGATCCGGCGACATTAGCGCGGATCGCCCGCCGATCATAAGGGAAACTGCCGCGCGCCCCGCGCGGATCAGTCGGCGAACTGGCGCAGCGAGTCGCGGAAGGCCGCGTAGGCGGAGTTGTTGGCCCGCAAAGACTCAAGCGAGTCGTAGCGGATTCCGATCGTGCGCGTGGTCGGACCGCGCGCGTCGGCAATCGTCAGATACGACCGGCTGTAACTGCCGTCATCGGCCGAGATGGTGAACCAGCGCCGCGTCACCGGCCCGTCGGTCACGATCTTCTCGTCGGTCAGAGATTCGGTCGCGGGATCGATCGCGATGTCCGAGGGCTCGCCGCCCCATTGCGGGGCGTGGACGTAGAATTCGACGCTTCCGTCGGGCGCGGCGAAGAACGCGCTGTCGAATCCATCGGCGCTTCCGCTCGGGATCGACGGCCTCACCGTGAAGTCGGCCGGCGCGTCGATCTCGAACCAGGCGCCGGAATAGGTCGCGGTCGGGGCCGCCTGCGCGACGGTGGCCGCGACCAGAAACGCGAGCGCCGCGGCGGCCCGGACGACCGGCCGGATGATCGGATCTCGCATCTCTCTCGCCTCCGTTCCGGCGCAGAGTCTACTCCGCGCGGAGCGCCCTGTCAGCCCAGGGTGTCGGAGAGCCAGCGTTCCAGCAGAAACCGCGCGATGGAACCCTTCCGGGCCGGGCGCATCGTCGGATCCTGGCCCAGCAGACCGGCCAGCACCCCTTCGCGCGTCACCCAGCGGGCGTCCTCGAGCTCGACGGGATCGCGCACGATCTCCCGCGCGAGCGCGAGTCCGCGGCAGCCGATCATCAGGCTCGACGGAAACGGCCAGGGCTGGCTCGACAGGTAGTCCACCTGTCCCACGGGCACGCCCGCCTCCTCGAACACCTCCCGCCGCACCGCCGCCTCGATGGATTCTCCCGGCTCCATGAACCCGGCGAGCAGCGAGAACATGCCCTCCGGCCAGATCGGCGCGCGACCGAGCAGGACGGAGTTGCCGTGGGTGATCAGCATGATGACCACCGGGTCGGTCCGCGGAAAATGCTGCCCGCCGCAGGCGGGACATACCCGCTTCCATCCCGCGTCCGCGACCTCCGAGGCCGCGCCGCACCGCGCGCAGAAAGCGTGCGTCTCGTGCCACGCGAGGATCCCCTTGGCCGCCGCCGCGTCGCCCGCGTCGTTCGCCGAAAGCTCCGCCATCAGCGCGCGCAGATCGCCGAAGCGCAGATGTTCCGGCATGGCCGGATGCTTCGGCCGAGTCTCGTCGACGAAGGGGCGGGGGCCGTCGGACGCCTCCGGCTCTTCCCAGTCGGCGATGGCGAAGGCGAAGCGGGGCGCCCCGTCCTCCGTCCCGAGAAAGATCGGCGCGCCGAGCGTCCGCGCGAACAGCGCCGAGTCGAGCGGCTGCCACCCCAGACGCGGGCTTCCCGCGAAATCCATCAGCGGCTTGCCCTGCCAGAGCGCGAGGCCGAGCGCGCGCGGATCGCCGCGCAGCGCCGCCTGCCGCTCCGGATCGCCGCGCAAGTTCGCGGACCGGTCTATCGCGCCACCCGCGAAGGTGACGGCTTCGGCGTCTCTCATGGACCTGTCCCTCGTTTCGCGCGGGACCATGCAGCAAGCCGGCGGCGGGGGCAACGCGCCGGATGCGGGTCTTGACGCGGTCCGCCACGACGGCCGTATCCGACTGGAGAGGAGTGTGCCGGCGGATGCCTCGCCAGCGCCTGGCCGGTCCGCAAGCAAGCGGCCGTCACGAATCCACCTTGAGTGTTTGTCCGGCCTCTCACTGCTCCCGATGCGACAGGCCGCGCGGCTTCTTCACGGGCCACGAAGACGTCGATGATTTCTATCCGTGCTTGACTAAAATAAAATGCCAGTATATCTTTCTGTTACTCTGGCTTCTGCGGGTTGCCGCAGTATTTCTCGTAAGATCTTGCGGTACACCACGACATAGTTTCCCGTTCCGGTGCCCATGGTGTCGCCGGTCGGGAATTCGATGGTCGAATTGTCCGGCCGGCGTTCCGGAAGGACCCGCGCGACGATGCCCGTTCCGGCCGGGCGGGACCATGCCGGAGGGCGCAAGCGGGGCGACGGCCCGGTTCGGGGTCTTGACGCGCTCCGCCGGGACGGCCATATCCTAGGGCGAGAGGTTGGCGCGGGCAGGCGCCTCGCCAACCCGGTCAGGTCCGGAAGGAAGCAGCCGTAACGAGCCCCGCTTGGGTCGTTGTCCAGCCTCTCACTTGACCGCCTGAGACGAGGGAGGGATTTCATGGCCGCCTCATCATCCCTCCGGGCGCGCGGCTGACGCCGCGAGGCGCGATAACCGCGATTATCGCCCGGACCCGCAAGTCCCCGCCCGCGCAGAGCGCGGCGAGGGCTTTCCGTCAGTGTCTCCATTGAGGGACCATCCGGGCGACAAGATGACCCAACATGTTTATTCCCTGCGCGCTCTGGGCTGGGGCGCGGATTTTCAGGCGCAGCTCTCCATCGAGGAACTCGAGACCTGCGATCCGGTCCGGATCGCGGCGGTGCATCGCAACGGCGCGGACGTGCTCGGCGAGGCCGGGGCGTGGCGGATCGAGACCGGCCCGGATCTGTCCTCGGCGGAGGTGGCGATCGGCGACTGGGCGCTGCTGGAGCGGAGCACCGGCGGATTGTCGCGGCTTCTGGACCGCAAGACGCTGCTTCAGCGCCGCGCGGCGGGCACCGGACGGGCGGCGCAGCTCATCGCGGCAAACGTCGACACGCTGCTGATCGTCACCTCCTGCAACGCGGATTTCAACATCGCGCGGCTGGAGCGGTATCTGGCGATGGCGCGCCAGGCCGGCGTGACGCCGGTGATCGTGCTGACCAAGCCTGATTCTTGCGACGATCCGGAGGATTACGCGCGACGGGCGGCGGCGCTGGCGCCGATGCTGGCGGTGGAGACGCTCGACGCGCGCGACGGGGACCAGGTCGCGAGGCTGCTGGACTGGTGCGGGCCCGGGCGGACCCTGGCGCTTCTGGGCTCGTCGGGCGTGGGCAAGTCGACGCTGGTCAACCGCTTGACGGGGGCGGAGCAGGAGACGCGCGACGTCCGCGAGGACGACGCCAAGGGCCGGCACACGACGACCGCGCGCTCGCTGCACGCGCTTCCGTCCGGCGGCTGGCTGATCGATACGCCGGGAATGCGCGAGCTGCAGCTCCATGACGCGGCCGAGGGCATAGCGGAGGTCTTCGAGGACGTCGCGGCGCTGGCGGAAAGCTGCCGTTTCGCCGACTGCGCGCATGACGTCGAACCGGGCTGCGCGATCCGGGCCGCGATCGAGGCCGGCGATCTCGACGCGGCCCGCGTCGCCCGCTGGCGCAAGCTGGAGCGCGAGGACGCCCGCAATTCGGCCACGATCGCGGAACGGCGCGACGCCGAGAAGGCCTTCGGCCGGATGGCGCGCGGCGCGATGGCGGCGAAGCGTCACCGGCGCGGCGGGTGAGGCGTACGCGCGCCGCGCCTCGCCGACCCGGTCAGGTCAGGTCCGGAAGGAAGCAGCCTTGACGAGCCCCGCCCGGGTCGTCGTCAAGCCTCCCGCCCCGCCTCGCGCCGCCGCTCCCGCCCACGCTCCCCCGTGACTCGTCGGAACTCCGGAGCGGAACGAACGGGCCGGTTTCGATTGACTTGTCGCGGTAACCCGCGAAACCTTCTTCGCCACGATCGCGACCGGAGGACGTCATGCCCGAGGCCCCCGTTTCAGCCGTCCCGTCCGGCCTGCTCGCCGCCGCGTCGCTCTCGGGCGGCCCGGAGGGCGCCCGCGCGCGCGTTCTCGAAAACGTCTTCTATCCGCGGTCTATCCGGAAGTGAGCCCGGAGAAAGACCCGCCGGCCGGTGTCGCGACACGCCTCTCGCCGCAGCAGAAGGCGGTGGGGGCGTTCACGCTCTCCTATGTGGCGCTGTTCACGCTCTGGTTCCTCGCGAGCGGCAACACCGAGTTCGTCGTCTACGTCGTGACCATGGCGCTTCTGATCGGCCTGATCGCGGCAAGCCTTCGCAGCGCCGCGTATCCCCCGGCGATGCTCTGGGCGCTGTCGTTCTGGGGACTGGCGCACATGGCCGGCGGCGGCGTGACCGTCGGGGACGGCGTGCTCTACTCCCTTCCGCTCGTCCCGGTCGTCGGCACCGGCGAGATGACGATCCTCAAATACGACCAGGCGGTGCACGCCTACGGCTTCGGCGTCACCGCCTGGGTGCTCTGGCACCTTCTGGCGCGCCACTACCCGGTGCTGCGCGGAAGCTGGACGATCCTCGTCTATCCGGCGCTCGCCGCGATGGGTCTCGGGGCCGTCAACGAGATCATCGAGTTCGCGGCCGTCCTCTCGGTCCCCGACACGAACGTGGGCGGCTATTACAACACGGCCCTCGATCTCTGCTTCAACGCCCTCGGCGCCGTGACGGCCATGACCGCCATCGCGTTCACGACGCGGGCAGACGCCGCGTGACCGTCGAGGTCCGTCTCTCGGACGTGCCCGACTGGCGCTATCTGCTGCGCGAGTTCCACGACCATTACCGGGCGCTCTCGTCGGGCGGTTCGGCGCCGATCCGCGCGCACCAGCGCAACGTCCGCGCGCGCATCACCGCCCTCGTGCGCTCGGATCCCCGGATCGCGCCGACCGCGCCGACGCTCAAGCCGGTCACGGCCCATCTCCGCAGGGCCCTCGACCAGGGCCGGGAGGCCTCCGGCGCCTCGTTCATCCGCGCGATCGAGGCGGTCATCCACACGCTCGACTGGCAATACGGCTACGACAGGGTCTCCGCCGGCCTCGCCAGCCGCTACGCCTTCGCCGAATTCGCCGGTCCGCGCGGGCCGGTGGTCTGCGACGACCTGATCCTCGGGATCGTCCTGTTCGCGCCGGGCTGCATCTATCCCGCCCACGCCCACGAGGGCATCACCGAAAGCTACGTCTGCCTCTCAGGCGCGACCTCGGAGAACAACGCGGGCGTCTACGGCCCCGGCTCGCTCATCTTCAACGCTCCGGGCCAGATGCACCGCATCACCGTGTCGGACCGCGAGCCGAGCCTTCTGGCATGGGCGTGGGAGGGTCCGCCCGAGGCGCTCTCGGGCCAGAAGATGGTCTTTTCCCGCCCGCGCGCGCGCCGCGCCCCGGCGCGGTGAGCGGCCTGGTTCCGGGCGTTTCGGCGTCGATCCGCCGCTGGCGTCGGCGCGGCCCGCGCGGCCCGGGCCTTGCCCCGTCCGGACCTGGCGCATAGGTTGTCCGCGTCCGCATCCCGCAACGGAACGCCCGTGGCAGATCCCGCTCCCGCAAAGCCCGCCTACCGCGTCCTCGCGCGCAAGTACCGGCCCGCGACCTTCGCCGATCTGATCGGCCAGGAGGCGATGGTCCGCACGCTGCGCAACGCCTTCGAGGCCGACCGGATCGCGCACGCCTTCGTGCTGACCGGCGTGCGCGGCGTCGGCAAGACGACGACCGCGCGGATCGTCGCCAAGGGCCTCAACTGCGTCGGCCCCGACGGCGCCGGCGCCGCCACCATCGAGCCCTGCGGCCTCTGCGAGCCCTGCGTCGCCATCGCCGAGGGCCGGCACGTCGACGTGATGGAGATGGACGCGGCCTCGCGGACCGGCGTGGGCGACATCCGCGAGATCATCGATTCCGTCGCCTACCGGGCGGCCTCCGCGCGCTACAAGGTCTACATCATCGACGAGGTGCACATGCTGAGCACCTCGGCCTTCAACGCGCTCCTCAAGACGCTCGAGGAGCCGCCCGCCCACGTCAAATTCATTTTCGCCACCACCGAGATCCGCAAGGTCCCGGTCACGGTGCTCTCGCGCTGCCAGCGCTTCGACCTGCGACGCGTCGAGACCGAGACGATGCTTGCCCATCTCTCCGGCATCGCGCGGGCCGAAGGCGCCTCGGTGGCGCCCGACGCGCTGACGCTGATCGCGCGCGCGGCGGAGGGCTCGGTGCGCGACGCGCTCTCGCTGCTCGACCAGGCCATCGCGCATGGCGCCGGCGAGACCACCGCCGTCGAGGTGCGCGCGATGCTGGGCCTCGCGGACCGGGGACGGGTGCTCGATCTCTTCGACGCGATCATGCGGGGCGATCCGAAGGCGGCGCTGGCCGAGCTGTCGTCGCAGTACGCCGAGGGCGCGGACCCGCTGGCGGTCATGCGCGACCTGGCGGAGGTGACCCACTGGGTCTCGATGGTCCGCCTGTCCGAGGAGGCGGCGGACGATCCGACCGTGGGGCCGGACGAGCGGGCGCGGGGGCTCGATTTCGCGCGGCGGCTCAGGATGCCCGCGCTGACGCGGATGTGGCAGATGCTGCTCAAGGCGCTCGACGAGGTGGCCGCGGCGCCGAACGCGATGATGGCGGCCGAGATGGCGGTCATCCGTCTGACCCACGTGGCCGAGATGCCGAGCCCGGAAGAGCTCGTCCGACGGCTGGGCGATGGTCCGGCGGCCGGTCCGGCCGGGGCCGCCGCGCGTCCCGCGGGCGGCGGCGGGGGGGGCGGAGTCGCCACCGCGCGCGCGACGCCGGCGCCGGCGCGGACGCCCGAACCCGCGCCGGACGCCGACGCGACGGCGCTCGCGCGCTTCGCGACGTTCGACGACGTCGTGGCGCTGGCGCGCGCCCGGCGCGACATGCGGATGCTGGTGGAGATCGAGGAGGGCGTGCGGCTGGTCCGCTACGCGCCCGGACGCATCGAGTTCGAGCCGGCCCGGGGGGCGGCGCCCGAGCTCGCCTCGCGGATCGCGCAGCGGCTCCAGTCCTGGACCGGCGCGCGGTGGGGCGTCTCGGTCGTCGGGTCCGGCGGCGCGCCGACCATCGCGGAGACCCGCGCCGAGGCGGCCGGCGACCTGCGCTCGGAAGCGGCGGCGCATCCGCTGGTCCAGGCGGTGCTCGCGGCGTTTCCCGGCTCGCGGATCAAGGACGTGCGCGCCCCGGAGGCGGTGGAGGAGATCGCCCCGCCGCCGGCCGAGGACGGCGTGACCGATGACGACTGGGATCCGTTCGATCCGTTTGCCGAGGAGGAGTGAGAGATGATCAAAGGTCTGGGACAGATCGGCGACATGGCCAAGCTGATGAAGCAGGCGCAGGAGATGCAGGAGAAGATGGCCGGCGCGCAGGCCCGGCTCGACGAGGTCGAGGTGACCGGCGAGGCGGGCGCGGGGATGGTCAAGGCCACCGTGACCGCGAAGGGCAAGGTCAAGGCGCTGAGCGTCGATCCCTCGCTTTTCAACCCGGACGACCGCGAGGTGGTCGAGGATCTGATCGTGGCCGCGATCCAGGACGCGCAGGCCCGCGCGGGCGAGGCGGCGCAGGCCGAGATGGCGAAGATCACCGAGGGCCTGAACCTGCCCGCCGGGATGAAGCTGCCGTTCTGAGGCGCGCGGCTTGAACGCGGAGCATGGCGGCGAGGCGGTCCGGACGCTGATCGCGCTGATGGCCCGCCTGCCGGGTCTCGGGCCGCGCTCGGCCCGGCGCGCGGTGCTCGCGATGATCCGGCGGCGCGAGACGCTGCTCGATCCGCTGACCGAGGCGCTGGGGGTGGTCGCCGCGTCGGTGCGCGAATGCGGACGCTGCGGCAACATCGCGACCGCGCCGCTCTGCGGGATCTGCGCCGATCCGCGCCGGGAGACGGGCGAGCTCTGCGTCGTGGAATCCGTCGCCGATCTCTGGGCGATGGAGCGCGGCGGGGCGTTCAAGGGGCGCTATCACGTCCTGGGCGGCGTCCTCTCGGCGCTCGACGGGGTCGGACCGGAAACGTTGCGCATTCCGGAGCTGGTCTCGCGGGCCGCGTCGGAGAACGTGCGCGAGGTGATCCTCGGCCTCAACGCCACCATCGACGGGCGAACGACCGCGCATTACATCGCCGACCAGCTGGCGCCGCTCGGCCTCGCGGTCACGTCGCTGGCCCAGGGAGTGCCGATGGGCGGCGAGCTGGATTACCTCGACGACGGCACGATCGGGGCGGCGCTGATGGCGCGGCGGGCGCTCTGAGGAGCGTGACTCAGCCAAAGTGCCACGCGTGGCAATTTTCATAAGTGTCTGTGTCGAAAAGGGAAACTGAACCCCGTTAACCGTGCTGAAACCTTTGACACGCCGGGCGTTCCGCAGGTAGACTTGTTCCACCATTGCCAGCCAAGGGAGGGTGGAATGCACGTCAAACGCTTCCACGACCGAACCCGGGGTCCTGTCCCCGCCCCGCAGACGCGTTTGCGGGGCTGATCGACCGGACAGGCATGTCACGACGATCCGCCCAATCGGCGGCCCTTGCGGCCGCGACCCGTGGATCGAAAGACATGACAGATGGCCCTCATCAGCCTCAAAGACATCGGCTTCGTCGGAGCCTATCCGCTTTTCTCCAACCTTGACCTGACGGTCTCAAAGGGCGACCGCATCGGCCTCGTGGCCGCGAACGGTCGCGGCAAGTCGACGTTGCTCAGGATCATCGCGGGCGAGAGTGACGCCACGCGCGGCGAGATCACCACCGCCCGCGGATTGCGTGTCGGTCTGGCGCCGCAGGCGGCGCCCGAGGAGATTCTGGACCTGACGGTGCATGAGGCGGTTCTCGCCGCGCTCGACGCCGAGGCGGCGGAGACGGAGAGCTGGCGCGTGGACGTGGCGCTCGACGACCTCGACGTGCCGCGGGACCTGCGGCATCTGCGGATCGGCGCGCTGTCGGGCGGCTGGCGGCGGGTCGCCCTTCTGGCCCGGACCTGGGTGCGCGAGCCCGACGTCCTGCTGATGGACGAGCCGACGAACGATCTCGACCTGCGACGCATCGGGCATCTCCAGACCTGGCTCTCGACCGTCGCGCGCGGCGTTCCGTTCGTGGCGGCGAGCCATGACCGCGCCTTTCTCGACGCGGTGACCGACCGGACGCTTTTCCTTCGTCCCGACGCGTCGCGGCTGGTCGCGGCGCCGTTCACGACTGGCGCGAAGCGCGCTCGACGAGACGGACGCCGCCGAGGCCCGCCGCCACGACAGGGAGATGGCGAAGGCCGGCCAGCTGCGCCGGCAGGCCGCGAAGCTCCGGAACGTCGGCGTCAATTCCGGGTCGGATCTGCTGCTGAGCAAGACGAAGCAGCTGAAGGACCGCGCCGGGAAGCTGGAGGACGCCGCGCGGCCCGCCCATGTCGAACGTTCGGCCGGCGCCATCCGGCTGACGGCTTCCGGCAGCCATGCCAAGGCGCTCGTGACGATCGAGGACGCCGCGATCACGGACCCGGGCGGACGGATCCTGTTCCGGGCCGGTCCGCTCTGGATCGGTCCGGGCGACCGCGTGGTCGTGCTGGGATCCAACGGCTCGGGCAAGACGCGGCTGATCTCGGCATTGATCGCCGCGCTCGGCGCGGAGCGCCCCGGCATCCGGGTCGCCGCGTCGGTCGTGGCCGGCGTCTCGGACCAGACCCTGTCGCAGCTCGACCGGTACGCGACGCCGCTCGACGCGGTGACGCGCGACCGGGATGTCGGCGACCGGGCGGCGCGCGCGATGCTGGCCGGAGCGGGAACGGACATCGCCTTCCAGGACGGGCCGATCGCGGCGCTGTCGAGCGGTCAGCGCGCGCGGCTCGCGATGCTGCTCCTGCGGCTGGAGCGGCCGAACCTGCACGTTCTCGACGAGCCGACCAACCATCTGGACATCGAAGGTCAGGAGGCGCTGGAGCGGGAGCTGGTGAAGGATCGCGGGACGGCGATTTTGGTCAGTCACGACCGGGCGTTCGTCCGGAACGTCGGCACGCGGTTCTGGCTGATCGGGGCCGGGCGGCTCGACGAGGTCGAGAGCCCGGAGCCGTTCTTCGACGCGCAGCTCGCCCCGGCGTGAGCGTGTGCCCGGTCAGCTCGCCGGGCGGCCGGTGACGCTCCCGGCGATGCGGTCGGCCAGCGCGTCGATCGCGCGGGCATGGGCGGCGAGCAGCGCGTCGTAGTCTTCGCCCTGGGGCGGGATGACGATCTCGAAGCGGTTCGACGCGGTGATGCGACCCGATCCGGGCGCGCTGATGATGTATTGCCCGGCGAAGTCGAGCGGGCCGGCGGGGGCGCCGATCATGCGGTCGACGACGACCTCGACGCGCAGCGCCGGCCCGTCGAAACCGGGCCACGGCTCGGCGCCGATCTGCCCGCGCAGACGCTGCTGGAGCGCGCTGACGAGCTGGCGGGTGAGGGCGCGGCGCGGGGTGTCGGCCCAGAGGGCGTTGTCCTCGAGGATGACCGCGCCGCTCTCGGTCAGGACCGCGATCTCGAGCGCCTCGGCATAGGCGGGCAGGCTCATGTCGGCGACGGCGAGGCTGGTGGCGCCGCCAGTCTTGGTCGCGGGCGCGGGGGCCGGCAGGAGGTGGTATTCGGGCGAGGCGCAGGCCCCGATGGCCAGAGCCGCGACAAGAAGCGTGGAACGGAGCATCGTCACCTCCCGAAAAGGACGGAATTGGGTCGCCGCTCGAGCGCGCTGACCAGCGAGTTGACCGAGCGGGCCGCGTCGCGGACCTCGCGCAGCAGCAGCAGCGTGTCGCGGTTGATCTCGGAGCCCGGTCCGAACGAGCTCAGCGTCGTGTCGGCGCGCGCGGCGACCGAGGACAGGCGGTCGAGCAGCGCCGGCAGATCCTGCGCCGCGGCGTTGACCGCCTCGGCGGCGGCGTCGGCGGAGGCGAGCGTCGTGTTGAGGCTTTCGACGGCGCCCCCCTCGCGCAGATCGGCGAGGATCAGCCCCAGTTCGCGCAGCGCGGCGGAGAGCTGCGGCGGGACGCCCGCGACGTCCTCGGAGGCGAGAAGGGTGTTCGTGGTCTCGAGCAGCCGGGTGCTGGCCCGGGTCAGCTCGTCGAGCGGCAGCTCCGAGGCGGTCTCGGACAGCCGGGCGAGGTTGTCCACCAGGGCCGGCAGCTCGGTGGTCGAGTCCGAGACGTTGGCGGCGGCGGTCTCGGCCGCGGCCAGCGTCGTGCGGAGGCTCTCCGCCAGGCGTGCGGCGGCGAGTTCCTCGGTGACCGCCCGGATCGAGGCGAGCGTCTCGTTGACGTTCTCGATCGCGCCGCCGTCGCGGATGTCGGTCAGAAGGCCGCGGAGATCGCCGATGGCGGCGTCGATCGAGACGGGCAGGGAGGTGACGGCCTCGCTGCGGATCAGGGTCTGAAGCTCGCCCACGACGCCCGCGCCGGAGGCGACGAGGTCCTGAAGCGGCAGCTGGCGGGCCTCGGCGGTCAGCGCCGTGACCTCGGTCAGCAGGGGCGGCAGGCCCTCGGCGGCGGATTGCAGGCTTTCGACCGCGCCGGTCGTGGCGTCGAGCGCGGCGGCGAGGCTGTCGACGATCTGGTCCTCGGCGAGACGGTCGACCACGCTCCGCGTCGAGGCGAGGATCGCGGTGATCTCGGCCGGGATCTCCTGGAGGCCGCTGTCGGAGACGAGCGTCCGCAGGTCGGCGAGCAGCAGGCCGAGGTTCTCCGGCGCGCTGCGCACGCTCTCGTCGGTGATCAGCAGGTTGGCGTTGGAGATGAGGGTGGTGATGGCGTCCATCATCTCCTCGACCGGCAGGTTCTCGATGCGCGCGAGGACGCCTTCGGCGGATTGCGCGAGACCGCCGCCCTGCGTCGCCACGGTCGGCACCTCGGGATAGGGGCGCGCGTCCATGTCGATCGAGGCGGGCTCGGCGTCGGGGATCTCCGCCAGTTCGACGTAGAGGCTGCCGGTCAGGATGTTGCCCGAGGCGAGGCGCGCGCGCACGCCGCGCTCGACGCCGGCGACGATCAGTTCCATCGCCCGCTCGTTGGCGTCCGCGCCCTGCGGCAGGCCGAAGCGCGACGGGTTCAGGCCGAGCGTGGCGCGGACCGTGACGACGGGGCTCTCGTCGACGCGGATCACCTCGGCCTGGAGCTCGGTCACCTCGCCGACCTGGATGCCCCGGTATTCGACCGGGGCGCCGATCGTCAGGCCGCGCACCGAGCCGCTGAACGTCGCCATGACGTTGACGCGGGCGGCCGGATCGTCGTTGAGCACGACCACGCGGGCCTCGCTCTCCGAGGGGAACAGGCGGAACTCGGTGTCGGGGCCGACGGGTTCGCCGCCGCTCGTCACCGTGTCGAAGGCGATGCCGCCCTGGACCAGCGAGGCGAGGCTCTCGACATTGAGCGCGGCGCCGGCGGCCGACAGCTCGATGCGGAAGCCGGAGGTGTTCCAGAAGCGGGTCGCGGAGGTGATGCGGCTGTCGGCCGGCGCGTCGATGAAGGCGGTGATCAGAACGTCGCCGCGCTCGGTGAGGCTGACGTCCTCGACCTGGCCCACGGCGATCTTCTTGAAGAGCACCGGGGCGCCGACCGCCACCGATCCGCCCTCGGGCGCGCGGATCGACACGCGCAGCCCGTCCTGGCCGAGCGCGGTCAGGGGCGGCTTGGCGAGCGCGTCGAAGACCGTCTGCGGCGCGCCCGGATCGGTGTCGAAATCGGCGGCGATGTAGGAGCCCGAGAGCACGGTGTCGAGGCCGCTGATGCCCTGCGGGCCGACCCGCGCGCTGACGAGCCAGAACTCGGTGTTCGCGCCGACATGCCGCGCCGAGTCCTTGTCGATGCGGACGGAGGCCACGACGCTGCGCAGATCTTCTGCGAGCGCGACGCTCTCGACCGTGCCGATGTCGAGGCTGCGGTACCGGACCGGCGTCTCGCCGGCCTTGATGCCGGAGGCGTCCGCGAAGACGATCTCGATCAGCGGGCCGCGGTCGGAATAGCTCCGCCAGGCGACGCCGAGCGAGATCGCGAGCGCGATCAGCGGCACGAGCCAGGCGGCGGACCAGCGGGGCCTGCGCCGCGGGCCTTCGATGACCGGATCGGCCGGGGTCTCTTCGGTCATTCGAGCTCGGTGCCTTCCGCCATGTCCCACAGGAGCCGGGGGTCGAGGGATAGGGCGGAAACCATGGTGAACGCAACCGAGAGCGCGAAGAAGAACGCCGCCGCGCCGGGGTTGAAACCCATCACGATCCCGAGGTTCACCAGCGCCGCCAGGACGGCCACGACGAAGACGTCGATCATCGACCAGCGGCCGATGAACTCGACCGCCTCGTAGAGCTGCGTCCGCCGGTGCCGCGACAGCGCGACGCGGTTCTGGATCGACCAGGCGAGATAGCCGAGCACGAGGAACTTGCCGACCGGGATCAGCACGCTGGCGACGAACACCACGGCCGCCACGAAATACGCGCCGTGATGGGCGAGATCGACCGCGCCGCCGATGATGGTCGAGCTGGTCGAGGACCCGAGAAACCGCGTTTCCAGCATGGGATAGAGGTTGGCGGGAATGTAGCACACGAGCCCCGCGAAGAGCCAGGCCCAGACCTTCTGCAGGCTGGCGGGACGCCGGGAATGCAACGTGAAGCCGCAGCGCGGGCAGACGGGCGTGCCGGGCGCGGATACCCGGCCGCAATGCCGGCAGCCGAGCAGGCCCGCCTCGCGCGCGGTCAGGACCGGGATGTCTGATCGATGATGCGCCACAGCGTCTTCTCGCAGAAGCTTGAGGATTCGAGAACGACAATGAGAACGACGAGCGCGAGTTCCCAGAACGCCGGGCCGAAGCTGACAGTGGCCATGCCGCCGACCTTCACCAGCGCGACGGCGACGCCGACGATGAAGATCTCGGCCATCGACCAGGGCCGGAGCTCGGTGGCGAGCCGGAACGCCTTGCGCGCGCCCGGCGCGGGCGGACGGCCGAGGCGGATCGGCAGAAGCGCCCAGAAGAGCGCCGCGGCCCTGACCACCGGCACCACGACGATCACCAGGATCAGCGCCACCCCGAGCGGGGCCGTCAGCCCCTCTGCGAAGGCGCGCGCGGTATCGGTGAGCGTGGCCGACGAGCTGAAGCCGGAGGCGGAGATCCGCAGGAACGGAAAGAACACCGACGAGATCACCAGGATCGCCATCGCCGCGGCGCTCGCCAGGATCGCGTCCAGCGCCCGAGGGTCGGCCCGCAGAAGCACGGCGCCGCAGCGCGCGCAGCGCATCCGGCCGCCTGCGGGCATATCGACCACGCGGTGCAGCGCGTCGCAGACGGTGCAGGCGATCAGCTCGTCCGAACCGTCGGCGCCGGGGGTCAGGATCTCACGCCTCATGTCGCGCGCGGGATCAGCCCGGGCTCATGCCGCGCAGCCGCTCCGAGCGCCGGCGGAGCAGCTCGAGCACGGTCAGAAGCGCGATGGAGATCACGACGAGGATCGTGGCCACGGCGAGGATGGTCGGCGATATCTGCTCGCGCAGGCCGGTGAACATCTGCCACGGCAGGGTCTTCTGGCCGGCGGAGCCGACGAAGAGCACGACCACGACCTCGTCGAACGAGGTGATGAAGGCGAAGAGGCCGCCCGAGATCACGCCGGGAAGGATCAGCGGCATCTGCACCTTGAAGAAGGTCCGCACCGGCCCCGCGCCCATGTTGGCGGCGGCGCGCGTCAGGCTGCGGTCGAAACCGGCGAGGGTCGCGGTCACGGTGATGATGACGAAGGGGATGCCGAGCGCGGCATGCGCCAGCACGACGCCCCAGTAGGTGCCCTGGAGGCCGATGCGCGAATAGAAGAAATACATCCCGGCGGCCGAGATGATCAGCGGCACGATCATCGGCGAGATCAGGATCGCCATGATCGTGCCCCGGAACGGCACATGCGGCTGGGTCAGGCCGATCGCGGCCAGCGTGCCCAGCGTGACCGAGATCAGCGTCGCGACCGGCGCGATCCGGACGGAATTGCTCAGGGCCTGCTGCCAGTCGGGATTGGTGAAGAAGTCCTGGTAATGCTTGAGCGAATAGGCCTCCGGGTCGAGGCGAAGCATCCCCGGCGTGAAGGTGAAGAAGTTCTCGGCGTTGAAGCTGAGCGGGATGATCACCAGGATCGGCATGATCAGGAAGAACAGGATCGCCACGCAGATCGCGCGGAAGGTCCAGTGCCAGACCTTCTGGCCGGTCGACGCGTAGGGAGGAAGGGCCATGTGCGTTATCCCAGCTTGACGTTGTCGATGCCGACGATGCGGTCGTAGAGCCAGTAGAGCGCCATCACGACGATCAGCAGCATCGAGGCCAGCGCCGCCGCCAGACCCCAGTTGAGCGAGGTCGAGATGTGATAGGCGATGCGGTTCGAGATGAAGATGCCGCTGGTGCCGCCGACGAGCTCGGGCGTGATGTAATAGCCGATGGCGAGAATGAACACGAGGATCGCGCCGGCGCCGACGCCGGGGATCGTCTGCGGGAAATAGACCCGCCAGAACGCGGTCCAGTCGTTCGCGCCCATGGATTTGGCGGCGCGCAGGTAGCTCGGCGGGATGGTCTTCATCACCGAATAGAGCGGCAGGATCATGAACGGCAGAAGGATGTGCGTCATGGCGATGACCGTGCCGGTGGCGTTGTTGATCATCACGAGACGGTTCTCGTCCGAGATCAGCCCGATCCAGACCAGCAGATCGTTGATGACGCCCTGCTGCTGGAGAAGGATCTTCCAGGACGCGGTGCGCACCAGAAGCGACGTCCAGAACGGCAGGAGCACGAGGATCAGGATGAGGTTCGAGGACCGCATCGGCAGGTTCCCCAGAAGCCAGGCGATGGGATATCCGAGCAGAAGACAGGTCACGGTGATCGTGATCGACAGGATGAAGGTCCGCACGAACAGCTTGAGATAGATCTGCTGGTTCTCGGGTTTGAACTGAGGACCGTCAGCGGTCACCTCCATGTCCATCGCGGACAGGAAATACCCGGCGGTGTACGGTCCGGAATAGTTCTTGATGGTGCGCCACACGTCGACGTCGCCCCAACCCTCGTCGATGTCGAGGAACTGCTGCTTGTAGGAGATCGAGGGATCCATGTCCTCGACCCTGCGGCCGCTCTTGCGGAACAGCGACGAGATGCCGGGATCCTCGTAGTTCAGGCGCGAGCCGAGCCGGGTGTGGATCTTGGCGTCGACCGCCGCGAGCATGTCCTCGTGGAACGCCGCGAAAACCGCCTCTCCGGGCGCCTCTCCCGTCGCGGGGTCCCAGTCCCGGAGCTGGATCACCGTCTCGGGAATGGTGTCGCCGACGATCTGGTTCTCGACCGACCGGAACAGCATGTCCGCGATCGGGAGGATGAACGAGAGCAGGATGAAGAACAGCAGCGGGCGCGATCAGGAGGAACGCGCGGATCTTCTGCGCGCGCAGGGCGCGACCGAGGCTTTTCTTGAGCGGCTGACCCTCAAGGTCCAGAAGGGGGCCGCCGTCTCCGGTCTGCTGCGTCGTGTCGGCCATCGTCTTCTCCCCGCTTCGGGTTGCGGCGGGACCGGGAGCCCCGCCGCCGTCTCGGGCTTCGCTCTACTGCGTCAGCCAGGCCTGGAACCGCGCGTCGAGATCGTCGCGGTTGTCCGCCCACCAGCTGTAGTCGTAATAGTGCGGATTGGTGGCGTTGGCCGGATCGGTCGGCATGTGCGGCGCCATGTCGATGCCGAGTACGGCATGCTGGCCGACGAGCGGCGCCGAGGATTTGCGAGCCGGGCCGTAGGAGATGTACTTGGCCTGGTCCGCGAGCCGCTGCGTGTCGGTGGCGAAGCGCAGGAAATGCATCACGCGGTTGAGCTTCTCCTCCGAGAGGCCCTCGGGCACCACCCAGCCGTCGATGTCGTAGCTCTGCATGTCCCAGAGCATGCCGATCGGCTGGTCCTGCTCGGCGATGGCCGAGAACAGGCGGCCATTGAAGGTCGAACCCATGACGACCTCGCCATCGGCGAGAAGCTGCGGCGTCTCGGCGCCGGCGGACCACCAGACCACGTCGTCCTTGATGGTCGCGAGCTTGTCGAGCGCGCGCTGGACGCCTTCCTCGGTGTCGAGCGTGTCGTAGATGTCCTCCTTGGCCACGCCGTCGCAGTAGAGCGCCCATTCAACGTTGTCGATCGGGCGCTTCTGCAGCGCGCGCTTGCCCGGCCAGGTCTCGGTGTCGAAGATCGCGCAGATGTCGGTGGGAGGATTGTCGCCCACGAGATCGGTCCGGTATCCGAAGGTCGTGGAGTAGACGATCTGCGGGATGAAGCAGTCGTTCACCAGCAGATCTCCGAAATCCTCGGAGGCCGGAGTTCCATCCGGCGCGGGGGCCAGGGCCTCGTCGAAGTCGATCTCCATCGCGAGACCCTCGTCGCACAGCCGGATGGAATCCGAGACCGTGACATCGACGAGATCGATGGTGACATTGCCCGCCTCCCCCATCGCGCGCATCTTGGCGGGGGCCTCGGCGGAGCTCTCGTCCCACGTGAACGTCACGCCCGTCATGTCCGAATAGGGCTCGGAATAGGCTTTCTGCTGCGATTCCTGATAGGCGCCGCCCCAGGACATGACGGTCAGCTCGTCCGCGCAGTTCTCGCATGGGGGAAGGTCCTGCGCGAAGGCCGCGCCGGCCGGAATGGCCACGAGCGCCGTGGCGCCCAGTAGATGTCGAAGTCTCATGAGTTACTCCTTGTATGAGCCCGGATACTGATGTTCGGACGGGTGCCGCCGCGGGCTGGGCCGCACCCGAAGGATTTAGGCCGCCTCGAGCGTGTCGAGGGCGCGGCAGTCGTCGGTGACCCATCCCACGGTGGTCTCTTCGCCCACCCTGAGCGCCGCTTTCGCGTGGCTGTTGGGCACCTTGACGATGAAGTCCTCGTGCCCGGACACCGCCATGCGGCAGCGGATATGGTCTCCGAGATAGATGAGCTCGAGCACCTTGGCGTCGAGCGCGTTCTGTTCGCGGGCCGCGCCGATGATGACGCGCTCCGGCCGGATGGAAAGCAGCGTGACCTCGCCCGGCCCGCCGCAGGCCACGGCCTTCGCCGTGACCGTCACCCCGCCGTCGAGCAGCACTGTCGCCACGTCGCCGTTGACGGAAGTCACCTTGCCCTGGAGGCGGTTGTTCTCGCCGATGAACTGCGCGACGAAGGCGTTGTCGGGCCGCTCGTAGAGATCCGCCGGCGGCGCGAGCTGCTGGATGCGGCCGTCGTTGAAGACCGCGATCCGGTCGGACATGGTCAGCGCCTCGGACTGGTCGTGCGTGACGTAGACCACGGTGACCCCGAGCCGGTCGTGGATGTGCTTGATCTCGTACTGCATGTGCTCGCGCAGCTGCTTGTCGAGCGCGCCGAGCGGCTCGTCCATCAGCACGAGCTCAGGCTCGAAGACCAGCGCGCGGGCCAGAGCGATGCGCTGCTGCTGGCCGCCGGAGAGCTGCGCGGGCCGGCGCCCGGCGAAGTCGCCCATCTGGACCATGTCGAGCGCCTTGGTGACGCTTCCGGCGATCTCGGACTTGCCCATCTTGCGCACCTCGAGCGGAAAGGCGAGGTTCTCGCCGACCGTCATGTGCGGAAAGAGCGCGTAGTTCTGGAACACCATGCCGATGCCGCGCTTGTGCGGCGGGATGTTGTTGATGGGACGCCCGTCGAGCCGGATGTCGCCGTGGGTCGCCGTCTCGAATCCCGCCAGCATCATCAGGCAGGTGGTCTTGCCGGATCCCGAGGGGCCGAGCATCGTCAGGAACTCGCCCTTGCCGATGCCGAGGTTGAGGTCTTTGACGACCAGCGTTTCGCCGTCATAGCTTTTCTGGACGTGGTCGAACGCGACGAACGCGTCGTTTGAGCCGGTTTCGGCCGTCATGCGGACATCCCTGATCGTCTTCAGTTTCTTTCGGTCGGTCGACCTTGATTGCCGTGACTAGAGCACATCGCGCTCCGAGACGCAAATACGGCCTGCCCTGAGCCCCTCAAAACGTTATGGGGCGGCGTCCCGCCGACGGCCCGCGCGGTCGGAGGGCCCTTGCGTTTCGCGGGCCGCGCCGTTCTACTCGACGAAACACGACGGGGGTCACGTGAGCGCATTCTTCGACGAGATGTACGACGGCGAGACGGTGCGGCCGGCCTACGCCTCGCTCACGCAATGGGTCGACGGGACGCCGGCGGAGACGCTCGAACGCAAGAAGCGCGAGGCCGAGGCGCTGTTCCGGCGGATCGGCATCACCTTCGCCGTCTACGGCGAGGGCGGCGACGTCGAGCGGCTGATCCCGTTCGACATGATGCCGCGCGTGTTCACCGAGGCCGAGTGGCGCAAGCTCGAACGCGGCGTCAAACAGCGGGCCCGGGCGCTCAACGCCTTCCTCTTCGACGTCTATCACCGCGCCGAGATCATCAAGGCCGGCATCGTTCCCGCCGATCTCGTCTACCGCAACGAGGCGTTCGAGCCCGCGGTCGTCGGCATCGACCCGCCAGGCGGGGTCTACAGCCACATCGTCGGCATCGATCTCGTGCGCACCGGGCCGGAGGAGTTCTTCGTCCTCGAGGACAATTGCCGCACGCCCTCGGGCGTCAGCTACATGCTCGAGAACCGCGAGATCATGATGCGGATGTTCCCCGAGCTCTTCCGCTCGGCGCGGATCGCGCCCGTCGACAACTATCCCGAACTGCTGCGCCGGACGCTCGAATCCGTGGCCCCGGCGCATGCGGAGACCGCGACCGTCTCCGTCCTGCTGTCGCCGGGCTCGTTCAACAGCGCGTATTACGAGCATTCCTTCCTCGCGGACCAGATGGGGATCGAGCTGGTCGAGGGGCAGGACCTCTTCGTGCAGGGCGATTTCGTCTACATGCGCACCACCGAGGGGCCGCGCCGCGTCCACGTCATCTATCGGCGCATCGACGACGCGTTCCTCGATCCGCTGTGTTTCCGGCCCGATTCGATGCTGGGCGTGCCGGGGCTGATGAACGTCTACCGCTCGGGCGGCGTCACGATCGCCTCGGCGCCGGGCGCCGGCGTGGCCGACGACAAGGCCGTCTACACCTTCGTTCCGGAAATGATCCGCTTCTATCTCGGCGAGCAGCCGATCCTGAAGAACGTCCAGACCTGGAAATGCGCCGATCCGTCCGATTGCAGACACGTGCTCGACAATCTCAAGGATCTCGTCGTCAAGGAGGTCCACGGCTCGGGCGGCTACGGGATGCTGGTCGGTCCGAAATCCACGAAGGACGAGATCGCGACCTATGCCGAGCGCATCAGGGCCGCGCCGCACGATTTCATCGCCCAGCCGACGCTGGCGCTCTCGACCTGTCCGACCTTCGTGAATTCCGGGCTGGCGCCGCGCCATGTCGATCTCAGACCCTACTGCCTCGTCGGCAAGGAGGTGCATCTGTGTCCCGGCGGGCTCACGCGCGTCGCGATGACCGAGGGCTCGCTCGTCGTGAACTCGTCGCAGGGCGGCGGGGTCAAGGACACCTGGGTTCTGGCGGACTGAGGGGGACGGGATCATGCTCAGCCGCACCGCAGAAAGCCTCTACTGGCTGGCCCGCTACATGGAGCGGGCCGAGACGATGGCCCGTCTGCTCGAGGTCGGCTACCGCATGGCGCTGATGCCCTCGGCCGGCGAGGGCAACCGCTCCGACTGGGCCTCGCTCGTCTCCGCCGCCGGATCCTCGGGCGGATTCAAGGCCAAGTTCGGCGAGGCCTTCCATCAGCGCGACGTCGAGAGCTGGGTCTTTTTCGACCGCGAGAACCCGTCGAGCGTGATCTCCTGCATCGAGGCCGCGCGCCAGAACGGGCGCGCGGTCCGCACCGCGCTCACCACCGAGATGTGGGACGCGCTCAACGGCGCCTATCTGGACCTGCGCGAGATCGAGCGCCGCCCGCGCTCCGAGGCGCTGCTTCCGGAGCTCTGCGACTGGACGAAACGGCAGAGCGCGCTTTTCCGCGGCGCGACCGACGGCACGCATCTCCAGAACGACGGCTATGATTTCCTCAACGTCGGCGCGTTCATCGAACGCGGCGACAACACCGCCCGCCTGCTCGACGTGAAATACTACGTCCTGCTGCCCCGGACCGACGTCGTCGGCGGCAGCATCGACAGCTACCAGTGGACGACCCTTCTGCGCGCGCTCTCGGCGTTCCGGTCGTTCCACTGGAGCTACGGGAGCGAATACACGCCGCGCAAGATCGCGCATTTCCTGATCCTCAACCGCGCGGCGCCGCGCTCGCTGCTGCATTGCCTGGCGGAGGCGAATTTCCATCTCGACCGGCTGGCCCGCGCCTACGGCAATTCCACGTTGGCCCACGACCGGGCGCGCGCGATGCTCGCCGAACTCGCCGAGGCCGAGGTCGAGCACATCATCGACGAGGGCCTTCACGAGTTCATCGGGCGGTTCGTGCGCCAGAACGCGGCGCTCGGCCACGACGTCGCCGACGCCTATCTGTTCGGAGCACCCTGATCCATGCGCCTGAGCGTCCGCCACGCCACCGCCTACGTCTTCGACCCGCCCAAGCGGTTCGTCACCCAGAGCCATCGGCTCACGCCGTTCTCCTGCGACCAGCAGCGCGTCGTGGAGTGGACCGTCTCCGCCGAGGGCGCGGCGTTCGGCGCGTCCTTCACCGACGGGGCGGGCGAGTACGTCGCGACGATGACGCTGCAGGGCCCGGTCGAACGGGTCGAGATCCTCGTCGAGGGCGTGGTGGAGACAACCGACACCGCCGGCGTGCTGCGCGGCCACCGCGAGACGGTCTCGCCCAAGGTCTATCTCAGCCCGACCCAGGCGTTGAAGCGGAGCGGCGCCCTCATGGACCTCGCCGCCGACGCGTTGCGGGGCGCGAAGAATCCGGACGATCTCGCGACGGCGCACCTTCTCTCGGCGGCCGTGACGAAAGCCATCGAATACGTGCCGGGGTCGACCGGCGAGCACACCACGGCGGCCGAGGCGCTCGAGCGGGGCCGGGGGGTCTGCCAGGACCAGGCGCACGCGCTGATCGCGCTGGCGCAGTCGCGCGACATGCCCGCGCGCTACGTCTCGGGTTACCTTCTTTCGGGTGACGAGGGCCGCGCGGACGACGCGACCCACGCCTGGGCGGAGATCCACGTCCCGGCGCTCGGCTGGGTCGGTTTCGATCCCGCCAACGAATGCTGTCCCGACGCGCGCTACATCCGGCTCGGCTCGGGCCGCGACGCCCTTGCGGCGGCGCCCATCCGCGGCGTATCGAGGGGCGCCGGCGCGGAGACGATGGACGTCACCGTCTCGGTCGCGGCGCAGCAGCAGCAGCGGCAGCAATAGGCGGCCGTTCCGGAGGCTTTGGATGACCTACTGCGTGGGGCTTCTCCTCGACGCCGGGCTGGTGATGCTCTCGGACACCCGCACCAACGCGGGCCTCGACAACATCGCCGTCTACCGCAAGATGTTCGTGTTCGAGAAGCCCGGCGAGCGGGCGATGGTCATGCTCACCGCCGGGTCGCTGTCGATCACCCAGACCGTGATGGCCAAGCTCCAGCAGGAGATCGACGATTCCGGCGCCACGCCCGAGACCTCGATCATGCTCGCCGAGACCATGCTCGACATCGCGGAGATCGTCGGCCGCACGCTGCTCGAGGTGAGTCTCGAGATCGGCGACAAGATGTCCAAATCCGCCCGCGCGCCGAGCGCCACGATCCTGCTCGGCGGCCAGCGGAAGGGCGGCGAGATGCGGCTGTTCCTGATCTATCCGGAGGGCAATTTCATCGAGGCGACCGAGGACACGCCGTTCCTGCAGATCGGCGAGCACAAATACGGCAAACCGATTCTCGACCGCGTCGTCACCCGCGGCACCGGGCTCGAGGAGGGCCGCACGGTCGTGCTCCTGTCGATGGATTCGACGCTGCGCTCGAACCTGTCGGTCGGAATGCCGCTCGACCTGTGCATGGTTCCCGCCGGCGAGTGCCGCGTCACGGGGCGCGAGCGGATCGAGGTCGGAGATCCCGAGTTCACCGCGATGTCCGAGGCCTGGAGCCGCGTCCTGCGCGAGGGATTCGTCAACCTGACGGTCAGGTGACGCGACGGCATCTCGCAACTGCAACAATTTGTGAGCGGACCGCACAATCATTGTCCACGCCTTCGGGCTATATGGGTTCCATGGTCCCTCGAAAGGAACCGGACGTGCCCTCCGGACAGCCCGACATCAGCCGCGCCGAACACCCCGTCGCGATCCCCCGCGCGGGACATGCCGGCTTGGGCTTCCGAGAGGCGCGGGCCGCGGACGCGGACGCGGTTCTGGCGCATTTCCGCCGGATGCCGCCCGCCGATCTGCGGCTGCGGTTCTGCGCGACCGTCTCCGACGCGTCGCTCCTCGCGCATGTCTCGCGGATCTGGGACCGCCCGGGACTGGTCCTTTCCGCCCATGAAAGGCCGCTCCGGGACGGACCTTCCGGCGTCGCGGGTCCCGTTCGCGGCCTGGCGGAGCTGTGCGTCTCGGGCGATTCCGCCGAACTCGGGATCAGCGTCGACGACACGCTGCGCCGGCGCGGCGTCGGAACCTGGCTCGTGCGGACCGCCGCCGCGCTTCTCGCGCCGCGCGGGGTGCGCAGCATCGTCGCCTACACGATGGCCGAGAACATGGCGATGATCGGTCTCGGCCGCGGCTCGGGCGCCCGCATCGTCAACGTCTCCGGCGACGTCGAGATCGTCTTCGACGTCGACCCTCTGCGCGCGGCCCGCCTCGCGCCGCCGCCGGGTCCGGCATTCGGCCTCCATCCCGCGCGAACCGCTTGATCGCCGCCGCGTTCCGGCGCATAAGCGCGGCCATGGACACGATCCGCATCGCCGCCATCTGCATTCGCCGCTGAGGAAACCCGCGCGGCGCGCACCCCCGTTCCCATCCCCGGACCGAGATGATAGCCCGCCGCGACACACGCGAGGACCGGGCCATGACCCAGATCACCCTCTACAACACCCGCACGCGCCGCAAGGACGCGCTCGTCCCGCTCGACCCTGAAAACGTGCGGATGTACGTCTGCGGCCCGACCGTCTACGACCGCGCCCATATCGGCAACGCGCGCCCCGTGGTGGTGTTCGACGTGCTCTTCCGCCTGCTCCGCCACGTCTACGGGCCGGATCACGTCACCTACGTCCGCAACCTCACCGACGTCGACGACAAGATCAACGCGCGGGCGGCGGCGACGCGGGCCGAGGGCGAGACCGACCTCGAGGCCGTCCGCCGCATCACCGACGAGACCATCGGCTGGTATCACGCCGACATGGACGCCCTCGGCGCCCTGCCGCCGACGCATGAGCCCCGCGCCACCGAATTCATCGCCCCCATGGTGGCGATGATCGAAACCCTGATCGCCAAGGGCAACGCCTACGAGGCCGAGGGCCACGTGCTCTTCGAGGTCGCCACCGACCCGGCATTACGGCACGCTCGCCCGCCGCGATCTCGAAGACATGCGCGCCGGCGCCCGCGTCGATGTCGCGCCCTACAAGCGCGACCCGATGGATTTCGTGCTCTGGAAGCCCTCCGACGCGACCCAGCCCGGCTGGGACAGCCCCATGGGGCCGCGGCCGCCCCGGCTGGCACATCGAATGCTCCGCCATGGCGCACGACCTGCTGGGCCCGAGCTTCGACATCCACGGCGGCGGCATCGACCTCGTCTTCCCGCACCACGAGAACGAGGCCGCCCAGTCCCGCTGCGCCCACCCGGAAGGCTCGTTCGCCAACATCTGGATGCACAACGGCTTCGTGAACGTCGAAGGCGAGAAGATGTCGAAATCCCTCGGCAACTTCTTCACCGTGCGCGACCTGCTGGACAAGGGTGTGCCGGGCGAGGTGATCCGCTTCGTGCTCCTCTCGACGCATTACCGCTCGCCGATGGATTTCACCGAGGAGAAGATCGAGGAGGCAAAGGCTACCCTTTGGAGCTTCATCGAAGCCATTCGGGGCATCGAAGCCGAGCCTCCTGACGGGGTTGTTGTCGACGCACTTTCGGACGACCTAAACACGGCTGAAGCGATTGCGCGCCTGCACGCCCTAAAGAAGAACGGACAATTCGGCGCGCTGTTTGGTAGCGCTCGACTGATGGGGCTCTTTAATTTTGAGGCTTCAGTTGGATCTCTCGGATGGGGGGTAGGGAGGAATGCATTGAGCATTGCCAATTCGGTTGCTCGCCGTTGGGCCGCTTTGCGTCGGGAGCAGCGCTATGAGGAAGCTGATCACTTGAAAGCGCAGGCGCTAGAGGCTGGGATCATACTGGAAGTTGTCAAGGAAGGGGTTGGTCAGGGAGCAAAGGCAAAGCTACTTCCCGATTTTGCGGAAGACAGAGCTAAGGAACTGGCTAAATGACCCGCGAACGCCTCCACCTCTACGACACCACCCTGCGGGACGGCCAGCAGACCCAGGGCGTCGACTTCTCGACCGAGGACAAGATCCGCATCGCGGCGGCGCTCGACGCGCTCGGCATCGACCATGTCGAGGGCGGCTGGCCCGGCGCAAATCCGACCGACAGCGGGTTCTTCGACGCGGCGCCGGCGATGAAGCGCGCCACGCTGACGGCGTTCGGCATGACCAAGCGGGCGGGGCGGTCGGCCGAGAACGACGACGTGCTGGCCGCCGTGCTCGACGCGGGCACGCCGGCGGTGTGCATCGTCGGGAAAACCCATGATTTCCATGTGAAAACCGCGCTCGGCATCACCAATGACGAGAACCTCGAGAACATCCGCGCCTCGATTGCGCACCTCGTCGCCAAGGGCCGCGAGGCGCTGTTCGACGCGGAGCATTTCTTCGACGGCTACAAGGCCAACCCGGACTACGCGCTCGACTGCCTGCGCGCGGCGCACGAGGCCGGCGCGCGCTGGGTCGTGCTCTGCGACACCAACGGCGGCACGCTTCCGACGGAGATCCACGAGATCACCCGCGCGGTGATCGCGGCCGGCATTCCCGGCGAGAACCTCGGCATCCACACCCATGACGATGCCGGCACCGCTGTCGCGGGCAGTCTCGCGGCGGTGGACGCCGGCGCGCGCCAGATCCAGGGCACGCTGAACGGGCTGGGGGAGAGATGCGGAAACGCCAATCTCGTCAGTCTGATCCCGACGCTTCTTCTAAAGGAGCCTTACGCCAGCCGCTACGAGATCGGCGTGAGCGACGCGGGCCTCAAATCGCTCACCCGCGTCAGCCGGATGCTCGACGACATCCTCAACCGCGTGCCGGACGCGAGCGCGCCTTATGTCGGCGCCTCGGCCTTCACCCACAAAGCGGGACTGCACGCGAGCGGCATCCTCAAGGACCCCACGACCTACGAGCACGTCGAACCTGCCATCGTCGGCAACGCGCGCTTCGTGCCGATGTCGAACCAGGCCGGGCAGTCGAACCTGCGCGACCGGCTGGCCAAGGCCGGCATCGAGGTCGAGCCGGGCGATCCGGCGCTCGCCGCCATCCTGACCGAGGTCAAGGAGCGCGAGGATCGCGGCTACGCCTATGACAGCGCCGCCGCGAGTTTCGAGCTTCTGGCCCGCCGCGTTCTCGGCCGGATGCCGCGCTTCTTCGACGTCGAGCGGTACCGCGTCACCGTCGAGCGGCGCAACAACGCGCGGGGCGAGCTCGTCACCGTCTCGGAGGCGGTGGTCGTCGCGCGCTTCGGGGCCGAGCGGGTGATGAGCGTCTCCGAGAGCCAGGACCCGGTCACGCATTCCGACCAGGGGCCGGTCAACGCGCTTTCCCGCGCGCTCGCCAAGGATCTGGGGCCGTATCAGGCCTATATCGACGACATGAAGCTGGTCGATTTCCGCGTGCGGATCACCTCCGGCGGCACCGAGGCCGTGACGCGCGTCCTGATCGACAGCGAGGACGGCGAGGGACGCCGCTGGTCGACCGTCGGCGTCTCGGCCAACATCGTCGACGCGAGCTTCCAGGCGCTCCAGGACGCGATCGCGTGGAAGCTGCTGCGCGACGGCGCGCCCGTGGCGGCGTGACGGCGCGAGGCCTGCGCCGATCTGGTCGAACGCGGCGATCCCGACCGCTGGCGCACCGTGATGGCGGCGCCGCCGGACAAGCGCGCGGGGCTTCTGGCGCTCTACGCGCTTCAATCTTGAGATCGCCCGCGCGCCGCTCGTCGCGTCCGAACCGATGCTGGCCGAGATCCGGCTGCGCTGGTGGACCGACGCCGTGGCGGAGATCTTCGCCGGCGCGCCGCCGCGCCGGCACGAGGTCGTGGCGCCGCTGGCCGATGCCGTCACGGGCGGCGACCTTCCGCAGAAATCTGTTCGACGGCATGATCGCCGCGCGCCTTTTCGACGCCGGCGACGCGCCGTTCGAGGACTTGGACGCGCTTGCGCGCCTATGTGGACGCCACCTCCGGCAACCTTATGGAACTGGCCGCCCGTCATCTCGGCGCCTCAGGCGCGGCGATCCCCGTCGTGCGCCGCTTCGCGCGCGGGGCAGGGATCGCGGCCCTGCTCCGAGCGCTGCCGGAACTCAAGGCGCTGGGGCGCGCGCCGCTGCCGCCGGGCGCGGACGTCGCGGCGCTCGCTCGCGAGGGTCTGGCGGAGATCGCGGCGGCGCGGGCGGAGCGCGCCGCCGGTGCCGCGCGAGGCCGCCGCCGCTCTGCTGCCCGGCTGGCTCGCGGACATCCGTCTCCGCCGCGCCGGCGGCCGACCCCGAGGCCGTCATGGCCGGCGGGCTCGAACTCTCGGAATTCCGCTCGCGGGCCGCGCTGCTCCGACGCGCCGCGACCGGCCGCTGGTGAAGGAGGGTTAAGGAAAATGCTGATATTAACACTTTTCTCTTCATGACAAACAGCATAGGTTGCCTCGTGGTCCTACGCTCGGACGCCGCCGCTCACGCCACCTGTTGCCGCGAAATCGACAGCCAGATCAGCGCCCCGCCGGCCAGCGCCAGCATCGGCAGCATCGCGAGATTGACCGCCCGCCACCCGTCCACCGCGTCGCCCCCCGAGCAGTTCATCAGCCCTCCGGACGTCAGCGACGCGAGCGCCACCATCCCGAAAACCGCGAAATCGTTCATGCCCTGGACCCGCCCGCGCTCCTCCGGCCGATGCGCCGAGGCGAGCAGGCTCGTCGCCCCGATATAGCCGAAATTCCACCCGATCCCGAGCAGCACCAGCGTCGCGAAGAAGTTGCCGAGCTCCACGCCCGACAGCCCCGCCACCCCCGCCGCGCCCAGGATCGCGAGGCCGATCGCGATGATCGTCCGCTCGCCGTAGCGCGCGATCAGATGCCCGGTGAAGAACGACGGCACGAACATCGCCAGCACATGCGCGCTCACCACGTCCGCCGCCTGCGCCGTCGCGAACCCGCAGCCCACCACCGCCAGCGGCGTCGAGGTCATCACCAGGTTCATCAGCGAATACGACACCATCCCGCAGATCATCGCCACCGCGATCACCGGCGTGCGGACGAGATCGAGATAGCTCCGCGCCTTCGGCCCGTCGGGCGCCGGCGGCTTCGGCCGCGGCGAATCGAGCAGCGCGAACAGGAACACGCCGACGAGGTTCAGCGCCACCACCGCCACGTACGCCCCCGCGAACGGCACCGGCGCCAGCGCGCCTTCCGTCAGCTTGACGAGCTGCGGCCCGAGGATCGCCGCGCCCAGCCCCGCCGCCATCACCCGGCTGATCGCCCTGGGGCGGAAATCGCCGCTCGTCCCGTCGGTCGCCGCGAACCGGTAGAACCCCTGCGCCGACATGTAGAGCCCGGTCATCAGCGCCCCCGCGCAGAAGAGCGCGAACGACCCCGACCACAGCCCCGCCGCGCAGAGCGCCGCGCCCGCCGCCCCGCTCAGCGTGCCCAGAACGAACCCGGCCGCCCGCCCGAAGCGCTGCATCACGGTCGACACCACCGGCGCCGAGAGCATCGAGCCGAACACGATCAGCGTGATCGGCAGCGTCGAGAGGCACTTGTCGGGGCTCAGCACCTGGCCCGCGAGCCCGCCCAGGATGAAATGCACCGGCATCTGCGAGCCGAGGATCATCTGCGCCGCCATCAGCACGCGCAGGTTCCGCCGCGCGCGGGCGTCGTCGAAATCCTCCAAGGGGGCGGCTGCGGTGACCATCGCCGTTCTCTAGGCCCGCGCCGCGCCCTTTCCAAGCCCGATCCGCCTCTGCTAGGCCCCGCGCATGACCGGACGCATCATCGAGACCGACGCCGACGTGGCCGAGGGCGCCGCCTGGCTCGCGGCAGCGGAGCCGCGCTTCGCCATGGCGCTCGCCCGCACCGGCCCGCTCCCGCTCCGCCGCCGCCCCGACGGCTTCGCGCAGCTCTTCTCGGCCATCGTCAGCCAGCAGGTCTCGGTCGCCGCCGCCCGCGCCATCTGGGCCCGCGTCGAGGCGCTCGGCGCGACCGGCCCCGAGGCGCTTCTCGCCTGCTCGGACGGGGACCTGCGCGCCTGCGGCCTCTCGCGGCAGAAGGTCGCCTACGGCCGCGCCATCGCCGAGAGCGGCGTCGATTTCGACGCGCTGCGCGCGCGACCCGACGCCGAGGTGGTGGCCGAACTGGTCCGCATCAAAGGCGTGGGCGTCTGGACCGCCGAGATCTACGCCATGTTCAGCCTCGGCCGCGCCGACGTCTTCGCGCCCGGCGATCTCGCGCTGCGCGAGGCCGCGCGGACCCTCTTCGAGCTCGACGCGCGCCCGACCGAGCGCGGGATGCGCGCCATGAGCCTCGCATGGTCGCCCTGGCGCGCGGTCGCCGCCCGCCTGCTCTGGGCCTGGTACCGCGTGGAGCGCGACCGCGAGGGCGTGGCGGTCTGACCCGCCGGGCGACAGTTCACGTTTGCGCAATCCTTGCCGATGTGTTACGAATTCGGGATTGATTTGAAACTTTCGGTCCGGAACGGGCCGTTTCGCCGGGGGGCGTAATGCGGGGGGATCTGCGACAGGCTGGACGGAAAGGGGCTCCGCCTCTCGTCCTGCTGTTCGCCGTCGCGTTCCTCCTCTCGCTCGCCGGACGCGCCGACGCGGCGATGGTCCTCACGGATCCGGTTCCATACAGATCAGTCTGTTCCGCGACGGGCGATCTCGTCGACGGCGGCTGCATCCTCGACGCCGAGCCGGTCGACGACCCGGGTTTCGCGCTCACCGATCTCGACCTGATCGGCCGGGGCGGCGACCTTCTGGCCGGCGCCGCCGCCTCGGCGATGCGCGCCACCGAATCGATCACGCCCGTTCCGCTGCCCGCCGCCGCCTGGCTGCTCGCGATGGGTCTCGGCGGGCTCGGCCTGATCGGCAAGCGGCGGCGCGAGGCGCTGCCCGGCCTGCGCGGCGAGGACGGCGTCGAGCCGCTCGCCGCCACCTTGACGGAATTCCGCCCGGACGGAGGCCGCCGATCATCGGCGCGCCCCGGTCCGGCTGGACGGCTTCCGGCGTCTCATCGACGCGTTCCGCGACTCCTGCCTCAACGCGACGCGCCCCCACGCGTTCGCGCCGGGACAGTCGAGTCCGCACCGCCCTGTCGGCGGCGCGGGAACGCTCTGGGCCGCCACGGCCAAGCGGGGACCGCCCGAAGGCGACGCGACCAGGCTCGTCGGCGGCGTCATTCCCGCGCCGGCCGACGCGCCCGCGTTTTTCGGCTATTCTCATTTCAACGCGCCCGCAAGTCTGGATCTCCAGCCTCGCAGCGCGTTTTTTTCGTGCGCTCGACGCGGCGCTGCCCGGACCGGCCCTCGTGCCGGTGCGGGTCTCGGCGCGTCCGGCATCCGACAACACCAAGAACGGGTCGAACCCGCATCTCACCCCGCGTCCATCGCTGCTTGTGAGGGAAACAGGCTTCGGGCGCGGATCTTCGTTCAAGTCTGTTTTTGAGAGGGAGTGATCCTGAAATGCTGGACTATATCAAGACTACCGCGGTCGGGGCGGCGGCGTTGATGCTGTCGTCGCTGGCGGTTTCCGCCGCGACGACGTTCGACTTTATGGTTGATTGGGCAAATTCAAGCGTGACCCTGACCGATAGAGATGCGGGGATCGTTTGCTTTTTTACGAACTGCGGAATCGAGGCGAATGTGAACCCGCTGATCGGTGACGCGACGTATCCGATCGGAACTGGCACGGTGCAACCAATCGATCTCATCACTTGGAGCGGAAGCGGCGTCGGAGGTGTGGAGTATGCAGTCGAAGCCACGCTGGCGTTCTCCGCACCTGCCGGAGCGACGACCACCGGCGGCGGAGATGTCGGGGCGATCCTGGTCGGGGGTCTGGTGTCGGCGGGCGAACTGACATGGGATACCGGCGTGCCGTCAATCAATAACTACATGGGATCGACTCTCGCAGTTGACTTTGAAGGCGGTTCTGGTCTGTTCGCGGGTAGTAATTATACCACTTCGGCCACGATCACAGGTATCAACGTCGTGCCCCTCCCGGCGGCAGGTCTCCTGCTGCTCGGCGGTCTGGGCGGTCTGGGCGGTCTGGGCGGTCTCGGCTTCGTCTCGCGCAAGCGCAAGGCGGCCTGATCCGTGCCTGCGGGCGTTCGCGCCCGCAGCCTGACATTTGAAACAGCCCCGCCGGTCCTCCGGCGGGGCTTTTCGTCTGGATGGTTCAAATTTGGGCCGTTAACACTAAATCAGGTTTTAGAATGTCAATGGTTTCAAGGTCTGTCCATGACGCGTGGACCATCCTGATCGGACGCCTTGACCCCGCCGGTTCGGACCGCGACAAGAGCCTCTGACCCCGTCCAGACAGGCGATTTTCCATGCCCGCACTCTCCGGCCCCGAACGCCCCGCCGCCTCCGGCACGGCCGACAGCCTCGTCATCCTCCTGCACGGCTACGGCGCGGACGGGACCGATCTGATCGGCCTCGCCGACCCGCTCGCCCCGCATCTGCCCGACACCGCCTTCCTCGCCCCGAACGCCCCCGATCCCTGCGCCAACAATCCCGCCGGGTTCCAGTGGTTTCCCATCCCGTGGCTCGACGGGTCCAGCGAGGCCGAGTCCGCCCTCGCCGCCGGCCGGTCCTTCGCGATGCTCGGCGGCTGGCTCGACGGCGTCGCGAAGCGGTTCCCGCCGGAGCGGACCATCCTCGCCGGGTTCAGCCAGGGCACGATGATGGCCCTCCAGGTCGGCCTGCGCCGCGAGACCCCCTTCGCCGGCATCGTCGGCTTCTCCGGCCGCCTCCTCCGCCCCGAGCGCCTCGCGGCCGAGATGACCAGCCCGACCCCCGTCCTGCTGATCCACGGCGACGCCGATCCGATGGTCCCGGTCGGCCATCTCTCCGAAGCCGCCGACGCCCTGAAAGCCGCCGGCATCGAGACCTTCACCCACGTCTCGCGCGGCGTCGGCCATTCCATCGACCCCGAGGGGCTGGGTCTCGCCCTGCGGTTCATCCGCGACCGGCTGGGCGTCACGAAACCGTAACCCCGCCGCCGCGGACGCGTCATCTATGGGCTTGTATGGTCGTCGCGGCGAGATATAGTCACGACCAAGCCATGACCGGACAGTGTCCATCCCGCGCATCGCGAGGCGGCCTGCGCGAGGTACGCCGAGGATGATGCAAGCGACGCACAGCCCGAGTTTCATCCGGAACCCCGCCGGTCTGCGGGATCATCCGGCGCTGGTGCTGAACGCGGATTTCCGGCCGCTCTCGTATCTGCCCCTCTCGCTCTGGCCGTGGCAGGAGGCGGTCAAGGCGGTGTTCCTCGACCGGGTGACGGTTCTGGCGGAATATGACACCGTCGCGCACTCGCCCTCAATCGAGATCCGCATCCCCTCGGTGGTGGTGCTGCGCGATTACGTGCGGCCGGCGCGGAGCAGCGCCTTCACCCGCTTCAACCTGTTCCTCCGCGACGAGTTCACCTGCCAGTATTGCGGCGCGCGCGATCACCTGACCTTCGACCACGTCGTGCCGCGCGCCCGCGGCGGCCGGACGACCTGGGACAACGTCGTGGCCTCGTGCGGGCCGTGCAACCTGCGCAAGGGCGCGCGGTCGCTGAAACAGATCGGCATGACCCTGCGGCGCAAGCCCGCGCGCCCGACCCCGGAGCAGCTCCAGAACATCGGGCGCAAGTTCCCGCCGAACCATCTGCACGAGAGCTGGATGGATTTCCTCTACTGGGACGCCGAGTTGGAGGCGTAGGCGCGCAGCCAGAGAAAACCGAGGATCAGCGACGCGATCGCGTTCCAGCCGGCCATCGAGACGCCGAAGAGGCTCCAGGCGACCTCGTCGCAGAGCACGACCGGCGCGGCGAGGATCTGGTCGAGGAGGGCGCCGGGGTCCATGTCGCCGGCCACCGGCGCGGTGCAGGTGTCGGGACCCGGCCACCATTTCAGTTCGATCCCCGCGTGGTAGAGGCCGATCCCGGCCCCGACGAACAGCGTCAGCGCGCCCAGCGCCGCGATCCAGCGGAACGGAAAGACGAGGATCAGGAAGCCGAGCACGACGGCGATGGCGTGCGGCCAGCGCTGCCAGATGCAGAGCGGGCAGGGCGCGAGACCGCCGATGACCTGGAAGCCGAAGGCGGCGAGCAGAAGCGCGAGCGAGCCGAAGGCCGCGCCGAGGCCGCGAAGCTGCAGATCGGTCATTGCACATACCTCAAGGCGAAAAACCCTCCGAGAAGCCCCGCGATCCCGACGGTGAAGACCAGACCGAGACGGCGATCGATGAAATCCCTGACCGGCGCGCCGAATTTCCAGAGCAGCGCCGCTATCAGGAAGAAGCGCAGGCCGCGCGCGATCGCGCTCGCCACCATGAACACCCAGAAATTGAGGCCGGTCGCGCCCGACAGGATCGTGATGACCTTGTAGGGGAACGGCGTCACGCCCGCGATCAGGACGGCCCAGGCGCCCCAGGCGTTGTAGGTCGCGCTGAACTCCTCGAACCGCGCGGCCTTGCCGTAGAACTGCAGCACCGGCCGGCCGACCTGCTCGAAGAGGCCCCAGCCGATGAAGTAGCCGAACGCGCCTCCGGCGACCGAGGCGAGCGTGCAGACGCCGGCGATGACCCATGCGCGGCTCGGCCGCGCGATGACCATCGGGATGAGCAGGACGTCGGGGGGAATCGGGAAAACGGAGCTCTCGACGAAGCTTATCACCGCGAGCGCCCAGAGCGCGAACGGCGACGCGGCCAGCGACAGCGTCCATTCGTAGACACGGCGTAGCACTTTGTTGAGGTCTCCGTGCGATGACGCGCTCAAGCATCACGGACGGAGGCGCGCGTCAAGCGGCGCGGATCGGCGGGTCGGAATGGTCGAGCGGACGAAATCAGGATCGTGGCGCCTGGCGGCGCGGAGCGCTTGGATCGCCGGCGCGGCGGCGACGGTCGCTCTTGCCATGTGGATCGGCCGCGACATCGACATCAGCCGGTTCGCGTTCCTTGACGCCGGGGCGCTTTCGACGGGCGGAACGGCCGCGGAGGCGGCGATGTCCGCCAGCGCACAGTCCCGGCGGATCGGCCCGATCCATGCCGAAGCGGAGGCGTTCTGGAAGCGCGAACTCGGCAACGCGTGGACGCCTTCGGAGACCGTGTTCTTTTCCCGCTCGATGGCGTCGCCCTGTGCCGGGAGGGGCGGCGTGACCGGACACTTCCGCTGCGCGGCCGACCGGGTCGCGGGGTACGACATCGTCCTCGCGGCCGAGACCGGACGACGTTTGCGCGAGGCCGCCGACCCGGGTCAGGCGCTGATGGTCGGACGGATGGTCGCGGGCGCCGCCCGCGACGTCGCCCTTCCCGACGGGCGGGATCCCGTACTGGGGGGCGACTGCATGGCGGGGGTCTGGGCGGGCTCCGCGCTCGGCGGCGTGGACGCGGGATTCTACGCCCGGGTCCTGACCGCCGCGCGCCGGTCCGCGGACGCGCTCGTGGTTCGCGGACCGGACGCGCCGATCCCTCTGAACGAGTTCGCGCGGGGCGATCCGACCGATCGCGACGCCGCCTTCAGGGCGGGGATCATGGCCGGAAGTCTCAAGACCTGCGCGGCCTTCTGATTCCGTTCACGGCAGGTCGCGCTTGAGCGGGTGGAGCGATCCGCGCCGCGGCGTCCCGTCCGTCTGCTGAGGAAGCGCCATCGTCAGACAGGTTCCCGCCGGCACTCTCTTCCAGGCGTCGCCTTGGTAGTCGAGCGTCGCGCTTCCGGGATTTTCCGTCTCGCCGATCCCGTCGTTTTCTCCCGCGCGCGCGACGCCATAGCATTTCTCGGTGCCTTCGCTCTGCGCGTATCCCGAGCCCGGCGCGACGATGACGAGCGCCGTCATGATCGCGCCGAAGGTTGATTTCAACGTCATTCCCTGTGTTTCCCTTCGACTGGCCTCGCATCCGGACTCTGGTCGCTCGGAACCGCGCCCGCAAGGGGGCCGCCTTTCCGGAGCGGAGCGAATCTGCTAGGTGGGCCTCGGGGCGCGAGACGCCCGGCGGACGGTTCTGACGCCGATCGGAGGTCCTCGTGGCGTGGCTGGATGGAGGCGGAGTGGACGCCCTGAGGGCGGGAGGTCCGGCGATCTGGGCCATCGCGGCGCTGTCGGTTGTTCTGCTGGCTTTGATCCTGTGGAAAATTTGGCGGCTGTCGGTCTCCGGCGCGTTCGTCGGCGCGGCGCCGGAGGGCGCCGCGCGTGGCGTGCGCGGCCGTTTCGCGGCGGCCGCCGCGCGGTCGGTGCGCGACATGCCCGAGGCCCACGCGCGCGAGGAGATCACCCGGGTGGCCAAGCGCGAACTGGCCGAGGCGCGCGCCGGGCTGCGGGCCATTGAACTGATCGCGTTGATCGCGCCGCTTCTCGGGCTGCTCGGTACCGTGCTCGGCATGATCGCGGCGTTCCGGACGCTGCAGGAATTGGGCGGGGCCGCCGATCCCTCGGACCTCGCGGGAGGCATCTGGGAGGCGCTGCTGACGACGGCCGGCGGCATGGCCGTGGCGATTCCCGCTTCCGTCGCGCTGACCTGGTTCGAGGGGGTCGCGGACCGGCTCCGGCTTGATCTCGAGGACATCGGATCGCGCGCCGTCACGTCGCCGCCGTCAGCGGTCCCGGCCGCCGCGCCGCCGGGTCTGCTCCGGGCGGGAGAATGAACCGGGCCATCGACCTCGGAGAGGCGCGCCGTCCGCGCCGCCCGAGCCTCACGCCCTTGATCGACGTCGTGTTCCTGCTTCTGGTGTTCTTCATGCTGGCGTCGCGGTTCGGGGGAGAGAGCGCGCTCGCGCTCCGGGCGGGCGGAGCCGGCGGAAAATGGTCCGGTCCGCCGCGGCTAGTCGACGTCGGCGCGGGGGAACCGCGTCTGAACGGCGTCGCCGTCACGCTCGACACGCTCGCGGCCGCCCTCGCGCCGCTCGTCGTGAATATGGACGATCCCGTGATCCTGCGCGCCGGGGCGGATGCCGACGTGCAGGACCTGGCGGACGTTCTGTCGCGGCTCGACGCGGCGGGCTTCGCGCGTCTCGTCGTGATGGAGTGAGGCGCGATGGATTTCGGACCGCCCGCCCGGCCGTCGCGCGCCGAGGCCGTTCTTCCGATGATCAATCTCGTTTTTCTGCTGCTGATCTTCTTTCTGATCGCGGCGACTTTGACGCCGCCGCCTCCGGAACCGGTGGAGCCGCCCGAAGTACCGGAGGCGGCGGCGATGGAGCCCGGAGCCGTCCGGCTCTCCCTCGGCGCCGACGGGGTCGTCGTTCATGACGGCGCGCGGGGAGACGCGGCGCTGGCGGGGCTCGGCGAGGCCCTGTCCGGAAACGCCGTCGTGGCCATCCACGCGGACAGGCGGGCCCCGGCCGCCTCGCTGGCGCGTCTGCTGGGGGATCTCGAAGCGCGCGGAGCGACCGCCATCCGGCTCGTGACGGCGCCGGTCAGATGAGGCGGGCCGTCGAGGCGGCGGCGTTCGGAGGGCTCGCGTTGGGTCTGCACGTCGTCGCGCTCGCGGCGCTGCCGGGTCCGCCGCCCGGAGGCGCGCCCGCGCGGGAGGGCGCGCCGATCTCCGTGACAGCCCCGGACGCGGCGCTGCGGTCCTTGGTCGCGTCTTGGGACGCGACTCCCGAAGTCTCCACGTCAGTGGATGATCTGGCGGAATTGGAGACCCCGGACATGCGGGATCCGATGGCTTCTCAGGACATCGTCGCGGCCGCGCTTCCTCCCCTGCCGACGCGTCCGGACGGCATGGCGCCGCCCGTGATGCCGCGGGATCCCGCCGCGCGGCCGCCCGCCCCGCGGCCGAAGGCGCGTCCGCTCGCGGCGTCTCCGGCGGCTCCGGGAGCGTCGGGCACGGTTCGGACGACCGCCGCCGCGCCGGCGCCGGGTCCGTCCTCGGCGGCGCTCGAGCGCGGGCTCGCCGCGGAGGTGCGGGCGGCGCTCGCCCGGGCGCAGCGGTATCCGGACCGCGCGCGGGCGCGCGGGGTGACCGGGACGGCGGTCCTCGACGTGGCGATCGGGAGAGACGGGCGGCTGGTCGCGTCGCGGATCGCGACCGGGTCCGGATCGGACGCGCTCGACAGGGCTGCGCTCGCGGCGGCGGAGCGGGCGGCGTTTCCGGCGGCGCCTCCCGGATTGGCGGGGTCGCGGTTCACGTTCCGGGTGGCGCTCGACTTCCGGCTCCGGTGACGGCGTGGAGCCTCTCGCGCGGGGCGGGATTTGCGGCTAACGTCGGGTCGGAAAGAAGCTCCGGAGGGGGAACGTTCGATGGAGATGAATGGCGGCCGGGAGATCGCCGCGCCGAAAGGCGCGGTCTGGGTGGCTCTCAACGATCCGGAAATCCTCAAAGCCTGCATTCCGGGCTGCCAGGAGATGT
The DNA here is from genome assembly GCA_963798765.1 of uncultured Alphaproteobacteria bacterium. GTDB lineage: Bacteria > Pseudomonadota > Alphaproteobacteria > Rhodobacterales > Rhodobacteraceae > Amaricoccus. The sequence goes on along the minus strand of CAWCUP010000036.1, from coordinate 24,350 downwards.
CCGGAAGCGCGGAGGAGGGTTTCTCCGCGACGGTGAAGCAGAAGGTCGGCCCGGTGAGCGCGACCTTCAAGGGACATGTCCAGCTCTCGGATGTGGTGCCGGGGGAAAGCTACACGATCTCGGGCGAGGGCAAGGGTGGCGCGGCGGGGTTCGCGAAGGGTGCCGCGGACGTGAGGCTCGAGGACCTGGAGGACGGCGGAACGCTGCTGAGCTACGACGTGAAGGCGAGCGTCGGCGGGAAGTTGGCGCAACTGGGGAGCCGGCTGATCGACGGGTTCTCCAAGAAGATGGCGGATCAGTTTTTCGAGAACTTCCAGCGCGCGGTCGAGGGTCCGGCCGTCGAGCCGGCGGCCCCCGACGACGTCACGGCGGAGGCCGCTCCGGAGAAGAAGAAGGGCTGGCTGGGCCGCGTCATGGGCGGAAAAGGCTGACCGGTGGAGCGGTTGCGAGTGTGTCCTAGATAGGACAGGCCTCATGTGTCTGTTTTAAAACATAAAAAGGGTTAACGCGCCCATTCCGGGCTCAGCCCCGCGCCTTGGGGTGGGCACGCTCGTAGACTTCCATCAGGCGGGTCTGATCGACGCCGGTGTAGACCTGCGTCGTCGCGAGCGACGCGTGGCCGAGCAGTTCCTGGATCGTGCGCAGGTCGCCGCCGGCTTCGAGCAGATGCGTGGCGAAGGAATGGCGCAGCGCGTGCGGCGTGGCGGTCGCGGGCAGGCCGAGCTGCATCCGCGCGGCCTGCATCGTCTTCTGGACGTGGCGGGGATTGAGCGGGCCGCCGCGCGCGCCGAGAAAGAGCGGCGCCCTTGGCGCGGGTTCGAAAGGGCAGAGGTCGCGATAGGTCTCGACGGCGCGGCGGGCGACGGGCAGCACCGGCACGACGCGCTCGCGCCCGCCCTTGCCGGTGATGCGCAGCGTCTCGGGCAGCGGCGCGTCGGACCAGGTCAGGCCGAGCGCCTCGGAGATGCGCAGGCCGCAGCCGTAGAGGAGCGTGGTCACGGCGACGTCGCGGGCCGCGATCCAAGGCTTCGGGCTTTGCGCCTCGACGGTGCCGATCAGGGCGCGGGCGGCGTCGGCGTCGACCGGGCGGGGCAGACGGGCCTTCTGCTTCGGCCCGCGCGTCGCGGTGACGGCGGCGGCCTCCAGCCCGTGCGCGTCCGCGAGCCAGGCGTAGAAGCTTTTGACGGCCGAGAGGGCGCGGGCGAGCGAGCGGGCCGAGAGGCCGCGGGCGCGCTCGCGGGCCATCCAGGCGCGCATGTCAGAGGTGGTGATCCCGGCCAGCGCGCGCCGGCCGGCGGGGCCGCCGGTGTGGAGCGCGAGAAATCCGATGAAGCCCGAGACGTCGCGGCGATACGCGGTGATCGTGCGCGGGCTGGCGCCGCGCAGGCCGCGCATCCGGTCGAGCCAGTCCTCCAACAGACGCGCGGCCCCTTCGGACGGCGCGGGATCGGTCACGCCAGCCAGCGCCGCATGCTGCGCTCGAATACCCCGGCGAAGAAGTTGAGCAGATCGACGCCTTGCTCGGGGTGGAACCGGTGCGGATCGACTGCGCCGAAAACCAGCAGCCCGTCGAGTTTGCCCTCGCCGAGATCGAGCCGCAGAAGCGCCTCCGACCGGATGGTCTCGGCGTGCTCGCGGAAGAGTTCGGGCGAGCCGCCGGCGACCTGGCGGAGCGTCACCTTCCGGGCGCCGAGTCCGCGCCCCTGGCGGATGTAGCCGTCGACGCCGGCGGAGGGGAGCGCGACGACGACGCCGTTGAGCGGACCCTTTGGGCCGAGGAACTGCCCGGGCTTGGCGGCGGGCGCCTCCAGACCGAGGCGGATGATCTCGACGCCGAGGATGTTGGCGACGTCATGGGTGAGGGCCTGGAGGAAGCCCGCGAAATCCTCGGCCTCGAGCAGCGCGAGACAGGCGCGATGAACCTGGTTGGTGCCGGCGACGTTCTCGTAGGCGGCGGCGAGCACCTCGCGGTGCGTGTCCTCGAGCCGGTCGAGGCGCTCCTCGAGCCGGTCGACGAGCACGCCGCGCAGATCGACGACGTTGCGGCCCGCGGCGCCCGCCCGGTCCGCGGCGAGCAGCGCCCGCATCAGGTCGTGATCTTCGAGGATAAGGGCCGGATCCGCGAGGATGCGGTCCTTGATCTCGTCGGCGGGACCGTCACTCATCGCGGCGCTCCTCAGACGATCTTCTGACCGGTGGATTTCCAGTCCTTGAGGAACGCGTCGAGGCCCTTGTCCGTCAGCGGATGGCTCGCCAGCGATTTCAGCACGGCGGGCGGCGCGGTGACGACGTCGGCGCCGGCGAGGGCCGATTCGCTGACATGGTTGGCGCTGCGGATCGAAGCCGCGAGGATCTCGGTGGTGAAGCCGTAATTGTCGTAGATCGTGCGGATGTCGCGGATGAGTTCCATCCCGTCGATGTTCATGTCGTCGAGCCGGCCGATGAAGGGCGAGATGAAGGTGGCGCCCGCCTTGGCCGCGAGAAGCGCCTGGTTCGACGAGAAGCAGAGCGTGACGTTGACCATGCGGCCCTCGTCGGAGAGCGTCTTGCACGCCTTGAGGCCCGCCCAGGTGAGCGGCACCTTGACCGTGATGTTGTCGGCGATTTTCGCGAGCTTGCGGCCCTCGGCGATCATGTCGTCGGCTTCCAGCGCCACGACCTCGGCGCTGACCGGGCCGGGAACGAGATCGCAGATCTCTTTCGTGACTTCGAGGATGTCGCGGCCCGATTTGAGGATCAGGCTCGGGTTCGTGGTCACGCCGTCGACCATGCCGAGGTCGTGCAGCTCGGCGATGGCGGCGACGTCGGCGGTGTCGACGAAGAATTTCATGATGGTTGCTTCCGTTCCTTGGGGCTCGGCCCTTGTGGTTCGCGCGGATGTTATCCCAAGGTATGGGTCGATGGAACACCCCGATTTTTTCGCGACCGAAGCGCCGGAGGCCGAATTTCCGGCGGGAACGCCCGTCGCCGTGCTGACGGCGGAGGGGCTGGACCGCTTTCTCGATTACCGGGCGCCGGCGGGCGGCGTGTCGCGGGGCGATCATGTCGAGGCGCCGCTGGGGCCGCGCAAGGTCGCCGGCGTGGTCTGGGGCCCAGGTCTGGGCGGCTTCGACGCCGCGAAGCTGCGCGGGATCTCGCGCGTGCTGGACATTCCGCCGATGCGGCCGGAGATGCGGACGTTCCTGGAGCGCGCGGCGGATTACACGCTGACGCCGCTGACCGGGATGCTGCGGCTGGCGACGCGGGCGCCGGGTTTGGCCGATCCGCCCTCGGCGCGTCCGGTGCTTCGGCGGACGGGTGTCGAGCCCGACCGGATGACGGACGCGCGGGCGCGCGTGCTGGCGGCGTTCGAGGAATACGGCGATCTCGGCTTCGCGCCGGGCGAGCTGGCGCACCTCGCCGGAGTTTCGGCAGGCGTCCTGAAGGTGTTGGAAGCCCAGGGCGTGATCGCGCGCGAGGACGCGCCGCGCGACGCGCCGTTTCCGTCGCTCGACCCGGAGGCGCGGGCGCGCGACCTGTCCGCCGCTCAGGCGGCTGCGGCGGAGATTCTGCGCCGGGACGTGCGGGCTCGGACGTATTCCACGACGCTGCTCAAGGGCGTGACCGGGTCCGGCAAGACGGAGGTCTATCTGGAGGCGGTGGCGGAGGCGCTGCGGGCGGGGCGGCAGGCGCTGGTGCTTCTGCCGGAGATCGCGTTGTCGGTGGAGTTTCTCGACCGGGTGGAGGCGCGGTTCGGGGCGCGGCCGGTGGAGTGGCATTCGGGCGTGACGGCGGCGAATCGGCGGCGGGCCTGGCGGGCGCTCGCCTCGGGCGAGGCTCGATTGGTGGTCGGGGCGCGGTCGGCGCTGTTCCTGCCGTATTCCGATCTGGGGCTGATCGTCGTGGATGAGGAGCATGACGGGTCCTACAAGCAGGAGGACGGCGCGCTCTACCACGCGCGGGACATGGCGGTGCTGCGCGCGTCTGTCGAGGGCGCGGCGGTGGTGCTGGCCTCGGCCACTCCGTCGCTGGAGACCTGGGCCAACGCCGAGGCCGGCAAATACGCGCGGCTCGATCTGCCGGAGCGGTTCGGGGTGGCGGAGCTGCCGGAGATGGAGGCGGTCGACCTGCGGATCGACGCGCTGGAGCCGGGTCGCTGGGTGTCGGAACCGCTGGCGGCGGCGGTGACGGAACGGCTGGAGGCGGGGGAACAGTCGCTGCTGTTCCTCAACCGCCGGGGCTACGCGCCGCTGACGATCTGCCGGGCCTGCGGGCAGCAGGTCGGCTGCGACGATTGCGACGCGCGGATGGTCGAGCACCGGTTCCGGGGGCGGCTGGTGTGCCACCAGTGCGGCGCGACGAAGCCGGTGCCGGTGAAGTGTCCGTCCTGCGGGACCGAGGGCAAGATGGCGGCGTTGGGGCCGGGGGTCGAGCGGCTGGCGGAGGAGGCGGCGGACCGCTGGCCCGAGGCGCGGGTGGCGATCCTGTCGTCGGATCTCGCGGAGAGCGCCGGAGCGCTCAAGGCGCGAATTGACGAGATCGCGCGGGGCGGGGCGGATATCGTGATCGGGACGCAGCTCGTCGCGAAGGGGCACAATTTTCCGCATCTGACGCTGGTGGGGGTGATCGACGCGGATCTGGGGCTTCAGGGCGGCGATCTGCGCGGGGCGGAGAAGACGTTCCAGCTGATCCGCCAGGTCGCGGGGCGCGCGGGGCGGGCGGAAAAGCCGGGGTTGGCGCTGATCCAGACGCATCAGCCGGAGCATCCGGCGATCAGGGCGATCCTGTCGGGCGACGACGAGGGGTTCTGGCGAGCCGAGGCGGAGGGGCGGCGACGTGCGGGGGCGCCGCCGTATGGGCGGATGGCGGGGATCGTGGTGAGCGGGACGGACGAGCACCGGACCTGGGAGGTCGCGCGGACGCTGGCGCGGGACGCCGCGCCGCTGCGCGACATCGGAGCGGAGGTGTACGGGCCGGCGCCGGCGCCGATCTCGCGGATCCGGGGGCGGCACCGGGTGCGGCTGCTGGTCAAGGCCGCCAAGGGCGCGCCGCTCCAGGCCGCTCTGCGGTCCTGGACGGGGGCGGTGGACGTTCCGGCGAACGTGCGGGTGAGCGTGGACGTGGATCCGCAAAGCTTCTTCTGAAGCGGCGGACCGCCAGGAACGGGCGCGGACGGTCGTGACATCGGCGAACATTCGCCGTCGGCGTCCCTGAAGCTTGACAGGAGGGCGGATCCAACGTCAGCCTGCAACTTGAAGGCGAGCCGTCCGGGTCCGCATACGCTTGATGGGACGTTTCCGGTCGCGGTGTCGGTTTTGGCAGAAGGCGCGGCGCTGTCGTTCGACCGTCGCGCGCCGGAGCGTCCATGGGTGCGGCGGTTGTGGGGTCGTGGCGGGTTCCTCGGGTCGCGGTCGCTGCGGCGTTCGTGGCCGGTATCGCCCTCGCGTGCCGTCTCGCGGGATTCGGCGACGGACCTCTGCTCGGATTGACGGCGGCCTCGGGCGCTGCGCTGGCCGCCGCGCTGGCGCTCCGTTGGCGCGGCGTCCTGGGCGCGGCCGCGGGTTTCGGCGTGGCCGGCGTGGCGGGCGGGCTGCCCGCCGAGGCGGCGCTGCTGGACGCGGCGGCGCACGGCCTCGCGGCTCTGGCCGGATGGCGCGTGATGCGACGCTTCGCTCGGTCGGGCAGGGCGGAGACGCGGACCGGCGAATGGCTCGGATTTCTTGGCGGCGTCGCCGCGTTTTCGGTGACGGTAGCCGCCGTCACGCTTGCCGGCGAGGTCTCGGGCGTGACGTCCGGTTCCGGCGCGACCGGATCGCTCGCGTGGCACGCCCTGCTGTTCGCGCCCGTCGGTCTGATGACCTGTTTCGCCGTGATCGCCAGTGCCGGGGAGTGGCGGCTGGTGCGCTCGCGGCCCGGACCGGCGTTCGGGATCGCGGCGTTCGCGGTTCTCCTTCTCGGCCTCCTCGCCTGGCTTCTGTGGCATCCGATCGCGGGCGTGAACCCCAGCGGGCTGACGCTGCTGCTGGCCGTGCCGTTCTGCCTCTGGACCGCGATGCGGCGCCGGAGTCTCGACGGCGCCGCGGTCTCGTTCGCGGCGGTGAGCGTGGCGCTCGCGCTCGTGGCGTCCCGCTCGGGCGGGATCCTGTCGGCGGACTACGTCACGACGATCGTGTTCCTGAGCGCGCTGATCGCGATCTGCCAACTGGTGCATGCGGTCAATCGCGACCGGCTGGCGGCGATGGAGGAGAACGAGGCGCGAAAGCGCGACCTCGAGGCGCGCGTGGCAGAGCGGACGGCCGATCTGACCCTGATGACCGAGCGCGCGATCGCCGCGGACGAGACCAAGACGAGGTTTCTCGCGACGGTCTCGCACGAGGTTCGCACGCCGCTCAACGGGATCATCGGAATGACGAGCGTCATTCTCGCGGGCGATCTCGATGACGAGGTCCGCCGCAACGTCGGAGTGGTGCGAAGCTCTGGATTTCATCTTCTGGCGGTGATCAACCGGATCCTCGATTTCTCGAAGCTCGACCATTCCGAAGGGCCGGACGACGTGATCGCCTTCGATCTGCGCGCCTTGGTCTCCGAGGTCGTCGAGGAGGCGCGCTTTTCCGTCGGCGAAGCGGGCGTCGTGGTCCGGACCGCGTTCGATCAAGGTGTCGGCGCGACGCATGTCGGCTGGCGGCAGGGGCTGCGGCAGGTCCTGACCAACCTCGTCGGCAATGCGCTGAAATTCACCGATGCGGGGACGGTAACGGTGTCCGTCACGGAACATGAAGCCGGACTGGTCCGGATCGAGGTCCGTGACACCGGGATCGGCATTCCGGCCGCGGCGCGCGCGCGGATCTTCCTCCCGTTCGAGCAGGCGGACGGAAGCACGAGCCGGCGCTACGGCGGAACGGGCCTGGGGCTGTCGATCTGCTCGGAGATGATCCGCAGGATGGGCGGTTCCATAGACGTCGAGAGCGCCCCGGGCCAGGGATCCACGTTCCGGATCGAGATTCCCCTGGAGCGCGGAGGGGGTCTCGGAGAGGAGGCGGCGCCCGCGGCGGCCTCTCAGGACGCGTGAAGGCCGCGCGCTCCGCCGCCGGACGGCATGGCTGTTGACGCGGCGCTCCGGTCCCGGCAGGCTGATCGCGCCGGGAAGTCAAACCTTTAGGAGCCCTCGATCATGGCCAATACCGTCTTCCGCTGTCTGATCCCCCTGACGCTGATCGCCGTGGCGGGATGCTCTCGCGGGCCCGCGCCGAGCGTCCAGGTCGTGGAGGTCGGCGGTCCGTCGCAGGCGTTCTGCGTCCAGCAGGGCGGCGTGTTCGAAGGCGGGTTCTGCACGCTGCCCGACGGCCGCACGGTCAACGCGATGACCTATTACAACTCGTCCGTACGCTGAGCCGCGGGTCTCAGCGTCCGGCAGGGTGACGCAGGAACGGCATCAGCCGTGCCATGTCCGGTCCATGTTCGAGACCGGTCAGCGCGAGGCGGAGCGGCCTGAAAAGTCCGCGTCCCTTGCGTCCCGAGGCGGCTTTGACCGCGCCGGTCCACTCGGACCAGGTTTCGCCGGTCCACGGACCCGCGGGCAGCGCCGCGAGCGCGTCGCGGACGAAGTCGGCGTCTTCCGGGGCGACGACCGGCGTCGCGCCGTCGCGGCAGAGGCTCCACCATCCGGAGATGTCGGCGCGGGTCGAGACGTTTTCGCGGACCGCCTCCCAGAACGCCGGCGCGTCGGCGTCGGGCACGCCGAGCGCGCGCAGATCGTCCGCGACCCCTTCATATGGGAGGGCGTGCAGGTGCCGGGCGCTGAGCGGACCGAGATCGTCCGGGTCGAGCTTGGTGGGGGCGACGCCGAAGCGGGAGAGATCGAAGCCGTCGACGATCTCGGCCGGCGCCGCGCGCGGCTCCACCGGGTCGGCCGTGCCAAGGCGCGCGAGAAGCGACAGGAGCGCCATGGGTTCGACGCCCGCCGCGCGGAGGTCGCGCAGAGCGAGCGTGCCGAGACGTTTGGAGAGGGCCTCGCCCTTCGGGCCGGTCAGGAGCGAATGGTGGGCGAAACGTGGCGCGGCGCCGCCGAGCGCCGCGATGATCTGGATCTGGGTGGCGGTGTTGGTGACGTGATCCGCGCCGCGCACGACGTCGGTGACGCCCATCTCGACGTCGTCGACCGAGCTCGCGAGGGTATAGAGGATCTGCCCGTCGCCCCGGATCAGCACCGGATCGGAGACGCTGGCCGCGTCGATGGAGACGGGCCCGAGGATGCCGTCGATCCAGTCGATGCGCGCGTGGTCGAGCCTGAAGCGCCAGTGACCCGGACGTTCGGCGCGGAGAGTGTCGCGCTCGGCCCCGGTGAGGGAAAGCGCGGCGCGGTCGTAGACCGGGGGCAGGCCGCGGGCGCGGAGGCTCTTGCGCTTGAGGTCGAGTTCGGCCGGCGTCTCGAAGCACTCGTAGAGCCGGCCGGCGGCGCGCAGCGTGTCGGCGGCGGCGGCGTAGCGGTCGAGGCGATCGGATTGGCGCGCCTCGCGGTCGGGGTCGAGGCCGAGCCAGGCGAGGTCCTCGCGGATCGAAGTGGCGTATTCGGGTTTCGAGCGTTCCGCGTCGGTGTCGTCGAGGCGCAGGATGAACGTGCCGCCGGCCTTGCGCGCGATCAGCCAGTTGAGCAGCGCGGTGCGCAGGTTGCCGACATGCAGATGTCCGGTCGGGGACGGGGCGAAGCGGGTGACGGTCATCGGAGGCCTTTCGTTGTCGCCCGTCATAGACCGGTTCCGTGGCGGGATGAAGGGTGGCGCGCGTGACGTTGCCGCCGTCGCTCGACGAGGTGGACGCGATGGCGCGGGCGGCGTTCGCGGCGCTGCCGGCGGAGGTCCGGCGGGCCTGCGAGGGGCTTGCGGTCCGGGTGGAGGATCTCGCGTCCGACGAGATGCTGGACGATCTGGAGATCGACGATCCGTTCAGCCTGACCGGGCTTTACGAAGGAACGGCTCTGACGGAACGCTCGGTTTTCGACCAGCCTTTGCAGCCCGATACGGTCTGGCTGTTCCGGCGGGCGATCCTGGACGAATGGGTGGAGCGGGGCGACGTGGAGCTTGAGCGGCTGGTGAGCCATGTGCTCGTGCATGAGATCGCGCATCACCTGGGCTGGTCGGACGATGACATCCGGGCCGTGGACGACTGGACGGAGTGAGGCCGAGATGCCGCCGGGTCGGACGCGCCTTGATGACAGTCAGTGGAAGTAAAGGTACGTGGCTCGCGCGACGCGCGAAAGAGCGGACACGCCGCGCGGCAACTTTTTGGTAATATTTAGATAAAATAAGGGTCGAACCGTGGCGGGTGTCAGTCCCGCTGGTCACTCTGTAATCTCCGAGGAGGAGTATCGAACCATGCCAGCCCCCACCCTCACCAACATTCTCGTGCGCGTCCGAGCCATCGAGACCGCCATCGTCGATCTCATCGCCAAGGAACAGGCTCCGAAGAAGGTCGCCGCCAAAGCTTCGGCGACGGCGGGTCCGGCCGCCAAGCCCAAGGCTCCGGCGAAGGAGAAAAAGGCCGCGAAGAAACCCAAGTCCGCCGCCAAGTCCGCCGTCAAAGCCGCCGCGCCGGTGAAAGCGAAGACCGCGACGAAGACCGCCGCCAAGGCCCCGGCCAAGACGGCGGCGCGCGGCTCCGGCCGTCCGACGACCGCGCGCGCGACGGCCAAAGTCAACGGCAAGGCCGCGCCCGCCGTCGCCGCCGGCGCGCGCGCGAAGGCCGCGAGACCCGCGACGGCGGCGGCGGGCTGATCCGCGACCGGCTTGAGCGATCCGCGTCGCGGCCCTTGACGGGGCCGTGACGCGCGCTCGGCGGACGCGGCGTCTCAGCCGGGGTCGCGCCATCGGTTGACGATGGGATAGCGCCGGTCCAGCCAGAAGGCGTGGCGCGTCAGTCGGGTGCCGGGCGCCGACTGGAAGCGCTTGTATTCGGAGAGATAGAGCAGGTTCTCGACCTTCTTGACCGTGTCATGGTCGAAGCCGTCGGCGACGATGTCGGGCACGGATGCGTCGCCCTCGATCAGACGTTCGAGGATCGCGTCGAGGACCGGGTAGGGCGGCAGGCTGTCCTCGTCCTTCTGGTCGGCGCGGAGTTCCGCCGTGGGAGGTTTTTCGATGACGCGCGGCGGGATGACCTCGCCCTTGGGACCCTTCATCCAAGGGCGGTGATTGGCGTTGCGCCAGCGGCAGCTGTCGAAGACGCGGGTCTTGTAGAGATCCTTGATCGGATTGTAGCCGCCGGCCATGTCGCCGTAGATCGTGGCGTAGCCGACGGCGACCTCGGATTTGTTACCGGTGGTCAGGAGCATCTCGCCGAATTTGTTGGAGAGCGCCATCAGCAGCAGGCCGCGCAGGCGGGACTGGATGTTCTCCTCGGTGATGTCGGGCTCGGTGCCTTCGAAGAGCGGCGCAGGGTTTCCTGGATCGCGGCGCGGCCGGGTTCGATGGGCAGGGTGTCGAGGCGGCAGCCGAGGGCCTCGGCGACGGCGGCGGCGTCCTCGAGGCTGTGCGCGGAGGTGTATTCGGACGGCAGCATGACGCAGCGGACGTTTTCCGGGCCGAGCGCGTCCGAGGCGATGGTCGCCACGAGCGCGCTGTCGACGCCGCCGGAGAGGCCCAGGAGGGCCTTCGAGAAGCCGGTCTTGCGGAAATAGTCCCGCAGCGAGAGGACCATGGCGTGATAGTCGAGTTCGGTCGCGTCGGGGATCGTGGCCATCGGGCCGGTGGCGGCATGCCAGCCGTCGGGGCGCCGGTCGAAATCGACATGCGCGACGGTCTCCTCGAAAACCGGAAGCTGGACGGCGAGCGCGCCGCCGGGATTGAGGACGAAGGACCCGCCGTCGAACACCTGGTCGTCCTGGCCGCCGACGAAGTTGAGATAGGCGAGCGGCAGGCCGGTCTCGACCACGCGGGCGACCATGAGGTTCATCCGCACGTCGTATTTGTTCCGGCGATAGGGCGAGCCGTTGGGAACCATCAGAAGCTCCGCGCCGCTCTCGGCCATCGCCTCCGTCACGTCGTCGTACCAGGCGTCCTCGCAGATCGGCGTGCCCATGCGGAGCGCGCCGATGCCGAAGGGTCCGGAAATGGGGCCCGACGTGAACAGTCGCGGCTCGTCGAAGACGTTGTAGTGGGGCAGATGGTGCTTGCGCGCGACGCCGGAGACCCGGCCGCCCGACAGTATGGCGTAGACGTTGAAAAGCTCGCCGTCCTCGGCCCAGGGCAGACCGATGCCGAGCGGCGGCCCGTCGGCGCATTCCGCCGCGAGCGCGGCGGCCTGCGCCATCGCGTCGGCGGTGAAGGCCGGTTTGAGCACGAGGTCCTGGGGCTGATAGCCTACGAGGAACATTTCCGGCAGCGCGACGAAGTCGGATCCGGCGGCCTTGCCGGCGCGCCAGGCGTCCAGCGCCTTGGCGCGGTTGCCGGGGATGTCGCCGACGATCGGGTTGAGCTGCGCCATCGTCAGCCGGAACGTGTCGGTCATGCCCGCGCCTTCACCTGGTTGTCCGCTCCCGCATACAGGGGCGCCGTCGGGGCGCGCAAGTGCGGGCGGAACCGGCCGAAGCCATTGCCGCGCGGGCGCGCGCTGCCTAAAGTCCCGGCGCGATGACGAACGAGAGGAAGCCCATGCGACGCGCGATCTTGACGGCGACGATCCTGGCGGTCACGGGGCCCGCGACGGCCTGGGCCCAGGAGAGCGTCCAGACGAAGGAATACGATGACGGCGCGGTCTATGAGGGCGAGTTCCTCGACGGGCGCCAGCACGGCATCGGCACCTACCGCCTGCCCAACGGCTACGAATACACCGGCGAATGGGTCGAGGGCCGGATCGAGGGAAAGGGCCGCGCGACCTTCCCGAACGGAGCGGTCTACGAGGGCGATTTCGTCAACGGTCGGCCGGAAGGCAAGGGCCGGATCGTCTACGAGGACGGCGGCTCGTTCGAGGGCGACTGGGTGGACGCGCGCATCCATGGTCAGGGCGTCGCGGAATACGCCGGCGGGATGCGCTACGAGGGCGGGTTCGAGAACGGCGAGCCGTCGGGGCCCGGACGGCTGACGCGCCCGGACGGCCATGTCTACGAGGGCGAATGGGCCGCGGGAGTGATGACCGGCTCTGGCAAGGTCACCTATCCCGACGGCGCGGTCTACGAGGGCGAGATCGCCGACGGCGCCCCGGAAGGGACCGGCACGCTCGTGATGGCGGACGGCTCGCGTTACGAGGGCGGCTGGGTCGGCGGAAAGTTCGAGGGCGAGGGCGTTCTGGAGGAGGCGGGCGGCGCGCGCTACGAGGGCGCGTTCCTCGCCGGGCGGCGCGAGGGTCTCGGCCGCGCGACCTACGCCAGCGGCGACGCCTATGAGGGCGGGTTCGCGAACGACCTGCGCCAGGGCGCGGGGACGCAGACCTATGCCGACGGGAGCAGCTATACCGGCGAATGGGTCGAGGGCCGGATCGAGGGCGCGGGCAAGGCGGTCTACGCCGACGGATCGGTCTATGAGGGCGTGTTCCGGGACGGCAAGCTGAACGGCGAAGGACGCGTGACCTATCCGGACGGATCGAGCATCGAGGGCGACTGGGTCGACGGCGTGATCTCCGGACAGGGGGTGGCGCGGACCGGCGAGACGGTGACGTACGAGGGCGGTTGGCTCGACGGCAAACGCCACGGCGAGGGGCGCGCGGTCTATTCCGACGGATCGGTGTACGAGGGCGGGTTCGAAGCGGACCAGATGACGGGTCAGGGACGGATGACGACGCCGGACGGCCTTGTTTTCGAGGGGACATGGGAAGCCGGCCTGCTCGACGGGACGGGGCGGGCGGTCTATCCCAACGGCGACGTCTACGAAGGGAACTTCGTGGCCGGCGAGCGGCAGGGCCAAGGGCGGATGGTCTTCGCCGGCGGTCAGGAATTCGCCGGCGAGTGGGAGGACGGCGAACCGGTGCTGGTCGAGGAGACCCTGACGGCTCCGGTCACCGGGCAGGCTCCGCCGTCACCGGGGGGTGAGGGGCCGGAGGCCGCGCCGGCCGACGCGCCCGCGACCGGCGGTGACGAGGCCGCGGCGCAGTAGGTGGTTTGACCACGCGTGGCGTGGGCGCGTCGCGCGGGAGACGCCGCGCGGCGGGCCGGGCGCCCGCCGCGGGCCATGTCACGGGAAGCCGATCTCGTTGAAGATCCGCTGGGCCTCGGACTGGTTCTCGCCGAGAGCGCTGAGGTTGAGCGTGTCGCTCCTGAAGGTTCCGAGCGAGGCGGCGACCGGCCCGACCGCCACGTCCTCGACCACGGGAAACTCGTAGTTCTGGTTGGCGAAGAATTCCTGCGCCCCGGGCGAGGTGAGGTATTCGAGGAAGGCCACCGCCGCGTCGCGGTTCGGGGCGTGCGTAGTCACGCCCGCCGCCGCGACATTGACGTGGGCGCCGTTTCCGTCCTGGTCGGGAAAGACGATGCCGATTTCCTCGACCGAACCGCTCACGCCCTCGATGTCCTGGTCGAGCGCGCGCGCGAAATAATAGGTGTTCGCGACCGCGACGTCGCAGACGCCCGAGACGAGGCCGCGCAGCTGGTCGGTGTCGCCGCCTTCGGGCGGGCGGGCGAGGTTGGCGAGCAGGCCCTCGGCCCAGGACTTCGCGCCTTCGGGGCCCTCATGCGCGATGATCGAACCCATCAGCGAGAGGTTGTAGATGTTGGACGAGGACCGGATGCAGACGCGGCCTTTCCATTCGGGATCGGCGAGCGCGGCGTAGGTGAGCGGCGGATTCTCCACGCGGTCCTTGGCGTAGAAGATCGCGCGGGCGCGGGTCGAGAATCCGAACCAGTGGCCATCCGGGTGGCGGAGGTGTTCCGGGATGCGGGCGTCCAGCACCTCGGACGAGACAGGCTGGAGCAGGTTCTCGCGGTCGGCGAGCCAGATGCGCCCGGCGTCGACGGTCAGCAGGATGTCGGCGGGGCTGTTGGCGCCCTCTGCCTTGAGGCGGGCGATCAGCTCGTCGGCCTCGCCCTCGATGCGGTTGACCTCGATTCCGGTGGCGTCGGTGAAGTCGGAATAGAGCTGCTCGTCGGTGTCGTAGTGGCGGGAGGAGTAGATGTTGACCTCCTGGGCGAGGACGGGGATCGCCGCGCCGAGGGTCAGGAGAGCGGCCGCGCCGAGGGCGAGGAACGAGGTCTGGTGTCGCATGGAGGTGCTCCGGGTACTGGTCTAATGTCGACTGTTTCAGTCGGATACCTGGTCGCATTCCCGACTAACGGAGTCAAGAATTTTCTCTGGCGGGAGGGTCGCTCGTCGCGCCTTCAGTAGTCGCGTTCGTAGAACAGGCCGAAGACCGTGTTGCCGTCCGAGGCGACGGAGCCGCGGATGGTGACCTTGTCGTTCACGTCGAGGTTGACCTGGGCCCGGCTGAGGCCGTCGGAGCCGGTCTGGACGTCGACATAGACCTGGTCGGAGATGTATTTGCCCGCGCGAACGGCCGTGGATCCGTCCGCTTCGGAGATGATGTCGAGGTCGTCGAGACCCGTGGCGCCGCGAAGCTGCGACAGGATGCCCGGTCCGCCGCCGCCCGCGAGTTCGGCCGCCGCCGCGGCGAGCTGCGCGAGCTGGAACGTCGAGAGGTCGGCGGTGGCGCGGTTGAAGAGGATGCGGGCCAGCACCTCGTCCTCCGGCAGTTCGGGCTCGGAGGAGAAGGTGATCGATGGATCGGAGGCGCGGCCCTCGACCGTGACGATCGCGGTCACGTCCTCGGACCGGGTGCGCGCGACGAAATAGAGCTGCGGGTCCAGATCGCCGATCAGACGCAGGGCGCCCTCCTCGAAATCGATGCGCTGGCCGAGGATCGAGAGGCGGCCGCGGCGCATGTCGAACTCGCCGACGGGCCGGATGTCCTCGCTGGTGCCTTGGATCCGCAGGCTGCCGCCGAGTTCGACGTCGAGACCGCGGCCGCGCACGAAGATCTGGCGCGGCGCCTCGATGCGGATGTCGAGGCCGATGCCGGTGCCGGATGTCGGGCTCGGGGTCGAGGGTTCGCCGACCTCGGCCCGGTCGAGCGTGGCGCGGACGGCGGGCGGGGGTCGGATATGCGTGACCTGCTCGAGCGCCGCCTGGGCGTTGCCGCCGAGACCTTCGGCGACGGAGATTTCCGTCTCGCCGAGTTCCACGATTCCCGAGAGCGTGCCCCCGCCGCCGGTGATCGGACCGGAGAGGGCCAGATCGGCGTTCACGCGGGTGGTGACGAACGACCCGTCGGTATAGCGCAGATCGTTGACGTTGAGTTGCAGGTCGGCGGGAAATCCCCTTCCCGCGTCGAGCGATACGGTTCCCGACGCCGAGATGTCGCCGCCCGACGGGGAGCGCGCGCTGAAGCTGTTGAGGGTGACGGAATTCCCCGAAAGCGCCGCGTCGAGCGTGACGTTCTCGAGGCGGATGTTGGTCGCGGGATCGACGACGGTCCCGTCCTGGAGGGTCACGGTTCCGCCGTATCTCAGATCGGCGAGCGAGCCCGAGAGCGTCGCGTCGAAGCGGACCTGGCCGGTGGCCTGGGCGTCCCGTCCGGCGAGCGCCGCGTTGGCGAGCGACAGGGGCGCCACGCCGCTCGCGGAGACGTCGACGCCGGGACCGCTCAGCGGGACCGCGCCCCTCGCCGAGGCCTGGAGGCCGTCGCCGTTCGTGACTTCGGCGGATTCGATCCGCAGCGTGTTGTCGGCGAAACCGCCGCGCGCGCCGAGGGTGAGCGGCGCTACGCCGTTCTGTGCCAGCGCGGTCGCGGACAGGCCGGAACCGTCCAGCGCGAAGGTGGCGTTCGGCGCCGCCGGCGTGCCGGAGACCTGGGCGGTTCCGGTGATCGTTCCGCGAAGGCCCTGACCTCCCGCGAGGGAATCGACGAGCGCGAGCGGAAAGTTCCCGAGATCGACGGCGAGGTCGATCTCGCCGTCGCCGAGCGGTACGGAACCCTGGGCGCTGGCGGCGAGACCGCCCGCGCCGGCGACGGAGGCGTCTAGCGCGAGGCGTCCGTCGGACGTCTCGCCGGTGGCGTCGACGCTGATCGGAGGCAGGCCCGCGGCGCGCGTCGCGGCCCCCGAAAGGTCGGAGGCGGCGACCTCGAAGCGGATGTCGGGCGACGCGCGCGATCCCGTCGCGCGCGCCGTGCCGTTGACGCTCCCGGACAGGCCGAGGCCCGGCTGGACCAGGTTGGCCAGATCGAGCGGCAGGTCGGTGATGTCCAGCGAGAGATCCAGGGTCTCTCCCGCGCTGCCCTCCGCCACGAGCGAGCCGCCGCCGAGATCGAGCCGGAGGGGCGTGAGGGTGACGTCCCCGTCCGCGAGCGTCACGGTCGCGGGCGCGGCGAGCGTCGCCGCCGTGCCGTCCTGGCGCAGACGAAGGGTGTCGAGCGTGAGCGCGAAACCCGGATCGAGGCGCTCGAGCGATCCCGACAGATCCGCGAGGGTTCCGATGGCGAGGCGGGCGTCGGCGGTGAAATCCATCCGGTCCGGGTCGGTCTGTTCGGCCCGGGCGGAGACCGTCGCGACCTCGAGCCCCGCCGCCGAGACGCCCCGCGCGTCGAACGTGCCGTCGACGAGCGGCAGTCCGAGCGCGTCGCGGATCGTCGCGTCGAGTTCCAGATCGGAGACGGCGTTTCCGGCGATGGCGAGGTCGCGGCCGGTCGCGTCGATGGCGATGTCCTGCCCCGGATCGCCCGCGGACAGCGTGACGTCCGCGTCGAGCGCGCCGGTCGCCTCGACCAGCGCCAGCGTCGCGAGCGACGCGATCTCGGGCGCGCGCAGGGAGAGGTCGCCGGTGACCGGGCCGGTCCCGGTCATCGACGCGGAGCCGGTGAGGCGGTTTGGTCCGATGGCGACGACGAGATCCTCTACGCTGCGGGTCTCGCCCTCGACGGCCACGTCGCCCGCCAGCGTCACGGGCTGGCCGCCGACCGCGCCCCCGCCGTCGATCGTCGCGGTCACGTCGGACCCCGAGAGGGCGCCGTCCACCGAGAGGCGCAGCGCCTCTATGTCGCTGTCGAGCAGCGCGCCGTCGGGGATGGCGGCCTCGAACGCCACGTCGATCTCGCGGCCCTGCCCGCGCGCGGTGCCGGATGCGGTGAGGGCGCCGGAGGCGCGCGGATCGAGAATGCCGAGATCCGCGAGGCTGGCCTCGAAGCCGATATCGGTGCTCGCGGTCGAGATGCGGCCGTCGGAGGCGAATTCGAACTGCGGATTGGACAGGCGCAGTTCGTCGGTGCGGATGCCCGAGGCGTCGCGGACCGCGCGGCCCGACAGGCGGGTTTCGCCGGCGAGAAGCGCGTTGAGACGGGGATCGCCGAGGGCGAGATCGGTCGCGGTGCCGTCGAGCGCCAGGTCGACGGCGCCGGTCAACGGTCCGATCTCGCCCTCGGCTGTCACGTCCACCGAGCCGCCGAGATCGCGCCCCGCGAGGCCCGACAGCGGCGCGAGATCCGCCACGCGAAGGGCGGTGGTGCCGGAAAAGACGAGGTTGTCGACCGTGCCGGACGCGAAGGCGGAGAGACCTTCGCCGCTGACCTGGAACTGGTCGATCCGGGCCGGACCGTCCGGCGGGATGGCGGCGTCGAGGAAGATGTCGATCCGGTCGCCGAGCGCCTCGTCGACGGCCTCGTCCGTGCTCGAGAGCCCCGTCGCCAGTCCTTCGAGGTTGATCGAGATGTCGCGGGCGGCCGGATCGTCGAGGTTCCGCGCCCGTCCGCCCATGTCCAGGGTGAAGTCCTCGACCAGGAGGTCGGCGGCGGAAAGCCGGTCGAGCGCGAGGCGGCCGGTCCAGCGGTCGCCATCGCCGAGCGTGACGTAGAGCGTCGCCGAGTTGAGCGTCGTCGCGGCGCCCGGGACGGGCAGGGTGATCGCGGGCCCCCCAGGATCGCCGAGCGTGCCCTCGACGCTCAGCCTGCGGGGGAACCAGTCGTCGGCGGTCTCGGCGCGACCCGTGAGATCGAGCGCGTCGTTGCGCACGGCGAAGTTCTCGAGGTCGAGCCCTCCGCCGGTCCGGGTGACGCCCAAGGCGGTGATCTCGCTCTGGCCTGCGAAGAAATCGCGGTACTCGGCCGGGATCAGCGGCTCCAGCCCGCCGGTGAAATCGGCGTCGAAGCGCAGGCCCTCGTCGACCGCGCGGAGCGCCACGGTGCCGCCCGCGATCCGGTCGCCGGCGGCGTCGAGCGAGAAGGTCACGTCGATGTTGTCGAGCGGCCCCGAGCCCGTGAGCGCGAGATCGATCGACGGTTCGCCCTCGATGCCGAGGAGCGTCGCGACGAGACCGCCCTGGGGTTCCTGGAGGCGCACGTCGAGATCGAGCGCGCGGCTCTCGTTCGCGAAGGAGACGGCCAGATCGAGCGATCCGCCCGGCGGGTCCTGGCGGTCGATCCCGAGGTCGGCGTCGATCGCGCCGTCGGCGAGTTGCAGGCTTCCGGTGACGCCGAGTTGGGCCTGCTCGCCGAAGATGCTCTCGTCGATGGCGAGCGTCGAGATCGAAAGCTCGGAGACGTCGATGGAGACCGGCAGGTCAGGCAGGGAGAACGGCTCCGCGCGCGCCTCCGGCACGGGCGCGGTGTCGGGCGGGACCGGCTGGCGCAGGATCTCCACGCGCTCGGCGCCGACGCTGTTGACGTTCACGCGCCCGAGCAGGAGCGACGCCCGGCGCCAGTCGATCTCGGCGTTCTCGACCCGCGCCCAGACTCCCTCGTCGTCGGAGACGGTGATCAGGCCGATGGTCGCCGTCGAGGACAGCAGGCCCGAAACGTCCTGGAGGCGGATCTCGCGGCCCGGCGCGGACAGCGTGTTCTGCAGCAGGTTGGCGAGAAATCCGTTCTCGTTGGTCTCGGTCTCCGCGTCGGACTGGGCCAGCGCCGCGATGGCGACGATGAGCAGCGGCGCCAGGATGAGGCCAAGGCGTCTCAAAACGCCTGCCCTATCCCGATGTAGAGCCCGAAAAGCGAATCGCCGTCGCGCCGGTCGATCGGCGTGGCGAGATCGGCCCTGATCGCCCCGATCGGGGTGAAGTAGCGCACGCCGACGCCGACGCCGGTCCGAAGGTCGCTCGCGCCCTGGAAATCCGGATCCTCGGTGACGTAGCCGGTATCGACGAAGCCGACGACGCCGAAGGGCTCGTTCAGGCGCACGCGGAGTTCGATCGAGGCCTCGGCCAGCCCTCGACCGCCGACGAGCCTGTCGCCGTCCTCCCCGTCCGGAACCTCGACGCCGATCGAGCGGAACGCGTATCCGCGGACCGATCCGCCACCGCCGGTGAAGAACAGGAGATCCGGCGGACTTTCGGCCGCATCCGGTCCGAGGTAGCTTCCCACGAGCGCGCGCCCGGCCAGCACGTAGCGCGCATCCGCGTCGAGCGAGTAGTACCTGCGGCCCTCGACCGTCGCGCGCAGGGCCGGGTTGCCGAATTCCGCCTCGTAGAACGGCAGGACGTCGGCGGCGAGATAGTAGCCTCCGATCGCGTTGAGCGGATCGACGCGGCGGCGGTCGTATTCCGCCCGTCCCTGGACGCCGAAGGTGGTGAAGTTCCGCGTTCCGAAGTCGTCCTCGTAGCGCGCGCGCGACGCCTGGGCGAAGAGGCTGCCGCTGAAATAGTCGCCGAACTGCCGCTGGAAACCGGCGCGGCCCGTGACGGAGCGCTCGCGGTACGTGTCGAAGTCGTTCTGCAGGGCGACGAGAGACGCGACGAAATCGGTGTCCGGGTCGATCGCGCCCGGTTTGGTGAAGGTGACGCCGAGACTGTAGTTGAACTCGTCCGGATTGCTCGTCACGCCGAGGTTCTCGATTTTCGCGGCGAAGCGGATCCGTTCCGCGCGTCCGAAGAGGTTGCGGTGCTGCCAGTAGGCCTCGAGTCCGGCGCCGTCGATGGTCGAGAGCGTGGCGCCGAAGCCGATCGTGCGCGGTCGGCGGTCCACGACGCTCACGGTCATCGGCAGCGACCCGTCGGGTCCGATGGCCTCCGCCTCGTCGACCCGGATCGAGCGGAAGACGCCGAGCCGCGTCAGCCGGTCCCGGGCCGCGGCGACCGTGTCGGGATCGAACTCGGCGCCTTCGGGGATGTCCGCCATGTATGCGATGAAACCGGGGTCCGTGCGGCTCGCGCCCTCGACGCGCGTCCGGCCGAAGCGCGCCGCGCGGCCCGGATCGAGCCGGATCGACGCGTCGAGCGTGTCGGAGGGGTGGTCGGCGATGACGTCGCGGCCGGTCTCGGCGGCCTTGGGATGGCCGAGCTGTCGCCATTGTTCGACCGCGAGCGCGCTCGCGGCGCCGATGACGCGCGCGCGGGCCGGCTCGCCGGTGGCGAATCCGACGCTCCTCGGCGGATCGACGTAATCCGCTTCCGAGGCGACGAAGACCGGCGGGTTCACGAAACCGACGTTTCCGAAGGTGAATTGCGGGCCGGGGCGCACCTCGACGTCAAGCGAGGGTTCGGCGGGAAGGTCGACCGCGAGCGTCAGATCCGCGACCTCGCGGCCGTCGAGCCGGATGCTGATCACGCCGCCATAGTGGCCTTCGCCGTAGAGCGCGGCCAGGATGCGGCGGTAGTCGCCGCGGGCGCGCGACAGCAGACCCGCCTTGCCGGAGGCCGGCTCGTCGCGTCCGCCCCAGAGCGCGGAGGCGTTCTCGACGACGCCCTGAAGCCCGTCCTCCGCGCCCTCGACGCGGATCGTGACGGAGTACGGAAGGGGGTCGATGATCTCGATGCGTCCGTCATCGGTCTCGTCCGACCCCCAGAGCCGGATGCCGAACAGTTCGAACGCAGGCGATGGCGCCGCCGACGCGATCAGCGTCGTCGCCAGCAGTCCGGCCCCGACGCCCGTCCGGCCAAGTTTCCCCATCGTCCTGTCCTGCCCGCCTACAATCTTTTTCTCAATCTTAACGCATTCGGCGAATCAGACAAGCGCACACTGCGATACCGCCGGCGCCTATCCTTGACCGATCTGAACCACTCTTCGTGACGCCATTCGGCCAGTTCCTCCCCGGCCTTGCGCCCCTTCATGCAGATAACCCGGCCACCCGGGGCGGTAAAGGGCTCGCACAGCGCCAGGAAGGGGCCGATGGCGGTGAAGGCGCGGCTGGTAAAGAGGGGGATGGCCTGGCGCCAGGCGACAAACTCTTTTGCATCTTTTTCCAGACGGTCTTCCCGCACCTTGATTTCCCCGAGACCCAGCAGACGGATGACCTGGCGCAGGAAGGCGGCGCGCTTTTGTCTGGGCTCCACCAGGGTGACGATAAATCCGGCCTGGCGATCTTCAGGACCAGACCGGGAAAGCCGGCGCCGCTGCCGACATCGACCAGACCCGGGGGCGGGCAGGGATCGAGCAGCGGCAGCAGGGTAAGGGAGTCGAGGAAGTGGTTTTCGAGCAGTTGCTCGTCCGGCCCGGCACCAACCAGGTTGATGCGGCGGTTCCACTTCTTTAGTTCCAGAAAGTACTGGACCAGCTCGGCGATCTGCTTCGGTGAGAGTTGCAGCCCCAGGGCGGCTAGGCCCCGGCTCAGCAGGTCACTGCTCGTCATCGGTGCGGATCGACGCCGAGCGGGCGTGGGCCGAGAGCCCTTCCAAATTGGCCAAGCGCTGGATGTGCGGACTGTCGGCCAGCAGCGCCTCGCGAGTGTAGGAGATCAGGCTCGATTTCTTGACGAAGGTCTCGACCCCCAGGGCCGACGAGAAGCGGGCGGTGCCCATGGTCGGCAGGACATGGTTGGGTCCGGCCAGGTAGTCGCCGGTGGACTCGGGCGAGTGATTGCCGAGGAAGATGGCCCCGGCGTGGCGGATGTGGGTCACCATCTCGAAGGGATCGGCCACCATCAGTTCCAGGTGTTCGGCCGCGAAGTCGTTGGCGATCTCGACCATCTCTTTCCACGTTTCGGCGATCAGGATCACGCCCCGTTCGCGTAAGCGACTTGCGGGCGATCTCCTCACGACTAAGGAGCGGCAGTTGCCTTTCCAGTTCGACCACCACCCCGCGGCCAGCTTCGAGCGGTGGTGACCAGCATGGCCAGGGCCATGGGGTCGTGCTCGGCCTGGGCCAGCATGTCGGCGGCGATAAAGGCGGGATTGGCGGATCTCGTCGGCGATGATCAGCACCTCGCTGGGGCCGGCGATCATGTCGATCCGCACCCGGCCGGAGACCTGTCGCTTGGCCTCGGCGACATACTGATTGCCGGGGCCGACGATCACATCCACCGGCGGGATGGAGGCGGTGCCGTAGGCCAGGGCGGCGATGGCCCAGGCGCTGCCGGCCTTGTAGATTTCGTGGATGCCGATCTTGGCGGCGGCCACCAGCAGCGCGGGGTTGACCCTGCCCTGCCGGTCGGGCGGGGTGACCATCACCCTCCGCTCGACCCCGGCGATGCCGGCCGGGATGCCGTTCATCAGCACCGAGGAGACCAGCGGGGTTTGCCCCCCTGGCCGCCGGGCACGTAGAGCCCGGCCGAATCGACCGGATTGACCAGGCGGCCGGTGATGATGCCGTCCGCACGGGTGACGATCCAGGATTCTTCCTTTTCATGTTCGTGAAAGGTGGTGATCCGGTCGATGGCCAGGTCGAGCGTGGCCAGCAATTCCGGGTCGACCAGACCGAAGGCTTCTTCGATCTCGGTTTCGGTGGCCCGGAGCTGGTCGAGGCGGAAATCGGCGGCGTCGAATTTGCGGGTGTACTCCAAGAGTGCGGCGTCGCCCAGTTCCCGTACTTCGGCGATGATCTCGGCCACCTTCCTTCGGCAGGTGCTGTCGGTGGCCTGGTAGCGGTCCTGAAGGGCGGCCAGGCTTTGGCGGCCGGCGGCTGAAGAGGTATTTACCGTTTTGATGAGCATAATCTGTTCCCGGGAGCTGAAGGGTGTAAGGTTATGGTTTCGGCAAGCATAATTGATTTCAGCTGATTGTAAATAAATTTGGCGGTGATCAGGCCCCGGCCTGCCTCAGTATGCTTGTTGATTTGGCCGGGAAATCTATTATATATGTTAAGAGCAGTTAACCCGCCGTCCCGGTTGTTGTCATTCAAGCTTAAACAGCCTTTTTGGAGAACCCCATGCCGCAAAGCCCCTCCACCGCCAGGACCTTGAATGACCTGTTCGATTCCAGTTGTGATAAGTTCGCCGGCCGGCCGGCCGTCAGTCTGGCTTTCCAGGAACCGTTGACCTACCGGGAATTCCAAGCCGGTGCCTTGAAAGTGGCGGCGCGGCTCCAGGGTCTGGGGTTTGTTAAGGGAGACCGGGTGGCGATCCTGGCCGAGAATTCTCCTAAGTGGGGCATGGTCTACCTGGGCGCGGTGCGTCTCGGGATAGTGGTGGTACCGATCCTGCCGGATTTCCTGAATCTGATGTGCTGCACATCCTGCTCGATGCCCAGGCGCGATTGCTCTTTACCACCGAAAAGCAGCTCGACAAGATCACCGAACTGCCGTCCGGGACTCTGGATAAGATCGTTACCCTGGATGAGTTCCAGGGCCAGCGGGAGATCGTCGAGCTGATCACCTTCGCCTCCTTTCTTGCCCCGGGGCAAGAGGACAGCGCCCACAAATTCACTGCGCCAGTGGTGGTCGGTGACGACCTGGCCAGTATTATCTATACTTCCGGAACTTCGGGACACTCCAAGGCGGTCTTGCTCAGTCATGGCAATTTCTGCGCCAATGTCCATTCGGCCAGCGGCCTGATTAATATCACCCCGGACTGGACCTTTCTGTCGGTGCTGCCCATGTCCCATGCCTATGAATTCACGGTGGGCTTTCTGCTGCCCATTCGCCAGGGGGCCCGGGTGGTTTACTGCGATCAGCGCCCGACCCCGACCATTCTGGGCAAAATCTGTGCGGCGGAAAAACCCACGGTCATCTGCGTGGTGCCGATGATTATGGAGAAGATTTACAAAAAACGAGTGATGCCGGCGATTACCAGCGGCAAGCTTTTGCCTTTGCTGCTGAGAATGCCCCTGCTGCGCGGCCGGATTCTGGCCAAGATCAGTGCCAAGCTCCTGGCCTTTTTCGGCGGCAAGTTGCAGCTCATGGCCATCGGCGGCGCGGCTCTCAATATCGAGGTGGAAAAATTCCTCCGGGAATCGGGCTTCCCTTATATAATCGGTTATGGGCTGACCGAAGCAGCGCCGCTCCTGGCCGGTGGGCCGGCCGGTGACCCGACCATCGTCGTGGGTTCCTGCGGCAAGCCGGTGCCCAGCGTCTCGATCCGGATCGTCAACCCCGATCCGGAGTCCGGCATCGGCGAGATCCAAGGCAAGGGACCCAACGTCATGCAGGGTTATTTCAACAATCCCGAGGCCACCGCCGCCACCATAGACGGCGAGGGCTGGCTGGCCACCGGCGACCTGGGGCGTCTGGACGAGCGCAACAATCTGATCATCACCGGC
>CAWCUP010000035.1:0-25191 GCA_963798765.1 uncultured Alphaproteobacteria bacterium | reverse complement strand
CCGGCGACGGAGCCGCCGCGACGGTTGCGCGGCTTCCGTCCTCCGGCGCCGGCGCCCATCCCCATCGGAGGGGGCCGCCGGGCGCCATCGCGGGCGGCCGGCTCCGGGATCAGTTGGCCGTGCCCCAGACCGGGCCGTTGAACGTCGGGCAGTAGCACGGCTCTCCGACGCAAAGGAACTCCCCGAGCGGGCAGGAGCCCCAGGGCGTGACGCAGTAGCTCGCCACCCCGTAGGGGCAGAACTGGGCCAGGAGCGCGCCGCCCGGCTCACCCGTCGCGGACGGCGGTTCCTGCAGGCGCGCGAGGAGGGAGTCGGGATCGGAGGCTGCCGACGGGGACGCCAGCGACGTCGCGACGAGGATGATCGCCCAGACCCGTCTCATCGCGGATCCCCGGAGAACGATATCTCGATCCCCTCCAGCCTGTGCGCGTCCACGCCCTTGTCCGCGAAGCTCGCGGTGGGAAAGATCGAGATCGACTGGAGACTGCCCGCGGTGATGCCGGCGGCATCCTGCCCCGACAGCTCGGCGAGCCTGCGCAGGTAGGCGACGCAGGCGTTCTGGATGTCCTGGATCGGCCGGTTGATCAGAACCTTTATGTCTCCCGTCACCGGGTCGGTGTTGCTTTCGGAGATCTGCGTGCTCGGCACGAACAGACGGCCGCGTTCCACGACGGCCTGCGCCTTCTGATCCTCGGTCACCCCGAACAGCAGGGATCCCGCGGCGCTGTCGGGATTGCAGGCGATCTCGAAATCGAACCGTTCGGGCGAACTCATGCGCTGAAGCTGCTTGCGGAAATCGAGAACGACGAACTCGACCGAGGCCACGACCGTGTTCCCCACCTTCACGTTCGCCGACTCGACCGAGTAGTCGACGAATTCCGGCTTGTGCAGGCTGTTGTTGAGCTGCTCGAGGGTCTTGAGCGCCTCGTCGATCTCGCCCTTGCGCGCGATGATGTCGCGCATGTCGTAGAAGTAGTCCTTCATCGACGCGCCCATGAGCGTGATGCCGAACGTCCAGAGCGGACGCTCGAGCGCCCGCGCGGGAACGAGCTCGACCCGCTCCTTGCCCATGTCGCGGCCCGAGGCCACGATCATCCCGATCACAGTCCCGTCCTCCATGACCGCCGGTCCGCCGCTCATGCCGCGGGGCACCTGGTCGCGGACCTCGATCAGGCCGAAGGCGTTCTCGCGGCGCAGCAGGGACGTGGACCACGCGTCGAACGGATGCGGCACGCAGGCGTCGCCGGACCCGCTGAGGCAGGCCGACGGATGGCCGAGCGGGAAGATGGTCTCTCCGAACAGCCTCTCGGCCTCGCCCGACGCCTGCAGGAAACCGTCGACGGCCGCCGGGGCGTCCTCCGCGGCGTCCTCCTCGGGGACCGCGAGGTTGAACGAGACCGGCTTGAGCTGCGCGAGGCACGAGCCGGTGACGTCGCGGCGTTTCCAGCTCGCGGTGTTGATCTGGAGCACCGCGACGTCGCGGTACTCGCTGGCGCCGACGAGGTTGGCGGAGGTGCGGCACGGCTCGCGGTCGCGCATGTTGAACCGCAGGGTGTAGCGGCTCTTGATGTAGGTCGAGTTGCGGCCGCCGCCGTCGGCCTTGCGGATGTTGTCGAGCACGTGCCAGGCGGTCAGGACGTGCCC
Organism: uncultured Alphaproteobacteria bacterium; assembly: GCA_963798765.1. Classification (GTDB taxonomy): domain Bacteria; phylum Pseudomonadota; class Alphaproteobacteria; order Rhodobacterales; family Rhodobacteraceae; genus Amaricoccus. Next base: position 23,547 of record CAWCUP010000035.1, on the reverse strand, counting down.
GTCCTCGCTGACGAGGAAGCCGCTGCCGGACGAGGGCTGGTCGTCGCCGATCCAGGCGAGCGCGGTGAAGAACACCTCCTCGACGGGCCCGGGCAGGTCGCCGGGCTCGACCTTGCTCTGGCCGGCCGCGGGACCCGCCAGGGCCAGCAGCAAAGCGGTCCAGAGACCGCCGGCCCGCCTCAGCACGATCCGGGCTCCGGCGGCGCGAGCGTCAGCGTGACGCGGTTGCCCGAATTCGAGGCGCCGGTCCCCCCGCCGCCGACGACGGCGATGCTGACCTTGCCGGTGTCCTTCGTCTCCACCGCGAAACCGGTCTCGATCACCACGTCCCCCACCACGAAGCGCGGCTCCGAGGCCGCGGCGGTCTCGATCTGCGCCTTGGTGTTGGCGATCAGATCGGCGAAGCTCGTCGTGCCGTCGCCGGAGACGTCGAAGGACCCGTCCGCGGCTCCCGGGTCGGGAAGCAGGGTGATGCGGACGGTGCTGGTGTCGCTCTGCGACGTGCTTCGGGCGGCGGACGCCCCGAGCTTCACGCCGAACATCTCGACCTCGCCGCCGGCGTTCCCGTCGAAACCGAGCCGCCGGCCCGCGTCGAAGCGGAATTCGACCTTGGATATCCGCAGGACGCAGTCTCCGGAATCCCGGGTCTGGACTTCGCGGATCTCGGCTTTGAAGGCCTCGATGACGTCGGAGATCGAGGCGGTCTCCTGGGCCATGGCCGGCGCCGCCAGCCCGATGGCCGCGATGCGGAAAAAGCGCCAAACCCCCACGGTTCTCTCCGTTTCTTGCGAACGCGGCGAACAGTCCCTCTCCTTTGGAGCGGTACACCGGAACAGCCGAAATTGCAACTCGCCGTGTCTTCAGGCCCGTACGAAGTTTTTTCGCCGAAGCCGCGCCGGCCCGGATTCAGGTCCGCGGTCTGAGGACCGCGAAGACCGCCCGGGGCGAGATCTCGCCCGCGGGCGCGTCGGGCGGCCCGACCCAGACATGGGCGTCGCTTGCGGCGAAGAGCGCGAGCGTGTCGCGCAGCGGCGTGTCGGGGGCCACGATCCGCGCGGGATCCGGAGCAGCCGAGACCGGCTCCATCACGTCGGCCGCCCGCAGGACGCTGAGCGGATTGAGCTGGGCCACGAAATCGCTGACATAGGCGTCGGCGGGGCGGAGCACGATGTCCTCGGGGCGACCGGTCTGGACGATGCGACCGCCTTCCATGATCGAGATCGTGGTGCCCAGTTTCACCGCCTCCTCGAGATCGTGGCTGACGAAGACGATGGTGCAGCGCAGCCGGTCCTGGAGCTCCAGAAGCTCGTCCTGGAGCCGCGTGCGGATCAGCGGGTCGAGCGCCGAGAACGGCTCGTCCATCAGCAGGATCTCGGCGTCGGTGGCGAAGGCGCGGGCGAGGCCGACGCGCTGCTGCATGCCGCCCGAGAGCTCCGAGACCTTCTTCTCGGCCCAGTCCTCGAGCTTGACCGTCGCGAGCACCTCGCGCGCCTTGGCGAGGCGTCCGGCCCGCGGCATGCCCGACATCTCGAGGCCGAGCGCGACGTTGTCGACGACACTGCGCCAGGGCAGCAGGCCGAAGCTCTGGAACACCATCGCGACATCGCCGCGCCGCAGGCCGCGCAGCCGGGCGGGCGCGCAGGACGCCACGTCGACCATCGCGCCGTCGCGGGCGCGCACGAGCATCCGGCCGCGCGTCACCCGGTTCAGCCCGTTGACGGCGCGCAGCAGCGTGGATTTGCCCGAGCCCGACAGGCCCATCAGGACCGAGATCTCGCCCTTGGCCACCGCGAGCGAGCAGTCGTGCACCCCGAGGATCTGGCCGGTGCTTTTCTGGATGTCGGGGCGGGACTGGCCCTTGTCCATCAGCGGCAGGGCGCGGTCCGGGTCGTCGCCGAACACGATCGAGACCCGGTCGAACTCGATCATGGCCTCGGGCGCCGCCCCGGTCACGGCCCTATTCCCCGCGCCGGAAGACGCGGTCGAGCATGATCGCGACCACGACGATGATCAGCCCCGCCTCGAAGCCGAGCGAGGTGTTGACCGTGTTGAGCGCCCGCAGGATCGGCACGCCCAGACCGTCGGCCCCGACCAGAGCCGCGATGACCACCATCGAGAGCGAGAGCATGATCGTCTGCGTCAGGCCCGCCATGATCTGCGGCAGGGCGTATGGAAGCTCCACCTTGCGCAGGAGCTGGCCCGCCGTGGCGCCGAAGGCGAGGCCGGCCTCCTTGAGTTCCCTCGGCGTCGAGACCACGCCGAGATAGGTCAGGCGGATCGGCGCCGGCACGACGAAGATCGCGGTCGCCACGAGACCCGGCACCATGCCGAGGCCGAAGAAGATGATGGCCGGGATCAGATAGACGAAGGTCGGCAGGGTCTGCATCAGGTCGAGGATCGGGCGCAGCACGGCGTAGACGCGCGGATGGTGCGCGGCGAAGATGCCGACCGGCACCCCGACCGCCATGCAGATCAGCACCGAGCAGAGCACCAGCGTCAGCGTCTCGGTGGTCTCCTCCCAATAGCCCTGGTTGAGGATGAAGAGGAAACTGACCGCGACGAGCGCGACGGCCGTCCAGGACCGCTGCATGAGCCAGGCCACGCCGGCGAAGACCGCGATGACCACGAGCGGATGCGGGGCCTGGAGCAGCCAGAGCAGCTGGTCGATCAGCCAGTTGACCGCGTCGGAGAAGCTGTCGAGCGGCCCCTGGAAAGTCTCGGTGATCCAGTCGATCGCGGCGGCCGCCCATCGGCCGACCGGGATCTTGTAGCTCTCGATCCAGTCCATGCCGCCGCCCGCCGGTCAGGCCCGCCGGGTCATTCCAGCGACGCCTTGACGGCGGCGAGACCGTCCCCGCCGTCCACGGTCGTGACGCCGTCGAGCCAGCCGTCGAGCGCGCCCGGATTTTCCTTCAGCCACGTCCGCGCCGCGTCCTCGGGATCCTCGCCCATGTCGAGGATCCTGCCCATGATCTCGTTCTCCATCGCCAGGGTGAATTCGAGATTGTTCAGGAACGTGCCCATGTTGGGGCACTCGTCGACATAGCCCGCGCGGGTGTTGGTGTAGACGGTGGCCCCGCCGAAATCCGGACCGAAGATGTCGTCGCCACCCGACAGGTACGTCATGTTCAGATTGGCGTTCATCGGATGCGGCTCCCATCCGAGAAAGACGATGCCCTCGCCCTGGCGCTCCGCGCGGGCGGCCTGGGCGAGCATGCCCTGCTCGGAGCTTTCGACGAGCTCGAACCCGCCGAGGCCGAACGTGTCGTTGTCGATCATCTCCTGGATCAGGCGGTTGCCGTCGTTGCCGGGTTCGATGCCGTAGATCTTGCCGTCGAGAGGATCGGCGAATCCGGCGATGGCGTCGAAGCTGGTCAGGCCGTCCTCGGCGAGGCTGGTGGAGACCGCGAGCGTGTATTTGGCGCCTTCGAGATTGGCGCGGATCGTGTCGACCGTGCCCGCCTCGCGATAGGGCGCGATGTCGCCCTCCATCGTGGGCATCCAGTTGCCGAGGAACACGTCGACGTCGCCTTGCGCGAGACCGGTATAGGTCACGGGCACCGAGAGCAGGCTCACGTCCACGTCATAGCCGAGCGCCTCCAGCACGACACTCGTCGCGGCGGTGGTCGCGGTGATGTCGGTCCAGCCCACGTCGGAGAACCGGACGCTTCTGCATTCGTCCGGGACCTGGGCGAGAACGGGCGACGCGAGCGCGGCCAATGCCGCGGCGGTGGCGAGAAGACGGGTCATGTGAACCTCCGGATTGTCGGGGCACGCCCCGTTTGGCGCGAGGGTCGCGCGATTTTATTGACGGGCGCAAGGGAAACCCATATTGATTGATCAGTCAATCAACTTTTCCGGACGCGCCATGCCGCCAGCGACCGTCAAGGCCGAGACCCGCCGCCGCGCCCTGATCGGCGCGACGCTGCGCGAGATCTCCGAACGCGGCTCGCTCGACGTCACCGTGTCGCAGATCGCCACGCGGGCCGGCGTGTCGTCGGCGCTGGCGCATCATTATTTCGGCGGCAAGGAGGATCTGATCCTCGCCACCATGCGGCACCTTCTGGCGGAGTTCGGGGAGGGCGTCGTCGGGCGGCTGCGGCGGGCGGACGGCCCGCGCGCGCGGCTCTCCGCGATCATCGAGGGCAGTTTCGGGCCGGAGCAGTTCCACCGCGCGACGATCTCGGCCTGGCTCACCTTCTACGCCAAGGCGCTGTCGTCGCCGGGCGCGTCGCGGCTCCTGTCGATCTATCAGCGTCGGCTGCGCAGCAATCTCGTCCACGCGCTGCGCGGTCTCGGCGCCGGTCCGGCCGAAGCGGGGCGGATCGCGGACGCGACCGGCGCGCTGATCGACGGCGTCTATCTGCGCGAGGCGCTGGCGGGGCGGAGGACGACGCCCGAGGCGGCGATCGAGACGGTCGAGGATCATCTGGACGGCCAGCTGTCGCGGCTGGGCGCGCCGCACGCATCGAAGGGAGAGAACGGATGACGGATCAGATCATCGTCTACGGCCGCGCCACCTCGTCGAACGTCCAGGCCGTGATGTGGACGCTCGCGGAACTCGGGCTCGACTGCGAGCGGCTCGATTACGGCCATTCCTTCGGCGGCAACGACACGCCGGAATACCGCGCGATGAACCCGACCGGTCTGGTGCCGACGCTCCGGCACGGGGATCTGGTGATCTGGGAGAGCGCCGCGATCTGCCGCTATCTCGCCGCCCGGTTCGGGCCGACGCCGCTCTGGCCCGCCGATCCGGCGGCGCGCGCGCCGGTCGACATGTGGGCGGAATGGGGCAAGACCACGCTCGGGCCGCATTTCAGCGGCCCGATCTTCTGGCCGGTGATCCGCACGCCGGCGGCCGAGCGCGACGACGCGGCGCTGGCCGCGGCGATCGCGCGGTTCGACGCCGATCTCGCCATGCTGGAGGCGAAGATCGGCGCCGGGCCTTGGATCACGGGCGCGGACCTGACGCTCGCCGACATCATGGGGGGAACGCTTCTCTACCGCTGGTTCACGATGGAGATCGACCGTCCGGCGCGGCCGGGCATCGAGGCCTATTACGCCCGCCTGTGCGACCGGCCGACCTATGCCGAGCACGTGATGGTCGCTTACGACAGCCTGCGGGCGCCCGCAGGCTGATGGAGGCGGATTTCGTCATCGTCGGCTCCGGCTCGGCCGGATGCGCGCTGGCGTACCGTCTGGGCGAGAGCGGCGCGTCGGTGCTGGTGCTGGAGCATGGCGGGACCGACATGGGGCCGCTGATCCAGATGCCGGCGGCGCTCAGCTATCCGATGAACATGACCCGATACGACTGGGGCTACCGCTCCGAGCCGGAACCGCATCTCGGCGGGCGGCGGCTCGTCTGTCCGCGCGGCAAGGTGATCGGCGGGTCGTCCTCGATCAACGGCATGGTCTACGTGCGCGGCCACGCGCGCGATTTCGACCATTGGGCGGAGCAGGGGGCCGAGGGCTGGAGTTTCGCGGACGTCCTTCCCTATTTCCGCCGCGCGGAGACCTGGCACGGGCCGGAGGCGTCGGAATGGCGCGGGACGGACGGGCCGCTCCACGTCACCCGCGGACCGCGCGACAACCCGCTGCACGCCGCCTTCGTCGCGGCGGGCGCGCAGGCGGGGTTCGAACGCACCGACGATTACAACGGCGGGAAACAGGAGGGCTTCGGCCCGATGGAGCAGACCGTCTGGCGCGGGCGGCGCTGGTCGGCGGCGAACGCCTATCTGCGCCCGGCGCTGCGGCGCGACACGGTGGCCCTGGTGCGCTGCCACGCGGACCGGGTGGTGATCGCGGACGGCCGCGCGACCGGCGTCGAGGTCACGCGCGGCGGCCGGCGCGAGACCGTGCGGGCGCGGCGCGAGGTGATCCTGGCGGCCTCCTCGATCAACTCGCCGAAGCTCCTCATGCTGTCGGGGATCGGTCCCGCGGCGCATCTGGCGGAGTTCGGAATCGAGGTGGAGGCGGACCGGCCCGGCGTGGGGGCGAACCTCCAGGACCATCTCGAAGTCTACATCCAGCGCGCGAGCCTCCGTCCGATCACGCTCTACCGCCACTACAATCTCGTCTCCAAGGCGATCATCGGCGCGCGCTGGCTGGCCCTCAAATCAGGTCTCGGCGCGTCGAACCAGTTCGAAAGCGCGGCCTTCGTGCGCTCGCGCGCCGGGGTCGAGTATCCCGACATCCAGTTCCATTTCCTGCCGCTCGCCGTGCGCTACGACGGCACGGCGGCCGTGAGGGGCCACGGCTTCCAGGCCCATGTCGGGCCGATGCGCTCGCCGTCGCGCGGGCTCGTGCGGCTCCGCTCGGCCGATCCGGCGGAGGCGCCGAGCATCCTCTTCAACTACATGAGCGACCCGCAGGACTGGCGCGATTTCCGCCGCTGCGTCCGGCTGACGCGCGAGATCATGGCGCAGCCCGCGTTCCGCGACTTCGCCGGCGCGGAGATCCAGCCGGAAGCCGGGGCGCGGAGCGACGACGAGATCGACGCCTTCATCCGCGAACATGCCGAGAGCGCCTATCACCCCTGCGGCACGGCGCGGATGGGCCGGCGCGACGATCCGATGGCGGTGGTGGACCCGGAATGCCGGGTCATCGGGGTCGACGGCCTGCGACTGGCCGACAGCTCGGTCTTCCCGCGCATCACCAACGGCAACATCAACGCGCCGTCGATCATGGTCGGCGAGAAGGCGGCCGACCACATCCTCGGCCGCCCGCCGCTGCCGCCCTCGAACGCCGAGCCGTGGATCAACCCGCGCTGGCGGGTGGCCGACCGATGACGCGCGCGCCGCGTCCCCGGCGGCCGCGCGCGCCTCAGATCGCGTAGCGCAGGATCGCCGCGAGACTGCCGCCGCCCGGCACGTCCTCGCGCCGCGCGGCCAGCAGCGTCGCGCCCGAGCGCAGCGCCCGCGCGGCGATCTCGTCGACGATGCCGTAGCTGCCGGCGGAGGATCCGTCGGCGAAAGTGACCGCGCCGTCCTCGTCCGCGACCGTGCCCGGAAGCACCTCGTCCATGTCGAAGATCAGCGTGTCGACGGCGCCGTAGGTCGCCGCGCGGGCGGCGTTGGCGACGTCCGTCGTGGCCCGGCCCTGGCTCTCGCGTTCGCCATAGAGCCCGGAGACGGAGGCGATCCTCTCGGCGTAGATCCCGTCGAGGATCTTTCGCGCCTCGGCCGCCAGCTCGTGGTCGGGCGTGCGGTCGGCGCTGCCGCCGATGACCTGATCGGCCGTGTGCGGATAGGTCGAGACCGACCGCATGGTGGAGGCGAGCGGTTCGCTCGCCGCGACGATCAGCGGACGCTCGTGGCCGCTCAGGACCGGCCGCAGCACCCGGTCGACCACGCGGGCGTAGCGCGTCAGCATGGCGCTCTCGCTGGCCGTCAGGCCGCTCGCACGCTCGGCGGTGTTCTGCGTGTGGCTGCGTTTGCCGAGCGCGTCGCTCATGTCGCGCGGAAGCTCCGGGATGCGGACCTCGTGCGGGGGCAGGTCGGCGGAGATCTCGACCAGCCGCACCGCGCCCATCGAGATCGCGAGCACGTAGGCGTTGTGCGGAAACGTCACCGCGCGAAGCAGCGGCTTGAGATGCGCCCGGTCCGAGACCTCGACGGTGTTCTGCAGATGGTTCGGCAGACGGAACGTGTCGATGTGGTCGGGCGTCGCGAAGATCGCGAGGCTGTTGGCCTGATCGACCCAGAACCCGTCATCGTCGATGAGCGCCTCCACCTGATCGACGACGGCCGCGACGGCGCGTTTGTCGACGCCGCCCTCCTCCATCTCCGAGACCGCCGACTTCAGCAGGGTCTTGAGGGTGATCCGGTCGCCCTGGGTCTCCTGCGTGACCGGCGTCGTCCGCAGATAGAGGGAGACCGTCGGAAATCCGCGTCGGTCCGACAGCTTCTCGATCTCGGAGCGGGTCGGCAGGTCGATGTGCAGCATGAATCGCATCCTCTGAATTGAGCCGGCCTTCCTTCTGATCGGTCCCGCCGCGTTCCGCAAGCCGTCAAAAAAAGGCCTCTCGGCCGGCCTGGGGCGCCGTCAGGGATCCGGCCAGCCCGCCCCGCGCTCCAACGCCGCGCGGATCGCCCCGCCGTGCTCGTCGAGGCGCGGGGCGCCGCGATCCGCCGCGGTCTCGGCGTCCGAAAAGCGCATCGGCGCCCGGGGCGCGCGCGTCGCTCCGACCTGCCGGACGATCCCGCGCGCGACCGCCTGGGGTTCCGCGAAGGCCTCGGCGACGGTGTTGATCGGCCCCGCCGGCACCCCGGCCTCGGACATGACGTCGAGAACCTCCGCGCGCGGCCGCGCGGCGATCGCGGGCGCCATCAGCGCGATCAGCGCCTCGCGGTTGGCGAGACGGTCGCGGTTGGTCGCGAAGCGGGCGTCCTCGCCGAGCTTGAGCCCGAGACCCGCGACGAGGCGCGCGAACTGGCCGTCGTTGCCGCAGGCGATGACGAGCGGGCCGTCCGCCGCGTCGAACACCTGATAGGGCACGATGTTCGGGTGGGCGTTGCCCATCCGGCGCGGAATCCCGCCGCCGATCAGATGGTTCGCCGCCTGGTTGGCGAGGACCGCGAGCTGCGTGTCGAAGAGGCTGAGATCGATCCGCTGGCCGCGTCCCGTGCGCGCCCGCTGCGCCAGAGCCGCCTGGACCGCGATCACGCCGTAAAGCCCGGTGAAGATGTCGGCATAGGCCACGCCGGGCTTCTGCGGCGGGCCGTCCGGCTCGCCGGTCAGGTCCATGATGCCGCCCATCGCCTGGATGATGAAATCGTAGCCGGGCCTGTCCGCCTCGGGGCCGTCCTGGCCGAAGCCGGTGACCGAGGCGTAGACCACCCCCGGATTGCCGGCGGCGATTGTCGCGTGGTCGAGGCCGTACTTCATCAGACCGCCGCGCTTGAAGTTCTCGATCACCACGTCGGCGCCGGCCGCCAGCCGTCGCGCCAGCGCGAGATCGCCGGCCTGGCCGAAGTCGAGCGCGACGCCGCGCTTGCCCCGGTTGCAGGAATGGAAATACGCCGCCGCGCCGTCGGCGGCGAAGGGCGGCCCCCAGCCGCGGGTCTCGTCGCCCGCCGGGCTCTCGACCTTGATCACGTCCGCGCCCAGATCCGCGAGCGTCTGGCCGATCCAAGGACCCGCGAGCACCCGGGCGAGTTCCAGCACCTTCAGTCCGGCGAGCGGTCGTTCCGCCATCGCGCTCCTCCCCGTCAGGCGGCGATCTGGCGCGACGCGGCGCGTCGCGGTCAAGGCCGTTATTTCCGGGGCGCGGCCTTGCCTGCCCCGGGGGGCTGTCATACATCGGGGCGATGTGGAACCCGCTCGACCGCCTCATGGGGCATGACCATGTCACCGTCCTGAGGCTGGAAGGCGTTATCTCGGCCGGACGGGCCGGCGGCCGGACCCTGAGCGACGCGGGACTGGCGCCCCTGATCGAGGCCGCGTTCCGCAAGGACGGGCCCAAAGCCGTGGCCCTCGCGATCAATTCGCCCGGCGGCAGCCCGGCGCAGTCGAGCCTGATCGCCGCGCGCATCCGCAGGCTGGCCGACGAGAAGAGGATCCCCGTCCACGCCTTCGTCGAGGACGTCGCGGCCTCCGGCGGCTACTGGCTCGCGAGCGCCGCCGACCGCATCCATGTCGATCCCAACAGCATCCTCGGCTCCATCGGCGTCATCTCCGCCTCGTTCGGCTTCCAGGACCTGATCGCGCGATACGGCGTCGAGCGCCGGGTCCACACGGCGGGCGAGGACAAGAGCATGCTCGACCCGTTCCGCCCCGAACGGCCCGAGGACGTCGCGCGGCTGAAAGCGCTCCAGAAGATCATCCACGACAATTTCATCGACCAGGTGAAGGCCCGGCGCGGCGACCGTCTCAAAGGCGACGACCTCTTCACCGGCGAGATCTGGGTCGGACGCGAGGCGGTCGACGCCGGTCTCGCGGACGATGTCGGCCATCTCGCGCCGGTCATGCGCGGCCTTTACGGCGACAGGATCCGGTTCAGGGTGATCAGCCCGCGCAGGCCGCTCTTCCGCCGTCTGGGCGTGCCGGGCGTGGCGGAGGCGCTGTCGGACGTCGAGCGCGGCGGCCTCTGGGCGCGGTACGGGCTTTCCGCGCCATGATCCTCAAGGCGGTGCTCCTGTTTCTCGTGGCGATGCTGGCGCTCGGCATGTTCGGCAAGCTGCGCCGCCCGTCCGTGCCCGGACGCGGGTCGCGGAGCAGGAGCGTCGCCGTCCAGACCGCGCGGAAATGTCCCGTCTGCGGCACCTACGTGATCGGCGCCTCGTCCGACTGCGCGCGGCCCGACTGCCCGTCCCGCGACCAGACCTGACCGGAAAGGTCCGCGTTGGCCCTCGACCTCGCTCTCGCCGCCGCCGGTCTCGTGCTCCTGCTTCTCGCCGGGGATTCCCTCGTGCGCGGCGCCGTCGCGCTCGCCCTCCGGCTGGGCATCCCGGTGCTGATCGTCAGCCTGACCGTCGTGTCGTTCGGCACCTCGGCGCCCGAGCTTCTGATCAGCATCCAGGCCGCGCTCGACGGGGTCCCGGGCATCGCGGTCGGCAACGTGGTCGGCAGCAACATCGCCAACGTGCTGATGGTGCTGGGCGTGCCGGCGCTGTTCGCCTCGATCCACACGAAAAACTGCGAATGCGACCGCAGCTATTACCAGATGCTGGCCGCCTCGGTCGTGCTGATCGGGCTCTGCTACCTCGGACCGCTGCATTTCTGGCACGCCGCGATCCTTCTCTCGCTCTTCGGACTGATGCTCGCCGACGCCTTCGTCCAGGGCCGCAACGGCGACGGGAAGCTGCCCGAGGAGTTCGAGGCCTCGCCGGGGATGCCGGTCTGGAAAATGGCCGCGTTCATCGTGGCGGGGCTGATCGGCCTTCCGGTCGGCGCGCAGCTTCTGATCGACGGCGCGGTGGGCGTCTCGCGCACCCTCGGCGTCTCGGAGGAGGTGATCGGCCTGACGATGGTCGCGATCGGCACCTCGCTGCCGGAACTCGCCACGACCCTGATGGCGGCGATCCGGCGGCAGACCGACGTGGCGATCGGCAACGTGATCGGCTCGAACCTCTTCAACATCCTCGGCATCCTCGGCGTCGCGAGCCTGTTCGGTCCCATCCCGATCGACCGCGCCTTCCTGACGCGCGATCTCTGGGTGATGCTCGCCTGCGCCCTGATCCTCGCCCCGTTCGTGCTGGGCGGCCTTCGGATCGGCAAGCGGTGGGGCATCGCGTTCCTGACGCTCTACGCCGTCTATATAGTCGCGCTCTTCGCGCAGGGCGGAGCGGGCGCGTGAGCGTCGGCGGAGCGGCCCTGGTCACGGGCGCGTCGCGCCGGCTCGGCCGGGCGATGGCGCTCGATCTGGCCCGGCGCGGCGTGGCGGTGGCGATCCACCATCATTCCAGCCCCGGCGAGGCCGAGGAGGTCGCGGCCGAGGCGCGCGCGTGCGGCGTCCGGGCGACGGCTCTCCAGGCCGACCTGCTGGACCGGGAGGCCACGGCGGCGCTGGTGCCGGGCGCGGCCGCGGCTCTCGGCGAGCCCCTGACCATCCTGATCAACAACGCCTCGGTCTTCGAGCACGACACGATCGCGACCGCGACCTGGGACAGCTGGGACCGGCACGTCGGGTCGAACCTGCGGGCGCCGTTCGAGCTCATCCAGGCCTTCGCGGCCCAGGCGCCGCGCGCGGGGCGCGACGCGGAGGGCGAGCCCGTGGCCCGCGCCTGCGTCATCAACATGATCGACCAGCGGGTGCGAAAACTCACCCCGGAATTTGCAACCTATACGATAGCGAAGATGGGGCTCTGGGCCCTGACCCGGACCGCCGCCCAGGGTCTCGCGCCCGACATCCGGGTGAACGGGATCGGTCCCGGACCGACCCTGCGCGGGGCGCGGCAATCCGAGGGGCACTTCGCCGCCCAGCGCGCGGCGACGGTGCTGGGGCGCGGATCCGACCCGGCGGAGATCTGCGCGGCGATGCGGTTCATCCTTGAATCCCCGGGCCTGACGGGCCAGCTTCTGTGCCTCGACGGGGGTCAGCACATCGGTTGGAAGACGCCCGACGTGCTCGGTCCGGAGTGACCCGCGAGTGGCCGACGAGACACCGTTCCGAGCAGGCTCGCTTGACTTTTCCACCCCCTCCGGGCGCGTCACGAATCCGTGTTGATTCTGTCAATGATTCCATAAATTTACTTAGCATTAGGAAAAAAACCCTTCGATAACAGCATGTTGAAAAATTGCCTAAATTTTGACCAAACCCCTGAAGCGTCCTGTTAACCAAGGGAAAAGCCTGATGCCGCGCGGTTGCCAACAGACTTATCCACAGAAACCGGGGACAGCTTTTCTCTTGAAAAGGCGCGTGTCCGGAGGCAGCGCGGGAGAGAATCACCCTGAGGTTGTGGAGCCCTGTCGGTGAGCGACACGAAAAACGTTGCCGGACCCTTCGTCGAAGAGGGGGCGGAGGCCGGTTCCGTCAAGGCCGGCCACGCGGTGATCCGCGACTATCTCCGGCGTCTCGACGACAGTCCTGGCGTCTACCGGATGCTCGACGCGAAGGGCGAGGTCCTCTACGTCGGAAAGGCGCGCAACCTGCGCAAACGCGTCTCGTCCTACGCCAAGCCGACGGGCCACAGCTCGCGCATAGGGCGAATGATCTCCGCGACCGCGTCGATGATGTTCCTCACGACGGAGACCGAGACCGAGGCGCTCCTGCTCGAGCAGAACCTGATCAAACAGCTCAAGCCGCGCTACAACGTGCTGCTTCGCGACGACAAGAGCTTCCCCAACATCCTGATCACCGACGACCACGATTTCCCGCAGATCAAGAAGCACCGCGGGCTGCGCAAGGAGAAGGGCCGCTACTTCGGACCCTTCGCCTCGGCGGGCAGCGTCAACCGCACGCTCAACCAGCTTCAGCGCGCGTTCCTGCTGCGCAACTGCTCGGACGCGATGTTCGAGAGCCGCACGCGGCCGTGCCTGCTCTATCAGATCAAACGCTGCTCGGGCCCCTGCGTCGGCCATGTCGACCGCGCGGCCTACGGCGCGCTCGTCGAGGACGCGGCGCAGTTCCTGAGCGGCAAGTCCACGCGCATCCAGAGCCAGCTCGCGGAAGCCATGGCCGAGGCGAGCGCCGCGATGGAGTTCGAACGGGCCGCGGCGCTGCGCGACCGCATCCGGGCGCTCACCAACGTCCAGGCGAACCAGGGGATCAACCCCGAAGGCGTCGAGGAGGCTGACGTGGTGGCGCTCCACCAGGAGGGCGGCCAGGCCTGCGTCGAGGTGTTCTTCATCCGGGCGAACCAGAACTGGGGCAACCGCGCCTATTTCCCGCGCACCGGCGCGGGCGCCGATCCGGGCGAGATCCTCGAGGCGTTCCTCGGCCAGTTCTACGGCAACAAGACGCCCGCGCGGCTGATCCTCGCCAGCCACGCGCCGGACAACGTCGATCTTCTGGAACAGGCGCTGACCGCGCAGCTCGGCCGAAAGGTCTCGATCTCGGTGCCGATGCGCGGCGAGAAGGCGATGCTGATGGAGCAGGCGATGCGCAACGCCCGCGAGGCGCTGGCCCGACGCGTGGCCGAGAGCGCGAGCCAGGCCGCGCTTCTCGAAGGACTGGCCGAGGCGTTCGATCTCGACGCGACGCCGGAGCGGATCGAGGTCTACGACAACAGCCACATCCAGGGCGCCCACGCGGTCGGCGGCATGATCGTCGCGGGGCGCGAGGGCTTCCTGAGATCGCAGTACCGCAAGTTCAACATCAAGGAGACGTCGCTGACCCCCGGCGACGATTTCGGGATGATGCGCGAGGTGCTGACGCGCCGCTTCGCGCGCCTGGTCAAGGAGGACCCGGATCGTAAATCCGACGCCTGGCCGGATCTGGTGCTGATTGACGGCGGCGCGGGCCAGGTTTCGGCGGCCGAGGCGGCGCTTGCGGAGCTCGGCGTCGAGGATGTCGAGATCATCGGCGTGGCCAAGGGCGTCGACCGCGACGCGGGCAAGGAGGAGTTCCACCGGCCGGGAAAACGTCCCATGGCGCTCGGCCACAAGGATCCGGTCCTCTATTTCGTCCAGCGGATGCGCGACGAGGTTCACCGTTTCGCGATCGGCGCGCACCGGGCCAAGCGCGCCAAAACGACGCGCGCCACGCCGCTCGACGAGGTGCCGGGCGTAGGCGGAGCCCGCAAACGCGCGCTCCTTGCGCATTTCGGCTCGGCCAAGGCGGTGTCGCGGGCGGGACTCGCGGATCTGCGCGCCGTGCCGGGGATATCCGCCACGCTCGCCGAGACGATTTATGGCTTCTTCCATGGGGACGGCTGAGAGAGTATGTTGCCGGCCAAGGGCCGCGTGGTCCGGTCTGCGGAAGCGTGCGTCATGCGTTGGACGATCCCGAACATCCTGACGGTCATGCGTCTCGCCGCCGCGCCGGGCGTGGCGCTGGCCTTCGTGGTGTTCGACCGCCCGATTGCGGACTGGGTCGCCTTCACGCTCTTTATTCTCGCCGCGCTGACCGACTACGTCGACGGATATCTGGCGCGGGCCTGGGGGCAGGAGAGCGATTTCGGCCGGATGCTCGACCCGATCGCCGACAAGGCGATGGTCGTCATCGCGCTGGCGGTCCTCGTCGGCCTGTGGGGAACCAAGGCCCTGATCCTCGTCCCGGTGGCGTTCATCCTTCTGCGGGAGGTCTTCGTCTCGGGTCTGCGCGAATTCCTCGGCGCCAAGGCGGGCAGGCTCAAGGTCACCTATCTGGCGAAATGGAAGACGACGGCGCAGATGGTGGCGATCCCGGTCCTGCTGCTGGCCGGCGTGTTCGAATGGGACCGCCGCCATGGCCAGACCTGGGTGAGCGGCTGGTTCCACGGCTGGGCGGAATGGATCCTCTCGAACGGCGGGCTGGCCCTGATCTGGATCGCGGGGATCCTCACGGTGCTGACCGGCTACGATTACTTCGTCAAGGCGATGCCGTTCCTGAAGGACCGCAAGCGGTGACGCTCGACGTGCTCTATTTCGCCTGGCTGCGGGAGCGGATCGGCGAGCCGTCCGAGCGCATCGAGACCGAGGCCGGGACGGTGGGCGACCTCGTGGCGGAGCTTCGCGGCCGCGACGAGCGTCACGCGCTGGCGTTCTCCGACATGGCGGCGGTGCGGGTCGCCGTGGACCAGGAACTCGCCGATCTCGACGCGCCGCTCACCGGCGCGCGCGAGGTGGCGTTCTTCCCGCCGATGACCGGCGGCTGAGGCGCGTGGCGGTCCGCGTCCAGCGCGAGGATTTCGATCTCGGCGCCGAACTCGCCGCGCTCCGGTCCGGCCGCGCGGACATCGGCGCGCTGGTGAGCTTCACCGGCCTCGTGCGCGACAGCGCCGACGGCGCGCCCGTCACGTCGATGGAACTCGAGCATTATCCGGCGATGACCGCGAAGGCGCTGGAGGCGATCGAGGCCGAGGCGCGCGGACGCTGGCCGCTCCAGGCGACCCTGATCATCCACCGCTACGGGCCGCTCGCGCCCGGCGACCAGATCATGATGGTCGCGACCGCCTCCGCGCACCGCGCGGCGGCCTTCGAGTCGGCGCAATTCCTGATGGACTACCTCAAGTCCCGCGCGCCGTTCTGGAAGAAGGAGGCGACGGACGGGGGCGCGGCCTGGGTCGACGCCCGCGACGAGGACGAGACCGCGATCGGACGCTGGACCGACCCGGGCTGAGGGGCGCGTCACTCCGCGTCCGCGTCCCCGATCCGCACGATCCGCGTTCCCGCCGCGGCGTCCTCGCGGTCATGCGTCACCAGCAGCACCGGCAGCATCCGCCGCCGCGCGACGTCCAGCACGAGGTCGCGCGTCCGCGCCCGACGGTCGCGGTCCAGCCCCGTGAACGGCTCGTCGAGCAGCAGCGCCGCCGGCTCCGACAGCAGCATCCGCATCAGCGCCGCCCGCGCCCGCTGCCCGCCCGACAGCGTCGCGGGATCGCGCTCCGCGAATCCCGCCAGTCCGACCTCGTCCAGCGCCGCCTCGACCCGCGCGGCGCGCTCGGCCCGCCCCCGCACGCTCCGCCGGAGGCCGAAGGCGAGGTTCGCGCCCACCGACAGATGCGGAAACAGCAGCGCGTCCTGGAAAAGGATGCCGACGCGCCGCTCCTCGGTCGCCAGATCCGTCACGTCCCGCCCGTCGAGCAGCACCCGTCCCGACAGCGTGAAGACCGGATCGAGCGCTCCTATGATGGCCGCGAGCAGCGTCGACTTCCCCGCGCCCGAAGGCCCCATCACGGCCGCCGTCTCGCCGGGCGCCACGGCCAGGTCGAGCGCCACGAGATCCGCCCCGTCCCGCGCGATGCGCAGACGCTCGAGCCGCAATCCCCGCTCAGGCCGCATCGCGCAGGCCCCTTCGCTCGGCCCAGACCAGACGCGGCACGAGCAGCGCCGCGAGGAACGGCGCCAGCGCGGCGGCGGTCTGCGCCAGCCCGTAGACCCCGATCACCCGCCGGTCGCCGCCCGCCGCCAGCGCCACCGCCTCGGTCGTCAGCGTGGCGACGCGGCCGCCTCCGGCCAGCAGCGTCGGCAGATACTGCCCGACAGACACCGCGAACCCGACCGCCGCCGCCGTCAGGACCGGCGCCAGAAGCATCGGCATCCGCACCGACCAGAGCACCCGGTCCGGCCGCGCTCCGAGCGCCGCCGCGCTCGTGGCGAGGCGCGCGTCCCAGGCCCGGAACGGATCGCCCAGCGACAGGAAGACGTAAGGCAGCACGAAGACCACATGCGCCGCGATCACCGCGACGAGGCCGCCGGTGAGGCCCCCCGCGATCATCAGCGTCTGAAGTCCCGGCAGGAACGCCACCTGCGGGATCAGGAGCGGCATGTAGAGCACCCAGGCTCCGCGCGTCGTCAGACGCAGCCCGTGGCGATGCTCGGCCTCCAGACACCCGATCGTCAGGACCAGCGCGATCGCCGTCGCCGCCGCCGCGACGCCGAGCGTGCGCAGCGCCGGTTCGCCCAGCCCCGGACCGTGCCGCGCCCAGTTCCGCCAGGTCAGCGCCTCGGGCAGCGCGTCCGGAAACGACCACGGCCCCGCGACCGACCAGACCGCCAGCCCCGCGATCCCGAAGAGCACGGCCCCGCCCGACGCGAGCCCCGCGCCGAGCGCGACGGGCCGCAGCGCCCGAAGGCCGCGCCCCCGTCCGCCCCGCGCGATCCACCGCAGCCCGACGCGCCGCGCGACGCTCTCGCCGGCCCGCCAGAGCCCGAGAGCGCCCGCGACCAGCCCGGCCTGGACCAGCGCCCCCGCGGCGGCGCGCAGTCGCAGCGCGAGGTCCGGGTCGCCCATCCAGCGCACGACCTGGACCGACAGCGTCGGCGGCGTGTTCGGCCCCAGGATCATCGCCACGTCCACCACCGACATCGACCAGGCGAGCACGACATAGACCGGCAGCCGGATCTGGCCGTAGAGCCGGGGCAGCACCGCCTTGATCCACGCGGCCTCGCGCCCGTAGCCGAGCGAGCGCGCGGCGAGAACCTCCCGCTCCGGCCGGATCTGTCCCAGCGCCGCCAGCGACATCAGCAGCAGGAACGGCGCCTCCTTGGCCACCAGCCCCGCGATCAGGGCGAGACCCGCCGGGTCCTGCACGATCAGCAGGTCCGGCGGCCGCTCCCAGCCGGTCGCCCAGGGCGACAGCGCCCGCGCGATCCAGCCGGACGGCGCGATCAGGAACGCGATGCCGAAAGCCGCCGCCGCATGCGGCACGGCGAGCAGCGGAGAGAGCAGCCGCCGCACCGCCTCGAAGGCGCCGGTGCCGTGCAGTGACGCCAGCACCAGCACCACGAGACCGAGCGAGAGGACCGCGGAGACCAGTCCCGTCACGACGCTGAGGCGCGCCGCGTCCATGAAGCCCGGCCAGGCGAGAAGGTCGCGGAACGCGCCCAAGCCGGGCCGGTCCGCGCCGATGGCCGGCAGCCAGCCGAAGGCCGGTCCCAACGCCCCGAGCAGCCCCGCCACGACCGGCCCGAGCATCGCGAGCACGGTCAGAGCCGGCACGAGCGGCAGAAGCCTGCGTCGCGGCGCCCGCGCTCTGACCGCCGCGCCCAAGACCTACCGCGCCACGCCGTAACGCGCGGTCCAGTCCTCCGCGAGACGCTCCATCCAGGACGGATGCGGCTCCGGCAGCGCCGGACCGAGCTCGTCCGGCGACAGCGTCGCCACGCCCAGATCGACCGCCTCGAACGCCGCGCGCTCCTCCGGCGACAGTTTGCCCATGTCGAGCACGGTGCCGTAGCCCAGCACTTCCGGGTCGAGCGCGCGCGCCTGCGCCTCGGGCGAGAGCAGGAAATCCGCGACCACCATCGCGCCCTCCCTGGCGCTGGCGTTGTAGGGGATCGCCACGAAACTCGCGTTGCCGATGGTCCCTCCCTCGGGCACGAAGGTCCGAACGGTCTCGGGCAGCTCGAAATTCGCGATGGCCGCCGAGGCCTCGCCGGGAGAGAACGAGATCGCGAGGTCGATCTCGTCATCCGCGATCAGCCGCAGCTGCGCCGGGCCGCTCTGCGGATATGCCCGCCCCTCACGCCAGAGGTTCGGCGTCAGCGCCTCCAGGAACGCCCAGAGCGGCGCGGCGACCGCGTCGTAATCCGCCTCGTCGACCGGGCGCAGCAGCGCCTCGGGATCGTCGGTCAGCCCGTAGAGCGCCTGTTTGAGAAACGTGGAGCCGAGAAAATCCGGCGGCTGCGGATAGGTGAACCGCCCCGGATTGGCCCGCGCCCAGTCCAGAAGCGCATCCATGTCCGGCAGCGCCTCGGGCATGTCCGCCGTGTCGTGCATGAAAACCACCTGCGCGGCGGCCCAAGGCGATTCGTAGCCTTCGGTCGGCACCGAGAAATCCGTCGTCACCGGCTTGCCCTCGACATCGACCAGCGCCCAGTTCGGCAGGTCCTCCGCGAAGGGTCCGAACAGCAGCCCGCCCTCCTTCATCGCCGCGAAATTCGCGCCGTTGATCCAGATGAGATCGACCGCGCCGCCTTCGTCCCGGCCGGCCGTCTTCTCCGCGATCACCCGGCTGACCGCGTCGGCGGTGTCCGCCAGCTTGACGTGTTCGAGAGCGACCCCGTGATCCTCCGCGACCCGCTCGCCGACCCAGTCGATGAAGGCGTTCGTCGTCGTCGACCCGCCCCAGGCGTGCCAGTAGACGGTCTGGCCGCGCGCGGCCTCCAGAACGGCGTCCCAGTCCGACGGATCGGTCTGGGCCGTCGCCGGTCCCGCGAGAGCGGCCGCGACCAGGGCGGCGTTCAGGTATCGCATCACTTCCTCCGGCAGGTTTCGGACACCTCGCGTAGCATGGGGCGCGGCCCGGCAGAAACCACGATAAGATGACGCGCTTCCCCGGCGGCGCGCGTAACATCAGGACGTCCGAGGACGAAGCCCGGCCGGACCGGCGGGCGGCATTCACGCGCCGTTAACGATGTTAACTCTTGTTACCGTCATGAAATCAATCACTTGCTTTGGGTTCACGCGTGGACCACGGCCGTCATGCCGCCCGACCGCATCCCGCCCGTTCCAGCGCCTGTTCCAGATCCGCGATGAGATCGGCCGGATCCTCGATGCCGATCGACAGCCGCAGGAGCGTCTCGGGCACGGACGACGCCGGCCCCTCGACCGTCTTCCGGTGCTCGATGAGGCTTTCGACCCCGCCGAGCGAGGTGGCCGGAATGAACACCTCCGCGAAGCGCGCAACGTCCCGCGCCGCCGCCGCGTCGCCATTGGCGAGGATCGACAGCATGCCCCCGAAGCCGCCGGTCATCTGCCGCGCCGCGACCGCGTGCCGGGGATGGCCGGGCAGACCGGGATAGAGCACGCGCGCGACGCCCGGATGGCCGTCGAAATGCCGCGCCACCGCGAGCGCGCCCGCGCTCGCCCGCTCATAGCGCAGGAACAGCGTGCGGACGCCGCGGATCAGCAGCCACGCCTCGAACGGCGCGATCACCCCGCCCATGAGCGTGCGGACCAGCCGGATCTCGTTCCAGAGATCGTCGGTCCGCGCCGCGCTCAGCACGCCCGCGGTCAGGTCGGAATGCCCGCCCATGTACTTCGTGCCCGAATGGAACGCGAAATCCGCGCCCAGCTCCAGCGCCCGCATCGTGCAGGGCGGCGCCACGGTGCAGTCGACGGCGACCCGCGCCCCCGCCGCGCGCCCGGCCTCTGCGGCGGCGGCGACGTCGATCACGTCCCAGGTCGGATTGGTCGGCGTCTCGATCCAGAGCAGCTTGGTCTCTCCCGGCCGGAGCGCCGCCTCCAGCGCGCCGTCCTGCGTCGCGTCGAAGAACGTGACCCCGATCCCGCGCCGCTCCGCCAGCCGCCGCAGCCACGCGATCGCCCCGTGATACATCACCGCCGGCGCCGCGACGTGATCGCCGGTCCGCAGCGTCTCCATCAGCGCGACCAGCGCCGACATCCCGCTTCCGAAGACCAGCGACGCGGCGGCGCCGTCGAGATCGGCCAGCACCGCCTCGGCGGCCTCGACCGTCGGCCCGCCGTCGCGGGCGTAGATGTAGGCCCGGCGCGGGGCGTAGTCCCCGTCGCGGGCGAAGGTGCTCGACAGGTCGATGGCGGGCGTCACGCCGCCGCTGAACGCGTCCACGTGGCGCAGCGCCTGCGCCGCGCGGGTGGCGGGGGAAAGCGGCCGCCGGGAAGGTCGGGTCATGAAGGGATCGCCTCGGGTCCGCGAAGTCGGCGCGACTGTGCGGGCTGGAGCGCCCGGACGCAAGCCGGGTCAGCCGACCGGGTCGCGCATTTCCGGAGCCCCGGCCGGATTCGCGGCGGATCGCCCGAAGGCGGGCCGCGCAACCGCGAAGCCCTGCGCGTGGGTGAAGCCCATCGCCCGGACGCGGTGCAGATCCTCGGGCGTCTCCACGCCCTCGGCGGTGATCTCCACCCCGTTCGCGCGGCACCGGGCGACGATGGCCCGCACGAGATCGGCCGTCGCCGGCGTGTCGAGATCCTGCACGAAGGCGCGGTCGAGCTTGACGCGGCTGTGGGGCAGGCGGGTGAGATAGGCGAGCGCCGTGTAGCCGGTCCCGAAATCGTCGAGCGCCACGCGCAGGCCGCGCGCGATCAGCGCCTCGATCCGTCCCGTCGTCTCCGGATCGTCGCGCATCAGGACCGTCTCGGTGATCTCGAGTTCGAGCCGCGCGGGGTCCAGACCCGACGCGTCGAGCGCCTCGACGACCCGCGCGGCGAAGTCCGGCTGGTGGAACTGCAGCGCCGAGATGTTCACCGAGAGCGTCAGGTCGTCGGGCCAGGCGGCGGCCTCCGCGCAGGCGACGCGCAGCGCCCAGCCGCCGATGGGCAGGATGAGCCCGGTGTTCTCCGCCATCGGCACGAAGGCTCCGGGCAGGATCTCCCCGCGGGCGGGATGCCGCCAGCGCAGCAGCGCCTCGCGGCCGGCGATACGGCCGGTCGCGAGATCCAGATACGGCTGATAGGCGATCCGCATCTGACCCGCCGCCACCGCGCGGCCGAGATCGAGCTCGAGCCGGCTCCGCGCGTTGACCGCCAGATCGTCGCCCGGCTCGTTCACCGCGAACCGGTTGCGCCCGCCGAGCTTGGCGCGGCGCAGCGCGGTGTCGGCGCGCAGCATCGCGCCGGGGATGTTCCCGTCATCCGGAACGCCGGGCACGATCCCGATGCTGGCCTGCATCGCGACCGTCCGGTCCCCGACGACCACCGGGCGGCCGATCCGGTCGATCAGGCCTTGGGCGAACTCGCGCAGCGCCCGCCCCGAGAGGGAGACGAGCATGGCGAACCGGTCGCCTTCGAGCCGGATCAGCATGTCGCCCGCGCCCGCCGCGCCGGCGAGGCGCCGCGCGGTCTCCGCCAGCACTTCGTCGCCCGCCGCGAGGCCGAGCGCCTCGTTCACCGCCCGGAACCGGTCGAGGTCGATCAGGAGCAGGGCGCGGGGCAGCCGGGACGGCGGGCGTCCGAACGCCGCGCGGATCGCCAGATGCGCCTCGTCCCGGGACAGGACCGCCTCCGACGGCCGCCCGGGCCGGGCGGCGGAGGGCCGGAGGGGCTCGAGCGCCCCGGCGACCGTCGCGGCGTCCCGCGCGGCCGACCGGAGCGCCGGCGTGATCCGCCGGCCGCGCGTGTCGCAGATCGCGAGGTAGTCGGACCCCGTCGCGCCGCGCGCGACCGGCCCGAAGATCGCCGTGAACTCGAAAGGTCGCACCCGCGCCTTCGCGAAGGTGGCGCCGGATCCGGCCTCGGCCGCGAACGCGCCGACCGCGCGCGCGATGTCGGCGTTGCCGCGGAGGGCGCCGGTGACCGCGACCGTCGCGACGCCTTCGGGACCGACGCGGAACAGACCGGCCGCGCCCGATCCCGTCCGGTCGGTCAGGAGCCGGAGAAGCGCCTGCAGCGCGGGGTCCGCTCGATCAGCCATCGTCCACCTTTCGGACGGGAGAATACCACCGCGCGGCGAAAACTCAACCTGAAGTAGTATCGTCTTGGCGTCCGATGCTCGTTTCCGGCGCGGCGAGACGACGCGGCGGCGCGGGGAACAAACAAGGCCGGCCGGACTTTAGCCGCAGTGCACTCTCAGCCACAGGAGCTCAACAGGATGGATACCGGCATTCTCGTTCCTCTTCTCGCCTTCGGCACGATGGGCGCTGTCATCGCCTTCGCCTGGGCGAGCAAGGTCAAGACCGACCGGCGCCGCGAGTCGGATACCGCGCGCTCGACCCTCGCCTCGGACGGCCCCGACAGGACCGATGGCGGCCGAAAGCCCCCCGACGTCTGAACCACGGCGCGCGGGCGGCCGCGAATGAAACCGCCGCGTCCGACGCGGCGGTTTCCACCTTGATCTAGGCGAATTCGATCTCCCGCCGCACGCCGACGTCCGGTCGGGAATCGGTGGCGTTGGCTTTCGCCGTCTCCCAGAGGAACGCGACGGTGCTGTCGGTCGAGGCCCAGAGCGCTGCCCTCGCCGGATCGAACGCGAGCATCGCGAGGTCCGGATCGTCCTTGCCGTCGAACCACGCCCCGATCACCGGGTTCCAGAGCCGGTCCAGTTTGGCGTCGTCGCGGTTCTCCGAGAGCCGTCCGACGATGGACGCGTGGACGTCGCGGTCCCGCGACACGATCGTGAACTCCGCCTCGGCCCCGCCGCCGACCGACCGGCACAGGTCGGAGGTCCGGTTCGTGAGAAACCAGATGCGGCGGATGTCCGGGTCGCATTGATGCGCCATCGGCTGGGCGTGGTCGGCGGACCCCCGGACGCCGAGCATCCCGGCGGTCAGTTCCCGCAACTCGCTCCAGAGAAGGTCCGCGGGGTTTTCGCGCGCGGCGTCGAGATCGGCCATGATGTTCCTCCTGACAGGATGTAAAGTCCGGTCCGGGAGCTCGCTGAGATGCCGCCCGGCCGGAAGAGACCGGCAAACCAACCGCCCGCGGCGATGGTTCCGACCGGACGGCCGGAAGCCGCGAATCAGGGCGGAATGGCAGGAGAAAGGGCCTGTCGGCCCGATCATCCCAATCGGCGTTTTGAGGATTTCAGATGGAGCGGGCGATGAGAT
>CAWCUP010000034.1:0-44154 GCA_963798765.1 uncultured Alphaproteobacteria bacterium | reverse complement strand
CCAGGCGTTCGCGGTGGCGTTCTTCACTGGCTCCTCCTCGAGGTGGTCGGTCTCGAAACATGGGGCGCCCGGTTCGGCATCGCCGTCGTGACGGGCCTCGGCGTGGCGCTTGTCGCGACCCGGCGGGTCGCGCTGCCGCTGATGCGCGGGGTGTCGCGCGACGGGCCTGGGCCGGTCCGCGCCGGATGATCCCCGTTCAGGCGCGGAACGCCGCGTCGGCCAGCCGCACCAGATCGGGAAAGACGCCGCGCGCGCCCACGACCACGCGCCCGCCGTCCCGGAGCATCGCGTCCGCGTCCTGGTCCTCGATCATGCCGCCCGCCTCCGCGACCAGAAGCTGTCCGGCGAGGCAGTCCCACGCGTTCATGTGCGATTCCGCGTAGCCGAGCAGCCGGCCGCTCGAGACGTAGGCGAGCGAGAGGGCGCCGGACGCGTTGCGAAGAAACACGCCGCCCTCGGCGAGCAGGCCGTCGATCAGCCGCGCCACATCCGCGGCCCGGGTCCGCCCCGAGAAGCCGACGCCCACCGAGCCGTCGGTCAGCCGGGCGTCACGCGCGCAGCGGACCGGCGCGCCGTCAAGGAACGCGCCGCCGCCCTCCCGGGCGTGGTGCGTCTCGTCATGGACGGGATCGTGGATGATTCCGACCCGGGTCCTGCCGCCGCGGACGCAGGCGAGAACGACGGTCCATGCCGGAATGCCGCGGACGAAATTCGCGGTGCCGTCGATCGGGTCGATCACCCAGGTCCAGCCGCTCGACCCTTCGACCGGCGCGTGCTCCTCGCCGACGATGGAATTGTCGGGAAACGCCTCGGCGAGGGCCGCGCGGACGGCGAGTTCGACCTCCCGGTCGGCCTCGGAAACCAGATCCTGATGGCCCTTCCTCTCGATGGCGAGCGATCCGAACGATCTGAAATGCCGCAAGGCCAGCGCGCCCGCGTCGCGCGCGATGGCGATCCCGGTCTCGTGGCGGCGGTTCACCTCGTCTTCCATGGCGATGTCCTGAATGCCGGCCGCGTTCAGAGCGGCGCGTCGGGGTCGGCGAGCCGCGCGAGCCGCGTGGCGGCGGCGCGGGCGAAGGATCGGATCACCGCCGTCCGTCGCGCGCCGGCGAGCGGCGTCGTCTCGGGCAGACGCGCGATCTCGGCGTCATAGGCGTCGGCGAGGATCACGCCGGCGCCGTCCGGCAGGATCTCGACCGGAAAATCCGCGTCGACGGCGAAAAAGAACCGGTCACTCCATTCGAGGTATCCGGTCCACTTGCGGTCGGACGTGAAATCGGCCCGGCTCGACTTGCACTCCACGATCCACACCTCGCCCTTCGGCCCGAGCGCGATCACGTCGACCCGGAGACCGCGCGCCGGCACGAATTCGGTCACGGGCGCGAAGCCGAGCGCGCGCAGGTGGCGGCACACGCCCCGGGCGATGAGAACGCCGGGAGCTTGGACGATGTCGGTGATCGCGGTCATTCCCGACAATCGCAGGCCGCGCCGGGTCGGGTCAAGCCGCGTCCCGGCACCGGCTCCGACGGGCGCGGAGCCGGACGTGTTCAGACGTTCCGGTTCTTGTAGGGCGCCCAGAGCTTCTTGTTGGTGAAGTAGAGCAGGATCGTCAGGATGCCGAGGAACAGCACCGCCGTCAGTCCGGCCTGCTTGCGCGCCATCATCTTGGGCTCGGCGGTCCACATCAGGAACGCCGCGACGTCCTTCGCGATCTGCTCCTGCGTCGCCTCGGTCCCGTCCTCGTAGGTCACGTCGTCGCCGTAAAGGATCGGCGCCATCGCCATGTAGCCGCCGAAGGCCTCGTTCTCGTAGAGGATGGTGCCCGCCTCCTCCTTCTCCTCGCCGGTGAAGCCGAGAAGCATCGAGGTGATGTATTCCGGTCCGCCGATCCCGCGAAGGAACTGGTTGATCCCGGTTCCGTACGGTCCGTGGAACCCGGCCCGCGCCTTGGCCATCAGGCTGAGGTCGGGCGCGTTCGACAGCGCGGAGGGCGGGAAGTAGTCCGTCGGCGTCGAGGTGCGGTAATCGTCGAGCGCCGGATCGAACGTCTCGAACTGCGCGGCATAGGCCCGCATCTGATCTTCCGACAGCGAAGGGCCGCCCGGCTGGGCCAGCGACCGGTATGGCACGAACTTCATGCCGTGGCAGGCCGAACAGATCTCGGTGTAGACCTGAAGGCCGCGCTGCAGCTGCGCCTGGTCGTAGGTGCCGAACGGTCCTTCGAACGAGAAGGCGTGGTCGTGGACGTGACCGCCGGTTCCCACCGCGAACGCCGCGCCGGAGCCGAGGCCGAGCGAGATCAGGCCGGCGAGGATTGTCTTCTTGAACATGTCTTTTCTCCTCGATCCGGTCATTCGGCCGGTTTGAGCGAGGCGCCGCCATGAGCGCCCTCGCCGTAATGCGCGCCGAAATCGGCCTCGATCGTCTCGGGCTGCGCCAGCGGCTTCTCGATCACTCCGAGCAGCGGAAGGATCACGAGGAAGAACACGAACCAGTAGAGCGTCGCGAGCTGGCTGATGATCACGTAGGGCTGCTCGGCCGGCATCGAGCCGCACCACATCAGGACGAAGAAATCCAGCACGAGTATCCAGAACCAGACCTTGAACATCGGGCGGTAGCGGCCCGAGCGCACGCGGCTGGTGTCGAGCCACGGCACCAGGAACAGCACGATGATCGAGCCGAACATCGCGGTCACGCCGCCGAGCTTCGCCGGGATGAACAGCACGTCGAACGTGATCGCGCGGAGCATCGCGTAGAACGGCAGGAAGTACCATTCCGGCACGATGTGCGCCGGCGTCGCGAGCGGGTTGGCCTCGACGTAGTTGTCCGGGTGGCCGAGATAGTTCGGCATGAAGCCCACGACCGCCGCGAAGACCGCCAGGATCAGCATCAGCGCGAAGAGGTCCTTGATCACGAAATACGGCCAGAAGGGCAGGGTGTCCGCCTCGGCCTCGCGCTTGGACGTGCGCCGCACCTCCACGCCGGTCGGGTTGTTGTTGCCCGTGGTGTGGAAGGCCCAGATGTGCACCGCGACCAGCGCGGCGATCACGAAGGGCAGCAGATAATGCAGCGAGAAGAAGCGGTTGAGCGTGGCGTTGTCCACAGCCGGTCCGCCGAGCAGCCAGGTCTGAAGACTTTCACCCACGAACGGGATCGCGCCGAACAGGCCGGTGATGACCGTGGCGCCCCAGAACGACATCTGACCCCAGGGAAGGACGTAGCCCATGAACGCGGTCGCCATCATCAGAAGGAAGATCAGCATGCCGATGATCCAGGTGATCTCGCGCGGCGCCTTGTAGGAGCCGTAAAAGAGACCGCGGAAGATGTGCATGTAGACCGCGATGAAGAACAGCGACGCGCCGTTGGCGTGGATGTAGCGGAACGCCCAGCCCGCGTTCACGTCGCGCATGATGTGCTCGACCGAGCGGAACGCCTGGTCCACATGCGGCGTGTAATGCATCGCCAGGATGACGCCGGTTATGATCTGCATCACGAGGCAGAACGTCAGAACGATGCCCCAGATCCACATCCAGTTTAGGTTGCGGGGCGTCGGGATCGTCAGCGTGGAATGCGCCAGGCCGATGATCGGAAGCCGGCTCTCGACCCATTTCTCGCCGCCGGATTTCGGCTCGTAATGATCGTGGGGAATGCCGCTCATGTCGATGTCCTCCTCAGCCGAGCTGGATGACGGTGTCGGAGACGAAGCTCGCCACCGGGATGTGAAGGTTCTGCGGCGCCGGGCCTTTTCGGATGCGGCCGGCGGTGTCGTAGTGCGATCCGTGGCAGGGACAGAACCAGCCGCCGAAATCGCCCGCGTCGCCAAGCGGCACGCAGCCCAGATGGGTGCAGACGCCGATCATCACCAGCCATTGCTCGCCGGCGTCGAGCGTGCGGTTCTCGTCGGTCGCCAGCGCGGTCTCCTCGATATTCGGATTGCGCGCGATCGGATCGGGAAGGGCGGAGACCTCCTCGGCCCGCGCCGCGGCGATCTCGTCCTCGGTGCGGTGGCGGATGAAGACCGGCTTGCCGAGGAACTTGACCGTCAGCTGGCTCCCGGCCTCGAGACCCGCGACGTCGACCTGGATCGAGGACAGCGCCTGCACGTCCGCGCTCGGGTTCATCTGGTTGATCATCGGCCAGACGGCCGCGCCGGCGGCGATGGCTCCCGCCGCGCCGGTCGCGACGTAAAGGAAGTCCCGGCGGTCGCCGTCCGTCTCCGTCTCTTCAACATTCGCCACGCCAGTCACTCCTTGTCTTCGCCCGATCCCGGGCGTCAATGCGACGACTGCCGGATTCCGGATCCGGCGCGTTTGGAATGTGATCTAGTCCCATAAGCCATGATGGTCCAGCGGACTTTGCGCCGCAGCCGGAGCCTCCCGGGGCCCGCCGCGGGCATGGACGCGCTCCCCCTCCCGCGCTAGTCTCGCCCCGACCTATCCTGACAGCGGGGTTCCCATGCTCAAGGCCCGAGCCGTCGAGATCGCCAGGATCCGCGTGCCCGTGAAGCGCGCCAAGACCCTCGATCCGGCGAAGGCGGACGCCATCGCCGGCGACATGCTCGAGAACGGCCAGACCGTTCCGATCCAGGTGCGCGAGGACGGCGACGGCTACGTTCTCATCGAAGGCCTGCACCGGCTGGAGGCCAGAAAGGCGCTCGGCGACGCCGAGATCGACGCCTATCTGGTCCAGGCCCGAAAACACTGATCCGGCTCCGTCCGGGCCGGGCGCGCCGGGAGGTCCGTATCATTCCCGATGATACGGCGTCCCCGGCGAGGATCGACGCCGCGCGATAGAGCTGCTCGGCCAGCATCACGCGCGCCAGGCGGTGTGGCCAGACCATGCGTCCGAAGGACAGGATGTGATCCGCGCGGCCGCGGAAAGACGGATCCAGACCGTCCGCGCCGCCGATCAGGAAGACGGCGTCCCTGACGCCCGTTCCCGCCCAGCGTTCAAGGGCCGAAGCGAATTCCGGCGAGCTCATCGCGCGGCCCCGCTCGTCCAGGGCCACCGTCAGCGCTCCTTTCGGGACCGCGGCCGACAGCAGCGCGGCCTCGGACGCCGGCCCGTCCCCTTTACGGTCGTCGATCTCGACGACGCCCGCCGGTCCGAGGCCCATCGCGCGGCCGGTCCGGCCGAACCGCGCCAGGTAGTCGTCGACCAGCGCCGCCTCGGGCCGCGAGCGGAGCCGCCCGACCGCCGCCACCGTCACCCGCAAGGCGTCAGACCGTGTCCGCCGCCTTCGGCGCCGCGCCGCCGGCCGGCAGCCACATCTTCTCGAGCTGGTAGAACTCGCGGACTTCCGGCCGGAAAAGATGAACGATCACGTCGCCCGCGTCGATCAGCACCCAGTCCCCGAGGTCCTTGCCCTCGGTCCGGCAGATGAGGCCGCTCTCGTGCTTGAGCCGATCCGCCAGATGCTCGGCCATCGCGCCGACCTGCCGGGACGAGCGCCCGGAGGCCACCACCATGTGGTCGGCCATCTGCGATTTGCCTGAAAGGGGGATGGATACGACATCCTCGGCCTTGTCGTCCTCGAGAGAGGCCAGGATGGTGCTCAGCAGCGCGTCGCCGCCGGAAGTCCCCGTCCGATGCGCTTTCGCGCCCGACGGGGTGCTGGCGGAGACCGCCAAGGTGTGTTCGGTCAGGTCACGTTCCTCCATGATGCGCGCCGCGTGCGCCCGGCGCCGACGCTTTCAGGATATCAAATGGGAGCGGAGCCCTCAAGGTTCCAGAGGCGAAGCGGCCGGGACGGAATGCGAAGCTTTTTCGTCAATCCGCCATCCGGCCTGCGCCGGGTCGGCCGGCCCACGAGAAAACGGCCCGCGCTCGCGGGCCGTTTCCGATTCCTCCCCAGACTTGGGCCATTGCCCTCGGAAACCTCTGCGCGGTCAAGGAGGCGGCGGCCGCGTGGACCGCATCGTTCTCTCCCCAGTCCCGACCCCCGAGTTCGGCTGGCGGAGGTTAATCAGGTCCGGCCCTCGAAATCAATGAATATCGTACGTTTTCGGGCGGGTTGCGTCCGTCCGCCGCGACCATTGCGCGCGGGCGCGGCTTGGCCTAAATCCGCCGGACCTTCCCCGAGCTTCCGGAGCGCCCGATGCGTCTGACCCGCTATTTCCTGCCCGTGCTCAAGGAGACCCCCGCCGAGGCGCAGATCGCGAGCCACCGCCTGATGCTGCGCGCCGGGCATGATCCGCCAGGCCAGCGCCGGGATCTATTCCTGGCTGCCCATGGGCTTCAAGGTGCTGCGCAACATCGAGCGCATCGTGCACGAGGAACAGGCCCGCGCCGGTCACATCGCCATGCTGATGCCGACGATCCAGTCGGCGGATCTCTGGCGCGAGAGCGGCCGGTACGACGTCTACGGCGAGGAGATGCTCCGCATCACCGACCGCCACAAACGCGACATGCTCTACGGTCCGACCAACGAGGAGCTGATCACCGACATCTTCCGGTCGTCGGTCTCGTCCTACAAGGACCTGCCGCTCACGCTCTACCACATCCAGTGGAAATTCCGCGACGAGGTCCGTCCCCGGTTCGGCGTGATGCGCGGCCGCGAGTTCCTGATGAAGGACGGCTACAATTTCGACCTTACGAAAGAAGACGCGCTGCACGCCTACAACCGCCACATGGTCAGCTACATCCGCACCTACGAGCGCATGGGACTCAAGGCGATCCCGATGCGCGCCGATTCCGGACCGATCGGCGGCGACGACACCCACGAGTTCCTCGTTCTCGCCCCCACCGGCGAGAGCGGCGTCTTCTACGATCGGGCCGTCACGGACCTGACCCTGGGCGACCGCGCCATCGACTATTCCGACCGGGAGGCCGTCGCCGCCATCTGCGCCGAATGGACCGCGCCCTACGCCCGCACCGACGAGACCCACGACGCCGACGCCTTCGCGACCGATCCCGGAAGATCGACGCGTCGAGGGCAGGGGCATCGAGGTCGGCCAGATCTTCTATTTCGGCACGAAATACTCCGATCCGCTCAAAGCCCAGGTCGTGGACGGCAACGGCGAGCGCGTTCCCGTCCACATGGGCTCGCACGGCATCGGCGTGAGCCGCCTGGTCGGAGCGATCATCGAGGCGAGCCACGACGACAAGGGCATCATCTGGCCCGAGGGCGTGACCCCCTTCCACGCCGGCATCGTCAATCTCAAACAGGGAGACGCCGAGGCCGACGCCGCCTGCGAGGCGCTCTACGCCGGCCTGACGGCGCTCGGCCTCGACCCGCTCTACGACGACCGCGAGGAACGCGCGGGAGCGAAATTCGCCACGATGGACCTGATCGGTCTGCCCTGGCGCGTGACCGTGGGCCCGCGCGGCCTGAAGAACGGCGTCGTCGAACTCACCTCCCGCCGGACCGGCGAGAGCGAGGAGATGCCCCCCGAGGCCGCCGTCGCCCGCGTCGCGGAGATCTACGCCGGCCTCTGAGGGTGCCCGCTCAGGGCGCGATGTTCTGGTTCACCCGGAACAGGTTCTTCGGATCGTACCGCCGCTTGATCTCGCGCAGTCGGTCGTAGTTCGATCCGTAAGCCGCACGCTCCCGCGCCTCGGCCTCGTCGCCGGCCATGAAATTGACATGGCCCCCGCAATGTCTGCCGTGCCGGTGCACGGCGGCCCAGTAGTCTTTCGCCCAGGCCTCGATTTCGCCGGACCTCGCGTGATCGGGATCGATCGCCGCGATCACCGATCCGCACACACCGCGACAGCTTACAGTTGCAGATATTCGCGGCGGTGATTAATAATCCGCTTCACCCCCCGACGCGGCCGTGGTGCGGGTGGCGAAGACCCGCACGGCATTTCGCATCTCTATGGAGTTACGGGGAATGACCAAGAGACTTCTTGCCGAATTCATCGGCACGTTCTGGCTCGTGTTCGGCGGCTGCGGCAGCGCCGTGCTCGCGGCGGGCTATCCCGAGGTCGGGATCGGCTGGCTCGGCGTCGCGTTCGCTTTCGGACTGACGGTGCTCACCATGGCCTACGCCGTGGGCGGCGTCTCGGGCGGCCACTTCAATCCTGCCGTCTCGCTCGGCCTGGCGGTCGCCGGCCGCTTCGAGGCGCGTGACCTTCCGCACTATTGGGCCGCACAGGTCGCGGGTTCGATCGTCGCCGCAGCCACGCTCTACGCGATCCTCTCCGGCCAGGCGGGCTTCACCGGCGTCGGCGGCTTCGCCTCCAACGGCTACGGCGCCGCGTCGCCCGGTGGATTCGGCCTGATGTCCGCCCTCATCATCGAGGTCGTGCTCACCGCCGGCTTCCTGATCGTGATCCTCGGAGCGACGGGGCCCAAAGGGCTTCCCGCGATGGCCCCGATCGCGATCGGGCTCGCTCTCACGTTGATCCACCTCATCTCGATCCCCGTGACCAACACCTCGGTCAACCCCGCGCGCTCGACAGGCGTGGCGCTCTTCGCCGACGGTCCGGCGCTCTCGCAGCTTTGGCTGTTCTGGGTCGCGCCCCTCGTCGGCGCGGTTCTGGGCGCTCTCGTGTGGAAGATTCTCGCCGACCGCGAGCAGGATTTCGCGACCGCCGCGCCGGCCTGATCCCGATCGGCGGCCGGTCCTCGCGTCGTCCGGGCCGGCCGCGTCGGAGGAGGGGAACATTTCTCCCGGGCGTCGGTTCTCGCCGCATCCGGCCGGTCGCCGTGACCGGCCCCGCCCCGGGGCGCGCCAGAGCTGCGCTCCGCGGGCGCCACGCGAAGACGAGAGGAGATGCCACATGGCAACCACGACAGGCGCCACGGAGAACGACATCCAGAGCCTCACCAAGGATCTGATCCTGCTGGAGCGCGACGCGATCGCCGCCTACGAGAGCTGTATCGAGAAGTTGAGCGATCCGGCGCTGAAGACGCAGGTCGAGACGTTCCGCCAGGATCATCTCCAGCATCTCGACACCCTCACCGAGATCGCCCGGGAGACCGGCGGCGAGGCTCCGGCCGAGGGCGACATGAAGCAGATGCTGACGACCGGCAAGATCGCCATGGCCAACCTCATGGGCGACGGCGCGATCCTGAAGGCGATGAAGACCAACGAGGACGATACCGTCACCGCCTACGAACGCGCCTGCAAACACGAGGACGCGATCGCGAAGACGAGGGCCTTCTTCGAGAAGGCGCATGCCGACGAGCTGCGCCACCGCGAATGGATGCGGAGCACGGCCGAACGCCTCTGAGCGCGCAGCCGGCACGCTCCGGCGGCCGAATGGACCCGCCGCCCGCGTCCCGCGCGGGCGGTGCGGCTGTGGGCGGCACGTCCTCCGCTACGCGGGCTTCTGGATTTCGCGAGGGCCCGGCCCCTCCGAGCGGGCCGGGCCCTCGGGAGCATGGCGTCGCGCCGGCGCTAACGTCCCGTGCGTCCCGCGGTCGCAGTCCGTCCCGACGCGCCTCGGAAAGTGGACGCGACGGCGCGGATCTGCGATGATCTTGGGGTGTCGGGCGGATGCGGGAGCGCGGCGCGGTGAGCGGAACCGACCTCAAGGACCTTGTCGAGACGCGGGTGAAGCCGGCGCGTCCGCGGCTGTATCGGGTCATCCTTCTCAATGACGATTTCACGCCCCGGGATTTCGTCATCGGCGTGCTCAAACGGGTGTTCGGACTGAGTCGGGACCAGGCGCACGGGGTCATGATCACCGCGCATCGCAAGGGCGTCTGCGTCGTGGCGGTCTTCACGCGCGAGATCGCGGAGACCAAAGCGACGCAGGCGACCGAGATGGGAGCGCGCGAAGGGTATCCGTTGCGGTTCCTCACCGAGCCCGAGGACTGAACGGCGGAACCGCGCCTCGCGCGCGTCGCGGGACGGCCGACGCCCGCCGCGGCGCGAAATAGTTCGTGATGTATCGGTATTTCTCAGACACCGCGCGGGATTGGTCTATATTCCCTGGGTGACATGAGACCGGGAGGACGCCGCCGGATGCGGTTCGCGATGCGCAGTCTGTTCGGCATGATGCTCCTCGTGCTGACGCTGGGGCTTCTTGCGATGGCGGTCGGGCAGATCACCGGCGCGCTCGCCACGCGCGACGCGCGGGAGCGCGGCGGGGCGCCGGCGCGCGAGCGCGTGTTCGCGGTGAACGTGGCGAAGCTCGAGGCCGTGACCGCGCGGCCGGTGCTGACGGCCTGGGGAGATCTGCGCAGCGCCCGGACGCTGGAGCTGCGCGCGGCGGCGGGCGGAACGCTCGTCGAACTCGCGCCGGGCTTCCGCGACGGCGGCCGGATCGCGGAGGGCGAGGCGCTCTGGCGGATCGATCCGGCCGACGCGGAGACCGCGCTCGATCTCGCGCGCAGCGATCACGCCGCCGCGGTCGCGGAGGAGGCCGAGGCGCGGGCGGGACTCGCGCTCGCGCGCGAGGAGAGGGCCGCGTCGGACCGCCAGCGCGATCTGCGGGCGCAGGCCCTGGCGCGCGCGGAGGACCTGAGCGGACGCGGCGTCGGGACCGCCGCCGCGCTCGAGGACGCGGAGCTGGCGCTGGCGACGGCCGAGCAGGCGGTCACCGGGCGCCGGCTCGCGCTCGCGCAGGCCGAGGCGCGGATCGGGCGCGCGGCGATCGCCGCCTCCCGGGCCGCCATCGGGGTCGCCGAGGCGGAGCGGCGGCTCGCCGACACGGTCGCGACGGCGCCCTTCGACGGGGTGCTGACCGAGACCGACGCGGTGCTCGGCCGCCTCGTGACGGTGAACGAGAAACTGGGCGTCCTTCTCGATCCGACCGCGCTCGAAGTCGCCTTCCGGGTGTCGAACGGGGATTTCGCGCGCATCGCCGACGCCGGGGGCGACGTCCTGCCGCTCGCCGTCACGGCGACGCTCGCCGCGGACGGGACGGAGGTGGCCGTCGCGGGCCGGATCGACCGGACCGGCGCGTCGAGCGCGGCGGGCCAGTCCGGCCGGCTGATCTACGCGCGGCTCGACACCGACCGGCTCGGGCTCATGCGGCCCGGCGACTTCATGACCGTTCGCGTCGAGGAGCCGCTCCTGGCGGACGTGGCCGTGCTGCCGGCGACGGCCGTCGACGCCGAGGGCGGCCTCCTTCTCGTCGGCGACGACGGCCGTCTCGAGGCGGCGCGCGTGTCCGTGCTCCGGCGCCAGGGCGACGAGGTCATCGTCGCGGACGCGCCGTTCGGACGGGACTACGTCACCGAGCGGCAGCCGCAGCTCGGCGCGGGCATCCTCGTCCGGCCCCTGCGCGGCGGCGCGCCCGAGGCCGAGACGATGGTGCGCCTGTCGCCCGAACGCCGCGCGGGGCTGATCGAGGCCGTGCGCGCGAACGGGCGGATGCCCGAGGAGGCCAAGGCCCGCATCCTCGCGACGCTCCAGGGCGACGAGGTGCCCGCCGCGATGGTGGACCGGCTCGAATCCCGCCGCAGCGGCGGCTGAGGCGATGGCGGCGCGGGACCGGGTCCGGGCGGCGGGACGGGGCGTCTTCGCCTATTTCGCGCGGCACCCGACGGCCGCCAACCTGCTGATGGTGCTGCTGGTCGCGCTCGGTCTGCTCGGCGGGAGCCAGATCCGCAGCCAGTTCTTTCCCGACGTGGTGATCAACTCCGTCTCCGTCTCCATCGCCTGGGATGGCGCCGGACCGGAGGAGGTCGACACGGGCGTGGTCGCGCTGGTGGAGCCCGCGCTGATGGCGGTCGAGGGCGTCGAGGGATCGGAGGCTTCGGCGCGGGAGGGACGCGCCGTGGTGGACCTCGATTTCGAGCCGGGCTGGGACATGGGCCGGGCGGTCGCGGACGTGGAGACGGCGCTGGCGGGGATCAGCAACCTGCCGGAGGGCGCCGAGGACCCCGAGGTGCGGCGCAGACAGTGGCGCGACCGGGTGACGGACGTGGTGATCCACGGGCCGGTGAGCGTGGCGCAGCTCGGACGGTTCGCCGACGAGTTCACCGGAATGCTCTACCGCGAGGGCGTCACGCGCACGACGATCCAGGGCGTCGCCGATCCGGTGATCCGGGTGTCGGCGGCCGAGGCGGATCTCGTCCGCCACGGCACCGGCCTCCGCGAGATCGCGGACGTGATCGAGGCCGGGACCAGGGCGGCTCCGGCCGGCGAGGTCTCGGGCGGCGCCACGCGCCTGCGCGCGGGCTCGGAACGCCGCGGCGCCGACGCCATCGGCGATCTGGTGATCCGCTCCGACGCGGCGGGCGGCAAGCTTCTGGTGCGCGACGTGGCCCGGATCGAGGTCGAAGGCGCCGATTCGGGTCGCGCCTATTTCATGCGCGGCCAGCCGGCGGTCTCGATCCGCGTGGATCGGTCCGACCAGGGCGACGCCATCGGAATGCAGGCGACGGTGGCCCGGGTGGCCGACGAGATGCAGGCGGTGCTGCCCGGCGGCGTGCGGATCGAACTCGTGCGGACCCGGGCCGAGGGGATCACGGACCGGCTGGACCTGCTGCTGCGCAACGGCCTGATGGGGCTGGCGCTGGTCGTGGGGCTGCTGTTCCTGTTTCTCAACGTCCGGACGGCGTTCTGGGTCGCGGCGGGCATTCCGGTCGCGATGACGGCGGCGGTGGGGTTCATGTTCGCGGCGGGGCTGACGCTGAACATGATGTCGCTCTTCGGCCTGATCCTGTGCCTGGGCCTCGTGGTCGACGACGCCATCGTGGTGGCGGAGCACGCCGACTGGCGCAGGCGGCGGCTGGGCGAGCCGGCGGCGGTCGCCGCCGAGAGCGCCGCGGCGCGCATGGCGCTTCCGGTGTTCTCCGCCATGATCACGACGGTGCTGGCGTTCTTCGGGCTGACCTTCATCGGGGGACGCTTCGGCGATCTGATCTCCGACATCCCGTTCACGGTGATCGTCGTTCTGACGGCGAGCCTCATCGAATGCTTCCTGATCCTGCCGCACCACATGGTCGGGGCGCTGGCGCGCGGCGCGCGCGAGAGCTGGATCGACGCGCCGAGCCGGACGTTCAACCGCGGGCTCGACGCGTTCCGCGAACGGCTCTTCATGCCGACGATCGCGTGGGTCATCCGGCTGCGCTATCCGGTGATGGCGGCGGCGATCCTTCTGCTGGCGCAGTCGGGCGCGATGTTCATCCGCGGGGACGTCTCCTGGCGCTTCTTCTCGTCCCCCGAGAGCGGATCGGTCACGGGCAACATCGCGATGCTCCCGGGCGCCGCCCGCTCGGACACGCTGGCGATGGTGCGCGAGCTGGAACGCGCGGTCGCGGCGGTGGACGCGCGGATGGAGGCCGAGCATGGCGCGGCCCCGGTCGCCTCGGCCCTGTCGCAGGTGGGCGGGACCGCCGGACGGGGTCTCGCCTCCGACGACGTGAAGGACCCCGACCAGCTCGGCGCCATCGACATCGAGCTGATCGACCCGGATCTGCGGCCCTATTCGTCGTACGAGTTCGTGGCGATGGTCGAGGAGGAGGTCGTGCGCGCGCCGCTGCTCGAGACGCTGAGTTTCCGCAGCTGGGGACAGGGGCCGGGCGGCGACGCGCTCGACGTGACGCTGACCGGCGGGGACGCCCGGACGCTCAAGGCGGCGGCGGAGGCCGTCAAGACGGCGTTGGCTCCCAACGGGATCGTCAGCGGGCTGGAGGACACCCTCGCCTACGACAAGACCGAACTGGTTCTGGAACTGACACCTCTGGGACAGCGGCTGGGCTTCACGATCGACGCGGTCGGAGCCGAGCTTTTCGCGCGGCTTTCCGGCATCGACGCGGCGGAATTCCCCGAAGGCTCGCGCACCGCGACGGTCCGGGTCGGCCTGCCGGAGGACGAGATCACGGCGGACTTCCTCGGTCGCACTCTGCTCCGGTCGCCCGATGGCGAACTGGTGCCGCTCGACGCGATCGTGACGCTCGAAAGCCGGCTCGGGTTCTCGAAGCTCAGCCGCGAGAACGGCCTGCGCGTCGTGAGCGTCACGGGTGACGTCAGCGACGACGATCCGGCCGCCGCCGCGGCGCTCACCCGCGAGCTGGAGGAGGTCATCCTGCCCGACGTCGCGCAGCGTTTCGCGGTGGACTACGCCTTCGCCGGCCTGGCCGCGCAGGAGCGCGATTTCCTCGGCGACGCGCTGATCGGTTTCGCCCTCTGTCTGGTCGGCATCTATCTGACGCTCGCCTGGGTGTTCGAAAGCTGGTTCCGCCCGCTCGTGGTGATGGCCGTGATCCCCTTCGGGTTGATCGGCACGATCTGGGGGCATTGGCAGTGGGATCTCGCGCTCAGCATCTTCACGGTGGTCGGGCTGATCGGCATGACCGGCATCATCATCAACAACGCCATCGTGCTGATCACGACGGTGGAGGCGCACGGACGCGGCATGGCGACGGTCCCGGCGGTGATCGCGGCCGCGGGCGACCGCCTGAGGCCGATACTGCTGACCTCGCTGACGACGGTGCTGGGCCTGGCTCCGCTGGTCTTCGAGCGGAGCCAGCAGGCGCTGTTCCTGAAACCCACGGTGGTGACGCTGGTCTACGGTCTGGGCGTCGGCGCGGTGCTCGTGCTGATCATCGTGCCGGCGCTCCTCGTCATCGAGAACGACCTGCGCATGCAGCTCCGGTCCTGGCGCAGGGCGATGGATTCCGCGCTCCCGCGCGCGCTCGGGCGTGGTGCGCGGCGCGACGCTCGCGGGGCTGGTCTGGCTGGCGGCCGTGTTCGGACCGCTGCTGGCCACGGGCGCGCCGCTCGGACCCGCCGCCTGGGCCGCCGCCGCGGCGCCGGGGCTTCCGGTCGCCTGGGCCGCCTTCGGGACGCTTTTCGCGGGGCTTCTGGTCATCGTGCTCGCGGCCGCGACGCTTCTCGCGACCCGGCCGCCACACGGCGCGGCGGCCTCCCCCACGGGCGTGTCGCAGGAATTTCCACGGGATCAAGCTACGCGACACATCTGATATCTGCCCGCCTGCGAGTGGCGGTTACGGTGCCGGCCGTCCGATCCGACCCGTGGCGGATCGGACCGCGACTGCCCACCCGGGGCAGGCGCGATTCCGCGCCAGCCTGGGCAGTCCCGGTCCGATCGGCAAGCTCCCGGACCATGCCTCACCCCTCTCGCCTTCCGCCGGAGGCTCCAGGCGACCGGACCGGACGAGGCTCCCCCGGAGCCTCGCCTGATCGGTCCGGCAGTACGACATGCGCCTGCATCGCGCACAACCTGCGGTGTGTGTGTGCAGCCTACCACGGGGTTAACGCGTTTGGAATATATATTTTATTTCAAATAGTTGACCAAAGCGACACGCGTGTCGCGCCGTGGCGCGCCACGCCCTCTTCCTCAGCCGTCCAGAAAGAAACGGACCATCTCCGCCGAGGCGTCCGGACCGGCCGCTTCGGTGAAGGAGCCGCGCGGATCGCCTCCGGACCATGCATGGCCGAGGCGCTCGACCCGCCAATGTTCCGCCTTGTCGGTCACCTCGCGGGTCCATCCGGGGCCGCTGTCCGTGCGGGGCGTCCGGTCGCCGCTCGCCGCTTCGAAGACGCGGGCGCCGTTGCGCGGATGCACGGTCCGGTCCGCCGCGCCGTGGAACACGATGGAGCGGGGCAGCGGCGCGGAGGCGACCGCATTCTCGCCGCGCATGGCGGCGAAGGCGCTGACGACGTCATGCGCGGCGCCGGCGGGCAGGCCGGAATGGACGCCGATCGCCGCGAAGGTCTCCGGATGCGCCGACCCCGCGACGGCGGCCATCGCGCCGCCGGCGGAAAGGCCGGCGATGAAGACGCGGTCATCCGGAACGCCGTGGGTCGCCGCGATCTCGCGCGCCAGCGCCGCGAGGATGCCGGGCTCGCCGCGCCCCGCTTTCTGGTCGCCCGGGCGGAACCAGTTCCAGCAGTTCGACGAGTTGTGCGCGCCGGTCTGGCGCGGATAGGCGACGAGAAGGCCGTGCGCCTCGGCCTGGGCGTTCATCGTCGTGCCGAGGGCGAAGTCCTCGGGGTTCTGCTTGCAGCCGTGGAGCATCACGACCAGTCCGCGCGGCCCCTCGGCCGGCAGCGCGGCGGGAACGTAGAGCCGGTATTCTCGGACGCCTGCCGGTCCGGAATGGGTGGCGGCGAGGAAACCGGCTCCCTCGGGTATGTCCGGGCCCCGGGACGGGGCGGGTTTCAGCGCGTCGAGGTTGAGCCGCGCGCGGCCCTCGCGCAGCTTCGCGATGATCCCGTCCAGCCGCCTGCGGCGGGGTTTCGCGGCCGCGACCTCCTCGGCCGGCTCCGCCTCGGGGTCGATCCGGGAGGACGCGGACGGCGGCGCGTCGTCGAGGGCGCGACCCGCGAGGGCGGCCTGGATGATGCGTGTCGCGTCCGCGAGGTCCCCGGAGCGCGTTCGGTCGGTCGCCATGCGCATGGCGTCGGTGAAGTCGGGTGTCATGTCGGTGTTTCCTTGAGGTTCAGGTGATACGGTCAGCGAGGGCGCTCTTGAGCTCTCGCGAGGCCTGGAACGCGCCGAGGACCTGGATCGATCCGATGGTGGCGCGCGCGAGTTCGGGGGTCACGTCTGGGGCGATGCGGACGAGGCCGACGACCTTCACGTGCAGCGTCTCGCCGGCGGCGCGGGCGGCCTCGAGATCGGCGACGGTCAGGTCCCGCAGGCCGAGTTCGAGCATGTGCCGCTCGACCGACCTATCGAGTTGGTCGGCGTGCCCGGCGAGGTGCGTCCGGATGGCGGTTCGGATGAAGTCGGTGCGGTTGGAATAGAATCCCTCCCGCACCATCAGGTCGATCCTGCCCAGATCGACATGGCCGAGATTGATCGTGATCTTCTCGGTCTCGCCGCCCTGGTCGCGCAGCTGTCTGACTTCGCCCATTCCGTTTCTCCATCCGGATGGATGGTACATGGATGGTCAAAGATGAGGATTTAAGTAGCGAAAAGATTTGACGGCAATTGCGCAATTGTGGGATCGACGGCGAAGACCGCGCCTTCCAGCGGGTTGGCGGTGAGCCGTCGGGCGGACCGCGCGGGAAGCCGTCGAGAAGCGAACGGGTATTTCCGGTTCCGATCGACGGGGGCGGAGACGCGAGGCGATTCGGGCATCGACATCGCGCTCCGGCGTACCTTCGGGAAAGTGACCGGGCAGCCGATCGCGCAGCTTCTGGGCGAGTTTGGCCGCGAACGGATCCGGACCTGCAACACCTGCGCCTGGCAGACCTGTATGAAGAAGCCGAAGGGTCAGACGACGTCGAACTACGGTCTCGGCGACACCGCGGGCGCACGGTACGACCACCTGAACGGGTTTCTGAACGACGCGGGCGCCTTTGCGGAGGATTTGTTTTCCGAGGGGATCAGGGCATTGAAGATCCGGCCGTTTGACCAGGCGGCGGAGGCGAATGACGGCGAGTAAATATCTGCCGCAGAACTGAAATCCGTGTTGTAGCCGTTCGAGAAGATCCGCGCGGCGGTGGGCGACCGGATGGACGTCATGGTCGAGTTCCATTCGATGTGGCGGCTGATGCCGGCCATGAACATCGCCAAGGCGCCGACGGGCAGGCCTTCATCGGCCCGGGATTCCTTGCCGGCGTGTACGCGCTCGGCGCGGAGATGTCGGAATTCTTTCCTGCGGAGGGTCCGAGCAAGGCGGTGGTCGGCATTTAGGCGCCCGGCCAGAACTGGTCCGAGCAGCGCGGCGCCGGCGTGATGGAGACGCTCGAGACGTTTAAAGCGGCGAATCCCGACCTCGAGGTCGGGATCGTGCGTCTCGAAAATCCGCGCGACGCGATGGATCTCGGGATAGAGATCATCTACCAGTACGATTCGATCGTCCCCACCACTACCATCGCTCGCAGTTTCATTTTTTGACGCGAGCCGCTCACGGCGTCGATTTGCGGACTCGTCATAACGGACCAGAAGAAGATGCGCGAGGCGCGCGTCAAGGCGATCGAGCACGTGGATCTGCATCTGCGATCGGCGGACGCGTTGGGGGGCGAGCTTTCGGCGTCAACGTGGTGGCGTCCAGAGCAATCGTTTCCGAGGCGGAGGCGCGGGTGTTCGGCCACAAGGCGGCGGAGTATTCCGACTGGGTGCTCGACCGGCAATGCCTCAAGACGCGCATCGAGCCGGCGCATGTGGCGCGGCTCGTGGCGTTCCTCGCATCGCGGGACTCCGACATGATCACCGGCCAGAACATCGGAATCGACGGAGGCTGGTGATGCTGACGTTGCGCAACGCCGAGGCGGAGGTCGGGGTCGCCCCGGAACGCGGCGCGGCGCTGACCTCGTTCAGGGCGCGAAGCCGTGACGGGTGGTCTGACGTTCTGCGGCCTCCGGGAGCCTCGGTCGACGCCCGGTTTCCGCTCGGCTCGATCCTTCTCGTTCCCTGGTCCAACCGGGTCTCGGGCGGAGGATTCGACTGGGACGGAGCGTTCCATGCGCTCGCGCCGAACGTGGACGGCGAAAAGCACCCCATCCATGGCAACGGGTTCAGCGTGCCATGGGAGGTCGAGGAGCACTCGGAGGCCGAAGCTACGCTCTCGCTGCGGTCGGACGGACCGGGGCCTTATCGGTACGAGGCCCGCGTCGTATACGCGCTGGACGGCGCACGTCTGGATCAGCGGCTGACGGTGACCAACCGCGGCACCCGCGAGCTGCCCTTCGGACTCGGGTTCCACCCGTGGTTCCGGCGGGGAGCCGACACGCGTCTCACGGCGCCGGCGCGACGGGTCTGGCTCGAGGATGCCGACCATATGCCCGCCGGCTGGGCGACGCCCGGCGTTGCGGGGCTTGACTACGCGCGGCCCGCATCGCTGCCCGACGGATGGGTCAACAACCTCTTCACCGGCTGGAGCGGCCGCGCGCTCATCGACTGGCCTGACGCGGGGCTGCGCGCCGAGGTCGCGGCGAGCGCGAACCTGACCGGCTACATCCTTTTCTCGCCCGCGCCGGATGCGGGGTATTTCTGTCTCGAGCCGGTCAGCCATGTCATCGACGCCCACAACGCGCGGCCGGACTGGCCTCAGGACATGGGGCCTCACGGCGGACTGACGCCACTCGCGCCGGGCGAGGCGGTGGAAGGGTCGATGGCGATCGAAGCGAAGCCGCTTCAGCCCGGCGCCTGACAGCCCCGGATGTCGACTGCGCGCTCGTCGTCGAGAACCGTTACCCGCACGTCGCTCCTGTCGAGCACGGCGCCGCCCTGGTCGAAGCGGGCGGTGGCGGTCACTGTCCGGCCGTGCGTCTCGCTCCGCGCCTCGCCGATCCGGACGTCCGGGCGGCCCGATTCGAGGATAGCGATCTGGCCGCCCGCCGGAGCCTCGCGGAAGGTGACGGTCGCGATCAGATAGTTGCCGCCGTCGCCCGGTCTGATCGAGCAGGTGACGGTTTCGACGCCGGCCTGCGCCGGGGTCTTGGCGCGCTCGGCGAGGGCGGCCTCGATGCCGTCGCGGCCGCGCGGCTCGGACGCCGGGCCGAGGCGGGCGGTCAGGGTGGCGCTCGCGGGAACGCAGATGTCGTCGCAGACCCCGAAAAAGAGGTCGAGCGAGAGGTCGATGGGCGCGTTCGGATCGTTGGCGCGCAGGATCACCGGCAGCACGAGGCGGTCGTGATAGCCGATGGTCCGGTAGCCTGCGGACTCGAAGGCGTCGGGGCGCGGCCATTCGTAGGCGACGGAGTTGAGGTTGCGCGAACCGGACCAGTCGAAATGCGGCGGGATGCCGCTCGCGCCCGGTACGCGCCAATAGGTGTGCCAGCCGGGGTCGAGCGTGATCTCGACCGCCGCGACGTGGGAGCCGTCGTCGCGCCGCCAGCCCTCGATCAGGCTGACGCGCGCGACGTTCTGGGCGAATCCCTGGGCGGTGGCGTCGGCGGAGGGCAGGAGGCCGAGACAGAGGGCGGCGGAGAGGACGATGCGCATTGAGCGGTTCTTTCGGCGGGCGGAGCGGCAGCATAGCGGGCCGGCCGGCTGACGCGAGTCACGAATGGGCGAGCCGGCGCTCGCTTGTATTCCGGCCGGACGCGTCCCATTCTGAGGCTATGGAACGCCCGGCGCCCGCTTTTCTCGATGGACAGCTTCTGATCGCGATGCCCGGAATGGGCGACATGCGGTTCGAACGCTCGGTGATCTTCGTGTGCGCGCATTCCGGCGAGGGGGCGATGGGCCTGATCGTCAACAAGCCAGCGCCTGAACTTCGGTTCGGCGATCTGCTGGCTCAACTCAGGATCGAACCGGGCGCCGATCTGCCGGAGACGCGGGTGCATTTCGGCGGGCCGGTCGAGCATGGACGCGGCTTCGTGCTGCACACGTCGGATTACGGTTCCGAGGACGGCAGCCTGGAGGTTTCGCCTGATTTCTCGATGACGGCGACGATCGACATCCTGCGCGACATGGCGAAGGGGGCCGGGCCGTCACGAGCGCTTCTGGCGCTGGGCTATGCCGGGTGGGGGCCTGGCCAGCTCGAAGGCGAGATCCAGGCGAACGGCTGGCTGACCGCCGCCGCCGACCCCGATCTGGTCTTCGGTGGCCGCGACGCGGAGAAATGGGCTGAGGCGCTGCGCTCGCTCAACATCGACCCCCGTCTTCTGTCGGCGGAGGGCGGGCGGGCCTGACTGGAGGCTCGGGTCTTCTCGAACAGCGCTCTCGCGCGGGGCGCGGCTTTCGAGCGGCGTCGCGCGACGGTTAAGGAGGCGCAGGAAGGCGTCGGTCAAGGTTGCGGCCTCGTCCGTACGCGGGACCGCGCAGAGGCCGGTCATCACGAGCGCCGTCATGGGTGGAGCGCCGGGGCGGACCCGCGACTCGGGGAGCGCGACCGGGTCGCGCGCCGGGCAACGGATTATCCGACCTAGCTCCCGGCTCAGGATCCTAGCGACGCCGTGAAGGAAAGGGCGCGTTTTCAGGAGCGTCGGCAGGGCGGGCGCGCCTCTTGATCATGTCGCGTTCACTGGAGGCCTGGCTTCATCCGCGGGAAATCTCGCGGCGGCCCATGGCCTCGAACACGGCCTCGCCGAGATCGGCCGGGTTGGCGGCAATGGGGATGGTGTGGAAGAGTGTCCGGATCGGTCATGTCGAAAGGAGCGCCGAGGTCGCGGCGGCGCGCGTCGGCATCGACGCTCCGCGCGCGATCAGGGCTGAGCGACGCGCCCGGTGGCGCCGGTGATTAGGATCCGGTCCAGTCTTGTGGTCGGGGTGCCGCGGCGCGACGCAGGCGGTCGTTGATGGCGAGGCCAAGTCCGACCGGCGGGATCGGAGCGACGGCGATCCGGGATATGCCGAGTTCGCACGCCATGTCATCAAGTTCCCGCAAGCTGCTGAAAAGGTTTGATGCGGCTTCGACCAAGTCGCCCGAGGGCGAGAGGTTGAGGCTTGGCCGGAGGCTTTCGACTGAACCGAATCCGAGCCAGAGTTCATCCGCTTCGGGGCCGGTCGCGTCCAGCCTCAGCGCCGCTTCGGGAGCGTAGTGGGACGCGAGCTGGCCGGGGGCCGAGATCGCCT
Source organism: uncultured Alphaproteobacteria bacterium (assembly GCA_963798765.1). Classification (GTDB taxonomy): domain Bacteria; phylum Pseudomonadota; class Alphaproteobacteria; order Rhodobacterales; family Rhodobacteraceae; genus Amaricoccus. Next base: position 22,815 of record CAWCUP010000034.1, on the reverse strand, counting down.
CGGATCGGCGTGTCCCGACGCGGCCTCCGAGCGTGGCGGCGACGGTCTCGACCGCGAGGCCGCCGGGGCGCAGGAGAACCGGCGCGCCGTTTTCGAATCCGATGATGGTGGATTCTACGCCGACCGGGCACGCGCCTCCTTCGAAAACGGCGGCGATGCGGCCGTCGAGACCGTCGAGCACATGGGCGCGCGTCGTCGGGCTGACCGCGCCGGAGGGGTTCGCGGAGGGCGCGGCGAGCGGGCCGCCGAAGGCGGTCAGAAGGCGGCGGGCGAGGTCGTGGGCGGGAACGCGGATCGCGACGGTCGGCAGGCCGGCGGCCACGAGGTCCGAAAGGCCCGATCCGGCGCGGCGGGGCAGAACGAGCGAGAGGGGGCCGGGCCAGAACGCGCGCGCCAGCGCCCGCGCCGCCGGATCGAAGTCGGCGAGGCGCTCGGCGGCCTCCAGGTCATGGACATGGATGATCAGGGGATTGAAGGCCGGGCGGCCCTTGGCCTCGTAGACGCGTGCGACGGCGCGCTCGTCCCGTGCGTCGGCTCCGAGGCCGTAGACTGTTTCGGTGGGGAAGGCGACGAGTTCGCCCGCGCGCAGGATCGAGACCGCGGCGCGCAGGCCGCGGTCGCTGTCGGAGAGCGTGACGGTGTTGTGGTCGGCCATCTGACGCGGCGTCTCGCTTGTCTGGCGCGCGGTGTCGCCCTAGGGTTCCGCCAGTCCGGCGGCGAGACGCTTAATAGACGCCCGCGCGCCGCGCCGAAACCCGCAACCGTTCCGGAGTTTCCCATGTCCTACACTGCGCCCGTTTCCGAGATGCGATTCCTGATGGATCACGTGCTCGGCGCGGGGCGGCTCGCGGCGACGGAGCGGTTCGCCGAGGCGACGTCCGAGACGCGCGACGCGATCCTGGCGGAGGCCGCGAAGCTGTCGGAGGACGTGCTGGCGCCGCTTCGGCGGTCGGGCGATCTGGAGCCGGCGCGCATCGAGAACGGCGTGGTGCGGACCACGCCCGGCTTCGCCGAGGCTTACCGGCGCGTCGCCGAGGGCGGCTGGCTGGGCATCACTGCCGATCCGGATCACGGCGGCATGGGCCTGCCGCAGACGCTGTCGTCCTGCGTCGACGAGATGATGGCGGGAGCGAATCTGTCGCTGTCGCTCTGTCCGCTGCTGACGCACGGCGCTATCGAGGCGCTGGCGCATCATGGATGCGACGCGATCCGGGCGCTCCATCTGCCGAAGCTGGTCGCCGGGACGTGGACCGGGACGATGAACCTGACCGAGCCGCAGGCCGGGACGGACGTTGGCGCGATCCGGACCCGGGCCGAGCCGAGAGGCGACGGCACTTACGGGATCACCGGGCAGAAGATCTACATCACCTGGGGCGATCACGACATGGCGGAGAACATCTGTCATCTCGTGCTGGCGCGGCTGCCGGACGCGGCCGAGGGGACGCGGGGGATATCCCTGTTCCTCGTGCCGAAGATGATTCCGGACGATTCTGGCAAATCCGGGAATAGCGAACGGCGTCAGGGCGATATCTCTTGAACATAAAACGGGACTTCACGGCTCTCCTACCTGCGTGATGGAATATGCGGACGCGACCGGGTGGCTCGTGGGGGCCGAGCACAAGGGCATGGCCGCGATGTTCACGATGATGAACAACGCGCGGCTCGGTGTGGGCGTCCAAGGGGTCGGGCAGGCGGACGCCGCGTTGCAGGCGGCGGTCGCGTTCGCCAGGGACCGCCGGCAGGGGCGCACGGGGCGCGACGGCGAGCCGGCGATCATCGGCCATGCGGACGTGCGCCGGATGCTCGGGCGGATGGCCGCTCTGACGGCCTCGGCACGGGCGATCTGTCTCGACTGCGCCCTGTCCATCGACATGGGCGCGGCGACCGGGGACGCCGCCTGGCACGCGCGCGCGGCGTTCCTTACGCCCGTCGCCAAGGCGTTCGGCACGGATGTGGGCTGCGAGGTTGCGGAGCTCGGCGTCCAGGTCCATGGCGGCATGGGCTACATCGAGGAGACCGGAGTGGCGCAGTATTATCGCGACGTGCGGGTGACGCCGATCTACGAGGGTACCAACGGGGTCCAGGCGATGGACTTGGCGGGTCGCAAGCTGATGGACGGCGGGGCCGCCGCGCGGGCGCTGCTGGCCGAGGTGGCGGAGACGGCGAGGGCGGGCGGAGAGCTTGGCGCGGATCTCGGGCGCGCGGCCGCGCGCGTCGCGGAGGCGACGGAATGGATGGTCGCCGCGGGGACGGAGGACCGATTCGCGGGGGCTGCCTCCTATCTGCGGGCGTTCGCGCTGGTCCTCGGCGGGCATTACCTGCTGAAGGGCGCTTTGGCCGACGCGGCGCGCATGCCGCTCGCTGCGTTCCATATCCGGCGCGTCCTGCCGGAGGCCGGCGGGCTCTGCGACGCGGCCCGCGAAGGGGCGGCGGCGCTTTACGCGCTCGATTTCGGGTCCTGATGGACGCCCGGGCGCCAGCGGTTCGCTTTCCGCATCGGGAGCCGCCCGGGCCGGGTGCCGCGGTCGGGATCGCGGACGGAGTGCTTTGGCTGCGTCTGCCGCTGCCGATGCGTCCGGACCACGTCAACGTCTACGCGCTCGACGACGGCGACGGCTGGACGATCGTCGATACCGGGCTGGATACCCCGAGGCTCCGGGCGATCTGGGCCGCGCTGCTGGCCGGGCCGCTCGGCGGGCGTCCGGTGCGGCGGGTCATCGTGACGCATCACCATCCGGACCATGTCGGGCTGGCCGGATGGTTCCAGACGGCGCACGGGGCGGAGCTCTGGACCACCCGGACCGCCTGGCTGCTGGCCCGAATGCTGCGGCTTGACGAGCAGCCGCGCCCGACGCCAGAGACGATGGCGTATTGGCGCGGGGCGGGGATGGCCCCGGCGATCCTCGCGGAGCGCGCGGAGACGCGTCCCTTCAACTACAGCGACGCCGTGTCGGAGATGCCCTTGGGATTTACGCGGGTCGCCCAAGGCGAGGAGATCGTCGTCGGCGGCCGTCGCTGGCGAGTCGAGATCGGGAATGGGCACGCGCCGGAGCACGCGACGTTCTGGGGTGAGGATCACGATCTGGTTCTCGCCGGCGACCAGATCCTGCCGGGGATCACGCCGAATCTGGGCGTCTACGCGACTGAGCCGGAGGCGGACACGGTGGGCGACTGGCTCGGATCATGCCGGCGGCTGGCGGGGTTGGCCGAGGAGAGGCATTGCGTTCTGCCGGGTCACCGCTCGCCATTCACCGGTCTCCCCGCACGTCTCGCGGAACTGATCGCGCATCAGGAGGAGGCGCTGGAGCGGCTGCGCGCGGCGCTCGCGCGGCCGCGCAGCGCGGCGGGGTGCTTCGAGGCGCTTTATGGCCGAAGGATCGGGCCGGCGGAATATGGGCTGGCTCTGGTCGAGGCCGTCGGGCATCTCAACCATCTTCTGGGGCGAGGCGAGGTCACGCGCCGGCGGGACGCCGACGGAGTGTGGATCTGGCGGCTCTCGAGCGACCGGGGCGACGCAACCGGGATGCGACTCGCGCGTATTTGAAACATCCTGTCGGCCTAGCCCGCAGAAACCGGCTGACAGCCTTCGGCGTTCAGGATAACACGGCGCGCGAGACGGAACATGGGAGAGGCGGCATGGCCGACGAGTACAGGCACGGAGAGATGGACGTCACGGAGCATGAGAAGACTTTTCAGGGCTTCATCAGGTTTTTCGTATGGCTGTTCGGGATATCCATCGGCATCCTGATCTTCCTCGCGCTTTTCAACTCCTGATTTCGGGCGTCCCGTGAGCGGCTGGCGGATCACCTTCGCCCTGCTGGGAGCGGTCATTCTGTCCGGTTGCGAGGTTTACGAGCCGGCATCGCCCCAGATGATCGCGCGGGCGCGCTACGAGAGCGCGGAGCCGCCTTCGGTAACCTTGGTGTCGATGGTCAAGGCGAGCAGCGGACGTTCGGCGCATTCGGCGCTTCTCATCAATGGGTCGGAGCGCGTGCTCTTCGATCCGGCGGGGACCTTCAAGCATCCCGACCTGCCCCGCGCGGGCGACATCCACTACGGCATGACGCCGAAATACGTGGAGTATTACGAGCGATATCACGCGCGGTTCTCGCACTTCGTCGAGAGCCAGACGGTGCCGGTCAGCCGCGAGACGGCGGACCGGATCATCGCCAACGCCCGGGCCGAGGGCAAATCGTTCAAAATGACGTGCTCGCTCGCGACGGCTGACGTTCTGCGCGACGTGCCGCCCTTCACGTCGGTGCGCAGCAGCTGGTTCCCCGAGACGCTGCGCGAGGATTTCGCGAGGATTCCGGGTGTGACCGAAACTTTCCGGTACGAGACCGATATCGGCAAGAACAGCGTCTGGGAGACGATGCAGGCCGAGGAGAGCGCCGCACGCGCGCTTCAGGGGCAGATGTAGCCGGAGGCGGTCGCCGTGACGATGGTCCCGTACTGCGAAGCCGGACCCCGGTCGATGTCCGTCGCACCAGTCCTGCGGGCCCGGGACCTGACAGGGTTCGTCGCCGCCGGCAGCATGGAACCTTACGCTTGGCCGGCTCTACGGGCGGGCAGGAACGAAAAAACCCGTCACGGCTGGCGTGGCGGGTTCAATCGGTTCCAGTGCGAATCACTTCGATGGAGGCCCGGAGGAACCGAGCTGCGCCATCGCGGCGCGCGTCGGTCGCCCGGAACCCATGATGGTCGACGTATCAGAGACCGCCTTCGCGCTGCGCCTTTTTGCGCGCCAATTTACGGGCGCGGCGAACGGCTTCGGCCTTTTCACGGGCCTTTTTCACGGAGGGTTTCTCGAAGTGCTGCTTCAGCTTCATCTCACGGAACACGCCTTCGCGCTGCAGCTTTTTCTTGAGAGCTCGCAGAGCCTGATCGACGTTGTTGTCACGAACCATTACCTGCACGGGTAGTCACCACCTTCCAGTCAAGCGTTTCGATATCTCGCAGGAAGGCGCTATATACGCACGCGATGCCGGTCTGTCCACCTCGGCGTCCCGACAAACGAGCCCGACAGAGTATTCGAGGAGACCGCCCATGACCGACGCGCCCCCAAGGGAAGAGGACCACATCGCCGCCGCGAAGCGCGCCGTGATCGATGCGGCGCTGCCGCATGTCGTGTTCGACGGATGGACCGACCGGACGGTGGCCCGCGCCGTCGAGGATTCGGGCGTCGATCCGGGCCTTTCGCGGCTGGCGTTTCCGCGCGGCGGCGTCGATCTCGCGCTCGGGTATCATTATCAGCTCGATTCCGACTTGGCCGACGAGTTGGGCTCGGCCGATCTCGCCGGTCTGCGGTTCCGCGACCGGATCGCCCACGCGATCATGCGGCGGCTCGAGATCGCGGACCGGGAGGCGGTCCGGCGGGCGGCGGCGCTGTTCGCGCTGCCACTCCACGCGGCGGACGGGGCGCGGGCGGTCTGGCACACGGCGGACACGATCTGGACCGCGCTCGGCGACACCAGCCGGGACTACAACTGGTACACCAAGCGCACGTCGCTTTCGGCGGTCTATTCCTCCTGCGCCCTGTTCTGGCTGGGCGACACGTCCCCCGGCATCTCCGCGACGCGCGATTTCGTCAATCGGCGGATCGACGACGTGATGCGGTTCGAGAAACTGAAGGCGACGATCCGCAACAACCCGGTCGCGGCGGCGCTGCTCAAGGGACCGAACCGGCTGCTTGACCGCGTGAAGGCCCCTGACGATACTGCGCCCTCCGATCTGCCGGGTTCGCTGCGCCGCAGGGGCTGACGGCGGGAACAGCGGGATCGAGGGGGCGGCATGACGCTCGGAACGACGTCCGTCACCTGGTTCGAGGGGCGGTGGCACGATGGCAACGCGCGGGTGATTGGCGCGGCCGATCACGGCGCATGGCTCGGCACGATGGTGTTCGACGGGGCGCGGACCTTCGAAGGGGTCTCGCCGGACCTCGATCTGCACTGCGCGCGGATCATCCGTTCGGCGGAGGCGATGGGCATGGCGCCGTCGGTCACGGCGGGCGAGATCGAGGGGGTCATACGCGACGGGATCTCGCGGTTCCCGTCGGACGCCGCGCTATATCTTAGGCCGATGATGTGGTCGCTGCGGGGATCGCCGTCGATCATCGATCCGGTCCCGGAGGCGGTCGCTATGTGCGTCTGCATCGAGGATCTGCCGATGCGGACGCCCGGACCTTACGCGCTTACGGTCTCGCCGTATCGCAGGCCGACGCCCGACAGCGCGCTGACCGAGGCCAAGGCCGCGTGTCTCTACGCCAACAACGGACGGATCGTGGCGGAGGCGAAACGGCGCGGGTTCACCAACGCGCTGTCGCTCGACGCGGCGGGGAACGTGGCGGAGACGGCGTCGATGAACGTGTTTCTCGTGCGGGGCGGGGTGGTGTCGACGCCGGTTCCGAACGGGACCTTCCTGGCCGGGATCACGCGGGCGCGGGTGATTGGGCTTCTGCGCGGCGATGGCGTCCGGGTCGTGGAGGAGCGGCTGGGGGTCGAGGATTTCGCGCGGGCGGACGAGATATTTTTGACCGGCAACGCGACCAAGGTGACGCCGGTGACGCGTTTCGAGGATCGCGAGATCGGGGCGGGTCCTGTGGCGGCGCGGGCGCGGGCGCTCTACTGGGAATTCGCGCACCAGACGAGGGCGGCGGCATGAGCGACATGATGCGGGTGATCGAGATATCGGAGCCGGGCGGGCCGGAGGTGCTGAGGCTCGCGAGCCGGCCGGTGCCGCAGCCGGGCGCGGGCGAGATCCTGATCGGGGTGCACGCGGCGGGGGTGAACCGGCCGGACGCGCTTCAGAGGGCCGGGGCCTACGACCCGCCGAAGGGCGCGTCGGATCTGCCGGGGCTGGAATGCGCGGGCGTGGTGGCGGCGGTCGGGCCGGGCGTGTCGCGCTGGGTGGTCGGCGACCGGGTCTGCGCGCTGCTGCCGGGCGGGGGATACGCGGAATACGTGCTGACGCACGCGGATCACGCGCTGCCGGTTCCGGGCGACATGGACATGGTGCGGGCGGCGGCGCTCTGCGAGACGTTTTTCACGGTCTGGTCGAACGTGTTCGAGCGCGGCGGCCTTCAGGCCGGCGAGACGTTCCTGGTGCACGGTGGCTCGTCGGGGATCGGGACGACGGCGATCCAGCTCGCGGCTGCAAGAGGCGCCCGGGTTTTCGCGACGGCGGGGTCGGAGGCGAAATGCGCGGCCTGCCTCGATCTCGGCGCGGAGGTCGCGGTGAATTACCGCGAAGCGGATTTCGTGGAGGCGGTCAAGGAGGCGACTGACGGGCGCGGCGCCGATCTGATCCTCGACATGGTCGGCGGCGACTACATCCCGCGCAACGTCCGGGCGATGGCCGTGGACGGTCGGCTGGTGATGATCGCGTTCCTCGGCGGGCCGAAGGCGGAGCTGAATTTCGCCCAGGTGATGGTCAAGCGGCTGACGCTGACCGGATCGACGCTGCGGCCGCAATCGGTCGAGGCCAAGGCCCGGATCGCGCGTGCGCTGGAGGACGAGGTCTGGCCGCTGCTCGCCTCGGGGCGGATCGGGCCGGTGATGGATCAGACCTTCGATCTGGAGGAGGCCGCCGCCGCTCATGCCCGGATGGAAAGTTCGGAGCATATCGGGAAGATCGTGCTTGAGGTGGTCTGACGGGATGTCCTAGGTAGGACGGCAGGCAACCAACTGAAATAAAATCATAAAAGTGTTAACGCGGCCAACCCGCGGGGGTGTTCGAAATGAGCACGAACCGGAATGCGCGTGGCGACCGGACATGGTCTGTGGTCGTCGCGCTTCCGGGGAGTATCCATGTTGTCCGTTCAACGTCCGATGAACGCCGCCGAGTGGGGTCTGCTGATCCTGCTGTCGGTGGTCTGGGGCGGGTCGTTCTTTTTCAACCAGGTCGCGGTCGCTGAACTGCCGCCGCTGAGCGTGGTGGCGGCACGGGTCGCGGGGGCGGCATGCATCCTCCTCGTCGCGCTCCGCGCGCTCGGCTTGCGCCTGCCGCGCGAGGGGCGGGTCTGGGGGGCGTTTCTGGTCATGGGACTGCTCAACAACGCGGTTCCGTTCACGCTGATCGTCTGGGGGCAGACGCAGATCGCCTCCGGCGTCGCGGCCATTCTCAATGCCAGCACGCCGGTCTTCGCGGTGATCTTCGCGCATTTTCTGACCGCCGACGAGCCGATGACGGGACGGCGGCTGGGCGGCGTGATGCTGGGGCTCGGCGGCGTCGCGCTGATGATCGGCGGATCGGCGGTCGAGGCGCTGGGCGGCGAGGTGGTCGCCAAGGTCGCGGTTCTGGGCGCGGCGGTGTCCTACGCGCTGGCGGGGATTTTCGGGCGCAGGTTCCGCGCGATGGGCGTGGCGCCGATGGCGACGGCGACGGGGCAGCTCGTCATGTCGAGCCTGATCCTGATCCCGCTGGCGCTTCTGGTCGACAGGCCCTGGACGCTGCCGATGCCGGGCGGGGCGGTGTTGGGCGCGCTGGCGGGGATCGCGGCGTTCTCCACCGCGCTGGCCTACGTGATCTATTTCCGGCTGCTCGCGACGGCGGGGGCGACGAATCTGCTGCTGGTGACGCTGCTGGTTCCGGTCACTGCGATCCTGCTCGGAGTGGCGTTTCTGGGCGAAGTGCTGACGCCTCGGCACCTTGTCGGAATGGCCCTGATCGCGGCGGGGTTGGCCGTGATCGACGGGCGGCTTCTGCGGCGGCGGGTGACGTCACCACCAGTCTGAGGGCTGGACCCGGTCGCAGACCTCGGCGATCCGCGCGCGGGTCGCGGGGGTTGTCCCGTCCGGAAGGTCGTCGGGCGGGAAAAAGCCGGAGGCGAGAATTTCCGCCGAGGGGCCGCGCGGATCGTCGGGCGCCTCGGCGTTCTCGGCGGTGAACAGGACGACATGGTCGTCGATGGCGCGGGTCCGGCGCAGATAGACCTGGAAGAGCGCGGGCGGCGCGGCGAGCCGGATCCCGCCCTCCTCCACGGCCTCCCGGATCGCGGCCTCGCGCGCGGTCTCCCGGACATCCACGCCGCCGCCCGGCAGATGCCAGCCGGGCACGTAGGAATGCCGCACGAGAAAGACGCGGCCGCTCGCGTCGCGCGCGTGAAGGCGCACGCCGAACGTCAGGCGCGGTCGGGTCAGCGAGACGGCGAACACCGCCGCGCGGCCGGCGAGCAGGTGCATCCGCGTGAGCAACCCGTTCGAGGGCAGGTCGGGACCGGGACCCGCCGGCGGACGATGCTGCGGTACTGGCATGTCAGTTCTGTCCTGCAATTCCAGCCCTCGATCGCGATCCGAGTCAATGTAGAAGGCGCGAAGCTTCGGGCAAACGGGCGATGTCCGCCTCGCGGGACCGGCGGCGGAGTCCCGCCTCAGGGCGGGTCGGGGACGGCGAGTTCGCCGCGGGAGCGGCAGGCGTCGTCGAGAACGTCACGGCCGCAGGCGCGGGGATCGAGTCCGGTCGTGAGGCAGATCCGCACCTCCTGGACCTGACCGCTCCTGCAGGTGACGATGATCTCGTCGCCGTCGATCCCTGGATTCGCGGCGATGAAATCGCGCTCGAGTTCGGCGGCGGTGATCGCGCCGCGCGGTTCGGGCAGGGAGACGAGGGTGTAGGCCAGACGGGCGGTGTCGAAATAGTCGCCCGCCGACAGGCCGGAGCATCGGCCGTGCTTCTTCCACTGGTACCAGGCGAGGCCGCCCGTGCCCATGATGTCGGCCATCGCGGCGGTCTCGCCGCGCGTGGCGTCGCGTTCCGGGCCGTGGCAGTCCTCGGGCCAGCCGCCGCGCTCGTATTGCGGCCAGAGACCGTGGAGGGTGAAGCCGAGATCGCGCGCCGGGTCGCACTGCTCGGAGGAGCGGCGGCCGGGGTCGCCGGCGCACCAGGTCGGACTCCAGGAGAGGGCGAGGACGTAGTAGTCGAAATCCTCCGCGCGCGGCGGCGACGCGGCCAAGAGGGCGAGCGCGGCGAGGACGAGCGTCGGGCGTCGCGAAAAGCTCTTTATCATTGCGATCATCCGGCCTATATACCAGCCGCAATTCCCCACGAAAACCGCTCTTCGCGCCGTCCCGCGCTTCCGAGTTTTCGGCTCGGGGAGAGATGCGTTCGATGAAAGGGAAATGTCATGGCGCTACCGTTGATGCAGAAGGCCACCGCGGTCTGGCTGGTGGACAACACGACGCTGAGCTTCAAGCAGATCGCCGAGTTTTGCGGGCTGCACGAGCTGGAGGTGAACGGCATCGCCGATGGCGAGGTGGCGCAGGGGATCAAGGGCTACGATCCGATCGTGAACCGCCAGCTGACGGCAGACGAGATCAGGCGGTGCGAGGCCGATCCCAAGGCGCGGCTGCAGCTCTGGCACAACCCGGCGGCCGAGGGCGAGATGAAGCGCAAGGGCCCGCGCTACACGCCTCTGTCGAAGCGTCAGGACCGGCCGGCGGCGATCGCCTGGCTGGTGAAGTTCCATCCGGAGCTGACCGACGGGCAGATCTCGAAACTGGTGGGCACGACGAAGCCGACGATCCAATCGATCCGCGACCGGAGCCACTGGAACATCGCGAACGTGACGCCGGTCGATCCGGTCGCGCTCGGCATGTGCCGGCAGGGCGAATTGGACGCGGCGATCGCCAAGGCTGTGGCCAAGGCCAAGGGCGACGGCGTGGTGATGGACGACAGCGAGCGGATGAAGCTGGTCTCGACCGAGCAGTCGCTCGGCATGGAGACCGAGGCGCGCATTCCGGCGAGCATGTCGGGGCTCGAGAATTTCAAGCTCGGCGGGGCGAAGGAGGAACGGGTCTCGCGCTCTTCGGCGAAGGCGGATGCTGAGAACCTCTTCAAGACGGTCGCCGCGGACGCGGACGAGGATGACGAGGAGCCGTCGAAGGACGGCTGACGCCCCGGATCGGGTGTGATCGCCACGCGTGAGTCACGCGTGGCACTTTCAAAAATCTGTTATTATTGAAAGGCTTCCGGATTTCCGGTAACCGCCCGTCAATTTGTGTTAACAGCGTCGGATCGGGCGTCTGTGGAGGTGCGAAGGTCTTCGGTTGATCCAGATCAAGGCGGCGCGGCCCGGATCTGAAAACAGTGCAATAATGTATTATTCGATAGTCTTGATGCTGTGAGCGTGGCCCGGGGCTTTCTGGTCGCGCTGGCGGTGTGGACGGGCGCGATGGCTCCTTCGGCCCGCGCCGCGAGTGAAGGTCCGGCGCGGCTGACGCCGGAGCGCGACGCGGCGAGCGAAGGGCGGAATTCCGAGGAGCCGGCCGAGCTTGCGGGCGGCTCGTTTCCCGGTGCGATCGGCTGGGTCGCGCTGGGTCTGGGCATCGCCCTTGTTATCGTGCTGGTCGGTCTGGGCAATGCGGAGACGGTGTCCGAATAGACGTCGCGGCGCCGTCATTGGAGAGGGGATAATCCGATGCGTGTCGCGCCTTTCGTTCTCGCCCTCGTTCTCTCGGTCTCCGGGCCGCCCGGCGGGGCGTACGCCCAATCTGCATCGGGCGGCGCGCCGGCGGTCCAGGCCTCGGTTCCGGCGGAAGCGCCGAAGTCGGCCGCGGAGGAGCCCGCCGGCGGGTCGAAGCCCAACGCGGCCGTCTGGATCGCGATAGGCGTCGTGATCGGGCTCGTGATCCTGATCGGCGCGATCAGCGACAGCGGCGTCGGGTTTCCCGACACGGCTCCTCCCGGTTCCCCGTAGGCCGACCGCGCGCGGATCGCCGTGTAGACCCGGCTAGGTCGTCTGCGACGCGAGCGGGTCGAGAAGGAGCCGCCCGCCGTCCACGGTCAGGATCTGGCCCGTGACGAAACTCGCCGAGGGCGAGGCGAGGAAGAGCGCGGCCTCGGCCGCCTCCATCGGTTCGCCGAGACGTCCGAGCGGGACCACCTCCTCCAGCGATCCGGCCAGATCGTCGATGTCGGCGAGCGCGTCGCCCAGCGTCGAGTCCGGCATGCCGCCCACGGCGATGGCGTTGACGCGGATGTTGCGGGGGGCGAGCGTCCCCGCAAGCGAGCGGGTGAGCTGGTCGAGCGCCGCGCAGCTGACGGAATAGGCGAGCAGCTCCGGCAGGGAGCGCCGGCCCTGGATGGAGCTCACGTTGAGGATCGCGCGGTCGACGCGCCCGTCCGCGTCGTCGTCGGCGGCCAGTTCGATCATGCGGCGGGCGACGATCTGGCTCAGGCGGTAGGTGGCGATCACGTTCTGGCCGAGGATCGCCTCGAACTGGTCGCCGTCGGATCCCAGCGGCGCCGCCGAGACCATCATCCGGTTGGCGTTCACCAGGATGTGGATGCCGTCATAGGCGTCGATCGTGGCCGCCAGCAGATTGGTCATGGTGAGCTTCTCGGAGACGTCGCCGGAGAAGGGCAGGGCCTTGCCGTCGAATCCCTCGCCCGCGATGAGTCTCGATCTCGGCGTCGAGGCGCTCCTCATCGACGTCCGCCATCATCACGCAGGCGCCCTCCATGACGAAGCGCCGGGCGATGGCCCGGCCGATGCCGTTCGCCGCGCCCGTCACGATCACCGATTTTCCGCTGACGCCGCTGGCCATTGAGTTCCCGCCCGTGCCGAATCCGGTTGCCGCGACTTTAGACCGGTCGGGCGGGAGCGGCCACGGAAAACGCCCGCGTGGCGCGGGGCCCGTTGCCGGAGAGCGGCGGCGGGGATAGCATCGCGGAATGGGACACGTTTTTCCGCGGCATTGCCGCGCGGAGCCGCCGGTCGCCGTGGGCGGCCAGGGATGCCACATCATCGGGGCCGACGGGCGGCGCTGGCTCGACGGGTCCGGGGGCGCGGCGGTGTCGTGTCTGGGGCACGGCGACCGCGGAGGTGACGGAGGCGGTGAAGGCGCAGCTCGACCGGCTGGCCTTCGCGCATACCGGGTTCTTCACGTCGGAGCCGGCGGAGGCGCTGGCGGATCTGCTGATCGCGCATGCGCCGCCGGGGCTCGATCGGGTCTACCTGGTCTCGGGCGGGTCGGAGGCGGTTGAGGCCGCGATCAAGCTCGCGCGGCAGTACTTCGTCGAGACGGGGCGGCCGGAGCGGACGCGGCTGATCGCGCGGCGGCAGAGCTATCACGGCAACACGCTTGGCGCGCTGGCGGCGGGGGGCAACGAATGGCGGCGGGCGCAGTTCGCGCCCTTGCTGATCGACGTGAGCCATGTCGGGCCGTGCTACGAGTATCGCGGGCGGGCGGAGGACGAGAGCGCGTTCGAGTACGGGCAAAGGGCGGCGCGGGAGCTTGAGGACGAGATCCTGCGGCTCGGGCCGGATACCGTCATGGCGTTTCTTGCGGAGCCGGTCGTGGGAGCGACGCTCGGGGCGGTGCCGGCGGTAGAGGGGTATCTCGCGCGCATCCGCGAGATCTGCGACCGGTACGGGGTGCTGCTGATCCTCGACGAGGTGATGTGCGGCATGGGCCGGACGGGGCGGCTCTTCGCCTGCGAGGCGGACGGGGTGGCGCCGGACATCCTCTGTGTCGCCAAGGGGCTCGGCGCGGGGTACCAGCCGATCGGGGCGATGATCTGTTCCGGCGAGATCTACGGCGCGATCGAGGCGGGCAGCGGGTTTTTCCAGCACGGGCACACTTATATGGGGCATCCCGTGGCGGCGGCGGCGGGGCTGGCGGTTCTGAACGCGATCCTGGAGCGCGGGCTGGTGGCGCGGTCGGCGGAGATGGGGGAGCGGCTCGACGGCGCGCTGCGCGACGGCGTTCGGGCAGCATCCGCACGTGGGCGACATCCGGGGGCGGGGGCTGTTCCGAGGGCTGGAGTTGGTCGCGGACCGCGAGACCAAGGAGCCCTTCGCGCCGGAGCGCGGGATCGCCGCGCGGGTGAAGAAGGCGGCGTTCGAGGCGGGGCTGATCTGCTATCCGATGGCCGGGACGATCGACGGGCGGCGGGGCGACCACGTGCTGCTGGCGCCGCCGTTCATCATCTCGGAAGACGAGATCGGCGAACTGGTCGACAAGCTCGGGACGGCGTTCGACGTGGCGCTCGCGGGGTGAGCGCGGGCTACGATTTCGTCATCGTCGGTGGCGGGTCGGCCGGTTGCGTGCTGGCGGCGCGGCTGAGCGAGGATCCGGCGTGCCGGGTTCTGCTGCTCGAGGCGGGCGGGCCGGACCGGCATCCGTTGATCCACGCGCCGGCGGGGTTCGCCAGGATGACGGCGGGGCCGTTCACCTGGGGGCTCAGGACCGTTCCGCAGGTTCATGCGGACGGGCGGGAGATCCCGTATGCCCAGGCCCGGGTGCTGGGCGGCGGCGGGTCGATCAACGCGCAGGTGTTCACGCGCGGGCATCCGTCGGATTACGACCGATGGGCGGACGAGACGGGTGATCCGGGCTGGTCGTTCGCGGAACTGCGCCGGTATTTTCTGCGCTCAGAGGGCAACACGGCGCGCGGCGGGGAATGGCACGGGAGCGACGGGCCGCTGGCGGTGTCGGACCCGATGGAGCCGCAGCCGGTGACGCGGGCCTGGGTCGAGGCCTGCGGCGAGATGGGCATGCCGCTCCATCCCGATTTCAACGGGCCGGACCAGGCCGGCGCGGGGTTCTATCAGACGACGACGCGGAACGGGCGGCGGTGCTCGGCGGCGACGGGGTATCTCAGGCCGGCGCGGGGGCGGAAGAACCTGACGGTGGAGACCGGGTGTCTGGTCGCGGCGGATCGTGGTCGAGCGCGGACGGGCGACGGGGGTGGAATACGCGCGCGGGGGCGAGGCGCGGAGCGCGCGGGCGGAGAGCGGCGTGGTGCTGGCGGCGGGGGCGATCGGGTCGCCGAAGCTGATGATGCTGTCGGGGATCGGGCCGGCGGCGCATCTGCGGGAGCGGGGCGTGGCCGTGGTTCTGGACCTCGCGGGGGTGGGATCGAACCTGACGGACCATTACGGCATCGACATCGTGGCGGAGCTGGACGGGGCGCACGGGCTGGACCGCTTCAACCGGCCGTTGGGTTTCGCCATGGCCGCCGCGCGCTACGCGCTGTTCGGGACGGGGCCGGCGACCTCGAACATCGTCGAGGGCGGGGCGTTCTGGTATTCGGGCGACGCGCGGGGCGTGCCGGATCTGCAGTTCCATTTCCTCGCGGGCGCCGGGGCGGAGGCTGGGGTCGAGACGGTGCCGTCGGGCTCGGGGGTGACGCTGAACTCCTACGTGGCGCGGCCGAAAAGCCGGGGGTCGGTGCGGCTGCGGTCGGCGGATCCGGCGGACGCGCCGCTGGTCGATCCGAATTTCCTCGCCGAGCCGGAGGATCTGCGGATCGCCGTCGAGGGGGTGCGGATCAGCCGCGAGACGCTGCGGCAGAAGCCGCTGGCGCGGTTCGTCCGGCGGGAGTTCGCGCCGGGCGACGGGGTCGGGATGGAGGGCCTCGCCGACTACGCGCGGGCGAAGGGGCGGACGTCGTACCATCCGGTCGGGACGTGCCGGATGGGAAGCGGGGACATGGCGGTCGTCGATCCGGAGATGAGGGTGCGGGGGATCGACGGGCTCCGGATCTGCGACAGCTCGATCATGCCGAGCCTGATCGGGTCGAACACGAACGCGGCGACGATCATGATCGCGGAGAAGGCCAGCGATCTGATCCGGGGGAACCGGAGCAGGGGTTGAGTCGCGCAAGTGGCCACGCGTGGCACTTTCGGTAAGCTATTGATTTGGAAAGATTTTTCAATTCGCGTTAACTCGCTCGTAACCTGCACCGCACAGCCGAGATCGACCCCGTTCCTAAAGCGTGGCGTCCGTGCCGCCCGTCCGATCCGATCCGACCCGTGGCGGATCGGAGCGCGCGCGCGGGGCTGGGCCGATCCGCGTGGAGACCTCGGGTCGTGTAGGCCTGCGGCTTCGCGGATCAGTCCCAGTCCGGCGCGTAGGGGACCACGTCTCTCGTCACGATCCGGCCGTGGGGGGAGCCGAGCGCGTCGATGCGGGCGATGTCGACGCAGGAGAGAGTGAAGCCCATCACGTCGAAATTGGCGCGGATGTTGGCGGGGTTGGTGGACATCGTGTTCACGCTGACGCCCTTCTGGAGGATCCAGCGCAGGACGACCTGGCCGGCGGTGACGCCGTAGCCCGCGGCGATCTCGTCGAAGATCGGCATCCTGAAGACCGCGCCGCGGGCGACGGAGCAGTAGGCCGAGAGCGGGATGCCGATGTCGCTGGCGGCGGCGAGGAGTTTACGCTGGTCGATCAGTGGGTGGAACTCGACCTGGTTGGTGACGATGGGGGCGTCCACGGCGGCTTTGGCGTCCCGCAGCATTCTCGCGGTGAAGTTGGAGACGCCGATGTTTCGGGCGAGGCCGCGCTCGCGGGCTTCGGCCAGCAGCCTGACGGGCGGGACCACGTCGCCGCCCATCGGCGGCCAGTGCAGGAGCAGGATGTCGACATGGTCGAGGCCGAGGGCGGCGAGGCTCCGCTCGACCGATGGGATGAATTTCTCGGTCGCGAAATTTTCGGGCGTGACCTTGGTGGTGACGCAGAGGTCGTGCCGGGCGATGCCGCTCGCCGCGATGGTCTCGCCGACCTCGGTCTCGTTGCCGTACATCTGAGCGGTGTCGATGGCGCGGTAGCCGGTTTCGAGCGCCGCGCCGAGCGCGTTTCGCAGGTCGTCGCCCTTGAGCGGCCAGGTTCCGAAGGCGCGCTGGTTGGACTTTTGGAAGCAGATGTTCATGGGAGGTCTCCTTGATCGCCGCGCGTCCGGCGGGCAATGTGCCGCAGAGGACGAAGCGTCGGGGAAGAGATGAGCAAGATCAAGAGCGCGGAGGCCGCGGCCCGGCTGATTTCGGACGGCGCGGTCGTGGCGGTGAACGCGTCGAGCGGGCTGTGCTGTCCCGACGCGGTCCTTGCGGCGATCGGCGCGCGGTTCGAGGCGGAGGGGGCGCCGAGGGGCATCACGGCGATCCATCCGATCGCGGCGGGGGACATGTTCGGGATCAAGGGGCGTCGACCACATCGCTCGGCCGGGGCTGCTCAAGCGGATCATCGGGGGGTCGTATCCGTCGGGGCCGACGAACGCCGAGCCGCCGGAGATCTGGAAGATGATCGGGCGGGACGAGGTCGCCGCCTGGAACGTGCCGAGCGGGATCGTCTTCGACATGCTCCGCGAGGCGGCGGCGCATCGGCCGGGCGTGCTGACCAAGGTGGGGATGGAGACCTTCGTCGATCCCGATCAGGACGGCTGCGCGATGAACGACGCGGCGCGGGCCGCGCCCATCGTGCGGCGGGTGGAGTTCGACGGCGAGGACTGGCTCTATTTTCCCGCCATCGCGCCCGACGTGGCGATCATCCGGGCGACGACGGCCGACGAGAACGGCAACCTGAGCTACGAGCACGAGGGCGCGTATCTGGGCGCGATGGAGATGGCGCTGGCGGCGCGGAACCGCGGCGGCGTGGTGATCGCGCAGGTCAAGCGGATCGCGAAGTCGGGCACGCTCCGGCCGCATGACGTGCATGTTCCGGGCATCCTGGTGGACGTGATCGTCGAGGCGCCGGACCAGATGCAGACGACGGCGACGGAGTACGATCCGGCGATCTCGGGCGAGGTGTTCCGGCCGCTGTCGAGTTTCGAGGCGCCGGAATTCGGCGTCGGCAAGGCCATCGCGCGGCGGGTGGCGATGGAGCTCCGGCGGGGATGGGCGGTGAATATCGGCTTCGGGGTGTCGGCGAACGTGCCGCGGATCCTGATGGAGGAGGGGCTGCACGGCGCGGTGACCTGGGTGATCGAGCAGGGCGCGGTGGGCGGCGTGCCGCTGCTCGGGTTCCAGTTCGGATGCGCGGCGAACGCCGAGGCCTTCGTCGCGTCGCCGCACCAGTTCTGCTATTTCCAGGGCGGCGGGTTCGACGCCTCGCTGCTGTCGTTTCTGGAGATCGGGCGGGACGGGTCGGTGAACGTCTCGCGGCTGGCGGCGACGCCGCACCGCACGGCGGGCGCGGGCGGGTTCGTCGACATCACGGCGCGGGCGAAGCGGATCGTGTTCTCGGGAAATTTCAACGCGGGGGCGAAGATGAGTCTGGTGGACGGGCGGCTGCGGATCGACCGGGAGGGGAGCATCGCCAAGGTGGTCGAGGCGGTCGATCAGGTGTCGTTCTCGGGGCGTCGCGCGGTCGCGCAGGGGCAGGACGTGACCTACGTGACCGAGCGCTGCGTGATGCGGCTGACGTCCGAGGGGCTGGTGGTGACGGAGATCGCGCCGGGGCTGGATCTTCAGCGCGACGTGCTGGACCAGGCGGCGGCGCCGCTCGGGCGTGGCGGAGGATCTCAAGGAGATGGACGCGCGGCTGTTCCGGCCGGAGGCGATGGGCTTGGAGCTTCCGGGATGATGCGATCCGCGCGTGCGGCTGGAGGTCGAGGGGGCGGTGGCGCGGATCACGCTCGACCGGCCGGAGAAGCTGAACGCGCTGGACGCGGCGATGGTGGCGGGGCTGGCGTCGGCCTGCGCGGAGGTCGAGCGGTCCGAGGCGCGGGTCTGCGTGATCACCGGCGCGGGAGAGCGGCGCGTTCTGCGCGGGCGGCGACATCGCGGCCTGGAGCGGCGAGGGCGCGGAGGCGTTCGGGCGGCGGTGGATCCGCGACGGGCACGACGCGTTCGACGCGCTCGCCCGGCTGCGGCAGCCGGTGATCGCGGTTCTGAACGGGCATTGCCTCGGCGGCGGGCTGGAATTGGCCGCCTGCGCCGACTACCGGATCGCGGAGGCGCATGTGACGCTCGGCCAGCCTGAGGCGGGGATCGGCGTGATCCCGGGCTGGTCGGGGACGCAGCGGGCGGTGCGGCGGTTCGGCGCGCGGGCGGTGCGGAGGATGGCGGTGTTCGGCGAGGTGTTCGACGCGGAGACGGCGCTGGGCCTCGGGCTGGTGGATGCGGTGGTGGCGACGGGCGGAGGGCTGGAGGCGGCGGAGGCGCTGGCGGCGAAGGTTCTGGCGCGGAGCGGGCGGGCGACGGAGCTGACCAAGATGCTGGTCAACGCGGCGGAGGGCGAGGAGCGCGAGCGGGTGCTGGAATCGCTGGCTGGCGCGCTGGCGGCGGGGTCGGAGGAGCTGGCCGAGGGTCTGGCGGCGCGGGCGGAGAAGCGCGCGCCGGATTTCACGCGGGAGCGGTGATCAGACCCGGCACATCATCAGGTTGGAGCCCTTCTGGACGGTCTCGCCGCGCTGGTTGGCGACGTCGAAAGTCAGGCGCAGGATGCCGCGGTCGGGGCGGCGCGTGGCGCGTTTCTCGGTGATCTCGATGGCGGCGCGGATGGTGTCGCCGATGAAGACCGGGGCGGAAAAGGTCCAGTCCCAGCCGAGCGAGGCGAGGGCGGGCAGGACGGGGCCGGCCGCGTTCTTGAGGCCGTCGACCACGGAGAGGACGAGCAGGCCGTGGGCGACGCGGTCGGGGAAGCCGAGATCCTCGGCGGCGGCTTTCGACATGTGAAGCTCGAAACGGTCGCCGGAGAGCTCGGCGAAGGCGTCGATCATCGCGCCGGTGATCGTGGCGTCGCCGGTCTCGACGCGGTCGCCGACGCGCAGATCGGCGAAGGCGTGCGGGCCGGGCGGCAGGAGGCTGGTCATGGCGGGTTCCTCGGGCTTCGGGCGCAGGCTATCGTCCGGACCGGCGCGCGGGCAAGGCGGGAGAGGGCGATGGGCGGACAGGCGGCGCTGGTGACGGGGTCGAGCCGCGGGATCGGGCTGGCGGCGGCGGTGGAGCTGGCGCGGGCGGGATTCGCGGTGGCGGTGAACGGGCCGGCGGAGGACGCGGAGCTGGCGGCGGCGGTGGAGACCGTGCGGGGCGAAGGCCGGGCGGTCGTGGCGGCGGCGTTCGACGTGGCGGATGTTTCGGGGCACGCGGCGGCGCTGGAGCGGATCGAGGCGGCGCTCGGGCCGCTGACGACGCTGGTCAACAACGCGGGCGTCGGGGTGATGTCGCGGGGCGACGTGCTCGACGCGACGCCGGAGAGCTGGGACCGGTGCATGGCGGTGAACGCGCGGGGCGGGTTTTTCCTGACGCAGGCGTTCGCGCGTCGGCTGCTGGGGCGGGAGCGGGACGCGGCGGCGTTCCACAGCGTGGTCAACGTGACCTCGGCGAACGCGACGGCGGTGGCGGCGCAGAGGGGCGAGTACTGCGCGTCGAAGGCGGCGGCGGCGATGGGCGGGCAGGTCTTCGCGGTGCGGCTCGGGGCGGAGGGGATCGCGGTCTATGACGTGCGGCCGGGGCTGATCGCCACGGAGATGACGGCGCCGGTGATAGAGAGCTACCGCGCGCGGGCCGCCGAGGGCCTGACGCTGATCCCGCGCGTGGGCGCGCCGGAGGAGGTCGGGCGGGTCATCGCGACGCTGGCCTCGGGCGGGCTGCCCTACACGACGGGGCAGGTGGTCCCGGTCGATGGCGGGATGCTGGTCGGACGGTTCTGAGGTCAGTTTCCGACCGTGAGCGGGACGCTCGCGAGAACGCGGCCGTCCTGGTTCATGACGTAGCGGATCTCGTACTCGCCCGGCGCGTCGGGGGCCTTCATGGCCGCGGGACTGCCTTCCCTCGCGTAGACGTAGGAGACGTAGTCCGAGCCCCGGCCGCCGGGCTCGGCTATGGCGAGGTAGTCGCGGTCGTAGCCGGGGCCGGTCCAGTCGACGGTCAGGCCGGCGCCCGGTGCGGCGGTCCGGGGCGCGGCGATGTTGGCGGCGGCGTCGGAAACCGCGACCTCGGCGCTGGCGAGCACGGTGTTGTCCTGGCTCATCACGTAGCGGATGACGTAGCTTCCGGGCTCGGGCGGCATGACCAGTTTCAGCGGCGCGCCGTCCCGCGTGTAGGCGTAGTTGACGTAGGTTCCGCCGGGCGCGTCGGGGGCTGCGACGGCGACGTAGTCGCGTGTCTCGTCGGGGCCGGTCCAGTCGACGAGGATCGTGGAGCCGGCGACGGCCTGCGCCGGGGCGGTCACAGTGGCGGTGGCGGCGGAGACCGTGACCGGGCGTTCCGCGAGCACGGTGTTGTCCTGGCTCATCACGTAGCGGATGACGTAGCTTCCGGGCTCCGGCGGCATGACGAGTTTCAGCGGCGCGCCGTCCCGCGTGTAGGCGTAGTTGACGTAGGTTCCGCCGGGCGCGTCGGGGGCGGCGACGGCGACGTAGTCGCGGGTCTCGTCGGGGCCGGCCCAGTCGACGAGGATCGTGGAGCCGGCGACGGCCTGCGCCGGGGCGGTCACAGTGGCGGTGGCGGCGGAGACCGTGACCGGGCGTTCCGCGAGCACGGTGTTGTCCTGGCTCATCACGTAGCGGATGACGTAGGAGCCGGGCTCGGGCGGCATGACCAGTTTCAGCGGCGCGCCGTCCCGCGTGTAGGCGTAGTTGACGTAGGTGCCGCCGGGCGCGTCGGGGGCGGCGACGGCGACGTAGTCGCGGGCGTAGTCGGGTCCGGTCCAGTCGACGACGAGCGTGACGCCCGCGTCGGCGGCCTCGGGCGCGGTCAGCGTGGCCTCGGCCGGCGTGACCTCGATCTCCGCCGCCGCGAGGATCCCGTTTCCGGCGTTGCGGATGTAACGGACCTGGTAGAGGCCCGGCTCGGGCGGCATGACGAGCTTCAGCGGGTCGCCGTCCCGGGTGTAGCTGTAGTTGACGTAGGTCCCGCCGGGCGCGTCCGGGACGGCGACGGAGACGTAGTCGCGGTCCTCGTCCGGGCCGGTCCAGTCGACGAGGATCGTGGAGCCGGCGACGGCCCGCGCCGGCGCGGTCACGGCGGCGTCGGGCGTCGTGGAGGCGAGGACCAGCACGATCTCGCGCGCCTCGCCCGCGGCGATTTCGGTCTCGAGCGCCGCGGTCTGGCCGTCGTCCGCCCGGAACACGTCGGCGCGGTAGCGGCCCGGCGCCAGCGCCATGCGCAGATCCGGCGTCTCGAAAGCGGCGACGCGCGCCTCGCCCGTGCCGAGATCGGTGAGGGTCCAGGACAGGCCGGCGCGGACCGGCGGTCCGCCCTCGCCGTCGGTGGCGAGAAACGTGACGTCGACGATCGCCGGCGGCTCGGGGGCGGGCGGCGCGCTGACGGTCGCGAGCGCGGCGGTCAGCTCGCCCGCGTCGGAGGCGGAGAGAAAGAGCCCCCCGGTGTTCTCGGCGAGGCATTGCAGCTGCGCCCTGTCGGCGGGGTCGGTCACGTCGAAACCGACCACGTGAGCGGTGAAGCCTATGCCCGCCGCCTCGAGGTCGCGCCCGACGGCGCAGGGATCGAGGTCGCAGGTCTCGCGCCCGTCGGAGACGAGGATGACGGTGGCCTCCTCCTCCTCGAAGCGCAGGGCCCTGGCGGCGTCGATGACGGCCGCCGACAGGGGCGTCTTGCCCTTCGGGTTGACGGCGTTCACGGCGGCGCGGATCGCCTCGCGCGTGTCCGGGCCGGCCGGAACCGCGAGCTCGATGTCGGCGCAGTCGCCCTTGCGGCGGTGGCCGTAGAGGGTGAGGCCGATCTCCCGGTCGGCGGGCAGGGTGTCGAGCAGATCGCCGATGACGCGGCGGGCGATCGCGATCTTCGCTTCGCCTCCGATCTGACCCCACATCGAGCCGGAGGCGTCGAGCACGAGGACGGTCCGCGCCGGCTGCGCCGAGGCCGCCGACGAGAGGAGGACCGCCGCGAGGGCCGCCGCGAACAGGCGTCTCAGGATGTCCGGTGAGCGCATCGCGGTTCTTCCCTTCCGTTTCCGACCGGGAGGACCCCTAGCACGGGCCCGGCGGCGCCGCGACGTTTTTCGCGGACCCGGCGGATCGCGGGAGCCCGGCCGCGGGCGCGGCGACGTCCGGTCCCGGTCGCAGCGGCCCCGCCGTGGGCCGCGCCCGCGTCCGGTCCGCTCTCCTTTCGCGGAGACCATCCCCCGGGCC
>CAWCUP010000033.1:0-11323 GCA_963798765.1 uncultured Alphaproteobacteria bacterium | reverse complement strand
GGCTGGGGCGGCAGGATTCGAACCTGCGAATGGCGGCACCAAAAGCCGCTGCCTTACCGCTTGGCCACGCCCCAATCGCCGCTTTTCTAGGACCGGGCGGGGCCGATCACAAGCTCAGATCGTCTGGTCGTAGGCGCCGACCGAGGGCTCCGCCCGGATCAGCGCGTCGAGATCGGCGAAGATGGCGCGCATCCCGGCCTCGGAGTCCGGGCTCTCGCAGACCACCACCAGATTCGGCGTGTTCGACGACGCCCGCACCAGGCCCCAGCCGCCGTCCTCCAGCATGACGCGCGCGCCGTTCACCGTCACGATGGACGTGATCGCCCGCCCGCCGAGCGTTCCCCCCGAGGCGGCCAGCGCCTCGATCCGGCCGGTCAGCCGCTCGACGACGCCGTATTTCTCCGCGTCGGGGCAGAAGGGCGACAGCGTCGGCGTCGTCCATGTCCGGGGCAGGGCGGCGGCGAGGTCCGCGAGGCTGCGGTCCGGGTTCCGCTCCATCAGCCGGCAGATCTCCACCGCCACCCGCATCCCGCAATCGTAGCCGCGCCCGACCGGCGGGCCGAAGAAGTAATGCCCCGACTTCTCGAACCCCGCGAGCGCGCCGAGCGCCTTGACGCGCCGTTTCATGTGGCTGTGGCCGGTCTTCCAGTAATCCGCCCTGACGCCCAGCCCGCGCAGCACAGGGTCGGACGCGAACAGCCCGGTCGATTTCACGTCCGCCACGAAGGTCGCGCCCGGATGGAGCCGCGCCAGATCGCGCGCCAGGATCACGCCCATCTTGTCGGCGAAGATCTCGTCGCCCGCGCCGTCGACCACTCCGCAGCGGTCGCCGTCGCCGTCGAACCCCAGCGCCAGATCCGCGCCGCTGTCGCGCACGGCGTCCGCCATGTCGTGCAGCATCTCCAGCGCCTCGGGGTTGGGGTTGTAATGCGGGAACGTGTCGTCGAGCCGCGTGTGCCGCTCGACCACGTCCACCCCGATCCGCCGCAGCAGCTCCGGCGCGAACGCGCCCGCCGTCCCGTTCCCCGTCGCGCAGACCACGCGCAGCGGCCGCGTCATGCGGAACCCGTCCGTCAGATCGTCGAGATACGCCTCGCGCACCCTTTCGACCGCCTCGACCCGCCCGCCGGGCCGCGCCACGCCCGCGCCGCCCAGCACGATGTCGCGCAGCCGCGCCATCTCGTCCGGCCCGTGGGTCAGCGGCGGGGCGAAGCCCATCTTCACGCCCGTCCAGCCGTTCGGGTTGTGGCTCGCCGTCACCATCGCGACCGAGGCGACGCCCAGATGGAACTGCGCGAAATACGCCATCGGCGTGATGCAGAGCCCCAGATCCCGCACCGTGATCCCCGCCTCGACCAGCCCGGCGGACAGAGCGTCGAGCACGTCGCGCGAATAGGACCGAAGGTCGTGGCCGACGACGATCTCGGGCGCGACGCCCGTCTCATGCATCTGCGTGCCGATCCCGAGCCCGAGCCGCCGCATTCCGCCAAGGTCGATCTGCTCCGGATAGCGCCAGCGCGCGTCGTATTCGCGAAATCCCGACGGCTCGATCAGACCCTCAGACATCGAGCGGGCTCGCCTTGGCAAGCCGGTCGAAGGCCATAAGGTCGTCGATCAGCGCCGGCATCCGGTCGAGCGGGATCATGTTCGGCCCGTCCGAGGGCGCGCGGTCGGGATCGGGATGCGTCTCGATGAACACCGCCGCCACGCCGATCGCCACCGCCGCGCGCGCCATCACCGGCGCGAATTCGCGCTGCCCGCCCGAGGCGCCGCCGAGGCCGCCGGGCTGCTGCACCGAATGCGTCGCGTCCATCACGACCGGGTATCCCGTCCGCGCCATCTGCGGCAGGCTCCGCATGTCCGCGACCAGGGTGTTGTAGCCGAACGACGATCCGCGCTCGCAGAGCAGGATCCTCTCGTTGCCGGTCGAGGCGATCTTGGCCGCGACGTTCGGCATGTCCCATGGCGCCAGGAACTGGCCCTTCTTGACGTTGATCGCCGCGCCGGTCGCCCCCGCCGCCAGCAGCAGATCGGTCTGCCGGCACAGGAACGCGGGGATCTGAAGCACGTCGACCGCCTCCGCCGCCGGCGCGCAGTGGTCCGGCAGATGCACGTCCGTCAGCACCGGACAGCCGACGCGGCTCCGCACCTCGGCCAGCATCCGCAGCCCCTCGTCCATGCCGACGCCCCGCTCGGCCCCGAGCGACGTGCGGTTCGCCTTGTCGTAGGACGCCTTGAAGATGAACCCGGCCCCCGCCCGCGCGCAGGCCTCGGCCAGCGGCTCCGCGATGGCCAGCGCGTGGTCCAGGCCCTCCAGCTGGCAGGGCCCCGCGATCAGCGTCAGCGGCCCCGCGTTCGAGACCCGCACCGGGCCGATCTCCACCGTTCTCGCCTGGGTCACGCGCGCTCCTCCGTCCGGGGACCATTCGATAGCCCGCGCGCCCGAGTGCTGTAAAGCGGACCCCGCGCGCCCTATGTGACCGCCATGACCGAAACCGCCGAAAGCCTCGCCGCCGAAATCGCCGCCTGCCGCCTCTGCGCCGCCCGGTTCGACGGCACGCGGACGGCCCATCGGCCGAAGCCCGTCGTCTGGCTCTCGCCCCGGGCGCCGGTTCTGATCGCGAGCCAGGCCCCGGGCGCCCGCGCCCACGCGAGCGGCCTGCCCTTCGACGATCCCTCCGGCGACCGGCTCCGCGCCTGGCTCGGCGTCGACAGGCGGACCTTCTACGACCGCGCCAATTTCTCGATCCTGCCGATGGCGTTCTGCTTTCCGGGCTACGACCGCGCCGGGTCGGACCTGCCGCCGCCCGCGCTCTGCGCCGCGACCTGGCGGGCCCGCGCCCTCGCGGCCCAGCCCGGCGCGCGCCTCACCCTGCTGATCGGCGGCCATGCCCAGCGCTGGCATCTCGGCCGCGCCGCCACCTCCGTCACCGCCACCGTCGGGGCGTGGCGGAGCTTCGGCCCGCACGTCATCCCCCTGCCGCATCCGTCCTGGCGCAACACCGCTTGGCTGAAGAAGCATCCGTGGTTCGAGATGGATCTCCTGCCCGTCCTCCGGGCGCGGGTTTCCAATCTCCTCGCCGGCGGCTAGAGGCGGAGCGATGACCGACACGCCCATCGACGCCGCCCACCGGGCGATGGAAGCCGCCCCCGACGATCCCGTCGCGCGTCTGCGCTTCCACGAGCGCGTGATGGACGCGGAGCTGTTCCTTCTGCTCGAGACCGAGCCGGACGACACGCGCCTGAACCCGCAGGTCTTCGATCTCGAAGAGGGCCGCTTCGTGCTCGCCTTCGACCGTGACGACCGCCTCGCGGACTTCCTCGACGCGCCCGCGCCCTACGCCGCGTTGCCCGGCCGGCGGCTCGCGGCGCTGCTGGCGGGGCAGGGGCTCGGCATCGGCCTCAACCTCGGCTCCGCGCCCTCCGCCACGCTTCTTCCGGCCGAAGCCGTCGCCTGGATGGCCGGCATGGGCGAGGGCGGTCCCGAAACCTCCGACGACATCCCGCGCCGCCTCGCCCCGCCCGACGACGCGCCGGCGGCGCTCGTCGTGGCGCTCGGCCCGAAACTCGCCGCGATGTCGACCCGCGTCGCCTCGGCGCATCTCGTCGCGGCGACCTACGGCGACGGCCGCGCCGGCCTCCTGCTCGCGCTCGCGGGCGTCCCGCCCGAGGCGCGTCCCGCCGTCGCCGCCGCGATCTCCGAGGCCGTCCGGTTCAGCGGAGTGGAGGAGGGCGGCCTCGACGTGACCTTTCTCGACGACGGCTCCCCCGCGCTCGCCCGCGTCCGCGCCGCCGGTCTCGCGCTCGACCTGCCGCGAACGCCGCGCCCCGCTCCCGACAGGCCGAAAGCGCCCGGAACCGATCCCGACCGCCCGCCGATCCTGCGCTGAAGCGTCAATAGCCCGGCAGACCGGTCCACAAGCCCCTCGAACGGCGCGCCGTCCTCGCCGCGCCGGATGTTGCGCGCGATGGCCTCCGACGCCGTCTCCGGACGGGTCTCGGACGCGACATGCGGCGTCACCGTCACGCGCGGATGCGCCCAGAACGGATGCGCCGGCGGCAGCGGCTCCTCGCGGAAAACATCCAGCGTCGCATGCGCCAGATGCCCCGAATCCAGCGCCGCCAGCAGAGCCGCGTCGTCGATGAGCGCCCCGCGCCCCGGATTGATCACCACCGCGCCGCGCGGCAGGGCCGCGAACGCCTCCGCGTCCATCACCGACGCCGTCCCCGGCGTCGACGGCAGCAGCAGCACCAGGATCTCCGAGGCCGCCAGCACCTCGCGGAACCCCTCCGGCCCCGAATACGTCGCGATCCCGTCCAGATCCTTCGCCCGCCGGCTCCAGCCATGCACCCGAAAGCCGATCCCCGCCAGCATCCGCGCCGAGGCGGTCCCGAGGGCGCCGAGACCGAGCACGCCCACGCCGCGCTCGCGCGCCAGCGGCGGAATGATCCCGTTGCGCCAGACGCCGTCCTGTCCCAGGACATGCGCGTCCGTGCCGAGATGATGGCGCAGAACGTGCCCCGCGACCCATTCCGCCATTCCGGCAGTCAGGCTCTCGTCGATCATCCGCACCAGAGGCGCGGTCAGCGTCGGATCGTCCACGAGCCCCTCGACCCCGGCCCAGAGGCTCAGTACCGCCTTCAGCCCCTCGAATCCCGAGAACTCCGCCACCGGGCCGCCCGGCCGATGCACGATGTAATCGACCGGTCCGCCATCCGGCGCGGTCAGGAACTCGGGCTCCAGACCCTCCGCCGCGCAGGCCGCCCTCAGATGCGGCGCGTAGAGCGGCCACCACTCCGGAGGCGCGGAAAACAGGACCCTTGGCGCCATCAGTCCCGCCCGCGCGGCCGGTGCACATGCGCGCTCTGCACCAGCCCGAACGCCGCCAGCAGCACCAGCATCGCCGACCCGCCATAGCTCACAAGCGGCAGCGGCACGCCCACCACCGGCATCAGCCCCATGACCATCCCCATGTTGACCGCGAAGAACAGGAAGAACGTCGCCGCGATCCCCCCGGTCAGCAGCGCGCCGTACCGGTCGCGGTTCGAGATCGCCGAGAAAACGCAGAAGATCACGATCAGCGTGTAGAGCCCCAGCAGCGCGATCGACCCCGCGAACCCGAATTCCTCCGCCAAGGTCGTGAAGATGAAATCCGTGTGTTTCTCGGGCAGGAAGTTCAGCCGGCTCTGCGTGCCCTGCATGAACCCGCGCCCCGACAGACCGCCCGAGCCCATCGCGATCTTGGCCTGGGTGATGTGATACCCCGCGCCGAGCGGATCGGCGTCCGGGTCGAGAAAGGTGAAGATGCGCCGGAACTGGTAATCCTTGATGAGCTGCCAGTCCGTGCCCCGCGATTTCAGCACCAGCGTCACCAGCCCGACCGCGCTGCCGATGGCGGCGGCGAAGTACCACAGGCTCACCCCCGCGAGGAACATCACCGCCCCCGCGCCCATCAGCAGCAGCAGGGCCGTTCCCAGATCGGGCTGCTTGAGCACCAGCGCCACGGGAATCAGCGTGATCACCAGCGGCAGGATCACCCAGAGCGGCCGTGAGACCTTGGCGGGATCCAGCCGGTCGTAATACCACGCCAGCACCATCACCAGCGCGATCTTCATCACCTCCGACGGCTGGAGCAGGACGAACCCGAGATCGATCCAGCGCTGCGCGCCCATGCCGATCTCGCCCATCACCTCGACCAGCACCAGAAGCCCCAGCGCCCCGAGATAGGCCAGCGGCGACACCGCGCGCCAGAACCGGATCGAAATCATGCCGATCACGATCATCGCGGCCATGCCCACGCCGAACCGGATCATCTGCGGCTCGGCCCAGCGGTCGATGGAGCCGCCCGCAACGGAATAGAGCATCAGGAACCCGGCCGCCGCGACGGCGCAGATCAGCACGATCAGCGACCAGTTGAGCGCCACGATCTTGCCGGGACCGCGCGGCGTCCCGCGCCCCGTCGCGTCGCCGAAACTCATGTCGGGTCGCCTCCGGCGCCCGGCGGGCCGGCGGCCTCGGCCGCCTCGCGGGCGCGCTCCTCCTCGACGCCCCTGCGCTGCTCCGGCGGATAGGCGTCGACCGGCGGCGGCCCTCCATAGAGCGCGTACATCAGGATGTCGCGGGCGATGGGCGCGGCCACCGCCGATCCGCCGCCGCCGTGCTCGACGATCTGCGCGCAGGCGTAGCGCGGTCGGTCATAGGGCGCGTAGCAGACGAAGAGCGCGTGATCGCGACGGTTCCACGGCAGCTGCTCGTTGCGCGTGACACCCGCCGCGCGCTCGGCCGCCGTGATGATCCGCACCTGGCTCGTGCCGGTCTTGCCCGCCATCAGGTTCGCCGGGTCCACGATGCGCGAGCGGTACGCCGTGCCCTCGTTCGACACCGCGAACATGCCGTCGCGCACCGCGTTCAGGTTGCGCGCCGACAGGCCGAGGTCGGACCATTCCGGCACGGGCACGTCGACGTCGCCCACGGATCTGACGAGCCGCGCCGTCACGTCCCGCCCCGTCGCGATCCGCGCCGCCATGATGGCGAGCTGCACCGGCGAGGCCAGCGTCAGGCCCTGGCCGATCCCGTAATTGTACGTGTCGCCCATCGTCCAGGGCGTGTCGCGGTTGGCCTGCTTCCATTCCTTGCGCGGCATCAGCCCCTCGGTCACCGCCTGGAGCGGCAGGTCGGGCCGCACGCCGAGACCCAGCCGGTTGGCCATCGCCGCTATCCCGTCCGCGCCGACGCGCCGCGCCATCTCGTAATAATAGACGTCGCAGGATTGCTGGAGGCTCTTGCGCAGATCGACCCGTCCGTGTCCGCCGCGCTTCCAGCAATGGAACCGCCGCCGCCCGAGCGTCGTCGATCCGCCGCAATGGACCGTGTCGCCGGGGCTCATGACGCCCGATTCGAGCGCCGCCAGCGCCACCACCATCTTGAACGTCGAGCCGGGCGGATAGACCCCCGACACCGTCTTGTTCGCCAGCGGCCGGTACTCGTCGGCCATCAGCGCGTTCCACTCGGTCGACGAGATGCCGAAGACGAAGCTGTTGGGATCGAATCCCGGCGAGGACGCCAGCGCCACGAGGTCGCCGGTCGCCACGTCGATCACCACCGACGCGGCGCTCTCGCCCGACATCCGCTTCATCGCGTAGCTCTGGAGGTTCCCGTCGATGGTCAGACGCACGTCGGCGCCGGCCACGCCCTCGACCCGGCCCAGCTCGCGCATGACGCGGCCCGCCGCGCTCACCTCGATGCTCATGTTGCCGGCCGTGCCGCGCAGCACGTCCTCCATGCGCTGCTCGACCCCGGTCTTGCCGATCTGGAAGCGCGGGATCTGCAGCACCGGATCGGGGTTCTCGAGCTTGGCCAGATCGTTGTCCGAGACCGGTCCGACATAGCCCACCACATGGCCGGTGTCGCGCGCGTGCGGATAGAACCGGCTGAGCCCGACCTCCGGCGCCACGCCCGGCAGGACCGGCGCGTTCGCCGCCACCCGCGCGACGTCGTCCCATGTCAGATGCTCGGTCACCACCACCGGCACGAAGGCGCTGCGCGACATCACCTCGCGGAGCGCCCGCTCGCGATCCTCCGGCGACAGCGCGATCACCTCCGCCAGCCGCGCCAGCACCGCCTCCGGATCGCCCGCCTGCTCGCGCACCATCACGATCCGGTAGTTCTGCCGGTTGACCGCGAGCGGCATGCCGTCGCGGTCGAAGACCAGCCCCCGCGCCGGCGGGATCAGCCGCATGTTGATGCGGTTCTCCTCGGCCATCAGCCGGTACTTCGAATGCTCCTCGACCTGCAGATGCCGCATCCGCCAGCCCAGACCGCCGATCACCCCGAGCTGGAGCCCCAGAAGCATCAGCCCGCGCCGGGTGATGCGCTCCGGCGGCGCCGCGTCCGACGGCGCCCTCATCGCGCCGTCTCCCGGTTCCGCGACCGCATCCCCGGCAGCCGGGTGACGCAGAAAACGACCACGGGATAGGCGAGCGCCGTCGCGACCGCGTGCCGCGCGGCGGCGCCGAGCGTCGGCCCCTCCGCCAGCGCCAGCCGCAGGAGCGCCTCCATCCCCGCCAGAGCCAGCGCGAAGAGCGCCGCGGCCGCCACCCATTCGATCACGAAGGGCGCGCCCCGGAACCGGCCCGAATTCGCCCGCATCGCCTCCGCCGAGAGGACCAGCGCCAGCGCGCCGAGACCGACGGGACGCGAGAGCATCAGGTCCCCCAGAAGCCCGAGCGCGACGATCAGCCAGAGCGGCGCCGCCCCCGGCCGCCGCACCGCGAAGGCCACGACGACGCACCACAGGATGTCCGGCGGCACCAGGTCGCCGCCCGGCGCGAGCGGAATCATCGCCGCCAGGATCGCCACGAGGCCGAAGCCGCCGAGCGCGAGGTTCGCGCTCACCGCTCCGCCTCCGCGACCGGGACAGGGAGAGCGGGCGCCGGCGGCCCGATCAGCCCGCCCGGACCCTCGACCACCGGCGCGGGCGTCTCGCGCACGATCCGCACGAAATCGAGCCGGGTGAAATCGGCCGAAGGCCGCACCCTCTGCCGTCCTCCGGCCATCGCGACGCGCCCGATCGGGATGTCCGCCGGATAGAGGCCGCCGGCCCCGGAGGTCACCACGCGGTCCCCGAGCGCGATCTCGTCGGCCTGGTCCACGAAATCGAGCGCCGGCGCCGGTCCGTTGTCGCCCGCGACCAGCGCCCGCTGTCCCGACGGCCGCGAGATCGCCGGCACCCGGCTCGACGCGTCGGTGAGGAAGATGATCCGCGCCGAGCGCTCGCCCACGCCCGCGATCCGCCCGACGAGACCCATGCCGTCGAGCACCGCCGAGCCGTCGGTCACCCCGTCGAGCCGCCCCACGTTGACCATCGCCGAGCGGCGGAACGGCGAGCCCGCGTCCGCGATCACCTCGCCGGTGACATAGGTGAGCCTGGGGTTCAGCCGCACGTTGTTGAGCGCCAGAAGCCGCGCGTTCTTCTGTTCGAGCTGAAGCGCCGCCTCGCGCCATCCCTGCATCCGCTGCAGCTCGCGGCGCAGCTCCGCGTTCTGCTCGTAGACCCGGGCGTAGGACTGGAAATCCGACAGCATGTTCGCCGCGCCCGCCACGGGTTTCAGCGTCCATTCCAGACCCGGCGCGAAGCGGTCGATCACGCTGACGCGCAGCGCCTCGACCCGCGCGTTGTCGATCCGCCAGACCAGAAACGTCGCCAGCAGCAGCGCGACCGCGACGGCGAGCGTCACGCGCCGGACGCCGCGCAGATAATCCGGTGAGGAGCCGTCATGGACCGCCACGCTTCATCGCCTCCGGGCAGGTCGCGCCGACCCGTTTCCGGCGGGTCTCAGCGCCCGCCCGTCGCGCCGTAATCTATCACATGGGCGAGCTGGTTTTCAAACTCGAGCGACTGCCCGGTCCCGAGCGCCACGCAGTTCAGCGGATCGTCGGCGACGGTGATCGCGAGCCCGGTCTGCTCGCGCAGCGCCAGATCGAGATCCCCGAGCAGCGCGCCGCCGCCGGTCAGCATCACGCCGCGGTCGACGATGTCGGCGGCCAGATCCGGCGGCGTCTGCTCCAGCGCGACCATCACGCCCTCGACGATCAGCTGCACCGTCTCGGCCAGCGCCTCGGCGATCTGCGCCTGGCTGATCTCCATCTCCTTGGGCACGCCGTTCAGAAGATCGCGCCCGCGCACGTCCATCCGCGCGCCCCGGCCGTCCTCGGGCATCCGCGCCGTGCCGATCTCGAGCTTGATCCGCTCGGCCGTCGAATCGCCCACCAGAAGGTTGTGCTGCCGGCGCAGATACGCCACGATCGCCTCGTCCATCCGGTCGCCGCCCACGCGCACCGAGCGCGCGTAGACCACGTCGCCGAGCGACAGCACCGCGACCTCGGTCGTGCCGCCGCCGATGTCGACCACCATGTTGCCCGTCGGCTCGGTGATCGGCATTCCCGCTCCGATGGCCGCCGCGATCGGCTCCGAGATCAGCCCGGCCTTTCGCCCGCCAGCGGCCATCACGCTCTCGCGGATCGCGCGCTTCTCGACCGGGGTCGCGCCATGCGGCACGCAGACGACGATCTTGGGCTTGGCCCATCCGCCGCGCCTGTGCACCTTGCGGATGAAATACTTGATCATCTCCTCGGCGACGTCGAAATCCGCGATCACCCCGTCGCGCATCGGCCGGATCGCCTCGATCGAGCCCGGCGTGCGGCCGAGCATCATCTTGGCCTCCTCGCCCACGGCCAGGACCCGCTTCTTGCCGTCCTTGACCGCGTAGGCGACCACCGAGGGCTCGTTCAGGACGATGCCCTTGCCCTTGACGTAGATCAGCGTGTTCGCCGTGCCGAGGTCGATCGCCATGTCGGACGAGAAAAGTCCGCTCAATCCACCAAACATATGCTCTGCGCCCCTTGACCGCGGCCCGGTTTCTCGTGTCGCGGGTGTTTTCGGGCGGACCGCTCGCGCCGCTTATAGTCCCGCCGGGCGAACAGCGTAAAGACCCGCCGACCGCCTTCGGGGCATTTGATGCAACTTTAAGGTGAATGGAAGATTAACGCGCCGTCGAGCGCGTTAATCAGCCGCCCGCGGAACCGGCGGGCCCGCCGCGAGTTTGACGGCGGTTGGTTTTTGAACACGGAGCGGCTTCATGGAAATCCTGCTGGCGATCATCGTCTTCGGCCTTCTGGGGGCCATCACCATCTACGGCTATTCGCAGTCGATGAAAGCCTCGCGCACCGCCGGGCGCGGCGTCGGCGGCAAAAGCGACAACGCGGCTATGGTCTCGGGGGGAGGATCGCGCGAGGACGGTCCGTCCAGTCCCAACCTCAATCTCAGGACCTGACGCGCGCGCCGGGAGCGGTCCTTCGCGTCCGGACGACGGATCGGCTCAATTCGGCTTGCGGCAGATGATCCGCACCGGGCGCGTTCTCCGCTCCGCTATGTTGCGCGCCGCGTTCTCGATGATCCGCGGCGCGAGCCGGCCGAGCAGGATGTGGGTTCCGAAAACCGGCGCCTCGCCCCTCTCCTCGAGCTCAATCGCTCGCCGATACCCTTGCAGATATTCCTCGCCGGTGTCGGTGACCTGAACGTCCGAGAATCCGGACCGGTTCAGAGTGGCGACGGTATCCGCCGGCCGCATCAGATAGGCCCCGCTTCCATCCTCCGACCAGGGCAGAGGATGGTGCGGGTCCCCGACCTCGCCCAATCCATGCTCGGTCAACGCGAAGAAGGCGCCGGGCTTGAGCACTCGAAACGCCTCGTCGAAAAAGGCGGCGCGATCGGGGACGTTCATCGTCACGTGCTGGGCATATCCGCCATCGAACGTCCCGTCG
>CAWCUP010000032.1:0-47917 GCA_963798765.1 uncultured Alphaproteobacteria bacterium | reverse complement strand
TAACCATGATCGACGCCAGAATTCGCCACTTCCCGCAACCAGCACGACAGCCGTCCGACTCAAGGCGCGCGCGCCCCGATCAACCGGGCAAAACCGGCCCATCCAGGTCCGAATCACGGGAGCGGC
Source organism: uncultured Alphaproteobacteria bacterium (assembly GCA_963798765.1). GTDB lineage: Bacteria > Pseudomonadota > Alphaproteobacteria > Rhodobacterales > Rhodobacteraceae > Amaricoccus. The sequence goes on along the minus strand of CAWCUP010000032.1, from coordinate 47,791 downwards.
GATTCGCGAGACCTCCACCCCCACGCCGCGCCTTTCCCGTTGGCCCGCCGCCCGTTCGCGTCTAGGCTCGCCCCGAACCGAAAGGACAGTCATGCGCGCCCTCCATCTCCTGCCGCTGCTCGCCCTGCCGCTCGCCGCCTGCGCGCCGCCCGCCGGCGAGCCGGGTCCCGGCCGCGAGGACACGGTCACGCTGATCCAGCAATCGACGCGGTCGCTGTGCGGCGCGGTCCCGACGGCGCAGTCGGCGCTCGCGGTGGTCACGGCGCTCTATCCGAGCCCCGGCGTGATCGCCACGGGAGCCGCGGCCGGCGCCGCCCGGGAGATCTGCACGGCGCTGTTCGGCGCTCCGGGCGGCCCGGCCACCCGGAGCGGCCCGCCGCCGCCGCGCGGCACGGTGCTGACCGCCGAGACGGCGCGGGGCGTGGCGATCGAGGCCGAGTTCGTCGGAATGTCCGACCCCGCCGGCGGCTGACGTCACAGCCCGCGCCGGAGCTCCTCCAGCGCCGCGTTCCCGGGATTGGCGGCCAGCGCCTCGGCCAGCGTGGCGCGCGCCCGGTCGGGCCGTTCCAGCGCCGCGTCGATGCGCACCAGCATCGACCAGGCGTCGACCAGCTGCGGGTCGAGCGTCACCGCCTCGCGGAACCCGGCCAGCGCGCCCTCCCAGTCGCGCATGGTCAGCGCGACGCCGCCGATCCTGAGATGCGTCTCGGGGAAATCCGCCTGGGCCACCTGCGCCGCCTGCCATTCGGTCATCGGCCCGCGCAGCGCCGCGCCGGCCTCGGGCGGGATCGCGGAAACGGCGTCGAGCATCGCGCCGGCGGCGGCGATCCGCACCATCCGCACCGGATCGCTCAGCGCCGGCGCCAGCGCCGCCAGCCGCGCCTCGGGCGCCCGGGCGCGCTGCGCCGTCGCGGCGGCCGCGCGCACCAGCGGATCGGGATCGGCCAGCAGCGTCGCCGCCCCCTCGGCCGCCGCCTCCGACCGCGCGCGCGCCAGCAGGTCGAGCGCGGTCGCCCGCACGATGCCCGGCGTCTCCGCGTCGCCGGCCAGCGCCAGCAGCGGCTCGATCTGCCCCTCCGGCGACCAGCGCGCGGCGGCCAGAACCGTGCCGAAATGCGGCCCGCGATGCGTGTCCTCCGGGAACCGCTCCGCGATCTCCGCCGCCGCCCAGGCCGCGTCGCGGTCCGCGTGGCAGTCGGTGCAGGCGTCCGGCGCTCCGGTCCCGGCCGCGAGATCGGGACGCGGGACGCGGAAGGAGTGATCGCGCCGCTCGTCGATGCCCATATAGGTCCGCTCGATCATGTGGCAGCTGACGCAAAGCGCGCCCTCCGTCCCCTCCTCGTGGAAATGGTGCTCCGGCGTGTCATAGGCGGCGCCCCGCAGCGTCGGAAACCGCTCGTTCCCCTCGGGGTTGTGGCATTGCGCGCAGACCGCGTTCCCCTCGGCGCGCAGAGTCGCGGAATGCGGCTCGTGGCAATCGGTGCAGCGCACCCCGCGCGCGTTCATCTTCGACTGGAGGAACGACCCGTAAACGTAGACCTCGTCGAGGATCTGCCCGTCCGCGTGATAGAGCCCCTCGCGCAGCAGCGCGAGGTTGTAGGCGTCGCCGTAAGCCGTGCCCGGGACCGAGTTGCCGTCGAAGAACGCCTCGCGCCGCGAATGGCAGGCGGCGCATTGACCGGTCTCGACCGAGGCCGAGGCGCCCAGATCCACCGTCAGGCCGGTCCCGCCGGTCCCTTCCCATGCCGTCGGATCGTAGGCCCCGGGTTCCGCCGCCCAGGCCAGATGCGCGCTCCCCGGCCCGTGGCACGCCTCGCAGCCGACGCCGATCTCGGCCATGCGCGGCGCGTAGGTCCGCGTCGCGGGATCGTAGTTGCGCGTGTATCCCGTCGCGTGGCACTCGGCGCAGCGCGCCTCCCAGCTCTTGTAGGGTCCGGTCCAGTGCAGCGCGTCGCCGGGGACCAGGTCCTGGTCGGGAAAGACCGGGTACCAGCGGCCCTCGTCCATGTCCCATGCGATGTCGAAGGTCTGCGTCCGGCCCGGCTCCGTCTCGACCAGATATTGCTGCAGCGGCCGGTAGCCGCCGACGCCGACGACCGTCCACGTCCCCCGCGCGCCGTCCGCGTCCTCGGTCTCGATCAGATACGCGTCGCCGTCGCGGCGGAACCGCGTGACGACGCCATGATGCTCGAACTCGGCGTCGTCGAAATCTCCCGCGACGGTCTCCGGGCCCGGCTCGGTCCAGGCGAGCGCGTGATGCGACCCGCTCCAGGCCTCCGCCGCCTCCCTGTGGCACTCCGGTGCAGCTCTCCGATCCGGCGTAGGAAACGCGCGGCATTTCCGCCGCCTCCGCCGCGCCCCCTCCGAGCCCCGCCAGCGCGATGAGACCGGCCGCAATCACGTTTCGCATGTCAGACCCTTCCGTTCGCACACGCCGTTCTGACACAGCCGAAGGCCGGGGAAAAGCGGACGACTTGCCGCCCCGCAGGCGCGTTAACGAAGAATCAGCAATTAGAACGCCTGCGATTACAAAGACTTGTCACAGGTTCACGCGTGGACCGCGGTTGTCGCGGCCTCACCCGAACCTGTTGTCCTGCGGGAACCCGCGCGGCGCCATGCGCCCGGCCCCGGCCCGCGCGCCGATCCAGTCGGCGAGCTCCGGCGCCGCGACCGTCCGCGTCCGTCCGGCCGGATCCCTCCACGACAGCCCGTCGGCGAGGTCGAAGGTCGTCGCGTCCGACAGGCCGCCGTCCTTGTATTTCTGCAGCCGCACGCCCTTGCCGCGCCCCATCTCGGGCAGTTCCGCGACCGGGAAGACCAGCACCTTGCGGTTCTCGCCCGCGACCGCGACGTGATCGCCCTCGACCGGCCGGCAGACCTTCGCCCGCGTCCCGTCCCGCAGGTTCAGCACCTGTTTTCCGGCCCGCGTCTGGGCCACCGCCTCGTCCTCGGGCAGCACGAAGCCGTCGCCGGCGCCCGACGCCACCAGAAGCCGTCCGCCCGGAACGTGGGTGAAAAGCGCCACCATCCGCGCCTCGTTCGGCATGTCGGTCATCAGCCGCACCGGCTCGCCCATGCCCCGTCCGCCGGGCAGCAGCGAGGCCTGGAGCGTGTACATCCGCCCGTTCGAGGCGAACATCAGGATGCGGTCGGTCGTCTCGGCGTGGATCAGGAAGCGCGGCCCGTCGCCGTCCTTGAACTTGAGCTCGGTCGCGCGATCGACATGCCCCTTCATGGTGCGGATCCAGCCCATCTCGGAGCAGATCACGGTGACCGGCTCGCGCTCGATCATCGACTCAAACGAGATCTCCTCGACATCCGGCACGTCGTCGAACTCCGTGCGCCGCGCGCCGCCGGGCGCGGTCTTGCCGAACGCCTTGCGGACCTCGCGCAGCTGCTCGGCGATCCGCGCCCATTGCAGGTCCTCGGAGCCCAGCAGCGCCGCGATCTCCGCCCGCTCCGCGATCAGCGCCTCGCGTTCCGAGCGCAGCTCCATCTCCTCCAGCCTGCGCAGATTGCGCAGCCGCAGGTTCAGGATCGCCTCGGCCTGGACTTCGGTCAGCGTGAATTCCGCGATCAGCACCGCCTTCGGCTCGTCCTCGTACCGGATGATCTCGATCACCCGGTCGAGGTTGAGGAACGCGACGAGATAGCCGTCGAGCACCTCCAGCCGCGCGTCGATCCTGCCCAGGCGGAACTCCGAGCGCCGGACCAGCACCTCGCGCCGATGGTCGAGAAACGCCCGCAGAACCTCCTTCAGCGAACAGACCTGCGGCGTCCGGCCGTCGATCAGCACGTTCATGTTCATCGCGAAGCGCGTCTCGAGATCGCTGTTGCGGAACAGCATCTCCATCATCACCGCCGGATCGACATTCCGCGCGCGCGGCTCCAGCACGATCCGCACGTCCTCGGCGCTCTCGTCGCGCACATCCGCCAGAATCGGAATCTTCTTGGCGTTGATCAGATCGGCCAGCCGTTCGATCAGCTTGCCCTTCTGGACCTGATAGGGGATCTCCGTGACCACGACCTGCCAGGTCCCGCGCCCCAGATCCTCGACCGCCCAGCGCGCGCGCAGCCGGAACCCGCCCTTGCCGGTCCGGTAGGCCTCCTTGATGCTCGCGCGCTCCTCGACGATGATCCCGCCGGTCGGGAAATCCGGCCCCTGGATGTGGTCGAGCAGCGTCTCGTCGCGCGCGTTCGGCGCCTTGATCAGATGCAGGCAGGCCCCCACCAGCTCGTCGATGTTGTGCGGCGGGATGTTGGTCGCCATGCCGACCGCGATCCCGCTCGACCCGTTCGCCAGCAGGTTCGGAAACGCCGCCGGCAGAACCACCGGCTCGCTCTCGGAGCCGTCGTAATTGTCGCGGAAATCGACCGCGTTCTCGGTCAGACCGTCCAGCAGCGCCGCCGCCGCCGCCGTCAGCCGCGCCTCGGTGTAGCGCTGCGCCGCCGGGTTGTCGCCGTCGATGTTGCCGAAATTGCCCTGCCCGTCGACCAGCGGATAGCGGATGTTGAAATCCTGCGCGAGGCGCGCCAGCGCGTCATAGATCGACTGGTCGCCATGCGGGTGATAATTGCCCATCACCTCGCCGACGATCTTGGCGCATTTCCGGAATTGCGCGCTCGGCTCCAGCTTCAGCCCGCGCATCGCGTAGAGGATGCGCCGATGGACCGGCTTCAGCCCGTCGCGCGCGTCCGGCAGCGCCCGGTGCATGATCGTGCTGAGCGCGTAGGTGAGGTACCGCTCGCCAAGCGCCCGGTCGAGCGGCTCGGAGGTCTCGCCGTCGCGCGGCATGTCGGGGGTGTCGGTCGCGTCCGCCATAGATGTGGTGATACAAGCGCGCGCCCGACCCGTCCAGCGGACTTTGGTTAACGCGGGCGCCGGATTGACGTCCCGCCGCGTTTGAGATCGTCTCGACGCGCCGCGCGGAGGGACCGCGCGCGGGCGGTCGGGTGGCGGAAGACAAGCGAGGCGCGCTTCGAATGGTTCACGATGACTTCGCGGCGGAGCGGGTCCCGAACGGACGGGCCGCGCCATGAGCGTCGGACGCGAGGACGCGACGCCGCCGCCCGACGCCTATGTCGTCGGGATCATGAAGATGGACGTCGAGGGCCGCGAATCCGAGCGCTTCGGCGCCATCGTCGCCAAAGCCGTCGTCGAGTTCGGCGCCGCCCTCGAGCGCGAGCCGCGGCTTCGCACGCGGACCCTGTCCTTCAACGGACCGCACCTGACGCCCGGTGCGGGCAACTACGCGCCGCTCGACTTTCTCGAGATCGGGCTGGCCGAGAAGCTCGAACGGGACCTGCCCTTCATGCTGATCGTCACCGAGGTGGACCTGTCCTCGTCGTCGCTCGCCTACACGCTCGCGCTCCCCAGCAGGCTGACCAACATCGCCATCTGCTCGACGCGGCGCCTCGATCCCGGTTTCTGGGGCGACGAGCCCGACGACGACCGCGCCGCGTCACGGCTCGCGCGGCTGATGCTGCACAGCTTCGGGCATCTGGTCGGTCTCGATCACGAGCGCGATCCGGAAAACGCCATGTATCCTCTCGAGAGCGTTCAGGATCTCGACCGGATGTCGCGCCTCACGACCGCGCAGGTCGAGCGGGTCTCCCGCGTCCTGCCGCGCGAGGCGCACGAGCGCTCGACGCGCGAGGGCAAGGCGCGGTTCGTCGCCTGGACGCTCTTCCACGACGCGGGCGCGATCGCGCGCGCCGTGGTGAACGCCAACCCGTTCCGCCTGCTCGCGACCATGCCGACGATGCTGGCGGCGGCCCTGTCGGTCATCGTCGTGCTGCTGTTCAGCGCCGAGACCTGGGACGTCGCGAGCGCGGTCTCGGTGCCGCAGATCGCGACGTTCTCGCTGATGTGCCTCGCGGCGGCGGCCTTCGTGCTCTACCGCGCCTTCGCGTTCGACGCGCTCCTCCGCCGCGACCGGCGGATCACGGAATCGAGCATCGTCACCACCGCCGCGACGATGCTCTGCCTGGTCCTGACGCTGATCGTCATGTTCGCCTTTTTCGGCGGGCTGATGTACCTGGTCACCGTCGCGGTGTTCCCCCAATCCCTCATGGAGACCTGGCCCGGCAACGGCGAGGCCACGACGCCGCTCGATCACCTCAAGCTCAGCCTGTTCCTCGCGGCGATGGGGGTTCTCGCCGGATCGCTCGGCGGCCGCTCCGACAGCCGCGATCTGGTGCGCGGCGTCCTCTTCATCACCGAGGACACCTGAACGCCGCCGCCCGCGCCCTCCGCCGCCATCCCGCTTGCCAAGACGGGCCGAATGGGCGATCCGGATCGCCATGAGCCGCAGCATCCTCATCACCGGCTGCTCGTCGGGGATCGGTCTCGACGCCGCCCGCACGCTTCACGCCCGCGGCTGGCGGGTGCTCGCGACCTGCCGCCGCGCCGAGGATCGCGACCGCCTGGCCGCCGAAGGCCTGGAGAGCTTCACGCTCGACCTGGCCGACGCGGCCTCGGTCGAGGCGGGCGCGGCCGAGGCGCTGGAGCGGACCGGCGGCGCGCCCGACGCGATCTTCAACAACGGCGCCTTCGCGATCCCCGGCGGGGTCGAGGATCTCGGCCGCGACGCTCTGCGCGAGATCTTCGAGACCAACCTCTTCGGACAGATCGATCTGACCAACCGCGTCCTGCCGGCCATGCGGGCGCGGGGCTCGGGCCGGATCGTGATGACCTCCTCCGTGCTGGGCTTCGTCTCCACGCCGTGGCGCGGGGCCTATTCCGCGACCAAATTCGCGCTGGAAGCGATGACCGACGCGCTCCGCATGGAGCTTCACGCCACGCCGATCCGCGTCAGCCTCATCGAACCCGGCCCGATCACCACCGAGTTCCGCCGCAACGCCGCCCGCGCCTTCGCCCGCCACGTCGACTGGCGCGCCTCGCCGCACCGCGCGGCGTACGAGGAGACGCTGATGGCGCGCCTGAACGCGGCCGGCGGGCCGCCCGACCGGTTCGAGCTTCCGCCCTCCGCCGTCACCGCCCGGCTGATCCACGCGCTTGAGAACGCGCGTCCGAAGGCGCGGTATCCCGTGACGATACCCGCCCATGCCGCCGGCCTGATGCGCCGCCTCATGCCGACGGCGCTTCTCGACGCCGTCCTGCGGAGGCGCTGAATTGCTCTCCATCTTCGACCTCGCGGCGCTGCTTCTGACGCTCTCGGCGATCTTCGGCTGGCTCAACGCGCGGTTTCTGGGCCTGCCCCATTCCATCGGCATGCTGACCATGGGTCTCGCCGCGTCGCTGGCGCTTCTCGGCGCGGAGGTGGCCTTCCCGTCGGTGGCCTTCTTCAACGAACTCGAGACCACGCTGCGCTCCATCGACTTCACCGATCTGGTGATGGACGGGATGCTCGCCTTCCTGCTCTTCGCCGGCGCGCTCAACGTCGACCTGAACGCGATGCGGGACAGGGCCTGGCAGGTCGCGTTCCTCGCGCTCGTCGGCACCCTGATCTCCACGGCCATCGTCGGTTCAGGCGCCTGGGCCATCTCGGGCGCGCTCGGCTACGACCTGCCGCTGGCCTGGGCGATGGTGTTCGGCGCGCTCATCAGCCCGACCGATCCCGTCGCGGTGATGAGCACGCTCAAGACGGTCCGCGTCCCCAAACGGCTCCACGTCGAGGTGGAGGGCGAATCGCTCTTCAACGACGGGGTCGGCGTGGTGCTCTTCACGCTCCTGCTCGGCGTCGCGGCCGGCGGCGGCGACGAGGATTTCGGCGTCACCCACGCGATCGAGGCGATCCTCGTCGAGGCCGGCGGCGGTCTCGCGCTCGGGACCGTCACCGGCTACGTCGCCTACCGCGCGATGCGCGCCATCGACGATTTCCCCGTAGAGGTCCTGATCACGCTCGGCCTCGTCACCGCCACCTACGCGCTCGCCCAGAGCCTCGGCGTCAGCGGTCCGCTCTCGATGGTCTCCGCCGGGCTCCTCATCGGCCACCGCGCGCCCCGCGACGCGTTCAGCGACCGGACCCAGAGCTACGTCACCGCGCTCTGGACCCTGATCGACGAGGTGCTGAACTCGGTCCTGTTCCTGCTGATCGGCCTCGAGGTGCTGCTTCTGAACACCGCCGAGATCAGCATCGGCCTGTCGCTCCTCGCGGTCCCGCTCGTGCTCGGCGCGCGCCTCGTCGCCGTCTCGACGCCGCTCCTGCTGTTCGGCTGGACGCGGCGGCTGAACGCCCGAAGCGTGCCGTTCCTGACCTGGGCGGGCGTGCGCGGCGGCATCTCCGTCGCGCTGGCGCTGGCGCTTCCGGACGTGCCGGCGAAACCCGGGATTCTCGCCGCGACCTACGCCGTCGTGCTGTTCAGCATCATCGTGCAGGGCTCGACGCTCGCCCGCGTCGCGCGCGCCACGCTCGACATCCCCGACGGCCGCGCATGACCGACGATCCGACGCGTAACCGCCGCCCCCTCGCCTCGCGCCAGACCGGCTTCGCGCGGGCTCTGACGAGGGCGCTGCTGCGCACGGCGATCACCCCGGACCAGATCTCCTTCGCCGGCATCCTGTTCGCCGCCGCCGCCGGCCTGCTGCTGCTCACGCCGACGGTGCCGACGTTCCTGCTCGCCGCGCTCCTGATCCAGCTCCGCCTGCTTGCCAACCTTCTCGACGGTCTCGTCGCGGTCGAGGGCGGGCGCGGCTCGCGGCTCGGCCCGCTCTGGAACGAGGCGCCCGACCGCGTCGAGGACACGCTGATCCTCGCGGGCTTCGGCGTGGCGGCGGGCGCGCCGGCGCTCGGCCTCTGGGCCGCCCTCGCCGCGATGTCCTGCGCCTATGTCCGCGCGCTCGGCGGCGCGCTCGGCCAGCCGCAGACCTTCGCGGGGCCGATGGCGAAACAGCACCGCATGGCCGCCGTCACGCTCGGCTGCGCGCTCGGCGCGATCGAACTCGCCGCGGGCCGCGCCCCGGTCCTGCCCGCGACCATCCTCTGGATCGTCGCCCTCGGCGCGCTCGTCACCGCCGCGCGCCGCCTCGTCATCATCGCGCGCGGACTGGGATGATCCTCGACCGCCTCATCATCGGCGCCACGCGCTTCCTGATCGGCGGGCGCGCGGCCTGGGTCGGCTGCAGACCGACGCCCAGGCAGCGCATCTATTTCGCCAACCATTCCAGCAACCTCGATACCGTCGTGATCTGGGCCGCCCTGCCGCCGGCGCTGCGCGTCCGAACGCGCCCCGCCGCGGCGGCCGACTACTGGGGCAAAACCCGCGCGCGCCGCCATCTCGCCCGCGACGTGCTCGGCGCGGTCCTCGTGGAGCGCGGCGCCGGCCGGGACGCGCTGCGCGAGGTCGAGGACGCCCTGCGCGCGGGCGACTCGATCATCATCTTTCCCGAAGGCACCCGCGGCCCCGGCGCCATCCCGGCGCCGTTCAAATCCGGGCTCTTCCACCTCGCCGCCGCCTTCCCCCGGGCCGAGCTGATCCCGGTCTATCTCCACAACCTCAACCGCGCGATGCCCAAGGGCGTCTGGCTCCCGGTCCCGGTCAGCGCCAGCGTGCTTTTCGGCGCGCCGCTCGAACGGGACCCCGCCGAGGACAAGCCCGCCTTCCTCGCCCGCGCGCGCGGCGCGATGCTCGACCTCGCCCGCACCGTCCTGCCCGAGGCGCCCGATGCCTGATCTCCTCGCCCACCCGCTCGCGCGGCTGTTCCTCGGCCTCTTCGCCTTCCTCGCGGCGGCGACCCTCACCGGCCGCCTGCTCGCCCGGCGCGGCGGCGACGCGGCGACGCTCGCGAACCTCACGGCGCGCATCGACAGCTGGTGGGCGATGGTCGCGATCCTCGCCGTCGCGTTCCTCGCCGGAAAGGTCGCGACGATCCTCCTCTTCGCGCTGGTCTCGTTCTGGTGTCTGCGCGAGTTCCTCTCGCTCACGCCGACGCGGCCCGAGGATCACTACACGCTCGCGGCCGCGTTCTATCTGTTCCTCCCGGCGCAATACGTCCTGCTCTGGGACGGCTGGCTCACGGTGTTCACCATCGCGATCCCGGTCTACGCCTACCTGCTCCTTCCGGTGATCTCGGTCCTGCGCGGCGAGACCGAGGATTTCCTGCTGCGCATCTCCAAGATCCAATGGGCGCTGATGCTGGCTGTCTACTGCCTCAGCCACGCGCCCGCCCTGCTGATGCTCCGCATCGACGGCTACGCCGTGGGCCCGTTCGGCCTGCTCGCCTTCCTGCTGCTGATCGTCCAGGCCAGCGACGTGCTGCAATACGTCTTCGGCAAGCTCTTCGGAAAGCGCCGCCTCGCGCCCTCGGTCAGCCCCAACAAGACCTGGGAGGGTCTGATCCTCGGCGCCGGCGCCGCCACCCTGCTCGGCGGCGCGCTCCACGGCCTCACGCCCTTCGGGTTCGGCGGCGCGCTGGCGATGGCGGCCGTCATCACGCTCGCGGGCGCGCTCGGAGGTCTCGTCCTCTCGGCGGTCAAACGCTCGCTCGGCGCCAAGGACTGGGGCACGATGATCGAAGGCCACGGCGGCATGCTCGACCGCATGGACAGCATCGTCTTCGCCGCCCCGCTCTTCTTCCACCTGACGAACTACTTCTTCGCCTGATCCCGTCCGCGCTCCAGCCAGTCCTCGACATAGAGCTCCCTCGTCAAGGTCATGGTCAGCGCGGCCGTCGGCGTCGCGAGCGTGAGCCCCAGAATGCCGAACAGCACCCCGAAGAGGAGCTGGAACCCGATCACCAGAAGCGGCGGAAGCGACACGGTCTCGAGCTGCACGAGCGGCGTGACGACATAGCTCTCCAGCGTCTGCACCCCGACATAGACGGCACCGACCCAGAGGACGCTCGACCATCCCTGCGAGACCGCCAGAAGCAGCGCGGGGATCGCCGACAGGACCGGTCCGATATTGGGAATGAACGTCAGAAGCCCGGCGATCAGCCCCAGAACCAGCGCGAGCGGAATGTCCAGAAGCCACAATCCGGCCCAAGTCAGCACGCCAACGACGCTCATCGAGATCATCTGCGCCGTGAGCCATCCGCGCAGCGTCCCGACCGCGTCGTCGATGACCTCCTCGGCGCGGGCGCGTCCCGAAGGCGCGATGAGCATGAGGAAGCCTTCGCGATAGCGTTCCGGGTCGGCGGCGCCGTAGAGCCCGACGAACAGGATGAGGATGGCCGTCCCGAGCGCGCCGAACGTCGCGAAGACCGCCGTCGTCGCCACGGCGCCGCCATTCGTCATCAGCCGCGCGGGAGGCAGGCTCTCGATCAGGCGCCGCGTCCAGGCGAAATCCTCGACGCTCGCGCGCAGGCTGTCGAACGCCTCGGGGACCTGTTCGATCAGGTCGCTCAGCTGGCGGGACACCGACGGGGCCACCCAGAGCCAGAACCCGACCGACGCCAGCGTCAGGGCGAGGACGAACGCGGCCACGCCCCAGCCGGGCGCGATACCCGTCCGTCCGGCGATCCACGCGCCGCCGCCGCGCAGAAACACGGCGAGCAGAACACCCGCGAAAAGCGTCAGGATCACGTCCGGCGCGAAGACCAGAAGCCACGCGACGACAAGCCCGACGACCGCGACGGATATGGACAGACGGGACATGCTCCTCCTTCCGGCTTCGCGATCCAACCTGAACTCCCTCGGATCGTTCCCGCCGGGCGCCGAAGGCGCCCTTGCATTGCCGCCGGAATCGGCTACCTCACGCCATCCGTGCCGAAAGGAGGCCGCCATGGCCAACGATCCCCTGTTCATCGTCGCCGCCATCGCCTGCCTCGCGGTCGTCGCCGTGCTGCTCGTGGGCATCGGCGGCTTCGGCCGCGGCGGCGCCTTCAACAAGAAGTACGGGAACAAGATGATGCAGCTGCGTCTCCTGATGCAGTTCATCGCCGTGATCCTGATCGTCGCCTTCGTGTATTTCTCGCGGCAGGGAGGCTGACCGTTGGTCGTTCTCAACCGCATCTACACCCGCGCCGGCGACGCCGGCGAGACCGCGCTCGGCAACGGCGCGCGCGTCTCGAAGCACTCCGCCCGCGTCACGGCCTACGGCACGATCGACGAGGCGAACGCCACGCTCGGCCTCGCCCGGCTGCACGCGTCGGGCGACATGGACGCGGCCCTCGCCCGCGTCCAGAACGACCTCTTCGACCTCGGCGCCGACCTCTGCACGCCCGACATCGAGAACGACGACAAGGCGGAATATCCGCGTCTGCGGATCGTCGCGTCCCAGGTCTCGCGCCTCGAGTCGGAAATCGACGCGATGAACGCGAAGCTCACGCCGCTGCGCAGCTTCATCCTGCCCGGCGGATCGCCCCTCGCGGCCCACCTCCATCTCTGCCGCACGGTCAGCCGCCGCGCCGAGCGCCTCGTGGTCGAACTCGCCACGGTGGAAACGATCAACGACGAGGCGCTGAAATACATCAACCGCCTCTCCGACTGGTTCTTCGTCGCCGGCCGCATCGCCAACGAGGACGGCGCGGCGGACGTGCTCTGGGTGCCCGGCGCCAACCGCTGACCGGTATCCACCGCCCACGACATCGTCTTCCGCAACTCTTCCGACGCCCGCGCGTTGTGGAAAATCATGGTTCAGAGACTTCTTCCGGAGATCGCAGCAGATCGAGATTCCATCAACCCGGCGAGCCTCCATCGCGATCGTCCGGAGATGACGGTCGCCCGGCAGTGGGCCTTATTCCTGACCATTTTCGTGATCCCGCCGCTCGCGTTGAACGCGTTCGCGCTCCTGCAGCCCTGGACGGAAGCGAAGTTCCTCTACCGCGACCCGCTGCTGCTCGCGCAGAACCAGTTCGAATGGCTTCGCGCCAGCCCCGACAACGGCGACATCTCTTGTTGCGCGTGGTGGTGGGGGGCGCTGTCGCATGTCGGCATCCTCATCTGGGCCGCCACCGCGGGGGCGCTCGCGCTGGCGCTCGGAACGCTGGCGCTGCGGGACGGCCTGACGAGGGACCCGGCGGGTTTCCTCGCCGTCGCCTGTCTGCTGACGGCCCTTCTCGCCGCGGACGACCTTTTCCAGCTTCACGAGCAGAACCGCCTCCTCGGCCGGTTGAAGGGAGAGGCGCTGATCTACCCGCTCTTCGCCGCGCTGCTGGCGGGGTACGCCTTTTTCCGCGTCACGCTTCTGACCCCGTATTTCCCGGTCCTCTGCCTCTCGGTCGCTTTCTTCGGGGTCTCGCTCCTCGCAGATCAGATCCTTCCGCAGAATGGCGGGACGGTCCTGATCGAGGACAGCGCGAAACTGCTCGGGATATTCCTGTGGGCGGGCTTCCACCTGATGGTGGCGGCCGAGGCGCTTGTCGGACGACCGGTTTTCCTCCTCGCCGGCTCTGGCGACGGTGATCAGCCCGAGAGGTCGCGCCTTCCCTCCCGGGCGGGCGCCGAACGACATGACCCCGCGTCACATGTTCACCAATCGTAATACAAACGCATTCTCCCCGTCACGATTCGGGGCTATATTCGGACTCGTGAAGCGGCGCGAAGCGGCGCCGCGCCGATCAGGAGGGCCACGGATCATGTCCGCCAGGACCCGCGCACCCGGCTCGTACACACCCGCCGAACGGCGCTCCGACGCGGCCGTGCACGTCGCCGGCGTCGCCTCCGCCATCGTCGCGGTCCCGACGCTCATAACCCTGACCGCGCTCTGGTACGGCGACGCGACGACCGTCGCCGCGGCGGCGATCTACGGCCTCAGCCTCCTCGCGATGCTGTCCTGTTCCGCGCTCTACAACATGGCGACCCTGCCGGAATGGAACGCCGCGTTCCGCCGGATCGACCAGACGGCGATCTACGTCAAGATCGCCGGCACCTACACGCCCTTCGCGGTCCTGACCGGAACCCATGCGGGCTGGTTCCTCACCGGCGTCTGGGGCGCCGCGATCGCGGGCATATCGCTTCTGCATCTGCGCCGGGACGGTCCGCGCTGGCCCTCGCTCGTCCTCTATCTCGGCATCGGCTGGGCCGGCGTGTTCTTCGGCCATCAGGTCTTCGCCGCCCTGACGCCGACCGGGTTCAACCTCATCCTCGCGGGCGGGCTGCTCTACACCGCCGGCGTCGCGTTCTTCCTCTGGGAGAGCCTGCCGTTCCACTACGCCATCTGGCACGTCTTCGTGCTGGCCGCGACCTGGCTGATCTACGCGGCCGTGCTGGCCGAGCTCTGGAGCCACGCGCCGCTCCACTGACGGACCTGACGCGAAGTTCCGGTTGCGCGGCGGCGACGCCGACCTTAGACCGCAGGCTGGAGATTTCCGCCGCCGAAGCGTCGCATCCGGCCATCCCCGATCCGCGCGCGTCCGGCATCCAGTGACGACCACGCCAGTCCGGGAGACCGACCGCCGATGAAGATCCTCGTACCCGTCAAACGCGTCATCGACTACAACGTAAAGGTCCGGGTCAAGGCCGACGGCACCGGCGTCGATCTCGCCAACGTCAAGATGTCGATGAACCCCTTCGACGAGATCGCCGTCGAGGAGGCCATCCGCCTCAAGGAGAAGGGCGCGGCCGACGAGATCGTCGCCGTCTCCATCGGCGTCAAGCAGAGCCAGGAGACGCTCCGCACGGCCCTCGCCATGGGCGCCGACCGCGCGATCCTGATCGTGGCCTCGGACGACGTGAACCAGGACATCGAACCCCTCGCCGTCGCCAAGCTCCTCAAGGCCGTGATCGACGACGAGGCTCCGGGCCTCGTGATCGCCGGCAAGCAGGCCATCGACAACGACATGAACGCCACCGGCCAGATGCTCGCGGCCCTGCTCGGCTGGTCCCAGGCCACCTTCGCCTCCGAGATCGTCCTCGACGGCGACACGGCCACCGTGACGCGCGAGGTCGACGGCGGCCTGCAGACCATCGAGGTGAAACTCCCGGCCATCGTCACGGTCGACCTGCGCCTCAACGAGCCGCGCTACGCGTCGCTGCCGAACATCATGAAGGCGAAGAAAAAGCAGCTCGACGAGAAGACCCCCGCCGATTACGGCGTCGACGTCGCGCCCCGCCTCAAGGTCCTGAAAACCACCGAGCCCGAGACCCGCAAGGCCGGCGTCAAGGTCGGCTCGGTCGACGAGCTGATCGAGAAACTCAAAACCGAAGCGGGAGCGCTCTGATGGCCGTCCTGATCCTCGCCAAGCACGACAATTCCGCGCTCAACGACGCCACCGCCCGCACCGTCACGGCGGCCAAGGGCCTCGGCGGCGACATCCACGTCCTGGTCGCGGGCGAGAACTGCGCCGCCGTTGCCGAGGAGGCCTCGAAAGTCGACGGCGTCGCCAAGGTCATCCACGTCGAAGGCGCGGCCTACGCCCACCGCCTGGCGGAGCCGCTGACCGCGCTGCTGCACGGCATGGCCGACGCCTACGACGCCATCGCCTTCCCCGCCACCACCACCGGCAAGAACGTCGCTCCCCGCCTCGCCGCCCTGCTCGACGTCATGGTGATCTCCGACGTCACCGGCGTGGTCTCGGCCGACACGTTCGAACGCCCGATCTACGCCGGCAACGCGATCCAGACGGTGCAGTCCGCCGACCCGAAAAAGATCGTCACCGTGCGCGGCGCGGGCTTCGACCCCGCCGGCGAACAGGCCCCCTGCCCGGTCGAGACGGCAGGCCCCGGCGACGATCCCGCGCTCTCGAAATGGATCGAGGACAAGGTCGCCAAATCCGACCGCCCCGAACTCGCCTCCGCCAAGATCGTGGTCTCCGGCGGCCGCGGCGTCGGCTCGCAGGAGAACTTCGCGATCATCAGCCACCTCGCCGACAAGCTCGGCGCGGCCGTCGGCGCCTCGCGCGCCGCCGTCGACAGCGGCTACGCCCCCAACGACTGGCAGGTCGGCCAGACCGGCAAGGTCGTCGCCCCCGACCTCTACATCGCCATCGGCATCTCCGGCGCCATCCAGCACCTCGCCGGCATGAAAGACAGCAAGGTCATCGTCGCCATCAACAAGGACGAGGAGGCCCCGATCTTCCAGGTCGCCGATTACGGCCTCGTGGGAGATCTCTTCACGCTGGTGCCGGAGCTGGACGAGAAGCTGGGTTAGGCCTGCCGGCCGACAGGATAGCTCAATGAGGTACGACTTGCGCGATCATCAGAGTGCGAGGAGTGCGCGGCGGCGTCTTGAATGAACCGATCGAGCACTTGGTCCGTTCCGCGAATAAGACGTTGAATTGGAAATCCGGTTGAACCAGTGATGCAATGCGTGCCCACCTCGCCAAAGCTCATAGCCATTCGCGGCATTCTCTGTATGGCCGATGGCTTGTCCAAGAGCTTGGTACCGCAGCCACTCGGGACGAGTATGCTTAGACGTGGCGATGCTAGCATGGGCTGACGACTTGGACGGTGCCATGAGCATCGGCTTTTGTCAATTCCTCGACAGGGATGAACGCCGAACACGCTTCCCGAAACGCCGACACGGCGCTGCCTTGCCGACCCCCTTCACGGTCTTTCCTTCGGCCCGTAAGCGCCACGCCAGCCGCGTGAAATCACTGTCGGACGAAACCAGACAAAAGCCGTCGACATGCCCACGATGCATGAGATCGAGCGCGTCGATGACCAATGCGATATCCGCGCCGTTCTTGCCTTGTATCAGCTGAGACAGATGGACGCGCTCGATGGAATGCCGATCACCTGCATCTTTCCATGCCAGATGATTGCCGTCGAAATTTCCATACATGCGCCGGACGCAGGCGTCGCCCCACGTAAATCCACGCTCGAACAGTGGATCGGCGACATCCGCCCCGACGTTCTCCGCATCAATTAGAACCGCCCACCGTTTCGCCATCGTGCCGCTCCGCAAGTCGCGTTATGCTGCGTGGCACCGAAGCGTTGACATATTCCGAATGCGCTACTTCGGCGTGATCTCGATCGCCCCGTCCGCGCCCTTGCGGTCGGCGAAGGCCCCGGTCTTGCGCACCAGCGTCGAGAGCTTGGCGTTGCCGTAGGTCCTGGGATCGAAGTCGGGATAGAGCTTGCCGAGCGTCTGGCCGATGATGCCGAGATTGTACCAGCCGTCGTCCTCCGCCGCCTGGGCCATCGCCTTGCGGATCAGCGGAACCGCGTCGGCGGCGGATTTGCGCGACGTCGCGGTTTCGCCCTTCGCGGCCGGAGCGTCCTCGGAATCCCGCTGTGATCCGCCGAGGTTCTCGATGTAGATGAACCGGTTGCAGGCGTTTCTGAACGCTTCCGGCGTCTTCTCCGCGCCGAAGCCGTAGACGATCATCCCCTGTTCGCGCGCCCGGCTGGCCAGCCGCGTGAAATCGCTGTCGGACGAGACGAGGCAGAACCCGTCGATCCGGCCCTGGTGCAGCATGTCCATCCCGTCGATCACCAGCGCGATGTCGGAGGCGTTCTTTCCGGTCGTGTAGTTGAAGGTCTGCACCGCGTTGATCGCGTGCCGGTTGAGCACCGCCTGCCAGCCCTTCTGCCGCGTGCCGGAGAAGTCGCCGTAGATCCGCCTTATGCTGGCCTCCCCGAGGCTCGCGATCTCGTCGAAGAGCGCGTCCACGATCGACGCCGGCGCGTTGTCCGCGTCGATCAGAACCGCCAGTCTCTGGGTGTCGTCGGCCATCGCATCCTCCCGTTTCGGCGCATGCCACCCTGAACGCTGCGTGGACCCCGCGCAAGGCGTGTGACAAAGGTTTCCCTGCGGTTAACGCGATTTGATTCCGCCTTTTGATTCATATACTTGGTCAAAGTGCCACGCGTGGCCACCTGCGGCATTCGCGGTTGCGCGCCCCCGCTCCGCCGGAATATGCTCCGCGGGAAAAAGATCGAGGCGGAATTCCATGGAGATCAAACGCGTCGGCGTCATCGGCGCCGGCCAGATGGGCAACGGCATCGCCCATGTCTTCGCGCTCGCGGGCTACGACGTCCACCTGCATGACGTGTCGGAGACCGCCCTGACCAAGGCGCCCGAGATCATCGGCGCCAACATGGAACGCCAGGTCGCCCGCGAGAAGATCACCGAGGCCGACCGGCAGGCCGCGCTCGGCCGGATCGCGCTCGAATTCGACCTCGCGAAACTCGGGCCGACCGATCTGGTGATCGAGGCCGCCACCGAGCGCGAGGATCTCAAGCACCGCATCTTCGCCGACCTCGTCCCGCATCTGGCGGATTCCAGACGATCCTCACCTCGAACACCTCGTCGATCTCGATCACCCGGCTCGCCGCCGCCACCGACCGCCCCGAGCGGTTCATGGGCTTCCATTTCATGAACCCGGTCCCGGTGATGCAGCTCGTCGAGCTGATCCGCGGCATCGCCACCGACCAGCAGACCTACCAGACGATGACGAAAGTGGTCGACAGCCTCGGCAAGACCTATTCCTCGGCCGAGGATTTCCCCGCCTTCATCGTCAACCGCATCCTCATGCCGATGATCAACGAGGCGGTCTACACGCTCTACGAGGGCGTGGGCTCGGTCGAGAGCATCGACACCTCGCTCAAGCTCGGCGCCAACCATCCCATGGGACCGCTGGAGCTCGCCGACTTCATCGGTCTGGACACCTGCCTCGCCATCATGAACGTCCTGCACGACGGCCTCGCCGACACCAAGTACCGCCCCTGCCCGCTGCTCACGAAATACGTCGAGGCGGGGTGGCTCGGCCGCAAGACAAGGCGCGGCTTCTACGATTATCGCGGCGAGACGCCGGTCCCGACCCGCTGATCCGGCGGCGGCCCGAGCGCTTCGAGCGCGTCCGCGAACGCCTCCAGCCCGGCCGCGCCCCCCGGCGTCAGCGCGTATGTCCCGCGCGATACCCGCTCGAACCAGCCGTAATGATCGGCCCGCATCAGCGCCGCCGCCCTGTCGACGCCGACGGCCTTCGCGACCGTCGCGGCTCTGGCCGGCCCGTGCGCCCGCAGATGCGCCGCGCAGCGGAGCGCGTCCTGCCGGTACGACGTGATCGGCTTGACCCCGGTCACGCCGCCGGTATTGGGGTCTCCGGCGCGCCGCCCGAACTCCCGGAGCAGGCGGCCGGACCTTTTCGCGTTCCGGCGCGGCGCATGGGGACCGGGGTCGAGATGCGCCGTCACCCCGTCGTCCCCGACCGCCAGCAGCCCCAGCCCGAGCCGCCGGCAGAGCCGCGTGACGTCCCTGTAGCGCAGCTTCCATCCCCGGGCGCCCGAGACCGGCACCGCGAGGTAGACGTCCTCGAAAAGCGCCTGTCGCGCCACGCCCTGCATGACGAGCGCGAGCGAGAACGTCAGCTTCATCTCCACGATCACGGGCGGCTCCCCGTCCCGCACGGCCATCAGGTCGCAGGACCCGATCTCCGCCTTCACGACATAGCCCCGGCTCTCGAGATACGTCTTGAGCGGCGCGTAGAGGTCGGATTCCCTCGGTGGCCTGGGAACGTCGTCGCGGCGGGGATCGGGCATGTCGCAAGTCTCGCCGACGTCGGACCCCGACGCAAGCGAGGTGACAGAAAGAAGCCGCGCCCCCGTTCCGGGAGACGCGGCTTTCCGCTTCGTGGACCGCCCGATTACGGGGTCGGCTGTTCCGGCGTCTGCCGGCTGGCCATGAACTGATCGAACTCGGCCTTGTCCTTGGCGGCGCGGAGCTGCTCGAGGAAGCTGGTGAACTGCGCCCGCTCCTCCTCCAGACGTCTCAGCGTCTCCTCGCGGTACGCGTCGAAGGCGGCGTTGCCCGTCCCGCCGCCATAGGCGCGGTCGCGGTCATGTCGATTGCGGCTCCGGGAATTGCAGCTCATGCGTTTGCTCCAGATCATGTAGAAGAGAAGGGCGAGGCCGACCGGCCAGAAGAGGACGAACCCGACCACCATCGCGGCGATCCATGCGGCCCGGCCCCGCGCGTCGAGCCAGTCCCGAGCGCGGAACGCGGCCGAACGCGCCCGGTCGGACCAGTCGCGCAACTCGTTCATCCAAGGTGTCGCGGTGTTCATCAGGCTTTCCTTTCCATGTGAATGTTAATTACATTTACATAGATGGCGCGCCCGCCTGGCGTCGTCAAGACCGGCCGCTCGAAATGTTCGCGGCCGATCCTGCTGGACCCGGGGCGGCGCGGAGGGCATGGAACGAACGGCCGGAATGGCGGTTGCCACGGCTCGGACGGATGGGCGTCCGGACGCGACAGGGGAAAGCATCCGCATGATTCTCGATATCAAGGTCGATCTGGATTACGACGTGGACGGGCCGGCGAGCCTGCTCCTGCAGCTGGAAGCGGCGGCCGGGGCGGGTCAGAGGCTGATCGAGACCTCCATCGACGTCGCGGAACCCAACTGGTTCGGGCGGGTGCCGGCCGAGGAGGCGGTCGGGGAGCGGATTTGGCTCGAGGTCGCGAACCGTCTGCTCTGCGGCTATTCGGCGAAGGTGGAGATCGACCGCCCGGCGGTGAACCTCGCGGAGCTGGACCAGAGTCCGGTGCATGAACTGCCGGGCGATGTCGTGAAAGTACCTGCTGGGATCGCGGTACATCCCGACGGAGAAGTTCCAGGGCGTCGCCGCGGGCGATTTCGGAGATCTGTCCGGCGGCGCGCGGGTGCTCGCGATGCGGGACTGGATCGAGGAGCATTTCTCCTATGTTCCGGGCACGAGCGACGCGTCGACGACGGCGGCGGACACGTTTCTGGAGCGAAAAGGCATCTGCCGCGACTACGCGCACGCGATGATCGCGCTGGCGCGGGCGTCGCAGATCCCGGCGCGGATCGCGAGCGCCTACGCGCCGGACGTCGATCCGCCGGATTTCCACGCGGTGGCGGAGGTCTGGCTGGGCGGAGCCTGGCATCTGGTCGACGCGACCGGGATGTCGACGCCGGATTCGACGGCGGTGGTCGGCGTCGGGCGGGACGCGGCGGACGTCTCGTTCATGACGGTGTTCGGCGCGGCGCGGCTGAACTCCCAGACCGTCTCGGTCACGCGGGGATGAGGCCGAGGCCGCGCAGATAGATCATCGCGCCGCTTTCAAGCATCTCGTCGGCCGAATAGGGCGCGCGGCCGCCGGGGGTGCCGCGCGAGAAAAGCTCGACCACGCCGTGACTGAGCGCCCAGATATGATTGGCGACCATGACGGCGGGCGGACGGCGTTCCGGCGGCAGACGCTCCGCCAGAAGTTCGGCGGAGCGGACGAGGACCGACATTGCCCGGTCGCCCGCCGCCGCGAGGTCGGGATTCCCGGCGATGGAGACGCCGCTCTCGAACATGGCGACGTAGAAGCCGGGAT
This sequence comes from uncultured Alphaproteobacteria bacterium, assembly GCA_963798765.1. GTDB lineage: Bacteria > Pseudomonadota > Alphaproteobacteria > Rhodobacterales > Rhodobacteraceae > Amaricoccus. The sequence goes on along the minus strand of CAWCUP010000032.1, from coordinate 26,662 downwards.
GGGCGCGGGCGAAGTCGAGATAGGCCTGTCCCGTGGCGAAAAACGCCGCGAGCGGCGAGGGTCGCCCATTGTCGAACGCCGCGTCGAGGCGCTTTCCGAAAAGCTCGAAGCCCTGCCGCGCGACCTCCTCGATGAGCTCTTCGCGGCCGGCGAAATGGCGGTAGGGCGCGGCGGGACTGACGCCGGCCGCGCGCGCGGCCTCCGCGAGCGTGAAGCCCTGGGGCCCCTTCGCCTCGATCAGCGCGAGGGTCGCGTCGACCAGCGCCTGGCGCAGGTTCCCGTGATGATAGGTTTTCCGCGTCTCCGCGCCACGATCCGACATCCCGCTGCTCTACAGGCCGCGCCACCGCCCGGCAAGCTGGCGTCGCCGCCCGGCCGGTGTCCACGCGTGAACCTATAACAAGCTCTTGTTTTAATTCAGCTTTCAATTGCTGCTTTTTAGTTAACGGCCCGGATGGCGCCGATCGGCGCGCATCACCGCTGGATTCCGGCGGGGAGATTGCGCAGAGTCCGGCCGAGCAGAGAGGGGGCCGGCGCATGGCACAGACATTCCTCGACCGGATCGGCGGCGAGTTGCGTGAAATCGACGCGGCGGGCCTGACCAAGCGCGAGCGCGTCATCACCTCGCCGCAGGCGGGCCGCATCCACGCGGAGCCCGGCGGCGACGTGCTGAACTTCTGCGCCAACAACTATCTCGGGCTGGCGGATCATCCGGACCTCGTGGCGGCGGCGAAGGAGGCCATCGACCGCTACGGCTACGGGATGGCGTCGGTGCGGTTCATCTGCGGCACTCAGGAGGAGCACAAGGCGCTGGAGGCGCGGCTGGCCGGGTTTCTCGGGATGGAGGACGCGATCCTCTACGGATCGTGCTTCGACGCCAATACCGGGCTCTTCGAGACGCTGCTGGGGCCCGGAGGACGCGATCATCTCGGACGCGCTCAACCACGCCTCGATCATCGACGGCGTGCGGCTGTGCAAGGCCCGACGGCTATCGCTACGCCAACAACGACATGGCGGAACTGGAAGCGCGGCTGATCGAGGCGGCGGACGCGCGGACGCGGCTGATCGCGACGGACGGGGTGTTCTCGATGGACGGGGTGATCGCGGATCTCGCCGCGATCTGCGATCTGGCGGAGAAACATGACGCGCTGGTGATGGTCGATGACAGCCACGCGATCGGGTTCGTGGGCGCGGGCGGGCGCGGAACGCCGGAGGCCTGCGGCGTGGAGGGCCGGATCGACATCGTGACCGGCACGCTCGGCAAGGCGCTCGGCGGCGCGTCCGGCGGCTACACGGCGGCGGCGGCGCCGGTGGTCGAACTGCTGCGCCAGCGGTCGCGGCCGTATCTCTTCTCGAACACGCTCGCGCCGGTGATCGCGGCGACCTCGCTGCGCGTGCTGGACATGATCGAGGCGGGCGACGACATGCGCGCCCGGCTTTCGTCGAACGCGGCGACGTTTCGCAGGGAGATGTCCGCGCTGGGTTTCACGCTCGCCGGCGACGGTCATCCGATCATTCCGGTGATGCTGGGCGACGCGCGGCTGGCGCAGGATTTCGCGACGCGGATGCTGGAGCGCGGCGTCTACGTCGTCGGATTCTCGTTCCCGGTGGTGCCGAAGGGGGCCGCGCGCATCCGCACGCAGATGTCGGCGGCGCATTCGCCCGGCGACGTGGACGCCGCCATCGCGGCCTTCGCTGCGACGGGTCGCGAACTGGGGGTGATCGCGTGACCAACGAGATGAAGGCGCTGGTGAAATCCCGCCCGGAGCCGGGTCTCTGGATGGAGCGGGTGCCGGTGCCCGAGCCGGGTCCGACCGACGTGCTCATAAAGGTGGCCAAATCCGCGATCTGCGGCACGGACGTGCACATATGGAACTGGGACGCCTGGGCGGCGAAGACCGTGCCGGTGCCGATGGTGACGGGTCACGAGTTCTGCGGCACCATCGCCGACACCGGGAGCGCGGTGAGGCGCTTCGCGCCCGGCCAGCGGGTGTCGGGCGAAGGGCACATCGTCTGCGGCGCGTGCCGCAACTGTCGCGCGGGACGCGGGCATCTGTGCCGCAACACGAAGGGCGTGGGGGTCAACCGGCCGGGATCCTTCGCGGAATACGTCTGCATTCCCGAGGACAACGTGGTGCCGATCCCCGACGACATTCCCGACGAGATCGCGGCGATCTTCGATCCGTTCGGCAACGCCGTGCACACCGCGCTCAGCTTCGATCTGGTGGGCGAGGACGTGCTGGTGACCGGAGCCGGGCCGATCGGGATCATGGGCGCGATGGTCGCGGACCGGGTCGGCGCGCGCAAGGTGGTGATCACGGACATCAACCCCTATCGGCTCGATCTCGCGCGCAGGCTCGGCGTCGAGACGGTGGTCGACGCGCGGACCGAGCCGCTCGGGGACGTGATGGCGCGGATCGGGATGGCGGAAGGGTTCGACGTGGGCCTCGAGATGTCGGGTGCCGCGACCGCGTTCCGCGACATGATCGGGCGGATGAACAACGGCGGAAAGGTCGCCATCCTCGGCATCGCGCCGGCGGGGTTCGAGATCGACTGGAACGAGGTCATCTTCAAGATGCTCACGCTCAAGGGCATCTACGGCCGCGAGATGTTCGAGACCTGGTACAAGATGATCGCGCTCGTGCAGGGCGGGCTGGACCTTTCGCCGCTGATCACCCACCGCTTCGGGATCGACGACTTCGCCGAGGGGTTCGCGGCGATGCGGTCCGGCGAGTCCGGAAAGGTGATCCTGGACTGGGCGTGACGCCGTACGGCGCGGGGTCTACATCTCCTCCCCGAACATGTCGGCGACGAGCGCCCTGAGCGCGTCGGCGAGGGCCTGTTCCTCCGGCCCGGTCACCTCGACGTCGATGGAGGTGCCGCAGGCCGCGCCGAGCATCATCAGACCCATGATGCTGTCGCCTCCGACCTCCATCCCGTCGCGCCGCACGGTGACGGTCGCGTCGTGCGCCTCGACGGTCTCGACGAATTTCGCGGAGGCGCGGGCGTGCAGGCCCTTCGCGTTGACGATGTCCAGCGTGAAGCGCATCGGCGGTCTCCGGATCCCGGTTCGCGCGAGGCGGCGCGCGAGCGGTTCCGGATGCCGGTTCCGGGCGGGCCCGTCAAGTCGCCGGGCGCGGGCGCCGAGCGTCAGATCGCGACGGGACGCGGGCGCCGTTCCCGGCCGTCGACGCGGTCGATGTATTTGCGCCCGGCCGCGAGGGCGCTGTCGACGGCGTCGCGCAGCGGAAGCCCGCGCGACTTCGCGAGCTGGATCAGGAGCGGGACGTTGGCGCCGTAGAGCATCGTCCGGTCCGGGCGCGAGCAGGCGCCGGCCGCGAGATTGGACGGCGTGCCGCCGTAGATGTCGGTCACGACGACGACGCCCTGGCCGTCGTCCACCGCCGCGACGGCGGCGTCGATCTCCGCCCGCTTCGCCGCGCGGTCGTCGTCCGGAGCGATGGCGATGGCGGCCGTGCCGGGCAGGCGCCCGACCACATGCTCCATCGCCGCGAGATACTCGCGGGCAAGCCCTCCGTGCGCGACGATCACGATGCCGATCAAGCGGACCTCACCCCCCGACCGGCATGCGACGCGTCGCCCCCCCGATCAAGGTCCCTGTGGCGAATAGACACCCGCCAGCCGTCCTCCGCAAGCGTTTTCGCCAGCGCCTCGACGAGCATCACCGAACGGTGCCTGCCGCCCGTGCAGCCGAGCCCGAGCCCGAAATAGCTTTTGCCCTCCGTCCGGTAGGCGGGCAGCAGGAACCGCAGAAGGTCCGCGAGCCGCGCGTAGAACGGCGCGAAATTGGGGTCCGCGCGGACGTGGTCGGCGACGGCCGCGTCGCGTCCGTCGAGCGGGCGGAGGTCCGGGTCCCAGTGCGGATTGCTGAGGAACCGCGCGTCGAGGATCATGTCGGCTTGGCGCGGGATGCCGCGCTTGTAGGAGAACGACGTGAGCGAGACCGCGAGATCGCCCGTCGAGCCGTCGCGCCCGAAGATCCGCGCGATCTCGGCGCGCAGGTCGCGGGGCGTCAGGCCTCCGGTGTCGAGGAGGATGTCGGCCGCGTCGCGCAGCGGCGCGAGGAGCGCGATCTCGCGTTCGATGCCCAGCTGCGGCGTGCCGTCCGGGCTCATCGGATGGCGGCGGCGGGTCTCCGAATAGCGGCGCGCGAGGGTGGCCGCGTCGCAGTCGAGGTAGATGGTGACCGGCTGGACCCCCGTCGCCTCCCCGATCTCGACGAGGGAGTCCAGCAGGCGCGCGACGTCGAACTCGCGGTTGCGCGCGTCGACGCCGACGACGACGGGACGGGGCGGCGCCTCGCCGCCGAAGAGCCGCGGCAGGAAGGAGATCGGCAGGTTGTCGATGGCCTCGAAGCCGATGTCCTCCAGCGCTCCGATCGCGGTTGAACGCCCGGAGCCGCCGGGCCCGGTCACGATCACGATCTGCTGCCCCGTCACGGGGGGGAACTCGCCGGCCACTTCATCCGCTTTCGGGCGATCCGACGGTCCTCTCGCCCGCTCAGGGCGCGCCGTCGATGAATTTGAGTCTGAGCGTCAACGCACATGCGAGATTTGGGACGCCGCGTCCGCAGATCAATTCAATTCCGACGCCGGCTCGCGCGAATGTGCGCGCCTGTGGCATTCTCGCCTCGGGCGCGGCGTCGAGATCGACGGCGAGCGAGAGCGGCGCGGAGGCGAGATGCGGGAGCGAGAGGACGCCGATCCCCCGCGCCTCGATCCTGCCGGCCAGCGCGCGGGGCGGCGCCGCGCGGAGTTCGTCTCCGACGCGGGACAGCGCGACGCGGTCGTCCGCGACGAGTTCCGCGCCGAGCGCGATCATCCGCAGGGCGAGGCCGGATTTTCCGCTGCCCGACGCGCCGAGGATCAGCAGGCCGTTGCCGGCGACGCAGACGGCGCTCGCGTGGATCGTGGCGTCTCCTGTCGGGACCATGGCGCCTCCGGACCGCGCTTCGCCCCGCGCGGCGCGGTGATCCCGCAGGCCCGCGGCCGGGCGCCGGAACCCTAAGCCGATTGCGGGCGTTCGGGAAACATCATAAAATCCACGAGGAGGACACCATGGGCGACGCGGACAAGCGCGGCGGGAAATCCGACGAGGAGCGCGAGGGCGAGGATCTGAGCCTGGGCGCGCCCGGAGCGGTCGGCGGACAGGGGCGCGCGGGCGGGCGTCTCGCGCGCGAGATCGGCACGGAGGACGAACTCAAACGCGCGTTCGAACGGCCGGCCGGCAAGACGCGGGTCAGCAAGTCCGACGAGAAGGACTGAGCCGCCCGGGCGCGGATCCACGCATGACCGCGCGCGCCCGTCGCGTCGGAAGGGAGGCGGACACCTGTCGTACTCATCGCTCGCCGCCCGCCTCGGGCGCCTCTCCTCCGGCCTCTCCGAGAGGATCGAGGGCCGGACCCTGATCGCGCTGATCGTCGTCGGGGGTCTGAGCGCGTCGTTCCTCTCGCTGGCGGACGAGGTCAAGGAGGGCGACACGCTGTCGCTCGACACCCGCATCCTGCTGGCGCTGCGCGACGCGACGGATCCCGCCAACCCGCTCGGTCCCTCGTGGGTCGGCGAGATGGCGCGGGATCTCACGGCGCTGGGCGGCGTGGCCGTGCTCGTCATCGCCATCGTCTCGGCCGCCGGCATGTTGTGGCTCAGGGGGCGTCGGAGGACGGTCGGTTTTCTGGTCGGCGCTGTCGGCGGCGGGCTGCTCATGTCCACCCTCTTCAAGATAGGGTACGACAGGCCCCGCCCCGAGCTCGTGCCCTACGGCGCGGAGGTCTACACCGCGAGTTTCCCGAGCGGTCATTCGATGATGTCCGCGATCGTCTGGCTCACGCTCGCGGCGCTCGTGGCGCGGAGCGAACCTGTCCCGGCGGCCAGAGCCTGGATCATGGGCATGGCCGGTTTCGTGACCGTCGCCGTCGGCCTGAGCCGGGTCTATCTCGGGGTCCACTGGCCGACCGACGTCCTCGCCGGCTGGACGGCGGGCGCGGCGTGGGCGTTCGGCTGCCTCGCGCTCGCGCGGGCGCTCGGGCGGCGCGGCGCGATCGAGCCCGAGGACGCCGACGCGGCGGGCGCCTCCTCAGACCGCGAAGGCGCGGCGCAGCATATTGAGTCCTGACGCGATCAGCACCACGAGCGTGATCCGGCGGAACAGGGCCTGATCGAGCCGGTCCTGGACGCCGTAGCCGAGGAACATCGCCAGGGCGGTGGGCAGGACGAGCCAGAGCGACAGCGGCAGGGTCGTCGCGTTCAGGACGCCCGACCGCAGGTGCGCGGCGAGAAGCATGACCGCTCCGAAGAGGAACGACAGGCTCTGAACCCGGACCATCTCGATCTTGGGCGTTTCGGCCGCCAGCAGATACATGATCAGCGGCGGGCCCCAGATGCCGGATATCCCTCCGAAAAATCCGCCGACCAGCGCGACCGAGACCTCGACGACGTTCTTGTGGCGCCGATCGTACGGCATCCGCCAGCCGACCACCTGGCTGATGCCGAAAACCGTGATCGAGACGCCGAGAAAACCGAAAAGGAGCGCGTCGGGCAACCGCACCACGAGCTGCGCGCTCAGCGCGATCATCACCACGAGCGTGAGGTTCATGCGCCAGTATTTGAGCATGCTGCCCCAGGCGGCATCGAACCCGTTGCGCATCGACTGGAACGCGTTGGAGACGAGCGTCGGCATGACGAGCAGCGCGACGGCGACCTGGACCGGCAGGAACGATCCCATGATGCCGAGCGCCACGAGCGGAAGCGCGAAGCCGACGACGCCCTTGGTGAAGCCGCCGGCGGAAAACGCGAAGGCGGCGCCGAGAAGCGCCGCGACTCCGTAGGTCGAAATGAACCCGTCGAGACCCGCCATGCGCCTGAACTCCCTGCCCGCGTCGGGTGTGCCAGCCGACGGCCCGCCGCGCAATGCGATTAAAGTTGCTTCACCGGCCGTCGCCGGTGCTTTTCCCGCGCGGCGATTGACCGGTCCGCGAGAGCGGCCTAGCCTGTTGTGCGACCGCAGCATTTGATTCCGCGCCGCACAACGCGATCTTCCGTTCGAGCAGGAGACCACGATGAACAAAGAGACCCAGATCGACGCGCGGTCGCCGCTGCTCGAGGATCTGCGTGCGGCGTGCGCGGCGGCGGAGGAGGCCGCGAGGTCGGTCGTCGACGCCGCCCGGGACGGGCTTCGGGCACGGACGGGCGGCGGACGGGTCTCGAACCGGGCGCTGGAGGCCGAGCAGAGCGCGGCGCACGCGCTGGCCTGGCTCGCGACCTACGCCGAGAGCCTGACGCGGATGCGGGAATGGGCCGACGCGCTGGAGGCGGAGGGGCGCCTCGGGGAGATGGAGCGGCTGATCCTCCAGATCGGCTTCGGCGAATATCTGGCGCAGGTTCGGGGCGGCATCCCGATGTCGCAGGGCGAGTTCGCGAGGCCGGGGGAGCTGGGACTGACCTCCGACGACCTGGCGGCGTTCGACGCGCCGCCCGTGTCGGACCTGATGGACGGGGGAAACACCGACGCGGCGCGGCGGCGGCTGGTGGAGCTGATGATCGAGCGGGAAGGCGCGGCGACTTTCGGCGAGACCGGGCTCGACGAGGAATACGGGATGATCCGCGAGCAGTTCCGGCGGTTCTCGGACGACCGGGTCGCGCCGCACGCGCATGAATGGCACCTGAAGGACGCGCTGATCCCGATGGAGATCATCGCGGAGATGGGCGGGCTGGGCGTGTTCGGGCTGACGATCCCGGAGGAGTACGGCGGGTTCGGGATGTCGAAGACGGCGATGTGCGTGGTCTCCGAGGAGCTGAGCCGGGGCTGGATCGGCGTGGGCTCGCTCGGGACGCGCTCGGAGATCGCGGCGGAACTGATCCTGGGTGGCGGGACGGAGGAGCAGAAGCGGGAGTGGCTGCCCAAGCTCGCGAGCGCGGAGATTTTGCCGACGGCGGTGTTCACGGAGCCGGGCACCGGGTCGGATCTGGGAAGCCTGCGGACGCGCGCGGTCCGGGACGGCGACGAGTACGTGGTGACCGGGAACAAGACCTGGATCACCCATGCGGCGCGGACGGACGTGATGACGATGCTGGTGCGGACCGATCCGGGCAGCGACGACCATTCGGGGCTGTCGATGCTTCTGGCGGAGAAGCCGCGCGGGACGGAGGCGGACCCCTTCCCCGCCGAGGGGATGTCGGGCGGCGAGATCGGGGTGCTCGGCTATCGCGGCATGAAGGAGTACGAGCTCGGCTTCGACGGGTTCCGGGTGAAGGCGGCGAACCTGCTCGGCGGGGTCGAGGGCCAGGGGTTCCGGCAGCTGATGCGGACCTTCGAGAGCGCGCGGATCCAGACGGCGGCCCGCGCGATCGGGGTGGCGCAGAACGCGCTGGATCTGGCGATGCGCTACGCGATGGACCGCAAACAGTTCGGCAAGGCGCTGATCGAGTTTCCGCGGGTCTACGGCAAGCTCGCGATGATGGCGGTGGAGATCATGATCGCGCGGCAGCTGACCTATCATTCGGCGCGGGAGAAGGACGAAGGCAGGCGCTGCGATCTGGAGGCGGGGATGGCGAAGCTGCTCGGCGCGCGGGTGGCCTGGGCGGCGGCGGACAACGCGCTGCAGATCCATGGCGGCAACGGGTTTGCGCTGGAATATCCGATAAGCCGGGTTCTGTGCGACGCGCGGATTCTGAACATCTTCGAGGGCGCGGCGGAAATCCAGGCGCAGGTGATCGCGCGGCGTCTGCTGGAGAAAGAGGTGTGACGGGGCGAAAGTGTCACGCGTGACACTTTCTAAATACGATTTTAAAACAATCACTTGACTGATTTTCATTAACCATTTGGAAACCTGCGACACGGTCGGCGCTCGCCACGATCCCGGGACCTTTTGGAAGCGCCGCCGCGCGGTCCGATCCATATGGCTTGATCGCGGATCGGGGCGGGAATAGCGTGCTCCGCGGATCGACACGACCGCGCGTCTCGCGGCGACCATTCCATGAAGAGCACGGCTGAGTTGAACCCGAGGCACGAAACCGCAAGGCGAAGCTTCATGGTCCGATGGTGGAAGCGGCTGCTCGGCTTTTTGGCGCTCTATCTTCTGTTCGCGTATCTCGTGCTGCCCCGGCTCTGGGTGCATCACGAACACCAGCCGGGCCTCGCGTCGAAGGGCGCGGTCACGCACACGGCGGACGGGATTCCGGGCGATCCCCTGAATGTGGGAATTGTCGGCGACAAGACCGATCTGCTGCGCGCGATGAATGATGCCGGCTGGGTGCCGGCGGATCCGATCACCCTGAAAAGCAGCCTCGAGATTTCCGCGAGCGTCGTTTTCGACCGGCCCGATGCGGACGCTCCGGTAAGCCCCCTGTTCTTCGAGGGCCGCAAGCAGGATCTGGCCTTCGAGAAACCGATCGGCAACAGCGCCGACCGACGCAACCACGTCCGGTTCTGGCGGGTGCTCGACAAGGGCGTGGAAGGGCGGCCGGTCTGGCTGGGATCGGCGACCCGGGATGCGGGCGTCTCGCTCAGCCGCGACACCGGCCAGGTCACGCATCGCATCGCGCCCGACATAGACGCGGAGCGCGACCTGCTGATCGGCGAACTGGTGAAGGCCGAAATGGTCACCGAACTCTATCAGGTCTCGGGCGTCGGACCCACCCTGTCGGGCCGCAACGGCGAGGGCGACCCGTATCATACCGACGGCGAAATCCACATCGCCGTGCTGTCGGCCGGGGCGGTTCCCGTGGCGGGCCCGCCGAAGGTCGAGGGCGATCCGTTCCTGATCCGAAGCAAGAACCAGGTCTGGGACGGGTTGGAAAGCCTGCTGGCGCCCGAGCCGGCGCGGTAGCGCGCCTCGGGACCGGCTCAGGCGCCCCCGCGACGCAGTATGGCCTCGATTGCGCGGGCGCGGGCGGCCGGAAGGGCGGCGCGGGGGAGATGGGGGGCGAGCGAGGCCTCGAGAAAGTGGCCGGAGAGACGGAGCGCGGCCGCGATGTCTTCGGGCGACGCCCCCGCCCCGGCGTCGCGGAGAAAGGCGGGGAGCGGCAGGAGGCGCGGCTCCCATCCCGCGGCGCCGGCGCGGCTGACGGCGCGGCCGGATCTGGGGGAGACCCAGATCAGGTCCTCGGTGGCGCCGGTGGCGGCGCAGGCGGAGAGGTCGAGGCCGAAGCCGGTCTCGGACAGGAGCGCGAGTTCCCAGAGCGCGTAGCGGGCGGGCCAGTCGGGCGCCACGCCGAGCGCGTCGACGAGGTCGAGGGTGCGGGCGTAGAGGGCGGGATGCGCCTCGCGTTCGGGCAGAGTGGCGGAGACGAGCGCCGCGACGGAGCCGAGCGCCGCGAGGGCGGCGCGGTCGGCCATCACGGTCGCGGCGTTGGAGCGGACGGGGTCGACGCGGAAATTGCCGATGTGCTCCTCGAGCCGCGCCGACCAGTCGAGGGCGAGGATCGCGCCGGGCTGGAGCACCGGGGCCATGCGCCGCCCCGCACCGCCGCGCACGACGCCGGCGTGGCGGCCGTGGGCGGCGGTGAACGCCTCGATGATCGCGGCGCTTTCGCCGTGGCGACGGACCGAGATCAGGATGCCTTCGTCGCGCCAGTCCATGCGGCGGACATTAGCGGAGCACGGCAGAAGTGCGAAGGGGCGACGTCGCTGGAAGCCGATGGCCCGTGTGTCCAAGCGTAGACCCGAGCCGTCCCGCGCCGCCGTTTCTCAGGCCAGACCGTCTTCGTCGAGCAACGTGCGCCCTGCCCTGTCCTCGACCTCGATGAGCCAGAGATCGGGGTCGTAGCCGCGCTGGCGCGCGAGGGCCGCGTCGACCTCGGGCTCGGGGCCTTCGGCGAGGATCGACCAAACGCGGTCGCCGGTCGCGAGGTCGAAGCCGCGCTGGAAGGCGCGGGCCCGGCCGTCGAGCGTGTTGAGTTTGACGATCACGGCCCCGGCGCCGGAATCGCCGCGCGCGGTGACGAAAACGGGGATGTCGGCGAGGCGGAGGCGCGCGAGATAGGCCTGGACCCAGAATTCGGCGTTGAGGCGCGGGGTCACGCGTTCCCGTCTTTGAAATCGAGACCCATCTCCGAAAAGCGCTCGGCCTCGTCGAGCCAGTTGGGGCGGACCTTGACCGTCAGGAACAGGTGGACCTCGCGGCCGAGGAACGCCTTGATCTCCTCGCGCGCGGCCTTGCCGATGGCCTTGATGGTCTCGCCTTTCGGGCCGAGGGTGATGCCCTTGTGGCCGTCGCGGGCGACGTAGACGATCTGGTCGATTTTCACGGAGCCGTCGGGGCGCTCCTCCCAGCTTTCCGTCTCGACGGTGAGCTCGTAGGGCAGCTCCTGGTGGAGGCGCAGCGTGAGTTTCTCGCGGGTCATCTCGGCGGCGATCTGGCGCTGGGCCATGTCGGCGATCTGGTCCTCGGGGTAAAGCCAAGGGCCTTCGGGGACCTCGCCGGCCAGCCATTTTCGGAGATCCTCGACGCCGTGGCCGCGTTCGGCGGAGATCATGAAGACCTCGGTGAACGGATATTCGGCGGTCATCTTGGCGGTCAGGGCCAGAAGCGTCTCGGCCTTGACGCGGTCGATCTTGTTGATGGCGAGCGCGACGTTCCGGCCCCGGGGCATCTGGTCCTTGAGCCGGTCGAGGATGGCGGCGACGCCTTCGGTCAGGCCGCGATGCGCCTCGATCAGCAGGACCACGACGTCGGCGTCGGCGGCGCCGCCCCAGGCGGCCTTGACCATGGCGCGGTCGAGGCGGCGGCGGGGGCGGAAGAGGCCGGGCGTGTCGACGAAGACGAGCTGCGCGCGGCCCTCCATCGCGATGCCGCGGATGCGGGCGCGGGTGGTCTGGACCTTGTGGGTGACGATGGAGACCTTGGCGCCGACCATGCGGTTGAGGAGCGTCGATTTGCCGGCGTTCGGCTCGCCGATCAGGGCCACGAGCCCGCAGCGGGTCGGCGCGTCACTCATCGGAGTCCCTCCAGCGTGGACAGAAGCGCCTCGGCGGCCTGCTGCTGGGCGGCGCGTTTCGAGGGCGCGCGGCCGCGCGCGGCGCGTCCGTCGGCGAGACGGGCCTCGACCGAGAAGAAAGGCGCGTGGTCCGGTCCCTCGCGGTCGAGATCGGCGTAGTCGGGCGGGGCCATGCCGCGGGCCTGAGCCCATTCCTGGAGCGCGGTCTTGGCGTCGGCGGTCTGGGCGCGGGCGCGGGCGATCCGGTCGCCCCAGAGGCGCAGGATGAACGCGCGCGCCGTCTCGAAACCCGCGTCGAGATAGACGGCGGCGATCACCGCCTCCATCGCGTCGCCGAGCAGCGCGGTCTTGCGCCGGCCGCCGGAGAGCATCTCGGAGCGGCCCATCCGGAGCGCGGCGCCGAGGTCGATCGCGACGGCGATCTCGGCGCAGGTCTCCTTGCGCACCAGAGCGTTGAGGCGCGGGGCGAGCGCGCCCTCGTCGGCGGAGGGGTCCTGGGCCAGAAGCGCCTCGGCGATGACGAGGCCGAGCACGCGGTCGCCGAGGAATTCCAGGCGCTGGTTGCTGGTGGCGCCGCCCATCGAGGGGTGGGTCATCGCCTCGATCAGAAGCGCGGGCCGCGCGAAGTCGTGGCCCATGCGGCGGGCGAGTTCGACGAGCGGGCGGCCTGGCGTCATTCGACCGGCACGAGGAAGCGGTCGGGCCGCCAGGTCCAGAACGCGAGCATCGAGGAGCCGGCGGAGGAGAAGATCACCCGGTCGGCGCGGCCCACCAGGTTCTCGAACGGCACGAAGCCGACGCCGCCGGCGCTGCGCGGGAAGCGGCTGTCCATGGAATTGTCGCGGTTGTCGCCCATGAAGAAATATTCGCCCTCGGGCACGGTGAAGACGGGCGTGTTGTCGCCGAAGCCGTCGTTGATGTCCAGGATCAGGTGGGTCGGGCCGTCGGGCAGCGACTCGCGGGCGACGGCCTTGACGCAGTCCCCGCCCTGCGCCGCCGGGTTTGCGCAGCGCGGCATGGAGCGCATGGGTCCCTGGGGCAGGTTCAGCTCGCTGTAATCGCCGAGCGGCTCCTGGGGGGCGGGCACGCCGTTGATCCGCAGCACGCCGTCCACGACCTGGATCGTGTCGCCAGGCAGGCCGATGAGACGCTTGATGTAGTCGGTGCCGTTGGTCGGATGCTTGAACACGATCACGTCGCCGCGGTCGGGCTCGGAGCCGAGGATCCGGCCGGAGATCGGGCAGAGCGAGAACGGGCAGGAATGGCGCGAATAGCCGTAGGCCATCTTGTTCACGAAGAGGAAGTCGCCGATCAGCAGCGTCGGCTTCATCGATCCCGACGGGATCCAGAACGGCTGGAAGAACAGCGTGCGGATCACGCCGGCCAGGAGCAGCGCGTAGACGACGGTCTTGACGAGTTCGACGAAGCCGCCTTTGGCCTTGGATTTCGTGGTCATGCCGCCCGTCCGTTGGCGCCCCTGAGCGGGCTGGAGGGCCTTGTCGCCCCTGGCCCCTGGCCTGTCAAGCGGGGCGCGGTCACCCGCGCGGGAGCGGAACCGCCTCGATCACGACGAAGGCCTGCGCCCAGGGATGGTCGTCGGTGAGGGTGACGTGGACGCGGGCCTCGTGGCCTGACGGGGTCATCTTCGCGAGACGGTCGGCGGCCCAGCCGGTGAGGATCATCGTCGGCTGGCCGCTGCGCAGGTTCACCACGCCCATGTCGCGCCAGGCGATGCCCATCCGCAGACCGGTGCCGAGCGCCTTGGAGCAGGCCTCCTTGGCCGCCCAGCGCTTGGCGTAGCTTTCGATCCGGGCGGCTCGGCGCTCCGACATGGCCTTTTCCGCGTCGGTGTAGACGCGGTCGAGGAACCGCGCGCCGAAGCGCGCGACGGTGCGTTCGATGCGCTCGATGTTGGCCAGATCGGAGCCGATGCCGAGGATCACGGGAGCGGGCACGTGTTCGGGCGCGAACCAGTCCGCCAATTCGCTCGCGAGACCCAACAACCAGTCGACCGCCGCACCTGGCGTTCCGGACCAGTTTACCTCAGCGATACCGATTCCGGCTCGTGCGGGCGCGTTCGTATGCCTTGCCCGGGGCCTCTCTCGCGGCTTTCCAGATATCCTCCTTGCTTGGAAGATCCTCGTAGCCGGGCACTTCCTCGCGGATCATCTCAGTGCAATCAAAGGCGTCGACCGCAACGGCCCGCGCAGCATCCGGGTCGCCGTCGAGCTCAGGAACGCCGCTTCAACGGGTCCGGCCATGTCGCGCGCCGTATCGCAAGCGTCCCGCACCTCGAGTGCGAGAGCGCCGGCAATCACGGCCACACCGACCAACGGAATGGCCTCGCCGGCCACGGAGGAGATGTTTCGCGCGGCACCTCGCTGAACACGGCGAGTGACCTTGCGCTTTGTCTCTCTGACCACGGCGCGCGTGGCACGACGATGCGCCATCTTCTCGCTCGCCTCACGTGCGGCCACGGTCGAGACGCCAAAAGCTGAGATCGCTCCAGAGGCAGCCATGAAGACTCCAGAAATCGTCAGCGTCGCGATATTGAGCGCCAGCGAAGCCAGCAGCGCGAAAACGGCTGCGTAGATCGCGAAGCGGCGGAGCAGGCGAAATGGCAGGATAAGTATTGAGAATAGGAGACGCACGGCAGCCTCACGTATTTCGGGCCTCGTCCATCAGCGCGCGCATCCGGCGGATGGCGGGGTCGAGGCCGGTGAAGATCGCCTCGCCGATCAGGAAATGGCCGATGTTGAGCTCCATGACCTGGGGGATCGCGGCGACGGGCTTGACGCTGTCGAAGGTGAGGCCGTGGCCGGCATGGACCTCGAGGCCGAGATCGGCGGCGAAGGCGGCCATGTCGATCGAGGCGGGCGAGTTCGGCGTCGCGGGCGGCGGCGTCGCCTTCCGCGTCGGCGTCGCAATAGGCGCCGGTGTGGAGTTCGATGACCGGCGCGCCGATGCGGTGCGCGGCCTCGATCTGGCGGCGGTCGGCGGCGATGAAGATCGAGACGCGGCAGCCGGCCTCGCGCAGGGGGGCGATGAAATGGGCGAGGTGGTTCTCCTCGCGCGCGACCTCGAGCCCGCCCTCGGTGGTGCGCTCCTCGCGCTTCTCGGGGACGATGCAGACGGCGTGGGGGCGGTGGCGGAGCGCGATGGCCTGCATCTCCGGCGTCGCGGCCATCTCGAAGTTGAGCGGAACCGAGAGCCCGGCCGTCAGGGCCTCGATGTCGGCGTCGGTGACGTGGCGTCGGTCCTCGCGCAGATGCGCCGTGATGCCGTCCGCTCCCGCCGCCTCGGCGAGCCTCGCGGCGCGCAGCGGATCGGGATACGCGCCTCCGCGCGCGTTGCGCACGGTCGCGACGTGGTCGATGTTCACGCCGAGGCGCAGCCGGCCGGGGGGTGTCGCGGTCATGTCTTTCCTCCTTGGGGCGCGGGCCGCGCGATCTTGCGCCGCGCGCGGGCGCCGCGCCGCCTCGACTGGTAGGCGGCGATCAGCGGCCGCGTCACGTAATAGGCGGCGATCGCCGATATGAGCCCGGGCAGGAAGCCGCCGGCCAGATAGGGCCAGAAGATGTCGTGGGTGAAAAGGGCCAGCTTCTGCCATTGCGGGGCGCCGACGCCGAAAAAGCTCAGAAACGACTGCCAGAGACCGGCGAGCGCCTCGCCGAAGGCGGCCGCGATCCGGTCGAAATCGCGGCCGGTCAGGCCGTGCCCGAGGATCAGACGCCCGAGGCTGAGCGACACCGAGGCGATGAAGGGGAAGGTGAGCGGGTTGCCCGCGAGCGTGCCGAACACGCCCGCGAGCGCGTTGGCGCGCAGAAGCCAGGCCAACGCGATCGCGCAGAGGACATGCAGACCGAAGAGAGGCGTGAACGAGATGAAGACGCCGCAAGCGAGCCCGAGCGAGATCCGGTGCGGCGTATCGGGAAGCCGGCGGATGCGGTAGCCGATGTACTCGATCGCCCGGCGCCAGCCGCCGCGCGGCGCCACGGCCTCGCGCAGGCGGTCGAGAAGAGGCGGTTTGTCTCGTCGTCTGAACACAATCGACCCGAATCGCCTCGCCGCGCGCGGGACCGCGCGACATCCTCAACCTCACGCCTCGCCGGCGCCTTCGACCCGCGCGGCGCCCTGGCGGAACCGTCGCACCTGGGCCACGTCCGAATCGGCGTCGATGGCGGTCAGGACGTTCGAGAGGTGTTCCATGTCCCGGACCTCGGTTTCAATCACCATACGATAGAAATCGGGTTTCCGTTCGGTAAACGCGATGTCGGTGATGTTCGCGCGCTGCTCGCCGATCAGGGTGCAGATCCGGCCGAGCGCCCCCGCGTCGTTGGCCAGCGTGATCTCGATGCGCGCCTTGTGGTCGGCCGCGGCGGTGCCGTCGGCCCAGCGCAGGTCGAGCCAGCGCTCCGGCTCGTCCTCGAACTCGACCAGCGCCCCGCAATCGATGGCGTGGACGGTCACGCCCTTGCCGCGCACGGCGATGCCGACGATGCGCTCGCCGGGAATCGGATCGCAGCAGGGCGCGGGATGCGCCTCCTGCCCGGAGCCGAGGCCGATCACGACCGGCGCGCCGGGATCGGCGGCGCGCGGCATGTCGGCGTCGCGCAGAAGCTCGGGATAGAGCGCCGCGACGAGATCGCGGCCGGTCATCTCGGCGGCGCCGAGCAGCGCGAGCACGTCGTCGCCCTCGTCGTGACCGAGGCGCCGGGCGGCGGTCTCCAACGCCTTGTCGCTGGATTTCTTGCCGACGCGTTCGAGCGCCACGCGGGCGATCTCGCGGCCGAGCCGGATGCGGGTCGCGCGCTCCTCGCCGCGCATCGAGCGGCGGATCGCGGCCTTGGCGCGGCCGGTCACGACCATGTCCTCCCACGAGGCCTGCGGTTTCTGGCCCTCGGCGCGGATGATGACGATGGACTGGCCGTTGCGCAGCTTGGTCCAGAGCGGCACGCGCTGCCCGTCGACCTTGGCCCCGACGCAGCTGTCGCCGATGCGGGTGTGGATGGCGTAGGCGAAGTCGATCGGCGTGGCCCCGCGCGGCAGTTTGACCACCTCGCCCTTTGGGGTGAAGCAGAACACCTGGTCGGTGAACATCTCGAGCCGGACGTGTTCGAGGAAATCGCTCGAAATCCTCGGCCGCCTCGAACCGTTCGGTCAGCGAGCGGAGCCATTGGAAGGGATCGACCGCGAACGGGTTCTCGAAGCGCTGGCCGTCCTTGTAGGACCAGTGGGCCGCCACGCCGGTCTCGGCGACCGCGTGCATCTCCTGGGTGCGGATCTGGACCTCGACGCGTTTGCCGTCGCGGCCCGACACCGTGGTGTGGATCGACCGGTAGCCGTTGGACTTGGGCTGGCTGATGTAGTCCTTGAAGCGGCCCGGCACGGCGGTCCAGCGCTGGTGGACGGCGCCGAGCGCGGTGTAGCAGTCGGCGACCGAGCCGGTGACGATCCGGAATCCGTATATGTCCGAAAGACGGCTGAAGCCCTCCTTGCGCTCCTCCATCTTGCGCCAGACCGAGAAGGGCTTCTTCTCGCGGCCGAAGACGCTGGCGCGGACGCCGGCATGGTCGAGAGCGAGGCGGATGTCGTCGGTGATCTTGGGGATGACGTCGCCGGTCTCGTTGCGCAGCGTCACGAAGCGGCGGATGATCGAGGAGCGCGCCTCGGGATTGAGCACGCGGAATCCTATGTCCTCGAGCTCGTCGCGCATCCACTGCATGCCCATGCGGCCGGCGAGCGGCGCGAAGATGTCCATCGTCTCGCGCGCCTTGCGGAGCTGCTTCTCGTGCGGCAGCGCCTTGATGGTGCGCATGTTGTGCAGACGGTCCGCGAGCTTGACGAGAAGCACGCGGAGGTCGCGCGACATCGCCATCAGCAGCTTGCGGAAGTTCTCGGCCTGGGCGTCCTCGACGGAGGAGAGCTCGAGGTTGGTGAGCTTGGTCACGCCGTCGACGAGGCTCGCCACCTCGTCGCCGAAGAGGCGCGCGACCTCGACATAGGTCGCTCCGGTGTCCTCGATCACGTCGTGCAGGAGCGCCGTGATGATCGTCGCGTCGTCGAGACGCTGTTCGGCGAGCAGCAGCGCGACCGCGACGGGATGGCTGAAATAGGGCTCGCCGCTGGTGCGGATCTGGCCCTCGTGCATGTCGCGGCCGAAGGCGTAGGCCGCCTCGATGAGGGCGGAATCGGAGCCCGGATTGTAGGATCGGACCAAGCCCGTCAGGTTCCCGACGGGGATTATCCCGTCAGGCCCCGGCCGCGCGAGGACCGGGTCGAAATCCAGGGCGAGGGACGGGCTCAGGACTCGCCTTGAGCTTCCATCAGCGCGCGCAGCAGACGCTCCTCGGACATGTCGTCCTGGGCGGGCGTGTCGCTGTTGCCAGAGAGCAGGGTCATGACGTCCTCTTCGGGCTCGTCGACCTCGATCTGGCGCTGGAAGCTCTCGATCGCGGAATTCCGCAGATGCTCGGCGGTGAGGGTCTCGTCGGCGATCTCGCGGAGCGCCACGACCGGGTTCTTGTCGTTGTCGCGGTCGACGGTCAGCGGCGCGCCCGAGGCGAGGGACCGGGCGCGGTGCGCCGCCAGCATCACCAGCTCGAAACGGTTCGGCACCTTGTCGACGCAGTCTTCAACGGTTACGCGGGCCATGCGGGGCCTCCCTCGGTCATCGGGCTCAGGAAAAGAAGGCTTCTAACCTCGTGGCGCGTCGGGCGCAAGGGCCGGCGCGCCGCGCGCGGTCACAAAGGCTCGACGCCCGCGAGCGCGCCCGCCGGCAGGTCCGCCAGCATCCCGGCGACGGTCCGCCCCAGCAGCGGATGCCGCCAGTCGGGGGCGACTTCCGCCAGCGGCAGCAGCACGAAGCCGCGCTCCTGGAGCCGCGGATGCGGCAGGACGAGAACGTCGGGTGCCGCCGCCGCGCGATCCCCGGGCGCGAGGCCGATCCAGCGCCGCGCGGTCGCCGCGTCCGGAAAGACGGAATCGCCGGCGGCGATCAGGTCGAGATCGCAGGCGCGGGGCTCCCAACGCCGGTCGCGGCTGCGGCCGAGCGCGCTTTCGACATCGTGCAGGGCCGCGAGGACGCCGCGCGGTCCGAGATCTGACCGCGCGCGCGCCGCGCCGTTGACGAAGGGGGGGCCCGACCCGGGCGGGAACGCGGGGGTCCGGAACCAGCGGCTCCGCGCCTCCACGGCGATCCCGCGGGCGGGCAGCATTCCGAGCGCCGCCTCCAGCGTCTCGCGCGGCGTCCCGGCGGGCGACGGGAGATTGGCTCCGAGGGCGATGAGGTACATTTGATGAGCGGCTTTCCCCGAACGTGGTATTTTCAGGCGTTTGACGCTTTCGCCTTGTTTCCGCCGGGCATATAACCGGTTCCTGAATGAACGGGACAGCACGTCCCGCCGACTTTAAGACAGATTTTTCAGGAGGATTACGGGGATGTTTTACCGCGACGAGCGCCTCGCGCTGTTCATCGACGGCGCCAATCTTTACGCGGCCGCCCGCGCGCTCGGCTTCGACATCGATTACAAGCTGCTCCGCACCGAGTTCATGCGTCGTGGCAAGCTGCTCCGGGCGTTCTATTACACGGCGCTGCTGGAAAACGACGAGTATTCGCCGATCAGGCCGCTCGTCGACTGGCTGCACTACAACGGCTACGCCATGGTGACGAAACCGGCCAAGGAGTTCACGGATTCCATGGGCCGGCGCAAGATCAAGGGCAACATGGACATCGATCTGGCGGTGAACGCGATGGAGATCGCGCCGCATGTCGATCACATCGTGCTCTTCTCCGGCGACGGCGATTTCCGGCCGCTGGTCGAGTCGCTGCAGAGGCAGGGCGTCCGGGTCTCGGTGGTCTCGACGATCCGCTCGAGCCCGCCGATGATCGCCGACGATCTGCGCCGGCAATGCGACAACTTCATCGAGCTGGAGGAGCTGCGCGAGGTCATCGGACGCCCGCCGCGCAGCGAGAGCGCGCAGCAGTCCCGAGTCGCGGTGGACGCGGACTCGGAGGAATAGTGACCCCGCCGGACGCGCCGCCCGGCTGCGCGATCTGTCCACGCCTGGTCGCGTATCGCGCCGCGACGCGCGAAAAGCATCCCGACTGGTACAACGGCGCGGTGCCGTCCTTCGGCGATCCGGACGCCCGGCTGCTGGTTCTCGGGCTGGCGCCCGGCGTGGCGGGAGCCAACCGGACAGGGCGTCCGTTCACCGGGGATTACGCCGGCGATCTTCTATACGCGACGCTGACGGAATTCGGGTTCGCGAACGGGAGGTTCGCGGCCGATCCCGCCGACGGGCTGGAGCTTCGCGACTGCATGGTGACGAACGCGGTGCGTTGCGTGCCGCCGCAGAACAAACCGACTCCCGCCGAGATCACGGCCTGCCGGCCCTACCTCATCGCGCGATTGGATGCCCTGCCCCGGCTGACCGCGATCGTGTGTCTGGGACGGATCGCGCATGAGACGCTGCTCCGGACGTTCGGCGCGCGGCTGGCGGATCATCCGTTCGCGCACGGCGCCCGGCACGAGGTGGGCGGGTTCGGGGTTTTCGACAGCTATCACTGCTCGCGCTACAACACGAACACGCGGCGGTTGACGCCGGAGATGTTCGGGGACGTGTTCGCCGCGGTCCGGGCCGAACTGGACGGAAGCCTCAGCCGCGCATCGGTCTGAGCGCCTCGGCCCATTTCAGCAGCTCCGACAGCATCGCGTCGGCGCCCTTCGCGTTGATCTCTTTGGGATTGAAGACGCCGTCCTCGATCTGCTGCGACACGAGCGGCAGCGGAACGCCTTCGGGGATCGCCATGATCCGGAGAACGGCGAGCGTGGGTTTGGTCGCCTCGACTCCGCGCAGGCCGCCGGAGATGCCGCCGTAGCTGACGAAGGCCGCCGGTTTGTAGTTCCATTCCCTCCAGACGTAGTTCAGCGCGTTCAGCAGAGCCGGCGTCGGTCCGAAATTGTATTCCGGGGCCACGAACACGTAGGCGTCGGCGGACGCCACGCTCTCGGCCCAGCGGCGGGTGTGCTCATGGGCGTAGTCCTGCTGGCGGGGGTGTTTCGGCTCGTCGTAGACCGGCAGGTCGAAATCGGCCAGATCGACCGGGTGGACGTCGAACGAGCCTTCGTTTCTGGCATGGTCGAGGACCCAGCGCGCGACGGCCGGACCGACGCGGCCGGGACGGGTGCTGGCCGTGATGATGTTGAGACGGAGGGGCAAGGTCGGGGTCTCCTGCTGTCATTGCGGCCCGTGTCGGACCGGATATGCCGGATATGACGCGGAAACGCCCGAAGGCGACCTTCCGTTCAATGACCTTTCAGCCGCGCCTTTTCCACGCCGGCCATCTCGCACCAGAAATCCGCCGCGGCGGAGAAGTCGCGCCCGCCCCAGCCGGCGGCGCGGGCGAGGCTCGCGCCTTCGCGGGCGGCGGCGGCGATGGGCATCGGCACCTTCGCCTTGCCGGCGCTTTCGAGGATCAGGCTGAGATCCTTGAAGGCGAGATCGATGGCGAAGCCCGGCTCCGTGTCGCCCTTGAGCACCTTGTTCTCGTAGTTCAGGCGAAGCTGGCCGTTGGTGGCGCTTGTGCCGTGGATGACTTCCAGCGACTTCTCCAGATCGAGCCCGAAGGCCTGGATGAGCGCCATGCATTCGGCGTTCATCTGGCAGGAGGTGACGGCGAGGTAGTTGTTGACGAGTTTGGTGCGGGTGCCGGCGCCGGGACCGCCGCAATGGAGGATCGTGGTGCCCATCGCCTCGAGCGCCGGGCGCACGGCCTCGAAATCGTCGGCCTCGGCGCCGACCATGAAGAGGCTCTCGCCCCTGTCGGCATGCGAGGCGAGGCGGCCGATGGGCGCGTCGACGAAGCGGCGGCCCGTGGCCTTGGCGCGGGCCGCCATCCGGTCCGTGGTCTCGGGCAGGACGGTGGAGAGGTCCATCAGCAGCGCGCCGTCGGGCAGCGCGTCGATCATGCCGCCCTCGGCGATCACGACGCATTCGAGCTGCGGCGGTCCGGGCAGGACGGTGATGGCGATCTCCGCGTCGCGGGCGGCGTCGTTCGCGTCGGCGGCCTGGCGGCAATGGTTGAATTCGGTGAAGTCGGCCATCGCGGCGGGGTTCACGTCATAGACCGCCAGATCGAAGCCCTTGCGCGCCATGTTGAGCGCCATCGGTTTTCCCATGCGGCCGAGGCCCACGAATGCGACTTTGGTCATGCTTCTCTCCCTTTTCAGATTTTTGGCGGGCGGCTCTTATAGACCGGCAGACGCCAGCCGAAGGCCATGCTTCCGGCGCGGAGCGCGAAGGTCGTGGCGATGCAGGCGGCGTAGGCGACGGGCGGCGCGCCGGTCAGCTTGAACGTCGCGACGCCCGCCGCGGCTCCGGCGAGCGCGGCGGTGACGTAGAGCTCGCCCTGGCGCAGCACGAGCGGCACCTCGTTGCAGACGACGTCGCGCATCAGGCCGCCGAGACAGCCGGTCGTCACGCCCATCATCAGGAGCACGGGCCAGGACGCGTCGAGGCTCCGCGCGACGGCGAAACCGGCGGTCACGGCGACCGAGAGCGCCACCGCGTCGAGCCAGAGGATCGCCCGCCAGCGCGATTCGAGCAGATGGGCGGTGAAGAAGACGAGGATCGCCGCGACGCAGGCGACGCCGACATAGGCGGGCTCGGCGACCCAGAAGACCTGGTCGCGGCCGAGGATCACGTCGCGCACGGTGCCGCCGCCGACGGCGGTGAGGCTCGCGACGAAGAGGAAGCCGATGATGTCGAGCTGCGCCCGGCTCGCGACCAGCGCGCCGGTGAGCGCGAAGACGAAGACGGACGCGAAGTCGAACGCCTGGGCCGGGGTCATCGCGCCGCCGCGCGGACGCTTTTCGCCGCCTTGAACGGCGCCATGCCCTCCCGGGCCAGCTCGTCCGCGCGTTCGTTCTCCGGATGGCCGGCATGGCCCTTGACCCATTCCCAGCGGATGTCGTGCTCGGCGGCGAGCGCGTCGAGCCGGCGCCAGAGGTCCTCGTTCTTGACGGGCTTCTTCGCGGCCGTCCTCCAGCCGTTGCGTTTCCAGCCGTGGATCCACTTCATGACGCCGTCGCGAAGATAGACGCTGTCGGTGACGAGGGTGAGCGCGGCGCGCCGCCCCAGCGCCTCGAGCGCGGCGATGGCGGCCATCATCTCCATGCGGTTGTTGGTCGTCAGCGGCTCGCCCCCCGAGAGCTCGCGGGTCTTGACCACCGCGTCGCCGTCGCGCGCGATCATCACCACGCCCCAGCCGCCGGGGCCGGGATTGCCCGAACAGGCGCCGTCGGTATAGGCGAAGATCTCGCTCACGCGCGGGCCCCGCATCCGCCGAGGCGGCAGCGGTCAGCCATGCAGCGCGCCGATCAGCAGACAGGTCATCACGCCGGCGGTCAGGGGCAGGCGCAGGGTCAGCCAGTAATCGGGCGTGACGCCCGCGCGCTGGAAAACGACGTCGATGCCCTGGAGGATCACGTATCCGAAGGCGAGCCAGAGGCAGCTCAGCGCCGGGTCGGGCCGGATGGCGATGAAGGCGATGAAGGCCGGGACGATCGTGGCGGTCAGGATCGCGAGCGAGGGGGCGCGGTCGCGGCCGGAGGCGAAGCCCCAGAGGCAGCCGCCCATGAAGCCGAGGATCGCGGCGCCGAAACGCTCGAGGATGTGGGCGCCGCCTTCGGACGTGGACTCGAAGAACCCGAAGGTCGGCCAGGTTCCCGGCTCGGAGAAGATCATCGCCACGCCGTAGACGAACGGCACCATGCCGACCCAGCCGAGAAACAGGACCGCGAACGGGACGCGCGTCACGCGACGGCCTCGCGCAGCACGCGCGGCACCTTGAATTCCACGTCCTCGCGCGCGGTCTCGACCAGGCGTTCGGTCACGTCGTAGCGGTCGCGGAAGGCCGCGATCACCTCGTCCACCAGCACTTCCGGCGCGGAGGCGCCCGCCGTGATGCCGACGGAGGCCGCGCCGTCGAGCGCGCGCCAGTCGATGTCGGCCGCGCGCTGGATCAGCTGGGCGTATCCGCAGCCGGCCTTGCGGCCGACCTCGACGAGCCGCTGCGAGTTCGACGAGTTGGGCGCGCCGATCACCAGCAGCGCGTCGATGCCGGGCGCCATCGCCTTGACCGCCTCCTGGCGGTTGGTCGTGGCGTAGCAGATGTCCTCCTTGTGGGGCCCTATGATCATGGGGAAGCGCGCCTTGAGCGCCGCCACGACGTCGGCGGTGTCATCGACGCTGAGAGTGGTCTGGGTGATGAAGGCGAGCTTCTCGGGATCGCGGGGCGCGATGCCGGCCACGTCGTCCGGCGTCTCCACCAGGATCACCTCGCCGTCGGGAAGCTGGCCCATGGTGCCGATCGTCTCCGGATGGCCCTCATGGCCGATCATCACCATCTGGAGCCCGTTCTCGTGGTGCCGCGCCGCCTCGATATGGACTTTGGAGACCAGCGGGCAGGTCGCGTCGACGAAGAGCATCCGCCGCGCCTCGGCCTCGGCGGGGACGGTTTTCGGGACGCCATGCGCGGAGAACACCACCGGGCGGTCGGGCGGGCAGTCGGAAAGCTCCTCGACGAAAACCGCGCCCCGCGCCCGCAGCCCGTCCACCACGAACCGGTTGTGCACGATCTCGTGCCGCACGTAGACGGGGGCGCCCCACTTCTCCAGGGCCATCTCGACGATCTTGATGGCGCGGTCGACGCCGGCGCAGAAGCCGCGCGGGGCGGCGAGATGGAGCGTCAGGGGTCTCGGCATGGGCGCCTCGGGCGATCCGCGATCGGAGTTGGAGGAAGGCCCCGGAATACAGCCCCGTTCGCCGCGGATGTCAACCGGAGCCGGGCGTCAGAACGCCACGCGGTCGCCGCCCTTCAGTTCAAGGATCTGGCGGGCGTCGGCGGGCGTGGCGACGGCCAGCCCCATGCCTTCGATCAGGGCGCGGACCTGGCTCACCTGTTCCGCGTTCGAGACGGCGAGGCGTTTCGGCCCGGCCCAGAGGCTGTCCTCGAGCCCCACGCGCACGTTGCCGCCCATCGCCGCCGCGATGGCCGCGATCCGCATCTGGTTGCGTCCCGCCCCGAGCACCGACCAGCGGTAGGCGTCGCCGAACAGCCGGTCGGCGGTGCGGCGCATGTGGGCCACGTCCTCGGCATGGGCGCCGATGCCGCCCAGGATGCCGAAGACCGACTGGACGAAGAACGGCGGCTCGACCACGCCCCGGTCGACGAAATGCGCCAGCGTGTAGAGATGCCCGATGTCGTAGCATTCGATCTCGAAGCGCGTGCCGTTGCCGGCGCAGGTGGTCAGGATGTGTTCGATGTCCTGGAAGGTGTTCTTGAACACCCGGTCGCGCGAGCCGGCGAGATAGGGTTCCTCCCAGTCGTGTTGAAACGTCTTGAAGCGGTCGAGCATCGGATAGAGGCCGAAATTCATCGAGCCCATGTTGAGCGAGGCGATCTCGGGGGCGAAGGTGGCGGCGGGGGCGAGGCGCTCCTCGATGCCCATGGTCGGAGCGCCGCCGGTGGTGATGTTCACGACCACGTCGCTGCGCTGGCGGATGACCTTGAGAAACGGCGCGAAGGCCTCCGCCGACTGGTCGGGGCGGCCGGTCCGCGGATCGCGGGCGTGGAGATGCACGATGGCGGCGCCGGCCTCCGCCGCGCCGATGGCGGCCTCGGCGATCTCGTCGGCCGTGATCGGCAGATGCGGCGACATCGAAGGCGTGTGGATCGCGCCCGTGACCGCGCAGGTGATGATGACTTTGCCGCTCACGGCGTCCCTCCCCTCGCCGCGTCCGGTCGCGGCGTTTGATTTCGCTTCGCATCCGTGTTCTCCCGAACGCGGGCGGTTGTCGACCCGTCACGTTCGCGCGGAGGAGCGTCGCATGGATCTTGGACTCGCGGGACACCGCGTCATCGTCACCGCCGGCGCCGCCGGGATCGGCCGCGCGATCGTCGCGGCGTTTCTGGAGGAGGGCGCGCGGGTCGCGGCCTGCGACGTCGACGCGGACGCGGTGGCGGCTCTGCGCGCGCGCGGCGCCGGAGGTGATCGCGGAGGTCTGCGACGTGTCGGACGCCGGGCGCCGTGCGCGCCTTCGTCGACCGCGCGGCGGAGGCGATGGGCGGGATCGACACGCTGGTCAACAACGCCGGGATCGCGGGGCCGACCGCGCCGGTCGAGGACGTCAGCGACTCGGACTGGGAGCGGTGCCTGGCGGTGAACCTGACGGGCCAGTTCAACGCGGCGCGGGCGGCCGTCCCGCACCTGCGGCGCAGCGCCAATCCGTCGGTCGCGTGCCTGTCCTCGGCGGCGGGAAAGCTCGGCTTCGCGCTCCGCACGCCCTACGCGGCCGCCAAATGGGGCGTGATCGGGCTCGCCAAATCGCTCGCGGTCGAGCTTGGGCCCGATCGCATCCGGGTCAACGCGATCCTGCCCGGGCTGGTCGCCGGCGACCGGCAGCGGCGAGTGATGGAGGCCAAGGCCGAGCGGCGCGGCGTGAGTTTCGCGGAGGTCGAGGCGGAGGCCTTCGCCTACACCTCGATCCGGGACTACGTGACGCCGCGCCAGATCGCCGACCAGATCGTGTTTCTGGCGAGCGCGCGGGGAAAGACGATCACCGGTCAGGCGATCTCGGTCTGCGGCGACACGAAGATGCTGGCCTGACCGGGCGGGGGCGTCACAGAGGGGGAAATGGTG
>CAWCUP010000031.1:0-25710 GCA_963798765.1 uncultured Alphaproteobacteria bacterium | reverse complement strand
ATGATAAATCATGATATGAATATCGGAGGATGCCCGACCGGGTAGGCGCGACCTGCCAGCAGATGCCGGGTCGGTGCGTGGATACGCGAAGCCGTTCCGGAAAAGGTGATCGGCGCAAGAAGAGGAATGGCACATGAGACGGGGCATCGGACTGGCGGCTTTGATCTGCGGCTTCTTCGGAACGGGCGCGTCCGCGGAGGTGGTGAGCGAGACGCTGACCTTCACCGACGAATACTCGATCTTTCTGCCGTATTCGGGTTTCGATCCGAGCCTTGGAACGCTGACGGGCGTGGAGGCGGTTCTCGAAGGTATGGCGAACCTCGACAGCGGCGAGATCACGGGCACGATCGGTGGCGAATGGCCGGATCTGTTCGTGGCTGCCGCGGACGGGTTCCTGACCGTCCGCGGCCCCGGGCCGATCAAGCTGTCGTCTCCGCTCCTGGATGGATTATGGGTGTCCTGCTATCCAAAGGATTTCTGCACGGTGACCTATCCGTCAGAGCGCGGTTTCACGTTTGAAGACACGGACAGCGCGGAGATCCTCACGGGCTTCGAGGCGCCCGGCGGCCTGGATCTGATGCTGACCACGTGGGCCTTCACCGCGTCCGGCACGCTCGTGAGCGGTCCGACGACGCGATGGCTCGCCTCGGGCAGCGTGACGCTCGAATACGCCTACGACCCCGCGCCGGTGCCTTTGCCGGCGGGCCTGCCGCTGATGATCGCCGGTTTGGGAGGCCTCGGTTTGATGGCGCGCCGGCGCTCCTGAGGCGTGTCGGGTGGCGTGTCGCGCGGTCGCCGATCGAGACCGGACGTCGGGTGGTCCGGGCGCGATCCGGTCCGCGGGGCGAATGGCGAACCGGTGTCCGGCGGTCAGCGGCGAAGGCGGGCGGCCTTGGCGAGAACGTCGCGGTCGCGGATGCCGATCGAGCGGTAGCCGGTCTCGATCGCGCCGTCGCGGATCAGATCGCTCAGACCGCGCTGCATGGTCGCGCGGGTGACGCCCGCGAGGCGCGCGATGTCGGACTGGCTCGCCATGACCCTCTCGTCCTGATGATCGGTGAGGCGCAGGATGTTCCGGGCGATCCGCACCCGGGGCGGACACGACAGCGCCTCGGCCAGGAGTTCGAGGGCCGTGGCGAGGTTGATGTTGCTCAGCATGTAGAAGCAGGGCCACAGTTCGGGATGGTCCTGCAGAAGGCGCAGCACCGCCGGACCGGGCACGAAAAGGAGACGGGCGTCGGTCATCGCGGTGACGGTGACGAGCCGCGGCGTATGCGACAGGAGCGCCGCGTCGCCGATCCAGAACCCCGGCTCGGCGCGTGACAGGGCCACCTGCTCGTCGCCGGCGTCGGGACTGGAGATGTCGAGCGCGCCTTTGGCGAGTTCGTAGAGCCCGTCCGCCGGATCGTGGGCCATGTAGACGACCTGGCCGGCGCGGTAATCCCGCCAGAGTCCGGTCGTGGCCACGAAATCCCTCAGAGCGGGGGGCTGGCCCACCAGCCAGCCGATGCGGTCGAGCGGAGAGATGTCGACCCGTTTTCTGGTCATGATGGGCTCATATGAGGCAGTCGTGGCGGTGACGCCAGGCTAGGCTCATCTCGTCGCCGTGGCAAGAAGAGCCCGCCTTTCCGGGACCGTTCCGGTCGAGTGGACAGGGCGGGGACCGGCGGGCGGTAGGATTGACGGGCTTCGATCAGAAAAGGGACACGACACATGAGATATTCAGCGCCGTTCCGGCGCCTTGCCCTCGCAGCGGCGTTCGTCGCCGCGAGCGCGGTGATCGCCTCGGCCCAGGATGCGGAAAAGCCGAACATCCTCGTCATCTGGGGTGATGATGTCGGCCAGTCGAACATCTCGGCCTATACGATGGGCCTTATGGGATACCGGACGCCCAACATCGACCGGATCGCCGAGGAAGGGATGATCTTCACCGACTATTACGGCGAGCAGTCCTGCACCGCCGGCCGGTCGTCCTTCATCACCGGGCAGAGCGTGTTCCGCACGGGCCTGTCCAAGGTCGGGATGCCGGGCGCGACGGAGGGGATGCAGATCGAGGACCCGACGATCGCGGGGCTTCTGAAGGCCGAGGGCTACGCCACCGGCCAGTTCGGCAAGAACCATCTCGGCGACCGGGACGAGATGCTGCCGACCAACAACGGTTTCGACGAGTTCTTCGGCAACCTCTATCACCTGAACGCGGAGGAGGAGCCCGAGAACGAGGACTATCCGCAGAGCCCGGAATTCCGCGAGAAATTCGGACCGCGCGGCGTGCTTCACTCGTTCGCCAATCCCGACGGCACCCAGACCATCGAAGACACCGGCCCGTTGACCAAGGAGCGCATGGAGACTGTCGACGACGAGACCGTCGCCGCGGCGATCGACTTCATCCGGCGCCAGGAAGAGGCCGGCGTGCCCTGGTTCGTGTGGTGGAGCGGGACGCGGATGCATTTTCGCACGCATGTGAAGGAGGAGATGCGGGAGACCGCGGACGAGATCGTCGGCAAGCACGTCGACGAGTACACGGCCGGCATGATCGAGCACGACCTGCATATCGGCGAGTTCCTCGCCGTTCTGGACGAGCTCGGAATAGCCGACGAGACCATCGTGTTCTATTCCACCGACAACGGACCGCACATGAACACGTGGCCGGACGCTGCGATGACGCCGTTCCGGGGCGAGAAGAACACCAACTGGGAAGGCGGCTGGCGCGTGCCGGCGATGGTGCGCTGGCCCGGTCACATCGCGGAGGGCGCCGTCTCGAACCAGATCATGCATCACATGGACTGGCTGCCGACCTTTCTCGCGGCCGCCGGCAACGACACGATCAAGGAGGATCTTCTGACCGGCGTCTCGGTGGCCGAGGTCGGCGGCGGGCGGGACTACAAGGTCCATCTCGACGGCTACAATTCGCTTCCCTTCCTGCTGGGCGAGACGGAGGAGGCTCCCCGTCACGAGATCTTCTACTTCTCGGATGACGGCGACCTGACGGCGCTGCGCTACAACGACTGGAAGGCGATCTTCCTCGAGCATCGCTACCCGCAGACGTTGCGGGCCTGGGCCGAGCCGTGGACGCCGCTGCGCATCCCGCTGCTGTTCAACCTGCGGCGCGATCCCTACGAGCGGGCGAACATCACGTCGAACACCTATTACGACTGGTATCTCGACCGCGCCTACGTGCTGCTTCCGGCCGCGGAGTACATCGGGAAATTCCTGGCGACGTTCCAGGAATACCCGCCGCGACAGAAGCCGGGAAGCTTCACCATCGGCGACGCGGCCGACATGATCGGCGAGGGGGCGATGAACTCGAACTGAGGCCCGATGCCGGAGAGGCGTCCCGGAAAGGGGGCGCCTCTTTTCTTTGGTTACTCCGCGCGCCGGACGGCTCCGCCGCGCAAAGCGAGGGAAATCCATGAACCGACCCGTTTTCGCATCAGGGGCAGCCGCGCTTTGCGTCGCGATGGCCGCGCCTGCGCTGGCCGATCCTCTTCCGTCGTGGAACGACACCGAAGCGCGGAGCGCGATCATCGAGTTCGTCGACGGCGTGACCGATCCCGACTCCGAGAGCTACGTGACGCCGGACGCCCGCATCGCGGTTTTCGACAATGACGGGACGCTCTGGGCGGAGCGGCCGGTCTATTTCCAGTTCCTGTTCGCGATGGACAGGGCCAGGGCTCTGGCCGAGGCCGACCCCGGCTGGGCGACGACCGGAGTGCTTCAGGCCGCCGCCGACGGCGACATCGGGCAGGTGCTCGGCGGTGGCGAGGAGGCGCTTCTGGAGGTGATCGGCGCCACCCATTCGGGAATGAGCGTGGAGGCGTTCCAGGACGAGGTGCGGGCGTGGCTGGAGACCGCGCGGCATCCGGAGACCGGGATGGCCTATGACGGGATGGTGTATCAGCCGATGCTGGAGCTGTTGAGCTATCTGCGGGACGAGGATTTCCGGACCTACATCGTGTCCGGTGGCGGGATCGATTTCATGCGGGCCTTCGCGGAGAAGGCGTACGGCATTCCGCCCGAGCAGGTGATCGGGTCGATGGGCGAACTGACCTTCGAGATGGTGGACGGCGCGCCGGAGGTGGTCAAGACCGGCGGTCTGGCCTTCCTCGACGACAAGGGCGGCAAGCCGGTCGGCATCATGCGCGACATCGGGCGCAGGCCGATCTTCGTCGGCGGGAACTCGGACGGCGACATGGCGATGCTGCAATGGGCGACGGCGGGCGACGGCCCGCGTTTCGGACTGATCGTGCATCACACGGACGCGGAGCGGGAATGGGCTTACGACCGCGAGGGGCCGGTGGGCACGCTGGACGAGGCGCTGGACCTCGCGCCGGAGGCCGGGTGGCTGCTGGTGGACATGGCGGAGGATTGGGCGACAGATCTATCCGCGCCCGTGATCAGGCGGGGCCGAGGTCCGACAGGAAATCCGGTCAGGAGCGCGCCGAGGATTTCCGGCGCCTCGACGCAGGGGATGTGGCCCGCGCCTCGGATGATCTCGAAGCGGGCGCCGGCGATGCTTTCGGCGGTCTCGCGAACGAGGTCCGGCGGCGTGGAGCCGTCCTCCGAGCCCGCGACGACGAGCGTCGGCAGGGTCAGGCGCGCGGTGCTGTCGCGCAGGTCGGTCTCGGCGAGCGCGGCGGAGCAGCCGACATAGCCCGCGACGGGCGTGCGGGTGAGCATGTTGCGCCAGCCTCGCAGCTCGTCGGCGCGCTCGGCGTGGAAGCGTTTCGAGAACCAGCGGGCGAGGGTCGCGTCGGCCAGCGCCTCGACGCCGCCGGCGCGGACGGCGGCGACGCGTTCGGCCCAGATGTCGGGCGTGCCGATCTTGGCGGCGGTGTTGGAGAGGACCAGCGCGCGGACGAGGTCGGGACGCTCTGCGGCGAGACCTTGGGCCACCACGCCGCCGATGGAGAGGCCGACGAAGGTGGCGCCTCGGACGCCGAGATGGTCGAGCAGCGCGGCGGCGTCGGCCACGAGGTCGCCCATCCAGTAATCGCCTTCGGGCGCGTCGGTCAGGCCGTGGCCGCGCATGTCGTAGCGGATGACCCGCGAGCCCGGCGGCAGATGCGGCAGGAGCGCGTCCCAGACGCGCAGGTCGGTGCCGAGGGAATTGGCGAAGACGAGCGGCGACCCGTGCGGATCGCCGCTCTCGTCGAAGTGGACGCCGATGCCGTTGAGCGTGGCCATCCGCATGCTCGTCAGGCCTTCTTCGCGCCGAAGAGGTCGGACATGAAGTCGACCATCTCGGGGACCAGCTTGTCGCCGCGTCCGTCGGCGACGGCGAGGCCGAGCGCCTGCTTGGCTGCGGGCGAGATGATGCTGACCACGCCGGCCTGGTCTGCCATCAACGAATAATAGCCGACGTCCTTGCGGGCGTTGCGGATGGTGAAGGCGAGCGCGGTGGGGTCGCCGTCGACGGCGTATGTCTTGACGAAATCCATCATGCCCGACTTGAGCGGACCGGCCGAGAGGACGCCGTAGAGCTTGTCTCGCGGGACGCCGGCCTTGTCGGCCATCGCGAAGGCCTCGGACATCGCGGTGGCGGTGGTCATGGCGAAGAAGTTGTTGATGAGCTTGATGGTGTGGCCCGAGCCGATCGGGCCGAGATGGAAGACGTTCTCGCCGAGGTCGTTCAGGACAGGGCGCAGCGCCTCGAAACCCGCCTCGTCGCCGGCGCCCATGATGTTGAGCTTGCCTTCGCGGCCCTGGGCGGGCGTGCGGCCGAGCGGCGCGTCGAAGTAGGCGCCGCCGGCGGCCTCGACTTCTTTGGCCAGCGCGCGGGTGCTGTCGGGGAGCGAGGTTCCGAAGTCGATGACGCTGGCGCCCTCGCGCAGGCCCGCGATCACGCCGTCCTCGCCGCGCATGCGGGCCTCGACGGAGGCGGAGGTGTCCATGCAGAGCATGACGATGTCGGAGGCGGCGGCGACCTCGCGGGCGGTGGCGACCTCGGTGGCGCCGCGCTCGACCGCCGCGTCGATGTTCGGGCGGGACCGGTTGGGCGTGATCGTGACGGAATAGCCGAGGCTCTGAAGCCGCTCGACCATCGCGCTTCCCATCAGGCCGAGGCCGATGAATCCGATTGCGGGTTTCGTCATGGTTTTCTCCAGTTGGTCTTTTTCAGGTGTCCGGCGCGAGCGCCTTGAGACGTGTTAGGACGGCTTCGGTGTCCGGGACGATGCCGGTATAGGCGGTGAACGAGCCGATTGCCATGTGCCGGAAGAGGTCGAACCCGCTGATCGTCGCGAGGCCGGCGTCGCGGGCGGCGGCCAGGAATTCCGTGTTCGTCGGGGTGTAGACCGCGTCGAAGGCCCAAGTCTGTCCGCCGATGGCTCCGGTCGGGAAGGCCATGCCCGGGGCGTGGGCCATTCCCAGCGCGGTGGCGTTCACGAGCCCGGCCGCCGCGCGGCAGGCGCCCGCCGCCATGCCGGCGCGGATCGCCCGCGCGGGCGGTCCGATGGCTTCGGCGAGGGTCTCGGCCCGCTCGGGCAGGATGTCCCAGATCGCGATGTCCGCGGCCCCGAGATCGCGGAGCGCGAAGCCGAGCGCGCGGGCGACCCCGCCGGCGCCGGCCATGGCGACCGCGCCGGGGGGCGCGTCGCCCATATGCGCGCGCCAGGCTCCCAGAAAGCCGGTGTAGTCGGTGTTGTGCGCGGTGAGGGGCGGCCCGAAAACGAGCGTGTTCGACGCGCCGAGCGCGCGGATAGCGGGCGGCATCGCCTCGCCGGCGAAGGCGGCCGCGTCGGTCTTGTAGGGGTGCGTGACGGTGACGCCCGTCCAGCCGCGCGCGATCAGGTCGCGCAGTGTCGCGTCGAATTCGAACTCCGCGCGGTCGGCCGTGTCGATCAGCTCGAAATCGAATGGGATGCCGGCGTCGTCGCACATCAGCGCGAGCGCGCGGGGAAGCCGCGTGGCCTGGATGTGCGAGCCGATCAGGCCCGCATTCAGTCGCCTCACGTCGCGGCCCGCTCGAATCCCCGGTCGGGAACGCCCGCCTGGATCTCGTAGATCGAACGGTTCTTCTCGGGCTGGGGCTGGGGGATGCGGACGGGGATGTCCGCCAGACGCGGCGTGAGCGTCGGGCTGCCGCAGAGCATGCGGGTGTCGTATTCCGCGATGCTGTCGAATCTTGTCATGCCGCCCGTGATCGGGAAGGCGTCGGCGGCCATCGCCTCGATGAAGAGCACGCGACGGTCGCGGGTCGAGGTGTTTGCTGCGGAGCCGTGGACGATCCGGCCGTGATGGATCGAGATGGTCCCTGCGGGTCCGGTCAGCATCGCCGCGTCCTTCGGATCGTAGCCGTTGGCGGCGAGATCCATCGCGCCGGCGAAGACCCCGTCGGAATGGTGGTCGTGGATCGGCCCCCTGTGTGAGCCGGGAAAGACCATGAGCGGTCCGTTCTCCTCGGCCATGTCGTCGATCATCACGCCGACGGCGAGCACGTCGTCGTTCGTGTGGGGGTAGAACGCGAAATCCTGATGCCAGCCGATGGCGGCGCCGTAGCCGGCGGATTTCATGTTGAGCTTGGTGGTGTGGAGTCGGACGTCCGGGCCGATCAGGTCGCGTACGGGCGCGAGCACCGCATCGGAGCGCACGAGGCGGGCGACCACGTCGCTGATCGTGTGGGGCAGCTTGATCCGGCGGACGCGCGGATCGTCGGGAGAGTGCGAGCTTTCGAGGTCGAGCCGGTCGTTCAATTCCGTCATGCCGCGCGCCTCGTCGGAGAAGCGCGCGATCTCGGCGCGGATGTCCTCGATGACGTCCTTGGGGACCCGGCGCTCGAGCGTCAGATAGCCGTTGTCGGCGTAGAAATCGATCTGGTCCCGGTTGAGAACCTCCATACCGGCCCTCCTTCGTGCCCTCGGGTCAGTTGCGGAAAAACATGGTGATCTCGGGGAAGAACAGCACGAGCATCAGCACGAAAAGCTGGATTCCGATGAAGGGCAGGAAGCCGCGGAAGATGTCGGGCAGGGTGATGTGCGGAGGCGCCACGGATTTGAGGTAGAACGCGGCCGGACCGAAGGGGGGCGAAAGGAAGCTCACCTGCATGTTCACGCAGAACAGGATCCCGAACCAGATCGGCACGAAGGTCGTGGCGTCGACCATCGGGCCGAAGAGGCCGATCTCCTCGACCGGGAGCTTCAGGACGATGGGAAGGAACACCGGCATGACCAGAAGCACGATGCCGACCCAGTCCATGAAAGCGCCCATGAAGAGGAAGATCAGCATCATCACCATGAGGATGCCGAGCGTCGGCAGGTCCGCCCCGATGATGAGGTTGGCCACGTAGGTGGGGCCGCCGGCGATCGTGTAGGCGCCCGCCAGCGCGGTCGCGCCGATGGTGACCCAGATGATGGTGCCGGTCGATTTGAGCGTGCGCAGCAGGCTGTCCCAGACGAGATCGACGCTCGCCTCGCCGCGCAGCACGGAGATCACGAAGACGGCGATCACGCCCATGCCGGCGGCTTCGGTGATGCCGGTGATGCCGCCGTAGATCGAGCCGAGCACGACGCCGATCACGACGATCGGGGCGACGAGGCCCTTGCCCATGTCCCAGCCGGTGCGGGTGCGCTCGCGGCCGAGCGCGAGGAAGATGAGCGCGAGACCGGCCAGCACCGCGCCGCCGAACCAGGGGAGGTACTCGGCGGTGCCGTAGGCGATCGGATCGACGCCCTCGACGGCCGCGTTCTGGCCGGTCAGGGTGAAGAAGAGCGCGCGCAGGAAAAGGACGGTCGCGAAGCCGACGAGGAGAACCGACAGGAAGCCCGCGAAATAGCCGGCCTTCTCGCCCGGCGTGGGATCGTCCGGTCCGGGCTCGGGCAGGGGTGCCAGGTCCGGGTTCATCTGCGTGCGGACGATGATGTAGAGCATGATGCAGCCGGCGAGGATGAAGCCCGGCACGAACGCCGCGGAAAAGAGCGCCTTGATCGAGGTCTCGGTGATCAGCCCGTAGATGATCAGCACGATCGAGGGCGGGATCATCGTGCCGAGGGAGCCGGAGGCGCAGATCGTGCCGATGGCGAGGTTCTGGTCGTAGCCGAGCCGCAGCATCTGCGGCAGGGCGATCAGGCCGAGAAGGACCACCTCGCCGCCGATGATGCCCGACATCGCGGCCATGACGACGGCCATGAGCGAGGTGACGATGGCGATGCCGCCGCGGGTGCGGTTGAGCCAGACGTTGAGCGAGGAGTACATGTCCTTCGCGATGCCGGAGCGTTCCAGCAGCGCCGCCATGAAGATGAATAACGGTATGGAGATGAGGACGTAATCGGTCAGCAGGCCGTAGATCCGCTGGCTCAGGATGTTGAGCGGGCCGGTTCCGAAATTGCGGAAGAGCACGTCGGGGCCGAATTTGAGCACCAGCACGAAGACCGCGAGGAAGGCCGAGGCGAAGCCGAGCGGCATTCCGATCGCGAGCAGCACGAGCATCGCGACCAGCAGAAGGAGCGAAATCGTTCCGATGTCCATGTCAGTCGCTCCCGAGGGTGCGTTTGAGGGCGGCGATCTCCTCGGCGTCGATCTCGTCGGCGGGGCTGTGGTGTTCGGGCGCCTTGTTCCAGTCCATGATCAGATTGGACACGGCCTGGAGCGCGACGAGGCAGATGGCGACCAGGATCAGCGGTTTCATCGTTGCGGGAATGGGCGGGTCGAAGGCGGTGCCGAAGGTCTCCCAGCGCAGGAACTTGGCCGCCGCCTCGCCGTAGGCGCCGTAGAAGAGCGCGGCGGCGAAAATTACGATCAGCGCCGTCGAGATCACGTCGCAGAGTTTCTGAAGCGGGCGGGGCAGCACGTCGTAGAGCAGGAAGATGCGGATGTGGCTGCGCTGCTGCATGGCGTAGAGGCCGGAGAAGAGGAAAATGAAACCGGCGATCCAGAGCGAGAGCTCGTTGGCCCAGAGCGTCGGCTTCTCGAAGACGTAGCGGACGACGACCTCGTAGAACATCACCGAGACGAGGAGCGCGATCAGGAGCATCGTCACCCGTCCGAGGAAGAGCGACAGACGGTCGAAGCCGCGGATGTTCCGGTCCTCCATGACGGCGGGGCGCACGGTCGCGACGCCGATCGCGCCGAGGACGGCGAGGCAGGCGAGCGCCGCCCAGTCGAGCGCTCCGGCGGGCGCGTGGCGCAGCAGGAGCGCCTCGTTCACGTCGCCGAAGACGAGAATGTAGGCCGGACCGTTCCAGATGACCCACGACGCGCAGGCCACGAAGGCGAGCGGCACGAGCCAGTCGAGGGTCCGGACGGACGCGGTGCTGGACACGCTCTGGTCTCCGTTCAGGATGGCGGGGGCGGAGCGGCGGACCCGGAGGCGGGTCCGCCGCCGGGCGTCACTGGGCGACGAGGCCCAGCGTCTTGAGATACGCCATGTGGCTGTCGACCAGCGCGCGCGCCTCCGGCGTCTTGTCGGCCCATCCCTGCCAGGATTTCTGCGCGGCGGAACGGAAGGCGGCGCGGTCCTCCTCGGACCAGTCGGAGACGGTCACGCCCTGTTCCCTGAGCAGCGCGGCCGCCTCGGCGTTCTCCTTCTCGAAGGTGAGCGCCGTCTGGAGCGCCAGCTTCTGCATCGCGGTGTCCATGATGCGGCGGTGATGCTCGGGCATGGCGTCCCAGACCGCCTTGTTGCAGGCGAGGTGGTCGGAGGGCATCGAGTGGAAGCCGGGATAGTTCGTGAACTTCGCGATGTCGTAGAGGCCGAGGCCGACGTTGTTGGCGATGCCCGACGCGTCGGCGCCGTCGATGATCCCGGTCTCGAGCGCGGTGAAGATCTCGGTGAAATCCATCACGATCGGGCTCGCGCCGAGCTCGGCGAAGATCTCGGTCTCGAGGCCCGGCGGCGAGCGGAACTTCCAGTCCTGCAGGTCCGCGATGCCGGTGATCGGTTTGGTGGAGGCGAGCGATTCCTGGCCGTAGACCCACCAGCCGATGAGCTGCATCCCGAATTCGTTGTAGAGCTCCTGCGCCGCCGCGAGGCCGTCGCCCTGATAGAGCCACGAGAGCTGCTGATAGGGGGTGTCGTAGCCGCCCATGATGTCGCCGACGAACTGGAAGGCCGGGTTCTTGCCCGTCTGGTAGGCGCCGCCGGTCATGTCGCAGTCGAGGATGCCCGTCGCGGCGGCGTCGAAGGTCTCGACGGTCTTCACGACCGAGGAGGAATAGAACATCTCGATGGTGATCTCGCCGTTGGACATCACCTGGACGTCGTCGACGAACTGGGCCGCGAGCTGGCCGGAGGGGGTCTCGGGCGCGTAGTGCGTCTGGATTCGGAGATTGGTGGTCTGGGCGACGGCCGTTCCGGCCATGAGGCCGAGGGCCGCCAGCGTGCCGAGCGCGGTTGCGGTGCGTTTCATCAAGTCATCCTCCCGGAGGCGTTTGCTGCGTTTTTCCTGATCCGCTTGATCGCGGACCTGTGAACAGCCTGCGACATCGCGGCGGCTTCGTCCAGTGTCGACTTCCGCGCGGCGGATCGGGCTTGCGCGGCGCGCGCGCGCGGGGTCTTCTCGGCCGCGTGTCCGCAGGGAGCGTCCATGCGCTATTCGGCCTTCGCCATCGTCAGGAACGCGCTCTCCGGAAACCGGGACTGGGCCCCGGTCTGGCGCGATCCGGCGCCGAAGGCCGCCTATGACGTGATCATCATCGGAGGCGGCGGGCACGGGCTGGCGACGGCGCATTATTTGGCGAAGAACCACGGGATCACGAACGTCGCCGTCTTGGAGAAGGGCTGGCTCGGCGGCGGGAATGTCGGGCGCAACACCACCATCGTGCGGGCGAATTACCTGCTGCGGGGCAATTCGGAGTTCTATTCGCATTCGCTGAAGCTCTGGGAAGGGATGGAGCGCGATCTCAATTACAACGTCATGATGTCGCAGCGCGGGGTGTTGAACCTGTGCCATTCGGACGGTCAGTTCGACGCGTTCGCCCGGCGCGGCAACGCCATGCGGATGCAGGGGGACGACGCGGAGCTTCTGACGCGCGAAGAGGTGGGCGCGCATGCTCCGTTCCTGAATTTCGACGACGCGCGGTTTCCGATCCGGGGCGGGCTGCTGCAGCGGCGGGCCGGGACGGCGCGGCACGACGCGGTCGCCTGGGGATACGCGCGGGCGGCGGACGCGCGAGGCGTCGACCTGATCCAGAACTGCGAAGTGACGGGGTTCCGCATCGAAGGCGGGCGGGTGCGAGGCGTCGAGACGTCGCGCGGGTACATAGCGGCCGGCAAAGTCGGGATGGCGGTGGCGGGACGGACGAGCCGGGTCGGCGAGATGGCGGGGCTGCGGCT
The DNA here is from genome assembly GCA_963798765.1 of uncultured Alphaproteobacteria bacterium. Lineage (GTDB taxonomy): Bacteria > Pseudomonadota > Alphaproteobacteria > Rhodobacterales > Rhodobacteraceae > Amaricoccus. The sequence goes on along the minus strand of CAWCUP010000031.1, from coordinate 13,442 downwards.
GCCGATCGAGAGCCACGTGCTGCAGGCGCATGTGACGGAAGGGCTGAAGCCGCTGATCCCGGGCGTGGTGACGTTCGGGATGGGGCATTTCTACATCAGCCAGTCCGACAAGGGCGGGCTGGTCTTCGGCGGAGACCTCGACTTCTACAACTCCTACGCCGCGCGGGGAAACCTGCCGATGGTCGAGCACGTGATGGAGGCCGGCATGGCGCTGATGCCGATGATCGGCAAGGCGCGGGTGCTTCGGACATGGGGCGGGATCATGGACATGAGCCCGGACGGCTCGCCGATCATCGACCGCACGCCGGTCGAGGGGCTCTTTCTCAACGGCGGCTGGTGCTACGGGGGATTCAAGGCCGTGCCCGGATCGGGCTGGTGCTTCGCGCATCTGATCGCGACCGGCGAGCCCCACCCGGCGGCGACGCGGTTCCGGCTGGACCGGTTCGCCACCGGGCATGTGCTGGACGAGGAGGGGACCGGTGCCCAGCACAACCTGCACTGAGACTCTGCGCTACTGGGTGACGGCGCCCGTTCCGGCGCCGACCGCGGCGCCCGCGATCGGGGCTCCGACGGCGAGGCCGGCCGCGCCGCCGACGAGGCCGCCCGAGGCCGCGCGCTGTTCTGTCGTGTCACCGCAGGCCGCGAGGGCGAGAAGGGCCGCGAATGCGGCGGTGGTCGCGAATCTGGTCATCATTCGTCTCCTTGAGGCGCGGAATGCGCCGATGAGGTCTCGAACGCGCGAGGCGCCGTTTCCGATCCGGCGCGGGAGAGCGCGGGCGTGAGGCTCCCCTGTCCGGTCTGCGGCGAGCGCGACCTTCGCGAATACACCTTTCGCGGGGCGGCATCGCTTCTGGACCGGCCGGCGGACGGAGACGGAGGCGATGGACGCCTATCTGCATCTGCGGGAGAACCCGGCCGGGCCGCACGCGGAGCTGTGGCAGCATGAGCAGGGCTGCCGCGCGTGGCTCCGGGTCGAGCGGGACACGGTGTCGCACGCGATCCTCTCTGTGGCGCTGGCGCGGGAGGCGCGGCGGTGAGCCGGCTGGCGACGGGCGGGCTGATCGACCGGGGCCGGGCGCTGGAATTCTGTTTCGATTCGCGCGTTCTGCAGGCGCATCCGGGGGACACGCTGGCCTCGGCGCTGTTGGCTCACGACATCCGTCTCGCGGGGCGGAGCTTCAAGTACCACAGGCCGCGCGGGATCCTGAGCGCGGGGTCGGAGGAGCCGAACGCGCTGGTGACGGTCGGGCACGGGGCGGCGGCCAACCCCAACACGCGGGCGACCGTGCAGGAGGTGTTCGAGGGACTGGTCGCGTTCAGCCAGAACCGGTGGCCGTCGCTGGAGTTCGACGTCCTGGCGGTGAACGATCTCCTGTCGCCGCTGCTCGGCGCGGGGTTCTACTACAAGACCTTCATGTGGCCGCCGAAATTCTGGGAGCGGCTGTACGAGCCCGCGATCCGGCGGGCGGCCGGTCTGGGGCGGCTGTCCGGAGAGCCGGACCCCGACATCCACGAGAAGGCGTTCGCTTTCTGCGACCTGCTGGTGATCGGCGCGGGGCCGGCGGGGCTGATGGCGGCGCTGACGGCGGGGCGCGCGGGGGCGCGGGTGATCCTGGCGGACGAGGATTTCCGCATGGGCGGACGGCTGAACGCGGAGAGGGGAGATGTCGGCGGCATGCCGGGCGCGGAATGGGCGGCGGGCGCGGTCGTCGAGTTGGCCGGGATGCCGAACGTGCGGCTGATGCCGCGCACGGCGGTGACGGGCGTGTACGATGGCGGCACGTACGGCGCGCTGGAGCGAGTGGCGCAGCATGTCGCGGAGCGTCCCGAGGGCGTCCCCGCGCAATGCTTCTGGCGGATCGCGGCGAAGCGCGCGGTTCTCTGCGCGGGAGCCATCGAGCGGCCGATCGCGTTTCCGGACAACGACCGGCCGGGGGTGATGCTGGCGGGGGCGGTGCGGGCCTACGCGAACCGGTGGGCGGTCGCGGCGGGGCGGCGCGTGGCGGTCTTCACGAACAACGATGACGGCTGGCGGACGGCCGAGGACCTCGCGGCGGCGGGGGTGGAGGTCGTGGCGCTGGTGGACGCGCGGGAGGGCGTCGCGCCGCCGGCGGGCGCCTGGCGGGCGTTCACCGGCGCGGCGGTGACCGGGACGCGCGGGCGCTCGGGCCTGACGGCGGTGCGGGTGCGCGACGCGGGCGGCGAGCGGTGGATCGACGCGGAGTGTCTGGCCGTCTCGGGCGGATGGAACCCGGCGGTGCATCTGACCTGCCATCTGGGCGGGCGGCCGGTCTGGGACGACGGGATCGCGGCGTTCGTGCCCGAGACGGGCGCGGTGCCGGGCCTGTCGGTCGCGGGGGCGGCGGCGGGAGCGTTCTCGACGGCGGCGGCGTTGCGGCAGGGGCGGGACGCGGCTTTGGAGGCGCTGGATCTGGAGGGCGGGCCGGACGTGCCGGAGGCGGAGGACGGGCCGGTGCGGGTGACGCCGTTCTGGCGGGTGACGGGCGTCAAGGGGCGTGCGTGGCTCGATTTCCAGAACGACGTGACCGTCAAGGACGTGGAGCTGGCGCACCGGGAGAATTTCCGGTCGGTCGAGCACATGAAGCGCTACACGACGCTGGGGATGGCGACGGACCAGGGCAAGACCGCCAATGTGGGCGGGCTGGCGGTGCTGGCGGAGTTGATCGGGCGGAGCGTTGCCGAGATCGGCACGACGACGTTCCGGCCGCCGTGGACGCCGGTGCCGATCGGGGCGATGGGCGCGGGCGGCTCGGGAAAGGGGCTGGCGCCGGAGCGGTTCACGCCGCTGCACGGGCGGATGGAGGCGCTGGGGGCGGTCTTCGTCGAGGCGGGGCTGTGGCATCGCGCGGCGTATTTTCCGCAGCCGGGCGATGCGGGCTGGCGGGAGGCGTGCGACCGTGAGGTCGGATTCGTGCGCGGGGCCGTGGGCGTCTGCGACGTGACGACGCTCGGCAAGATCGACGTGCAGGGTCCGGACGCGGCGGCGTTTCTGGACCGGGTCTACGCCAACCGGATGTCGGGCGTGAAGGTCGGGCGGACGCGCTACGGGATCATGCTGCGCGAGGACGGGTTCGTGATGGATGACGGGGTCGCGGCGCGGCTGGGCGAGCGGCATTTCCTGCTGACCACGACGACCGGAGCGGCGGGGCAGGTGATGGCGCATCTGGAGTTCTGCGCGCAGTGCCTGTGGCCGGAGATGGATGTCGCGGTGACGTCGGTGACGGAGCAATGGGCGCAGATCGCGGTGGCGGGACCGAGGTCGCGGGAGGTGCTGAACGGAGTGCTGGATGCGCCGGTGGACGACGGGGCGTTGCCGTTCATGGGGTGCGGGACGGTGCGGGTGGCGGGGGTCGAGGGGCGGATTTTCCGCGTGTCGTTCTCGGGGGAGCGCGCCTACGAGGTCGCGGTTCCGGCGCGATACGGGGCGGCGCTGTGGGATCTTTTGCTGGAGCGGGCGGAGGCGGCGGGGGGCGGGGCCTACGGGCTGGAGGCGCTCAACGTGCTCCGGATCGAGAAGGGGCTGCTGACCCACGCTGAGATCGACGGGCGGACGAGCGCGGACGATCTGGGGCTGGGGCGGATGGTGAAGGACGGGGATTGCGTCGGGCGGGTCGCGAGCCTGCGGCCGGGGCTGTCGGGCGCGGAGCGGGAGCAACTGGTCGGGCTGGTTCCGGTGGACCGCGGCGCGCCGCTGCTGGCCGGGGCGCATGTGGTGGCGACGCGCGCGCCGGCGGAGCGGGAGCGGGACGAGGGGTGGCTGAGTTCGGTCTGCCATTCGCCGACGCTGGGGCATTCGATCGCGCTGGCTTTCGTGCGGGACGGGCGGGCGCGGATGGGCGGGCGGGTGGACGCGGTCTGCCTGCTGCGCGGATCGCGGGTGGAATGCGAGATCGTGCCGCCGGCGTTCTTCGATCCTGACGGAGGGCGGATGCGTGGATGAGTTGAGCTGGGCGGACGTCGGGGAGGGGCTCGGGCTGCCGTTCGAGACGGCGGGGGTGCGGCTGTCGGCGGAGGATCCGGGCCGCATGGTGTCGGTGACGCCGTATCGGGGACGGCGGGAGGCGGTGGCGGAACGGCTCGGCGTTCCGCTGGAGGACGGACGCTGCTCGGCCGCGGGTGGCGGGCGCGTGTTCTGGAGCGGGCTGGACCAGTGGATGGCGCAGGAGGTGGCGGTCGATCTGGACGGCCTGGCGGCGGTGACGGAGCAGGGCGACGGCTGGTCCTGTCTGCGGGTCGAGGGCGCGCGGGCGGCGGAGATCCTGGCGCGGCTCTGCCCGGTCGACCTGTCGCGGGCCGCGTTTCCGGAAGGCGCGGTCGCGCGGGCGCCGGTGGGGCATGTCGCGGCGATCCTGATCTCGGTGGCGGGCGGGATCGAGGTGCTGGCGCCGCGGTCCTTCACGGCCACGACGGCGCACGAGATCGCGATCGCGATGCGCGGATTGGCGGGGCGCGACGCTTTGCGGCGTGGTCCACGCGTGAACCCGCCTTAAGGTCTTGATTTCAGGACGGTAACAAAAGTTAACATCGTTAACGGAAGGTTGCCGCGCGGTGACGCGGGAGGGTGGCGATGGCTGGAGACTGGAAATCGCGCGTCCTCGTCGGCGCTCTGGCGTTCGCGCTGTGCCTCGTGGCGGTCGCGCGTCTCGAAGAATATCGGGCCGGGATCGATCGGGTTCCGGTTTTCGCCGGGGAGACGCCGGGCACGCTCTACGCGCGGCCGGACGCCGACGGGCCGCTGGTCGTCGTGGCGCATGGCTTCGCGGGGTCGCGGCAGCTGATGGAGGCGTTCTCGCTGACGCTGGCGCGGGAGGGTTACCGGGCGCTGGCGTTCGATTTCGAGGGGCACGGGCGCAACCCCGTGCCGATGGGCGGCGACGTGGACGCGCTCGACGGGACCACGGCGCGCCTGATCGCGGAGACGCGGCGGGTGATCGGCGCGGGACTGGCCGAGACGGGATGGCGGGGGCCGGTGGCGCTGATCGGGCATTCGATGGCGACCGACATCGTGATCCGGACGGCGCTGGAGGATCCCAGGGTCGGCCCGGTCGTGGCGGTGTCGATGTTTTCGGGCGCGGTGACGCCGGCGGAGCCGGAGGCGCTGCTGGCGGTGGCGGGGCAATGGGAGACGCGTCTGCGCGAGGAGGGGCTGAAGGCCGTGCGGCTGATCGACGCGGAGGCGGTGGAGGGCGAGACGGTGCGGGCGGGCGATGTCGTGCGGCGGACGGTCTCCGCGCCTCATGTGGAGCATGTGGGCGTGCTCTACAGCGCGACGACCCTGCGCGAGACGCGCGCTTGGCTCGACGCGTTCTACGGGCGCGCCGCGACGGGCGCGGACGTGGCGCGCACGGGCGGCTGGATCGCGGCGCTGCTGGCGGGGATCGTCGCGCTCGGGTGGAGCCTGGCGGGCGCGTTGCCGGATCGGGGCGGGGCGTGGCCGGTGCCTCGTGGCGTCTTTCTCGCCGCGACCTCTGTGGCGGCTGTGGCCGCGCCGCTGATCGCGACGCGGGTAGACGTCCCGTTCCTGCCGGTTCTGGTCGCGGATTATCTCGCGGTCCATCTGCTGATTTACGGGGCGATCCAGCTCGGGATCCTGTGGTGGGCGGGCGCGCGATGGGGGCGGCCGCGGGTTTTTCCGATGCTCGCGCTCGTCGCGTGGTGCCTCGGGGCGTTCGGGGTCGCGCTGGACAGGTACGTGGCGAGTTTCGCGCCGACCGGGCTTCGGCTCGAGGTCCTGGCCGGCGTGGCGCTGGGGGCGGTTCCTTTCATGCTTGCCGACACGATGCTGACCGAGGCGGGGCGCGCGGCGTTCTGGCGGCGGATGCTGCTGCGCGCGGCCTTCATCGGGTCGCTGGCGTTCGCCGTGGTCCTCGACACCGAGCGGCTGATGTTCCTGGTGATCATCCTGCCGGTGATCGTGCTCTTCTTCGCGGTCTTCGGCCTGCTCGGGCGCTGGGTCGGATTGCGCTCCGGGCCCGTGCCGGTCGGGCTGGCGCTCGGGTTCGTGCTGGCCTGGTCGCTGGCGTCGACGTTTCCGGTCTTCGCGCCGTGACCCGCGGGCAAGCGGGTTGCGGCGGCCGCGCGCAGACCGTATTCCCGGGGTTTGCTCAACAGGCGGCCGCGAGTTCCGCCGCACAGGAGGCCCGATGCGCGCCGCCGTCCTTGGTCTGATGCTGATTTTTCCGGCCGCACTCGCCGCGCAGATGCCCGGTGGCGCGGAGCGGCCGCCGCCGGCGGTCACCGTGGTGACGCTGCAGTCGGAGGACGTGACGCTGACGGCGACGCTGCCGGGGCGCGTGCTGGCCTCGGGCATCGCGGAGGTCCGGCCGCAGGTGACCGGCATCATCGTCGAGCGCACGTTCCGCGAGGGCGACGCGGTGGAGGTGGGCGACCCGCTCTACCGCATCGACGCGGCCACCTACGAGGCCGAGGTCGCGGCGGCGACCGCGCAGGTGGCCCAGGCCGAGGCGCAGCTGCGCACGGCGACGCGCGAGGCGGACCGTCTGGCGGAGCTGATCGCGCGCGAGGTCGCCACCGAGCAGAATTTCGAGGCGGCGACGGGCGCGCGCGACAGCGCGGCGGCGGCGCTGCAGCTCGCGAAGGCGCGGCTCCGCGCGGCCGAGATCGATCTCGACCGGACCGTGCTGCGCGCGCCGCTGTCGGGGTTCATCGGGCGGTCGCTGACGACGCAGGGCGCGCTGGTGACGGCGGGGCAGGCGCAGCCTCTGGCGGTCATCCGCAACATCGATCCGGTCCTGGTGGACGTGACGCGGTCGGCGGCGGAGGTGCTCGCCTGGCGGCGGGGCCTCCTCGACGAGCGTCTGGCCGAGGCGGAACCGGAGGTGGCGCTGACGCTCGCGGACGGCTCGACATACGATCAGAAGGGTCTGCTGACCGTCGCCGAGGCGAACGTCAACGAGCAGACCGGCGTTGTCACGCTGAGGCTCGAGTTTCCCAATCCGGAGAACCTTCTGCTGCCCGGGATGTACGTGCAGGTGGAGCTTCCCGAGGGGGTCGCGCGCGACGTGGTCCTCGCGCCCCAGCAGGGGGTCTCGTATGACCGCCGCGGGCGGCCGACGGCGCTGGTGGTGAACGCGGAGAACGTCGTGGAGCCGCGCGAGCTGACCGTCCTGCGGGCGCGCGGGTCGGACTGGATCGTGAGCGGCGGCCTCGCCCAGGGCGACCGGATCATCATCGAGGGCCTCCAGTCGGCCGCCCCGGGCGCGACGGTCGCGCCGGAGGAGCGGGCGGCGCCCGCGGCCCCGGCGGACGCCGGCTGAGCGGCCGGGAAGGGACCGACGATGGCGCGCTTCTTCATCGACCGGCCGGTCTTCGCCTGGGTCATCGCGATCCTGATCATGGGGATCGGGGCGCTGGCGATCGTGTCGCTGCCGGTGTCGCAGTATCCCCAGATCGCGCCGCCGCAGGTGACGGTATCGGCGACGTATCCCGGGGCCTCGGCGGAGACGGTCGAGAGCACGGTGACGCAGGTGCTCGAGCAGCAGATGACGGGTCTCGACGGCCTGCGCTACATCTCGTCCTCGTCGACGGCGTCGGGCTCGGCCTCGATCGCGCTGACTTTCGAGACCGGCACGGACGCCGACATCGCCCAGGTGCAGGTGCAGAACAAGCTGGCGCAGGCGACGTCGCTGCTGCCCGAGACCGTCCAGCGGCAGGGCATCCAGGTCGACAAGGGCTTCGCCGGGTTCCTGATGGTGATCGCGCTGATCTCGGAGGACGGGTCGCTCGAGCAGGTCGACCTGTCGGATTACCTGTCGTCGAACCTGGTCGACGAGATCAGCCGGATCGAGGGCGTCGGCGGCGTGCAGGTGTTCGGCGCGCCCTACGCGATGCGGATCTGGCTCGATCCGGCGCGGCTGGCGGCCTACGGGCTTTCGCCCGCCGACGTCGAGCGGGCGGTCGCGGCGCAGAACGCGCAGATCTCGGCGGGGCAGTTCGGGTCGCTGCCGGCCGTGGACGGCCAGCAGCTCAACGCCACGATCACCGCGCAGTCGCTGCTGCGCACGCCGGCGGATTTCGAACAGATCGTGCTGCGTTCGGAGACCGACGGCGGGCTCGTTCTGCTCAACGACGTGGCGCGGGTCGAGGTGGGGGCCGAGAATTACGGCGCGGTGTCGCGCTACGACGGCCAGCCGGCCTCGGGCATGGCGCTGCGGCTCGCGACGGGGGCCAACGCGCTCGACACCGCCGAGCGGGTGAAGGCGCGGATGGAGGAATTGGCCGGGTTCTTTCCCGAGGGCGTGACCTACACCATCCCGTTCGACACGACGCCTTTCGTGCGGATCTCCATCGAGGAGGTGGCCAAGACGCTGGTCGAGGCGATCGTGCTGGTGTTCCTGGTGATGTATCTGTTTCTGGGGAACCTGCGGGCGACGCTGATCCCGACGCTGGCGGTGCCGGTGGTTCTCTTGGGCACGTTCGGGGTTCTTCAGGCGGCGGGGTTCAGCATCAACTCGCTGACGATGCTCGCGATGGTTCTCGCCATCGGTCTGCTGGTCGACGACGCCATCGTGGTGGTCGAGAACGTCGAGCGGATCATGGACGAGGAGGGTCTCGATCCGCGCGAGGCGACGCGCAAGTCGATGGGGCAGATCACGGGAGCGCTGATCGGCATCGCTCTGGTGCTGTCGGCGGTCTTCGTGCCGATGGCGTTTTTCGGCGGCTCGACGGGCGTGATCTACCGGCAGTTCTCGATCACCATCGTCTCGGCGATGGCGCTGTCGGTGCTGGTGGCGCTGACGCTGACGCCCGCGCTCTGCGCGCAGCTGCTGCGCCGGGACCAGGCGCACGGTCAGAAAAGGGGTCCGCTCGGCTGGTTCCACCGCGCGTTCGGGGCGCTGACGGGACGATACGGGTCGAGCGTCGACTGGCTGATCCGGCGGCCCGTGCGGATCGGGGCGATCTATCTTCTGCTGGTCGGCGCGATGGCCTGGCTTTTCGTCCAGACCCCGGGCGGGTTCCTGCCGGAGGAGGATCAGGGCATCATGTTCGTCTTCGTCCAGGGGCCGTCGGGCGCCACGGCGGAGCGGACGCTGGACGTGATGGACCAGGTCGAGACGCATTTCCTGACCGACGAGGCCGAGAACGTCGATTCGATCTTCACCGTGGTCGGGTTCAGTTTCGCGGGCCAGGGGCAGAACGTCGGTCTCGGCTTCGTGCGGATGAAGGACTGGGACGAGCGGACGCGCCCCGACCAGACGGTGCAGGCGGTGGCGGGGCGCGGTTTCGGGGCGCTCAGCCAGATCCGCGACGCGATGGTGTTTCCGATCGTGCCGCCGGCGGTGATCGAGCTCGGCAACGTCTCGGGATTCGATCTCTATCTCCAGGCGCGCGGCGGGCAGACGCATGAGGAATTGCTGGGCGCGCGCAACCAGTTGCTCGGGATGGCGTCGCAGAGCCCGCTGATCGCCTCGGTGCGGCCGAACGGGCTGGAGGATTCGGCGCAGTTCGCGCTCGACATCGACTGGCGCAAGGCCGGGGCGATGGGGGTGACGGCGAACGACGTGGCGCAGCTTCTGCGGACGGCGTGGGCCGGCAGCTACGTGAACGACTATCTCGACCGGGGCCGGATCAAGAAGGTCTTCGTGCAGGGCGAGGCGGAGGCGCGGCGCAATCCCGACGACATCGAGCAGTGGCGGGTCACGAACGCGACGGGCGGGATGGTGCCGTTCTCCAATTTCGCGGACGGATATTGGCGGTTCGGCCCGCAGGGGCTCTACCGCTACAACGGCGTGCCGGCGATGCAGCTTCAGGGGCAGCCGGCTCCGGGGGTCACGACCGGCGAGGGCATGGCGGAGATGGAGCGCCTCGCGGCGCAGCTTCCGCCGGATTTCGATCTCTCGTGGACGGGTCTCTCGCTGGAGGAGCGGCAGACCGGCGGGCAGGCGCCGCTGCTCTACGCGCTGTCGCTGGCGGTGGTGTTCCTGAGCCTGGCCGCGCTCTACGAGAGCTGGGTGATCCCGGCCGCGGTGATGTTCGCGATGCCGCTCGGCGCGCTCGGCGCGCTGATCGGAGCCTGGCTCGGCGGGTTCGCGAACGACGTGTTCTTCCAGGTGGGGCTGCTGACGACCATCGGTCTGACCGGCAAGAACGCGATCCTGATCGTGGAGTTCGCCCGCGCGCTCCAGGACGAGGGCAAGGAGCTTTACGCCGCCGTGAGCGAGGCGGCGCGGCAGAGGTTCCGCCCGATCATGATGACGTCGATGGCGTTCTCGCTGGGCGTGACGCCGCTGGTGCTGAGCAGCGGCGCGGGCGCCGCGGGGCGCAACGCGATCGGCTCGGCGGTGCTGGGCGGGACGCTGTCGGCGACGATTCTGGGCGTGCTGTTCGTGCCGCTGTTCTACGTGCTGATCCGGCTGCTGTTCCCGGCGAAGCCGCCTGTCGGGGCGGCGGTCGAGGCGTGACCCGTCAGCATTTCACCCGGGTCATCTCCGGGTCGTAGAGCGGTCCGAGCGAGACGGTGCAGGGGACGCGTTCGGTCGCGACCTCGAGCTCGTAGTCTCCGGCCAGCACGTAGTCGACCGAGACGCCGTCGGGGTCGCGGACGTAGCCCATGCCGATGGAGCGTCCGATGGTGTGGCCGAAGCCGGCGGAGCCCAGCCAGCCGGCGCGGCGGCCGTCGCGATAGATCGTCTCGCGGCCGTGCAGGATGATGTCGGGATCGGCGGTGAAGGTGGCGAGCCGTTTCGTCACGCCGCCGGCGCGTTGAGCCTCGACGGCGGCGCGGCCCCTGAAGTCGATGTTCCTGCGGAGTTTGACCGCCCAGCCGAGCCCCGCCTCGTCGGGGGTGTGGTCGGGGCCGATATCGGCGCCCCAGGCGCGGTAGCCCTTTTCGAGGCGGAGAGTCTCGATGGCGCGGTAGCCGGCGTCGACCAGGCCGTGGACGCCGCCGGCGGCGTGGAGCGCGTCGTAGACGTTGATCGCGGATTCGACGGGGACGTGGAGCTCCCAGCCGAGTTCGCCCACGTATGTCACGCGGAGCGCGCGGACGGGCGCGCCGGCGATGCCGATGAGGCGGTGGGTGGCGAAGGGGAAGGCCGCGTCGCCGACATCCGCCCGGGTGACGGCCTGGAGGATGTCGCGGGCGCGCGGACCCATCAGCGACAGGACCGCCGTGCCCGAGGTCACGTCGACGAGCTGCGCGTTCATGCCGGCGGGGATGTTGCGGGAGATCCAGTCGAAGTCGCGCGTGGCGAAGCCGGTGCCCGTGGTGATGGCGTATTCGTCCTCGGCGACGCGGGCGCAGGTGAGGTCGGCTTCGATGCCGCCGCGATCGTTGAGCATCTGGGTGTAGACGAGGGAGCCGACCGGCTTGGCCACGTCGTTGGCGGCGATCCAGCCGAGGGCGGCTTCGGCGTCGGGACCTTTGAGGGTGAATTTCGCGAAGGAGGTCTGGTCGAAGAGGACGGCGGCCTCGCGCGCGGCGAGGTGTTCGCGGCCGACGGCGGCGTGCCAGTTCGGGCGGCCGTAGGTGTAGATGTCGCGCGCCTCCTCGCCGGCTTCCGTGTCCGCGAACCAGTTCGGGCGCTCCCATCCGAGCTTCTCGCCGAAGACGGCGCCCTTCGCGCGGAGGCGGTCATAGAGCGGCGAGCGGCGCGCGGGGCGGGCGCTGTCGAACTCCTCGGACGGCCAGGCCATCGTGTAGTGGCGGCCGTAGGCCTCGGTCGTGCGGCGCAGGATCCAGTCGTCGTCGAAATGCGGTCGGCCGAAGCGGCGGATGTCGACGGGCCAGAGGTCGAAGGGCGGCTCGCCTTTGGCGACCCATTCGGCGAGCGCCATGCCTGCGCCGCCGCCCGCCGCGATGCCGTAGGCGTTGAAGCCGGCTCCGACGAAGAAGCCGCGCTGTTCGGGCGCCTCGCCGAGGATGAAATTGCCGTCGGGGGTGAAGCTCTCGGGGCCGTTCACGAGATGTTTGACGCCGGCGGTCTGAAGCGCCGGCACGCGGGGCAGGGACAGTTCCATGATCTGGCCGAAATGGTCCCAGTCGCTGTCGAGCAGCGTGAAATGGAAATCGGGCGGGATGCCGTCCTGCGCGAAGGGTTTGGGGTCGGGCTCGTAGCCGCCCATGACGAGGCCGCCGACCTCCTCCTTGTAATAGGTCAGGCGGTCGGGGTCGCGCAGGGTTGGGAGGTCCGGCGGCACGCCTTCGATGCGCTCGGTGACGATGTACTGGTGCCGCATCGGCACGAGCGGCACGTTGACGCCGACGGTCCTCGCGAAGGCGCGGGTCCATTGGCCGCAGCAGGCGATCACGGTCGGCGTCTCGACGCGCCCGCGCGTGGTCTCGAGGCCGCGGATCGTTCCGTTTTCGATGTCGACGGAGAGGACTTCGGTGTCCTCGAAGATGCGCGCCCCGGCCATGCGGGCGCCCTTGGCGAGCGAGAGGGTGATGTCGGACGGGTTCGCCTGGCCGTCGGTGGGCAGGAAGGCGGCGCCGACGACGTCGTCGATGGACATCAGCGGCCAGAGGTCGAGGGCCTCGGAGGGCGTCAGAAGCCGCATGTCGAGGCCGAAGGAGCGGGCGGTGGTCGCTTGGCGTTTCACCTCGGTCCAGCGCTCGGCGTTGCAGGCCAGACGCAGGCCGCCGTTCATCTTCCAGCCGGTGGCTTGGCCGGTCTCGGCTTCGAGCCGGTTATAGAGGTCGACGGAATAGCCCAGAAGCTGGGTGATGTTGGCGTTGGTGCGGAGCTGGCCGACGAGGCCCGCCGCGTGGAACGTCGTGCCGGAGGTGAGTTTTTTGCGCTCCAGCAGGACGACGTCCCAGCCGAGTTTGGCGAGGTGATAGGCGGTCGAGCATCCGACGATGCCGCCGCCGACGACGACCGCGCGGGCGGTGTCGGGGAAGTCGCTCATGGGGTTCCTTTCGGCAGGCCGGTCCATGCGCTGTTGAGCCGCGCGAGGTTCTCGGCGGTGTAGGCGGAATAGTCGAAATCGATTTCCGAGGTGAGTTCGGAGACCATGCTCCACATCGTCTCGCGCAGCAGCGAGGCGCATTTCATCGCGGCGTAGCGGCGAAGGAGGTCCGCGTCCGGCGGAGCGCCGAAGTAGCGGGCGAGCATCCGCGCCTCGGCGTCGGGGTCGAGGCCGATGTTCGAGGCGAACCCGCCGAGATCGAAGAGCGGCGAGTTGAGGCCGCCGTATTCCCAATCGACGAGCCAGAGGCGGCCCTCGCCGCGCAGGATGTTGGCGGGCAGCAGGTCGTTGTGGCCGAGCACGAGGTCGACGGGGCCGATGGCGGTTTCGAGCCGGGCCGCGCGGCCGAGCAGGTCGGGCAGAGCGGGGACATGCGGCGAGCCGAGGTCGCGAAGGGTGGCGGCGTAGTCGCGGACGACGTGGAAGACGTGGAAGGCGAGGATCGGACCGCGCAGGTGAGGCAGGACGTCGCGGTGGACGCGGGCGATGAG
>CAWCUP010000030.1:0-24620 GCA_963798765.1 uncultured Alphaproteobacteria bacterium | reverse complement strand
CTAGAAGGGGATCTCGTCGTCGATCTCTCCGGCCGGGCTGCGGCTTCCGCCGCCGCCACCGCCGCCGCCATAGCCGCCCTGATCGGAGCCCGACGACATCCCGCCGCCGCCGCCACCGCCTTCGCCGCGACCGTCGAGCATGGTCAGCGAGCCGTTGAAGCCCTGCAGCACGACTTCGGTGGAATAGCGGTCCTGGCCGGACTGGTCCTGCCATTTGCGGGTCTGAAGCTGTCCCTCGATATAGACCTTGGAGCCCTTGCGGAGATACTGCTCCGCGATCCGGACCAGACCCTCGTTGAAGATCGCGACCGAATGCCATTCGGTCTTCTCCCTGCGCTCGCCGGAATTCTTGTCGCGCCACGTTTCGGACGTGGCGATGCGAAGGTTGCAGACCTTGCCGCCGTTGGCGAAGCTCCGCACTTCCGGATCCTGGCCGAGATTTCCGATCAGGATCACCTTGTTCACGCTGCCGGCCATGCCGTCCTCCTCGAGTTGTTCCGCGTCGCCGCCCGCCGGTCCGCGAGCGTCGCCGTTTTATGGTTAATGGCGGGTGAATGACAGATCAAAGCTGACAGGCCCGGAATTTTTTGCGATAGTCCGGCCAAAATCAAAGATAGCCGGTTCCGGGGAGCAGCCCGAACCGGCACGAGGGGCGACATGAGATCAGTTCTGGCGGGTGTGATCATCGCGGTCGCGGCGGGCGGTCCGGCGCTGGCGGACAAATCGTTGAGCGCGCTGCTCCGCAACCAGTCGAACCTGTCGAGCGACTACCGCGCCCTGATCCGCGCGCCGGTTCCGGGTTCGCTGAAGGGCGTGCCCCGCCGGCCGAGCGCGATCGAAACCGACGATCTCGGCGGCCTTCCGGCGTATTACGGCTCGAACGGCGAATATCAGCAGATGGCCCGCGCCGCCGCCCGTCGGCACAATGTGCCCGAGGACCTGTTCCTGCGCCTCGTGCAGCAGGAGTCGCGCTTCCGACCCACGGCGAAATCCACCAAGGGCGCCATCGGCCTCGCGCAGCTGATGCCCGGCACCGCGCGGATCCTCGGCGTCAACCCGCACGATCCCAGGCAGAATCTGGAGGGCGGGGCCCGCTATCTCAGCCAGCAGTACCGGACGTTCGGGGACTGGCGGCTGGCGCTCGCGGCCTACAACGCGGGACCCCAGGCGGTGATCCGGCATAAAGGCGTGCCACCGTACCGCGAGACGCAGAACTACGTGAAGGTCATTCTCGGACGGTGATCGCCCCGCGATAGCGGCGCCATCCGGCCGCGTCCGCGCGGGCCCCGATTTGTTCCCGTTCCGGACTCGCAAATCCGGCGCGCGGTGCTACGTTCCGTCGGTCAGCAGGAGCGGCCAATGCCCGAACAGAAGTTCATCGAGATACGCGGCGCGCGGGAGCACAATCTCAAATCCATCGACGTGGACATTCCGCGCGACAGCCTGGTGGTCCTGACCGGCCTGAGCGGGTCGGGCAAGTCGAGCCTCGCCTTCGACACGATCTACGCCGAGGGGCAGCGGCGCTATGTCGAGAGCCTGTCGGCGTATGCGCGGCAGTTCCTCGACATGATGCAGAAGCCGGACGTGGACCACATCTCGGGCCTGTCGCCGGCGATCTCCATCGAACAGAAGACCACGTCGAAGAACCCGCGCTCGACCGTCGGCACCGTCACCGAGATCTACGACTACATGCGACTGCTGTTCGCGCGGGTCGGCACGCCTTACAGCCCCGCGACCGGCCTGCCGATCGAGGCGCAGCAGGTCAGCCAGATGGTCGACATCACCATGGCGCTGCCCGAGGGGACGCGCGCGTATCTGCTCGCGCCGATCGTACGGGACCGCAAGGGCGAGTACCGCAAGGAGTTCCAGGAGCTTCTGAAGCGCGGGTTCCAGCGGGTGAAGGTCAACGGGGAGTTCCACGACCTCGACGCGGCGCCGACGCTCGACAAGAAATTCCGCCACAACATCGACGTGGTCGTGGACCGGATCGTGGTGCGCGAGGGGCTGGAGACGCGGCTGGCGGACAGCCTGCGGACCGCGCTCGATCTGGCGGACGGGATCGCGATCCTGGAGACTGCCGTCGGCGGGGACGAGGAACCGGAGCGGCTGACGTTCTCGGAGAAATTCGCCTGCCCGGTCAGCGGCTTCACGATTCCGGAGATCGAGCCGAGGCTCTTCTCGTTCAACGCGCCGTTCGGGGCCTGTCCGGCCTGCGATGGTCTCGGGGTGGAGTTGTTCTTCGATCCGCGTCTGATCGTGCCGGATGAAAGCCTGCCGGTAATGAAGGGCGCGATCGCGCCCTGGTCGAAGGGGCAGTCGCCTTATTACCGCCAGACCATAGAGGCGCTGGCGAAGCATTACGGGTTCAACCGTTCGGCGCGCTGGCGCGACCTGCCGGAGGAGGCCCGCGACGTGCTTCTCCACGGGTCGGACGGCGCGAAGATCCGGTTCCGCTATGACGAGGGCGGGCGGGTCTACGAGATAGAGCGGCCGTTCGAGGGCGTGATCCCGAACATGGAGCGGCGCTATCGCGAGACGGATTCGGCCTGGGTCCGCGAGGAGTTCGAGCGCTATCAGAACAACCGGCCTTGCGGCGTCTGCGAAGGGTATCGGCTGAAGCCGGAGGCGTTGGCGGTGCGGATCGCGGACATCCACGTCGGCAAGGCCGTGCAGATGTCGATCCGCGACGCGCTCGCCTGGATCGAGTCGGTGCCGGCCTCGCTCGGGACGCAGAAGAACGAGATCGCCAAGGCCATTCTCAAGGAGATCCGCGAGCGGCTCGGGTTTCTCGTGAATGTCGGGCTCGACTATCTCACGCTCGCGCGCAATTCGGGCACGCTCTCGGGCGGTGAAAGCCAGCGCATCCGTCTGGCGAGCCAGATCGGCAGCGGCCTGACGGGCGTGCTCTACGTGCTCGACGAGCCGTCGATCGGCCTGCATCAGCGCGACAATGGACGGCTGCTCACGACGCTCAAGAACCTGCGGGACGCGGGCAATACCGTGATCGTGGTCGAGCATGACGAGGAGGCGATCCGCGAGGCGGACCATGTCATCGACATCGGGCCGGGGGCGGGCGTGCATGGCGGCCGGATCATCGCGGAAGGCACGCCGGCGGACATCGCGGCCGACCCGAAGTCGATCACCGGGCAGTATCTGACCGGCGCGCGGGAGATCGCGACGCCGGGGACGCGGCGGAAGGGCAACGGCCGGAAGATCGTGGTCAAAAACGCCACCGGCAACAATCTGCAGGGCGTGACGGCGGAATTTCCGTTGGGGACGTTCACCTGCGTGACCGGCGTTTCAGGCGGCGGAAAGTCCACGCTGACCATCGAGACGCTGTTCAAGACCGCCTCGATGCGCCTCAACGGCGCGCGTCAGACGCCGGCGCCGGCGGAGGAGATCAAGGGGCTGGAGCATCTGGACAAGGTCATCGACATCGACCAGTCGCCCATCGGGCGGACGCCGCGCTCGAACCCGGCCACCTATACCGGCGCGTTCGGGCCGATCCGCGACTGGTTCGCCGGTCTGCCGGAGGCGAAGGCGCGGGGATACAAGCCGGGACGCTTCAGCTTCAACGTCAAGGGCGGGCGCTGCGAGGCGTGTGCGGGCGACGGGCTGATCAAGATCGAGATGCATTTCCTGCCCGACGTCTATGTCACCTGCGAGACGTGTCAGGGGAAACGGTACAATCGCGAGACGTTGGAAGTCCTGTTCAAGGGCAAGAGCATAGCGGATGTTCTGGACATGACGGTGGAGGATGCCGAGGCGTTTTTCTCGGCGGTTCCGTCGATCCGCGAGAAGATGACGACGTTGATGCGGGTGGGTCTGGGCTACGTGAAGGTCGGGCAGTCGGCGACGACGCTCTCGGGCGGCGAGGCGCAGCGGGTCAAGCTGTCGAAGGAGCTGTCGAGGCGGTCGACGGGGCGGACGCTCTACATCCTCGACGAGCCGACCACGGGGCTGCATTTCGAGGACACGCGCAAACTGCTGGAAGTGCTGCATGAACTGGTGGAGCAGGGCAATTCCGTCGTGGTGATCGAGCACAACCTCGACGTCATCAAGACGGCCGACCACATCATCGACATCGGCCCGGAAGGCGGCGACGGCGGCGGGCGGATCGTCGCGACCGGGACGCCGGAGGAGGTCGCCGGGGTCGAGGCGAGCCATACGGGTCACTACCTGAAGGCGATCCTGGGCGCGCGGCGGGTCGCGGCGGAATAGTCGGGGCGGGGTTCAAGGTTCGGAGCGGAAACCCGACGCGAAGCGCCCGCCCAGGGGGAGCCCGCCGCTCAGTTCCGCCGGCGCGCCTCGAAGCGGGGCAGCATGGCGGAGAAATCGCGACCCGCGCCGTCCTCGGTCTCCACGAACCGCGCGTAGAGGTCGGCAGCCGCCGTTCCGAGGGGCGTGTCGGCCCCGACGGATTCGGCGGCCTGGCGGGCGAGACGGAGATCCTTGAGCATCAGGTCGGCGGCGAAACCCGGCCGGTAGCCGTCGTCGGCCGGTGAGGCGGGTCCGATGCCGGGGGCCGGGCAATACGCGTTCACCGACCAGCAGGCGCCGGACGAGGTGGAAACGACGTCGAACATCGCCTGACGGTCGAGGCCGAGCCTGTCGGCGAGCGCGAAGGCTTCGCACACGCCGATCATGGTGACGCCGAGGATCATGTTGTTGCAGATCTTGGCGGCCTGGCCCGCGCCGGAGGCGCCGCAATGAACGGCGCGCGAGCCCATCACGTCGAAGAGCGGTTTCGCGGCCGCGAAGGCGTCGGGGGCGCCGCCTGCCATGAAGGTGAGGGTTCCGGCGGCCGCGCCGCCGGTGCCGCCGGAGACGGGGGCGTCCACGGCGAGGAGGCCGGCGCCGGTGGCGAGCGACGCGGCGGCGCGCGCGGCGTCGACATCGACGGTCGAGCAGTCGATCAGGACCGCGCCGGGACGGGCCGCGGGGACGATCTCGGAATAGACCCGCGCGAGGATCGCGCCGTCGGGGAGCATGGTGATGACGGCGTCGCGTCCGCGCGCGGCCTCGGCGGCCGAGGCCGCCATGGCGATTTCTCCGGCGTCGGGCGTCGCGGGGTCGAAGCCGGTGACGGAATGGCCGGCGGCGGCGAGGTTTCGGGCCATGGGCGCGCCCATGTTGCCGAGGCCGATGAATCCTATTTCCATTGCGGGTCCTTTCAGTCGAGCGACAGCTCGTCGGGGCCGAGCGGCGCGAGCATCGCGGCGATCCGGTCGGGTGGTACCGATGCGAGCGTGTCGCGCCATTTCGGCGCGCGGTCCTTGTCGATGATCGCGGCGCGGATGCCCTCCATCAGCTCGCCGTGTTCGATGGAGCGCGAGGTGAAGCGGTATTCGCGGCGCACCGCGGCCTCGATGCCGGGTTCGGCGCGCGCGGCGCGCACGAGTTCCATCGTGCAGGCCATCGAGAGCGGGCTGAGGGTCGCCATGGTTTCGAGCACCGATCGGCCCCAATCGGAGGTTTCGAGCCTGCCCGCGAGCGTGGCGAGGTCGGGCGCCGAAAAGGCGCCGTCGATTTCCGGCTGGAGCGGCGCGAGTTCCGGCGCGGGGGGCGGGCGTTCGAAATCGAGCACGGCGTCCGCGTCGCCCGTCTCGACGAGACGCGCGACCAGATCGGGCCAGGCCTTGCGCGGAACGAAATGGTCCGCGAAGCCGGCGCGGATCGCGTCGCCCGGTCCCATGCGGTGGCCGGTGACGCCGAGATATTCGCCGAGCCTTCCGGGCGCGCCCGCCAGGAGGTCGGTGCCGCCCACGTCCGGCACGAGGCCGATGGCGCATTCGGGCATGGCCACGCGGCTCGTCTCGCAGACGACGCGATGGCCGCCGTGCAGCGAGACGCCGACGCCTCCGCCCATCGTGTAGCCTTGGCAGAGCGCGACGATAGGGTTTCGGGTAACGCGCGATCTTGACGTTGAGGCGGTATTCGTCGGCCCAGAAGCCTTGGCCGAAGGCGACGTTTCCGGCCTTGGCGCTGGCGTAGACCTCCTGGATGTCGCCGCCGGCGGAGAAGGCGCGGTCGCCCTCCGCGTCGATCAGGACGCAGGCGATGGCGGGATCGTCGCGCCATGCGGTGACGGCCCGGTCGATCGCCGCGACCATGCCGGTGGTGAGCGCGTTGAGCGCCTGCGGCCGGGTCAGGGTGATCCGGCCGACGCGGCCGTCAGGCGCGGACGTGGATGTCGCTCATGACGCGCGGGTCATTCCATCGTCGGGATCGAGAAGCTCGCGCCCTCCTTGGTGCCCGAGGGCCAGCGCGCGGTGACGGTCTTGGTGCGGGTGTAGAAGCGGAAGGCGTCCGGCCCGTGCTGGTTGAGGTCGCCGAAGGAGGATTTCTTCCAGCCGCCGAAGGTGTGGTAGGCGAGCGGCACCGGGATCGGCACGTTGACGCCGATCATGCCGACGTTGACGCGGGCGGCGAAGTCGCGGGCGGTGTCGCCGTCGCGGGTGAAGATCGCGGTGCCGTTGCCGTATTCGTTGTCCATCGTGAGCTTGAGGGCGTCCTCGTAGCTCTTGGCGCGGACGGTCGACAGGACGGGGCCGAAGATCTCCTGGGTGTAGATGTCCATGTCCGGGGTCACGTCGTCGAAGAGGCAGGCGCCGACGAAGAAGCCGTCCTCGTAGCCCTGCATCGAGAAGCCGCGGCCGTCGACGACGAGCTTGGCGCCCTGTTCCACGCCGCTTTCGACGAGGCCGAGGATGCGCTCCTTGGCGGCGGCGGTGACGACGGGGCCGAAATCGACGTCCTTGCCGCCGGTGTAGGGACCGATCTTGAGCGATTCGACGCGGGGCGCGAGTTTCTCGATCAGGCGGTCGGCGGTCTCCTCGCCGACGGGGACGGCGACCGAGATCGCCATGCAGCGCTCGCCGGCCGCGCCGTAGCCCGCGCCGATCAGCGCGTCGACGGCCTGGTCGAGATCGGCGTCGGGCATGACGATCATGTGGTTCTTGGCGCCGCCGAAGCACTGCACCCGTTTGCCGTTCGAGCAGCCGCGGCCGTAGATGTATTCGGCGATCGGGGTGGAGCCGACGAAGCCGATGGCGGCGATGTCGGGATGGTCGAGGATGGCGTCGACCGCCTCCTTGTCGCCGTTCACGACCTGGAGGATGCCGTCGGGCAGGCCGGCCTCCTGCATCAGTTCCGCCAGCATCAGCGGCACGGAGGGATCGCGCTCCGAGGGTTTGAGGATGAAGGCGTTTCCGGCGGCGATCGCCGGGCAGAATTTCCACATCGGGATCATCGCGGGGAAGTTGAAGGGGGTGATGCCGGCGGCCACGCCGAGCGGCTGGCGCATGGAATACATGTCGATGCCGGGACCGGCGGCGTCGGTGAACTCGCCTTTGAGCAGATGCGGCGCGCCGATGCAGAACTCGGCGACCTCGAGGCCCCGGATCACGTCGCCGGCCGCGTCGGGGAGCGTTTTTCCGTGCTCGCGGCTGAGCGCCTCGGCGAGTTTGTCCATGTCGCGGTGCAGGAGGGAGACGAATTTCATCAGGACGCGGGCGCGGCGCTGGGGGTTGGTCGCGCCCCACATCGGCTGCGCGGCCTTGGCGCCCTGGACGGCGGCGTCGAGCTCGGCGGCGGAGGCGAGCGGGACGCGGGACTGGACCTCGCCCGTGGCGGGATTGAAGACGTCGGCGAACCGGCCGGACGTGCCCGCGACGCGCTTGCCGTCGATGTAATGCGAAAGTTCCTGCATGGCGTGCCCTCTGATGCGTTCGGCGCGCACCTTAGCGGCGGATGGCGGGATGTGCAGGCGAAATTTCAGCCGGATCGTTTTGCGATTTTGCAGGCGGGGCGCGGCGTGTTAGATATCCGCCATGCAAAAAGATCCGATGAAGTGGGACGATCTGCGGGTGTTCCTGGCCGTGGCGCGGCAGGGGCGGCTTCTGGCGGCCGGGCGGCGGCTCGGGATCGATCCGGCGACCGCGGGACGGCGGATCGCGGCTCTGGAGGCGGCTCTGGACGCGCGGCTTTTCGACCGCTCTCCACAGGGCTACGCGCTGACCGAGGCGGGGCGGGGGCTGCTGGTCCACGCCCAGGCGATGGAGGCGCAGGCGGCCGCGATGACCGACGAGATCGGCGGCCATGCCGACAGGCTTTCGGGAACGGTGCGGATCGGGGCGCCGGACGGGGTGTCGAACTATCTGCTGGTCGACGCCTGCGACAGGCTGAGCCGGGACAATCCGGATCTTCAGGTGCAGGTCGTGGCGCTTCCGCGGATGTTCAGCCTCTCGAAGCGCGAGGCGGATCTGGCGATCACCGTGTCGCCGCCGAGCGCGGGCCGTCTGACGGTGCGCAAGATCGCGGATTATCGGCTGCATCTCTATGGACGAGCGGACGTGGTGGAGGCCGCGGGCGAGATCCGCGATCTGGCCGACCTCGGCGGGACGCGCGGGATCGGCTACATCTCGGACATGATCTTCGACAAGGAACTCGACTATTACGCGCTGCTGGGGCGCGAGGCGGAGCCGGCGCTGACCTCCAACAGCCTGATCCTCCAGCTGCGCTGGTGTCTGCGCGGGGTGGGGTTGTGCATCCTGCCCGATTTCGTCGCGCGGGAGCATCCGGAGCTTCGGATGGTGCTTCCCGAGGACATCCGGCTGGGGCGGTCGTTCTATCTGGTACGCCACCAGGACGACGCGCGCGTGGCGCGGATCAACCGGATGGCGGAGGTGGTGGTGGACTGGATGCAACTGGCGCTGTCGGAGGGCGTCGCTTGACAGGCGGGGTGCGGGGGAGGACACTTTCCCCGGGTGGATGTCCCCATCGGAAGGAGACGCCGAAATGACCGTCCGGAAGATCATGAATGCCAAGAAGAGCCGCGCCACGATCACGGTGAAGCCGGAGGACGCGGTCAGCGCGGCGGCGGCCGTCCTGGCGAAACACCGGATCGGCGCGGTGATCGTGACGGGGGACGGCGCGCGGGTCGACGGGATCCTGTCGGAGCGCGACATCGTGCGGGCGCTCGGGACCACCGGACCCGGATGCCTCTCCGGGAAGGTGAGCGATCTGATGACGTCGAGCGTCGTCGGATGCCACATGGACGACACGATCAACTCGGTGATGGAACGCATGTCGGACGGCAGGTTCCGCCACATGCCGGTGATCGAGGACGGAAGGCTGGCCGGCGTGATCTCCATCGGCGACGTGGTCAAAGCGCGGATCGAGGAGATCCAGCACGAGAACGCCGCCTTGACGGGCATGATCGCCAACACCTGGTAGCGCGGCGGAACCCGGAACGCCGGCCTTGACCGCGGGGGCGCGGTGATGTTGCCTGTCGCGACGCCGTCCCGGGGGACCTGAATGCGCATCGGACTTTATCCCGGAACCTTCGATCCGATCACGCTCGGGCACGTCGACATCATCCGGCGGGCCTGCACTCTGGTGGACCGGCTGGTGATCGGCGTGGCGATCAACCGCGACAAGGGGCCGCTGTTCACGCTCGAGGAGCGGGTCGAGATGGTCGAGCGGGAATGCGGGCCGATCGGCGCGGCCTGCGGCGTCGAGATCGTGGCGCATCCTTTCGACAACCTGCTGATCGACTGCGCCGCGGACGTGGGCGCGGGCGTGATCGTCCGCGGCCTGCGGGCGGTGTCGGATTTCGAGTTCGAGTTCCAGATGGTCGGCATGAACCGCGCGATGAGCGACGACGTCGAGACGGTGTTCCTGATGGCGGACGCGAATTACCAGGCCATCGCGAGCCGGCTGGTCAAGGAGATCGCCCGGCTCGGTGGCGACGTGTCGAAATTCGTGCCGCCGATGGTGGAGGCCGCGCTCGAGCGGCGGTTCGGAACGCGCGCGCGCGCGCGGGCCTGATCGCGGGCTTCACGGCTTCGGCGCCGTCCGGCCGAAACGCGCCCCGCGGGCTTTCCCCCGCCGCCCGCAGGCCCTAGGTTGCGCCCGACCAATCTCAGGAGGGCAGGAATGGCCGAGATCAAGAACCCCGACGACACGCTGGTGATCACGCTCAAGGACGGAGACGTGGTGATCGAGATGCTGCCCGACGTGGCGCCGAAGCATGTCGAGCGGATCAAGGCGCTGGCGCGGGCCGGTGAATACGACAACGTGGCGTTCCACCGGGTGATCGACGGCTTCATGGCGCAGACCGGCGACGTGAAGCACGGAGACATGGAGGACGGTTTCAACATCGGGCGCGCGGGCACCGGCGGGTCCGGCCACGGCGATCTGCCGGCGGAATTCTCGAAGCTGCCGTTCGATCGCGGCGCGCTCGGCATGGCGCGCAGCCAGAGCCCGAATTCGGCGAACAGCCAGTTCTTCATCATGTTCAAGGACGGGCATTTCCTCAACGGCCAGTACACGGTCTGGGGCCGGGTGATCGAGGGCATGGAGCATGTCGACGCGATCACGAAGGGCGAGCCGCCGGCGAATCCCGACCGGATGGTGTCCGTGCGCGTGGCGGGAGACGCGGCATGATCCGGCGCGCGTTTCTGGCTCTGGCCATGGCGTCGGGTCTCGCGTTCGGCGCGGCCGCGCAGGAGGATCCCGAGAACGTCCTGGTGATCCAGGTCGAGGGCGAGGCGAACGGCACGGTGGAGATCCTGCTCCGGCCGGACGTGGCGCCGCAGCACGTCGCGCGGATCAAGGAATTGGCCCGGGCCGGCGCCTATGACAACGTCGCGTTCCACCGGGTGATCGAGGGCTTCATGGCCCAGACCGGCGACGTCGAATTCGGCACCCGCGAGGCCTATCCGGCCGGGCGCGCCGGGACGGGCGGATCGGACAGGCCCGACCTGCCGGCGGAGTTCTCGGATCTGAGCTTTCAGAAGGGCGTGGTCGGAATGGCGCGCAGCCAGGACCCCGACAGCGCCAACAGCCAGTTCTTCATCATGTTCGACGAGGGCGCGTTCCTCGACGGGGATTACACGGTCGTGGGCCGGGTGATCTCGGGCCAGGACGTCGTGGACCGGATCAAGCGCGGAGCGGCGCAGAGCGGCTCGGTGACCGATCCGGATTACATGGCTTCGGTGAGGGTCAAGGCCGACATGTGACGGCCTCGCGCGCCGCCCCGACCGGCGGCGCGCGACGTGTTCCGGGGCGTCGAGCGCCGGGAGTGCCACGCGTGGCACTTTTGCTAAGCGTATGAAATCACTGGCGTTCCGGAATCGCGTTAACCGCGTGGTAAGGCGTGTAACGCCCGACCCGCAGGCGCCTCGTTCGGCCGCCTCGTCCGACGCCGGCGGCCGGCCCGCGCCGGGTCAGCCGCCGTCGCGGAAGAGCTGGTTCATCGATTTCGAGGGCTGGTCGCAGCCGGCCTCTCCGACGATCCGGGCGGGGACGCCGGCCACCGTCTTTCCGGCGGGGACGTCGGCCAGCACGACCGATCCCGCCGCGATCCTGCTGCAATCCCCCACGGAGATGTTGCCGAGGACGGCCGCCCCGGCGCCGATAAGGACGCCGTTTCCGATTTTCGGGTGCCGCTCGCCGTCCTCCTTGCCGGTCCCGCCCAGCGTAACCGAATGCAGCATCGAGACGTTGTCGCCGACCACGGCCGTCTCGCCGATCACGATGGAATGCGCGTGGTCGAGCATGATGCCGCGCCCCATCCTGGCGCCGGGATGGATGTCCACGCCGAACGCCTCGGACGTGCGCATCTGGACGAGCGACGCCATGTCCTTGCGGCCGTCCCGCCAGAGCCAGCTCGCGATCCGGAAGCATTGGAGCGCCTGGAAGCCCTTGAAGAACAGCAGCGGCTGAAGGAGGCGGTGGCAGGCGGGGTCGCGCTCGTAGACCGCCAGCATGTCCGCGCGGGCCGCGAGGCCCAGATCCGCCGAGGCGTCATACGCCTCGTCGGCGATCTCGCGGAAGATGAGCGCGTTCATGTCGTCCGACGCCAGTTTCTGCGCCACGCGATAGCTCAGGGCCCGCTCGAGGCTCGAATGGCGCAGCACGACGGCATGGGCGATGCTGGCCATCAGCGGCTCGTTCCGGGCCATCTCGAGCGCCTCGCTGCCGATGCGGGACCAGATCGGATCGGCGGCGTCGAGTTTCGGTTTGTGGATGGTCATCCGCTTTGCCATGCTCCGTGCCGAGGGGAACGCGTCCGTCCTATCTAGGCTTTCCAGGCCGGGGAGCAAGCCGGCATCTGAAACGGGCGCGGGTCAGCGGCGGATTCAGTCCCGGGCCGGCTCCGGAGATCCGGCCCCGACGCCGAGACCGAGGCGCATGGCCGTCCGCCGGAGCGGTTTGAGCCCGTGCAGCGTCCTGAGCCCGACGCGCCGGAGGTCGCGCAGCGGTCTCGCGCCGGCCATCGCGGCGCGGTTGAGGGCGTCGATCCCGGCCACCCGCGCGAGTATGTCGGGGTGACGGGCGCGGCCGTAGCGCGCAAGCAGTTCGGGCGCGCCGATGTCGCGGCCGGACGCGCGCGCGGCGACGCAGAGATCGCGCAGGGTCGCGACGTCGCGCAGGCTCATGTTCAGGCCCTGGGCGCCTATCGGCGGAACGACGTGGGCCGCCTCGGCGACGAGGGCGAGGCGCGGACCGTCGAGCCGGTCGGCGACCTGGCTGATGATCGGCCAGACCCGACGCGGGCTCGCGAGACCCAGACGCCCGAGGACGCCGCAGGAGCGGGCGTTGAGGGCCGCCTCGAAGGCGGGAACGTCCATCGCGGCGAGTTCGGCCGCGCGCGGTCCGGTCTCCATCCAGACCACCGCCGAATGCGGCGCGCCGTCGCGGTCGGGCAGCGGCACGAGCGTGAAGGCCCCGCCGGTGCGGTGGATCTCGGTCGAGACGCCGTCATGGGGCAGGGCGTGGGTCACGGTGAAGACCACCGCCTTCTGCCCGTAGCTCCAGCGCCGGGCGGCGATCCCGGCCGCCTGCCGCGTCGGGCTGTCGCGGCCGTCTGCGGCGATGACGAGCGGCGCGCGGACGGTCGTGCCGTCGGACAGGGCGGCGATCGCGGTCGCGGTGCGGGGCGTGAGACGGTCGAGCCGCGCCGGCGCGATGAGCCGGGCGTTCGGAAGCTCGTCGATGCGCTCCGCGATCTCGCGGCGCAAAAGCCAGTTGGGCAGGTTGTGGCCGAACGCCGGCTGTCCCAGCTCGTCGGCGACGAAATCGGCGGTATCGCGGATCGACTCGTCCTCACCGCCGGCGTCTGCGAGGCGCATGATCCGGAGGGGCGCCGCGTGCGGCTCCAGCCGCTCCCACAGCCCGGCCCGGCGCAGGAGCTCGACGGAGGGCGCGAGGAACGCGGTGCTGCGCAGGTCGGAGCCGTCGGCCTCGGCGGAGGTGACCGGAGGCGCGGGATCGACGCAGATCACGTCGAAGCCCTCGGCGGCGAAGGCGACGGTCGCCGTGAGGCCCGCGACGCCGCCGCCGGCGATCAGGATGTCGGTGTCGATCCGGTCCATGCGCGCCAAGCTAGGGCCGGGCGCGCGCCGCGCCAAGGGCGGATCAGCGCAGCAGCGCGAGAAAGCCGGCGAGGTCCTCGGTCTGGTGATGGACGTGCGGATGGTCCTCGGCGGGTCCGACCAGGACGGTGCGCATCGCGAGACCGTGCGGCACCGCGAGGTTTCGCGGGTCGTCCTCGAACATCGCGGCGCTGGCGCCGTCGAGGCCGTCGAGCGCGAAGACGGCCCCGAAGGCGGCGGGTTCGGGTTTCGGGATGAAGCCCGCGTCCTCGACGCCGTAGAGCCGGTCGAAGCAGTCGGTGATGCCGAGCGCCGCCGTGACGCGGCGCGCATGTTCCCGCGAGCCGTTGGTGTAGACGATCTTGCGGCCGGGAAGCGCGTCGATTGCGGCGCGCAGGTCGGGCGCCGCGGGCACCATCGAGAGGTCGATGTCGTGGACGTGGTCGAGATAGGGTTCGGGATCCAGCGCGTGCTCGCGCATCAGCCCGGCGAGCGTGGTGCCGTAGGTGCGCCAGTAATGGCCGCGCAGATGGTCGGCGCGCTCCGCCTCGACGCCGAGCGCGCGCATGACGTAGTCGGTCATCCGCGACTCGATCTGGTCGAAGAGGCGGACGTTGGGCGGGTAGAGGGTGTTGTCGAGATCGAACACCCAGGTCCGGACGTGCCGGAAGAGATCGCGGGGCATGGCGACGTTCTAGCCCGCCTCGGGAGGGCCGAACAGGGCCGACGCGCGTTTTCCTCGATTCCGTCGACGGAATGGGGTTAGTCTGCGGTTTCCAGACGCGGAACGGGCGACCATCCATGCAGACGCAGCACGGCCAGAAGGACGCGTTCAATCTCGTTCTGGAGGCCATCGACCAGGGGGATTTCCGGCCCGGGGACCGGCTGGTCGAATCCGAGCTCGCGGAGAAGTTCGGGGTGTCGCGGACGCCGATCCGCGAGGCGCTGCAGCGGCTCGAGACGCAGGGCGTCCTCGCGCGGGACGGGCGGAGCCTGGTGGTGGCGAGCCTCGACCACGATCAGCTGGGCGAGCTCTACGTCGTGCGCGCGGAGCTCGAGGGGCTGGCCGCGCGGCTGGCGGCGCAGCACGCGGCGCCGGAGGAGATCCGGGTGCTCCAGGAGATGACGCGCAAGGACCGGGAGATGATGGACCGGCCGGACAGGCTGGCGCGGGCCAACCGGCGGTTTCACCGGCAGATCCATCTCGCCAGCCACAACCGGTATCTGATCCAGCAGCTGGAGATGGTGCACCGGTCGATGGCGCTGCTGGCGACGACGTCGCTGGCGGTCGAGGGGCGCAGCGAAGCCGCTCTGGACGAGCACGACGCCATCGTGCGGGCGATCGGGGCGCGGGACGGCGAGGCTGCTGACGCGGCGATCCGGTCGTCACATCAGCCGCGCCTTCGAGACGCGGCTGATGGTGGACGCGGAGGGCTGATCAGACGTTGAGCTGGTAGGAGGCGGGCTCGAAGCGGAAGCCGGTCTCGAGGGCCGAAAGGTATCCGACGCCCGGGAACGGCATGTGATAGCCGATGAACGGGATGGAATCCGCGGCGACCATGCCGAGGATCTCCTTGCGGGTCGCGGCGGCGGCGGCCTTGTCCATGTCGAAGCGGACCTCCCAGTCGGGACGCTGGAGCGAGAGGACGAAGTGGTTGGCGGTGTCGGCCGCGAGCAGAAGCCGGCGGCCCTCGCTCTCGACATGCCAGACCATGTGGCCGGGCGTGTGGCCGAAGGCGGCGATCGCCTCGACGCCGGGCGCGACGCTGTCGCCGGGACCGACGAAGGTGGTCTTTTCCGCGACGGGAGCGACGTTCGTCATCACCAGCTGGTGGACGCCCTCGGCGGGCGAGCCCATGCGGTCGGGGTTCGAGAAGAAGTCGTATTCGATCGCGCCGGTCACGTAGCTCGCGTTCGGGAAGGTCGGGGCGCCGCCCTCCATCATGCCGCCGATATGGTCGGGATGCATGTGGGTGAGCACGACGGTGTCGACCTGGTCGACGCCGTAGCCGGCCGCCGCGAGGCGTTCGGACATGAGGCCGCGCGACGGGCGCGCGCCTTCGCCGTTGCCGGTGTCGAAGAGGATGAGGCTGTCGCCGGTGTTGACGAGAACGGGGATGAAGGTGAATTCGGCGACGCCGGTCGGCAGATCGTTTTCCCTCAGCAGCGCCGCGACGGTTTCGGGATCCTGGTCGGTGCCGAAGATGGTCTGGGGATCCGGGACGGGCGCGGCGCCGTCGAGCAGCGTCGTGATCTCGAAGTTCCCCAGCTCGAATCGGCGGAACGTGGGGCGGACCGGGCCGAGCATCGGAGCTTTGGCCAGAACGGGGGCCGCGAGGCCGGAGGCGCCGAGGGCGAGCGCGCCGGTCGCGGCCCCGGTGATCAGGCGGCGTCGGGAAATGGACGTCATCGGTGGTCTCCACTTTCGCTTCGGGACCGTGGAGATGGCGCGGAGGCGCGTCCGGGAAAGCGCCGCAACTAATTGTTGAGCGGATCCGACGACCCGTGCTCGGTCTTGTGCCAGTGGAACGGCCTGGTGAAGATCTCGCCCACCGCGCGGTAGGCCGCGATCGCGCCGAGGGGCCAGTAGAACGGGAGAGCCAGCACCCAGGGCAGGAGCCCGGGGCGGCCGCTGTCGCGAGCGGCGATCGCGGCGATCGAGAGCATGACGGCCTGGCCGAGGACCATCGAGGCGAAGTAGGCGACGACGAGCGGCCGGGGCAGTTCGCTCCAGAAGGCGAGGTCGAAGGCCGCGGTGGCGATCCAGAGCAGCCAGAAGAGCGGGATCGACAGATAGGAGGTTATCGCGCCGAGAAAAAGCACCTGGAAGCCGAGGAAGCCGCGCCAGCCGAGATCGCGCAGCAGCGCGCGCGGCGAGCGCATATGCGTGGCCCAGGTGATCGCGTAGCCCTTGAGCCAGCGCGAGCGCTGTCTGATCCAGGGCAGGACGCGCACGGTGGCCTCCTCCCAGGTCGTCGACGACACCATCTCGCAACGGTAGCCGAAGCGCGCGAGACGCATCCCCAGATCGGCGTCCTCGGTGACGTTGTGCGCGTCCCAGGCGCCGATCGCCTCGAGCACGTTGCGGCGGAAAAAGACCGTCGTGCCGCCGAGCGGTATCGGGATGCCGAGACGCTGGACGCCCTTGAGGATCACCCGGAACCAGATGGCGTATTCGAGCGTGAAGCAGCGCGAGAGCCAGTTCTTGCCGGTGTTGTAGAAATCGAGATGGCCCTGGACGCAGGCGACGTCCGGCGGGGCGTTCTGAAGATGCTCGACGACCGCGCGGATCTGGGCGGGGTCGGGGCGGTCCTCGGCGTCGTAGACGCCGACGATCTCGCCCCGGCAGAAGCGCAGGGCGTAGTTCATCGCCCGCGGCTTGGTCCGCAGCCGGTCCGCCGGGACGGTGATGATCTCGACGCCCGGCGGAAGGGCGGCGGCCGGGATGGCGGCGCGGGTGATGACGTCGTCCTCCTCGAGAACCAGCTTGATGTCGAGGAGGGCCGCCGGATAGTCCATCGCGGCGATGGCTTCGAGCAGACGCGCCGCGACGTTCTCCTCCCTTAGAAGCGGAACCAGAATTGAGACTTGCGGGAGTTTCTTGTAGTCGGAGAGCCGCGACGTCTCGGCCGGTTTCTCCGCCCTGGCGGGCGCGAACCTTGCGAAGAGGGCGACGAGGCGCAGTCCCATCGTCATGGCGTTCGCGATCAGGATCCAGGCCATGAGGATCTGGAGCGCGGGAAGCGGCGCCGCGACGGCTGCGGCCAGAATGGTCGCGAACGCGATCGCCGCGCGCCATCTCCGGCGGCCCGGATCGCGGCTCCGGCAGCTCATCGGCTCCGGGCAGCGGTCCCGCGCGTCGTCCCTCAGGCGGCCGTTGAAGCCTGTCGCGATGGCGCGCTGGATGTCCTCGGACGTGGCGAGCGCGATAGGCGATCCGCTCCTGGCCGCCGCCGCACGCCTCCGTCGCCGCGTCCGTCGCGTCGGGGCTGCTGATCGCGATCACGCGCGTGCCGCCGATCTGACGCCAGGGAACGGCTTCGGCGGCGAGGCAGGCGTAGGGGTCGCAGGCGTGCAGAAGCGCCAGGTCCGGCGGCGACGTCGCGAGGTCGATCTGTCCGATGCCCGACTGTCTGGACAGGGCGGCGTTGAGAGCGGCCGCAGAGATGGCGCGGTTCGCGACGAGGATGCGTCCGAGACGCTGGTCCTGGTGTCCCTGCTGGACCAGGGCCGCGTCCAGCGATTCCGGTGCGAGGATGCCCTCGCCGACCAGCGTCTCGCCCAGCCGCAGGCGCTGGCGACGGGACGCGGGCGGATTGGCGGCTTCGGGCGCCGGCCGGGCGAACGGAAGAACTCTGGCCATGACAAACTCGCTCACATGGATGTGGCGAAAGTGTTAGATGACCTTTAAGAAACGCTTAAGGTTATTGACGATTAACGATTAATCGCCGCCCGGCTTACGCCATCGCCTCGACGAACCTGTCGAAGAGATAGAAGCTGTCCTGCGGGCCGGGACTGGCCTCCGGGTGGTGCTGCACGGAAAACACGGGACGGTCGCGCATGGCGATGCCGCAGTTCGATCCGTCGAACAGCGAGACATGCGTTTCGATCACGCCTTCGGGAAGGGTCTGGCTGTCGACGGTGAACCCGTGGTTCATCGAGGTGATCTCGACCTTTCCGGTCGCCAGGTCCTTGACCGGATGGTTCGCTCCGTGGTGGCCGTGGTTCATCTTCACCGTCCGGGCGCCGAGGGCCAGGGCGAGCATCTGGTGGCCGAGGCAGATGCCGAAAACGGGGACGCGGCTGCTGTCGAGAACCTCGCGGATCATCGGAACCGCGTAGGCGCCGGTGGCCGCCGGGTCGCCGGGACCGTTGGTCAGGAACACGCCTTCCGGGTCATGGGCGAGCACGTCCTCGGCGGTGGCGCTCGCGGGGAGCACGGTCACGTCGCAGCCGGCGGACGCCAGACAGCGCAGGATGTTGCGTTTCGCGCCGTAATCGACGGCGACCACGCGCCGGCCGGGCGTGGCGCGCGGCGCGAAGCCATCCGGCCAGGCCCAGCGCATCTCGTTCCACCGATAGCTCTGGGCGCAGGTGACCTCGCGGGCGAGGTCCATGCCTTCGAGGCCCGGAAACGCGCGCGCCTGCGCCACGAGCGCCGGGATGTCGAACACGCCGTCGGGCGCGTGGGCGATCACGGCGTGCGGGGCTCCGAGCTGGCGGATCGCGCGGGTGAGGCGGCGGGTGTCGACGCCGCCGACGCCGATGCGGCTCCGTCCGGCCATCCAGTCCGAGAGGGTCTGGACGGCGCGCCAGCTGGCGGGCGCGGTCGGATCCCAGCGGACGACCATGCCGGCCGCGACGGGGTCGTTCGCCTCGTCGTCGTCCGGGTTCGCGCCGACGTTGCCGACATGGGGAAAGGTGAAGGTCACGATCTGGCCGGCATAGGAGGGATCGGTCATGATCTCCTGGTAGCCGGTCATGGCGGTGTTGAAGCAGAGTTCGGCGGCCGTCGCGCCGGCGGCCCCGAATCCCATGCCGTGAAAGACCTGGCCGTCCGCCAGCACGACGCGTCCGGTCGCCGCGTGTGCGTGCTCGGCGCCGCGTGTCGCTTGCTGTCCGGCCATCATCGAATCCTGCTTGGGAGCGAGGCGGAACCTACGCCCGGAGGATCGCGCGGTCAAGACATCCATGTCGATCCGGAGTTGTTTGTTTTCAACATGTTGACCGACGGTGCGCGGGTTGCGGCGGGGGCTGGCGATCTCTATAACTCGGAGCTTCGGCCGGGACTCCGGCGCTAAGCACAGGTGCGGAATGATCCGGGAGCGGCTCGCGGAAGATCTCAAGACGGCGGTGAAGGCGCGCGAGGCGGAGCGCGTCGCGGCGCTGAGGCTGATGCTCGCGGCGATCAAGGACAGGGACATCGCGGCGCGGACCGGCGAGGGCTCGGAGGGCGTGCCGGACAGCGAGATCCTGGCGATCCTCGCGAAGATGGTGAAGCAGCGGCAGGACAGCGCCAAGGTCTACGAGGAGGCGGGACGGCTCGATCTCGCGGCGCAGGAGCGGACCGAGATCGGGATCATCCAGGACTACATGCCGAGACAGATGGACGCGGACGACATCCGCGACGCGGTGGCGGCGGCCATCGCGGAGACGGGCGCCGATTCGATCCGCGACATGGGTCGGGTCATGGCGCTGCTGAAGGACCGCCATGCCGGCGCCATGGACTTCGCGGCGGCCGGCGCGGCGGTGAAGGACGCGTTCCGCTGAGGCGGGGATCGGAGGCGGCATGAGAAAGCGGCGGTTCGGCGAGCACGGCGGCCGGTCGGTGGACGAGGTCACGCTCGAAAGCGGGGACGCGGCGGTGTCGATCCTGAACTACGGCTGCGTTCTTCGCGACTGGCGCGTGGACGGGGCGCGGGGAAGCGTGCCGGTCACGCTGGGGTTTCCGAGGTTCGAGGATTACGCGCGGCACAGCCAGTCGCACGGGATCATCGCCGGCAGGGTGGCCAACCGCATCGCCGGGGCGCGTTTCGTGCTGGACGGCACGGAGTACCGGCTCGCGGCGAATCACGGCCCGAACCACCTGCATGGCGGGACGGTGGGGCTCGGGCGGCGGCTCTGGGAGATGGAGACCGACGACGCGGCGAACGCCGTCCATCTGCGCTACGCCAGTCCGGACGGCGAGGAGGGGTATCCGGGGGCCGTCGACTTCACGGTGACGTATCGCCTCGAGGGCGCGCGGCTGGTCTGCGTGATGAGCGGCGTGCCGGATCGGCCGACGCCGGTCAACCTGGCGCAGCACAGCTATTACAATCTCGGCGGAGGCGGCGACGTGCTGGACCACGAGGTCGAGATCGCGGCGTCGCGCCACACGCCGACCGGGCCGGACCTGATCCCGGACGGGACGATCGCGCCGGTGGAGGGAACGCGGATGGATTTCACGACGGCGCGGAGCGTCGGTGATTCGGATCCGGAGCGTCTGGGGCTCGACCACAACCTCGTTCTGGACGCCGACAGGGACCCGAACGCGCCGGCGGCGCGAGTCTCGTGCCCGCGCACGGGGCTAAATCTGCGGCTCTGGACGGATCAGCCGGGGCTTCAGATCTATAACGGATCGGACAAGTCGGTGGCGGTTCCGGGGCATGAAGGGCAGGTCTACGGGCCGTATGCGGGCCTGTGCCTGGAGGCGCAGCGCTTTCCGGACAGCCTTCACAGACCGGACTGGCCGAGCGTCGTGGTGACGCCGGAGGCGCCCTACAATCAACAACTTATGGTTGAAATCTCTGCCTGAGATTCGCGGCAACACAGAGTCTCTTTCCTTCGCCCGAAACCGCCAGATTCCGTTAAGTCCTTTGGAACGTTAACAAAAGTTAACCCGGCCGAGTCGTGGTGCCATGAAGGCTGTCAACCACAAAATCTGGGTTTGTGACGAATTTATTCGTTGACCGCCGCCGGGGTTCTGCTGCTAGTAGTGGTGGGCCGGATCGATAGCACAACATCTGGTGGTCGTCCGGGCGGCGACAGACGGAACAGGCGGCCGGGCCGCATACGGGCAAGAAACAAGTAATCCAGGGGCAGAGACATGCAGATCGATCGCCGTTTCACGACCGAAGAGACCGGCGCCTACGGGGCGCTGAAGTTCCGGACGACCACCTCGGAGATCCGCAATCCGGACGGGTCGGTGGTCTTCAGCCTGGAGAACCTGGAGGTTCCGGAAAGCTGGAGCCAGGTGGCCTCCGACGTGCTGGCGCAGAAGTATTTCCGCAAAGCGGGCGTGCCGGCCGCCCTGAAGCGCGTGCGGGAGAAGGGCGTTCCCGACTTCCTGTGGCGCTCGGTCCCCGATGACGCGAAGCTCGCCAAGCTGCCCGAGGCGGAGCGGTTCGGCGGCGAGACCTCGGCGCGGCAGGTCTTCGACCGGCTCGCCGGCGCCTGGGCCTATTGGGGCTGGAAGGGCGGATATTTCACGTCCGAGGCGGACGCTCGGGCCTATTACGACGAGATGCGCTATACCCTGGCCGCGCAGATGGGCGCGCCCAACAGCCCGCAATGGTTCAACACCGGTCTGCACTGGGCCTACGGCATCGACGGTCCGGGGCAGGGGCATTACTACGTCGATTTCGAGAGCGGCGAGCTGACGAAATCGACCAGCGCCTACGAGCATCCGCAGCCGCACGCCTGCTTCATCCAGTCGGTCCAGGACGATCTGGTCAACGACGGCGGGATCATGGACCTGTGGACCCGCGAGGCGCGGCTGTTCAAATACGGGTCGGGCACGGGCACGAACTTCTCGTCGCTGCGGTCCGGCAACGAGAGCCTCGCCGGCGGCGGCAAGTCCTCGGGGCTGATGAGCTTCCTCAAGATCGGCGATCGGGCGGCCGGCGCGATCAAGTCGGGCGGCACGACGCGCCGGGCGGCCAAGATGGTGATCTGCGACATGGATCACCCGGACATCGAGGATTTCATCAACTGGAAGGTCGTCGAGGAGCAGAAGGTCGCGGCGCTTGTCGCGGGGTCGAAGATCCACGAGACGCGGCTCAACGAGATCTTCGGCGCGATCCGGACCTGGGACGGCGCCGAGGCCGACGCGTTCGATCCCAAGAAGAACGCGGCCCTCAAGGCCGCGATCCGCACCGCCAAGAAGTCGATGGTGCCCGAGACCTACGTCAAGCGCGTGCTCGACTACGCGGCGCAGGGCTTCACCAGCATCGACTTCCGCACCTACGACACGGATTGGGATTCCGAGGCGTATCTCACGGTTTCCGGACAGAACTCGAACAACTCGGTCCGGGTGACCGACGCCTTCCTCGAGGCGGTGCGCGCGGACGGCGACTGGGAGCTGACCCGGCGCACCGACGGCAAGGTGGCCAAGACGGTCAAGGCGCGCGACCTCTGGGAGCAGATCGGCCACGCGGCATGGGCCTGCGCCGATCCGGGCGTGCAGTTCCACGACACGATCAACGCGTGGCACACCTGCCCGGAGGACGGCGCGATCCGCGGCTCGAATCCGTGCTCGGAATACATGTTCCTCGACGACACGGCGTGCAATCTCGCCTCGATGAACCTGCTGACGTTCCTGAAGGACGGCGCGTTCGACGCGGAGGCCTATGTCCACGCGACGCGGATCTGGACGCTGACGCTCGAGATCTCGGTGCTGATGGCGCAGTTCCCCAGCCCGAGGATCGCGGAGCTCTCGTATCGGTTCCGGACGCTGGGTCTGGGCTACGCCAATATCGGGGGCCTTCTGATGACCATGGGCCACGGCTATGACAGCGCCGAGGGACGGGCGCTCTGCGGCGCGCTGTCCGCGATCATGACCGGCGCCTCCTACGCGACCTCGGCCGAGATCGCCAAGGAGCGCGGCGCGTTTCCCGGCTATGCGGCGAACGCCGGGCACATGCTGCGGGTGATCCGCAACCACCGGCGCGCGGCGCAGGGGCACCTGACCGGATACGAGGGGCTGGCGGTGCCGCCCGTCGCGCTCGACCACGACCATTGCCCCGATCGCGCGCTGCTCAATCTCGCCCACGCGGTCTGGGACGAGGCGGTGGAGATGGGCGAGCGGCACGGTTTCCGCAACGCGCAGACCACGGTGATCGCGCCGACCGGCACGATCGGGCTGGTGATGGACTGCGACACGACCGGAATCGAACCGGACTTCGCGCTCGTCAAGTTCAAGAAGCTCGCCGGCGGCGGCTACTTCAAGATCATCAACCGGGGCGTGCCGAAAGCGTTGGAGAACCTCGGCTATTCCGCGTCGAACGTCGCGGAGATCATCGCCCACGCCGTCGGCCACGGCACGCTCGGCAACGCGCCCGACATCAACCCGACGGCCCTGATCGGCCACGGGTTCGGTCCGGCCGAGATCGCGAAGATCGAGGCGGCTCTGCCGACCGCCTTCGACATCCGCTTCGTGTTCAACCAGTGGACGCTCGGCGAGGAGTTCTGCACCGGCGTTCTCGGCATACCCGCCGGGAAGCTGCGCGATCCGGCTTTCGACCTGCTCCGGCATCTGGGGTTCACGAAGGCGCAGATCGAGGCGGCGAACGCGCATGTGTGCGGAACCATGACGCTGGAAGGCGCGCCGCATCTGAAGCCGGAGCATCTCGTGGTCTTCGACTGCGCCAATCCCTGCGGCCGGACCGGCAAGCGCTATCTCAGCGTCGAGAGCCATATCCGCATGATGGCGGCGGCCCAGAGCTTCGTCTCGGGGGCGATCTCCAAGACGATCAACATGCCGAACGACGCGACCATCGAGGATTGCAAGGCGGCCTACGAGCTGAGCTGGTCGCTCGGCGTCAAGGCCAACGCCCTCTACCGCGACGGCTCGAAGCTGAGCCAGCCGCTCAGCTCGGCGCTGATCGAGGATGACGAGGATCTCGAGGAGGTGCTGACCGAGGCGCCGGTCGCGGAACGCACCGCCGTTCTGGCCGAGAAGATCGTCGAGCGGATCATCGTCAAGGAGATCGAACGTTCGAACCGGGTGAAACTGCCCGAGCGGCGCAAAGGCTACACCCAGAAGGCGATCGTCGGCGGCCACAAGGTCTATCTGCGCACCGGAGAATATGAGGACGGCCAGCTCGGCGAGATCTTCATCGACATGCACAAGGAGGGCGCGGCCTTCCGGGCGATGATGAACAACTTCGCCATAGCGGTGAGCGTCGGGCTGCAGTACGGCGTGCCGCTCGAGGAGTTCGTCGAGGCCTTCACCTTCACCCGCTTCGAGCCTGCGGGGATGGTTCAGGGCAACGACTCGATCAAGAACGCCACCTCGATCCTCGACTACATCTTCCGCGAGCTGGCGGTGAGCTATCTCGACCGCACCGACCTCGCGCATGTGAAGCCGACGGGCGAGAGCTTCGACGATCTGGGGCGGGTTGAGCCCGAGACGCTCGAATCCGGTCCGGAGAGCGATCTGCGCAACGAGATCGCGCAGAGCTCCATCGAGGTGATCCGCCAGCTCTCCTCGACGGGATACCTGCGCAAACGCCTCCCGCAGGAGCTGATGCTCCAGCCCGGCGGCTCCGACCTCGGGGGCGCGCTCGCGCTCAGCGGTCTGGTCGTGCGGACGGAGACCGCGACCGCGCGCCTCGCGGCCGTCGATCCGCGCGCCAAGGCGAAGATGCAGGGCTACGAGGGCGATCCCTGCGGGGAATGCGGCAACTTCACCCTCGTGCGCAACGGGACGTGCATGAAGTGCAACACCTGCGGCGGCACCAGCGGGTGCAGCTGAGGGGA
>CAWCUP010000029.1:0-79159 GCA_963798765.1 uncultured Alphaproteobacteria bacterium | reverse complement strand
CTCGAGCCCGGATCGCTGGTGTTTCGCATGACCGACGGGCCGGTCGATCTTTCCGACTATCGCAACTGGTGGGCCTGGACCCCCGGCGCCTGCTGGCGCCACCCCGAAGGGCCGGACAGCGACCTTGCGGGGCGCGAGGATCACCCGGTGGTCCAGATCGCCTTCGAGGATGCCGCCGCCTATGCCGCCTGGGCCGGAAAGGACCTGCCGACCGAGGCCGAATGGGAGTTCGCGGCGCGCGGCGGCCTTGACGGGGCAGAGTTCGCGTGGGGTGATGAGCTGACCCCGGACGACACGCATGTCGCCAACACCTGGCAGGGCCCGTTCCCTTGGCGCAATTTCGAGACCGACGGCTTCACCGGCACCTGTCCGGTGCGCAGCTTTCGCGCGAACGGCTACGGCCTCCACGAGGTCTGCGGCAACGTCTGGGAATGGACGAAGGACTGGTTCGTGGCGAAGCACGCCCCCGCCGATCCCGACAAGCCGTCATGCTGCGCCGTGACCGACCCGCGCGGACCGGCGCGCGAGGCCAGTCTCGACCCGCTCCAGCCGCAGGTCAATATCCCGCGCAAGGTGGTCAAGGGCGGCTCGTTCCTCTGCGCGCCGAACTATTGCCGCCGCTACCGCCCCGCGGCGCGGCACGCGCAGATGGTCGAGAGCGGCATGAGCCATATCGGCTTCCGCTGTATCCGCCGCGATCCGACTTAGGTCCTCTTGAGGGCCAGGACTTCGGTGACCGATAAGCGCTCATCCTTCTGGCGTGCGGCTCCAAGGTCCATATGGATGCAGCTTGGGTGGGTACGCGTCGTACATGAATCTGCTCGAATAGCTCGGCGGGATCTTGTCCGCCTTCCGCCCGCACGCCGACAGCGAGACGGCCGCGATCATCAAACCGGAAATCGGTTTCATCTGGTTTTCCCCACTCTTCGTCCGAAAGCGCCCCACCGGCACTGCGGATGTGGAGATCGGTAACCCTACGCCGTTTTGAATCAAAACGTTTTGCTTTTAACAGATTGATCGGATACGGAGACTCGGCGGTCCCGCTCCGCGGCCTCATTTTCGGCAAAATTCGGATTATTCTCGAATTCGGCTTCGCCTCCCCGAGTTCCGGCCAATCTTCATTTTGGAAGCGCCGGAAAGAGCCGACCAACTCTCTTCGCTTGACGGATCAAGACCGACCGTCTTGGCGAAAGACCTCGACATGCGCGTTTCAACCACACTCATCAACACCTCACGGCCCGATGTCGCGGAGCGCGCGGGCCGCCGCGACGCCGAGATCTTCCTGCTCCGGTCCGGCGCGCGTCTGATCGAATCGCGGGCTCTCAATCACGGCGAGGACGGCCTCGCTCTCGGATATGCTCTCCGCGACATCGTCCTCGATGCCGAAATGCTGCCGTTGTCGTGGCCCATCTCGGAGGTCGTCGACGCGCTCGCCTCGGAGGACTCCGACATCCGGTGCCGGATGGTCGGTCTGCAGGCCGCGCTCGCCGGCCTGCTCGCCCGGATCGACGCGGCCGAGGACGGGTCCGCGCCCGACGCCGACGATCGCGCTCCGGACGGAATCCGCGACGCGGCCTGAACGTACCGCCCGCGCTGGGAGCGCGGGCGCTTGACGCGCCATCAGACGCCGTCATCCGTGAAGAGGACCATTCTCATGCATCCAGCACCCGATCAACCCGGCACCACCCTGGCCGCCGCCGAAACCCTGCGCGCCGCCCGCGCCGTCGCCCGCGCGCTCCTCTCCCCCTCCTGCGACCCGCTGCGTCCGAACTTCGGGACCGATCAAAGCCTCGACGGCCTCGCCCGGTGGCTCTCCGGCAGCGCCGCCCTGACGGAGGATGTCGCGAGCGGTGTCGAGACGCTGCTCGCGCGGTGCGACGCGCTCGTCGAGGCAGAAACGGGGACCAGCGTCGAATGGATGCCGAAGGCCGTCTGCGGAGACGACGTGACCGAGTGGGAACCCTGGAACCGCCCCGAGCGCACGCCCGAGGCCGAGGCCCTGCTGCTGGTGGCCGAGGATCTGCGGCGCTACCTCGCGCGCCGCGCCAATGTCGCCGATCTCGTCTCGGCCGAGGCGGCGCTAGGGGTCCTGCGGAAAGGGCGGGCCGAGGAATAGGCGACCAGGCAGGGGCGCCTGATCCCGGCGCCCCTGCCGGCGGATGCGGACGATTTGAGGGACCTTCGGCGGGAAGCTTCCGACCGGCGGACACCTGGACGGAGATCCGATCGGAGCGCGACGATCGAGGCCCCGCGACGGGCGGATCCCTCGCGCTCGATTGAGCCAAAACGCGCCGGGCAGAATGGAAAGGATCCGACCATGCAGGACATTCAGACAGGACGCCGGCTGCCCGCCCCGAGCCGGGCCGAGCGCAAAATCGCGGAAAGCTCGAAAGGACACTGCACCGCCCACGCCGTCCTCGGCGACGGGCCGGGACGACGCATGCAGGCGGAATTGCATCTCGAGCTCGTCGCCTGTGAAGAACGCCTCGTCTACGCGGCGGGGATTTGGGCTGGGTGGTGCCGATGGATGATGGCGGCGACGGCGCGCAGGATGTTTGCGGCGAGATGGGGTTCGCTGAGGAGCAGGCGCGCCAAAAGGCGCCTGAACCAAGCCAGAAGCAGGCGGCAGTTGTGGCCGATGGCGCAGAGGATGGCGTTGACGGCGTCGCCGTCTGGACCCTGGAGGTGGTTTCGTTCGAGCAGACCATCGACTTTCATGTGGCCGAGCACGGGCTCGATGCCGTTTCGTCGGCGCATCTCGCGGCGGATTGTGGGCGAGACGATGCCGCGGGTGTGGGAGACCACGACCTGCAGGTCCTCGCGCGCGACGCCGTGGCCGCGATAGCCACGGTCGACATAGGCGCGACGGACCGGGCGGCCGGTGAGCCGGGCGACCTGGTCGATCTGGGCCGCGAGGCTGTGGCCGTCATAGGGGTTTCCCGGCAGGGTACGGGCGCCGAGCACGAACTGGCCGCCGGGTCCGCGGGCGTTGGTGACGGCGACGGAGGTCTTCACGCCGAACTCGTAGCGGGCGCGGGCCTTGCCGCGGGCGATGCATTCCACCTCGGGCGCGTGGAAGGCGTAGAGCTTGTCGGCGTCGCCCGGGCGCTGGCCATGGATGCGCCGGGCGCGCTCCAGCGTCTCGGCGCAGGCCGCCTCGCGCGCGGGATCGCCCTCGATCTTGCGCGCGATGTCGCGGATCAGCCGCCCGAGAAAGGTGCGGAGTTTGCGCAGCCAGCGCATGCCCTGCTTGTGGCCGCGCCCGTGCAGCAGGCGCGCGGCCTCGCGGCGGGCATGGCGCGCGACGCGGGCGTAGGACTGGCGCAGCGTCACGCCCTGCTTGCGCGCCAGCGCCGCGAGCCGCTCCACGGCGCGCAGCATCAGATGGCCGTCGGTGGGATAGGCGATGGCCTTGGTCTGCACGGTGGTGTCGATGGTCACGCGCTCCATCGCCTGGGGCTTCACCGCGCCGCTGTCGCACGCGATGGCGAGGGTGTCGGCGAGCAGGGTCTCCAGCCGCTCGGCGCCGATGCGGTTGCGCCATCGGGTCATGGAGCTGCGGTCGAGCGGCAGCTGGTGCTGAAAGAACCGCTCGCCACAAAAGGCCTGGAAGTAGGGGTTCTCGACCCAGGCGGCACAGACCGCCTCGTCGGACAGGCCCTTCACGTGCTTGAGGATGTGCAGCCCCGCCATCAGCCGGGTGGGCAGCCCCGGCCGGCCGACCTGGTCGACGAAGGTCTCGCCGCAGGCCGCATCGAGCTTCGCCCAGTCAATGCGCCGGCCCAGCTCCGGCAACTCGTGCCGGGGGTCGAGGATCGCCTCGAGGGTCTCGCGGAACATGTCGGGCTGCGCGGCGGCTTCGGGCTTGGCGGGGCGCATCGGCGGGGTCTCCATCCTGTCTCCATGCCAATGAATCCGACCCGGACCCTGCAGGAAACCCCTCGCGTGCGGGCGCGCGCGATTTTGCAAGCTTTCGGCACCGTCTGCCCCGGAACCTTGCAAAACCGATTACTTGCTACGCGTCGGTCAGCGCAATGATTTCAATAGCCTGATTGATCTTCACAGGCGACGAGCTCACCCATCTCCTGCTGCTCAACGCCGACCCGGGAATCGTCGATCTGCGCGAGCAGGCGCTGTTCCGCTTCGGTCCGCGCGACGCGAGCCGGCACTTCTTC
Source organism: uncultured Alphaproteobacteria bacterium (assembly GCA_963798765.1). Lineage (GTDB taxonomy): Bacteria > Pseudomonadota > Alphaproteobacteria > Rhodobacterales > Rhodobacteraceae > Amaricoccus. The sequence goes on along the minus strand of CAWCUP010000029.1, from coordinate 74,984 downwards.
GACGTCGTGGCCACACGGCGCTGCGGAACCCGGATCGCGTACACCATGAAGCCCGAGGTCCGGCTGCGCTCGGGGCGGTTTCTGGAAGAGATGGGAGAGGTCGCGTGGTGGGTGCGCGAAAAGCGCTTCGCCGACGACGTCCGGCTTCCGACCGACGCGGACGTCGATCCTGTGGCGCTGCACAACGCCAAGGTGATCGCGGCGGTGCGCGCGCCGGACCCGGAGGCGAACGCGGCGGCCGGGCGGGCGGCGGACGCGCTGGTCGGCGGCGCGAGCCTGCTCGATCTGACCGCGATGACCGGCCTCGAGGAGCGGGGATACCGCGCCGTCCTGCGGCTCGTGCGCTCCGGCCGCCTCGCCCCAGCGCGCCGGGAGCGGATCTCGCCCTCGACGGTTCTTCTTCCGGCATGCGCCGGGTCAGCCACCGCCGCCACCGCGTCGCGATCGTCGCCCGTCGCGGGACGGGCGTCGCCAAGGGAGGCCGGACGCCCCGGTCCGGACCGACGATCCATGAAATGCCGAACTTTATAAAGGACCCTCGGCATTGGCGATTCCCGTTCAGACTCTCCGGGTACCTGTCCGTCGTCTTGGATGCCTGGTCGCGACGCATCGTGAAGTCGACGCCTTTCACCGCCCCGACGTGCCGGCGCGGGCGAACGCCCGCCGGAAGTCCCGACACGCGTGCGCTTTGACGGGCGTCGTTTCGGTCCGGCGCGATCAGGCGGCCAGGTGGCCCGCGACGCGGTCGAGCGCGCGCAGGATGTTCTCCCGGCTGTTGGCGTAGCTCAGACGGATGTAACCTTCGCCGAGCGTGCCGAAATCGGGGCCGCCTATGACGGCGACGCCGGCTCGTTCCAACAGCGCGGAGGCGAGCGGTTTGGCCTTCAGTCCGGTCGCGGAGATGTTGGGAAAGGCGTAGAAGGCGCCCTTGGGGGTCACGCAGGTGATGCCGGGGAGAGCGTTGAGGCCGTCGACCACGAGTCTGCGGCGCGCGTCGAACTCGGCCACCATCTCGGCGACCGCGTCCTGGGGGCCGGTCAAAGCTTCCAGCGCGCCGAACTGGGCCGGGGCGTTGACGCAGGACCAGGCGTTGACGGCGAGCTTGCGGGCGTTGTCGTAGAGCGGCTTCGGCCAGACCGAGTAGCCGAGGCGCCAGCCGGTCATCGCGTAGGTCTTGGACCAGCCGTTGAGCAGGATCAGGCGGTCGCGGATCTCGGGATAGGTGAGCAGCGAGACGTGCTCCTCGCCGTCGTAGAGCATCTGGTCGTAGATCTCGTCCGAGAGGATCGCGACCTCGGGGTGGGCGGCGAGACCGGCGACGAGTTTGTCCACTTCCGCGCGCGGCGTGACGCCGCCGCAGGGATTGGCCGGGGAGTTCAGGATGATGAGGCGGGTGCTTGGCGTGATCAGCGAAAGCGTCTCCTCTGCGGAGAAGGCGAAGGCGTTCTCCTCGCGGATCGGTATGGGGATGGGATTGGCGCCGGTGAATTCGATCATCGAGCGGTAGATCGGGAAGCCGGGATCCGGATAGAGGATGTCGGCGCCGGGCTCGCCGAACATCAGGATGGCGGCGAACATGGTGATCTTGCCGCCCGGGACGATGAGGACGTTGTCGGGATTGACCTCGACGGCGAACCGGCGGTGCAGGTCGGCGGCGACGGCTTCGCGGAGCGGCGGGATGCCTGTGGCCGGCGTGTAGCCGTGATGGCCGTCGCGCAGCGCCTTGACCGCCGCCTCGACGATGTTGGGCGGGGTCGGGAAATCGGGCTGGCCGATGCCAAGGTTGATGATGTCGCGGCCCTGAGCGGCGAGGGCGCCGGCGCGGGCGAGGACGGCGAAGGCGTTCTCCTCGCCGATGCGGTCGAAGCCGGGAATGGTGCGCATGGGCGGGGTCCTTCAGGCGTCGAGTTTGACGAGGGCGTGGCGTTTGCGGCCCGCCGAGAGCTTGAGCGGGGAGGCGAGCGCGCCGGCGTCGATCATCAGGCCGGCATCGGTGAGGGGCGCGTCGTCGAGTTTCGCGCCGCCCTCGGCGATCAGGCGCTTGGCCTCCTTGCCGGAGGCGGCGAGGCCGGACTTCACGAGCAGCTGCGCGATGGAGACGGGGAGGTCGTCGGCGCCGAGTGTGACCGTGGGGAGGTCGTCGCCGACGCCGCCATGCTCGAAAACCTCCAGCGCCGTCGCGGCGGCGGCGGCGGCGGCGTCAGGGCCGTGGGCGAGGGTGGTGATCTCGTTGGCGAGCACGATCTTGGCCTCGTTGATCTCGGCACCCGCGAGCGCGCCGAGACGGTCGCATTCGTCGAGCGGCAGCTCGGTGTAGAGCTTGAGGAAGCGGCCGACGTCGGCGTCGGCGGTGTTGCGCCAGAACTGCCAGAACTCGTAAGGGCTGCGCATGTCGGCGTTGAGCCAGACGGCGCCGTCCTGGCTCTTTCCCATCTTCTTGCCGTCTGCGGTGGTCAGGAGCGGGGATGTGACGCCGAAGACCTCCCGGCCCGCGACGCGGCGGGTCAGGTCTATGCCGTTTACGATGTTTCCCCACTGGTCGGAGCCGCCCATCTGGAGCAGGCAGCCGTGGCGGCGGTGGATCTCGAGGAAATCGTACGCCTGGAGGATCATGTAGTTGAATTCGAGGAATGACAGGCTCTGGTCACGGTCGAGGCGGGATTTGACGCTGTCGAAGCCGAGCATGCGGTTGACGCTGAAGTGCTTGCCGATGTCGCGCAGGAACTCGAGGTAGTTGAGACCGTCGAGCCATTCGGAATTGTCGAGCATCAGCGCGCCCGTCGGGCCGTCGCCGAACGTGACGTAGCTGGTGAAGACGCGTTTTATGCCGGCGATGTTGGCGGCGATCTGCTCGCCAGTCAGCAGCGCGCGCTCGTCGGCGCGGAACGAAGGATCGCCGACCTTGGAGGTGCCGCCGCCCATCAGGACGATGGGGCGGTGGCCGGTCTTCTGGAGCCAGCGCAGCATCATGATCTGGATGAGCGAGCCGACGTGGAGCGAGGCGGCGGTGGCGTCGAAGCCGATGTAGCCGGGAACCACGCCCGCCAGCATCGCCTCGTCGAGGCCCTGCATGTCGGTGCAGTCGTTGTAGAAGCCGCGCGCGACCATGATGTCGAGGAATTCGCTGCGGGGGCGGTAGGTCATGCGGGCGGTCCTTTGCGGCGGGCAGGCGTCGTTCTATAGCGGAAGGCGCAATGATGGGAAGGGCCGGCGATGCGGGCGTCTGGGGCTGATGTCGGGGACGTCGATGGACGGGGTGGATGCCGCCGTGCTGGAGACCGACGGCGAGACGATCGCGGGGTTCGGGCCGAGCGCGTTCCGGGCCTATGCGCCGGACGAGCGCGAGGTGCTGCGCGGCGGCGCTGGGGGCCTGGCCGGGGGCGGACGGGCTGGAGGCGGTCGAGGCGCTGGTGCGGAGCGCGCATGCGGCGGCGGTGGCGGGGTTCGACGAGGTCGATGTGGTCGGATTCCACGGGCAGACGCTGGCGCATGAGCCGCGCGGGCGGGGCACGCATCAGATCGGGCGGGGCGATCTGGCTGGCGCGGGATTGCGGGCGGCGGGTCGTGTGGGATTTCCGGAGCGCGGACGTGGCGAGCGGCGGGGAGGGCGCGCCGCTGGCGCCGTTCTTCCATTTCGCCTGCGCGAAGTGGATCGGGGCGGAGCGGCCGGTGGCGTTCCTCAATCTCGGGGGGGTGGGCAACGTGACATGGGTCGATCCTCGGGCGGAGGTGCCGGAGACACCCGAGGCGCTGCTCGCGTTCGATACGGGGCCGGGGAACGCGCTGATCGACGATTTTCTGAGCGTCCGACGTGGCTTGGCATTTGACGCGGATGGCGCGGTGGCGGGAGCTGGGCGCGTGGACGAGGGCATCGTGGGCTCGCTGGCGGATCATCCATACCTTGAGCGTGTCCCGCCGAAATCATTGGATCGGCAAGACTTTCATATGTTTCTGGACCTCGTCGCGCACCTCTCCACCGAGGACGGCGCGGCGACGCTCGCGGCGGTGACGGCGGCCTGCGTGGCGGAGGCGGCGCGGCATTTTCCGGAGCCGCCGGAACGGTGGCTGGTCTGCGGCGGCGGGCGGCGGAACCGGACCGTCATGGCGATGCTGGCGGCGCGGACGAACGCGCCGGTGGAGCCGGTCGAGGCGGCGGGCCTCGACGGGGACATGCTCGAAGCGCAGGCCTTCGCCTATCTCGCGGTGCGGGTCTTGCGGGGACTGCCGACCTCGGCGCCGGGCACGACGGGATGCCGGATTCCGGTCTGCGGCGGTCGCGTGAGCCCGGCGGGTCGCGACGGTCGAATGCAGCTTGTTTGAAATCGGGCGCCTGCTAGGTTCGGGACGCGCCGACATCGGGTCACGGCGAATTGGGGAACGGGAGAAAGATATGAAGCCGATCTACGGATTTCTGGGCTTGGCGGCGTTGGGCCTTGCGGCCTGCGCGCAGACGGGATCGCCGGGCGGAGCCGACATGCCCATGTCGGCCGGAGAGGCGGGTCCGGGCTATTGCGAAGGGGCGCCGCCGACCGACCCGTCCGAGGCGACCCGGTGGAACGAGCTGTGTTTTCCGGATGGCAACCGCTAGCGGCGGCCGGCGCGTCAGCGGGCGCGGCTGAGAAGGATCTGCGCCGCGAAGGCGGTGAAGACGCCGGCGAAGAGCCAGTCGATGGTGCGGGCGACGCGGGGACTCGATCGCATCGCGGAGGAGAACTTCTCGGCCGCCAGCACCATCGGCACGCAGACGATCGTCGCGACGAGGATGAAGACGGCGCCCAAGGTCAGGAGTTTCGCCGTGGCGTGCGGATCGCCGACCGCCACGAATTGCGGCAGGAACGTCATGAAAAAGAGCGCGACCTTCGGATTGACCAGATTGATGCCGACGCCCTGCGCCCAGGTCGCGGCGAGGGTCCGGGCCCGTAGCGCCGAGCGGGGCAGGGTGAGGGCGGAACCGTGGCGGATCGCCTGCAATGCCAGCCACAGCAGGTAGAGCGCGCCCGCGATCTTGAGCGCGAGAAAGGCCGAGGGCGCGGCAACGATAAGGGCCGAAAGCCCGAGCGCCACGAGGGCGGTGTGCACCATCACGCCGCAGGTCGCACCCGCCAGGGCCGCGAGGCCGGCGGCGCGGCCCTGGGCGAGCGCGCGGCCCAGAAAGAACGTCATGTCGGGCCCGGGGGTGAGCGCGATTATCACCACCGCGACGATGAAGGGTCCCAGGATCGCGAGATCCGGCAGGACGGACGTCATCGCGAGGTTTCGGTGAGCCGCCTTCGCACGTAAGCGTCGACCTTGCCGATCATCTCGTCCATGCCGGGATCGAAGAAATGCCCGGCTCCCTCGACCGTCTCGTGGGTGATGGTGATGCCCTTCTGCTGCTTGAGCTTCTCGGCGAGGCCGGCGACTTCGGCGGGCGGCACGACGCGGTCGGCCGATCCGCCGATGATCAGGCCCGAGGACGGGCATGGAGCGAGGAAGCTGAAATCGTACTGGTTTGCCGGCGGCGCGACGGAGATGAAGCCCGCGATCTCGGGGCGGCGCATCAAAAGCTGCATGCCGATCCACGCGCCGAACGAGAACCCGGCGACCCAGCAGTTCTTGGCGTTCGGGTTGAGCGCCTGGAGATAGTCGAGCGCGGAGGCCGCGTCGGAGAGCTCGCCGATGCCCTGATCGTATTCGCCCTGGCTCCGGCCGACGCCGCGGAAATTGAAGCGAAGGCAGGTGAAGCCTATCTTGTGAAAGGCGTAATGGAGATTGTAGACGACCTTGTTGTTCATCGTCCCCCCGTAGAGCGGGTGGGGGTGAAGGATGATCGCGATGGGCGCGTCCTTGGCTTTCTGGGGATGGTAGCGGCCCTCGAGGCGGCCGTCGGGTCCGGGGAAGATCACCTCTGGCATTCGGGCCCGTACTCCTGAAACGGTGGCGTCTCGCGAAACTTGACGGAATCGCTCAACCAATCTAGAAAGATTTTAAAGTGGGCGCGGTCGGACCGAGCCACCCGGAGTTAAGGGGTCGGTCCGCAGGCGTCAACACCGTGATGGGTCCGGAACCGCGATGAAACTGAGCACCAAGGGCCGCTACGCGATGATCGCTTTGACCGATCTGGCCAACCATGGCGGAGAGCGGCTTGTCTCCCTGAGCGAGATCGCGGAGCGGCAGGACATCAGCCTCGCATATCTCGAGCAGCTCTTCGTCAAGCTCCGCCGGTCCGAGATCGTCGAGTCCGTGCGCGGGCCGGGCGGTGGATACCGGCTCGCGCGGCCGCTCGAGCGGATCCGGGTCGCTGAGATCCTGTCGGCGGTTGACGAGACGATGGACGCGCTGTCGCGCGGCGCCGGTGCGTCCGGCGGATCGGGCGGCACGCCGGAGCAGGCGCTCGCCGACAAGCTCTGGGAGCAGCTTTCGGCGAATGTCTACGTACTTCTGCACCAGACGCGGCTCGGCGACGTGGTGGGCGATCAGCTGGCGCCCTGTCCGGCGGTTCCGAGCTTCGTCGCCGTCGTGGATGACGGGGCATGAGGCCGCGCGTCTATCTCGACTGGAACGCGACCGCCCCGCTGCGCGCGGAGGCGCGCGCGGCGATGCTCTCCGCGATGGACGCGCTCGGAAATCCCTCTTCGGTGCATGCCGAAGGGCGCGCGGCCAGGACCATTCTGGAGCGCGCGCGGGCGCAGGTGTCGGAAGCGACGGGGACCGGTTCGGGCGAGATCGTGTTCACGTCCGGCGCGACCGAGGCGGCGGCGTTGGCGCTCGCCGGCCGCGGCCTGCGCGGGGCCGGGGTGGAGCATGAATGTGTCGCGGCCTGGGTGGAAGCGGGACTTCCCGTCGACGCGGCGGGCCGCGCGGCGGTGAGCGACGTCGCCGGGTCGGTGCTTCAGGCTGCGAATTCGGAGACGGGGGTGCTGCAGGACCCGCCACATGGGCTCGCGATGATCGACGCGGCGCAGGCGGTCGGCAAGGCGCCCTTCGCGTTCGAGTGGAGCGGGGCCGAGACGGCGATCGTGTCGGCGCACAAGATCGGCGGGCCGAAAGGCGTGGGCGCGCTGCTGACGCGTTCGGGAGTCGATGTCGAGGCGCTGATCAAAGGTGGCGGCCAGGAATTGGGGCGGCGGGCCGGGACGGAGAACCTGATCGGGATCGCCGGCTTCGGCGCCGCCGCCGAAGCGGCGGCGCGGGCTCTGGCCGACGGGGTCTGGGAGCCTGTGGCGGAATTGCGCGATTTCATGGAGGCGGCACTGGAAGAATCCGCGAACCAGACTATTTTTGTCGGGAAAGGTGGTCCTCGGCTGCCGAACACGAGCTGTTTCGCGGTGGCCGGCTGGAAAGGTGAGACGCAGGTGATGCAGATGGACCTCGACGGATTCGCCGTCTCCGCCGGGTCGGCGTGCTCCAGCGGCAAGGTGCGAGAGAGCCGCGCGCTGCGAGCGATGGGTTACGGGCCGGAAGTCGCGTCGAGCGCGATCCGGGTCTCGATCGGGCCGACGACCACGCGCGACGACGTTCTGGCCTTCGTCGGAGCTTGGCTGAGACAATATGAACGCCGTTCACGGCGGAATGCGGCCTGACCGGGTCGCGCAGAGGAATTGAGGAGATCTGACATGGCGGTTCTCGACGACGTCAACACCGCCCGTGAGGGTGTCGATCAGGAGACGGTGGACGCGGTCCGCACGGTCGGAGAGCGTTACAAGTACGGCTTCTCCAGCGACATCGACACGGAATACGCGCCCAAGGGCCTGAACGAGGACATCGTCCGGCTTATCTCGGAGAAGAACGGCGAGCCGGACTGGCTGCTGGACTGGCGTCTCCAGGCCTTCGCGCGGTGGAAGACGCTAAAGCGAGCCGGAATGGGCGATGGTCCATTATCCCCGGATCGATTTCCAGGACCAGTATTACTACGCCCGTCCCAAGAGCATGACGGTCAAACCCAAATCGCTTGACGAGGTCGACCCGAACCTGCTGGCGACCTACGCCAAGCTCGGCATCCCGCTCAAGGAGCAGATGATCCTCGCCGGCGTCGAAGGGGCGGAAGGCGCCCCGGCGGATGGCCGCAAGGTCGCGGTGGACGCGGTTTTCGACAGCGTCTCGGTCGGCACGACGTTCAAGGACGAGCTGGCGAAGGCCGGCGTGATCTTCTGTTCGATCTCGGAGGCGGTGCGCGAGCATCCGGATCTCGTGCGGAAATATTTGGGCACGGTCGTGCCGATCAGCGACAACTTCTACGCCACGCTCAACTCGGCGGTCTATTCGGACGGGTCGTTCGTCTACATCCCGGAGGGCGTGCGGTGCCCGATGGAGCTGAGCACGTATTTCCGCATCAACGCCGAGAACACCGGCCAGTTCGAGCGGACGCTGATCATCGCCGAGAAGGGCTCGTACGTGAGCTATCTCGAGGGCTGCACGGCGCCGAAGCGCGACGAGAACCAGCTGCACGCGGCGGTGGTCGAGCTGGTGGCTCTGGAGGACGCGGAGATCAAGTATTCCACCGTCCAGAACTGGTATCCGGGCGACGAGGAGGGCAAGGGCGGCATCTACAACTTCGTCACCAAGCGCGCCGACTGCCGTGGCGACCGGTCGAAGGTGATGTGGACGCAGGTGGAGACGGGCTCGGCGATCACTTGGAAATACCCGTCATGCATCCTGCGAGGCGACGGCAGCCAGGGCGAGTTCTATTCCATCGCCATCGCCAACAACATGCAGCAGGCCGATACCGGTACGAAGATGGTGCATCTGGGAAAGAACACGAAAAGCCGGATCGTCTCGAAGGGGATCAGCGCCGGCAAGGCGCAGAACACCTATCGCGGACTGGTCTCGATGCATCCCAAGGCGAAGAACAGCCGCAATTACACTCAGTGCGACAGCCTCCTGATCGGCGACACCTGCGGGGCGCATACGGTGCCCTACATCGAGGTGCGGAACAATTCGAGCCGGGTCGAGCACGAGGCGACGACGTCCAAGGTCGACGAGGACCAGCTGTTCTATTGCCGCGCGCGGGGCATGGACGAGGAGGAGGCGGTGGCGCTCGTGGTCAACGGCTTCTGCCGCGAGGTGCTCCAGGAGCTTCCGATGGAATTCGCCATGGAGGCGCAGAAGCTGGTCGCGATCAGCCTCGAGGGGTCCGTCGGATGATGGAGCGCGTCGTCGCGGAACTGAAGTCGGCCCCGGACACGGCGGCGTCCGGATGGATCGCGCCTGTAGAGGATCTCGTGGTCGCGGCGCTCGTGGCGCTGCCGTTCGCGGGGTTCTTCGGGATCTTCGTCTCGTCGTTGTTCGGACTTTCCGGGTCGATGGTCATGGTGGTGCTCAGCGCGCTGGTCCAAGCCGCGCTGACGTTCTGGATCGCCGGGTTCCGGCGTCGATCGGAGGAGAGCTGATGCTGGGACTGATCCTGACCGGGCTGGCCGCCGCGGCGGCGGTTATCGTCGGAACGCGGCCGCGCCCGGAGCCCAAGCCGGTTCCGGTGCGCGTGAAATCGAAATCCGGACCGGCGCCGAGGCTGAGCATGATCGTGACGACCACCCATTCCGTCGAAGGGCGGCCGATCGCCGCGTATCACGGCGTTGTCGTGGGCGAGGTGATCATGGGCGCGAACATCGTGCGCGATCTGTTCGCCGGGATCACCGACATCGTCGGAGGCCGGTCGGGCGCCTACGAGCAGAAGCTGGACGAGGCGCGTCGCGAGGCGATGCGCGAGATCGAGGAGAGGGCCGCCGCGCTTGGCGCGAACGCGGTCGTCGGCGTCGACATCGATTACGAGGTCGTCGGGAATTCAATGCTGATGGTGTCGGTCTCCGGCACCGCCGTGAGTGTGAAAGAGAGCTGAAACATGCTGGATATCAAGAACCTGCACGTCAAACTCGAGGAAGAGGACAAGCGGATCCTCAAGGGCGTCGATCTGCGGGTCAAGGCCGGCGAGGTCCACGCGATCATGGGTCCGAACGGGTCGGGCAAATCGACGCTCTCCTACGTGCTCGCCGGCAAGGGCGGATACGAGGTGACGGAGGGCTCCGCGGAGCTCATGGGTCGCGACGTGCTCGAGATGGAGCCGGAGGACCGCGCGGCGGCGGGGCTGTTCCTCGCGTTCCAGTATCCGGTCGAGATCCCGGGCGTCGGCAACATGACGTTCCTGCGCACGGCGGTGAACGCGCAGCGCAAGGCGCGCGGCGAGGATGAACTGAACGCGGCGGATTTCCTGCGGCTGATCCGCGAGAAGGCCAAGTCGCTCAACATCGACGCCGAGATGCTGAAGCGTCCGGTCAATGTGGGATTCTCGGGCGGCGAGAAGAAGCGCAACGAGATCCTCCAGATGGCGATGCTGGAGCCGAAGATGTGCATCCTCGACGAGACGGATTCCGGGCTCGACGTCGATGCGATGAAGCTGGTGGCCGAGGGCGTCAACGCGCTGCGCGGACCGGACCGGGCGTTTCTGGTGATCACGCATTACCAGCGGCTATCTGGATCATATCAGACCCGACTTCGTCCACATCATGGCCGACGGGAGGATCGTCCAGTCCGGCGGGCCCGAGCTGGCGCTCGAAGTCGAGCACAACGGCTATGCCGACATCCTGAAATCGGTGGCGTGATGGCGGTTCCCGCGAGAAAGGTCGATGGCGCGCGCGCGCTGCTCGACGCATGGCCGGAGCCTTCGGGCGAGGCGGGCTGGGCCCGGAGCGCGCGGAGCGCGGCGGCGGCCCGGCTGAACGCGATGGGCGCGCCGGTTCGGCGCGACGAGTACTGGCGCTTCACCGACCCGGCCGGTCTGACCGCGGTGCCGGCCGCGCCGGCGGCGCTGCTCGAGACCGACGAGCCGCCGGTATTCGGCGATGTGGACCGGCTGCGCCTCGTTTTCGTTGACGGGGTCTTCGACGCGGAGGCGTCCGATCCGCCGGAACTCGCCGGCGTCGAGATCCAGCCGCTGTCGGAGGCGCTCCGTGCCGACATCCATTGGGCGCGTGACGTGTTCGGCGTGCTCGAGGCGCGGGGACAGGACCCGGTCGATCGTCCGCTGGCCGCGCTCAATACGGCCAAGGCGACGGCCGGCGCGGCGATCCGCGCGACGGGTCGGGCGGAACGGCCGGTCAATCTTGTCTATCTTCACGGGTCCGAGACGTCCGACGTCCACATCCGGCATGTCATCCGGCTGGACGAGGGAGCCGACATGACCATCCTCGAGAGCGGACCGGCGGCGGCGCGGTTTAACAATGTCATGGAGGTCGAGGTCTCGGACGGCGCGTCGTTCCACCATGTGCGGATGCAGGGGCGCGATCATGAGCGGCGCGCGGCGACGGCGATCTTCACGCGCCTGGGGCGGGAGGCGAGCTTCAAGTCCTTCACCCTCACGGTGAACGGGCGGCTGACGCGCAATGAATGCGTGATCGAATTCATCGGCGACGACGCGCATGCGACCGTGGCGGGAGCGTGCGTGGGCGACAACGATTTCCACCACGACGACACGGTGTTCATCACCCATGACGCGCTGCGCTGCGAGAGCCGGCAGGTGTTCAAGAAGGTGCTGCGCGACGGCGCGACGGGCGTGTTCCAGGGGAAGATCCTGGTGAAGCCGGGCGCGCAGAAGACCGACGGCTATCAGATCAGCCAAGGCCTTCTGCTCGACGAGGACAGCCAGTTCCTGTCGAAGCCTGAACTGGAGATCTACGCTGACGACGTGATCTGCTCGCACGGGTCGACCTGCGGCGCGGTGGACGAGACCGCGCTGTTCTACCTCACGTCGCGCGGGGTGCCGCGTCGCGAGGCCGAGGGTCTGCTTGGTGCTGGCGTTTCTTGACGAGGCGATCGCCGAGATCGAGGACGCGCGGCTGGCCGACGACACGCGCGGACGGCTCGCCGCCTGGCTCGCGCGCCGGGGACGGCTCTGAGCCATGCCCGATGGCGTCGTTGCGGGGATCGCGCGCGCCTGGCGTGATCCTCGCGGCGCCATGGCGGATCTGATCGGAGACGGCCTGAACGAGCCGCGCGCTCTGGCGCACCTGGTGGGGGCCTGTTTTCTTCTGCTCGTGGCGAGCCTGCCCAACGCCGTGCGCGAGGCGAGGGTCGTGGATATCGAGGACAGCCTCTCCGGGGTCATCGCGGCGCATCTCTTCGGCTACATGTTCGTGCTTCCGCTGATCCTTTACGGCGTCGCGGCGTTGGCGCATCTGGCGTCGCTGGCTTTCGGGGGCGGCGGAGGGTATCTGGCGGCGCGGTCGGCGCTGTTCTGGACCGTTCTCGCGGGCGCGCCGGTCGCGCTCGCCCTCGCGCTGTACGGCGTGGCGGCGGAGGCGATCGCGGGCGGCGCTCGGTTGCCTTGGCTGTCGCTTCCGGGGTATGCGGGACTCGCGTTCTGGATCTGGCTCTATGCGGGAGCGTTGGCCGAGGCGGAGGGTTTCGCGAGCACGGGGCGGGTCGCCGCGGCGCTTGTCGCGGTTTTCGGAGTGATGGCGGCGATTGCGGCGATTGTCGCCGGCGGCTCGCCGGGATGACGCGTGGAACGAGATCAAGTGCGGGTGACGATGTGGCGGTGAACGGCGAGTGGCGCGCTCTTGTGATCGACAGCGTCGCGCGGCCGCGGGACGCGGCGCGGGGCGTGATCGGGCTGGGTGTTCCGCAGAACGTCGTCCTGATGGCGGCCGTCGCGGTGACCTGCGTCGGAATGGTCTTGGCCTGGGCGATGGCCATGGTCGGCCCGGGCGTCGCCGACGGGGTGGCGGCGGCCATTTTCGGCAATCCGATCCTCAGCGCGGTCGCGGAGTTCGCGGGAATGCTGATCATGGCGGCGCTCACCGCGCGGGTCGGGCGCGCGCTCGGAGGGACCGGAGGCTTCTGGGACGCGCTGACGCTGATCGTCTGGCTCAACGCGGTGATGCTCATCGTGCAGTTCGCGCAGTTCATCCTGCTCGTGGTGGCGCCTCCGGTGGCGGGGATGGTCGGGCTCGCGACGCTGCTGTGGGCGACGTGGGTATTCGCGAACTTCGTCGCGGAGCTTCACGGATTCCGGAATGCGCTGATGGTGCTCGGGGGCGTCATCCTGACGGCGATCGTCGTGCTGTTCGCGGTCTCGGTTCTCTTCGCCATCCTCGGAGTGGTGCCTCAGGGGGCAGTCTGAATGTATGACGTCGATGCGGTGCGCCGCGATTTCCCGATCCTGTCGCGCGAGGTCCACGGCAGGCCGCTGGTCTATCTCGACAACGGCGCCTCGGCGCAGAAGCCGCAGGTGGTGATCGACGCGATGTCGCGGGCGTATTCGATGGAATACGCCAACGTGCATCGCGGGCTGCATTTCCTGTCGAATCTCGCCACGGACAATTACGAGGCGGTGCGCGGCAAGGTGCGGCGGTTCCTCGGCGCGCGGCACGAGGACGAGATCGTGTTCACGACCGGCTCGACGGAGGCGATCAATCTCGTGAGTTACGGCTGGGCCGCGCCGCGCTTCGAGGCCGGCGACGAGATCGTGCTCAGCGTCATGGAGCATCACGCCAACATCGTGCCGTGGCATTTCCTGCGCGAGCGGCAGGGCGCGGTGATGAGATGGGTGGACACGGCGCCGGACGGGTCGCTGGACCCGCAGGCGGTGATCGACGCGATCGGCCCCAGGACGAAGCTGATCGCGATCACGCACATGTCCAACGTGCTCGGGACGGTGGTGGACGTGAAGGCGATCTGCGCGGCCGCGCGCGAGCGGGGCGTCGCGGTGATGGTCGACGGCAGTCAGGCGGCGGTGCACATGCCGGTCGACGTGGCGGATCTCGGCTGCGACTTCTACTGCATCACCGGGCATAAGCTCTACGGGCCGACCGGATCGGGCGCGCTTTATGTCCGGCGCGAGCGGATGGCGGAGATGCGGCCTTTCATGGGCGGCGGCGACATGATCCGCGACGTGGCCAAGGACGCGATCAGCTACAACGATCCGCCGCACAAGTTCGAGGCGGGGACGCCGGGGATCGTGCAGACCATCGGGCTCGGCGTCGCGCTCGATTACATGACCGGACTGGGGATCGAGAACATCGCCGCGCATGAGCGGGGCCTGCGCGACTACGCGATGGAGCGGTTCGCCGGGCTGAACTGGCTGAACGTGCAGGGGACGGCGCCGGACAAGGGCGCGATCTTCTCGTTCACGCTGAACGGCCAGGCGCATGCCCATGACATCTCGACCATCGTCGACCGCAAGGGCGTCGCCGTCCGGGCGGGGCACCATTGCGCGCAGCCGCTGATGACGCATCTGGGGGTGAGCGCCACCTGCCGCGCGTCGTTCGGGCTCTACAACACGAGGGGCGAGGTGGACGTCCTGGTGGACGCGCTCGAGACCTGCCACGAGCTGTTCTCGTAGGCGGAAAGCGTGGTCCACGCGTGAACCTAGGACAAGCCGTTGAATCTACAGGCGTTTCAAAGCCTGCTTTTTCGTTAACGCGCCCGCGTCACGTCGCCGTCGCGTGACAGGAGCACCGCGACGGGGCGGGTTCCGGCGAATTCGGAGAGCACGATCACCAGGATCGCGGTGACCGGAACGGCGAGGATCGCGCCGGCGACGCCCCAGATCGCGCTCCAGAACACCAGGCTGAGGATGATCGCGAGCGGGCTGAGGTTGAGGGAATTGCCCATCAGCCACGGCTCGATGAAGTTGCCGACGGTGATCTGGGCCGCGGTCAGCGCGCCGCCCAGCGCGAGAACGGGGCCGAAGGCGCCGAACTGGACCACGGACACGGCCACCGGAAAAATGACGCCGATCAGCGAGCCGACATAGGGGATGTAGTTGGTCAGCCCGATCACGAAGGCCCAGAACAGCGCTCCCTCCACCCCGGCGACGACCAGGATGACGTAGCAGATGGCGCCGAGAAGAATGTTGATCGCCGTCTTGAGCGCCAGATAGGCCCCGATGCGGCTGTTGATCGTGCGGATCACTCTGCGGATGGCGTCGAGCCGCGCCGGATCCTCGGACAGCCGCTCGAGCTTGCGGTGGAAGCTGCCCCGCTCCATCAGCATGAACCAGACGTAGATCAGCACGAGCGAGAACGTCGCGACGAAGGCGGACACGGAGGACACGGTGCTCCCGAGACGCCGCGCAGATCGATCCGCCCGAGAACCTCCTCGCGAAGCGTGGCCCAGGTCGGCTGGGCCTCGACGCCGAGGCGGCTGGCGATGGCCTGGATCCCGGCGAGCGCGCGGTCCTGGTAGTCCGGCGCGACGGCCGCGAAACTGCCGACGTTCGCCAGCACGAGGGAGAGGAGCGCGAGCAGGGCGGCGAGGATGACGATCGTCGCGGCCGCGTCGCGCAGCGGGCCGGGTATCCGCGGTCCCACGACCGGAAGCCGCGCGAAGAAAGTCGGCCAGTCCGATGACGATGTAGGCGATGAGCAGGCCGTAGACGGCGGGAAGGATCACGCCGCGCCCGACCTGGAGTATCCAGACGAGCATGATCGCGAGGAGAACCCCCAGCACGAGATCGCGGAATTTGTCGTTCATCTGCGTGGTTCCAGCCGCCGGGTTTCCCCGAGCCGGTAGCACGGCCGCCCGCCCGCCGGAAAGGGCCGTCTCAGGCGCAGGCGGCGCGGATCGCGTCGATGTTGGCGCGGTAGGCGTCCGCCGTGCCGCCCCTGAACACGGCCGAGCCCGCGACCAGCGCGTCGGCCCCGGCCGCCACGCAGAGCGGCGCGGTTTCCGGCGTCACGCCGCCGTCGACCTCGAGTCGGATGTCGCGGTCGCCGATCATCGCGCGCAGGGCGCGGATCTTGGGAAGCTGGGAATGGAGGAACGACTGGCCGCCGAAACCGGGATTGACGGTCATCACGAGGATGAGGTCGAGGCGGTCGAGCACGTAGCCGACCGCCTCGGGCGGGGTGGAGGGCGTGAGCGAGACGCCGGCGCGGCGGCCGAGCTCGCGGATGCGCGCGAGGCTGCGGTCCAGATGCGGGCCGGCCTCGGCGTGGATCGTGACGATGTCGGCGCCCGCCTGCGCGAAGGCGTCCAGATAGGGATCGGCGGGGGCGATCATCAGGTGGACGTCCATCACCGTCGTGACGTGCGGGCGGAGCGCCGCGACGACGTTCGGACCGATGGTGATGTTCGGCACGAAATGGCCGTCCATCACGTCGACATGCACCCAGTCCGCGCCGCTCGCCTCGATGGCGCGGACCTCCTCGCCGAGCCGCGCGAAATCGGCGGAGAGGATCGACGGCGCGATTTTGAGGCCCGGCGTCAGGGCCGGCGCGGTCATCTCGTGAGGCGCCGGATCAGGCTCGACGTGTCGTTGCGGCCGCCGCCCATGCCCTGGACGTCCTTGTAGAACTGGTCGACGAGCGCGGTGACGGGGAGGGCGGCGCCGTTGGAATCGGCCTCGGCGAGGCAGATGCCGAGATCCTTGCGCATCCAGTCGACGGCGAAGCCGAAGTCGAACTCGTCCTTGAGCATGGTCGTGCCGCGGTTCTCCATCTGCCAGGAGCCCGCCGCGCCTTTGGAGATGACGTCGAGGACCTCGACGCCGTCGAGCCCGGCCTTTTTCGCGAAGGCCATGCCCTCGGAGAGGCCCTGGAGCAGGCCCGCGATGCAGATCTGGTTGACCATCTTGGTGAGCTGGCCGGAGCCGGAGGGACCCATGAGCCGGCAGGACTTCGCGAATGAATGGATGACCGGACCGGCCTTGGCGTAGGCCGTCTCGTCGCCGCCGCACATCACGGTCAGAGCGCCGTTCTCGGCGCCGGCCTGACCTCCCGACACCGGGGCGTCGATGAACTCGGCGCCCTTGGCCTTGGCCAGGTCGCTCAACTCCCGCGCGACCGTGGCCGAGGCGGTGGTGTGGTCCACGAAGATCATTCCGGATGTCAGGGATTCGAACGCGCCGTCCCGTCCGGTGGTGACGCCGCGCAGGTCGTCGTCGTTTCCGACGCAGGCGAAGACGATCTCGGCGCCCTCGGCCGCGGCCGCCGGCGTGTCCGCGCGGGCGCCGCCGTGCTGGCCCACCCAGGCCTCGGATTTCGAGCCCGTGCGGTTGTAGACGGTGACATCGTGGCCCTTCGCCGCCAGATGTCCGGCCATCGGATAGCCCATGACCCCGAGTCCGATGAATGCGACCTTCGCCATGACGTGTTCCCCCTCGAATGCTTCGGTCCTGCGTTGTGCCGATGGTAGTGGCCTGCTATCGGAACGGGGTCAAGCGGAGCGCTCCGAGGATAGGCTGCATGGCCCTGTTGTTCAGGTGGTTGATGGCCGCCTTCGTGATCCTCGCCTCGGTGACCGTCGCCGGTCTTGGCATTGGCCTATTACGTCGCATCCCGCTCGCTTCCCGATTATGACAGGACGTGGCGGATCGAGGGGCCGGAGGCGGAGATCGAGATCGTCCGCGACAGCCACGCGGTGCCGCACATCCTGTCGACGACCGACGCGGACGCGTTTTTCGGGCTCGGCTTCGTGCACGCGCAGGACCGGCTCTGGCAGATGACGCTGATGCGGCGGACGGCGCAGGGGCGGCTCTCGGAGCTGTTCGGGCCGGAGACGCTGGAGATCGACGAGCTGATGCGCGCGCTCGACCTGCACGCGCTCTCGGCGCGGGCGGTCGCTTTCCAGACGCCGGAGACCCGCGCGGCGCTCGACGCGTATTCGCGCGGCGTGAACGCCTGGCTGCGGCTGGTCCAGGAGCAGGCGCTGGGACGCGGAGCGCCGGAATTCTTTCTGTTCGACCGGCGCATCGCGCCTTGGTCGCCGGCGGATTCGATCGCGATCCTCAAGCTGATGGCGCTGCGCCTGACAGACAAGGCCGAGATGGAGACGCTGCGCGCCGGACTCTCGCTGCGGCTCGCGCCCGAGCGGCTGCGCGACATCCTGCCGGAGGCGCCGAACGCTCCGGTGATGGCGCTGCCGGATTTCGCGGCGCTGTTCGAGGGGGCGCCGGCTCCGGACTGGCGGATGGCGGGGCGGTCTCCGCTCGATCCCGTCGGGCCCGCCGGGCTCGCGGGCGCCTCGAACGCGTTCGCGGCGATGGCGGACCGCACCGCCGGAGGAGCCACGCTGCTGGCGACCGATCCGCATCTCATGCTTTCGGCGCCCTCGATCTGGATGCTGGCGCGCATGGATCTGGCCGAGGGGCCGGTGATCGGCGCGACGATCCCGGGTGTGCCGGTGGTGATGCTGGGGCGGAACGCCACGCTCGGCTGGGGGATCACGTCGAGCTATCTCGATGATCAGGACGTCTACATCGAACGGCTCAACCCCGAGGACGGGGACGAGTACCTGACGCCGGAGGGGTTCCGCCGCTTCGAGGAGCGGCGCACGTCGATCGGCGTGCGGGACGCGCCCGACGAGGAGCGCGTTCTGCGCGCGACGCGCCACGGACCGGTCATTCCGGGCTCGCGGTTCAACGCCGACGCGGTGACGCCGCCGGGGCACGTCGCGAGTCTGGCATGGACCGGACTGATCGAGGATGACCGGACGATCGGGGCCGCGATCGCGCTGATGCGGGCGGACACGATCCGCGAGGCGCGGGCCGCCGCGCGCGGCTTCGTCGCCCCGTCGCTGATGCTGACGCTGGTGGACCGCGACTCGGTCGCGCTCCAGATGATCGGCGCGGCGCCGGCGCGTCAGCCCGGACACACGAGTCAGGGACGCATCCCCGCGCCCGGTTGGCTGGCCGTCAACGACTGGCGGGGAATGCGGCCCTTCGCCGAGAACCCGTGGGTGATGAATCCCGAGAGCGGGATCGTCGCGAACACCAACAACCGCATTACCGACGCGGCCTTTCCCGATCATCTGAGTTTCGACTGGGGCGATTCCTATCGGATCGACCGCGCGGAGCGGCTGCTGAACGCGCGCGAGTTCCACACGCTGGAGAGTTTCATCGAGATCCAGACCGACGAGGTCTCGGAGGCGGCGCGGACGCTTCTGCCGCTGATCGCGCGGGATCTGTGGTATTCGGGCGACACGGACGGCGCGGCGAAGGAGATGCGCGCGGCGGCGCTGGACCGCCTGGCCGACTGGAACGGCGAGATGTCCGAACACGCGCCCGAGCCCCTGATCTACGCGGCCTGGGTGCGCGCGCTCAAACGCCGGCTGGCGGTCGACGAGCTCGGCTCGATGGTCGACGCGGTGCCGGGGCCGGATCCGGTGTTTCTCGAACGGGTGTTCCGGAACGTCGACGGCGCGGGCGTTTGGTGCGACGTGGTGCAGACGAGCGAGACGGAGACCTGCGCCGAGATGGCGCGGCGCGCGCTCGACGACGCGCTGGCGGAACTTTCGGCGCTCTACGGCCCGCGGCTGGAAAGCTGGCGCTGGGGCGACGCGCACCAGGCGGTGCATCGTCACGAGACCCTCGGGCGGGTGCCCGCGCTCGATCTTCTGGTCAACATCCGCCAGAGCACCGGAGGCGGGGATCAGACGCTGATGCGCGGGCAGATGACCGGTCGCGCGCCCGATCCCTACGCGAACGTCCATGCGGCCGGGTTCCGGGCGGTGCATGATTTCTCCGACCCGGATTCGAGCGTGTGGATCATCTCGACCGGCCAGAGCGGGCACCCGCTGTCGCGGTTCTACGACGACCAGGCGACGCTCTGGCGGCGCAAGGAGTACGTGCCCATGTCGCTCGATCCGGAACGCGCCCGGTCGGGCGCGGTCGGGGTGACGCGGATCGTTCCGGACGGCGGCTGACGCCGGCGCTCAGCGGATGATGCGGTTGTACTTGGCGCCGGCGAAGCTCGCGTCGGCGATCAGCCCGCGCTGGCCGAAGACGACCTCCTGGATCGGCCGGTTGATCTGGGTGCTCGACACCGCGGCGGCCGCGCCCTGGTCGCTGACCACGACCTGGCCCCTCGCGCCGAGGCTCCATCCGTCGGAGACGCGGAAATCCCTGAGCGCGTCCGACGTCATGAAAAAGAGCGCCTGGTTGTATTCCGCCGCGCCGAAGGTGAAACCGAAGCCGGCGGCGCTCATCGAATAGTAATCGACCTTGGCGGGTCCGATGATCAGCGCGCCCTCGCCGTACGCGCCGCTGACCCAGAAACCCGCGCGGCGGATGCGCGGGATCACGAGAATGCCTTCGGCGTTCGCGCCGAGCTCGGCCGTGCCGGGGATCGTGGCGTAAAGATCGGCGAGCGCCTGATCCACGCGCCTGTCGATGGTCTGGGCGGGCGTCTCGGTCAGCCCGGTGGGCGATGAGGTGCAGGCGGTCAGCCCCGCGCCGCCCGCCGCGAGAAGGAATGCGCGTCGTTTCCAGTCGGCCATCTCATGGCTCCTTTGTCTGCTCGGTTCGCCTCGGAGCGGTTTCTAACACATGTTGACGCCGCATGCCATGCCCGCACTACATGTCGCGTTGCGATCAGCCGGCGGCGAGCAGCCTCGCCGCGCGTGGCGCGTGGTAGGTCAGGATGCCGTCGCAGCCGGCGCGGCGGAAGGCCATCAGGCTCTCCATCATCGCGCGCTCGCCGTCGATCCAGCCGTTGGCGGCGGCGGCCTCGATCATCGCGTATTCGCCGGAGACCTGGTAGGCGAAGGTCGGAACGGCGTATTCGGCCTTCACCCGCCGGCAGACGTCGAGATAGGGCATCCCGGGTTTGACCATGACCATGTCGGCGCCTTCGGCCAGATCGATCGCCACTTCGCGCAGCGCCTCGTCGGTGTTGGCGCTGTCCATCTGGTAGGTCTTCTTGTCGCCCTTGAGCGCGCCGGTCGCGCCGACCGCGTCGCGGAACGGTCCGTAGAAGCTCGACGCGTATTTCGCCGCGTAGCTCATGATCAGCACGTCGGGGAAGTCGTTGGATTCGAGCGCCGCGCGGATCACGCCGATGCGGCCGTCCATCATGTCGGAGGGGCCGAGAATGTCGGCGCCGGCCTCGGCCTGGACGACCGCCATCTTCGCGAGCGCCAGCAGCGTCTCGTCGTTGGCGATGATCCCGTCGCGCACGAAGCCGTCATGGCCTTCGGAATTGTAGGGGTCGAGCGCCACGTCGAGCAGGATGCCGACGCCGGGGACGGCGGCCTTGATGGCGCGGGTCGCGCGGTTCACCAGGTTGTCGGGATTGAGCGCCTCGGTCGCCTCGGGGTTCTTGTCGGCGGCCTCGGTGTAGGGGAAGAGCGCGAGGCAGGGGATGCCGAGATCCTCGGCCTCGCGCGCGGCCTCCACGGCGCGGTCGACCGAGAGGCGGGAGACGCCGGGGAGCGAGGCGACCGGCTCGGAGACGTCCGTCCCCTCCCGGATGAAGAGCGGCCAGATCAGGTCGGAGACCCCGAGCCGCGTCTCGGCCACCATCGACCGGATCCAGGGCGTGCGGCGCAGTCGACGGGGCCGCGTGTGCGGAAAGGGTGCGGCGAGCGGCGTCATGGGCGGTCTCCGATGTTCCGCGCGGGTTTGCCACGCGGCGCGGCGGCGCTCAAGTCCCGAGGCGCGCGCGGGGCCGGGGGATTGCAAAACCCGCCGCGATCTCTGAAGACGGCGCGGTCGCAGGGCCAGGCGGGGAATGCCGTGAACCTCTATTCGATGATGCGTTTCGACAGCTTTTTCAACGTCTGGTACTGGGTCGCGACGACCGTCATCTGGGTGACGGTGTGCTGGCGGACGCTCGGCGTGCCGCATTCGGTGGTTCTGGCGGCGGCGCGGGACGACGCGGCGGCGGCGCGCGAGGCCGGGACGGTGGCCGCGGGGACGGCCCGGCGTCTGGAGGCGCTGCGGCGCGGGCTCGGGCCGATCCTCGCGGCCCTGGCCGGTTTCGGGCTCGCGGTCCTCGCGGTGCTCGGAATCGGGCTCGGGGTCGAACCGGCGCTGGCGGCGTTCATGCTCCTATTCCCGCTGACGCTGGTCGCCGTGGCGAGCCTGGGTCTCGCGCGCGCGGTGGCGGCCGGGGAGCTCGAGGGCGAGGCGCTGTGGCGGGGGCTCGGGCGGCGGCGGATGTGGAACCAGGTCGCGGCGATCCTGTCGATGCTGGCGGCGGCGGTCGCGGGCGTTCTTCATTACGCGGCGACGCTCGCGATGTGAGCGCGCCCGGTCGCTTGTCTCCGGCGGGGGCTTGGGTTACCTCGCGGCGATGAGATCCGAACGCCCCCTGACGCCCGGCCGCCTGACCGTCGGCGGCTGCCCCGAAGGCTTCGACGCGAAGTTCCTGGCCGACACGCTGGCGCGCGCGGGCGGGCCGGTCCTGCACGTCGCGCGGGACGACGCGCGACTGGCGGCGATGCGCGCGGCGCTGCGTTTTTTCGCGCCGGACGTGCCGGTTCTGACGTTTCCGGCCTGGGATTGCCTGCCCTACGACCGCATCTCGCCCAACCCGGAAATCGCGGCCGCGCGCATGGCGACGCTGGCCGCCCTCGCGGACGGGTTCGACCGGCCGGCGGCGGTCCTGACCACGATCAACGCGGCGACCCAGCGGGTTCCGGCGCGAGACGTCCTGCGCGAGGCGAGCTTCACGGCGGAGGTCGGCCGGCGCGTCGATATGGCCGCGCTGCGCGGATACCTCGCGCGGATGGGGTTCCAGCAGGCCCCGACCGTGACCGAGCCGGGCGAGTTCGCGATCCGGGGCGGGCTGATCGACATCCACCCGCCGGGCGAGGGCGGGCCGGTGCGGCTCGACCTGTTCGGCGACGTGCTTGACAGCGCGCGGCGCTTCGATCCCGAGAGCCAGCGGACGACCGAGGCGGTGTCGCGGCTTGAACTGGCGCCCGTCTCGGAGGTGATCCTCGACGAGGCGTCGATCCAGCGGTTCCGCACGCGCTATCGCGCCGAGTTCGGCGCGGCGGGCAACGACGACCCGCTCTACGAGGCGGTGAGCGCCGGACGCAAGCATCAGGGCTACGAGCACTGGCTGCCGTTCTTTCACGAGCGGCTGGAGACGGTGCTCGACTACGTGCCGGACGCGCCGGTTCTGCTCGACGAGGGGCTGGACGCCCTTCGCGCGGCGCGTTGGGAGTCGCTGACCGACCAGTACGGGGCGCGCACGGCGGCGCTGGCGGCGAAATCGAAGCTCGGCACCGTCTACAAACCCGTCGCGCCGGAGCTGCTCTATCTCGACGGGGCCGCCTGGGACGCCGCGCTGGGCGGGAGGATCGTGCGCCAGCTCGTCGCGCTGCCGCAGCCGCCGGGGCCTGCGAGCGTCGATGCCGGCGGGCGGATCGGACGGGATTTCGCGCCGGAGCGCCAGCAGGAGAGCGTGAGCCTTTTCGGCGCGCTGGCCGCGCACGTGGCGGAGCGGCGCAGGGCCGGACAGGTCGTGCTGGCGAGCTACTCCAAAGGCGCGCTGGAGCGGATGGCGGGTCTGCTCGAGGATGACGGCGTCACCGGCGCGAAGGAGTCGGCGCGGGCTTCGGACGTGCCGGACGGCAAGGGCGGGCTCTTCCTGACGGTCTGGGGGCTGGAGCACGGGTTCGAGGCGCCGGGCCTGACGGTGATCTCGGAGCAGGACGTGCTGGGCGACCGGCTGATCCGCGCGCCGAGGCGGCGCAGGCGGGCGGAGAATTTCCTGACCGAGGCGGCGGGGCTGACGCCGGGCGATCTGGTCGTGCATGTCGATCACGGGATCGGGCGGTATCGCGGGCTGGAGACGATCACCGCGATGGGCGCGCCGCACGAGTGCATCCATCTGGAATACGCCGGCGGCGACAAGCTCTATCTGCCGGTGGAGAACATCGAGCTGCTGTCGCGCTACGGCCACGAGGAGGGTCTGCTCGACCGTCTGGGCGGCGGGGCGTGGCAGGCCAAGAAAGCCAAGCTCAAGGCGCGCATCCGCGACATGGCCGACCGGCTGATCCGGATCGCGGCCGAACGCGCGCTGCGCAAGGGGCAGGTTCTGACGCCGCCGGAGCATCACGTCTGGGAGGAGTTCTGCGCGCGGTTCCCCTATGCCGAGACCGAGGATCAGCTCAGCGCCATCGCCGACGTGCTGGAGGACATGGAATCGGGGCGGCCGATGGACCGGCTGGTCTGCGGCGACGTCGGTTTCGGCAAGACCGAGGTGGCGCTGCGCGCGGCCTTCGTGGCGGCGATGAGCGGAACGCAGGTGGCGGTGATCGCGCCGACGACGCTCTTGGCGCGGCAGCATTTCAAGAGCTTCTCGGAGCGGTTCCGGGGCCTGCCGCTGCGGGTGCGGACGCTCTCGCGGTTCGTCGGCGCCAAGGATGCCGCCGACACGCGCGCCGGGCTGGCGGACGGTACGGTGGAGATCGTGATCGGCACGCACGCGCTGCTGGCCAAGAGCGTGAAATTCAGGAATCTCGGCCTGCTGATCATCGACGAGGAGCAGCATTTCGGCGTGCAGCACAAGGAGCGGCTGAAGGCGCTGCGCTCGGACATCCACGTGCTGACCCTGACCGCGACGCCGATCCCGCGCACGCTCCAGATGGCGCTTTCGGGGGTGCGGGAGCTGAGCCTGATCGCGACGCCGCCGGTCGATCGGCTGGCGATCCGCACCTATGTCAGCGAGTTCGATCCGGTGACGGTGCGCGAGGCGCTGCTGCGCGAGCATTACCGGGGCGGGCAGTCGTTCTACGTCGTTCCGCGCATCTCGGACATCGGCGCGATCGAGGATTTCCTGCGGACGCAGGTGCCGGAGGTGAGCTTCGTGATCGCGCACGGCCAGATGGCGGCGGGCGAGCTCGACGACCGGATGAACGCCTTCTACGACGGCAAGTACGACGTGCTGCTGGCCACGACGATCATCGAGAGCGGCCTCGACATCCCCGCCGCCAACACCCTGATCGTCGACCGCGCCGACATGTTCGGGCTGTCGCAGCTCTATCAGATCCGCGGGCGAGTCGGGCGTTCCAAGCTCCGCGCCTACGCGTTCTTCACCACCGAGCCGCGCAAGAAGCTGACGCCGCAGGCGGAGAAACGTCTGCGCGTTCTCGGCGCGCTCGACGCGCTGGGCGCGGGCTTCACGCTGGCGAGCCAGGATCTCGACATCCGCGGCGCGGGCAACCTGCTGGGCGAGGAGCAGTCGGGGCAGGTGCGCGAGGTCGGCTTCGAGCTTTACCAGGAGATGCTGCACGAGGCGATCGCGAAGCTCCAGTCGGGCGAGGTCGGGATGGCCGATGACGGCGAATGGTCGCCGCAGATCAATCTCGGCGTGCCGGTGCTGATCCCCGAGGCCTACGTGCCCGATCTCGACGTGCGTCTGGGTCTTTACCGTCGACTTTCGAACCTCGAGAAGAAGGTCGAGATGGAGGGCTTCGCGGCCGAACTGATCGACAGGTTCGGGCCGCTGCCGCCGGAGATCGAGACGCTGATGCTCGTCGTGCGGATCAAGGCGCTCTGCAAACGCGCGGGCATCTCGAAGCTCGACGGCGGCCCGAAGGGCGCGACCGTGCAGTTCCACAATGACAAGTTCGCCAATCCGGCGGGGCTCGTGCGGTTCCTCCACGACCAGAACGGTCTGGGCAAGGTCAAGGACAACCGGATCGTGGTCCGCCGCGACTGGTCGACCGATAAGAACCGCCTTCGCGGCGCCTTCGCGATCGCGCGCGATCTCGCGGTGCTGGCGAAGCCGGAGAAGAAGGCGCGCGAGACTGCCTAGGGTCAGGACCCGTAAGCAGGCTCAGACCGCAACGCCAGCTTCTCCCGTCAGCGGGAGTTCGACGAAATCAGGGCGGCGACCGGGTTGCGGGACGGAGGCGCCCTTCGGTCACCAAGCTTCGTTCGCACGCACCTATGCTTCCGGTGTCTGTTGATGAGCAAGCAGCGCCCACTTTCCATCATCGCGAACATAGGTTGTCGAACACAGGGCGATATAGGGAGCTTCGCCGTCCCGTTCGCCAGTCGCTCTGTAGGCGATCACGACAGTATCGCCGAAAATCGTCTCGGTCCTGTCCTGAAATCCCACTGATTTCCAACGCGGCGCCTGCCGCAGGCCCTCGAGAATTTCTTCACCCGCGAGTATGCCCGCAGGTGCGGGGAAGACCATCCGCGGATCCGGCGCCATTGAGCGTTCATAGAAATCCGGCCCATCAAGCCAGAAGCTCTCTTCCATTTCCCAAAGCGGAGCGAAATCCATCATGAGCCTCCTTGAGCAGATGGTAACACGTTCATTCCGGCAAGGGCATCAGGCGAGAGCAAGGGCCATGACCGGTTGTGAGTCCCGACCCTAGGTCTGATCGTCGCCGGCGCCCGGCGCGGACGCCGCCACGATCTCGGAGATGATCCTGTCCCAGGCTTCGGGCGGTTGAGCGCCGACAAGCGCGTATTTGCCGCCGAGGATGAAGGTGGGCACGCCGGTCACGCCCATCTCGCGGGCGTCCCGGGCCTCGGCCTCGACCTCGGCGCGGTCGGTGTCGCCTTCCAGAAGCCGCGCGATCACCGCGCCGTCGAGACCGACCGCCTCGGACGCTGCGCGCAGGACGCCGTGATCCGAGATGTCCTCGCCGAGCGCGAAGTAGCGGTGGAAGAGCTCGCCCATCAGCCGCGTCTGGGCGTCCTCGGCGGCGGCCCAGCGGATGACGCGATGGGTGTCGAAGGTGTTCGGCGCGCGTCCGATGCGGTCGAAATCGACATCGAGCCCAGCGGCTGCGGCCGCGTCGCGGATGCGGCCGTAGATCTCGCGCGCCCGGTCGGGGCCGCCGAACTTCGCCTCGAGGTATTCCCTGCGGTCCATGCCTTCGGGCGGAAGGTCGGGGTTGAGCTGATAGGGCCGCCAGCGGATCTCGAACGGGTGCGACGGCCGCGCCTCGAGCGCGCGGGCGAGATGCGTGGCCCCGATGTAGCACCAGGGACAGACGGGGTCGGAGATGATGTCGAGCCGGGTCACGGGCTGATCTGGACCTCGCGGAGCCTGCGCCGCTGGAGCTTGCCGTTGGAGGCGCGCGGCAGGGTTTCGAGCGCGGTGAACGCGCGGGGGCACTTGTAGCGCGCCAGATGGCGGGCGCAATGGGCGGCGAGGTCGTCCGGATCGGGCGGCGTTCCCTCGGCCACGAAGAAGGCGGCGATGATCGACACGCCGGGCCTGATCTCGACATCGGTGACGCCCGCGTCCGCGATCCCCGGATGGCGCAGGAGCGCGTCCTCGACCTCCTGCGGCGCGACCCGGTAGCCACCCGCGTTCATCAGGTCGTCGGCGCGGCCGAGATAGGTGATCAGACCGTCGGACTCCATACGCGCGCGGTCGCCGGTGACGAACCATTCGCCGCGGAACGCCGCCGCCGTCTCCTCGGGCCGGTTCAGGTAGCCCAGCGTCAGGCCCGGATCGCGGCGCGACACCGCCAGAAGCCCCGCCTCGCCGCGGGGCAGCGGGTCCACGCCCTCATCGCCCAGGATCGCGACGCGCCGGCCCGGCTGCGGCCGTCCCGCGCGGCCGGGGACGGTCGGCGTGGCCGGACTGAACGACACGTAGGTCGAGATCTCCGACATGCCGAGCGCCTCGTAGACCGGCCGGCCGGTCGCGGCGCTCCACGCCTCGCGCACGCCGCGGGGAAGCGCCTCGCCGGCGCTCAGGCCGTGCCGCAGGGTCGCGAAGCCGGTCCCGAGATCCGGCGCGTCGAGCATCTGGCGATAGACGCCGGGCGCCGCCGCGAAGATCGTCGCGCGGCGCGCGGCGGCCAGCCGCGGCCAGACGTGGCGGTCGGGCGGGCCGTCGTAGATGATCGCGGCGGCCCCGATGGCCCATGGGTCGGTCAGACCCGCGCCGAGCGTGTAGGTCCAGTTGAACGCGCCGGCATGCAGCACGCGGTCGTCCGGGGTCAGCCCGTACCATCCGTCCCACATCATCCGCCGCGCCCAGGCCGCGCGCTGGGCGTGGACGACGCCCTTGGGACGGCCGCCGGTGCCGGAAGTGTAGACGATGAAGGCGGGATCGTCCGGGGCGGTCCGGGCGAACGGGACCGGGTCCGCGCGCCGCAGATCGGCGATGCCGGCGGGCCCGACGACCGTTACGCCATGCGAGTCGGGCAAGGGGAGCGCGGGATCGTGAAGGATGAGCGCGGGCGCGAGGTCCGCCAGGATCGGCGCGATCTCGGCGGCGGTGAGCAGCGCCGAGACCGGGACGGGCACGGCTCCGAGCGCGTTGGCCGCGAAGAAGAGGATGGGAAAATCGGACGCGTTGCCGAGGCGCAGCAGGATCCGGTCGCCCTTGGCCACGCCGCGCGCCGCGAGGCCGCCCGCGCTCCGGCGCACCGCCTCGGCGAGCGCGCCGTGGGTCCAGCGCTCGGAGCGCGACCCGTCGGCGCCGACGACCTCGAGAGCGAGGCGTCCGGGCGCGCGCCCGGACGGCGCGAAGGTGTGCGCCGCCATGTTGAACGGGGCCGGGCAGGCCGCGAAGGGGGCGTCGTCGAAGAGGGAAGGCTCGGGCATCGCCGCGTCTCGGATGGGTTCCCGCCGGGGTCTAACCGCGTCGGGTCGCGGGGTCGAGACATCGGGACTTGCGGCGCTCCTCCCGGACGCGCTAGGAGCCTGCGGATCGGGTGATTAGCTCAGTTGGTAGAGCGTCTCGTTTACACCGAGAATGTCGGCGGTTCGAGCCCGTCATCACCCACCATGCCCGCCTCGGCCGTTCAGGCCCGCTCGTCCCGGGTGACGTCCCGCGGAAGGACGTCCACCGGGGCGCCGCGTTCGGTGTAGGTGCGCAAGCCGCGCGTCGCCGCTTCGAGCCGGTCGATCTCGGCCGTGGCCGCCCTGACGCCCGAGAGGCTGGATTGGATCAGACGGGCGTTGCGCTCCGCCTTGGCCTTGAGGGCGGTCAGAAACGGCTCCGGCGCGGTCGCGCCTTCAGAGAGGACCTCCCTGATCGCCGTCTCGCGTTTTTCGACGAGGGCCGTGAGCTCGGAGAGCGGCCCGTTCAGGATGATCTCGCGCTCCCGGTCGAGCAGCTTGAGGATGCGCTCGTGCCGTCCTGAACGCAGCAGACGGCCGATCATCGGCCTTCCTCGCGGAGCTTGAGGGATTCGAAGATGCGCTCGGCGAGGCCGAAGCCGCCGCGCTCGGACATGATGTCGGCGTATTCCTGCGTGAGATAGCTCGAGAACGCCTCCTCGCCCGCGCCGCCGCCGAAACCTTCGGGCATGGCGTTGAGGCCGGACGCCTTGAGCATCTCGGCGATGAAGCTCGCCTCGAAGGATCTGGCCGCCTCCCATGTGCGCGGATCCTCCCGCGCCATCGCGGCGGCGGTTCCGGGGCGGGGGGCGGGCGTGATCGGGGGAAGATCCATGGGATGGTTCCGGCGAAGGGGATGCGAGACCCGCCAGATATGGGCGGCTCCGGTAAATAATTCGTAAGGGTTTGGCCTTACGCGGCTCGGATGAAGCAATGCGGACGGAGAACCGGACCGATGCAGGAAATCGCCTTGCCCGCGCCGAACGCGGAGTCGAAGCCGCGTCCGAAGACGGTTCGCGAGGACGCCGCGAAACCCGCGCCGGCCGGTCGCCAGTCGCCGGAAAACGGCCGCGGCGAGGATTTCGGATCGGTCGTGGAAGCCGGGGAGCGGGCGGAGGCGAAGAAGACGGCGCCCGGGCCGGAGAAGGCGGACCTCCTCGACGCCCCGGAGGCCGGACCGCCGCCCGATGCGGAAACGGATCCGTCGGCGACGCCCGCGTCCGACGTCGAGGCCGACTCCGCGGAGACCGCTCCCGTGCCGGTTTTCGAGGCCGAGGCCGTCGAAGCCGAAGCCGGGTCGCGCGACGCCGCCGCCGCCGAGGCGGAAACGCCCGACGCCTTCGTGCCTGACGACGTCGCCGAACTCGTCGTCCCGCCCGCGCCCGCGACGCGGAGCGCCGACGGAGCGGCCCCCGCGGTTCCGGCCGGGGGGAGGGATTCCGCGGCCCCGGCCGACGTCGCCCGGACTGCTCAGCCGACGCCGGCTCCGGACGCTGGCGAGGTCGCAGAGGCGCCCGCGCCGGACCCGGAAAGCACGCCGCCGGCGCGCGCGGGCTCCGAAGCCCCCGCCGACGCGCCGCGGCCCTCCGGAGCCAATCCGGCTCATGCCGCGCAATCACCCGCGGTGCAGCACCCCGCCCCGGCGGGCGGCCCGGTGCTCGGCCCAGCCCCGTTCGACGGGCTCGACTGGCGCCTGACGCCGCAGGTCCACGCGCCGACGCGGATCCATTCCGCCGCCTCGGTCCAGCCGCAGGCGGTCACGGGACAGATCGCGGTCGCGATCGCCCAGAGCGCCAACAGCCGGATCGAGCTCCGTCTCGATCCGCCGGAACTGGGACGGGTCCAGATCCAGCTCAATCCGACCGAGCGCGGCGTCCAGGTCGTCGTCATGTCCGAGCGGGCCGAGACCGGCGACTTCCTGCGCCGTCACGGCGAGACGCTGGCGCGGGATCTGACCGAGGCCGGCTACGGCGACGTCACGATGGAATTCACCGCCGGCGGGAGCGGCACGCCCGGGGACCGCGATCGCGCCGAGGCCGCCGCGCCACGCGTCCTCACGATGTCCGATGGTTCGGCGCCCGCCCCCGAAAGCGTCGCCGACACGCCGCGCGCGGTGGCCGTCGGCACCCTCGACATCCGCCTCTGATCCCTCACCGAAGGAGACGACAAGATGGAACTCTCTCCCACCACCGCGGCCGCGCAGTCCGCATCGGCGAAATCCGCGCCGAACGATACGGACAGCGGCGCGCTCGCGAACGGCGCCAACGACATGGCCGGCGATTTCGAGACGTTCCTGACGCTGCTGACCACGCAGCTTCGCAACCAGGACCCGCTCAAGCCGATGGAATCGACGGAATTCGTGGCCCAGCTCGCCAGCTTCTCGGCGGTGGAGCAGCAGGTCCGCGCAAATAACAAGCTCGACGCCATCGCGGCGGCCCTCGGCGGCGGCGCCACGGACGGGCTCGCGGCCTGGATCGGCAAGGACGTGCGCGCGCCGGGCAAGGGCGTGTATGCCGGCGTGCCGATGGAGGTGGCCGTCGCGCCGCTTCAGGACGTCGATCAGGCCGTTCTCGTCGTGCGCAACGATTTCGACCAGGTGGTCGCGCGCCGCACGGTCGAGCCGGACGCGACGAACCTCGTCTGGGACGGCACCGACACTTCGGGCCGCCAGGCGGCGCAGGGCGCCTACAGTTTCTCGCTCGACAGCTACCGCGGCGAGGAGATGGTGGACAGCCAGCCGGGCCAGGTGTTCTCGACGGTCTCGGAGGTGCGTTTCAAGGACGGCGCGCCGGTGCTTCTCACCGATTCCGGCGCCGAGGTGGCGCTCGCCGACGTCAGCGCGTTGCGCTGACCGCTCAGTCCGGATCGAGGCGGGCCTTCGCCTCGTTGATCATCGCGGCCAGCCCGCTTGATCCTCCCAGATCGGGATGGGCGCGGCGTATCAGCCGTCTGTAGGCCTCGCGAACCTCTTCGACGCCCGCTCCGGGCTCAAGTCCCAGGATGCGCAGCGCCTGCGCCTCGGACATGCCGCCATCGGCCTCCGAGGGCGGCGCCTCGTCGCCGGTCGCGCCGCCCCCGACCCGGTCGAGATAGGCCAGAAGCAGCGCGAGACTGTCCTCGTCGCCCGAGTCCTCGAACTGCCGCGCGAGCGCGCGCAGGTCGTCGGGAGACAGATCCGACAGCCGGGCGCCCTCGAACGGCCCGGTCAGCACCTCGCCGTCCATCGCGCCGGTGTCATGGTCGAGACCCATCACCAGCCCGTCGCTCCGCACCTCCGACCGCTGCCCGGCGCTCGGCGCCGGGCCCGGCGAGCCGGAACGCCAGAGGGACCATGCGAGCGCGGCGAGCGGCAGCGCGAGCGCGAACTGCCTGAGCGCGGCGAGCCCGATGGCCGCGCCTCCGACCGCCACCGCGCCGGCCTGGCGGGGCGAGAGCCTCCGCGCGGCCAGCGTCATCACCGAGCCCGCGACGGCCGCGACCACCGCCAGCCAGATCCAGGCCGTCATCGCCTCATGTCGGACAGAAGCCGTCGCGCGGCGCCGGTGCCCGACGCCTCGAGCGCCGCGCGCCCTCCGGCGGCGAAGGTCGCGACGGCGCCGAGCAGCGCGCGCAGCTCGTCCGCGGCCCGTGTGTCGAAGGGCAGGAACGCCCCGTTGGTCAGGCGGGCGATCTCCCGGAACGCCTGTTCGGCGGCGGCGTCCGAGCCTTCGAGAAACATGAACGCCCGCGTGCCCCGCACCGCCAGCCGCCCGGCCTTGTGGCAGAGCGCGTCGATGTCCTCCTCCATCGCGTCGCCGACATAGGCCAGCGCCGCGAGCGGCGCCTTGGCGGCGGTCTTCTCCGCGTGATCGAGGATGCGGCCGATCTGCGTCAGGCCGCCGTGGCAGGCGATGCCGGTCATCAGGCCCTTGAGCGCCCGCGCGTCACCGACCCAGCGCGAGGCCTGCGCCTCGCGGTGGCCGCGGAAATAGGCGAGCTGCACGTCGAGCCCGCCGGCCGAGGCGGCCGCGTCGAACATCGAGGCCTGAAGGTCGCAGGCGAGATCCCAGGTGGGCTGGCGGCTCATCGTGGCGTCGAGCGCGAAGACGAGCCGCCCGCGCGCGCCGGCGACACGGGGCGTGGTCGCCTTGGCGTGCTTCAGGAACGCCGCGACGTCGCCCGACGCGGATTTGCGCGCGACCGGCCCGTCGGTCGCGACGCGTCCGGGCGTCAGGTGGGTCTTCCGTGTCATCGCGGGCTCCTCAATATCCGAATCTGGCCCTCCCGCGCCGGTTTGCAAGATGACGCGACGACCGGTTCCTTCGTCTAGGCGAAGCCGCCGGCACGCCGGGCCGCGCGCAGCGCGTCGCGGGTTCCATGCGGCGCGTTGACGATCGCGAGGCCCGATCCGGTCATGCCGCGTTCGGGAACGGGATCGAAGGCGACCTCGTCGACGAGGACGCGCAGGGGGCCCAGGCCGCCCAGCAGTTCCCGATGCCGGCCGGCGGGCAGGAGCGGATACCAGACGACGATCGCCGCCTCGGGCCATTTCGCGACGAGCGCCCGCGCGAACTCCGCGGTTCCGGCGTATTCGGCCTTCACCTCATAGGACGGGTCGACCAGCACGAGACCCTTGCGCGGTCTGAACGGCGCCAGCGCCAGCACGCCCGCGGGCCCGTCACGGCGATGGATCGCGACGCCTTCGCCGGCCATCGCGGCGCGCAGGGCCGCGTGTTCCGCCGGATGGAGTTCCATCAGCGTGATCCGGTCCTGCGGTCGCAGCAGCGCGCGGGCGATCATCGGAGAGCCGGGATAGGCGCGGGGCCCGAGTTCGGAGCGGACCGCCGCGACCGCGCGGCCGTAGGGCGTGGCGGGGTCGAGCGCGACCGCCTCGACGCCGCGCGCCGCCTCGCCGGTCTTCAGCGCCTCGGGCGCGTCGAGATCATAGAGGCCGCGCCCGGCATGGGTCTCGACATAGCTGATCCCGCGCGTCTTCACGGTGAGACGCGCGAGAAGTTCCGCCAGCACGGAATGCTTGTGCAGATCGGCGGCGTTGCCCGCGTGATACGCGTGCTGATAGGACAGCATCGGGGGCGTCAGGCCGCCTTGCGCCCGATGATCGGGTCGAGACGCGCGATCAGGGTCCCGATCTCGTCCGCCGTGTTGTAATGGGCCATCGAGACGCGCACGACGCCGTTCTGCGGCTTGAGGCCCAGCCAGTCCACGACGCGCTTGGCGTGGAAGTCTCCGAAGCGGATGCCGATGTCGAAGGGGTCCATGGCCGTCACGATCTCCGCGCTGTCGCGCGAACCGACGGTGAAGCTGATCGTGGGCACCCGCGCGTCCACGTCGCTCGAGGCGGTTCCCCAGACCCGCGCGCCGGGCACCGTCGCGAGATAGTCGAGGAACTTCCGCGACAGGGCCGCCTCATGCGCCGCGATCGCGTCGAAGCCTGCGGCCATGGCCGCACGCCCCTCGAGCGCCTCGTCGCCCCGGCGTCCCAACGCCTCGAGATACTCGCCGATGGCGATGCAGCCGTAGGACAGCTCGTAATTCACGTTCCCGGGCTGGAACTTGTAGGGGATCATCTCGGGCGTGACGAAGAAATGGTTCTGGACCGGCAGCGCCAGGAGCGCGTCGTATTTCCCATACAGAACGGCATGATGCGGCCCGAAGGTCTTGTAGAAGCTGAAAGCGTAGAAATCGACGTCGAGCGCCTGGACGTCGACCAGCCGGTGCGGGGCGTAGGCCACGGCGTCCACCACCACCTGCGCGCCGTGCCGGTGGGCGACGTCCGCGATCGCGCGCACCGGGTTGATCATGCCGAGGATGTTCGAGACGTGGTTGACGCAGACGAGCTTCGTGCGCGGCGTGATCATCGTCTCCAGCACGGCCGGGTCCGGCAGCAGCGAGTCCGCGTCGAGCGGCCAAGGCACGATCCGCACGCCCAGCTTCTCCAGCATCAGCCACGGCCCGTAATTCGCCTCGTGCTCGCCGATGGAGACGATGATCTCGTCGCCCGGGCTCAGCGTCTCGCCGATGGCCGTGGCCAGCATCCGCATCAGGAGCGAGGTGTTGCCGCCCATCACGACCTCCTCGACGCGGCGGGCGTTGATGAGCTTCGCCACGGCCGCGTTCGCCTCGACCATCCGATCCTTCGCCTCGACCGATTTCGAGTAGCTCGCGCCATGCTGCACGCTCGAGGTCAGCAGATAGTCGCTGACCCGGTCGGCCACGCCCTTGAGCACCAGCGATCCGCCGGCGTTGTCGAGATATATGTAGTCCCGCGCGGCCGCCGCCGGGAACTGACTTTCCACGAAGTCCATATCCAGTGTCATGTCGTCTTCCTCCATCGTTTCCTGCGCCGCGTCAGTTCTGGAGGACCGCGCGCAGGAATCCCCGCGTGCGGTCCTCGCGCGGAGTGTCGAAAATCTCTTCCGGACGGCCTTCCTCGACGATCATTCCGCCGTCCATGAAAATCACGCGGTCCGCGACCGACCGGGCGAAGCCCATCTCGTGCGTCACGACCACCATCGTCACACCGGTCCTCGCCAAGGCCTTCATCACGTCGAGGACCTCGCCGACCATCTCAGGATCGAGCGCGGAGGTCGGCTCGTCGAAGAGCAGAACCTTCGGCTCCATCGCCAAGGCCCGCGCGATGGCGACACGCTGCTGCTGGCCTCCCGAAAGCTGGTCGGGGTGCTTGTCGGCCTGTTCGATGATGCCGACCCGCGTCAGCAGGTCGCGCGCCTTGGCCCGCGCCTCCGCCTCCGGCACGCCCCGCACCCGCATCGGCGCGAGCATGACGTTGCGCAGCACGCTCATGTGCGGAAAGAGGTTGAACGACTGGAACACCATCCCGACCTCGCGCCGGACCTTGGCGAGCGCGCGGCCGGGGCGCACCGGGACGCCGTCCACCACGATCTCGCCCCCGTCATGGGCCTCGAGACGTGTCACGCAGCGGATCAGCGTCGACTTTCCCGAGCCGGAGGGCCCGATCACGCAGACCACCTCGCCTTCGGCCACGTCGAGATCGATCGCGGTCAGCGCGCGGAACTCGCCGAACCGCTTCTCCACCCCGCGCATCGAGATGAACCCCGCCATCAGCGCCCCGCCACCCGGAACCGGCCCTCGAAGCGCGACACCAGGATCACCAGCGGCCAGAGGATGGCGATGTAGATCAGCGCCGCGCCGATCAGCGGCGTCGGATTGGCCGCGAGCGCCTGCGCCTGGGTCGCCTGTTTGAGAAGGTCCGGCATCGCCACCACGGAGGCCAACGCCGTGTCCTTGAGCACGTTGATGCAGTTGTTGGTGAGCGGCGGGATGACGATCTTCACCGCCTGGGGCAGGATGATCTCGAACATCGTCTGGCGCCAGCTGAACCCCAGGACCGTCGCCGCCTCGAACTGTCCCTTCGGGATCGCCTCGATCCCCGCGCGGAAAATCTCGGCGGTGTAGGCCCCCGAGACGAGCGTCAGGGCGGCGGTGGCGGACCAGAACGACGAGAGCCGGATGCCGACGAAGGGAAGGGCGTAGTAGATCAGGATCAGCAGCACCAGAAGCGGGATCGAGCGGAACACGTCGATGTAGACCTTCGCCGCGAACCGGACCGGCGCCAGCGCCGTAGAGCCGCGCCAGCGCCAGGAACAGCCCGAGCAGCAGGCCGAGCACGATGCTCAGCGCGCCGAGCTGGAGCGTGACCCCCAGGCCGATCCACAGCAACGGCAGGCTCTCCATGAGAACCCTGCCGTTGAAGAAGGTGTCGACGATGTCCATTCCCGTGCCGTGCCACCGCGCCGGACGTCACCGCCCGGCGCGGGTGCCATCCCGTCTCAAAGCGTCGGCATCTCGGTGACCATGACCGTGCTCGTCGTGTCCTCGGGCGCCGCGCCGAACCACTTCTCGTGCAGGCCGGCGATGAAACCCTCGTTCTTGAGCTCGGTGAGGACCTCGTTCACTTCCGAGGCGAGCGGCGCGTCCTTGGCGAACATCATCGAATACTTCTCGCCGGTCTCGATGCGCTGCACGACCTTCAATTCGGGCTTGTCCTTGACGTAGTACTGCAGCGCCGGAATGTCGCTGACATAGCCGTCGATCCGGCCTGCCGCCAGATCGAGCATCGCCGGGGCCAGACCCTCGTAGCGCTTGATCTCCGAAAAGCCGTACTGGCCCGCGTTCTCCGTCGCCCAGATGTCGCCGGTCGAGCCGGTGTCGACGGCGGCGATCTTCCCGTCCATTCCGTCGAGCCCCTCGATCCCGCTCGCCGCCGTCACGGTCAGCGACTGGTCGCTGTCGTAATAGGGCTGCGCGAAGGAAACCGATTCGAGGCGCTTTTCGGTGATGGTGATCGACGAGATCGCCATGTCGATGCGGCCCGACTGCACCGCCGGGAAGAGGCCGTTGAAGGGGATGTTCTCGATCACGACGTCGCGGCCGAGACGCGAGGCGACCTCGTTCACGAGATCGACCTCGAAGCCGACGATGTTGCCGTCCGCGTCCTGGAACTCCCACGGCACGTTGCCGATGTTCGCTCCGACCGTCAGCGTCTGGGCGAACGTAGCGCCCGCGCCGAATGCGAGACCGGCCAGCGCCGCGATCGTGATCCTCAGGGGGGTATGCGACATTTCAGTGCTCCTCTGTTGAAGGGGTCTTGCCGGCTTCCGGTTGCGCCGGAATCCCGTTGACAGGTCTGACCGGTCTGATGAGGCTAGCGGCCAAGGTCCGCGTTTACAAGCGGTCCCTACGGGAGAGGCCGATGAAACGCGTTTCGGTGGCGGACGGGGCGGTGGAGCGCATCCAGGCGATGATCCTCGGCGGAGAGGTCGCCGTCGGCGCGCGCCTCGCGTCGCAGACCGAGATGTCCGCCCGTCTCGGCATCAGCCGCGCGACGCTGCGCGAGGCGCTCTCCACGCTGGAGACGCTCGGCTTCCTCTCCATCGAGCCCGGGAGGGGCACCTTCGTCGTCTCGGACGCGCCGACCCGGTCGGGCGCGCTGTCGCGCTGGCGCTTCGGGCCGGGCTACTCGGAACGGGAGGTGTTCCAGACCCGCCTCGCGCTCGAATGCGCCATCGCGGCCCTCGCGGCGCGCCGTATCGATTCCCCGACCCTTGCGGAGCTTCGCGCCGCCACCGAAGGCATGCGCGCGGGATGGCGGTCACAGGATCTGATCGGCGTGATCCGGCACGACCGGCGTTTTCACGAACTGATCGTGGCCTCGTGCGGCAACCGGATGATGCGCGACCTCTACGACG
This sequence comes from uncultured Alphaproteobacteria bacterium, assembly GCA_963798765.1. Taxonomy (GTDB): domain Bacteria; phylum Pseudomonadota; class Alphaproteobacteria; order Rhodobacterales; family Rhodobacteraceae; genus Amaricoccus. The sequence goes on along the minus strand of CAWCUP010000029.1, from coordinate 37,505 downwards.
GCGCGCGCGTCATGTTCCAGGAGACCCAGAGCCATCCGATCCCGGTCACGCGGCCCGACCGCGCCGCCGAATTGGCCTCCGAACACGACGCGATCGCCGACGCGCTCCACGCGCGCGACCCGGAGGGCGCCGCCGCGGCGATGGACCGCCACATCCGCAACACCGCCGCCGGCCTCGATCTCTCGATCTGAGCGTTCAGGCGACCCGGAGAACCACGCCGCGCCCCGGCACGGTGTCGGGCTCTCCGGGCATCGAGACGTAGGGCGGCGTCTCATCGGCCAACGTGACGCGGCCGGCTTCCGCCAGCTCGGCGACGCGCTCCGAGAAACCGCCGTTCCAGACCGTGTCCTTTACGGTGAGTACCAGCACGCCGCCCCCGCGCGTGATGCGGATGAGCTCGTCCAGCGCCTCCGCGCCGACATGGCCGGTCGTGAAGACCCCCGCGGAGACCACTGCCGCGAAACGTCCGTCCGCGAACGGCAGCGGCGATCCCAGCATCGCGCGGTGCAGCGCCCCGTAGACGTTCTTCGACCGCGCCACCGCGAGCATGCCTTCCGAGATGTCCAGCCCCTCGACCGGCCCGAACCCGACGATGCGCAGCCATTCCCCGATCAGGCCCGTGCCCGCTCCGGCGTCCAGCACGGGACCCGCTCCGCGCGGCGCGTGGCGGCAGAGCAGCGCCAGCACGATCGACGGGTGGCGGTATCCCACGCGGCCCATATCGGCGTCGTAGGTGCCGGCCCAGGAGTCGTAGGTCTTCGCGATCTCCTCCGGATCGCGCGCCGCGTAGACGCGCCCGAGATTGCCGTCGCCCGCTTCGCCCATCATCCTCTCCGCGCTATCCGGACGGTGGACGATAGCGGTCGGGCCGGTATTGTCAAAAGTCGCGGGGGCGGACGCATGAAGGGCGGCGGCATGGAAGAGGACGAGGCGATCGCGGCGCTGCGGCGCGTTCCGGGATATGCGGAAGGCGCGCGGGACGCGCGGGCCGAACGGCTGGGCGGCCTCACGAACATCGTCTGGCGAGTCGATCTGCACGGTGGGCCGGTGGTTCTGCGCCTGCCCGGAGCGGGGACCGAAGCCTACATCGACCGCGAGGTCGAGGCGCACAATTCGCGCGTCGCGGCCGGCGTCGGCGTCTCGCCCGAGGTGCTCTGGTGCGACCCGTCCTCGGGTGTGTTGCTCACACGACATGTCGAGGGCGTGACCATGACGCCCGAGCTGTTCCGCGCGCGTCCCGGCGCGCCGGGACGCGCCGCGCGGGCGTTCCGCCGGCTGCATTCGAGCGGAGGAGTGTTCCGATTCCGCTTCGAGGTCTTCGCGATGATCGACGAGTACCTCGGCGTGCTGTCCGGCCTCGGAACAGACCTGCCCGAAGGCTATCACGCGGTCGTCGCGGAAGCCGGGACCGTGCGCGCCGCCATGGCGGCGCATCCCGTCGAACTCGCGCCCTGCCATTGCGATCCGCTCTGCGAGAACTTCCTCGATACCGGCGAGCGGATGTGGATCGTCGACTGGGAATATTCCGGCATGAACGACCCGCTCTGGGATCTCGGCGACCTGTCGGTCGAGGCGGGGTTCGGTCCCGCCGAGGACCGCGAGATGCTGGAGGCCTGGTGCGGCGGCCCGCCGACGCCCGCCCAGGCCGGACGCATGGTGCTGCACAAGGCGATGTGCGACCTGCTCTGGACGCTCTGGGGTCTGATCCAGCACGGCAACGGCAATCCCGCCGACGATTTCTGGGCCTACGCGACGGGCCGCTTCGACCGCTGCCGCGCGCTCATGGCGTCGCCGGATTTCGCCGAGGCGCTCGAGTCGGTGCGCGCGGGCTGAGGCCGCCGGGAACTTCGTCCACTTCACGCGTCACCCGTGAAACGACGCGGACGGGGGCGCTTGCCCAACAGGCATCCGGGCGACTAATGTCTGGCGCGGCGGCGCCGATCCTCCGGGCGCCCGTCGATCCCGACGGCCGAGGATGCCCGGCGCGCGGGACCAGATCCGAATCGAATGGACGTGAGCACATGCGCTACGAAAGACCGCAGACGGCGAGACGGGCCGCCGAACTGCTGAGCGGCGAGCCCGGAATGATCCGCATCCTGGCCGGAGGCACCGATGTCATGGTGCAGCTCCGATCGGGCTTGGTCGAACCCGACCTGATCGTCGACATCAAGCACATCGCCGGAATGCGCGACATCGTTCCCGAGGCGGGCGGTTTCCGCGTCGGCGCGGCGGTCTCCGGAGCGGAACTCGGCGAGCACGCGGGCGTCCGCGCGCTCTGGCCGGGCATCGTCGAAGGCGCCGAACTGATTGGCTCGACCCAGATCCAAGGCCGCGCGACCATGGCGGGCAACCTGTGCAACGGTTCACCCGCCGCCGACGCGGTGCCGGCACTCTTCACGGCCGGAGCGGTCGCGCGCATCGCGGGTCCGGACGGCGAACGCGAGTGTCCGGTCGAGGACATTCCGGTCGGGCCGGGCAGAACGTCGCTGGCCAAGGGCGAGTTCATCATGTCGTTCCTGCTGCCGGCGCGGCCGGAGCGGTCCGGCGACGCCTATCTGCGGTTCATACCGCGCACGGAGATGGACATCGCCGTCTGCTCGGCCGCGGTCAGCCTGACGCTCGGGGCCGACGGCGACGTCTCGGCCGCCCGCGTGGCGCTCGGCGCGGTCGCGCCGACGGTCCGGCTGGTCGAGGCCGCCGCCGCGAGCATCGTCGGCACGCGTCTCGACGAGGCCGCGCTTTCCGAGCTGCAGGCCGCCTGCGCGGCCGCCTGCGATCCGATAGATGACAAGCGGGGCACGATCGCGTTCCGCACGCAGGTGGCGGGCGTGCTCGCGAAGCGCGCCGCCCTGATCGCATACGAACGCGCCGGAGGCCGGAAATGAAGACGATCCATGTGGCGACCACGATCAACGGCGACGCGGTCGAGTTCGCCTGCGCGCCCGACGAATCCCTGCTCGACGCGCTGCGCGACCGGCTCGGGCTGACCGGGGCCAAAGAGGGCTGCGGCACCGGCGATTGCGGAGCCTGCAGCGTCGAGATGGACGGAAGGCTGGTCTGCTCCTGCCTCGTGCTCGGCGCCGAGGCCGAAGGCGCGAGCATCGACACCATCGAGGGCATGGCCGCGGCCGACGGGCTTCACCCGCTGCAGCAGAGCTTCATCGACAACGCGGCCCTGCAGTGCGGCGTGTGCACGCCGGGGATCCTCGTCGCCGCGAAGGCGCTGCTGGAGCGCAATCCCGACCCGACCGACACGGAAGTCCGCTACTGGCTGGCCGGCAATCTCTGCCGCTGCACCGGCTACGACAAGATCGTCCGCGCCGTCCAGGACGCCGCCCGCAAGATGAGGAGCGCATAACATGCCGCTGGATTCCAAGAGCGTACGCGAATTCAAAGTCGTCGGGACGCGTCCTCCCCGCCCGGACGGCGTCGACAAGGTGACCGGTCGCGCGCTCTACGGGGCCGACATGTCAGCGCCGGGAATGCTGATCGGGCGGGTCCTGCGCAGCCCGCACGCCCATGCCGAGATCCTGTCCATCGACACCTCCGCGGCCGAGGCTCTGCCCGGCGTCAAGGCTGTCGTCACCTCCAGGGATTTCGACCTCCGGGACGGCGACAAGCTGATCGACATCGGAGAGGACGTCTCGTCGCTGGGCGACATCCGGGACAATTGCCTCGCCCGCGGCAAGATCGCTCTATGACGGCCACGCGGTCGCGGCGGTCGCCGCCGTCGACGCCCAGGTCGCCAAGGCGGCGCTGAAGCTGATCAAGGTCGAGTACCGGCAGCTTCCGCACGTGACGGATGTCGACGCCGCCATGCGGCCCGACGCGCCGGTCGTGCAGGAGGGGCGCGCGCTCGAAACCGTGCCCGAGGGCATGTCGCGGAACGTCACGAGCCATTGCGAGTTCGGGCACGGCGATCTGGAGGCCGGCTTCGCGGCGGCGGACGTGATCGTGGAGCGGAGTTTTTCGACCGCCGCGACCCATCAGGGGTATATCGAGCCGCATGCCTGTCTCGCGTCCATGAGCGGCGACGGTCGCGCGGATCTGTGGTGCTGCACTCAGGGCCAATACAACGTCCGTGACGTGTGCTCGGAACTTCTGGGCATGAAGGCGAGCCAGGTGCGCGTCACCGCCTCCGAGATCGGCGGCGGGTTCGGCGGCAAGACGACCGTTTTCATCGAGCCGGTCGCGATGCTGCTGTCTCGCAAGGCCGGCCGGCCGGTCAAGATCGTCATGAGCCGCGCGGACGTGTTCCGCGCGACGGGGCCGACCATCACCTCGTCGATGGACGTGCGGATCGGAATGACCCGCGACGGGCGCATCACCGCGGGCGAAGCCAAGCTGCGCTATTCGGGCGGCGCCTATCCCTGCGGCACGGTCGAGATGGGCGCCCAGGCGGCCTTCGCCGCCTATGATCTCGAGGCGGTGCGGACGCTCGGCTGGAACGCGCTGACCAACCGGCCCAAGGAGGCGGCATACCGCGCGCCGGGCGCGCCGCAGGCGATCTACGCGGTGGAGAGCGTGATCGACGAGCTGTGCCAGAAGCTGGATCTGGATCCGCTGGACGTGCGGCTGAAGAACGCCGCGCGCAAGGGAACGAGGTCGTCCTACGGGCCGACCTATCCGGACATCGGCCTCGTCGCGACGCTCGAGGCCGCCAAAGCGCATCCCCACTGGTCCGCGCCGCTCGCGGACGGGCAGGGCCGGGGCCTGTCGGCCGGGTTCTGGTTCAATTTCGGCGGGAACTGCTCGGTCTCGCTGGCCGTCAACACGGACGGAACCGTCAGCGTCACCGAGGGGAATCCGGATATCGGCGGCTCGCGCGCCTCGATCAGCATGATGGCCGCGGAGGAGCTGGGCATCCCGTACGAGAAGGTGCGGACCATCATCGCGGACACCAGCTCGCTCGGCCACAGCGACGTGACGGACGGCAGCCGCGTGACCTTCATGGTCGGTCTCGCGACGATCAGGGCCGCCCGCGACGCGGTGAGGAAAATGTGCGCCCGCGCGGCCCGCATCTGGGGCATCGACGAGGACGCGGTGGTCTGGGAGGACGGCGCGGCCAGACCGTCGGGACCGAACGCGGGCGAGTTCCCCCCGATGACGCTCGAGGAGATCGCGGCCGTGTCGCTCAAGACCGGCGGTCCGATCGCCGGGCACCACGAGGCGACGGCCGACGGCGCGGGCGTGAGCTTCGGCGTCCACATCTGCGACGTCGAGGTGGACCGCGAGACCGGCGCGACCAAGGTGCTGCGCTACACCGTCTTCCAGGACGCGGGCAAGGCGGTCCATCCCGACTACGTCGAGGGCCAGATGCAGGGCGGCGCCGCGCAGGGCATCGGCTGGGCGCTGAACGAGGAATACATCTACGGCGAGGACGGACGCCTGCAGAACGCGGGCTTCCTCGACTACCGCGTGCCGGTCGCGTCGGATCTGCCCGCCATCGACGCGGTGATCCTCGAGATCCCCAATCCCGGCCATCCCTACGGCGTGCGGGGCGTCGGCGAGACGTCGATCGTGCCGCCCCTCGCCGCGCTCTCGAACGCGGTGTCGCGGGCCGTGGGGCACAGGATGAACCGTCTTCCGATGTCGCCGCCCCGCATTCTGGAAGCCATTACGTCGGGAGGATGACATGGTCGCGGTGAAGCTGTGGGGCTCGCTGCGGAAGTTCACGGACGGCAAGTCCGAGGTCGAGGTCGACGCCCGCGATTTCAAGGAGCTGCTTGACCGGCTCGGCGAGGACTATCCGGGCCTGAAGCCCCAGATCGAGCGCGGGGTCTCCCTCGCGCTCGACGGCAAGATCTACCGCGAGGCATGGTTCACCGAGATCGGCCCCGAGAGCGAGGTCGTGCTCATGCCATACATGACCGGGGGCTAGGGACGGCCCGCCGCCCGGTGGCCCCGGTGGCGCGGCCGGGAGGGTCCCCTCACCGGGGGGCCAGCGGCCGCGTCATCTGGGGACGCTGAAGCTCGCACGCAGACCCCCGAGCGACGGGCTGCGGTCGAGTTCGAGAACGCCCCCGTGACTGCGGGCGATGTCCATCGCGATCGACAGACCCAGCCCGACATTGCCCTCGGTGTTCTGGCTGCGGGCGCCGTCGAGCCTGACGAACGGCAGAAGGGCCTTGTCACGACTGTCCGCGGCGATTCCCGGTCCGTCATCCTCGACCCTGAATTCCAGTCTTCTCCGGCCGAGCGCCACCGTCAGATGCACCGTCGCTCCATGTCTCGCCGCGTTGCTGACGAGGTTCTGAAGCGCCCTCTGCACCGAGCCGGCGCGGAGCAGGACCGTGTCGTCGCCCTCGCCGGAGATCTCGTCGATCCGCACGATCTCCCGGCCGAGCCGCCGCAGCGAGTCCGCCACCCGGTCCGCCAGGGCGACGGGGTCCGTCGGGGATGTCTGCTCGAGAATGTCCCCCTGCGCGAACGCGAGAAACTCCGCGAGCATCCGCTCCATCTGGTTGATGTCGTATTCGAGGTCGCGGGACTCGTCCGTGGGCTCCATCATGGCGATGGTGAGCTTCATCCGCGTCAGCGGAGTCCTCAGATCGTGACTGACCCCTGACAGCATCTGCGTCCTCTGATCTATCTGCCTTTCGAGCCTCGATCTCATGGCGAGAAAGGCGATGCCCGCCCGCCTGACCTCCTCCGCGCCAGATGGACGGAAGGCGACCGACCTTCCCTTGCCGAAAGCTTCGGCGGCCTCGGCGAGTTTCCGGATCGGTCTGACCTGGTTGCGCAGGAACAGGACGGAGATCGTCCCCAGCACGATCGAGGCAAGCACCATGAGCACGAGAAGCTGATGCGGATTGGACACCGTGAGCCGGCTGCGCGGGATCGTCGACGTGATCGTTCCCGCCTCCGTGGCGATCGCGATGCGCGCTTCGCGCGTGTCGGATACCAGGTCGACGGACACGGGCCGTTCGATCGCGGCGGCCAACGTGGAGATGATCCTGCTGCCGGTGGCGTCGAACGCGCGGCGCCTCGACGCAGGCAGCTCCGCCGGCCCGGGCGCCAGCGAGATCGAGAGGTTCAGCGGTCCCGAAATCGAAGCGAGGCGCGACGCCGCGTCCGAGCCGTCCTCGGCCGTCTCGGCCTGCCGGACCGCGAAATTCAGCTCGAGCGCGACGCCCTCCGATAGCTGCTCCGTCACGCGGAGATAGTGCCGCTGGAAGAAAACCAGACCCACGATGAGCTGAAGCAGGACGATCGGCACGATAAGGATCGCCAGCGACCGGCCGAACAGGTTTACCGGCAGGATCGACCTTTTCCTGATGTCGGCACCTTCGCGAAAGTGGCGGTCCGCGCGTGGAGCGACGCCGAGTTGCGGCACATGACAGCGCTACGTCGGCATCGCGCCCTTCAGCGTGACCCGAGCCGGCCTGCCCGACCCGTCCCGGAGGGTCGGCCGGACCAGAGACAGGCCGGCCGAAGCCTACGCCTCGTGTGCCCGGGTGAGCTGGTGAAGCCGGGCCACGGTATCCGCATCCATCCGAAGGGCCCTCGCGAGGTCGGCGAGGTATCGTTTCTCGCTCTCGGTGTCCACGTCTATCGCGAGCAGGCTCGCCGCGTAGACCTCCGCGGCCTGATTCGGCGAGGACACGGCGGAAGCGAGCGATTCCACGTCGACCGGAGCGCGCATCTCGTCCATCACGAACTGCTTCTCCTCGGCCGTGACGGACCCGCCGTCCATCCTGCCGATGATCTTCTCCATTTCGGACTGGTCGATCGCGCCGTCCGCTTTCGCGGCCGAGATCATCGCCCTCAATACGAGACGCTGGGCGTCTTCGCCGGTGAGCTCCCCGATCTCCTCGGAATTCACCTTCAGTTCCGGCAACTCGCCGGCCTCCGCGCCCGTTCCCGGCGCCGTCCGGGAGCTTCGGAGCGCGCTCAGCGCCATCGTTCCGAGGATCGCCATCACGCCGCCCCTCGCGGCGCCGCCCACGCCCCCGCCAAGGAGCGCACCGGCGGCGGCTCCGATGCCGCCGATCTGTCCGGTCGTCATTCCCCCGACCTGCTCCTTGCCGAGGAAGTCCCGCGCCATGTCGGCGAGCCCGCCCGAGCGGGCTCCGGCGCCGCCCGCCGGCGTCGCGCCGGCCGACGCGGAGCCGAGCTGTCTCTGCAGCTGCGCGAAGATGTCGCCGATGCCGCCGCCCTGGCGGTCGAGATTGCTCGCGCTGTGGGAAAGGCGGTCGCGCGTCTGGCCGCCGCCGGCCCGCTGATCCAACATCTGTCCGAGAATATCCGCAAAACCCATGTCCGCCCCCGTCCTGAGAAATTCCTTCGCGCGACCGCGCGCGATCCGGCCGCCTCTCCGCAGCCGTCCCGGAAATACCAGATCGCGCGGAACTTATCCACGCGTTTTCCGTCGGGGCGGGATCTAGAGTGGCGCGGTTGACGGGGCTCGAACCCGCGACCTCCGGCGTGACAGGCCGGCACTCTAACCAACTGAGCTACAACCGCGCGATGCTCGCGGGGCGCGCTTTCCTGTTCGCGGCCCGTTCGCCGTGACCTTGTATTTGGGGCCACATGGGGCGTCAAGGCCATTGCGACCTCGAAATCGGCCTTGCCGCAGCCCGTCCCATGACCGATCCTCCGGGCGAGGATCTGCCGGCGGGGACGACATGCACGATGACGCCTACTGGGCCGCGGCCCTGGCCGGGGCCGCCGATCTGGACGCGGTCGATCCGCTGGCGGGGGCGCGCGGCCGGTTCCATCTTCCGGCCGGAACGATCTATCTGGACGGCAATTCGCTCGGACCGATGCCGATCGACGCCGCGCCCGAGATCGAACGCGCCGTGCGGATCGAATGGGCGGAGGGTCTCATATCGAGCTGGAACGACGCGGACTGGTTCGCGCTGCCGACGGTTTACGGCGACATGCTCGCGCCGGTGATCGGGGCCGGCGACGGCGAGGTGGTCGTCTGCGACACGACTTCGATCAACATCTACAAGACGCTGCACGCGGCGCTGGAGATTCGGCCGGACCGGCGGGTGATCGTCGCGGAGGGCGGGTCGTTTCCCACGGATCTCTACATGATCGAGGGGATCACCGCTTCGCGGCCCGACGTCTCGGCGCGGCTGGAGGGGCGGGACGGCGACGACCTGCTCGATCTGATCGACGGGGACGTGGCCGCGGTGCTGGTCAACCAGGTCGATTACCGGTCCGGACGCAAGCGGGACCTTGTGGAGGTGACGGAGCGGGCGCACGCGGCTGGCGCGCTGGTGATCTGGGATCTCTGTCACAGCGCGGGCGTGATGGAGGTGGGACTGAACGCGGGCGGCGCGGACATGGCCGTGGGCTGCACGTACAAATATCTCAACGGGGGGCCGGGCGCGCCGTCCTTCGTGTTCGCCGCGCGGCGGCATCTGGAGGCCATCCGTCAGCCGCTGTCGGGGTGGTGGGGACACGCGGCTCCGTTCCGGTTCGATCAGGGTTACGCGCCCGATCCGGGGATCCGGAAGTTCCTCTGCGGGACGCAGGGGATCCTGTCGTTCCGGGCGCTGAAGCCGGCGCTGGAAATGCTGGCCGCGTACGATCTCGGAGACATCCGGGCGAAAAGCGTCTCGTTGACGGACCTGTTCATCCGGCTGGTCGAGGAGACGTGTTCGGAATACGGGGTGGACCTCATGAGCCCGCGTGCGGCTGCGGAGCGGGGCAGCCAGGTGGCGCTTCGGCATCCGGAGGCCTACGCCTCGGTTCAGGCGCTGATCGGACGCGGGGTGGTCGGCGATTTCAGGATGCCGGACGTGATGCGGTTCGGATTCGCGCCGCTCTATATCAGCCACGCGGATGTCGTGCGGGCGGCGCGGACGTTGGAGCAGGTGCTCGCCGGCGAGGTCTGGCGGGAGCCGAAATATCAAACGCGCGGGGCGGTGACCTGACGCGTCCTAACTCGGCGCGACCGTAAGCATCTGAAATTTAAACGGAAAATAGTTAACGCGGGTCTTTTTCGCCCGTGTCTTCGGCGGGATGATCGTCGTAGCGGTCCGAGAGGATCCGGTTCGCCTGGCCCTTGGGATCGTCGAACTGGTTGTGGCGGAGCGACCAGAAGAACGCGACGAGGCCGATCCCCCCGAGAATGAGAGAGACGGGGATGAGGATGGCGAGGATGTTCATGTCCGGCGCCCCAGCCGCATCGCGTTGAGCGAGACGATTATCGAGCTGGCCGACATGGCGATGGCGGCGACCAGCGGCGTGACGAAGCCCGCATAGGCGATCGGGACGGTGACGATGTTGTAGGCGAAAGCCATGCCGAAATTCTCGAGAATGCGGCCGCGCGCCTTTCGCGACAGCTCCCAGGCGTCGACGGCGCGGTCGATGCGGTCGCCGATCAGGATGAGGTCGGCGGCGCTCCGGCTCGCGTCGACGGCCGAGGCGGGCGACATCGACACGTGGGCGGCCGCGAGCGCGGCCGCGTCGTTCAGCCCGTCGCCGATCATCAATGGCCTGCCGCCCGCGTCGCGCATGGCCTGCAGATGGGCGACCTTGCCCGCCGGCGTGGCGCGCGCGACCCAGGTTTCGATGCCCAGACGTTCGGCGAGGGCGCGGACGGGCGACTCGCCGTCGCCGGAGAGGAGCGTGACGGGCAGGCCGGCGGCGCGCAGACGCGCGATTGTCGCGGCGGCCTCCGGGCGGAGCTCGTCGGAGAATCTCAGCGCGACGGGAGCGTCGTCGCCGATCCGGAGCCAGGAGGTCGTCACGTCGGACTCATGCGGCGCGCCGACCCATTCGGCGCGGCCGAGCCGCACGCCCACGCCGCCGCTCGACGCCTCGGTTCCGAGGCCGGGACGCTCCACGACGTCCGTCAGGACCGCGCCGCGGATGCCGGCTTCGCGGGCGGCGTCCGCGATCGCCCGCGACAGGGGATGGGCGCTGCCCTGCGCGAGCGCGGCCGCGAGCGCGAAGGTCTCCGGCGCGAGCGCGTCGGCGTTGGTCAGGACCGGGCGGCCGGTGGTCAGCGTGCCGGTCTTGTCGAACACCACCGAATCGATTTGAGCCAGACGCTCGAACGCGTCGCCGTCCTTGAGCAGCACGCCCTGCCGGAAGAGGCGGCCTGAGGCCGCGGTCAGAACGGCCGGCACCGCGAGGCCGAGCGCGCAGGGGCAGGTGATGATCAGCACGGCGGCGGCGATGTTGGTGGCGAGCCGCCAGTCGCCGGAGATCAGACCCCAGCCGAAAAACGCCGTGACCGCGAGGATGTTGACGACGTGGCTGTACCATCGCGAGGCGCGGTCGGCGAGACCGGCGTAGCGGCTCCGGCTCTGCTCCGCGGCCTCGACCAGGCGCGCGATCTGTTTGAGCAGGGTCTCGTCGCCGAGCGCCTCGGCGCGGACCAGAAGCGGGCCGGTGAGGTTCATCATGCCGGCGCGGACTGCGGAGCCGGGCTCGACCGCCTCGGGCATCGTCTCGCCGGTAAGCATCGAGGCGTCGACTTCGGAGCGGCCCTCGGTCACCGAGCCGTCGGCCGGAACGCGGACGCCCACCGGCACGGCGAGGATGTCGCCCGCGCGCACGGCGTCCATCGGCACCGTCTCGCGGCCGCCGCCGGCGGTGACGCGCTCTGCCATGTGGACTTCAAGCGCGGCGATCTCGGCGGCGGCGGAGCGGGCCGAGGCGCGTGTCAGATGCGAGAGATAGCGGCCGATCAGCAGGAAGAAGCTGAGCATCAGCGCCGCGTCGAAGAAAGCGTGGGCGCCCGATTGCGCGGTCTCCCAGAGGCTGACGCCGAGCGCGAGCAGGATCGCGGTCGAGATCGGCACGTCCATGTCGAGGCGGCCCGCGCGGAGCGCCGTCCACGCGTTGCGGAAGAACGGCTGGGCCGCGAACATGATCGCGGGAATGGCGATCGCCGCGGAGATCCAGTGCATGAGATCGCGCGTGCTGTCTGCGGCCCCGGCCCAGACCGAGATGGAAAGCAGCATGACGTTCATCAGCGCGAAGCCGGCGACGGCGATGCGCGCCAGCAGATCGCGCCCCGTCGCGTCGGTCCGGGTGGCCTCCAGAGCGGCGCTGTCGAGCGGACGGGCCTCGAAGCCGCGCGCCGTGAGCGCCGCGATCAGGCGGCCTTCTGTTCCGGGCGTGTCCTCGGCGGTGACCGAGACGCGCCTGAGCGTGAGATTGACCCGCGCCGCCGCCACGCCCGGCTCGGCGGCCAGGCCGCGCTCGACGCCGGTGATGCAGGCCGCGCAGTGGATGGCGGGCAGGGAGATCTCGTAGCGGCGCAGCGGCGCGGTCGGCGCGCCCGTCCGGTTGGCCGTGGCGGGCGCCTCGGGCGTCGCGGCGCAGGCGGGGCAGGCCATGCCGGAGGGCCAGGCCGCGTCCGTCATGCGGGCGGGCTGATGAAGACCGACCGGCGCTGGATGAAGGCGGTGCCGTCGGCGGCGGTGGCGCTGATGTCGAGGTTCCAGTTGCCGGGCCCGAGCGGAATGTCCGCGACGTATCCGTCCTCGAAGGCCCGAAGGAGCGCGGTGTGGTCGTCGTGTCGCGAGTTGGGCCTGCCGATGGTGACCGCGAGCGTCTCGGGGCGGACAGCCTTGCCGGAGGTGTCGGTGAAGTCGAGACGCAGCCGTTCGCCGTCATGGCCGACGTCGAGACTCCAGCCGAGCGCCTCCTGCGCCTCGCGCATCCGGTCGAACTCCTGGCTCGCGACGTAGCTGTTCTGGACGACGAGGCCGGAGAAGGTGTGGACGGCGTTGTAGGCCAGCGTGAGGTTGGCCGCGAGGATCACGCCGAACGCGCCGACCGCGATCAGGAGGACGGCGCGGCCGGTCAGCCGCCGGGGCTCGTCGACGGCCATCACTCCTGCCTTCCGCGGAACGCGGCGGATTCGCTGGCCGAGGCGCCGGACGCGGCGTCCTCGGCGGTGATCTCGAGCTGGAGCAGCGGCGACGCGGCGGCGGCGCTGTCGGCGGGCGCGGTGAGATAGACGCGCTGGCGCGTGGTCGTGTCGGCGGGGACGGCGACCAAAGTGCCGTCGACGCCCTGAAGCTCGAGCGCGACGTCCGGCGATCCCGCGACCGAGATGCGGTAGTCGCGTTCGGCGCCGGTCATGTTGCGCAGGCGCAGCTCATAGGCGTTGCGGATCGAGCCGTCCGAGAGGGTGACGTTGATCGGATTGCGGACGGGTTCGACGGCGATGGTCATGTCGGTCCGCAGGATGAGCGCCGCGACCAGGCCGATGCCGATGGCGGACCAGAGCACGGTGTAGAGGATCACGCGGGGCCGGAACACGCTTTTCCAGACCGGCGCGACCGGATTGCCGGCGCGTTCGGATTCGGTCTCGGAGAGGGTGACGTAGTCGATCAGGCCGCGCGGCTTGTCGATCCGCTCCATGACGTCGTCGCAGGCGTCGATGCAGAGCGCGCAGGTGATGCAGGCGAGCTGCTGGCCGTCGCGGATGTCGATGCCCATCGGGCAGACGTTGACGCAGGCGTTGCAGTCGATGCAGTCCCCGAGCTCGTCGGCCTGCGCCGATTTGCGGTGTTTTCCGCGCGGCTCGCCGCGATGGTCGCGGTAGGCGACGGTGATCGTCTCCTCGTCCATCATCGCGCCCTGGATCCGCGGCCAGGGGCACATGTAGATGCAGATCTGCTCGCGCATGAAGCCGCCGAAGACGAAGGTCGTGGCGGTGAGGATCGCGACCGAGATGTAGGCGACCGCCGGAGCCTGAAGCGTGAAAAGGCTGACGAGGAGCGTCGGCGCGTCGGCGAAATAGAACACCCAGGCGCCGCCGGTCGCCACCGCGATGAGAAGCCAGACGGCCCATTTCGTCAGGCGAAGGCGCGTCTTTCGCGCGTCCCAAGGGCGCGTTCCAGAGGCGGACGCGGGCGTTGCGGTCGCCCTCGATCCAGCGCTCGACGAGGATGAAGAGGTCGGTCCAGACGGTCTGCGGGCAGGTGTAGCCGCACCAGACCCGGCCGAGCGCGGCGGTGAAGAGGAAGAGCCCGAGGCCCGCCATGATCAGCAGGCCCGCCACGAAGTAGAATTCGTGCGGCCAGATCTCGATGAAGAAGAAGTAGAAGCGCCGGTTGGCGAGGTCGATCAGCACGGCCTGGTCGGGCAGGGCGGGCCCCCGGTCCCAGCGGATCCAGGGCGTGAGATAGTAGATCGCGAGCGTCACCCCCATGATCCACCATTTCAGCGTGCGGAACTTGCCCTTCACGCGACGCGGGAAGATCGGCTCGGCGGCGGCGTAGAGTTTCGGCGGTTCGTTGAGGGTGTCGGTCACGGCGGGTGCCTCGGATGTCGGGCGGGCTCGGAAAACCACATATGCGTCATGCGCCGCCGCTCAAGGGCGGCCGGTCGTCGCGCGGCCGCCGGATCGCGCGGGCGTCGGTCCGGGCGCGGGACGCCCGGACGGGGGCTCGTTATTCGCCGCCGCCAAGAGTGTTGACGTAGACGGCCACCTTGCGGATGTCGGCCTCGCTGAGCCGGTTTCCGAAGGCCGGCATCACGCCGTAGCGGGCGTAGCGGATGGTGTGCTCGATGGTGGCCGGATCGCCGCCATAGAGCCAGATGCCGTCGGTGAGGTTGGGCGCGCCTTGGTCGCGCATGCCCTTGCCGTCTTCGCCGTGGCAGGCGGAGCAGTTGTCGACGAACGTCTCGGCCTGCGCCGCGGCCAGTGTCTCGTCATGGGGGAGACCGGAGAGCGAGCGGACGTATTCCACCAGCCCGACGATCTGCTCCTCCTCGAGGATGTCGCCGAAGGCGGGCATCTGGCTGAACCGGGTGTCCGGATCGGCCTCGTAGCGGATGCCGTGCAGCAGGGTCTGGTGGATGTCCTCCACCGTTCCGCCCCAGAGCCAGTCGTCGTCGGCGAGGTTGGGATAGCCGCCGAGCGCGCCGCCGCCGCCCGCGCCGTGGCACTGGCTGCAGTTGTTGCGGAAGACCGCGCCGCCGCCGGCGGTGGCGAAGCGGAGCAGTTCCGGATCGTCCGCTATGGCGTCGAGATCGGCTTCGATCAGGCGCGTGTTCAAAGGCGCGTTGCCGGTCGCGACCTGGTCCAGTTCGGCTTGGACGTTGGCGCGGGACGAATAGCCGAGGAGGCCCGGCGTCGCGCCGTTGATCAGCGGCCATGCCGGCATCATGATCATGTAGCCGACGCCCCAGACGATCGTGGCGTAGAACGTCCAGAGCCACCACCGCGGCATCGGCGTGTCGAGTTCCTTGATGCCGTCCCATTCGTGACCGGTGGTCTCGGTCTGGGTGGCCTCGTCGACCTCGCGTCTATCGGCCATCGGCGTCATCCTTGGGCTTGTCTTCGTTTCTGAAAATCATGTTCGCGGTCTCGGTGTGGACTTTCTTCGATCCGGGCCTGAAGACCCACGCGACCACGGCGATGAAGATCAGGAGCAGCGAGAGCATGCCCCAGCTGTCCGCGATCTCCCGCAGGAGGCTGTACGTTTCCATGCCGGACCCTATCGGCTGCCGACGGGTTCGAAGGTCGAGAAATCGACCAGCGTCCCGAGCATCTGGAGATAGGCGATGACCGCGTCGAGCTGGCTGATGCCCGGCTGCCCGTCGAAATTGCGCGCCTGCGCCTTGGGATAGCGCGCGAGCAGCGCGTCCACGTCGCCCTCGTCGGGATTGGCCTGAGCGCGGAAGTCGGCCTGGGCCTCGGCGATCATCTCGTCGGTGTAGGGCACGCCGGCCATCCGGTGCGTCCGCATGATCTGGGCGATGTGCTCCGAATTGATCGGCGTGCGGGCGAACCACGGATAGGCCGGCATGATGGATTCCGGCACCAGATCACGCGGATTGTTGAAATGCGCGATGTGCCAGTCGTCGGAATAGCGCCCGCCGACCCGGGCGAGGTCCGGCCCGGTGCGCTTGGAGCCCCACTGGAACGGATGGTCGTACATCGATTCCGCCGCGAGGCTGTAATGGCCGTAGCGGTCCACCTCGTCGCGGATCGCGCGGATCATCTGGCTGTGGCAGACGTAGCAGCCCTCGGACACGTAGATGTCGCGCCCGGCGAGCTCGAGCGGGGAATACGGGCGGACCCCATCCACCTCCTCGATGGTGTTGTCGAGGTAGAAGAGCGGCACGATCTGGACCACGCCGCCGATCGCCACCACGATCAGGCTGAGGACCAGAAGGAGCATGGCGTTGCGTTCGATGACGCCGTGTTTGGACAAGAGGCTCATTGCGCCGACGCTCCCTTATTCGGCGGGAACGGCGGTGACGCGGGCGCTTTCGCCCGCCCCCACTGCCGTTCTCCAGAGGTTGTAGCACATGATGAGCGCCCCGGTGAGATAGAGCACCCCGCCCGTCGCGCGGACGACGTACATCGGGAATTTCGCGGCGACGGTGTCGGCGAAGGAGTTCACCAGGAAGCCCTGGGCGTCGACCTCGCGCCACATCAGGCCCTCCATGATGCCCGTCACCCACATCGAGGACGCGTAGAGCACGATGCCGATGGTCGCGAGCCAGAAGTGCCAGCTGACCAGCGTGAGGCTGTAGAGCTTCTCGCGGTGCCACAGGCGCGGCACGAGGAAGTAGAGCGCGCCGAATGTGATCATGCCGTTCCAGCCCAAGGCGCCGGAATGGACGTGGCCGATCGTCCAGTCGGTGTAATGGCTGAGAGAGTTGACGGCCTTGATCGACATCATCGGCCCCTCGAAGGTCGACATTCCGTAGAAGCCGACCGAGATCACCAGCATCCGCAGCACCGGATCGGTCCGCAGCTTGTCCCAGGCGCCCTGAAGCGTCATCAGGCCGTTGATCATGCCGCCCCAGGACGGCATCCAGAGGATGATCGACATCACCATGCCGAGCGTCTGCGCCCAGTCGGGCAGGGCGGTGTAGTGCAGATGGTGCGGACCCGCCCAGATGTAGAGGAAGATCAGCGCCCAGAAATGGATGATCGAGAGCCGGTAGGAATAGATCGGCCGCTCCGCCTGTTTCGGAATGAAATAGTACATCATCCCGAGAAATCCGGCCGTCAGGAAGAAACCGACCGCGTTGTGGCCGTACCACCACTGGACCATCGCGCCCTGGACGCCCGGCCAGAGGATCACCGACTGCGACGAGAAGATCGAGATCGGGATCGTGGTGTTGTTGACCACGTGCAGCATCGCCACGGTGATGATGAAGGCGAGGTAGAACCAGTTCGCGACGTAGATGTGCGGTTCCTTGCGCTTGATCAGCGTGCCCATGAACACGACGAGATACGCGACCCAGACTATCGTGAGCCAGAGATCCACGTACCACTCGGGCTCCGCGTATTCCTTGGACTGGGTCGAGCCGAGCACGTAGCCGGTCGCCGCAAGGACGATGAAGAGCTGGTATCCCCAGAACACGAACCAGGCCGTGTTGCCGCCCCAGAGCCGCGCCGCCGTCGTCCGCTGGACCACGTAGAACGACGTCGCGATCAGCGCGTTTCCGCCGAAGGCGAAGATCACGGCGGAGGTGTGGAGCGGCCGGAGGCGCCCGAAGCTCGTCCAGGGCAGGTCCCAGTTCAGCAGCGGAAAGGCCAGCTGGAACGCGATGTAGGTTCCCATCAGGAAGCCCACGACGCCCCAGAAGGCGGTGGCGATCACCCCGTACCGGACGACCTCGTCCATGTAGCCGGTCTCCGGCACCGCCGTCGTGATCCGTCCCGATCCGGCGTTGCGGATCGTCCAGATCATCGACACCGCGGCGATCGCCGTCAGCAGCAGCGCGTGGAAGGTGTAGACCTGATCCTGTCCGTAATTCGCCGCCATCGCCAACAGGAGCGTGAGGACGCCCAGTATAGCAATCTTCACTCCGTCTAGCATGTCGCTCCTGGCCCTTTTGTCCGTGCCGGACGGAATCCGGCTTCCTTTTCGTCGGCGTCTTTGTGCGGTGCATTATGGCAAGGCTCTTTGATCCAGATCAAGTCCCGGGGGCGCCGCGGCAATTCGGAATGTGATCGCCGGCGCGCGTGACCGTATTCGTGGGAAAAGAGAGCCTTGCCGCCCGGAATTCACAAAGCGGCGTATGGCGGCGCGCCTGCGGTCCGCCGTCGCGGGGCGCGCCGCGACGGCCCGGCCGCTCAGATCAGGACGCCGCCATCCGAGTCGTCGCCGGATTCCTCGATGAGCGCCGCGAAATCCGGAACCCGCACCATCCGGTTGTCGATGAGGTCGATGAGGCCGTCTTTTCGCAGCGCCGATATCTGGCGGCTGACGGTCTCGATCGTGAGGCCCAGATAGTCCGCCATCGCCTCGCGGGTGATGTAGAACGGAAACACGAGCCCGGCGCGCGGCCGGACCTGGTTCAGCGCCGCGTCGCGGCGTCCCATGATCACGAAGAGGCTCGCGATCTTCTCGCGCGCGGTCTTGCGGCCCAGCAGAAGCATCCATTCCCGCGCGGAATCGAGCTCGTCGAGGGTCATCTCCAGCAGCCGGTGCTCGATCTGCGGCGATTTCGCGACGAGGCGCTCGAAATCGGCCTTCCGGAACATGCAGAACGTCACCGGCGTCGCCGCGACCACGTCGAATTTCGCGACGTCCCGCCCCGGGCGTCCGAGGAAATCGGACGGAAGGAGAAGCCCGACCATCTGGCGGCGGCCGTCCGGCAGCGTCCGCAGGAGCATCGCGACGCCCTCCACGACGGAGCCCGTGACCTGGGTCTTCTCTCCGGCCCAGACGATGACCTCGCCGGGCTGGTAGGAGCGGTAGGATTTGAACCGCTCGAGCTCCTCCAGCTCCCCGCTCTCGCACTTCGCGCAGACGGCCCGATGCCGGATCGGGCAATCCTCGCATTTCTGCGGCCCGGCTTTCAATGTCTGGGAGAGCGGCATTCCGAAAGCCCCCTTTCAGAGGGAACCCTATAGAGATGCTTGATCTCGATCAAGGCGTGAACCGGAGGCCGGATCGACACTCCGGGCATGTCACCGACCCTGTCCCCCTCGCATATGGAACTTCTGCGGCAGGGAGCGCCGCGATACGCGAGCTACCCCACCGCGTCTTCGTTCGACCAGGGGGTGGAGACCGACCGCCACGACGGGTGGATCGGGTCGCTTCCCGAGACCGGCCGCGTCGCGCTGCACGTGCACGTGCCGTTCTGTGCGAAGCTGTGCTGGTTCTGCGCGTGCCGGACGCAGATCGCAAAGGGGACCGGCGCGCTGGACGCCTATGTCGACGCCCTGGGCCGCGAGATCGCGAGGGTCGCCGCGCTTCTTCCCTCCGGCGTCAGGGTGTCGCGGGTCCTCTGGCACGGAGGGTCGCCCGCGGTTCTGCCCGTGCGCCTGATCCGCGGGCTCGCGGAGCGGATGCGCGGGAGCCTCGCCTTCGCCGGCGACGCGGAGTTCCGCGTCGAGCTCGACCCGGTTTCCGGCCGTCAGGACAGGATCGATGCGCTGAAGGAGTCCGGCATGACGCGCGCGCGTCTCGGCGTGCAGGATTTCGGCGCCGAGACGCGCGCGACGATCGGCTCGGACCAGACGGCGGAGGATTTCCACGCCCTTGTCGCGCGGCTGCGGGCGGCGGGCGTGCGGGCCATCGAGGCGGGCGTGCTGTTCGGCCTGCCGCGGCAGACCCTGGCCTCGCTTTCCGCGACCTGCTCCGAGGTGCTCGCGACGGCGCCCGAACGGATCACGCTGTCCGGCTACGTCCACGCGCCCAGGGTCGCCAAGCGCCAGCAGATGATCCCCGAGGCCCTTCTGCCGCGCGCCGACCTGCGTCTGGAGCAGCAGGAGCTCGCGGCGCGGCTGCTGCTCGGAGCCGGCTACGTCCGCGTCGGCGTCGATCTCTTCGTGCGCCCCGACGATCCCCTGGCGCTCGCGCGGGAGACCGGCCGGCTGCGGCGCTGTCTGGACGGCTACACCGTCGATCCGGTGGACGCGGTGATCGGTCTGGGGGCCTCGTCGATCTCGCGGTTCCGTCAGGGCTACGTCCAGAACCCTATCTCGACGACGCTCTACTGCCAGAGCGTCGACGCGGCGCCGGAACGCGCGGGGCTCGCGCTCGGGCTCGAGGACCGGGTGCGCGCCCGGGCGATCGAGATGCTGATCTGCGATTTCGCGCTCGACCTGCGGGAACTCGGCCGCGAATTCGGCGATTTCGCCTCGATCGCGCGCCGGGGCATGGAGCGCGCCGCGCGGGCCTTTCCCGATCACGTGATCCTCGGCGAGGCCGGGCTCAGGATCGCGACCGACGGCCCGCTGCTGGCGCGCCTGGTGGCGCGCTGCTTCGACGTTCACGGCGGCGAGGCGCCGCGCCGCGGCCTGGCCGTCTGACGCCGGCCTCAGACCAGCGGCGGGCGGTCGCGTCTGCGGTTCAGCTCCAGATGGCCGAGCGGCGTCCAGCCGGCGACCGACATCTCCGCCCCGTCGCGGCGCAGCGCGCCGGCGAGCGCCTCCTCGACCATCTTCCTCCGGGCTTTCGCCAGCGGCGCCATGTCCACGACGATCTGCCCGCCGAGACCGCGCAGCCGAAGCTGTCGCGGCAGCTCCCGCATCGCGGCGAGGTTGGCCTTGAGCGCGGCCGCCGGCGAGGTGTCCGCGCCGGTGTTGACGTCGACGGCCACCAGCGCGCGGGTCGGCTCGATGTAGAGCCCCCCGTCGCCGAGCGGGACGAAGGGGCGGCGGAGCGCCTCGACCGCCTCCCACACGTCCTGGTCCGCCAGGGCGCGGGCGTTCGAGATCACCGGCACGTCCCTCCGTTTCCACTCGCGCCACGCGGTCTCGGAAGCGCCCGGGGCCGGGACGAGGAGCTTCGGGGCGTCCCGCCCGGCGGTCGCTGCGGCGTCCCAGGTCCGGCGCAGGGACGCGGCCTCGTCGGCGATCGCGTCGTCGTCGGCCTCCTCGGCGGCGCTGCGCAGAATGAGACCGAGATCCGGCTCCGCGCCGGACATCGCACTCCGGGCGATCGCCTCGAGAGCGGATCGCCGTTCGGGATCGCGGATTGACCGCGAGACGTTGAACCCGGGTCTGTCGGGCGTCAGGATCGCCAGCCGGCCCTTGAGGCGTATCCTGTCGGTGACCGGCGGCGCCTTGCCGGCCTCCGCCGCGCCGGCGACCTGGACGGGCAGACGCGTTCCGGAGGCGGGCGGCCGCGGCGTCCGGAGGAAGCCGGTGAGCCCGCCTCCGAGATCGACCATCGTCCCGCCGATGCCCTTGATCGGACGGCCCGCGACGGCGAGGTGGATCTCCCCGACGCGCGGGACGGCGGTCCCGTCCGGCGGGTCGATCAGCAGATCCTCGAGGACGCCGTCGACCATGAGGGCGGCGGCGTGCCCGCCCGTCGGCAGCGGCTCTATCAGGATCTGGCGGCCCTTCACAGCCGCAGACCCATGCCGCGCAGCAGGCCGACGGTCTCCGCGAGCGGCAGGCCGACCACGTTGGAGTAAGAGCCGTTGATCCACGGAATGAACGCGGCCGCCGCGCCCTGGATCGCGTAGCCGCCGGCCTTGCCGCGCCATTCGCCGGTCGCGAGATACGAGGAGATCTCCTCGTCCGAGAGACGCTTGAGCCTCACCGCGGTTTCGACCGCCCTGACGCGCGCCGCGTCCGCCGTCCGCGCCGCGATCGCGGTGATCACCCGGTGGCGACGTCCCGACAGCAGCCGGAGGAACCGCTCCGCCTCGGCCGTGTCCGAGGGCTTCGCGAGCATCCGGGATCCGACGGCCACGACCGTGTCCGCCGCGAGGACGAGTTCGGAGGGCCGGGCGCCGACGGCCTCCGCCTTCGACAGGGCGAGCCGCTTGGCGCATTCCCTCGGCGTCTCGCCCCGGACCGGCTCCTCGTCGACGTCCGCGCTCCGGATCTCGTCCGGCACGATGCCGATCTGCGCGAGAAGCTCGAGGCGCCGCGGGCTCGAGGAGCCGAGGATCAGACGCACCGGACGCGGCCGAGCGGTCTATTTGAAGCGATAGTTGATCCGCCCCTTGGTCAGGTCGTAGGGGGTCATCTCGACCTGGACCTTGTCGCCGGCCAGAACGCGGATGCGGTTCTTGCGCATCTTGCCGGCGGTATGCGCGATGATGACGTGGCCGTTCTCGAGCTCCACCCGGAAAGTCGCGTTGGGCAGAAGCTCTGTCACGACGCCGGGAAATTCAAGAAGCTCTTCCTTGGCCATGTTCACTCCGATGCGGTTTCAGACGCGCGGCCGGGCACGCAGGCGGGCCGCGTGCGCTCTATGGCCCCGCCGACCGGGAGAATCAAGGGCGCGCGGCCGATTCGCCCGCGCCCGGCCGCCGGCGGCCGGGCGCCGTCAGGCCCCGGCGTGAAGCCCGCAGATCAGGACGAAGAACCGCCGCAGCGTCGCATCGTCGAGAACGGCCTTGCCGTCGAGCTCGCGGGCGAGAAGGCGGGCGCCCTCGTCGTGGATCGCCCGCCTTCCCTCGTCCATCGCCTCGATCCGGGCCGGCGGATGGTGCCGGACGGCCTCGAAATAGTCCTCTCGGATGCGGCCGTAATCCCGCATCGCCTGCGCCAGCGGGGCGAGCGGCACGTCGAAGGCCGCGGCCGGCGCGCCGGTCTCGGCGGCGAGCGCGAAGCGCAGAAAGCCGTCGCGGACGCCGAGCGTCAGGCGCCAGGGCCCGGGCGCGGCGGGGCGGGGCAGATCGAAGGCGTTCTCCTCCAGCAGATCGAAGACCGCGACCCGCCGCTCCTGGTCGATCTCGGGCGTCGGCGCGGGAAGCCCCGAATCGTCGAGAGCGACCGCGACCAGCCGGGCCCGGTCCTCCATCCTACCGCTCGTTGAGCCGGTCGAGGCGGCCGCGCACGCTGAGCGCGTGGGCCTCCAGGCCTTCCGAGCGCGCCAGCCGTTCGGCCGCGGGACCGATCGCGGACAGGGCCGAGGGCGTCATGCGCGCCAGCGTGGTGCGCTTCATGAAGTCGAGAACCGACAGGCCGCTGGAGAACCGGGCGGAGCGCGCCGTGGGCAGAACGTGGTTCGGCCCGCCGACGTAATCGCCGATGGCCTCGGGCGTCAGCGCGCCGATGAAGATCGCGCCCGCATGGCGCACCGCGACGGCGAGCGCGTCGGCGTTCGCGGTGCAGATCTCCAGATGCTCCGGCGCGATCCGGTCGGACAGGGCGACCGCCTGGGACCAGTCGGCCACCGTGATCACGGCGCCGAAATCACGCCAGCTCGCCGAGGCGATGTCACGTCGCTCCAGCGTCGTCAGGCGCTCGTCGACGGCGGCCGCGACGCTCCGGCCGAATTCGGCGTCATCGGTGATCAGGATAGACTGCGCCGATTCGTCATGTTCGGCCTGCGCGAGCAGGTCGAGCGCGACCCAGTCGGGATCGTTGTCGCGGTCCGCGAGGATCAGGACCTCGGACGGGCCCGCGATCATGTCGATGCCCACGTGGCCGAAGACGCGGCGTTTGGCCGCCGCGACCCAGGCGTTGCCGGGTCCGGTGATCTTGTCGACCGCGGGGATCGTCGCCGTGCCGTAGGCGAGCGCCGCGATCGCCTGCGCGCCGCCGATCCGGTAGACCGTCTCGACGCCCGCGAGCCGCGCGGCGAGCAGCACCAGAGGGTTCACCGCCCCGTCGGGGGTCGGCGCGCAGATCACGAGGCGCTCGACGCCGGCGACCCGCGCCGGGATCGCGTTCATCAGAACCGAGGACGGATAGGAGGCGAGGCCTCCGGGCACGTAGAGCCCGGCGGCGGAAACGGCGGTCCAGCGCCAGCCGAGCTCCGCGCCCGAGGCGTCGCGCCAGGTCGCGTCCGCCGGAAGCTGCCGCTCGTGATAGGTGCGGATGCGGCGGGCCGCGAACTCGAGCGCGGCGCGGTCCTCGGGATCGACCCGCGACGCGGCCTCGGCGATCTCGTCCGGGGTGAACGCCAGAGTCTCCGGCGTCAGCTCCAGCCGGTCCCATCGGCGCGTCATCTCGATCAGTGCCGCGTCGCCGCGCGCGCGCACGTCGTCGATGATCTCCGCCACCGCGGCGTCGAGGCCGCCCTCGGTCTCGCGCTTGGCGCCGAGCAGCGCGCCGAACGCGTCCGCGAAGCCGGGATCGGAGGTGTCGAGGAACCGGGGCATCAGGCGTCGCCGTGTCCCGGAGGCGTCTTCGCCGCGGCCGCGTAAGGACGCGTCACGTCCGCGAGCGTCACGTCGAGGCATTCGACGTCGAGGGCGATCTCGCCGTCTCCCGAGAGGATCAGGACGAGCGTGCCCGCGCCGTCTCCGGACGGCCTGAACTCGAGGGACAGGATCGAGAGCACGGTGTCCGGATCGGCCGGGTCGACGCCGTTCGAGCGGGCGCGCAGCACGCTCTCGACCGCGAGAAGCGACTGGACGCGCTCGAATGGGCGTTTCTGGCGCGCGGCGAGGCCCGCGTCCTCCCAGCGGAACCGGTTGAGAAGCAGCGTGAACCGGCGGCGTCTGGCGGCCCAGGCGATGCGGTCCGTCTCGCCGACGGCGTCCTGGAGGAGGGCGGAGATGACGCCGAGATCCTCCGGCGTCTCCGCCCGGAGCCTGATCGCGCGTTCCGCGCCGTCCTCGAAACTGGCGTCGCTCATGCCGCCCCCTCGCGGACGCGTTCGATCCGCGCACCGCAGGCCGAGAGCTTCTCCTCGACGCGCTCGTATCCCCGGTCGAGGTGATAGACGCGGGCGACGGTCGTCTCCCCCTCCGCCGCCAGACCGGCGAGGATCAGGCTGACGGAGGCCCTCAGGTCGGTCGCCATGACCGGCGCGCCGCGGAGCGTCTCGACGCCCGTCACGGTCGCGGTGCCGCCGTGGACCTCGATCCGCGCGCCCATGCGGACGAGTTCGGGGGCGTGCATGAAGCGGTTTTCGAAGATGCGCTCCTCCAGCCGACTCGTCCCGTCCGCGAGGGTCAGGAGCGCCATCATCTGCGCCTGGAGGTCGGTCGGGAACCCGGGATGCGGCGCGGTGACGACATCCACCGCGCTCACGCGGCCGTTCCTCCGCGAGACCTTCAGGCCCGCGTCCGTCTCGGCGATCCCGACGCCGGCTGCCTCCAAGCGGTCCGCGAACGCGGCCACCAGATCCCGCCGCCCGCCGAGCAGTTCGACCTCGCCGCCCGCGATGGCCGGCGCGAGCATGTAGGTGCCGAGCTCGATCCGGTCCGTGACGACGGGATGCGTGGCGCCGCCGAGCCGGTCGACGCCCTCGATCTCGATGATCTCGGTGCCGGCGCCGTCGATCCGCGCGCCCATGCGCGTCAGGCACGCCGCCAGATCGACGATCTCCGGCTCGCGCGCGGCGTTTTTGAGAACGGTCGTGCCCTTGGCCAGCGTCGCGGCCATCAGCAGGTTCTCCGTCGCCCCGACCGAGGCGAACGGAAACTCGTGCACCGCGCCGCGCAGCCCGCCGCGCGCCTCGGCATGGACGTAGCCGTCGCGCAGCTCCAGATCGGCTCCCAAGGCCTCGAGGCCCCGAAGATGCATGTCGACCGGCCGCGCCCCGATGGCGCAGCCGCCCGGCAGCGAGACGACGGCGTGGCCGTCACGCGCCAGCATCGGGCCGAGCACCAGGATCGAGGCCCGCATCCGGCGCACGATGTCGTAATCGGCCGTGTGGTTCGAGATGGCCTCCGCACCGACCACGAGCACCCGCCCGCCCTGGAGCGAGGCCACCTCGCAGCCGAGGGATTCCAGGAGCAGGGTCATCGTCCGGATGTCGCTCAGCCGCGGCGCGTTGGTCAGCGTCAGCGGCTCTTCCGTCAGGAGCGCCGCCGGCATCAGCGTCAGGCAGGCGTTCTTCGCCCCCGAGATCGGGATCGAGCCGCGAAGCTCACGTCCGCCCGTGATCCGGATGGAGTCCATGTCAGCGGGTCATCCCTGCTTGCCGTCGGACCCGGCCAGGACCGTCCGCGACTTCTTCTGCGCCTTGCGTCGGGCGAGATTCGCCCGCAGCGCCGCAGCCATCCGCTCGGCTTTCCGCGCCCCGGCATCGGGACGGGCCGGTTCCTTGCGGGGAGGGCGCGCGCTCATGCCGCCCTGTTAGCGCAGGGATCGGCTCGGGTCCAGATCGCGCCGGCCGTCCGGACGTGGTCTCCGCCCGAAACGTCCGCGAACCCGCTTGCGACGCCGGGCGCGATCGCCTATGAGACGCCCAGCGCCCGGGTAGCTCAGTGGTAGTAGCGCGTCATTGGTAATGACGAGGTCGTGGGTTCAATTCCCCCTCCGGGCACCACACATACAGACAAATATTGGATTACAAAGGCTTGCGGAAAGCCGACCGCAATCATCCCCCTGTTTATCCCCCATCAGAGGCGAGAGTCTCCTAAACAAATGAAGTGATGGTCGATCAAGCATACGGTCCGTCTTCATCGATACGCTTTTCTCCTCTAACTCCAAAGATCAGCTCCAAGCCCTTCGCGAACCATTGCGAGACCGTCTCCGTCGTCGGTCTTGACCGCAGGTGGCGGCTGGCGGGTTGCCGGAATACCATTGACACGCGACACTCAAGCGGCGCCGAATCGCGGTCGCGGATGGTCAGGCGCCTTGCCCGGGAGGCCGCGATGCCCACTACGGTCACGGATTTCGGCGCGTTCGCCCGTCATTGGGACGGCCCGCTGAACTTCCGTCTGGCTGCGGAGATGATCCGGTTCGACTGGACGCCTCCGCCGCTCGATCGCGCCATCGAGGAGTTCCGCCGGGACGACGCGGTCGTGCTTCGGCCGGGCGCCCGCGGCGACCGCCTCGATCTCACGCCACTTCCGATCGACGCCTTCCGCGCGATGCCGATCGAGAAGGCCCTGGAGGCGAAGTTCTCGCTCGCCCACTTCGACCTCGCGCGTTTCGACGCTCCCGGACGGTGTCTCGACGGGTTCGGCGCGGGGGTCCTGGGTCCGTGGCGGGCCGCGCTGGAACGGGCCGGATTCACGATGGAGCGGTGTTACCCCATCGCATTCGTGAGCGGTCGAGGCTGCGCCACGAACTATCACATGGATCTCAGTCACGTTCTGGCCTGGCAGATCCATGGCGTGAAACGCTTCTGCGGATTGCGGGATCCGGACCGATGGGCCGGTCGCGATACGCGGCTTTCGTACGACCCCGAGGACTTCGCGCGGCCCGAAGCCATCCGGGAGGAGGACGCGCTCTGCCACGACATGGGGCCGGGCGATCGTCTCTGGAACGTCCTGCTCACGCCGCACTGGGTCGAGGCGGGCGACGATGTGGCGATGAGCTTCAACATCTCCCATGGCGGACTGCGTCTCGACGGACGTCTTTCTCCCAACGAGGCGGAGCTTGAGGAGTACCGGTCAAGCCATCCGGACCGCGCGCCGGCGCGGATAGACAAGGTCTACGACGCCCCGCGATGATCCGTTGACGCCCCCGCGCCCCGATCGGTAGTTTCCTTGAAGCCGCCCCCGCTTCACGGGCGGGACGGGGCGCAAAGACCGGGAAATGCGATGACGGCGAAGACGCGAAGTGTCGACCGGCTGCTGGTCGAGAGCCTGCCGGACCGCGCCACGATGGCGTCGACGGCCGCGGGCGCCATCGCGGATGAGATGCGGTCGCGTCTCGCGGCGCAGGACGAAGTACGCGTGGTCTTCGGCGCCGCGCCGAGCCAGGCGGACACAATCGCGGCCCTCGTCGCGGCTCCGGACGTCGACTGGCGGCGGGTGACCGCCTTCCACATGGACGATTACGTCGGCCTGCCGCCCGACGCGCCGCAGCGTTTCGCGAACTGGCTGGACGCGCGGCTCTTCTCGCGCGTCCCCTTCGGCGGCGTGCACCGCATGGCCGCCGAGGGCGATCCGGACGTGATCGCGCGGGACTACGCGGCTCTGCTCGACGCCGCGCCGATCGACATCGTCGTGCTCGGGATCGGCGTGAACGGCCATATCGCCTTCAACGATCCGCCGGCCGATCTCGAAGACCCGCTCGACGTCCGCGTGGTCGAACTGGACCGCGTCTGCCGGCAGCAGCAGGTGGATGACGGCGCGTTCGCGACGGTCGACGACGTGCCGAAGCAGGCCGTGACGCTCACCGTGCCCCGGATGCTGCGCGCCGCGAAGCTCTTCTGCGTCGTCCCCACTTCCGCCAAGCGCGCGGCCGTCCGGGCGACCCTGCACGGCCCGGTGACCGGCGAATGTCCCGCCTCGGCCCTGCGGACGCATCCCGCCTGCGTCCTTTACCTCGAGCCGGCCTCCGACCCCGATGTCTGACGCGGCGCCGGATCCCGGCGCGCTCTGCTCGGGCTATTTCGAGCGGGTCACCGACATCATGCGGCGCATCCTCGAAGAGGAGGCAGGGCCGCTGGCCGGCGCCGCGAAACGGGTCGCGGACCAGATCTCGGCGGACCGCCTCGTGCACGTCTTCGGCCCCGGCGGGCATTCGAACCTCGCGGCGCAGGAGATCTTCTTCCGCGCCGGCGGTCTGATGCATGTCAGCGCCATCCTCGACGAGGGCACGCTGCTGTCCAACGGCGCCCTGCGCTCCATGGCGATGGAGCGTCTGCCGGGCTATGGCCGCAACGTGATCGCCGACGCGCGGCTCGGCGAGGGCGACCTGCTGATCCTCGTCAACGCCTACGGCATCAACGCGGCGCTCATCGACGCCGCGATCGAGGCCCGCGCCCGCGGCGTCACGCTGATCGGCGTGAGCAGCCGGAGCCATGCCGAAACCACCGCGCCCGACCACCCCGCGCGCCACCCGACCGGCGGAAACCTGCACGACCTCGTGGACATCGCCATCGACTGCAAGGTCCCGATCGGCGACGCGCTGGTCTCCGTCGAGGGAGTCGGCGAGGCGATAGGAGCGGTCTCGACCTTCGCCAACGCCTTCGCGCTGAACTGCCTTGTCATCCGGACCGTGGCCGACCTCGCCGCCCGCGGGATCGAGCCGCCCGTCTGGCGCAGCGGCAACGCGCCGGGCGGCGACGCCGCCAACGCGCGGTTCCTCGCCCGCTTCCGCGACAGGGTCCGCAAGCTGTGACCGCCGCGGGCCGGATCCGGGGCCGCGATCCCGTTTCCGGCAGCGGCGTCGAGATCAGGTTCGCGGACGGCGTCGTGACCGAGATCGTCGACCTGCGCCGACGCGCCGCCAGACTGGGTGTCCGCCGGTCTGATCGACCTCCAGGTGAACGGCTATGGCGGCATCGACCTGAACGACGGCGCGCTCACGCCTGGCCGCGTCGGCGACCTCGCACGCCTTTTGCTGGCGCACGGCGTCACGACCTTCCTGCCGACCCTGATCACCGCCTCCGAAGAGTTGCTGACCGAAGCGCTCGCCGCCATCGCCAAGGCCCGCCGCGCCGATCCGCTCGTCGCCCGCTCGATCCCGGGCATCCATGTCGAAGGTCCGTTCATCTCCCCGTCGGACGGTCCGCGCGGCGCGCATCCCGCCGCCCATGTCCGCCCGCCGGACGCCGCGGAAGTGGCGCGCTGGCAGACGGCCTGCGACGGTCTCGTGCGCATGATCACGATCTCCCCGCATTGGGACGGCGCCGCCGGTTTCATCGAAGCGATGGTCGCGGCCGGAGTGGATGTCGCGCTCGGCCATACCGACGCCGATTCCGACCGGATACGCGCTTCTGTCGACGCCGGCGCCCGCCTCTCGACGCATCTCGGAAACGGCGCCTCCGCGACGCTGCCGCGCCATCCCAACCTGATCTGGACGCAGCTCGCCGACGACCGTCTGACCGCGAGTTTCATCGCCGACGGCCATCACCTTCCGGCGGACGCCCTCAAGGCGATGCTCCGCGCCAAGGGACCGGAGCGCGCGATCCTCGTCTCCGACTGCGTCGCGCTCGGCGGGATGCCGCCCGGCCTCTACGACGCGCCCATAGGCGGGCGGGTCGAGCTTCGCGCCGACGGGTGGCTGGGCACGCCCGGCACCCCCTATCTCGCCGGCGCCTCCAGGCCGCTGAACGATGACGTCGCCATCGCCGCTATCATGTCCGACCTGCCGCTCTCAGAGGCGCTAAGATTGGCGACGGTCAATCCCGGCCGCTTCGTCGGCGGACGTGGCGTGCTGAAGGTCGGCGCTCCCGCGGACATCATCACCTTCGGCTGGAGCCCCGGCGACCGGACGCTCGCGATCACAGGCACGTGGCTCGGCGGCGAGGAGACATGAGCGTCTACAGGGCGGGCGTCGCGACCGTGGACATCACGCCGGACCGGCCGACGCGGGTCTCCGGCCTCCGCCTCGCCGGATTCGCCGCGCGCGAGGACCCGGCGACCGGAGTGCACGACCGCCTGACGGCGCGGGCGGTCGCCGTCGAGGACACGGCGATCGTCGTGGCCGACGTGATCGCCTTCCACGAGGACAGCTCGGCGCGGATCCGCGCGCGCTGCGCCCTTCCCGACGAGCGCCTGATCGTCGCCGCCACGCATACCCACGGCGCTCCGTTCAGCGTGCCGGGCCGGCTTGGCGGCGAACCCGATCCGGCTTTTCTGCAAACGCTCGAGGACGGCTGCGTGGCGGCGATCGACGCGGCGCTGGCAAACCGGCGACCCGCGACGATCACGGCCGGGACCGGCGCGGACCCCGACGTCGCCCGCAACCGCCGCCACGCCGACGGGCCGCTCGACCGAAGCCTTCCGGTCCTGCGTTTCAGGGACGCCGAGGGCGGGCTCATGGCGGTTCTCGCGGCCTACGCCTGCCATCCGGTCGTCCTCGGCCCGGACAATCGGAAGATCACCGCCGACTATCCGCACTTCGTGCGCCGGCATCTCGAACACGCCTGCCCGGGCGCCGTCGCGCTTTTCCTCACCGGATGCTGCGGCGACGCCAATACCGGCCACACCGCCGGCGCCTCCATGTCGCTCGCGCCCGACGCCGCGCGCAGTTTCGCTGCGGCCGAGCGTCTCGGCGACCGGATCGGCCGTGCGGCGCTGACGGCCGGCGAGACGCCCGTCACGGGCCCGGTCACCGCCCGTGAGGTCCGCGTCACGTTGGACCTCGCACGACGGGAACGCGACCTCGCCTCCCTCGCCGCCGGCTGGGAGCGCGAGGCGGCGGGCGCTTCCCCGGCGCGGGCCGCGATCCTCGGTCACTGGCTGCGCTGGGCCGGGCGCGTCGCCGGAGCGGAGCCGGGCCGTTGGACGGGACGCGTCTGCGTCCTGCGCTGGGGGGACGTGCCGGTCGTGGCGCTGCCGGGCGAGATCTTCGCGCGCACCGGCCTCGACATGCGGGCGGCGTGCGGCGACGGACCGGCTCTCGTCCTCGCCTACGCGGACGCGGTCCCGGGCTACATCCCGCCGGCGGAGGAATACCCGCATGGCGGATACGAGGTCGACGAGGCGCACCGTTTTTTCGGGATGCCCGGCGCCTTCGCGCCCGGTTCCGCCGAACGCCTCGCCGCGGCCGCGATGGAGCTTCTCGGGCGGCCATTGCAATGAGCCCCTTGGTCCGCCAGACTTTCCCGAAGCCCCCCGAAATACCAGGAGATGGAATCATGGCCGAACTTCACCCGACGGGAACGACCACGCGTGCGAGATCGAAGACGGCGGCGCTCGTCACTGGCGTGTCGGCGGCGGCGCTGCTCGCGGCGGCGACCGCCGCCGCCGCGCAGGACATCCGGGTCTGGAGCGGCTATCCGGAGCTCGAGCCTTTCTATGCCCATGTCGCCGAAGGCATGAAGGCCGACCATCCCGACCTGAACGTCACGGTCGAGGCGATAAATCTGCGCGACCACGAACGTCGCGTGGCTCTCGGTCTCACCTCCGGCGAGGCTGCCGAGGTCATCGAGATGGCGAGCGCGCTGGCTCCGCGGTATCTCGAGAACGATCTCTACAATCCGGCTCCGGAGGAGGTCGCGGCCTTCGTCACCGATGACGGTAATTTCGGCGCGTTCTTCCAGGCAGGCGCCAGCTACGATGGCACGGTCTTCGGCATGCCGCTGTTCCGGGGCCAGAGCGCGCTCTATTACAACACCGACATGTTCGCGGAGGCCGGACTCGACGGTCCTCCGACGACAATGGCGGAATACGACACCTACGCCGAGGCGCTGACGCAGCGCGACGAGTCCGGCAAGCCGACCGTTTCAGGTTGGTCGCTGCGCCTCTCGGGCGGCGGCGCCGGGATCACCGAGAAGTTCACGATCAACATGTTCCAGTTCGGCGGCACGTTCCTGGAGCGGACCGAGGACGGCAAGTGGCGCGCCGCCTTCGCGTCGGAGGCGGGCCGCGAGGCGCTCAAGCAGTATCTGCACAACCTCTATGAGACCGAGACGGTCGCGATCGACATGCCGGCCGACGCCGAGGCGTTCGAGCGCGGGCAGACGGCGATGTTCATCCGCGAATCCTGGGTGATCGGCGACATCGCGGCCAAGGCGCCGGATCTGAACTACGCGACGGCGACGCTGCCCGAAGGATCCATCGTGTCTCAGGTGAACCTCTACGTGACCGGAGAGGACGAGGAGGAGCGGGCGGCGTGGGACTTCGTCATGGCGACGCAGGAGCCGGAGAACCTGCTCTGGCTGCTCGAGAACGTCGGCTGGCTGCCCAACCGCCTCGGGCTCGACTACGCGCCGATCGTCGAGAGCACGCCCGCCTTCGAGGCTTTCGTCCAGTATCCCGAGGATTACGGCTTCTTCACGAACCCGAACGTGGGACCGGTGGAGGAGATCATGGCCCGCTTCGCGGCGCAGCTCGAGCGCGCTTTCGCCGATCCGTCGCTGGCCGGCGACGACGCGGCGATCGACGCCTTCCTCGCCGAGGCGGCCGCGGAGATCGACGGCATCCTCGACCGCGAGGGCCTTCTGGCCGAGTGACGCGCAGCTCCTGAAACCGCCGCGTCGCGGGCCGGCTCTCCAGCTTGGAGGCGGGCCCGCGACGCCGATCCGAAAGGCGCGCATGCTCCGACGGCGCAGATGGGTTTTCTCGGTAGTCGCGATCCTGCCGGTGCTGGCGATCTTCGCCTATGTGCGCGTGTTTCCGATCACCGAGATCCTCCGTCTCAGCGTTCACAAGTGGGACATCCTCTCAAAGAACAAACCGTTCATCGGGTTTGACAACTTCCGCGAACTCGCCGGCGATCCGCTGTTCCGCGAGGCGCTCTTCAACACCTCGATCATCGCGTTCGGCGTGCTGATCGTCACGGTGCCGCTGTCGCTCGTCCTCGCGGCGCTGATCTATCATCGCACCCGCTCCCGCTTCGCCGGCTTCTACGAAACCAGCGTGTTCATTCCGCACGTCGTCTCGCTGGTGCCGGCGGCGATGGCGTGGAAGTGGATCTTCGACGCGCAGCTGGGCCCGCTCAACGCGCTGCTCGCGGTTTTCGGCGTCGAGCCGAAATCGTGGCTGTTCGATCCCGTCCTGTCGCTGGTCTGCGTCATCGTCCTCTGCTCGTGGCAGGCGCTCGGCTACTGCGTGCTGATCTACCTCGTCGGCTTCAAGAACCTCCCGCATTCGCTCTACGAGGCGGCCAAGCTCGACGGCGCCTCGGGCCTGCAATCCTTCCGTTTCCTGTCGATCCCGATGCTCAAGCCGATCACGCTCTACGTCTCCGTGATCACGCTCGTCTCCGCCTTCAACGTCTACGCGCAGGTCTACGTGCTCGCCTCCGACGCCCAGGGCGCGCCGGGCCGGCAGGTGCGGGTGATCGTGCTCGACATGCTTGAGAACGCCTTCCGCAACTACCGTGTCGGATACGCGGCGGCCGAGGCGGTCATCCTGCTTCTGATCGTGCTCTTCCTGACGCTGATCCAGTTCCGCCTGCTGCGCGAACGCAGGGGCGCCGCATGACCGCCGAGACGCATGTCATTCCGCCGCGCGACATGCGCGAACCGGTCGGCGCCGCGCCGGACGGGCCCGTGAAAAAGCGCACGTCCCTGACCGACCGCGCGATCGACATCGTGCTGATTCTCTTCGGCCTCTTCATGATCCTGCCGCTGATCCTGCTGATCGCGAACGCGTTCAAGACCCCGGCGGAGATGCTGGCCTGGCCTCCGACCCTGATCCCCAAAGATCCGACCTTGGCCAATCTCACCGCGGTCCTGACCGACACGCCGCTGTTGCGCTGGATTTTCAACTCGCTGGCCTTCGCGTTGCTGTCCGCTCTGGCGATCTCGATCACGTCGGCGATCGCCGGCTATCTCATGGCGAAATTCCCTTCGCGCACGATGAGCGTCCTTTTCGCCGTGATCCTCGCCACCGCGATCGTGCCTTTCGAGGTCTACATGATCCCGCTCTATTTCCAGGCCCAGTCGCTGGGGCTGCTCAACTCGCTCGGCGGCCTGCTGCTCGGCTATCTGGTGATGAGCTTCGGCATCTTCCTGATCCGCCAGAACGTGATCCACTCCATCCCCGACGAGCTGCTCGAGGCCGCGCGCATCGACGGAGCCGGCGAGATCTGGATCTTCACGCGGATCGTGCTGCCGCTTCTGCGCGGCGCGCTCGGCGCGCTTTTCGTGCTGGCGTTCTTCCAGGCCTGGACGGCCTTCGCGTGGCCGATCATCGTCGCGACCACTAAACAGAGCTATACGATCGAGGTCGGCCTCGCGCTGTTTCAGACCGGGTTCACGGTCGATCTCGGCCGCCTCAGCGCCGCATCGGCGCTCGTGCTGGTCCCTTCGGTCACCATCTTCATCCTGCTCCGGCGCAACTTCGTCCAAGGCGTCGCCAGCACGGGGCTCAAGGAATGAGCGCCTTCCTCGAGACGGCCGCCCCCCGCTACGCGGCGATGAACGCCGCCACCCTGCGCTGGATGCTTGATCGCCCGAAGCTCCATGGCGCGTATCTCAACACCAAACTCAATCCGGTCACGCTCGAGGAATACGGGGCGCGAGACGGTTGGCGCGGCCCCGACTGGATATACGGCTGGATCCAGGGCCGCGGTCTCGAATCGCTCGCGATTTTCGCCGATGCCTTCGCTCCCGCGGAGCCGGACCTGGCCGCCGCGCTCGATGACGCGGGCGCGACGCTCTACCGCGCGCTCGACACGCTCAGGAGGCGCGATGGGCACGGCTACTTCCGGTACGGTCCCGACATGCTTCCGGTTTGCGGACCCGATGACGGCCCGCTCGAGCCGCAGGTGACCGACGCCGACGTGTTCACCTATTCCGACGCCTTCTTCGCCAAGGGCCTGATCTGCGGAGCGGCCCGCTACGCGCCGGCCGATCTGCCGCGTCAGCTCGCCGCGCTGACCCAAGTGACGCAGGCGATCGATGACGGCCGGTTCCAGATGGCGGAGAAGCTCCCTTTGTCGCTCGTGACGGCCGACGCGGAGCCGGATGATTTCGGTCCGCGCATGATCCTGCTCGGCGCCGCCGGCACGCTTCGCCGCCTCGGCCTGACCGAGGCGACCGCTTATGCCGACCGCTACGTCGCCCACATCCTCTCGCGCCATCTCGACGCCGCGTCCGGCCTGCTGCGCAACGTCCCCGGTCAGGATGAATGCAACGTCGGCCATGGCATCGAGTTCGTCGGGTTCGCGCTCGACCATATCGGTCCGGACGGCGATCCGGAAACGGTCCGGATGCTGGAGCGCGTGCTCGTCTCCTCCTTCGACCGCGGTCTCGTCGGTCCGGGCATCCGCCTTCTCGTCTCCGCCGCGAGCGGCCGGCCTCTCAGCCCGTTCTGTCCGTGGTGGCCGCTTCCCGAAACGATCCGCAGCGCCGCGCTCGCGCACCTGGCGACCGGAAGCGCCGACACCCTGCGGATCTGGAAGGCCGCCGACGAACGTTTTCTCGAAGGCTACTGGCGCGGCGATCCGCCCATCGCCTACCAATGCCTCACGCCGGACGGCCCGGTGGATTACGTCCCGGCCACGCCCGATCTCGATCCCGGATATCACACCGGCCTGAGCCTTCTGGCCGCCGCCCGGGCGGCCGAAGCGCTGCTTGCGCGGGAAGTCGACTGAGATGGCCAGGGTCGAGATCCGCAACGTCCACAAATCCTACGGTCCCACCGAGGTCATGCGCGACGTCAGCGTCGACGTGCCCGAGGGCGCCTTCGCCGTCCTCGTCGGCCCGTCCGGCTGCGGCAAGTCGACCCTCCTGCGCATGATCGCCGGGTTGGAGGACATCAGCGCCGGCACCATCAGCATCGGCGGCCGCGTCATCAACGACGTGGAACCCAAACACCGCGACATCGCGATGGTTTTCCAGAACTACGCGCTCTATCCGCATATGTCCGTCGCCGAGAACATGGGCTTCTCGCTTCGCCTCGCGCGCCAATCCAAGGCGGAGATCGCCCGAAAGGTCGCCGAGGCCGCCCGCATCCTCGGCCTCTCCGACTTTCTCGACCGCCTCCCGCGGCAGCTTTCGGGCGGCCAGCGTCAGCGCGTGGCCATGGGGCGCGCCATAGTGCGCGATCCGGCCGTGTTCCTCTTCGACGAGCCTCTCTCAAATCTGGACGCCAAACTTCGTGTCCAGATGCGCGCCGAACTCAAGGAGCTGCACGCGCGCCTGGGATCCACGACGATCTACGTCACTCACGATCAGATCGAGGCGATGACGATGGCCGACGTCATCGTCGCCATGCGCGCGGGCGTCGTCGAACAGATCGGCGACCCGCTGACGCTCTACGACCGGCCAGCGAACATGTTCGTCGCCGGGTTCATCGGCTCGCCCGCGATCAATTTCGTTTCCGGGCGCATCGATATGGCCGAGGGCGCTCCGGCGTTCCTCGCGGAGGACGGCCTGCGCTGGCCGGTCGATCCGGCCGCCGCGCGCGCCGCCGGCGTCGCGTCGGTGGTCTACGGCGCCCGCCCGGAACATTTCGCCCTCGCCTCAGGCGAAGAGGGACTGCCCGCGAAGCTGGTAGCGATCGAGCCGACCGGGGCCGAGACCCACGTCATCGCCACGATCGGCCAGACCCGCGTCACCGCCGTCATGCGCGAGCGCATCGCGGCGAGACCGGGCGAGACCATCCGCCTCGCTCCCGACGCCGCGCGCGCGCATCTCTTCAACGCGGAGACGACGCTGCGGCTTGGCGTCGACTGATCGCTCCGGCGGCTTCCGGAAGCCGGAAATCGGCATAAGGGGCGGCAAGCCATGTTGGCGGACGGCCTCTCGGCAAGAGCGCGAGTTCTTCGGGGGAACGACGCCGGCGCGACGGTCGCCGAGCTCCGCCGCAGGCTCGCCGCGCGCGTCGTTCACTCGCCTGATCGCCTTGCGGAGTCGGTTCGCGTTTCGATGCGACGCTATGCATGAATCGTGATGCCGGTCAGCGGGCGGCGGGTATAATTCCGCCGCCAATCAGGTCGAGCGACAGCGGACGCTCCGTTCCGCCGACACCTTCCCCGGGCCGTCAGTTCGGGGCGAAGGTGGCGAGCTTCACGCCGAAGGGCGGCCCGGTCAGCAAGCCCTGTCGGGTCCGCCTCGGCCGGAAACGGGGGGCACCGGCATAGCCGATCCCGGTCGAAATCTCCCGATTTCCGGACACGTTCTCCAGGCCTTCGACCAGACCCAGCAGCATCGCTTCACCGCCAAGATCGGCAACCAGCTGCATGCCGACGGGCAGTCCGTTCGCAAGACCGGCGGGAAAAGCCAGCGCGGGCAGACCCGCGGCGTTGACCCACCCGGTATAGACCGCATGACCGCGCGGACCGACCGGCTGCCCGTCGATCACGCCCGGGAAGGCCTCCGTGGCGGGCCAGGGCGGGGCCGCGGCGGTCGGCAACAGGATCGCGTCGTAGCCCCACAGGCCCCGCACCG
>CAWCUP010000028.1:7500-152039 GCA_963798765.1 uncultured Alphaproteobacteria bacterium | reverse complement strand
GATTTCAGAGCGGCCGCTTTGGGCCTATTCCGTTGAAAAACGATAGTTGCAACGCGGCCTGGTCGCTGATTCAATTCGCCAGATCGGGGAGGATTTGGCGATGATGGGACCGCGGCAGGTGGCGCAGGGCGCTCTCTTCTACGAGTTCAATCTCGATGCGCTCGTGCCTCAGGATCATCTCCTGCGCTCGATTGACCGGTTTGTCGATCTCTCCGGCGTCCGCGCGCATCTGGCTCCGTTCTACAGCGCCATCGGGAGGCCCTCGGTCGATCCCGAGCTGATGCTCCGCATGCTGATCGTCGGATACACCCACGGCATCCGGTCCGAGCGGCGGCTCTGCGAAGAGGTGCGGCTCAATCTGGCGTACAGGTGGTTCTGCCAGCTCGATCTGACCGACCCGATCCCGGACCACTCCACCTTCTCCAAGAACCGGCATGGGCGGTTCCGGGACAGCGATCTGTTCCGGAAGTTCTTCGAGGATGTCGTGGCCCGATGCATCGTCGAAGGCCTCGTCGGCGGCGAGCGGTTCGCGGCCGACGCCAGCCTGATTGCCGCCGACGCCAACAAGCTGAACTCCACCGCCAAAGAGGACTGGGACCTCGACGCCATCGATCCCGAAACCGCGCCGCGCGCCGTGGTGGAGTACCTGTCCGCGCTGGACGACGCCGCCTTCGGTGCCGCGACCGACGTCACGCCGAAGTTCACGTCGCACGCCGATCCGTCCAGCCAATGGACCGCGGCCCATCACGGTCCCGCCTACTTCGCCTACTCCAACAACAAGATCGTTTCAGCGAAACGATCCTCCTGATCGACACCGACAACGCGATCATCGTCGACGTCCAAGCCAGCCGCTCGGTCCGCACCGGCGAGACATTTGCGACCCGCACGATGATCGACCGGGTGCGCGAGCGTTTCGATCTGTGGCCGGAGCGTCTGATCGCCGACATGGCCTATGGCTCCGGCGAGATGCTCGGATGGCTGGTCGAGGAGCGCGGGATCGAGCCGCACATCCCGGTGATCGACAAATCGAAGCGCGCCGACGGAACGTTCTCCCGCGAGGACTTCGCCTACGACCACAAGACCGACGCCTATATCTGCCCCGCCGGCAAGGAACTGCGCCGGAACAGGCGCAAGTTCCAGAGCATCCGGAATGAGCCGAAGGACACCGGCTTCACCAAGTACGGCGCGATCAAGGCCGAGTGCGATGCCTGCCATCTGAAGGAGCGATGCTGCCCGAAAGGCGCGCCGCGCCGGATCATGCGCTCCGAGCACGAAGGCGCGCGACAGATGGCCCGCGATATCGCGGCCACCGACGAATACGCGCTCTCCTGCAAGCTGGACACCCGCATCAACGCCCGGTTTTCGCGGCGCGTCCGGATGACTTGGCGTCGCCGTGCCCGGCGCGGCGGCCTTTCCGGCCGCCTCGGCGTGATGGCCGGGCGGTTTGGCGGGCGGTTCCGGCGATCGGGACGGAGTCATGCCGTCGCCGCGCGCCGCTCATGGAAGATCAGACGGTCCATGTTGTAGGCGAGGTTGGCGAGCGTCAGTTTGGCCTCCGCGCGGGCGATCCCGATCGTGCGGATGAACAGGCCGAAACGGTTCTTCTGGTGGGCGAACACGTGCTCGACGCGGGCGCGGACGGATGACTTCTTCGCATTGGCCCGCGCCGTCGCCTGCGGCATCGGCTTGCCCGCCGGCTTGCGCCGGTGGATGCGGCTCGTCAGCATTTTCGCGTCGAGCCACTTCTCGTTCTTCCGCGACCGGTACGCGCTGTCGGCCCAGACGTCGCCGCTGGTGTTTTCCGTCGTCACGAGCCGCTTCAGCATCCGTCCGTCGGCATGTGAGGCCGATGTGACGGCGCTCTCGCGGATGAACCCGAACTTCCGGTCGATGCTGATGTGCGATTTGTATCCGAAGACCGGCACCGCGATCATCGGCAGCGGCGTGCCGTCCGGCCGATAGCGGACCTTGCCGCCCACCTTCAGCGTCCAGCGCGCGTTCGTGTCCTTCTGCGCCGCCTTGTTCGGCTCGTCCGGCCAGATCTCCTTGGCAGACTTGCCGGCCTTGACCGCTTCCTTCTCGCCATCGGTGTTGCGCTGCTTCGGCGCCGGGACGAGCGCGGCGTCCACGATCTGTCCGGACATCGGGATGTACCCCTTCTTCCGGAGCTGCCAGTCGAACGCCTTCATGACGCGCTTCAGCGTCCCGCTCGCGGTGAGTTTGTCGCGGAACAGCCGGATCGTGTTCTCGTCCGGCGTCGGGGCGCCGAGATCGAAACCGAGAAACCGCATCCACGAGAGCCGGTCCCTGATCATGAACTCCATCCGCGCATCCGAGAGGTTGTGTTGCGCCTGCAGGATCAGCGCCTTGAACATCGACACCGGGTCGAACGGCGGCCGGCCGCCCTTCGACCCGTCGCCATAGCCGAGACCTTCGACCAGCCAGCCGCGGAAATACTCGAAATCCACCGTCGCGATCGAGAACCTCAAGCGGATCGCCGTGCGCGCTCAGCGCCTCGAGCTGCTCCGCCAGTCCGAAAAAACTCCGCTGATCCATCAAACCGCCCCCTGGTGTCGCTCTCGGGCGAATGAATCACATTCCGGCAAAAGCCGCCAGGTTGATGCGGGTGTCCAGCTCAGAAAAAAGGTCGAGATGCTCTTCGCCCATCTCAAGCGCATCCTCGGCCTCGGCAGGCTCCGCCTGCGCGGCCCATGCGGCGCAAACGACGAATTCCTCCTCGCCGCAACCGCCCAGAACCTCAGAAAGCTGGCCAAGCTCCTCCCGATGCCAAAGGCGCCGCGACCCGCATGAGGGGCAGTGGTTAGCCTCGTCTTCGAGCGCCCCCCATCTCTCGGCGGAGCAACTTCAAAAAGAGACTTTTTCAACGGAATAGGCTCGGAGCGGACTGATACCAGCGCACGCCGATGCGGACTCACGCAGGGGATCCCCAAAGCCGTGAAAGTCTGAATCCATGGAGCGAACCAGAGGGAGGGTTCGCCATGGCTGCTGCGATTGCGCTTCGGGATGATTTCGAGGGGCCTGCTCTTCGACGGCTCGCGAAGGGCACGAAGGACGCGGCGCAGGCGCGCCAGCTTCTCGCGCTTGCGGAGATCCGCGACGGGGGGGCCCGCGCTGATGCGGCGCGGGTCGGCGGGGTCGGGTTGCAGACCGTCCGCGACTGGGTTCTGCGCTTCAACGCCCGGGGGCCTGCCGGGCTGATCGACGGCAAGGCGCCGGGCAACGCGTCCAAGCTCGATGACCTGCAGCGTCGGGCCTTGGCCGATATCGTCGAGCGCGGCCCGATCCCGGCCATTCACGAAGTGGTGCGGTGGCGGCTGGCCGATCTCGCGCATTGGATCTGGGAGGAGTTCGGCATCTCGCTCAGCGAGACCACGGTGGGGCGCGAGTTGCGGGCTCTTGGCTGCCGGAAGATCTCGGCCCGCCCGCGCCACTACGCGCAGAACGAGCTGGCCATACGTTTTTGTACGTGATGCGTTCGCCAATGTCTCTCGGACCATGTATGGATGGCTCCTGCCTGGCAAGGGTTTCGTGAGCTTCTAGCGTCTGGTCGGCTGCGGCCATGTATACGGCGTCGAAGTTGCGGCGAGAGAGCCGCGCGCCCTGATGAAAGTCCGCTTGGATCTGGTCCCAATCAATGGCCCGCGCTCAAGAGGCGCTCCGGT
The DNA here is from genome assembly GCA_963798765.1 of uncultured Alphaproteobacteria bacterium. GTDB lineage: Bacteria > Pseudomonadota > Alphaproteobacteria > Rhodobacterales > Rhodobacteraceae > Amaricoccus. The sequence goes on along the minus strand of CAWCUP010000028.1, from coordinate 148,356 downwards.
CCGAGCGGGGTGTCCAGGTCCTGTTGTCCGTCAGTTCGCCATCAACGCACTCCGCGCCTCACCATCTCGTCGGACCGATTGGGTCCGTGTTCTTTTCTCAGGCGGGCGCAGCCCGATAACTCTCGCCGGTCTTGAGCAGCGCCCAAACGGAGCGCGCCATGCGGTTGGCCAAGGCGATGGCGACCAGCTTCACTGGCTTGCGCTGCATAATCCGCCAGAGCCAGTCGTCGCCGGCCGGCTTTCGCCGTCGCGCCGTGATCGTCGCCAGCGCTCCGAGATAGAGCAGCCGTCGGATATAACGGTTTCCCATCTTCGATATCTTCCCCAGCCGCTCCTTGCCGCCGCTAGAATGCGGCTTCGGAGTCAGACCGATCCAGGCGGCCAAGTCGCGCGCTGCCTTGAAATTTGACACATCCGGCACCGTCGCCGCGAGCACGCTCGACGTGATGGGACCGACCCCGGGGATGGTCTGCAAGCGGCGGGCAACCCCATCGTTCTCAGCGGCCTTCCGGATCTCGACGGTGACGTCCTCGATCTTCTCGAATGTGTCGCGGAACTGCTCAGCGAGAAGCTTGATCGGGTTGCGGGCGCCTTCCGGCAACGCCGCGTCCTCGGCCATCGTCAGCAGACGTTCGACATTGTGCACTCCCTTCGGCGCAACGATCCCGAACTCGGCCAAATGCGCCCGGATCGCATTCGTCACCTGGGTCAGCTGGCGAACCAGGAAGTCCCGTGTCCGGTGCATCATCAGGATCGCCTGCTGCTCCTCGGTCTTCACAGGCACGAAGCGCATGCACGGCCGTGTCACCGCTTCGGCGATCGCGCCGGCATCGGCGGCGTCGGTCTTGCCGCGCTTGACGTAGGGCTTGACGTACGACGGCGGCATCAGCCGCACCTCGTGGCCGAGCTTGGTCAGTTCGCGCGCCCAGAAATGAGCGCCGGCACAGGCTTCCATGCCGATCAGGCACGGCGGTAGCCGACGGAAGAACTCGAGGACCTGGCTTCGTCGCAACTGGCGACGCAGCGCAACCGTCCCGTCAACGGTGACGCCGTGCAGCTGAAACACGTTCTTGGCCAGATCGACGCCGATCGTGGTAATCTCTCCCATGGATGGCTCCTTTGCTCGGGGACCTTTCGACGTCCCCACTGTGGCGCATTGCGACGCCGGGAGCAGGAGCCATCCACTCCATCATTGGCGTTCCATTGGCTCACCGGCGGCAGAAGTCGTGGATCGCGCTGAGCGCGAAGGTTTCGCCGCGCTCCGCGATCAGCCGCGCCCGCAGTTCCGCCAGCGTGATGCCGGGCACGTCTTCGATGGCCCGCATCGGAAGGTCGGCCTGCGCTTCGATCCGGCCGGAGCGCCGGTCGCCGCCGCGCGGTTTCGGCGCCATCCTGCCCGTCCGCGGATACTCGTCCATCCAACGCGCCGCTCTCGCGATGCCGACGCCGAACCGACGCGCCGCGGCGTTCCGCGACATGCCCGCTTCGATCGCACGGATCACCCGGATGCGAAGGTCTTCGGATAGATACCGAGCCATGCGCGCCGGCCTCCCTCCCGGCACGCGGCATGAATCACGTCATCCGTCAGATGGGAACCCCCCACGATTCATTCCGACGCGGAAGGCCTCTAGGTCCGAGCGCCGGGCCTCCAGCGCCTCGATCCTCTCCGTCACCGCGCGGGCGGGCGCGCCGTCGACGATTGCCTGCACGCAAGCGTTCGATCGCGGCGGTGATGCCGGCGAGCTCCCGCGCCCTCTCGGCGATCCGCGCGGAGGCCGCGCCGCGCAGCCGGTTGGTCTCGGCGGTGAACGCCTCGCGGGAGCTCGAGCCGATCGGCGACATCCCGCCCGCCGTGGCGGAGCGAAGCGCCGCGCCGAACCGGAAAACCGCGCCGCGGCCGCGAGGACCCCAAGCGACCCGCCTCCGGGAAACCCGGCGCGGTTCACCCTCCCTTTTGTCTTCCAATTCCGTTTTGATGCCGTCAGACTGACAGCCAAGCGGCTGAAGCGCCGCGACAAGGAAGGATGATCCTATGCGAAAAATGAAGTGGGGCTCGGCCCTTCCGCTCGTCGCGGGGGGCCTCCTGCTCGGAGGCGCGGCGCTGGCGCAGGACGAGCCGCCGATGCTCGAGGAGCGCGTCGCGGCGGGTGACCTGCCGCCCCTGGCGGAACGGGTCTCGTCCGAGCCGGAGACCGTGACCGGTCCGGACGGCATCGGCAACTATGGCGGCGAACTGCGATTCGGCCTGCGTGGAAGCTCGGACCACAACCACATCCTCCGGATGGTCGGACCGCAGGGTCTCGTCCGCTGGAACCCGACATATACCGAGCTCGTGCCCAACGTCGCCGAATCCTTCGACGTCAACGAGGACGCGACCGAGTTCACCTTCAACCTGCGCGACGGGATGAGATGGTCGGACGGGGAGCCGTTCAACGCCGACGACATCCTGTTCAACGTCAACGACATGGTCCTGAACGAGGATTACGCTCCGACGCCGGCGCGGTACACGGCGGGCGGCGAGCCGATGACGGTCGAGAAGATCGACGACTACACGGTCAAGTTCACCTTCGCCGCGCCCTATGGCGACTTCCTGGCCGAACTCGCCTCGCCGCTGGGGCAGCATCCGGTATTGTACGCCAGGCACTACTGCCAGCAGTTCCATCCGGACTACGCCGACGACATCGACGCGGTGGTCGCCGAGAACAACGCGGGAGACTGGCGCAACCTGATGCAGCAGAAATGCGGCGACATCGAGATCCCGTCGCGCTGGGGCAATCCCGAGCGTCCGACGCTGGACCCCTGGATCATAACCGAGCCTTACACCGGCGGCGCCACGCGCGTCGTGCTGGAGCGGAACCCGTACTTCTGGCAGGTCGATCCCGAGGGCAACCAGCTGCCCTACATCGACCGCCTGGTCGCCCCGATCGCGCAGGATACGGAGAGCCTGATCCTGCAGATCATCGGAGGCAATATCGACTTCGCCCTCCGGCACATCGACGCGGCCTCCAACCGGCCGGTGCTGGCCGAGAATCGCGAGGCGGGGGACTACGACTTCTTCGAGGCGGCTCCCGTCGGGGGCACCAACATGGTGATCGACCTCAACCTGACCTCGAAGAACCCGGCGCTGCGCGAGCTCTTCAACCACAAGGACTTCCGGATCGCGCTGTCGCACGGAATGAACCGGCCGGAGATCATCGAGACGGTCCTCTTCGGCCAGGGCGAGCCCTGGCAGAACGGTCCGCATGAGGACCATCCGAACTACCACGAGCGGATCTCGACCCAGTACCTCGAATACGACCCCGGGAAGGCCAACGAGCTGCTCGACGGTCTGGGGCTCGAGCGCGGCTCCGACGGCATCCGGCGGATGTCGAACGGCGAGCCCGTGCGCTTCTCGGTCGACGTGATCCCGACGCTGCAGCCCGAGCACGTCGACATGCTCGAGATGATCTCGCGTCAATGGGCCGAGCTCGGCGTGCAGATGGACGTCAACCCGATGGAACGGACGTTCTTCTACGAGCGCACGTCGAACTCCAACGACCACGACGCCGCGGTCTGGGGCGGGCAGGGCTCGTGGGTGCCGGGCGAGATCCCGCAGGACATCGTCCCCGTCCACCACGACAGCCGCTACGGCATCCCCTGGAGCCAGTGGTACAACAGCGGCGGCAAGGAGGGCGAGGAGCCGCCCGAATCGGTCAAGGAGCGGATGCGCCTCTATGACGAGGCCAAGACCAAGGTCGATCCCGAGGAGCGGCGCGCGCTGATCCGCCAGATCGCCGACATCGCGGCCGACGAGTTCGAGGTGATGTCCGTGTCGAAGGCCATGCCGACCTACGGCATCGTCAAGAACGACCTCCGCAACGTGCCGGAGAAGATGCCGTCATCGTGGTATTACCCGACGCCGGCTCCGACGCTGCCGCAGGTCTGGTACTGGGCGGAATGACCTCGACGGCCCCGCCGCTTTCCGCGGCGGGGCGCCCCCCATCCGAACACGCCAGGGGAGTCCGCTGATGCTTCTCGGCTACATCCTGCGCCGCCTGCTCTGGTCGATACCGTTCTTCTTCGCCGCGTCTCTCGTCTCGTTCGCGCTGATCCAGGCGCCGCCGGGCGACTACGTCACCAGCTTCGCCGCGACGCTCGCCGCTTCGGGCGACGTGATCGACCAGGGCCGCCTGGAGGCGCTGCGGGACCGCTACGGCCTCGACGCGCCGTTCCTCGTCCAGTACTGGCGCTGGATCAGCGGGGTCCTGCAGGGAGACTTCGGCATCTCCTTCGAGTGGCAGCAGCCGGTGTCACAGCTGATCTGGGAGCGGATGGGCCTTTCCCTGGCGCTGGCATTCGGCACGCTGATCTTCACCTGGGCGGTGGCGTTGCCGCTCGGCATCTACTCCGCCGTCCGCAAGTACACGTTTTCGGACTACGTGTTCACCACGGTCGGGTTCATCGGTCTCGCCACGCCGAACTTCCTGATCGCGCTGGTGATGATGTACATCGCGGTGGTCCAGTTCGGAGCCGACGTCTCCGGCCTCTTCTCGCCGGACTACCAGCAGGCGCCCTGGTCCTGGGCCAAGTTCGTCGACCTGCTCAAGCATATCTGGCTGCCGATCGCGATCCTCGGCCTCAGCTCGACCGCCAGCCTCATGCGCATCATGCGCGCGAACCTGCTCGACGAGCTCAACAAGCCCTACGTCACCACCGCCCGCGCCAAGGGCCTCTCGGAATTCCGGCTGTTGATGAAGTACCCGGTGCGCATCGCGCTCAACCCCTTCGTCTCGACCATCGGCTGGGCCTTTCCGCAGCTCATCTCGGGGGCGGTCATCACCGCCTTCGTCCTGTCGCTGCCGACGGCGGGGCCGCTCCTGCTCCAGGCGCTGCTGGCGCAGGACATGTACCTCGCCGGCGCGTTCATCCTGCTGCTCTGCTGCCTCTCGATCGTGGGGATGCTGGTGTCCGACATCCTGCTCGCGATGATCGACCCGCGCATCCGGTACCGCTGATGACGACCGAGAGCCTCGACCCCGCCCGCCGGGCGCCCGACGCCGAGCACGCCTCGCAGTGGAAGCTGATGTGGTGGGCGTTCCGCCGTCACCAGCTGGCGATGATCGGCCTCACCATCGTGGCGGCGTTCTATCTCGTCGCCGCGTTCTGCGAGTTCCTCGCGCCGTTTCCGCCCGAATACACCAGCGCCCGCGACGTCTACCATCCGCCGCAGATGCCGCGCCTGATCTACCGGAACGAGGAGGGCGAGCGCGCCTTCGGCCTCCACGTCCGCGCCATGATCCAGGAGCGCGATCCCTTCACCCTCGCCACCACGTTCAACCCGGACCCGGACGGTCGCGTCATCCGCATCGGATTCCTCGCCCGCGGCGAGCCCTACCGCCTCTGGGGCGTGATCCCGTTGGAGCGGCGGCTCTTCACCGCTCTGGAGCCGGGCGAACGGTTCTTCATCTTCGGCGCCGACCGTCTGGGCCGCGACATGCTCAGCCGCATCCTCTACGGCACGCGGATCTCCATGACGATCGGTCTCGTGGGGGTGGCTCTGTCGCTGGTCCTGGGACTCACGCTCGGGGGGATCTCGGGCTATCTGGGCGGCATCACCGACGCGATCATCCAGCGCTTCGTCGAACTGATCCTCGCGTTGCCGACGATTCCGATCTGGCTGGGGCTCAGCGCCGCGCTGCCGCAGGACTGGTCGGGCCTGACGCGCTACTTCGCGATCACCGCGATCCTGTCCCTGGTCGGCTGGACCGAACTGGCCCGTGTGGTGCGCGGCCGGTTCCTCGCGCTCAGGACCGAGGACTTCGTGATCGCCGCCCGCCTCGACGGAGCCAGCCGCGGGCGCGTCATCCTGCGCCACATGGCCCCGTCGATGGCCAGCCACATCATCGCCTCGGTCACGCTGGCGATCCCGCTGATGATCATCGCCGAGACCTCGCTGTCGTTTCTCGGCCTCGGTCTGCAGCCGCCCCTCATCTCCTGGGGCGTGCTCCTGCGCGAGGCGCAGAACGTGCAGTCGATCGCGCAGGCGCCGTGGCTGTTCATCCCCGGCGCGGCGGTGGTCATCGCCGTCCTCGCGCTCAACTTCCTCGGAGACGGCATCCGCGATGCCGCCGACCCCTACGCGCAGGGACAGGCGGCATGACCGGGCCCGTGCTGGAGATACGCAACCTCGTCACCGAGTTTCCGACTCGCGGTGGCGCGTTCCGCGCCGTCGACGACGTGTCGCTGACGGTCTATCCGGGCCGCACCCTCTGCGTCGTCGGCGAGAGCGGCAGCGGCAAGAGCGTGACCGCCCGGTCCGTCCTGCAGATCGTCGATCACCCCGGCCGCATCGTCTCCGGCCGGATCCTGCTCCACCGCCACCGCACGGCCCGGGGCACCGGCGAGGAGGACACGATCGACCTCGCCGCCCTGCCGCCGCGGGGCGACCGCATCCGCGCCATCCGCGGCAGCGACGTCGCGATGATCTTCCAGGAGCCGATGAGCGCGCTCTCGCCCGTGCACACCATCGGCAACCAGATCGTCGAGGCGATCCGGCTGCACGAGCCGATGCCGAAGAAGGCCGCCTGGGACCGCGCCGTGGACCTGCTGCGCCAGGTGGAGATCCCCACGCCCGACCGCGCCGCGAAGCGCTACACCTTCGAGTATTCGGGCGGGATGCGGCAGCGCGCCATGATCGCCATGGCGATCGCCTGCAACCCCTCGGTCCTCATCGCCGACGAGCCGACGACGGCGCTCGACGTCACGATCCAGGCGGAGATCATCGATCTCCTCCGCAAGCTCCAGTCGGACACCGGCATGGGGCTGATGTTCATCACCCACGACATGGGCGTCGTCGCCGAGATCGCCGACGAGGTCGCGGTCATGCACACCGGGCGCGTCGTCGAACGCGGCGAGCCCCTGGATATCTTCGAGCGCCCGCGGGAGGCTTATACCCGGCGCCTGCTCGACGCCGTCCGCCGCCTCGACAGCCCGTCCGACCGACGCCTGGCGATGCGAGCCGAGCGCCCGCCTGCGAGCCCGACGCTGGAGGTCCGGGACCTCGTCAAACACTTCACGTTCAGCACGGGCTTTCTTGGCAGGAAGAAGGAGACCATCATCGGCGTCGGCGGCGCGTCCCTGACCCTGCGCGAGGGCGAGAACCTCGGCATCGTCGGCGAGAGCGGATCGGGCAAGACCACCCTCGGCCGCTGCATCCAGGGCGTGCACCGCCCGACGGGCGGCCGCGTCCTCTACACCGGGGCGGGGGGCCGCACCACCGACCTCGCGCCGCTGCCGGAACGCCAATTGCGCGAGGCCTGGCGCGACATCCGCATGGTCTTCCAGGACCCGTTCTCGTCGCTCAACCCGCGCATGACCGTCGGCCAGATCATCGGCGAGCCGCTCCTGATGGCCGGGACCCATTCCGGGGCGGCGCTGCGTCAGCGGGTCGCCGAACTGCTCGAAGTCGTGGGCCTGCCCGCCAACGCCGCCGAGCGCTACCCGCACGCCTTCTCCGGCGGCCAGCGCCAGCGCATCGGCATCGCCCGCGCCATCGCGCCGGAACCGCGCATCATCATCGCCGACGAGGCGACCTCGGCGCTCGACGTCAGCCTCCGCATCCAGATCCTCGACCTGCTGCTCGACCTGCAGGAGCGGATGGGGCTGTCGTTCCTGTTCATCAGCCACGACATCGCGGTCATCCGCTACTTCTGCGACAGGATCGCCGTGATGCACCGCGGCCGCATCGTCGAGACCGGAGACACCGAGGAGGTCTGCGTCAACCCGCGGCACCCCTACACCCGGTCGCTGCTCTCCGCCGTCCCGGTGCCGGACCCGCGCCGCCGCGGCACCATCGTCCGCCACCGCTACGTCGAGGACGCCGCGACAAGTTGAGGAAGCCATGAAGATCACCGACATCCGAACCTACCTGGTCCAGGTGGGACCACGACCGACCGCCCCCGGCGCGGCGAAGGGCGAGGGGGACTTCCGCGGCTCCCGCTGCTGGCTCTTCGTCAAGGTCATCACCGACGAGGGCGTCGAGGGCGTCGGCGAAGGCAGCGGCTGGCCCCGCGTCATCGAGACGGCGGTGCGGGACCTCGGGCATGTCCTGATCGGCGAGGACCCGACGCATGTCGACCGGCTCTGGGCCAGGATGTACGCGGCCTCGATGGGCCATGGCGTCCTCGGAACCGTCGGCGGCGGCGCATTCACCGCGCTCGAGATGGCGCTCTGGGACATCAAGGGAAAGGTCCTCGGCCAGCCGGTCTGGAACCTGCTCGGCGGCCGCTTCCGCGACCGCGTCCCGGTCTACGGCCACGCCAAGACGCCCGAGACCGCCCGCCGGCTCACCGACCTCGGCTATCGCGGTCTCAAGGTCTCCTTCACCGGCGCCGTGAACGTCGACAAGGTCGCCGCGATCCGCGAATCCGTCAGCCCCGACGTCGACATCATGGTCGACGCGCACGGCCCCTCGTGGATGACGCCCGGCGACGCCATCGTGCTGGCCCGCAAGCTGGAACCCCTCGACCTCCTCTTCCTCGAGGATCCCATCGCGCCCGAGAACCTCGACGCCTTCGCCCGCGTCCGCGACGCCACGACGATCCCTCTGGCCGCCGGAGAACGCGTCTCCACCATCTGGGGCATGCGCCCCTACATCGAGCGCGAACTCGTCGACGTCATCCAGCCCGATACCGGCCGCGCCGGCGGCATCACCCAGATGCGCAAGATGGCCGCGATGGCCGAGGGCCACTACATCACCATGGCTCCGCATTCCGGCTCTCTCGGGCCCGTCGCCGAATTCGCGGCGCTGCACGTCATGGCGACCATCCCCAACGCGCTGATGCTCGAACGCATCGAGTTCGACTGGCCCGGCCGCTACGAGGTCGTGCGCCCCGTGCTGAAGGTCGAGGACGGCGCCATCGCCGTTCCCGACGCGCCCGGTCTCGGCGTCGAGATCGTCGAGGAGGAATGCGAAAAGCACCCGGGCCGCCGCAACGTCGCCGACCTGCCACCCGATGACGGCTGGTCCTACGAGCCCGGCACCGTGGCCGAGGCCGTGTACTTCCAGACCCGGATGCGCCGCCGCACGCGCCTGTCGCTCAACCGCACCGAGAACGGCCGATGAGGATCACCCGCCTCCGCACCTACATGTCGCGCGACGGCAACCGGCCGCGCCTGATCGTCGCCATCGACACGGACGAGGGGATCACCGGCTGGGGCGAGTGCTACAACCATGGTCCCGACCGCGCCCTCGCGCCGACGCTCGAGTACTACTTCCACTGGCTCGACGGAGAGGACCCGCGACGGATCGAATTCCTGATGCTGCGCCTGCAGCAGCAGGCGCGCTTCCCGCCTGGCGCCATCGGCCTCGCCGCGTTCTCGGCGATCGACCAGTGCCTGTGGGACATCTCGGCCAAGGCCCTCGGCGTCCCGGTCTACGCGCTTCTCGGCGGCGCGGTCCGCGACCGGGTGCAGGTCTACCGCGGCCTCTACGAGAGCGTGGACACCGGGAACGCGCTCGATGGCGTGCGCCAATCCAACGAGGAATACGGCTTCACCGCCTTCAAGCTGCTGCCCCTGCGCGCGCACCTCCACAAGAAGCGCTGGGGCTCGGCGGTCGCCGCCTGCGTCGACTTCTTCGCGGCTCTCCGCGAGCGGTCGCCCGACGAGTACGAGTTCGCGATGGACGCCCACGCGCAGATCTTCGAGCCGCAGCAGGCAATCCAGCTCGGCAACGCGCTGGCGCATCTCGACCCGCTCTTCCTCGAAGAGCCGATCCGCATGGAGCACATGCCCGCCTGGGCGCATCTCCGCGCCAGCCTGAACTGCCCGCTGGCGACCGGCGAATCCCTCTACAACCGCTACGAGTTCCTGGCGCTCCTCAATGTCGGCGGCGCCGACATCGTGCAGCCGGACGTCTGCGTCGTGGGCGGCCTCTCCGAGATGCGCCGCATCGCCACCATCGCCGAGGCGCATTACGCCACCGTCGCGCCGCACAACCCGATGGGCGCGCTCGCGACGGCGGTGAACGTGCACTTCTCTGCGGCCTGCACCAACTTCAAGATCCTCGAATACAAGATGCCCGACTCGCCCTATGTCGCTGACCCCTATCTGCCGGTCGACGGCCATCTCGAGCTGCGGCCCGACCGTCCCGGCTGGGGTGTCGAGATCGACGAGAAGGCGCTGGAGAAGGACGGGTATCTGCACTGGCAGCGGTCGGAGCCGACCCGGCGCGACGGCTCTACGGCTTTCCCGTGAGCGGGATCGCCTTCCGCCCGCTGGTCGAGCGCCGGTTTCACGGCGGCGAGGGGCCGACATGGGACGACCGTCGCGGCCTGGTGTTCTTCGTCGACATGGCCGGAGCGGCGGTCCACGCCGTCTCGCTCGACGGCGAGACGCTGCGCACGTTCACCCCGCCCGAGCCGCCCTATTCCCTCGGCCTCTGCGAAAGCGGCCGGCTCCTCGTCGCGCTGCCCCGGCGGATCATGCTGCTCGACCCCGACACGGGCGGGTTCACCCCCTTCGCCGACGTGCCCGAGGTGCCGGAGCACGCGCGCCTCAACGACGGCAAGACCGGCCCCGACGGCGCGTTCTGGGTCGGCTCGATGGATCTCCGCCCCGAGCGCGGCCCGATCGGCCGGATGTTCCGCGTCACCGCCGAAGGCGTGGCGGAGCGGGAAGGGATCGAGGCGATGACCTCGAACGGGCTCGCCTGGACCGCGGACGGCCGGCGCATGATCCACACCGACAGCCGCGGCCAGTGGATCGACCGCTGGGACTTCGACGCCGAGACCGGCGCCTTCTCCGCCCGCGAGCGGATCGCGACGCCGGACGAGGAGACCGGCCGTCCCGACGGCGGCGCCTGCGACGCGGACGGCGACTACTGGAGCGCCGGCGTCTCCGCCGGCCGCCTCAACCGCTGGTCCCTGTCCGGCGACCTCCTCGAGCGGCACCCCACGCCCGCGCCCGCCCCGTCGATGCCGTGCTTCTGCGGACCCGACCTGCGGACACTGGTGGTCACGTCGCTGACGCCCGAGCCGCACAAGGGCAACCCGTTGAGCGGGATGCTGATGATCGGAGAGGCTCCGGTCGCCGGCGCTCCGGTCGGGCGGGTCGCGGGGCTCTGAACCCGGATCGGGACGAGGACGAGACGCCGCCGCGCCATCCGACCCGCGTCGAAACCCTTCCGGAACGATAAAAAATGGCAAGCCGGATTCCAGCCGCTTTCCAGCCTGATTCCAGTCCGGGAAATCGAAGCCCTTTCAGCGGCTTGCTTGGCGACCGCCCGGCTCAACGCAAGCCGCGGACCCGCCTCATGCGATCCGGTTATCTTCGACAAAGTCGAAATCGATGTCCTCTCCGAGACCCGGTCGATCCGGAACGTGGACGTATCCGTCGCTATCCATCGGATCCGACAGCGACTTCAGGTAATCCGGCCCGTCGTCGTATTCGAGGGACGGGTGCAGGAGGCCTCGCTCGTACCAACGGCAGTTCTTCGAGGCGGCGACGACGTGAAGGTTCATCGCGGTGTTGCCGTGCACCTCGCACTCCATCCCGAAGGCTTCGGCCATGCGCATCGTCTTGAGCGCCGGAGTGATGCCGCCCACGTCGTTGACGCCCGTCCTGAGGATGTCGCAGGCCCCGTGGCGCACCCACTCCGCACGCTGCCAGTGCTTGCCGGCGGCGCTCTCCGGTCCGAGCACGGGAATATCGAGATTGTCGGCCAACCACTTGTAGGAGGACATCGACTGCTCGTCCATCGGCTCCTCGATCCAGTCGAAATCGAGCGCCTCCAGCCCGCGCCCGAGCGCCAGCGCGTCCGTCCTCGAATACCAGTGGAACGCGTCGATCATCAGACTGATGTCCGGCCCGACGGCCTCGCGCACCGCGGCGCAGGCCTTGAGATCCATCCTGACGTCCGGCGCCCAGCTCACCGGTGGCATCCAGGTGTGCAGCTTGATCCCCTTGTAGCCGCGCGCCACGAGCTTCTCGGCGAAGCGGCCGTAATCGTCAGGAGTGGCGAGGCCCCCCTCGATCTCGTCGCCGCACATTGTCGAACCGTAGGCCAGCACCTTGTCGCGGTAGGCCCCGATCAGCTTGTATACCGGCTGTCCCAGCGTTCTGCCGGCAAGGTCCCAGAGCGCGCAGTCGACGACCGCCAGCGCCCGGTCCGTCAGCTGCGCCGCCGACCCGCGCTGCCAATGCGCCAGCTCGTGCCACAGCCGCTCCCGGTCGCGATGATCCTGCCCGATCAGGACTTTTCGGACGAACTTCTCGATCACGTGCGGCCGGACGATCTCGGGCGCGGTGAAGGAGTGGCCCTCGTGACCGTCCTCGGTCCGGATGGTCAGGATCGCCTGCCTCACTTGGTGCGGAGGCCCCGGATGGGCGTGTCCGGCGCTGTCGGAGTGGCGACGCGTCGTGGAATTGAAAACGCGAACGGCGATGTCCGTGATGATCATGTCGCGGGTTTTTTACTTACGTTGGCGGCCGCCACCGCGCGTATCTCCTGACTGTGTCGCTGGCAAGCTCTCATAAAGCGGCGCTACGGACGCCTGGAACTCACCGCAGCTTGTTCGGAGGTTGCTCATGACCCGCCGGCATGCGAGTCCAAGTGTCGATTGCCGTTCACGCCGGTCCGTAGAACACGCCGACCAGCCAGAGCGGGATGGCCGGGACGTAGGTCACCAGCAACAGGACGAAAACCAGCACCCCGATGAACGGCAGGTTCGTCCGTGTCGTTCCCCAGACGTCGGTCCTGGCGATCGAGCATGCGGTCACCAGAACGCTCGCCACCGGTGGCGTCTGCTGTCCCAGCGCGATGTTGAGCGTGAGCAGGACGCCGAAATGCACCGGATCGATCCCGAGCTGATGGACCAAGGGCATGAAGATCGGCACCGTCAGGATGATCGCGGCCGCGCCGTGCAGCACCATGCCGACGAAGAGCAGGAACACGTTGATGATCATCAGGACCGCGATCTTTTCGGTCGTGATCGTCGTGATCCCGGCGGCGAGCCGCTGCGGCATCTCGGTCTCGGTGAGATAGAGCCCCAGCACGGCGGAGGTCGCGACGAGAAGCATAACCGTCGCGGTCTGGAGCACCCCGTCGACAAGAGCGTCGTAGAGCCGCCGCGCGTCGATCTCCCGGTAGATGAAGACCCCGATGAAGAGCGCCGTGACGACCGCGAGCGCCGCGCCCTCGGTGGCGGTGACGAGACCGCCGAAAATGCCGCCCAGGATGATGACCGGCAGGATCAGCGCCCAGGACGCGTCCTTCGTCGCGGCCCAGAGCCGGCAAAGGTCGAACCGCTCCTCGCGTGGCAGGTCGTAGCGCACCGCGAAATACCAGCAGAGCGCCATCAGGAGGAACCCGCCGAGCAGCCCGGGCACGATGCCCGCCACGAAAAGCTGCACGATGGAGGTGTCCGACAGCGCGCCGTAGAGGATCATCGGGATCGACGGCGGGATGATGATCGCGAGCGACGCCGAGGATGACGTGATGGCGGCGGCGAAGCGCGGCGAGTATCCCTTCGCCTTCATCGCGGGGATCAGCACCGACCCGGTCGCCGCCACGTCCGCGACCGCCGAGCCGGAGATCTCGGCGAAGAACATCGAGACGCCGACATTGACCATCGCGAGCCCGCCCCGCACGAATCCGATCAGCGCGGAGACGAACGCGATCAGCCGCGTCGAGATGCCGCCCGTGTTCATCAGCGCGCCCGCCAGGATGAACAGCGGAATGGCGATCAGCGGAAAACTCGTCGCCCCGTCATAGATCGAGAGCGCGGCGTTGAGAAACCCCAGATGCCCGTTCAGGATCCACATGCCGATCAGCGCGCTGGCCAAGATCGCGACCGCGATGGGAAGCCCGATGGCGATCATCAGGAACATCGACAGCAGGATCAGTCCCTCGGTCATCTCTTGGCACCCTCTCGCAGCGCGCGTTGTTCCGCCTCGGCCCGCGCGATCTCATGCTCGATTTCTCGCGTCTCGGGATCGAGACCGGCGCGCACGTCCGACCGCCGCTCGGGAAGCGTCAGCAGACGTCCCAGAAGCATGAGGCCGGCGCTCACCGGAATGATCGACTGCACGACGCTGCGCGGAACGAAGCGCAGCGTCGTCATCGTCTCGTTGCCGAAAATGTCGAGGATGGCCCAGCCGGCCCAGCCGATCGCGCCGAGCGACGCGAAGAAGATCACCTCGCCGGTCCAGAACACGACCGCGCGGATCTTCGGCGGCAGCGAATAGAGCAGCCCGCTGAATCCCAGATGCGCGTTGCGCAGCACCGCGAACGCCGCCCCGCTGAACGTGATCCAGGCGAGCAGCACCGCCGCGACCTCGTCGTACCAGATCAGCGAATTGCCGGAATACCGGAAGACCACGCCCAGAAGCACGACGCACGCGAGCACCACGATCAGCCCGATCGTGAAGATCTGGAGCGCGAGGTCCAGAAAACGGGTCAGGCGCGCGTGCATCCGGCGTTCCGATCGGAGAGGACGGGAAGAAGGGCGGCCGCCACGGGCCGCCCTCGGGCTCAGGAACCGCCGGCCAGCGACAGGACCTGGTCGATCATCGCCTGGCCGTTCTCGACCTCCGAGGCGAATTTCTCGTAAAGCGGGGCGGATGCGTCGACGAACGCCTGGCGGTCGGCCACGTTGACCTCCATGCCGCCCGCCTCGAGCTCTTCGAGCAGTGCGCCGTCCTGTTCCGCGCCCTGCTCGCGCGCCCAGAGCGCGACCTCCTGCGCGGTCTCGGCCAGCACGGTCTGGACCTGCGGATCCAGCTTCTCGAACGTGGCGATCCCCACCGTCGGGTAGGCCGGCGAATACACGTGGCCCGACATCGACAGGTACTTCTGCACCTCGTCGAGCTTGCCGCCGGCGATGTTGGTCAGCGGGTTCTCCTGGCCGTCGATGACTCCGGTCTGGAGCGCCACGAACACCTCCGAGAACGCCATCGGCGTCGGATTGGCCCCGTAGGCCTCGAACATCGCCACGCGCCATGACGAGTTCGGAGTGCGGATCTTCAGCCCTTCGAGATCGGCAGGCGTCTCGATCGGCCGCTCGTTGTTGGTGATCTGCCGGAAGCCGTTCTCCCAGATCGCGAGCGGCCGATATCCCTGCGCCTCGGCCGCCGGAACCAGCACCTCGGTGAACAGCGTCTCGTCGATGCGCGCGAGGTGCTCGCGGTCCGCCACGAGGAACGGCAGGTCGAAGATGGCGTATTCGTTCGCGATCTCCGGCATGGTCGAGGAGGGCAGGGTCAGGTGCATGGTGCCGAGCTTGATCTTCTGGAGCATGTCCTTGTCCTTGCCCAACTGGGAGCTGTCAAAGACCTTGACCACGGCGACATCGCCGAGCTTCTCGTTGGCGCGCCGCGCGAATTCGCTGGCGGTCTGCTCCTGCAGGGATCCCGGAGCCGCGCTGATGCCGAAGATGATCTCCTCCTGCGCGACTGCTCCGGTCGCGAAGGTCGCGGCGACGGCCGCGGCCATTCCGATGGTGGCGTGTCTGATCTTCATGATGTCTTTCTCCCGGGTTGCGTTTCTTGGTCAGGATCGTGGTTCAGGTCTTGGGCGGTCATGCCATGACGCGGGCGGCGGCCCGATCGGCCAGCCTGCGCCCCAGCCTGACCGCGTTGAACGTGGCGCCGGTGTCGGCCTTGCCCTGGCCGGCGATGTCGTAGGCCGTGCCGTGCGCCGGCGTGACGATGGGGAACGGATAGCCCGCGATCAGCGTGACGCCCCGGTCGAACCCGAGCAGCTTCATCGCGATCTGGCCCTGGTCGTGGAACATGGTCAGCACCGCGTCGAACTCGCCCCGGACCGCGCGCACGAACACCGTGTCCGACGGAACGGGACCGGTCGCGTCGACCCCGGCCGCCTTGGCGCGGGCCACGGCCGGCGCGATGACGTCCTCGTCCTCGTCGCCGAAATTGCGTCCGTCGCCGGCATGGGGATTGAGGGCCGCGACGCCGATGCGCGGAGCCGGTATCCCGGCGTCCTCCATCACCTCGGCGGTCAGCATCAGCGAGTCGAAGATCCGATCCGCGCTCAGCGCGTCCGCGACCGCCCGCAGCGGGATGTGCGACGTGACCCGCGCGTTCCAGACCTCGTCGAGCACGTTGAACTCGCGCCCGCCGCGCTCCGCGCCGATGGTCGCGTTGATGAAACCGATCTCGTCGACGTAGTCGGGCCGCGCGAGCCGCATGGCGTGCTTGTTGAACGGCGTGAAGAACACCGAGCTCGCAAGGCCGGATTTTGCCGCCCGAAGCGCCGCGGCGAAGTTCTCCAGCGCCGCCCTGCCGGAAGCCTCCGACGCCGCGCCGATCGTCACCGCAGACGGATCCAGGTTGGCCATGTCCACCAGAAAGCTGCCGTCGGGAAGCCCCCCGCTCAATGCTTCCGGCGCGATCACCGGCAAATCGACCGACACGCCCGCCTGCTCCGCGCCCTGACGCAGCAGCCTCAGGTCGCCGAAGACGATCATGTCGCCCGCATTGACGTCGGGATCCGCGAGCACGCGCGCCGATAGCTCCGGAGCGATCCCGCACGCGTCGCCGATCGCGAAGGCCATTCTCTGAAGATTGGACATGTATTCCCTCATTTTGTATACTTCATACAGCAGATGGGGATCGACGATCAAGCGCGGATGGCGCAAACTTTCGGCGTCGCTTGGAACTCAAGGAAGACCATTGGAACATCAGGCGTTTGACCCCGACGACCCGCTGGCCGTCCGCAAGGAGACGCTGCACGACCAGGTCGCCAACCGCATCCGCGACCTCATCATCGAAGGCCGTCTCGAACCGGGCAGCCGAATCGACGAGACGCAGCTCATCGACCGCCTCGGCGTCTCGCGCACGCCCTTCCGCGAGGCGCTCCGCACGCTGGCCGCCGAAGGTCTCATCGTCATCCGCCCGTCACGCGGCGCGACCGTGCGCAAGCTCTCGCCCGAAGAGGTCCACTCGATGCTCGAGGTCCTCGGCAGCCTCGAGATGCTCGCCGGCCGCCTCGTCTGCGAACGCGCCTCCGACGGCGAGATCGCCTCGCTCCTGCGCCTCCACGACCGGATGATCGACCTGTACGAGAAGCGCGACCGCCTGCCGTATTACAAGCTCAACCAGGAGTTCCACACGCGCCTCGCGGCTCTTTCCGGCAATCCCACGCTGCGCGAGTTCCAGAGCAACATCCAAGGCAGACTCAAGCGCATCCGCTTCATCGGCAACGCCCGAGAGGAGGCCTGGGCCGGCGCCGTCGCCGAGCACGAGGACGATGGCGGAGGCCCTCCGCGCCCGTGACGGCGAACGCCTCGGCGCCACGATGGCCGTTCATCTCCTGAGCACATGGAACAGGGTCAAGGACAGCCTTTGACGGAACCGGCGAATAGACAGCCCATCCTCGACGCGTCAGCCGGTCGTCAGGGCACCCCGTCGACCGTGCCCCGCCTCAATGGCTAAACGCTCTTGTTTCCCTGTATATTCCCTGTTTCCCCGATGCAAAATCGGAGACGGGTTCGCCCGGGCCTGCCTGCATTACCAGTCTCCGGCGTGGCCACGGGACCATCGAGCCGGCCCGGCCGGGCGCCCCGCGTCAGCCGTTTCTGGTGAGGAACGCGAGGACGTCGAAGCGGTGGATCAGTCCGACGACGGCCGTTCCCTCCACGACCGGGAAAACGCGATACGGCTGCTCCACGAACATCTCCGCCACGCGCGTCACGTCGTCGCCGGCGTCGACGCTGACGACCTTCCGCGTCATGAAGTCGTCGACCCGTCCGGTCCATTCCCGATAGTAGCTCGCCTGCAGCACCGGCCGGAAGCAGTCCTTCTGGGTCAGGATGCCGGCCAGCCGCCCGTCATCGCCGGCCACCGCCGCGGCCTCGGAGCGGGACTCGACCAGAAGGGCCACGGCCCGGCGGATGGGAAGGTCCGGCGTCAGCGGGTCGATGTCCGTGCGCATGATCGAGCCCACGTCGTAGAGCGTCACTGGCCGGACTCCCCGGCGGCGGCGCGGCGCCGCGACGGGCAGTCCGCGCAGCCGCCGCCCGGGAGACACGCGGCGGCCCCGCAGCTGGTTCTGACCGGCGCGCGGCCCAGCGCGAGCCCGAGGCCGAGGCCGAGACAGGCGAGGGAGAAGACCCCTACCGCGATCAGGATCTCGGTCATCGGCTATCCTCTCGAAGCAGCAGCGTCTCGAAATCGCCGGTCCCGAAATGCCGAGGCTCCGCTCCGTTTCCGAGAAGGAAATACGCGGCGATCCCTCTGTCTCGCGCGAGGCGCCCGCCGGCGGCGGGCCCGGCCGCGAACAACGCGGTGGCCCAGGCGTCGGCGGTCATGGCGTCGTCCGCGACGACGGAGACCGATCGCAGGCCCCGGTCCGCCGGAGCGCGCGCGGCGGCGTCGATGATGTGGCCGTAGGTATGGCCGCCGAGGGTGTAGCTCTGGGCGGCCATTCCTGAGGTCGCCACCGCCCGCCCCGGCGGAAGTCGGAGCGCCGCCGGAACGTCCGGCCCGGCCCCCTCGACCGCGACGCGCCAGACCCGTCCCGACGGATGCCGGCCGAGCGCCCGAAGTTCTCCGCCGACGTCGAAGAGCAGGTCGTCGAACCCCGCCGCCGACGCGAGATCGAGAGCCTGGTCCACCGCCCGGCCCTTCGCGATGCCGCACAGGTCCAGCGTCAGATCGTCACGATCCTTTCCGACCATTCCGGCGCCGACCTCTATCCCGCGCCAGTTCGGGATTTCACCGCCGGCGATCGGGCCGAACCCCCACCGGGCGACGATGGGACCCACGGTCGGATCGAACGCGCCGCCGCTGTCCCGCGCCACATCGAGAGCGCGCCCCGCGACGAAAACGAACTCGTCGTCGACCTCCTGCCGGCCCGCCTGTCCGGAATTGATGCGGCTCAGCGCGCTGTCGGGTCGCCACGGCGACATCCGGGCGTCGATCGAAGCGAAGAGCGAAACGACTTCGGGCCGGAGGGCTTCGAGTCCGGACCCCGAGGCGCCGACGATCTGCCACGTCGTTCCGAAGGCCGTCCCCGAGGCGACCTCCAGTCCGGCCGCGCGGACCTGGACCGGCGACAGCAGCGCCGCGCCGAACATGCCGAGCACGGATCTGCGCGACGGTCGATACGGGTTCTGGATCATGGTTCAGGCTCCGAAATCGTCATAGAAGATCGACCGGGGCTCGACCCCGAGCCGCTCGAGCGTGCCGAGGACCGCCGAGATCATCACCGGCGGACCGCAAAGGTAGTATTCGCATTCCTCGGGCGCGGGATGACCGGCCAGTTCCGCCCTCAGCGCCTCGTGGATGAACCCCGTCGCCCCGGTCCAGCGGTCGCCCGGGGCGGGATCGGACAGCGCGGGGGTCCAGGTGAAATTCGGATGCGCCGAGGCGAGCGCGTCGAATTCTTCGATGTAGAACAGGTCGGCGGCCGAGCGCGCCCCGTAGAAGTAGCGGATGCGACGGGTGGTCCCGCGGCCAAGTTCCTGATGGATCATCGCCCGGAGCGGCGCCATGCCGACGCCGCCGCCGACATAGACCATCTCGCGGTCGGTGGGTTGCACGTGGAAGTCGCCGAAAGGCCCGGAAACGGTGACGCTGTCGCCGGGCTCGAGCGCGAAGAGCCAGGACGAGACCATGCCCGGCGGGATCTCGCGCTCGCGGCCGGCGGGCGGCACGGCGAGACGGATGTTGAAGACGGCAGAACCGGCGTCCTCCGGTCGGTTCGCCATCGAATAGGCGCGGGTCACCTCGGAGTCGGAGGCGGCGCTCAGTTCGCGCCATCCGGCGATGTCCCAGGCGTCGCGGAACCGGGGCGGAAGGTCGAGCGTCGCGAAGTCGAGACGGAAGGCCGGAGCGGTCACCTGCAGGAAATCCCCTGCCTTGAAGTCCACGGGCCGGTCCTCGGGAAGATCGAGGACGATCTCGCGGATGAGCGGCGCGAGCATCCGCGTGGACCGCACCGTGCACGCGAATCCGGCGCCGGCGCTGATCATGTCTTCCGGCACCCGCACATCGCAGTCGCCGCGCAGGTTGGTCTGACACGCGAGGCGGACATGGGCGCGCCGGTCCCGCGGCGAGAGCACGCCGCGCTCTGTCCCCTGCGGCTCGCCCGCGCCCGCGCCGGTCACGGTCACGCGGCAGAGACCGCAGGTGCCGGACCCTCCGCAGGCCGCCGGGATCCCGATACCGGCCCCGTGCAGGACGCCGAGCAGCCTGTCGCCGCGCCGGGCGACGAGATGCAGCGCCCCGTTCACCGTGACGTCGAGACCGCCGCTGGGATCAAGCGCCTGCGCACGGCGAGCAGCCCGGCGGCGAGGCCCATCACGAGGAGCACGATGATCAGACTGCCCAGAGCGATCTCGGTCATTGCGCCGCCACCATCTGCGCGAAGGAGGCGAAGCCGAGCGACATCAGTCCCGCGAGGACGAAGGAGATCCCCAACCCCCGCAGCCCCGCCGGCAGGTCGGCGTAGGCGAGGCGCGTGCGCAGGGCGCTCAGCATGACCACCGCGACGGCGAACCCCGTGCCGCTTCCAAGGCCGAAGATCACCGACTGTCCGAGCGTGTAGCTGCGCTCGACCATGAAGAGGGAGCCCGCGAGGATGGCGCACTGCACGGTGAGAAGCGGCAGGAAAACCCCGAACGCGGCATAGATGGTCGGAAAGAACCGGTCGAGGATCATCTCGAGCAACTGCACCGTCGCGGCGATGACGCCGATGAAGGCGATGAGCGACAGATAGGATAGATCGAGTTCGGGCAGACCCGCCCATTCCAGCGCGCCCGGCGCGAGCAGGCTTCGGTAGAGCAGGTGGTTGAGCGGGACCGTCACGCCCAGCACGCCGATGAGCGCGATCCCGAGACCGACGGCGCTTTCGGGGCGCCGCGAGAGCGCGAGAAACGTGCAGAGCCCGAGAAACAGCGTCAGCGGCATGTTGTCGACGAAGGCCGCGAACAGGAAGAAGGACCAGGCCTCGCTCATTCCGCCGGCTCCGGCCGGACGGGCGGAACGTGCTCCGGCGCTTCGGCCTGTTCGATCCGGACGGACCGCACCGCCCAGACCAGCCCGCCGAGAAGGAAGAACGCGGACGGCGCCAGCAGCATGAGGCTAAGCGGCGTGTACCACCCCCCCTCGCCGGCCAGCGGCAGCACATTCATGCCGAGCAGTTCGCCCTTGCCGAACAGCTCGCGGATGGCGCCGATCACGACCAGCACGAGCGAATAGCCCAGTCCGTTGCCGAACGCGTCCGTCATCGCCGGAATCGGAGAATTATGACGCGCGAAGGCCTCGGTCCGGCCGAGGACGAGGCAGTTCGTGGTGATCAGACCGACATAGACCGAAAGCGCGCGGCTGATCTCGGCGAAATACGCCTGCAGGATCTGGTCGATGACGATCACCAGCGAGGCGACGATCACGATCTGCACGATCAGCCGGATCGTGTTCGGTATGTGCCTCCGGATGACGCTGATCACCCCCGCCGCGAGCGTCAGCACGATCGTGAGGGAGACCGACATCGTCAGAGCGGTGGCGAGAGTCGTCGTGACCGCGAGCGCGGAGCAGATCCCCAGGATCTGCAGGGTCACCGGGTTCTGCCGAACCAGCGGATCGGTCAGCGTCGCCCAGAAGTCCATGCGCGCGGACATCCGTCAGAACTCCCCGCGCTGGACGGCGCGCAGGAACGGGCCGTAACCGTCCGGTCCGAGCCAGAACCGGACCATCCGGGTCACGCCGGCGCCGGTTCGCGTGGCTCCGGTGATCCCGTCGACCTCGTAGACGCTCGAGGACTGGCCCCGGGCGACGTTGAAGCGGATCTCGCCGTCGGCGTCCCGGATCTCGGTGCCCGGAAAGCCCGCCTGCCACGACTGCTCCTCGATCCGTCCGCCGAGGCCCGGCGTCTCGGAATGTCCCGTGACGGCGATGCCGGCGACGGTGTTCATGTCGCCCTGAAGCGCGAGGATCGCGTCGATGCGGCCGCCGTAGCCCTGCCCGGTCAACGGCAGGAGCGCGAGCGAGATCCCGGCGTCGTCGCGCAGCAGAAACACCTGCGCGTAGTCGGGCCGCTGTCCGAGGCCGGCGGGGTCGCTTGCGGCATCCAGCGCGGTCCAGTTCGCCGGATCGGAGAGGGCGGCGTCGAGCGTCTCCGGCGAGACATCCGCCGCTGCGCGGCCGGCCTCAAGATCGATCACCACCGTCGCCAGCGTTCCGCCCGACCTTTCGAGCAGGTCGGACATCCCGGGAATGCCCTCGACGAGCCGCGCGATCCGGACCTGCTCCTCCGCGGCGCGGTTCGCGGCCTGGATCGGGCGGAGCATGACCGTGGCGGTGCTGACCAGGACGGCGCAGACCGCCGAGACCAGGAACGCCACCGCGACGGTCTTGCCCCGGCTCTCGTTCGGCAGCGCGAGAAAGCGTCGCCACGGGTTCAGGTCAGGTCCGGCCATGGCGTATCCTGCGTCTTACGTACCAGAGCTGCAGCGCCGCCTCGTCCAGCAGCGGGGCCGCGAGCGAGGTCAGCAGCGCCGCCGCGACGGCGATCTGGACCGGCGCCGCGCCGTTCCAACCGTGGGCGAAAAGCGTCACGAGGCCCGCGTAGAGCGCGCCGTTCAGCCACCGGCCGAGGCTCGTCGTCGCGCTCGTCACCGGATCGGCCACCAACAGAACCAGCGCGATCGCGGCGGCCGACAGGACCGGCTCGGGAAGCAGCCCGGCCCATGACGCTCCCGCCGCGACGAGCGCGGCACCGGAAATGACGGCGGCGGGCATCGTCCCGGTCGCGACGCCGATCAGCGCGGCGGGGATCGCCGCCCAGGCGACCGGCGCGACGAATTCGGGCCATGGAAACGCCGGGAACCCGAAGCCGAGGAAGGACAGCGCGACGGTCGCCGGGTTCACCACGTTCCGGCCCCATCCGCCGAAGACGAGCTCGCCCATCACCACGCCGAAGCTGATACCGAGCACCAGTCTGAAGACGCCGAGTCCCTCGGGAGCGAGCATCGCTATGGCGAGCGCGGTGACGAGCGCCGCGAGCGAGGGCGCCTGCGCGCGGGCCAGAAGGAAGACGAGATTCCAGATCAGGAGCACCAGCGCGGCGAGACCGAAGCGCGCCACCGCGTCCGCGCCGCCGAACCACGTCCAGAACAGCGCGAGCGGCAGGCAGGCGGCGAGCAGCATCAGCGCGACGGTCTCGCGATCCCAGAGACCGCGGGTCACGCGGCGAACTCGGTCCGGATGCGGTCGAGCATTCCGCGGAGCTGCGCCTTCAGCCGCGCCTCCCCGCCCAGCACGTAATCGGCCAGCGCCACGTCCTCCTCGAGGATCGACAGAACCCCGAGCCTCATCGCCGTCTCGTCGTCGCCGGCGCCCAGAGCCCGCACGAAGGACGCGGCCGGCAGCGCGGCGCCCAAGGCCTGGCTCAGCGCGCTGGTCGGGATGACCGGCTTCGGCCGGGCCGATCGGGTCAGCGCCGTCACGAGCCAATGCGGCCGGTCGCCGCCGCGCGGTTCCGGCAGCGCCGTCACCTGCCGGTGACGCGGGGCGAGCCAGTGGGCGGGATGGCCGTCGAGCGGCGAGCCGGACAGGAGCCGATGAGGCCCCGGAAGCGCCACGCGCCGCGTGAGCTCGCGCAGATCGGCGCCCGGCTGCGCGTATGCCAGCCGACCCGACCGCAGGGCTCCGCCGCCGACGCTCACGAGGCGGCGCATCGGCAGCGCGCCGGTTCCGATCAGCTCGCCCAGCGCCGCGACGTCCTCCGCGTGGATGTCCCAGATCGCCGCGTCGAGTCCCGCGGGCGCGAGCCCGTGGATCCGGATGCCGGCCGAGCCCTGCGGGTGCCGTGGACCGCAATCGACCGCGCGCACCCGCCCATCGCCGATGCCGGCCTCGAAGAGCGCCGGGCCGGGCCGCAGGCAGACGAGGACCGGCCCTTCGGTGAGTCGCGCAAGCGCCGCGAGGCCGCGAGAGAACCCCTCCTCCCGGCCCTCGATCGCGCGGCGCGGATCGGGCGCCATCGGCCGGGTGTCGACCGCCATGACCATAATCGCGGCCGGCCGTTCCGAATCGGAGGGCATGCCGCCGAAGGGACGGCGCCGCAGCCACGGCCAGACGCCCGCGACCTGCATCAGACGCCGAAGACCGGCTTCGCTCCCGGCATCGGCGACGTCGTGCCGTTCGATGTCGCCGCCCGCCTCGCGGAAGAGCACGATCTCCGAGAGCCTCCGCCCGGGCTGGAGCGAGATCCTGGCGACGCGTCCCGGCATGGGCGCGACGAACCTCACTCCGGGCGAATCGCGCAGGCACGCCACCGCGGCGCCCTCGGCCACGGGCGCGCCCTCCTCGACGAGCGGGGTGACCCTGAGCGCGTCGCCGGCCGGGGTGCGGACGCCCGCCTCGTCCGTGAACGCGGGCTCGGGCTCCGGCGTCTCCGGTGGCGGCGAGGCGAAACGTGGCGTCAGACCTGCGCCGAAACCGAGCATCCACACTCTCTTTCTCCCGCCCGATCCGTGTCCGGTCCCGGCGCATGTCGGAAGTTTCCGAGTTTTCTGGTGAAGTCGTATCACGAATGTGATTGTATGGAAGTGCAGATCGCCATCAAATCCGGAGTTGCACCGATGCGGACCCCAAGCCTCGCCTCATTCGCCACGGCCCTCATGGTCGGCATCCTGTACGCCGGCGGTCCGGCCATCGGCCAGGGCACGGACGCGGCGCCGGCGGAAGACGCGGTCGAGATCCCCTTCGCGCTGCCGAAATCCGGCCCGTTCAATCCCGCCGATATCGAGGTGAAGAACAGCGAGGCGATCTCGGACTGGTTCCGCTCCGCGCATGCGGACGCCGCCGCCGAGGCGTTCCGGCACTGGGACGAGGACGCGGAGATCGAACCGGCCTGCGCCGTATGCCATTCCGGGGAAGGGTTCCGGGCCTATCACGGGCTCGACGGAAGCGAGCCCGGCGTCGTCGAGGCTCCGATCGACGTCGGAGGAGTGGTCGATTGCGGCACCTGTCACAACGTCGGGCTCGCCGAGATCACCGAAGTGAAGTTCCCGAGCGGGCTGATGCACCCCGTCCAGGGCGTCGAGGCGTCGTGCATGACCTGCCATCAGGGCCGGACGGCCGGGGTGAACGTGGAGGCGGCGACCGCGGGGCAGGATCCCGACGCGGCGAACGCCGAACTGCGTTTCCTCAATCCGCACTACGCCACCGCGGCCGCGACGTGGCTCGGCGGCTACGGCGGCTCGGGCTACCAGTACGACGGACGCGAGTATTCGGGACGGTTCTTCCACGCGCGTCCGGTCTCGACCTGCAATTCCTGCCACCAGCCCCACACGCTCGAAGTCGCGTTCGAGCCCTGCCTGACATGCCACCAGGCCGACAAGCCGCAGGACATCCGGATCACGCGCCAGAGCTATGACGGGAGTGGCGACACCTCGGCGGGCATCCGCTCCGACATCCAGGCCAACGCCGCCCTGCTTCTCGACATGATCCGTTCCTACGCTTCGGACGTGGTCGACGCACCGATGGTCTATGACGGCTCGCGCTATCCGTACTTCTTCGCGGACGCGAACGGCGACGGCGTGATCGACGAGGTGGACGGAAAGACGGTCGCCTACAACTCCTGGACGCCCCGCAGCCTGCGCACCGCCTATAACTGGAAGCTCGTGACGGCCGACCCCGGAAACTTCGCCCACAATCCCTATTACGTCCTCGAGCTGCTCTACGATTCGATCGAGGATCTGAGCGGTCCGCTGGACAGGGACATGGCCGACATCGGCATCGTCCGGTAGGCCGGAAACCGTCGCGTCGCCTTCGGTCCGGCGGCTGCCGGGACGCCGAAGCGCTACACCCACGAGGCGCTTCGCCGCGGTGCTTCCGGTCGCCGAGCCGCGTCGTCGGGGACGAGCCGCTCCGGGGGCGGGACCGGCTGGGGCGTTTCCACGCGCATCCGGCGGGACAGGGCCGAGGCGCGGTTTCGTCACAGGTGGCCACGCGTGGCCACTTGGCCAAGTAGTTGATTATGAAAGATCTTGAGCGCGGCGTTAACCGCTGGGTAACCGAGACGGCACAGCCGATATCCGACGGCCGGCGTTCGGATGCGTCAGATCCTGAACGGGTTGAGCGCGCGGGTCAGGAGCGGGAGGAGGCGGCGTTCGGAGAACAGCCGTTTCGCCATTCCGCGCGCCTGTCGCGAGCGCTGCCGGCGCGCGGTCTCCATGTGGCGGGACGGGTCGATCGCGCCGTCCGGGTGACGGTCGATCCGAGGTGTCTCGAGCGGTCGCATTGGCGTCTCCTCCGGTGCCTCGACCCATGAGAGCCCGGATCGCGCGCTCAAGCTTGAAGACGGCCTTAAGAATTCCTTGTCATTCGACCGGCTCCCGCGGCGTGGGGGAAGAATCCTTGCCCGAAGGCCGGAACGCGGTTGAATGGGGTCATGGCATACCGGTTCGCGACCTGTCTGATCGATCCGGAACGGGGCCTTCTGATCCGGGACGGGGTGGCCGTCCATGTCGAGCCCCAGGTGTTCGAGCTGCTGCTGGCGCTCGCGGAGGAGCGGGGGCGGCTGGTGACGAAGGACGCGCTGGTCGAACGGGTGTGGCGCGGCCTGAACGTCTCGGACGCGACGATCAGCGCCCGCGTGAACGCGGCGCGGAAGGCCGTCGGGGACGACGGGCGGGCGCAGGCGACCATCGCGACGGTCCACGGCCGCGGCTTCCGGATGGTCGCCGAGGTGAGCGAGGTCGCGGCGCCGGAGATCGGGACGGCCGCGGCCGATCCCGCCGGCAGGCAGACGATCCGCTTCGCGCGCTCGACGCACGGCGCGCGGATCGCCTTCGCGCGGAGCGGCGAGGGGCCGCCCCTCGTCAGGGCGGGGCATTGGCTGAGCCACCTGGAACTCGACTGGCGGAGTTCGGTCTGGAGGCCGCTGATCGAGGCTCTGGGACGGGATCACACGCTTTACCGCTACGACCAGCGGGGCACCGGCCTCTCGTCCCGCGATCTCGACCTCGCCGATCTCGACGCGTTCGCCGACGATCTGGAGGCGGTCGCGGACGCGGCCGGTCTCGACCGGTTTCCGATCTTCGCGGCGTCGCAGTCCGCGCCTGTGGCGATCCGCTTCGCAGCGCGGCGCCCCGAGCGTGTCGGCGCGCTGATCCTCTACGGCGGCTACGCGGAGGGGCGCGCGGTCCGAGATCCTTCGCCGCAGGATATCGACGAGGAGACGATGCTGGGGCTGATCAGGGCGGGATGGGGAAAGGCGGACAGCCCGTTCGTCAGGGCGTTCTCGTCGCTGTTCCTGCCGGACGCCACGCCGGAGCAGATGGAGGGCTTCGTCAGGATGCAGACCGCGACCGTATCGTCGGTAAACGCGGCGCGGCTGAGGCGGATCGTCGACCGGTTCGACGTGAGGGATGACCTGGCTTCGGTCCGCGCGCCGACGCTGGTCATCCACGCGGAGGCCGACGCGGTGCAGCCGGTCCGGCAGGGCCGCCTGCTGGCGAGCGGGATCCCCGACGCGCGGTACGTCTCGCTGGACAGCCGGAACCACGTGCCGCTGCCGCAGGAGGAGAGTTGGACGCGCATGATGAATGAGGTCCGGTCGTTTCTCGCGGAGGCGGAAACCTGATGCCGGATCGACCGGGTTCGCCGGGTGGCGAGCGATGCGACGGGGGCGATCCGAGCCGCGATCGCCGTCCGCGACACGCGTGTCGTTTTCGTCAAGATCCTGTTCTAAAACAAGAAATAGAATTGCGTTAACCGCGTGGAAAGGTGTGTCGCGGCGGGCGGCGCGGCGCGCCGAGACCGCCGCCAGATCAGAAACGTCTGTCATCCTTCGTGAGCTTCGTCGCATCGTCGGCGGATCGGAAGACGCTTCGAGCCATTCTTGAGCCAAAGGAAATCATCATGAGGATCGCCGTTCTCGGCGCCGGGGGCATCGGCGGATATGTCGGCGGGCGGTTGGCGGAGGCGGGCCACGACGTCACGCTGGTCGCGCGGGGCGGTCACTTGGCCGCGATGAGGAAGCGCGGTCTGAGGATCGAGAGCCCGCTCGGGGACGCGCGTCTGGACGACGTGAAGGCGACGGAGGAGATCGCGGGCGTCGGGCCGGTCGACGTGGTTCTGGTCGCCGTGAAGATGCCGGATCTCGAGGCGGTCGCGCGGGAGATCCCGCGGCTTCTGACGGCGGAGACCCGGGTCGTCACCCTGCAGAACGGCATCGACGCGAAACCGATGATCGGCCGGCATGTCGATCCGGCGGTCATCGCGCAGGGCGTGATCTATCTGGCGGCCTATCTCAAGGAGCCGGGCGTGATCATGACGCCCGGCGGCAAGCATCAGATGATGGTCGACCGGCTGGATGGAGACCGGACCATGGCCGGGTTTTTCGACGCGATCGACGGCGCGGTCGCACTCGACGTGACGCGCGTGGACGATTCCGACAAGATCGTCTGGGGCAAGTTCACCGCGCAGGCCTCGATCTCCGGGGTCACGTCGATCACGCGGCTGGCGCTCGGCGGCGTGTTCGCGTCGGAGGAGGCGACGGGGCTTCTGAGAACCGCGCTCGACGAGGCGGTCGCCGTGGCGGAGGCGAGGGGCGTGGCGCTCGACGCCGATCACGCGTCGAACGCCATCGCGCTTTACGCCAAACAGCCGGCCGCCCAGTCGTCGTCGCTGCTGGTCGACATCCTGGCCGGCAAGCCGACGGAGCTGGAATGGCTGTCGGGCCGGATCCACCAGCTGGGACGGGAGCTCGGCGTCCCGACGCCGGCGCATTCGGTCTTCTGGGCCGCGCTCGCGCCACACAAGGACGGGCCGGCGCGGTCGCCGGGGTGAGATCGCCGAAGTGATCGCCTACGCGGGTCTGTTCCTGGCGGCGCTGATCGCGGCGACGGTGCTGCCGATGCAGTCTGAGGCGGTTCTGGTGGGGCTGCTGGTGGCGGGCAAGCATCCGGCTGCGGCGCTGATCCTGGTGGCGACGGTCGGGAACGTACTGGGGTCGGTGGTCAACTGGTATCTGGGGCGGTTCCTGCTGCGGTACCGGGACCGGCGGTGGTTTCCGGTCTCGGGGCGGCAGCTCGCGCGGGCGCGGGTCTGGTACCGGCGCTACGGGCGCTGGTCTCTGCTCGGGAGCTGGCTGCCGGTGGTGGGCGATCCGCTGACGGTCGCGGCGGGGCTGATGCGCGAGCCGCTGGGGCCGTTCCTGGTCCTGGTGACGATCGCGAAGGGCGGGCGATACTTGGCGCTGGCGGCGGCGACGCTGGCGTGGCTGTGACGGTCAATCCGCAGAGGCGCGGGACGCTTCGAGCGCGGCGAGGAAGTCGGTGATCTCGGTCTCGGTGGTGCACCAGGAGCAGACGAGGCGGGCGGCGAGGGGTTCGTCGGCCGGGCCGTCGAGGCTGTGGTCGCCGGGCCAGAAGTAGTATTTCGCGCCGGCTTCGCGCAGGGCGCGGTGGCCGGCGCGGGGCCATTCGGCGAACATCATGTTGGCGTCGGCGGGATGCAGCATGCGGGCGCCGGCGGCGGTCAAGCCGCGCGAGAGCTCTGCGGCGCGGGCGTTCGCGGCGCGGGCGAGGGCCATCCAGAGGCCGTCGGCGAGGTATGCGTCCATCTGGGCGGAGAGGTAGCGGTGCTTGGAGAAGAGGTGCCCGCCGCGTTTGCGGCGGAGCTGGAACTCCCAGGAGCGGTCGGGGTCGAAGAGGATGACGGCCTCGACGCCAAGCAGGCCGTTCTTGGTGCCGCCGAAGCTGAGCGCGTCGACGCCGGCCTTCCAGGTCATCTCGGCGGGGCTGGCGCCGGTGGCGGCGAGCGCGTTGGCGAAGCGGGCGCCGTCCATGTGGACGGGGACGCCCCAGCGTTTCGCGATGTCGGAGAGGCGGGCGACCTCGTCGGGATTGTAGACCGATCCGGCCTCGGTGACGTTGGTGATCGAGAGCGCGCCGCGCTGGATGTTGTGGACGCCGAGACGGTTGGCGTGGGCCATCGCGGCGTCGAGGCGGTCCGGGTCGATGCGCGCGTCGGGGCCGTCGACGAGGGTGAGCTTGGCGCCGGCGGTGAAGAATTCGGGAGCGCCGCCCTCGTCCTCCTCGATATGGGATTTGCGGTGGCAGAAGATCGTGGCCCAGGGCGGGCAGAGGCAGGCGAGCGCCAGCGCGTTGGCCGCCGTGCCCGTGGCGACGAGATGCACGGCGGCGTCCGGCGCTTCGAAGATGTCGCGGATGCGGGCGGTCACGCGCTCCATGATCGCGTCGGCGCCGTAGGAGGCGGCGAAGCCCGCATTGGCGCGGGCCAGCGCCTCCATGATCGCGGGATGCGCGGGCGCCGCGTTGTCGGAGGTGAAGTTCATGCGATGTCCTCGTCGATGACGTGGTCTTCGAGATCGTCCTCGTCGACGTCGTACTCGGCTTTCATGCGGCCACGCATGGAGATCCCGGCGCGGTGGACGCTGTCGGGGTCGCCGGAGATCAGCGGGTGCCAGGGCTCCAGGTCGCCTCCGTCGTGGATCAGGCGGTAGGCGCAGGTGGCGGGGAGCCACTCGACCACCTCGTCGATGTTGTCGCGGGTGAGCACGACGCAGCCCTTCACCAGCTGTCGGCGGAGCGCGTAATTTCCGCAGCGGCAGGTGCCGCGGTCGAGCAGGCGGCAGGCGACGTCGGTATAGGCGACGCGGCCGGTATCCTCGTCCTCGAGCTTGATCAGACAGCATTTGGCGCAGCCGTCGCAGAGCGCCTCCCATTCGGGGCGCGTCAGGTCGTCGAGCGCGAAGCGCCGCCAGAATTCGGGGCGCAGGCCGTCGCGGGAGATGGGGTCGTCGGTCATGCGCGCGGTTATGGCGGGAAAGCGGGGTTGGCGGAAGGGCGATTCCCGCCGGCCGGCGCCCGGGCTGCGTAGAGGACGTGCGCGCTCAGGGGATGGTCGGGCGGGACGTCCGGATGGGCGAAATCGCGGGCGGGGTCGCGGGTCATGCCGAGGCGGTCCATGACGGCGCGGGAGCGGTGGTGGCCGGTGTCGGTGAAGGCGACGATCTCCTCGAGGCCGAGAACCGTGAACCCGTGGTCGAGCCAGGCGCGGCCGGCTTCGGTGGCGTAGCCTTGGCCCCAATGTGCGCGCGCGAGCCGCCAGCCGATCTCGACGCGGGGCGCGGGACGCCCGCCGAGGTCGCAGCGGGCGAGGCCGGCCATGCCGATGAGCGCGCCGTCGTGGCGGCGCTCGATCGCGGCGAAGCAGAAGCCGTCCGCGCGCCATCGGGCGGCGAAGTCATCGATCTCGGCATCGCTTTCCGCGCGGCTGAGCGGGCGGGGAAAGTCCATCACCTGCGGGTCGGCGTTCATCGCGGCGAAGGGCGCGCGGTCGCGGGGGAGCCATCCGCGCAGCAGGAGCCGGTCGGTCGTGATCATGGATTCATGCGGGAATCGAAAGCGCCGATTCGATCTCGGCCAGCGGGACGGAGCCTGGGGGCCGTCGCTCGCGCACCAGACGGGCGCCGAGGGCCACGCAATAGGCGTTGGCGGGGGTCGGGACGCCGTGGAGGCGGCCGAGAAGGACGATCTCGCCGTTGAGCCAGTCGGTCTCGATGGAGCCCGTCCCGCGCGCGAGGCTCTGGGTGGAGGAGCCGCCGGTGCGCTCGGCGCCCTCGACGGGCATCTGGCGCATGAGCTCGTCGCGGCGGGGGTCTTCCGCGCCGACGTCGCGCCAGGGGATGCCGGCGGCGGCGAGCGCGGCTTTCGCCTCGGCGGCGAGAAGGTCCTTCACCCGGGCGGTGTCCGGGCCGCGTCCGACGGCGGCCTCGATGACGTTGCCGAGGTTGAGGACGAGCTTGCCGTATTTGCTCTCCATCACGTCCGGCGTGACGAACGCGGCGATCCCGGCGGCATCGAGCGCGTCGGCGAGATCCGCGTCCGCGGCGTCGGAGCCGCGCGGGTAGCGGCCGATGTCGAACATGCCGTGGCGGGGGGTCGAGAAGCAGGCGACCTCGCCGGGGGTCAGGAAGGTGGCGGGCATCATGACGGTGACGCCGTGAACGTTCGGGAAGCGGCGGAGCGCGAAGCGTTCGTTGGCCACGCCGTTCTGGACGCAGAACACCGGCTGGTCGCGCAGGCCGGCGTCTCGGAGGGCGTCGAGGGCGGAAACGGTGTCCTGGGTTTTCATGGTCAGGAGCACCGCGTCGTCGGGGCGGAACGTGATCTCCGAGGGATGCGCGACGCAGGGCAGGCGGGCGGTGACGACGTCATCGGGCGTGCGCAGGGTCAGGCCGTTCTCGCGGATGGCCTCGAGCTGCGCGCCGCGGGCGATGCCGAGGGTCTCGGTTCCGGCGAGGTGGAGCGCCGCGGCGACCGTGCCGCCGATGGCGCCGACGCCGTGGATGATGATGCGCATGGTCAGGATCCTCCGAGCGCCGCGAGGCGCGCGCGGGTCTCGGCGACGTCCTCGGCCATGCGGGCGATCAGAGCCTCGACGCCGTCGAATTTGAGCTCGGGGCGCTGGAAGGCGACGAGCGCGACCGAGATCCCGGCGCCGTAGAGATCTCCGTCGAAGTCGAGCAGGTGGACTTCGAGATTGGGGACGTTGACGCCGAAGGTGGGGCGCGCGCCGATGGAGGCGGCGCCCTTGATGGCGGCCCCGGTGCGGGCCGTCGAGCACGTCGACGAGGACCGCGTAGACGCCGAAGCGGGGCGGGTGCAGGCCATCAAGCGAGAGGTTCGCGGTGGGGAAGCCGAGATCGCGGCCGCGTCTGTCGCCGTGGAGCACCTCGCCCTCGACGCGGTGCCAGTGGCCGAGCATCCGGGCGGCGTCCTCGGGCCGGCCTTCCGTCAGCGCCTCGCGGATCGCCGTCGAGGAGTAGTCGCCCGCCGCGTCGGTGACGAGGGGCGCGACGGTCACGCCGAAACCCAGCTCCGGCCCGAGGCGGCGCAGCAGTCCGGCGTCGCCGCCCCTGCCCTTGCCGAAGCGGAAATCGGCTCCGGCGACGAGGTGCCGGATGCCGAGGCCCTCCGAGACGACCTCGCGCAGGAACGTCTCGGCGTCGAGCGCGGCGAGCGCGGCGTCGAAGGGGAGTTCGTAGAGGCGTTCGACGCCGAGCTTTTCCAGCCGGTGGGCGCGGGCCTCGGCGTTCATCAGGCGGAAGTCGGGACCGTCGGGCGCGAAGAAGGCGCGCGGATGCGGCTCGAAGGTGACGACGCCGAGCGGCGCGTCGATCTCGGCCGCCGCCGCGCGGGCGAGCGCGATCACGGATTGATGGCCGAGATGCACGCCGTCGAAATTGCCGATGGCCGCGGCGGCGCCCCGGTCGGACGGCGCGAGACCCCTGTGATCGGAAATTCGCCGCATTCGTCGCCGTCGCCGCGCGCGCGGCGTCCTTCGTTTCTCGTCCGGAAGCTATCGCGCAGGGGGTCGCGGCATTCAAGGGCGGCGAAATGCGGATCGCCGGGCCGCAAGCCGAAGCGGCGACGACCGGCCGGGAATCGGGCGCCGCGTCTTGCCGTCCGGCAAGCCTCCTCTTTCCGGAAGCCGCCACCCGCCGGTCA
This sequence comes from uncultured Alphaproteobacteria bacterium, assembly GCA_963798765.1. Lineage (GTDB taxonomy): Bacteria > Pseudomonadota > Alphaproteobacteria > Rhodobacterales > Rhodobacteraceae > Amaricoccus. Next base: position 114,868 of record CAWCUP010000028.1, on the reverse strand, counting down.
GCGCGTGGGCGTCCGGTGCGCGGACCGAACGGCCGTTCCGGGAACCTCAGATCCCGAACCGGTGATACGAAACGACCTTTGTGAACGCTATCGGGGCGCAATCGCGGACAGCAACGTCATCGTGACCGGAACCCTAAGCCCCTGAGGGGTTTCGAAGCGGCGAAAGCCGTCAGCGATGTCCTTCGCGATGGACGCCGCCTGCGCCGGGGTCGCGCCTTTGGCGTCCATGATGCGGGCGGCGGGGCCCAGAGCCCCTATGCTCATCGCGGCGTTCTCCGAGGTCCCAGAGGTTTCAAGTCTCACCTCCAGCGGATCGCCGCGCACGTCCTCCCAACCGGCGGCCTGAAGAATGGCGACGGTGCGGTCCACGTCCGCGAAGGCGAGCGGACCCGGCGCGTGGGGATCGGCGTCGACCGGGCCGAGATGCCGGATGGCCGCTTCCGTCGGAATTTGGAACCACGGGTTCGCCTCGCCACGCCTCCAGACAAGCGCGGCGAACGCCGCGCCGGGCCTCGCCGCCCGCAGCAGGTTGGCGAAGGCCGCGATCGGGTCCGCGAAGAACATCACTCCCATCCGCGACACGACGCGGTCGAACCCGGCGGTGGCGAACCCGTGCGTCTGCGCGTCGGCGAGCACGTAGTCGATCGGTGCGCTATCGTCGCCCGACCTCGTGTGTCGAGCCGTCTCCAGCAACAGCTCGGAAATATCAACGGCGGTCACACCGCCATTCGTGCCCGTCACTTCGGCCGCCCGACGCGCCACGGACCCGCTTCCGCATCCGATGTCCAGAACGCGCATGCCGGGCGAGATTCCGGCGCGATCCAGAAGCGGTTCGTTCATCGGCGCGTGCAGCCTTTCGAGATCGTCTGCGAACGTCACCCATTTTGCTCCGAAATCGGAGTTCCAGAACGCGCGCTGCGATGAGTTGGCGTCTTCGCTCATGCTTATCCCTCCGATGCTCTGAGCGTATCACAAATCCGGGATATGGTCTGCTCCGGGCCCGAAGCGGAGGTCCGGCGCGCTCGCGACGGATGACCGCTCCGAACGAAGGGCCGGAAGTTTCCGCTTTGGAGGACGTCTCGTGGCGAAACGGGACGCCTCGCGCGGCGCCCCGCGGAAGGTCAGCGCAGATAGGCCATCGCCCATTTCGGCGCGAGGCTCGCGCCCGCGAGGAACGCGCGGAGGCGGTCGGGGTCGGGTCCGGCATCGGGAGACGTGCCGGTGATCTCGGCCGCGAGGCCGCCTGTGATGAACACCCCGTCGAGATTCTCGCCCATCGCGCCGGTGATGTCGGTCCGGATGCCGTCGCCGATGCAGAGGATCTCGTCATGCTCGGGCACGACGTCGAGTTCGGCGGCCAGGCGCGTCCGGGCCAGCGCGTAGATCGGCGGATGGGGCTTGCCGAAATAGAGGCTGGTCCCGCCCGCCTCGGAATACGCCGCCGCGATGGCCCCGGCGCACCAGACGCGCGTGTCGCCCACGTCGACGACGACGTCGGGATTGGCGCAGAGCAGCTTCAGGCCTTTGGTCTTGCCGTAGAGGATGGTCGCGCGGTAGTCGGCGGGCGTCTCGGTCCGGTCGTCGAAGAGCCCGGTGCAGACGATGCCCTCGGCCTCCTCCAGCGGCACGCGTTCGACGTCGATCGGCGTGCCGTCGGCGCGCGCGAAAAAGCCCATGTCGCGCTCGGGGCCGATGTGGAAGACGCGTCGGCCGACCATGCCGGCGGCCATCGCGTCCTGGGCCGCGTCGCCCGAGGAGACGACCAGATCCCAGCAGGAGCGCGGCACGCCCATGCCGTCGATCTGGCGGATGACGTCGCGTTCGGGGCGGGGCGAGTTGGTGAGCAGGACGACGCGGCCGCCCCGGGCGCGGAACCGCTCGAGCGCCGCGACGGCGGCGGGGAACGGGGCCCGGCCGTCGTGCAGGCAGCCCCAGAGGTCGCAGTAGCAGACGCGGTATCCGGCGGCGTGGCCGTCCAGCGATTCTATGATCTCGGTCATCGGGTCTCCGGGGTTGAATTCCGCACGGCATTAGACGATGTGGGGCGCGGTGGCAAAAGCGCGCGAGCGCCCGGAGTTATCCACAGGTTTCGGAGCGGGAACGCTCTTGACTCGCCACCCCTCCGTCAATACCTGAGCGTCTGTTAGCACTCTCCAATCGCGAGTGCTAAACGCAACACGGACCCGGCCAAGGGTCGGAACGCAAACGCAAGGAGCGATCTCATGAAATTCACGCCGCTGCACGACCGCGTGCTCGTTCGCCGCATCGAGGGCGAAGAGAAGACCAAGGGCGGTCTGATCATTCCCGACACCGCGAAAGAGAAGCCCTCCGAGGGCGAGATCATCTCGGTCGGACCGGGCGCGCGCAAGGATTCCGGCGAGCTCATCGAGCCCTCCGTCAAGGCCGGCGACCGCATCCTGTTCGGCAAGTGGTCGGGCACCGAGGTCAAGATCGAGGGCGAGGATCTTCTGATCATGAAAGAGAGCGACATCCTCGGCGTGATCGACGGCGACGTCGCCGCCTCGAAAGCCGCCTGAGACCGATCGCAACCAACGATATTTGAAGGAGCACCCGTAAATGGCTGCCAAACAAGTCAAGTTCAACACCGACGCGCGCAACCGCATGCTCAAGGGCGTCGACATCCTGGCCGACGCCGTGAAGGTGACGCTCGGTCCCAAGGGCCGCAACGTCGTGATCGACAAGTCGTTCGGCGCGCCGCGCATCACCAAGGACGGCGTCACCGTCGCCAAGGAGATCGAGCTCGAGGACAAGTTCGAGAACATGGGCGCGCAGATGGTCCGCGAAGTCGCTTCGCGCACCAATGACGAGGCCGGCGACGGCACCACCACCGCCACCGTTCTCGCCGCCTCGATCATCCGCGAGGGCATGAAGTCGGTCGCCGCCGGCATGAACCCGATGGACCTCAAGCGCGGCATCGAGCAGGCCGTCCACATCGTCGTCGAGGACATCAAGGCGCAGTCGCGCACCGTCTCGGGCAGCTCGGAAGTCGCCCAGGTCGGCACCATCTCCGCCAACGGCGAGTCCGAGATCGGCCAGCAGATCGCCGACGCGATGCAGAAGGTCGGCAACGAGGGCGTCATCACCGTCGAGGAGAACAAGGGCTTCGAGACCGAGACCGAGGTCGTCGAGGGCATGCAGTTCGACCGCGGCTACCTCAGCCCCTACTTCATCACCAACGCCGACAAGATGATCGCCGAGCTCGACGACGCGCTGATCCTGCTGCACGAGAAGAAGCTCTCGTCGCTGCAGCCGATGGTGCCGCTGCTCGAGACCGTCATCCAGTCGGGCAAGCCGCTCCTGATCATCGCGGAAGACGTCGACGGCGAGGCTCTGGCCACGCTGGTCGTCAACAAGCTGCGCGGCGGTCTGAAGATCGCGGCCGTCAAGGCGCCGGGCTTCGGCGATCGCCGCAAGGCCATGCTGCAGGACATCGCCGTCCTGACCGGCGGCCAGGTGATCTCCGAGGATCTGGGCATGAAGCTCGAGAATGTCGGCATCGACATGCTCGGCAAGGCCCGCCGGATCTCGATCACCAAGGACGAGACCACGATCGTCGACGGTCATGGCGAGAAGTCCGAGATCGAGGCCCGCGTCGGCCAGATCCGCGGTCAGATCGAAGAGACGACGTCCGACTACGACAAGGAGAAGCTCCAGGAGCGCCTCGCGAAGCTCGCGGGCGGCGTGGCGATCATCCGCGTCGGCGGCGCGTCCGAAGTGGAAGTGAAGGAGCGCAAGGACCGCGTCGACGACGCGCTCAACGCGACCCGCGCGGCCGTCCAGGAGGGCATCGTCGTCGGCGGCGGCGTGGCTCTGGTGCAGGCCTCCAAGAAGCTCATCGATCTGAAGGGAGAGAACCCCGACCAGACCGCGGGCATCTCGATCGTGCGCAAGGCGCTCCAGTCGCCGCTGCGTCAGATCGCCGAGAATGCCGGCGTCGACGGTTCGGTCGTCGCGGGCAAGATCATGGAATTGGACGACCCGTCGTTCGGCTTCAACGCCCAGACCGAAGAGTACGGCGACATGTACAAGTTCGGCGTGATCGACCCGGCCAAGGTCGTGCGGCACGCGCTGCAGGACGCGGCCTCGGTCGCGGCGCTGCTGATCACCACCGAGGCCATGATCGCCGAGAAGCCTGAGCCGAAGGGCCAGGGCGGCGGCGGCGGCATGGGCGGCATGGGCGGCATGGGCGGCATGGACGGCATGATGTAAGATCGCCCGTCCAAGGCGCGAGAGACCGGAAACGGGGGGCGAAAGCTCCCCGTTTTCTTTTGCGCTGTCGGCTTGTTCTCTTGCGCGGTCGGCTTGGCCGCATTGAAAATGTCAGGCGATTCGCGTCCGGTTGACGCGCGTGGCCGCCGGCCCCTAGGCTCCGCGTTCACGGCTCCGTGGAGGACGCCGGAACGGGGAGAGACCGATGAGCAAACGCGATGACCTGATCGCCCTCTACGCGCGCGATCTGAAGGAGAAATGCGGCGTCACGCCGGACATGGATCTGTTGACGAAGGTCACGATCGGCTGCGGTCCTTCGATCTACAACGCGGATTCCTCCACCGTGGCGGGATCGAGCGCGTCCGAGCTGGAGACGGTGAAGACGAAGTTCCTGATGGGCAAGCTCGGACTGGCGGACGGTCCGGAGCTCATGGGCGGCATCCAGTCGGTGATCGACGTCTACGGCCGGTCCAACACCAACAAGTACCGGGCGGTGGTCTATTACCTGCTGACGAGGCATTTCGGGCGCGAGAACGTCTACGCCTGAGGCTCAGCCGCGCGGCGCGATCCGCGTGACGTGGCCCATCTTGCGGCCCGGACGGGGTTCGGGCTTGCCGTAGACGTGGACGGCAGCCCGGCGCGTGTCAGCGGCGGCGAGGATGTCCTCGCCGAGCAGGTTGGTCATCACGGCGTCGGAATGCCGCGCGCCGTCGCCGAGCGGCCAGCCGCAGATGGCGCGGACATGCTGTTCGAACTGGTCCGTCAGGCAGGCGTCCTGGGTCCAATGACCGGAATTGTGCACGCGGGGAGCGAACTCGTTCACGACGAGGCCGGTTCGCGTGACGAAAAGCTCGACGCCGATCACGCCGACATAGTCGAGCGCGTTCAGGACGCGGCCGGCGATCAGGACGGCGTCCTGGGCCGTGGAGGCGCTGATCGCGGCCGGAACCGTCGTGGTGTGCAGGATGCCGTCGCGATGGACGTTCTCGCCCGGATCGAAGGCGACGACAGCGCCGTCGCCGCCGCGCGCCGCGATCACCGAGATCTCGCGCTCGAAATCGACGAAGCCTTCGAGAACCGAGGGGGCGCCGGCCATCGAGGCCCAGGCCGCCGGCGCGTCGCGCGGCGCCATGATCCGCGCCTGGCCCTTGCCGTCGTAGCCGAGGCGGCGGGTCTTGAGGATCGAGGGCGCGCCGATCTCCGCCAAGGCGTCGTCGAGCGTGTCCGTATCCTCGACGGAGGCGTAGGGCGCCGTGTCGAGGCCCGTCGCCCGGAGGAAGTCCTTCTCGGCGAGGCGGTCCTGCGCGGTTTCCAGAGCGCGGCGTCCGGGGCGGACGGGGACGCGTTCCGCGACGGCGTCGATGGCGGCCAGCGGCACGTTCTCGAACTCGTAGGTGACGACGTCGACGGAGGCCGCGAAGGCGCGAAGCGCGGCGACGTCGTCGTAGCCGGCGCGCGTCACGCGTTCGACCACTTGGCCCGCGCACGGGTCGGCGGCCGGCTCGTAGACGTGACAGCGCATTCCGAGCCGCGCGGCGGCGAGCGCCAGCATCCGGCCGAGCTGGCCGCCGCCGAGAATGCCGATGCGGGAGCCGGAGGGCAGCGCCTCAGAAGCCATCCGGGACCTCCGCGATGGCGGCGGTCTGCGCGGCCCGCCACGCGTCGAGCCGGGCGGCGAGGGCTTCGTCGCCGGTCGCGACCATCGCCGCCGCGAAGAGCGCGGCGTTGGCGGCCCCGGAAGGGCCGATGGCGAAGGTCGCCACGGGCACGCCCTTGGGCATCTGCACGATCGAGAGCAGGGAATCGAGCCCCGAGAGGGCCTTTGACCGGACCGGCACGCCGAGCACGGGCACGCGGGTTTTCGAGGCGAGCATGCCCGGAAGATGCGCGGCGCCGCCGGCGCCGGCGATGATGGCCTTGAGCCCGCGACCGACGGCGCCTTCGGCATAGGCGAACATGCGGTCGGGGGTGCGGTGGGCCGAGACGATGCGGACCTCGTGGGGCACGTCGAGCGCCAGGAGCAGGTCGACGGCCGCGCGCATCGTATCGAGGTCGGACTGGCTGCCCATGACGATTCCGATCAGCGGGTCTGACATGCTGGCGGACTCCTTGCCGATCAGGGGGCGTGACTATACCGGGGCGCGGCACGCGCGCAAGGCGCGCTCAGGCGATGTCGCGCGGAACGCGCGCGCTCAGGCGATGATGTCGGGCTCTATCTCGTCGGTGATCCGCGTCATGCGGTCCTTGAGCAGGAGTTTCTTCTTCTTGAGACGGCGGACGGCGAGGGGGTCGGCGCGGCCCTGCGCGTCGAGCGCCTCGATGGCGAAGTCGAGATCGCGATGCTCGCGCTGGAGAAGCTCGAGTTCGACCCGCAGCACCTCCTCGCGCGACATCCTGGCCGACTGGTTCATGAGATGCGATTCCCGCAATGACGTGAGCCGCTTATACGCGGCGCGAATTGATCCGCATAGACCGGGCGCGCGGCGGCGACCCTTGTTTTTCGCGCGCCGCGACCCCATTTCGTTCGCAGCGGTCGCCGGACGGGGCCGCGGGACAAGTCGCTTCGAGAAGGGCTTCGACACATGACGAAAGTCACATTCGCCTCCCACCCCAATCTGTTGGGGTTCGAGGAGTTGGACAGGCTGGTCGAACGGATCGCCAAGGGCGGCTCCGACGGCTATCCTCCCTGGAACATCGAACAGACGGGCGCCGGCGCCTACCGCATCACGCTCGCGGTCGCGGGCTTCGCCGAGGGCGATCTGTCCGTCGGCATCGAGAACAGCACTCTGGTCGTGCGGGGCAGCCAGCCCGCGGAGGCCGAGGATCGCGTGTTCCTGCATCGGGGCATCGCCAGCCGGAGGTTCGAACGCAGTTTCGTTCTCGCGGACGGCGTCGAGGTGTCGGGCGCGTCGCTCGACAGCGGATTGCTGCATGTCGATCTGAAACGCGCGCGGCCCGACGCCGTGGTGCGGAGCATCGCGATAAACGGAAAACGAAAAGACGGAGGCGGAGCATGACCGATTTTCCCAGTTTCAACGACGATGACGGCGAGAACCGCATCGTTTACGTGCGTTCGGTGAAGACGGCCGAACTGCCCAAGGCGGTCCAGGCGCGCGCGCCGGGCGTGGATCATCTCTACGCGATCCACTCGTCGGACGGCGAGGTGCTGGCGCTGGTTCCGGACCGCGCGCAGGCGTTCATCGTCGCGCGGCAGAACGAGTTCTCTCCGGTCAGCGTCCACTGACCAGATCGACCGGCCGCGCCCTGGCGCGGTCGGCGAGCCGCTCGCGGTGGAGCGTGTAGGCGCCCGTCGCGATGATGACGAGCGCGCCGGTCCAGGTCCAGGCGTCGGGAAGCTGGTCGAAGACGAGCCAGCCCCACATCGTCCCCCAGATCATCAGGGTGTACATCACCGGCGCCACGACGACGGCCTGGGCCTCCTCCAGCGCCTTGATCACGAGCACCTCGCCCGCCGCCGAGAGGGTCGCGACGCCGAGGAGGAGCGCGATCACGGCTCCCGAGGCGGGCCATTGCCAGACGAAAGGAAGCGGCAGGGTCAGCGTGAGGCTCGCCACGATGGCGGTGTAGGCGACGGTCGTCTCGAGCCGGTCGGTGCCGGCGACGGCGCGCGACAGGATCTGGCGCAGCGCGAAGCAGGTCGCGGCCACCAGGACGAGCAGGATCGCGGGATGGACCATGCCCGTTCCGGGCCGGAGCACGATCAGCGTGCCCGCGAACCCGATCGACACGGCGATCCAGCGGCGGGCGCCGACGGGTTCGCGCAGCGCCACCGCCCCCACCACGGTCACGATGAACGGCGCCACGAAGCTGACCGCGATGGCGTCGGCGAGCGGGACGTGCCGGATCGCGAAGATGAAGATGGTGGCCGAGGTCGCGGCGAGCAGTCCGCGCGCGATCTGGAAGCCCGGATTGCGGGTGCGCAGGACGCCGAAGCCCTTGATCGCGAGCAGGACGATCACGCCGGCGAGGAGGCCCGATTGCCGCGCCCAGACGATCTGGAACGGGTGCAGGGTCTCGGTCAGCAGCTTCGCCTGGGTGTCGACCGCCGCGAAGAGGAACATGCCGCCCGCCATGAAGGCGATGCCGCGCGCGTTCGAGGCGGGGATCGGGGACGAGAGGCTGGCCGAGGCGGGAATGGCGGGGACTCCGGAGTGCGATCCCCGTTCTGCCCCTGAAACCGGGCCTTGTCGATGCTCCGTGTCGCGCCGCGCCGGATCAGCGTCCGGTGATCTCGGCCACGGCCGGTTCGGGCTCTCCGGCCTCCTGCCGCGCGGCGAGGAAGCGCTCGGCTTCGAGCGCGGCCATGCAGCCCATGCCGGCGGAGGTGACGGCCTGTCGGAAAACGTGGTCCGTGATGTCACCGGCGGCGAAGACGCCCGGGATGTCCGTCGCGGTGCTGTCGGGTCTGGTCACGACATAGCCGCCCATATGGGTCTCGAGCTGGCCGGTCACGAGTTCGGACGCCGGGGCGTGGCCGATGGCGATGAAGACGCCCTTGCAGGGGATTTCGCTCGTCGCGCCGGTGCGGACGTCCTCGACCCGCACGCCGGTCACGCCGAGCGGGGTCTCGTCGCCGAGGACCTCGTCGAGCTGGTGGTGCCAGAGCGTCTCGATTTTCGGGTTCTTGAACAGACGGTCCTGAAGGATCTTCTCGGCGCGCAGCGTGTCGCGGCGGTGGATGAGCGTGACCTTGGAGGCGAAGTTGGTGAGGAACAGCGCCTCCTCGACGGCGGAGTTGCCACCGCCGATCACGACGACTTCCATGCCGCGATAGAAGAACCCGTCGCAGGTCGCGCAGGCGGAGACGCCGAAGCCCTTGAACTTCTCCTCGGACGGAAGGCCGAGCCATTTCGCCTGGGCCCCCGTCGCGAGGATCACCGCGTCGGCGGTGTAGGTCGCGCCACCGTCGCCGGTCGCGGTGAACGGGCGCGCGGAGAGGTCGAGCTTCGCGATGTGATCGGTGATGATCTCGACGCCGGTCGCCTTGGCGTGCGCCTCCATGCGGACCATGAGGTCGGGGCCCTGGACCTCGGTGTCGCCGGGCCAGTTCTCGACCTCGGTGGTGATGGTGAGCTGGCCGCCCGGCTGGATCCCCTGGACGAGGATCGGATCGAGCATCGCGCGCGCGCCGTAGACGCCGGCCGTATAGCCGGCGGGGCCCGAGCCGATGATCAGAAGGCGGGTGTGGCGCTGTTCGGACAATTCTGGACCTCGGGACGGCGTCGGTTCGGGACTGTATACCCCGCCGCCGCCGGTTCCGAAAGGGCGGTCGGCCGCGGTGCCGGACGCGTCCGGCTCTGCGGCCGGCGCGGTTTCGGCCCGATTCCATTCACGGCTTCGTCCACGCATCCGCGAAACATTATTGCTTTATGCCTGACCGGCGCATAATGAATGGTCTTCCCGAGAGACGGAATTCCGCCATCATGGCCCATGTGAAGCTCGACCCGATCGACCGGATGATCCTCGCCGAATTGCAGGCGGACGGACGCATGACGAACGTCGAGCTGTCCCGGCGCGTCGGCATTTCGGCGCCGCCCTGCCTTCGGAGGGTCAGGACGCTGGAGGAGGCCGGGCTGATCCAAGGGTACCACGCGGACATCAACGCGCGGGAGCTCGGCTTCGAGGTCCAGGTCTTCGCGATGGTGGGTCTTCACAGCCAGGCCGAAGCCGATCTCTCCGGGTTCGAGGCCAAGGCGCGGGGCTGGCCGCTGGTGCGCGAGTGCCACATGCTCAACGGCGAGATCGATTTCATCCTCAAATGCGTGGCGCCCGACCTCTCGACCTTCCAGAGGTTCCTGACCGAAGAGCTGACCTCGGCGCCCAACGTGGCGAGCGTCAAGACGAGCCTGGTGATCCGGTGCGCGAAGGATGACCCGTCCGTGCCGTTCGACGTGTTCGAGGACAGGCTCCGCGCCTGATCAGAGCGCGATCGCCGAGATGAGCCTGCCGTAATCCGGCTCGCCCGCATGGGTGGTCCGGCGATAGGAATAGAACCGCTCGGGATCGCCGTAGGTGCATCGTCCGACCCATTCCGCCTCGACGCCCGCTCCCCGCAGGCGGGCGAGCACGAGACCGGGCAGGTCGAAGAGCAGGCGGTCGCCCGCCCCCGGGGCGAAGAAGCGGTCCCAGCCCGACTCCTCGGCGAGGAAGGCTTCCAGGACCTCCGGACCGACCTCGTAGTTCCGCTGGCTGATGGCGGGGCCGACGGCGGCGCGGATCGCGTCGCGCCTTGCGCCCGCCGCCTCCATCGCCGCCACCGTCGCCTCGATGACGCCGCCGAGCGCGCCGCGCCATCCGGCATGCGCGGCGCCGATCACGCCGGTCCGCGCGTCCGCGAGCAGGACCGGCGCGCAATCCGCGGTGAGGATTCCGAGCGCCGTGCCGCGATGGCGGGTGACGGCCGCGTCGGCGCGCGGACGCCCGGTCCATCCCGTGCCGTCGACGGTCACCACCTCGGCGGAATGGACCTGGTTCAACGAGAGGAGCCGCTCCGGCGCGACGCCCATCGCCTCGGCGACCCGCGCGCGGTTGGTGGCGACCGCCTGGGCCTGGTCGGAAGAGCCGGGGCCGCAGTTCAGTCCCGCGAATATGCCCGAGGACGCGCCGCCCCGCCGCGTGAAGAAGCCGTGCCGGACTCCCGCCAGCAGATCTGATCTCAGAACCTCGAGCGTCATGGGCCGAATCCTGGCGGCGACGGCGCGCCGGGCGGCACGAGCGCCAGCGCCCGGAACAGCCTTCCCATTTCCTCGGGATGGGTCAAGCGGCGATGTTGGGCGACGATGGCGTCCAACGCGGCGCCGTCGCGCCCCGCCGCCAGCGCCCGGGCGCGGCCGGTGATGCCGAGACGCTCGAGGAACTCCCCCTGCCCGACCGGACCGACGGCGCGCAGGCCCGACGCCTCGGCGAGCGCGCGGAACCGGACATGCGACGTGAGATCCGCCTCGCCCGGCGCCGCCAGCGGGTCCGCCGACGCGTGACGCGCGACCGCCTGGAGCGTGTCGCCGGTTCCGTCCCAGTCGCCGTAATCGACGATCAGGAGCGCGCCACCGCGTCGGGCGATCCGCGCGCCGGCGCGCGCCGCGACCGCTTCGCCGGCGGCGCCGAGCTCGACGATCGCGCCGTCCCGGACGTCCCCGAACGCCGCCTCGAGGGCCCCGTCGGACGCCGGCGGCCCCCAGACGAGCAGCGGCCGGCCGGCGTCGAGACCCACCAGCCGCTCGCGCCAGGCGGTCCCGGCGCGCTGGAACTGGCGGATCGGCAGCGCGTCGAAGAACTCGTTGGCGACCGCCAGAAGCGGCAGGTCGGGCAGCGCCGCGAAATCGTCCGCCCATCGCGGATCATGGTCGGCGAGGGTCGCGGCCTGAGCGCGCCGGAGCGCGGGGCTCGTCTCGACCAGCCAGAGCTCGGCGGCGTCGGGGAAAGCGGGAAGCCGGGACGCGGCGCGCAGCGCGTCGGCCATCAGCGTTCCGCGACCCGGTCCGAACTCGGCCAGCACGAAAGGGTCGGGGGCGCCTTGGTCCCGCCAGACTTGCGCGAGCCAGGCGCCGATCAGCTCGCCGAACATCTGGCTGATCTCGGGCGCGGTCGTGAAGTCGCCGGCCGCGCCGAAAGGATCGCGCGTCGCGTAGTAGCCGTGGTCGGGGTGGCCGAGACAGAGCGCCATGTACGCGTCGAGGCGCATCGGTCCCTCGGCGGCGATCCGTTCCGCCAGGATCCGCGCCAGCGGCGTCACGCGGACCGCCGGCCCGACCAGGCGAGCAAAGCGGCGCCGACGAGGATCATCGGGAGCGACAGGAGCTGGCCCATGCTGAGGCCGACCTCGCCGAGACGGATCACCTGGCCCATCGGGTTGTCCGCCGTGACGAACTGCGCGTCGGCCTCGCGGAAGAACTCCACGAAGGCCCGCGCGAGACCGTAGCCGACCAGGAAGATGCCGATCACGCGCCCGGGCCGGGCCAGCGCGCCGCGCCGGATCGCCCAGAGGATCACGAGGAAGAGGAGCGCGCCTTCCAGGGCGGCCTCGTAGATCTGCGAGGGATGGCGGCCGCAGGTCTCGACCGCGCCGTCGGGACAGGGCGCGTTCGGGAAGGCGACGGCCCAGGGAACGTCGGTCGGACGGCCCCAGAGCTCGGCGTTGATGAAGTTGGCGAGCCGCCCGAAAAAGAGACCGATCGGCGCCGCCGCCGCCACCGCGTCCCCGAGCCGCAGGACGTCCAGGCCGTTGCGCCATGCGAATCCGGCCACGCCGGCGACGACGCCGAGAAAACCGCCGTGGAACGACATGCCGCCCTGCCAGACCGCGAGGATCTCGCCCGGATGCGCGCCGTAATAGGCGGGCTGATAAAAAAGCACGAAGCCGAGACGCCCGCCGACGATGACGCCCAGAATCATCCACGTCAGCAGATCGTCTGCGCGTTCGGGAGCCATGGGCGCCGTTCCGCCCCAAAGCCCGGGCCTGCGGCAGAGGGCGGCGACGTAGCGCCACCCGAGCACCAGTCCCGCGATGTAGGCCAGCGCGTACCAGCGCAGCGCGAGATCCAGCCCGAACAGATGGATCGTGAAGATCGCCGGATCGATGTCGGGAAACTGAAGGACGGAATTCATGCGGCGCGGCCTCTCGATGGGCGGTTCCTCCTTCCGCGCGTCCGCCCGGGTGTCAAGCGGCCCCTTGGCAAAACCCTGCGCCGCCGCCATATCCCACGAAACGCAAAGGAGCATCGCCATGCAGACCCGCAACAAGATTCTCGACGATCTCGCCGCGCTGATGTCGAACGCCGTGGGCGTCGCCCAAGGCGCCCGGACCGAGGCGGAGAACGCGATCAAGAGCGCGATGGACCGCTGGCTCGCGGACCGCGACCTCGTGACGCGCGAGGAATTCGACGCCGTCCGGGCGATGGCGCAGAAGGCCCGCGAGGAGAACGACACGCTCCGCGCCCGCGTCGACGCGCTAGAGGCCGCGAAAAGCTCCGGACAACGGGCCGGCGAGTCGAAGGAAGCCTGACGGAGAGGCGCGCCGCCCGTTAACCGCGACGTCGGATGTCATCGCGCGTTAACGAAAAAGTCCTTTACAGACTTGGGTCCGTGACCCACCATATGTTGTAGGTCATCGGCAATGACCGATGACCTGTTGTTAACCTCACTGCCTCCGCGCGGAGGTCAAGCGTCCGCCGGCGGCCACAATCAGAGGCATCGGTCATGGGCATTGCTGAGCGCGACTTCCACTGCGGGGAAATCCATCCGATCGACATCGTCGAGACCCTGGCCGAGGAGCGGTCATGGGATTTCGAGCGCGTCGCCGACGACCAGATCGCGATGGGGATCGAAGGGACGTGGTGCACCTATTCCGTTACGCTGGCATGGTCGGCGCATGACGAGAGCCTCCGTCTGCTCTGCGCGTTTCAGATGAAGCCGCCCGCGAAACGGCTTGCCGCGTTTTACCGGGCGATGGCGCTCGCGAACGATCTGTGCTGGTCCGGCGCGTTCGTTCTCTGGCCGGACCAGAAGATGACCGCTTACAGGTACGGTCTCAACCTCGCGGGAGGGGCCAGCGCGTCCTCGAGCCAGATCAACGACATGGTCCGCGCCGCCGTGAACGCCTGCGAGCGGTTCCATCCGGCGTTCAAACTGGTGGCCTGGGGCGGCGAGGATCCCGAACGGGCGCTCGGCATCGCCATGACCGAGGCCTACGGGCGCGCCTGAGGCGGAACCCGGCCGTCCCGAACCGGTTGTCTCCCCGCAATGACGCGGGGAGAAGGTCTTGGCCCGATCGGAAATCGACGATGACGCGGTCCGCCGCTCCCGACTCGGGCCGCAGAGTTCCGCCGAGACGCGCGCCGAGATCGAGCGGCTCACGCGCCTCGCGCGCCTCCTGGACACCCGGTTCCGACTTCCGTTCGTGCCGATCCGATTCGGCCTCGACACGCTGGTCGGGCTGGTCCCCGGAGTGGGCGACACCGCGACCGCGCTGCCGGCGCTCTATCTGGTCTATCGCGGCTACAAGCTCGGCGTGCCGCGCCGGACGCTCGTCGCGATGGCGGCCAATGTGGGGCTGGACGTCACGGTGGGCTCCATTCCCGTGATCGGCGACGCGTTCGACTTGTTCTTCAAGGCGAATCGGCGCAACGCGCATCACCTTCAGCGGCATCTCGACCGGCTGCCGCCCGAAGCGTCCGGGGTGGACGAGGCGGTCTGACGCGGCCATTGTTCCCCTCGCGTCGCTGAGGGGAAATTCCGAATGGATCTGGAGTTCGTCGAGGGCCGGGGCCTCGTCCTGGTCGGATGCGGGAAGATGGGGACGGCGATGCTTGAGGGCTGGCTCGGAGCCGGTCTCCGGCCGTCCGATTTCACCGTTCTCGATCCGGCGCCGTCCCCCCGGCTGCGGGCCCTCGCGCGGGAAGGGCTCCGGCTCAACTCGCCGCTTCCGGCCGATCCGGCGATCGCCGTGCTCGCGGTGAAGCCCCAGATGATGGGCGAGGCGCTGCCGGCGCTCGAAGCGCTCGGGAACGGTCGGACCCTGGTCCTGTCTGTCGCGGCGGGAACGCCCATCGCGCGGTTCGAGGAGACGTTCGGGGCGGAGATTCCGATCGTGCGGGCTATGCCGAACACGCCGGCCGCGATCAAACGCGGCGTCACCGCGCTGGTGGGCAACGCCGCCGCCACGACGGCCGATCTCGATCATGCGGAGACCCTGATGCGGGCCGTCGGAACGACGGTGCGCCTCGACGACGAGGAGCAGATGGACGCGGTGACGGCGGTCTCCGGATCGGGTCCGGCCTACGTGTTCCTGCTGATCGAGACGCTCGCGGCGGCCGGCGAGGCCGAAGGGCTGCCGCCCGCGCTCGCGCTCCATCTGGCCCGCGCCACCGTCGCCGGAGCCGGGGATCTGGCGGAGCGGGCGGAGGCGCCGCCGGACCGCCTTCGAATCGACGTGACGAGTCCGGGGGGAACCACCGCCGCGGCGCTGGAGATCCTGATGGACGATTCCGGCGGCCTCGCGCCTCTCATGCGCCGCGCCGTCTCCGCCGCGGCGGCGCGCGGGCGCGCGCTGCGCGGCTGATCCCGCCCCCAACTTTTTTTGTTGCAGCGCAGCATGGCTCTTGACGTTATGCTGCACTGCACCATATTGGTTCCATCAGCAACACGCATCAGAGGAGACACCCGATGTTCGACCCGAAAACATTCGCTTTCGACCCCGAGAAGATGACCGAGTTCTTCAAGCAGAACGACTTCACCAAGCAGTTCGCCGCCTTCAAGATGCCGGGCTTCGATCCGGAGGCCATCATGGCCGCGCAGAACAAGAACATGGACGCGCTGGTCGAGGCCAACAAGGCCGCCGCCGCCGGCTTCCAGGACCTGTTCAAGAAGCAGATCGCCATCTTCGAAGAGACGATGTCCGAAGCCCAGAAGCACATGAAGTCTTTCGACACGACCAAGATGGACGCCGACTCCGCCAAGGCGCAGGGCGAACTGGCCAAGGCCGCTTTCGAGAAGGCGATCGGCAACATGCAGGCGCTGGCCGAGACGGCGCAGAAGTCCAACGCCGAAGCCTACGAGATCGTCTCCGCCCGCATCAAGGAGAGCATGGTCGAGCTTCAGGACATGGCCGCCAAGGTCGCCAAAGCCTGATCTTTCGCGAAAATTGAAGACGGAAACCGCTTGCCCTCGACGGGCGGGCGGTTTCTTTATGTGGGCTCTTCGCATCCGGCATGGGAGTTCCGCGCATGGACCTGGTCGATTTCGACGACTTCCGCAAAGTCGACATCCGGGTCGGTCGGGTCACGCGCGCCGAGCCGTTTCCAGAAGCCCGCAAGCCCGCGCTGAAGCTCTGGATCGATTTCGGCCCCGAGATCGGCGAGCGGAAATCCTCGGCGCAGATCACCGGCCGGTATGATCCCGAGACCCTGCCGGGCCGTCTCGTGATGGCGGTCGTGAACTTCCCGGCCCGGCAGATCGGACCTTTCCGTTCCGAGGTGCTCGTCCTCGGATTCGCGGATTCGGAGGGCGAGATCGTTCTGGCGGCTCCCGACACGGACGTGCCGCCGGGCCACAGGCTGCATTGAGAGGCCGGCGTTCCGATGAGCGCTAGACCGACGTCCGACGGGGGGAAGCCCCGGGTCGTCGTGACGCGCAGACTTCCGGGCGCGGTCGAGGAGAGGATGCGGGATTACTTTACCGTCGCCCTCAACCCAGACGACACGCCTTTCAGCCGCGACCGCCTGCTCAAAGCGATGCAGATGGCTGACGGGGTTCTGTGCGCCGTCACCGATTCCGTCACCTCGGCCATACTTCATGCCGAGGGACGGAGGCGCGCGGGGATCGTCGCCAATTTCGGCGTCGGCGTGAACAACATCGATCTCGACGCCGCCAAGGCGGCTGGCGTCGTCGTGACCAACACGCCCGACGTTCTGACGGACGCGACGGCCGATCTCGCGATCGCGCTCATGCTGGCGGCGACGCGGCGGATGACCGAGGCCGAGGCGCTTCTGCGGAGCGGCGGCTGGGACGGGTTCCGGCCGACGGGGCTTCTCGGCGCCGGGCTCCAGGGCCGGACGCTCGGGATCGTCGGGATGGGCCGCATCGGCCAGGCGGTGGCGCGGCGGGCCAACCGCGGGTTCGGCATGCGCGTGGTCTACTTCAACCGCACCGAACTCGGCCCGTTCTTCGACTTCGCGGCCGTGCCGCTCGGGCGGATCGAGGACGTCATGGAGCGGGCCGACATCGTCTCACTTCATGTTCCCGGCGGGCCCGGGACGCGCGGCATGATCTCGGCGGAGATGATCGCGCGGATGCGGCCCGGCGCCTATCTGGTCAACACCGCGCGCGGAGACGTCGTGGACGAGGCGGCGCTGGTCGCGGCCCTGCGCGAGGGCCGCCTGGCGGGAGCCGGCCTGGACGTTTTCAGGGACGAGCCCCATGTGCCCGAAGGTCTGCTGGATCTGCCCGGCGTCACGCTGCTTCCCCATATCGGCAGCGCGACCGTCGAGACGCGGACCGCGATGGGGATGCTCGCCGTCGACAATCTGGAGGCGCATTTCGCCGGGCGGGAACCGCCGGCGCGGGTCGTCTGAGGCCGCCGCCCTCGACAGCGCCGGTCGGGCTGCCTAAGTCTGCTTGCGTCAACGAGAGGAGTTCAGATGTCCGTCCGGTCCCAGACTTTCGATCCGCGCGACCCCGCCGCTTCGGCGGACGCGCTCGGCCCTCTGCCGGAGTGGGATCTGACCGACCTCTACCCGGCGCCCGACGCCCCGGAGATCGCCCGCGACATCGACCGGCTTGCGGCCGAATGCGCCGCCTTCGCCGCCGATCACGAGGGAAAGCTGGCCGGACTCGACGCGGCCGGAATGCTGCGCGCCGTCGAGCGCTACGAGGCGATCCAGTCGGTGTCCGGGCGGATCATGAGTTATGCCGGTCTGCGCTATTACCAGAACACGTCGGACCCGGCGCGCGGCAAGTTCTTCGGCGACATGCAGGGGCGGATCACCGATCTCTCGACCCAGCTGGTGTTTTTCACCCTCGAGCTGAACCGGCTTGACGACGGCCATCTGGACGGGCTGCTCGACGCGAACGCCGATCTCGCGCGCTATCGCCCGGTTTTCGACCGTCTGCGCGCCATGAAACCCTATCAGCTGAGCGACGAGCTGGAGAAGTTCCTGCACGACAATTCCGTCGTCGGCGCGGCGGCCTGGAACCGCCTCTTCGACGAGACGATGGCGGGGCTCGAATTCGAGGTGGACGGCGAGACGATGTCGTTGGAGGCGACGCTCAATCTCCTGTCCGATCCTGACCGCGCGCGCCGCCAGGCGGGCGCGGAGGCGCTGGCGGCGGTGTTCGCGGAGAAGCTGCCGCTCTTCGCGCGGATCACCAACACGCTCGCCAAGGAGAAGGAGGTCGAGGACCGCTGGCGCAAGCTGCCCACTGCGCAGATGTCGCGGCATCTGGCCAATGACGTGGAGCCGGAGGTGGTCGAGGCGCTGCGGAACGCGGTCGTCGCGGCCTATCCGAAGCTGTCGCACCGGTACTACGCGCTGAAGGCGAAATGGCTCGGTCTCGACCGGATGCAGGTCTGGGACCGCAACGCGCCGCTGCCCCGCGAGGACGACAGGAAGATCCCGTGGAACGAGGCCCGCGCGACGGTGATGGACGCCTATGCCGGATTCGATCCGCGCATGGCCGAGATCGCTGAGCCGTTTTTCGAGAAGGGCTGGATCGACGCGCCGGTGAAGCCCGGCAAGGCGCCCGGGGCCTTCGCGCATCCCACCGTCGTCGCGGTCCACCCGTATGTGATGCTGAACTATCTCGGCAAACAGCGCGACGTGATGACGCTCGCGCATGAGCTCGGCCACGGCGTCCACCAGGTGCTGGCGGCGGGCCAAGGCGAACTGCTGTCCTCGACGCCGCTCACACTGGCCGAGACGGCGAGCGTCTTCGGCGAGATGCTGACCTTCCGCCGCCTTCTCGACGCCGCTCCGGATCAGGCCGCGCGCAAGATCCTGCTCGCGGGCAAGGTCGAGGACATGATCAACACCGTCGTGCGCCAGATCGCGTTCTACGATTTCGAATGCAAACTCCACGCCGCCCGCCGCGAAGGCGAATTGACGCCCGACGACATCAACGCGATCTGGATGAGCGTCCAGGCGGAGAGCCTCGGGCCGGTCTTCGACTTCATGGACGGCTACGAGACCTTCTGGTCCTACATCCCGCATTTCATCCATTCGCCGTTCTACGTCTACGCCTACGCGTTCGGCGACGGGCTGGTGAACGCTCTCTACGCCGTCTACGAGGAGGGCGATCCGGATTTCGCGGAGAAGTATTTCGCGATGCTGCGCGCCGGCGGGTCGAAGCACCACAAGGAGCTTCTGGCGCCCTTCGGCCTCGACGCGTCGGACCCGGCGTTCTGGGACAAGGGCCTCGGTCTCATCTCGTCGATGATCGACGAATTGGAGGCGATGGAGGCCTGACCCGAGGCGGATCGGAGACCCGAGGGGTTCTCGCGGATCGCGAGAAATCCCGGCGGCGGCCGCTCAGTCGCGCATCACCGCCATTCCGTCGTGGTCCCACCCGATCCAGATCGCGTCGGACCGGTCCAGATGGGATGCCGCGGGATCCCCATAGGCCCGAAGGCTCGCTTCGCGCTCGTCGTTGACGGCGAGATCAAGCGCGACGCGGCTGCCGAGAAAGGTCCTGCCGACCACGCGGCCTGGCACGGCGTTTCCGGTCTCGGGACGCCGTTCGTGAAGGCGGATCCGCTCCAGGCGCAGCGAGGCCGTCGCGTTCGAACCGGCCGAGGGCGCCCCTCCGGGAGCTCGCCCGCGCAGGCTCCAGCCGCGCCAATCCAGAATGACATCCTCGCCCTCGACGCCGCGGACCCGCCCGGCGAGAAAATTCGTCTCGCCGATGAATTCGGCCACGAAGCGGCTCGCGGGCCTGAAATACAGATCCTCGGGCGTTCCGTCCTGCTCGACCCTGCCTTTGTTCAGAACGACGATGCGGTCGGACATCGTCAGAGCCTCCTCCTGGTCGTGGGTGACGAAAAAGAAGGTCTTGTTCGTCCTCCGCTGGATCGTCTTGAGCTCGCGCTGGACCTGCCCGCGCAGTTTGGCGTCGAGCGCTCCGAGCGGCTCGTCCAGCAACAGCAGTACGGGATCGAGCGCCAATGCCCGGGCCAGGGCCACGCGCTGGCGCTGGCCGCCCGAGAGCTGCCCCGGGAAGCGGTCGCGGTAGGATCCGAGTTCGAGAAAAGACATGATCTCGTCAAGCCGCGCGGCGATGGCGGCCTTGGTCAATCCCTTCAGCTCGAGCCCGAAAGCGACGTTCTGGCGGACCGTCATGTGCGGAAAAAGCGCGTAGTCCTGAAACACCATGTTTACGTGGCGCTTTTCCGGCGGCCGGTCGGTCACGTCCTCGCCGTCGAGGATCACCCGTCCGCCGCTCGGCCGCTCGAACCCGCCGAGAATTCGCAAGGTGGTGGATTTCCCGCAGCCCGACGGACCCAGAAACGTGACGAACTCGCCGCGCGCGATGTCGAGGTCGAGGTCGTGCAGCGCGACGGTCTCTCCGAAACGCTTGGAGATCCCGTCGATGCGGACGAGCGGATCCGTCGCCATCCGTCAGTCCGTCCCGCTCGCGCGTCGCGTGTAGCGTTCGGCCCAGACGCCGATCGCGGCCGTCAGAACCAGCGCGACCGTGGCGATCGCGTTGATCTCGGGCGACATGCCGGAGCGCAGCATGGCGAAGATCAGCACCGGCAGCGTCGGCTCGTAGCCTCCGAGGAAGAAGGAGCGCACGAAGTCGTCGAAGCTGAGCAGAAGGCAGAAGATCGAGGCTCCGAGAATGGCCGGAACCAGATAGGGCAGCGTCACCCGGAGGAAGGCGATGAACGGATCGGCTCCGAGATCCCGCGCCGCCTCGATCTGGCTCCGGGGCAGGGTCGAAAGCCGCGCCATGACCACCAGCGCCACGAACGGGACGTTGTGCACCGCGTGCGCCCAGACGATCGCTCCCATGCCCGGCTCGATCCCGAGCAGACGCGCGTAGATGCGGAAGGCGATCGCGGAGATGATGCCGGGGATCAGCGCCGGAAGAATGGTCAGACCGAAGATCGCCGCGCGGCCCCAGAATTTCCGCCCTTCGAGCAGCACCGCGATCCATGTGCCCACGACCACCGAGACCAGCGTGGACAGGACGGCGATGCCGATGGAATAGGCGAAGGTCCGGAGAACGTCGGCGTCGGTGAAGGCCACCCTGTACCAGTCCAGCGTCCATGACCGGATGGGAAAGCCGATGAATTTGCTGTCCTTGAAGCCCATCATGATCATCAGGAAGAGAGGCACGAACACGTAGAGCACGAAGGCCCAATAGACGCAGGCGAGCAGGACGCGGTTTCCCCCTCAACGCACGTCCCCCTTTCTGAGCGATCTCATCAGGCTCTGGAAAGCCCAGGTCAGAACGAGCGCCGCGACGAACATGATGATCGCGAACGCCGCCCCGGTCGGCCACTGGTCGCCGGCGACGTGGAAAAAGCCCGCGATGGTTTCGGAGAACACCGTCGTGGACGGCCCGCCGAGCAGCACCGGCGTGGCGTAGAAACCCGTCGAGATCAGGAAGACCAGCGTGCAGCCCGACGAGATGCCCTCCAGCGTCAGCGGCAGGGTGATCCGGCGGAAGCGCGTCCACGGGCCGGCGCCCAGATCGGCGGCCGCGTCGTTGAAGCTCTGCGGCAGCTTCTCGAGGGCGGAATAGAGCGGCAGCAGCATGTAGAGGGCGGTCAGATAGACGATGCCGACGCCCATGGAGAAACTGGTGTACATGAAGGGGATCGGCCGGTCGATCAGGCCGAGCCATTTCAGGACGAGGTTCACCGCCCCGGTGTTGCCCAGCAGGATCATGATCGCGTAGGTCCGCACGATCTCGCCCACCCAGAACGGGATGAGAAGCAGCAGCAGCAGAAGCATCCTGTTTCTGCGCCTGACGTGACGCGCCAGGAAATAGGCGACCGGATAGGTCAGGACCAGAGTGCAGAACGTGAAGACCGCGGCGAAAACCAAAGTGCGGAAAAACGGCTGCCAGAAGATCCGGTCGCCGAAGAACCGCAGATAGTTGTCCAGTGTGAAACTCTGCTCGACGCCGGCGGCGACGGGATAGGCGTCGGTCAGGCTCACCCGCACCATCTGAAGCATCGGGCCGAGATGCTGGGTCAGCACCCAGAGGACGGGAAAGACCGCGAGCACGACGAACTGCCGCCTCGGCGAGGCCGTGACCGCGGCCATCAGGCCGCGATAAGGTGCCCAGTTCGCCAGGCGCCCCCAGATCGCGCCGGTCTCCCGGGCGTCCGGGGAAACGCCCGGAGCGGTCGTCTGATCGACCATCGCTCGTTCCTCCGCCCCCTTCCGGACTTCGCCCGCCCGCCGCCGATCGCGGTCAGGCGGCCTTGATCGCCTCGACCGCCGGATCGACGAGGCCGTATTTCATCTCGTTCGCCTCGGCGCGGAAGAACTGGAGATTGGCCAGCTGCTCCTCCGGAAACGAGGTCGACGCCTTCTCCAGATCGCTCAGGTAGTTCGACGCGTCCTTGTAGGTGGATATGAAACCTGACGCCTTGGTCATCGACGCGCCGATCTCCGGCGAGGCGAGGATCGCGTCGAGGAACGTGTAGGCGTTGTCGAGGTTCGGCGCGTTGTTCGCCACGTTGAAGGTGTAGACGAAGCCGTAGGAGCCCTCGTTCGGGATCGCCATCGCGAGAGGGAAGCCGTCGGTGATCAGCGCGGCCGCGGGGCCGTTCCAGCTGTGCGCGAGCACGATGTCCTGATTGACGAACATCTGCTGCACTTCGGCCCCGCCGTCGTAGTACTTGCGAACGAGCGGCTTCTTCTCGATCAGGAACTGCTTGGCCTCCTCGACGATCGCGGCGGCCTTCTCCGGGTCGTCCATATAGGCGACCATGTTGCCGTCATAGCCCATCTTCAACATGATGATGCTCATCATGTCCTGGATGATGTAGGCGTTCTGCTGGGCGTATTTCTCCGAGAAGAGCGTGTCCCAGGTCAGCGCCTCCTCGGGGCTCACCACGTCGGTGTTGTAGGACAGCACCTCCATGCCCGACAGGATCGGCGCGCCCCATTTCTCGCCGTTGATCGTCGCCCAGTCGCTCTCCGAGAAGGTCGGGTTGATGTTGCCCCAGTTGCTGAGGCGGCCGGTGTCCAGCGGCGCCAGCAGATCGCTGTCGATGAACTGCAGGAAGCGGTGGCCCGCGACGGTCATGATGTCGACGGTCGGATTGGGGGCCTCGGCCGCCAGCAGGTTGAACTGCTTGCCCTGATCGTCGACGAGGCGGACGTTGACCTTGATGCCGGTGTCGGCCTCGAACTGCGTCTTGAAGCTCTCGGGCACGAAATCGTTGTAGGTCCAGATGTTCACCTCGCCGCTTCCCTGGGCCATCGAGCGGCGCAGATACGCCGGGCTGGCCAGGGCCGCGCCGGTCATCGCGGCGGCGCCGAGGAAACGGCGGCGGTTCAGGGGGGATCGGGTCATGGTGGTCTCTCCGTGTCGGGTTGCGTGGATCGGATGCCGGCCTTTGTTCAGGATGCCGGTTCTGAAGCTCTGCGCAAGAGACCGGTGCGCGCGGCCTCCCGCAATTCGTCAAGGTTGAAGCTTTCAAGCTCCAGCGCGTCGAGAATGTCGTTCTCCGCCGCGAAGTCGCGACCGTACATGGCCGACAGGATCGCGATTCCGGCCTCGTGAAGCGTGGCCGGCCGCCCGGTCAGCCGTCCGAGCATCGCGACGGGCTGAAGGCCGTAGGGCGCGTCCTCGGTGACGTAGCGGCTGTCGGCCGTGGCCGGTCCGGTGCCGCCGTTGCCCATGGCGTGCATCCGCTGGTTCATCTCGGAGATCGAGGCGACCGGAACGTGGAAGCTCAGGTGGAAATGCTCGAAGATCGTCTTGACCTTCAGACCCAGCGCCCCGGCGATCGCGAGACGTTCCTTGTCCAGTTCCTCCAGCAGCCTGCCGATCTTCGGCGTCACGTTCTGGCCCTGACTCCACGTCTCGCCGCGCTCCATGCGGGTGATGTTGCCGAGCGCGATGCCGAGATGGTTCTGCGGGTTGAGGTTCGAGAGCGTGATCGCCAGCAGCCCGTCGCGCGGCTGGAACCGGTCGCCGAACAGGCGGACGCAGAGCGCGAGACCCGCGTCGGTCGCGCTTTCGGGCACGACGCACATGTCGACGCGCGCGCGCAGCGTGTTGACCATCACATGCGCGCCATCCTGCCGACGTCCCGTCACGACCGTCGTGCCCCAGGCCGTGATCGGCGCGGAGATTCCGCGCCCGCGCAGAAGCCGCATCAGATAGAGCGCCCCGAGCGACGCGTGGGACGAGACGATGATCGGCTGTCCCTCGCGGACATGCGGCGCGAGGGCGTCCATCACCGGCTTGTGGCCGTAGCCCGGAAGCGCCAGCAGCAGAACGTCGTTTTCCCGCGCCAGCATTCCGGCGTCGGCGGCGACGCGGGGCGAAAACTCCGCCTCGACGGCGCCCGTCGCCGTCAGCGGCGCCTCCGCGAGCGCCTCGACGCCCTTGCCGGACGGCGACCAGAGCATCGGATCGTGACCGTTCGCGTGGAGCAGCGCCGCCGTGCCGAACGCGATCGAACCGGCGCCGGCGATGCCGACCTTCACCGGGCCGCTCACGTCTCGGCCTCCGCGCGGACCGGATCGCCCAGCACGTGCATCAGCCGGTTCGCCCAACCGAAGAGCGCGCTGGACAGGATGAGATCGAGGATCTCCGCGTCCGTGAGCCCCGCGTCCCGCAAGCGCCGCCATGTCCTCGGGTCCGGCGGCTCGGAGGCGCCTCCGACAGCTTGCGGGCGAAGTCGAAGATCGCCCGGTCGCGCGGGCCGAGATCCGCATCGGCGCCCTTGGCGAAGAGCGCGTCGGTGACGGTCGGTGTCCTTCTCCAGCTTCGCGTGGCGGTCCGCATGGACGGCCGCGCAATAGACGCATCGGTTGACCATCGAGGCGGCGATCGCGCCCAGTTCGCGCTCGGCGCGCGACATGCCGCCCGGATCGTAGAGGATCGCGTTGAAGAGCGGCGAGCGGACTTTGAGGCTCTCGACATCATGCGCGAGGGTCAGGACGTAGTCGGACACCTTGGTGTTCGACGGAGTGACCCTCAGCGCGTCGATCTGCGCCTCGGTCGCCTCCTCCAGCCTAACCGGCGCCACGCGCGGCCGCCAATGCGGCACCCGCCGCGTGAAGCCGCGGACCACGCGGCTCATGGCTCTGTCCGCATCAGGCGAAGCCCGGCGACGACCCGGAGCTGGTAGGCGATGAAAGCGACCAGCTCGCAGAGTTGCACGATGTCGGCGTCGGACATGCCGCCGGCGCGGAGGCGGGCGATATCCTCGGCCTCGACCTCGCGGACCGCGTTGGCCACCTTGTCGATGAAAGCGAGCATGGCGGCGTGCTCGCCGCCGGCCTCCTCGGGATCCGCGATCCAAGCCATCCCGCCCGCGCCGGCGACATGACGATCCGCGAGCGCGCCCTCTCCCGCCAGGCGGGCGATCCGGGCCGCGACTGCGGCGCGCATCTCATGCGGAAACGCGCCGGCCTCATTCGGCCGCAGCACGGCCTCCTCGGCCGCGCGCGTCATGTCGAAGACGTTGGCGCGGCCCCGGACCGCCGCCGCCGCCGGGTCGCCGCTCCTCAGCCCCGCGACGGCGGGCGCGGTGGTTTCGAGCGGGTTCACGCCACCTTCCCGGTCCTGACGGACGTCCCGAGTTCCGAGGGCCGCCATTCCTCGCCGGTCAGTTCCGGCTTGTCGTAGTCCAGCATCGCCCGCCAGTGCAGCTCCACGTCCTCGCCGTAGAGCGAGGCGGCCAGAGACCGCGCGAGCCACGCCGCGCCTTCCGAGACGCCCGGAATGTCGCCGCTGACCTTTCCGAGGCTGGCCGAGGCGCCGTAGTTGAAGCAGTACACGTGCTTCAGCCAAGGCGCCGCCCCCGGCTCCTTCTCGCGGAACGTGAAATCGGGCGCGAGATAGGGAAAGCGGCCGAGATCCTCCGACCGCTCCTCCGGCGGCGGCGTGTAGACGTCCTTCCACAGCAGGATGGCGCCGGCGCTCGGCCCGAGTTCCGTCCGCGCCAGGGGGTCGATCTCGAACCCCGTGCCGAGGATCACGAAATCCGCCTCCCAGGACGTGCCGTCCGCGAATCCGATCTCCACCGCGTCGCCCGTCGGGTCGATCCGGCTGGTGGCTTTTCCGAAGTGGAAATAGGCGTTGGGATGCCGGCTGACACGCAGGGTCGATCCGTGCGGCGGAGGCGTCTGCGTCGACAGCGAATACTGCATGAACCGCCAACGCCACTCATCCGGCAGAACCCCGAACCCGGCGGTGAAGCCGAAACTTCCGATGCCCATCATCTTGTTGATCCGCGGCATCTCCTCGCGCCGGATCAGGTGGCGGACCTCCGCCGCGCCATGCTCCAGCGCCTCGGCGGCGTTGTCGACGGCCGAGGCGCCGACGCCGATCACCGCGACGCGTTTTCCACGAAGGGCGTCGAAATCGATGTCGTCCGCGCTGTGCGCCCAGAACCGCCGCGGCAGATCGCGCGCGAAGGCGGGGATGTTGGGTCCGCCCGTCCCGTCACGCCCCGTGGCGAACACGAGCTTCCGCGTGAGGATCGTGTCCCCGTCCGCTCCGGTGACGCTCAGACGCAGCAGATCTCCGTCCGGCTCGACCAGGTCGACCGACACGCCGTTCTCGACCGGTATCCCGAGAACCTCGCGATACCAGCGCAGATAATCCATCCACATGGTTCGCGGTATCTTGTCGAGGTCTTTCCACGCGCCCGCGCCGAACTGCGCCCGGAACCACGCCTGGAAGGTCAGCGCCCCGTGACCCGAGACACGGCCCCGTCAGCTCCTTGGGCGAACGCAGGGTCTCCATCCTGGCGTAGGTGAGCCACGGACCCTCCAGGCCGGCGGCCCCGCGGTCGAGCACGCGCATCCGGCGCAATCCGGCGGATCGAAGGGCGAACCATGCGGCCATGCCGCACATCCCGCCGCCGATGATGACCACGTCGCTGACGCCCGGACGCTCCGGCACCCAGTCCTTCCCGGGATGGCACAGGAAGCCGAGGTCCTCGTCGATCCGCGCGGCGAGCGCCTCGAGGCCGCGGCTGTCGATGCGCCGATCTTCTGCCGAGATCATGGGATCCTTTCGACGGGGGAACTGGCGTCCAGAAGCTAACATCAAGCCGGACGGGGAGTCCAATCGGTATGGAGATCGTCGATGCGGTAGGCGTGGACGTGTCGGCGCTCCGGCCCTTCTGGCGGGACGTCGCGCAGATGCGGGTGATCGGCGGGCAGATCCGGGTGGCCGTGAGCCCTTTCCAGGGGATCGTGCGCCGGCCAGAACCGGGCGGCGAGACCGGCCGTCGCGGCGCTGAGAACCGAAAGCGCGAGAAGCGCGCCCTCCAGCGTCAGCGCGCCTCCCAGCCAACCGGCGAGCGGGTAGGCCAGAAGCCATCCGGCGTGGCTGAGCGAGAACTGCGCCGCGAA
This sequence comes from uncultured Alphaproteobacteria bacterium, assembly GCA_963798765.1. Taxonomy (GTDB): domain Bacteria; phylum Pseudomonadota; class Alphaproteobacteria; order Rhodobacterales; family Rhodobacteraceae; genus Amaricoccus. Next base: position 87,566 of record CAWCUP010000028.1, on the reverse strand, counting down.
CACCGCCGCGCGGTCGGCCGGCGCGGCGGACCGGACGATCACGAGGCCGCCTGGCGTCAGGACGAGCGACGCGGCGACGCCGAAGGCGAACCAGACGGGCGCGACTCCCGCCGCCGGCAGGACCGGTCCGGACGCGAAGGCGACGCCGACGGCGGCGAAGCCGAAGGCGCCCCACAGCATCGTCCGTCGCTCGCCCGCCCTGCGCACGATCCGCGGAACGAGGAGGGCGCCGATCCCCGCGCCGAGACCGTGGACGGCCATCAGCAGCGGATAGTAGCGTTCCGCGTCGCCCAGCCGCGCGCCGGCGAAGACGACGGAGTTCACGAGTATCCACGCCATCGAGAGCGACAGCGCGACATTCAGAAGAAACAGTCCCCGCAGGCGCGGCGTGCGGCCGTAGATCCGGAGGCCGCGGAGCGCCCGCCGGACGAACGGTCCCTTGCGTCGCTCATCCCCGCCGGCCGGGAACCGGGTCGCCATCAGAGTGAGAACCGATCCGAGAAACGCCGCGGCCGCCACCAGGAAAAGCGCCTCGCCCGGCAGGACTTTGAGAAGCAGCGCCGCCGCGACCGGACTCAGGACCGATTCGAGCGTGTAGGCGAGTCGCGACAGCGCGAGCGCCCGGGTATATGCGCCTTCCTCGGGCAGCACGTCGGGAATCACCGACTGGAAGAGCGGCGTGAACCCGGCGGAAAGCACGAAGAACGCGAAGGCGAGCGCGGCGATCTGCCAGAGCGACCCCGCGAAGAACATCGGCGCCAGCAGGAGCATCCGGCCGAGATCGAGACCCACCATCGCGCGCTTGCGCGGAACCCGCGCGAGGAGCGTCTCCATCACCGGCGCGAAGACGACGTACGCCACCATCTTGAGCGCCAGCAGCAGCCCGAGCACCGTACCGCCCGCCACCGCGCCGCCGATTCCGTAGGAGGCCAGCGCGAGCCCCAGGGTCAGCAGGCCAATGCCGCTCAGGGACAGGATCTGGGCCGCGAACAGCTTCCGGAACGTGGGGTCGCGCAAGGGACCGGCTTCGATGCGATCGGGCTGCATGGCGGGCGGGGAGAACCTCTCGATGACGTCGGCCCGGCCGGTCGACGGGCCGGACGAGGCCGCGACCACGCCCTCGCACGCCGTGACAATCGCACCTGACGATCCGATCGGCAAGCCGACGGCCCTTCCGGCCGAGCCGCGCCTCCAGTCCCGCGCCGCCCGCATCGAGTTCAATGGCGTGGCGCCGCTGCGCAAAAAACGTGCTGGCGGTCCCGGGAATAGGCCTGACGACGAGACGGCCCGACCCGGCGCTTGACTCGGGCGTCGCGAAACCGGCTGATGGATCCATCTTGCCGGCAAGACGCCGGACGGCATTCGAGCCTCGCCTCCGGGCCGCGTCCGCGGACGCCGGAGGTCGGGGCTTTTCGCGTTCAAGGGGGGCCAGTGCGCGAGAGGATCGGGATCGGGGTGCTTTTCTCGCTGGAGGGAAGCTACAGCCTGCTGGGACGCGCCTGTCGCGACGGCGCGCTTTCCGCGATCGAGGCCGTGAATTCCGACCCGCTGTTTCCGTTCGAGCTGGTCGCCATCGCCCGCGATCCGGGCGGAAACGTCGATCTCTATCGGCCGATGTGCGCCGAGATCCTGCGCACGACCCCGGCGCGGCACATCGTCGGCTGCGTCACGTCATGGAGCCGCAAGGAGGTGATCCCGGAACTGGAGAAGGCCGGGGGCACGCTCTGGTATCCGTGCCCCTACGAGGGATTCGAGGCGTCGGAGCATGTGGTCTATGCGCATGCCTGCCCGAACCAGCACCTGGTCCCGCTGCTGGACTGGGCGTTTTCCCGCTTCGGCCGGCGGGGATATCTGGTCGGATCGAACTACATCTGGGGCTGGGAGATGGGGCGCGTGGCGCGCGATCTCATCCTGTCGAACGGCGGCGAGGTGGTGGCGGAGCGCCATCTGCCGATCGGCGAGGAGGACGTGGGGCGTCTGATCTCCGAGATCCGCGCCGCGCGGCCGGGCTTCGTGCTCAACTCGCTCATCGGGCCCTCGTCATACGCCTTCCTGCGGGCCTTCGCGGCCCTCGGTCGCGAGGATCCGCGGTTCGGCCCCGCGACCTGTCCGGTGCTGTCGTGCAATCTGACCGAATGCGAGCTGGCCGCCATCGGACCGGCGGCGGAAGGACTGATCTCCGCCGGGCCATGGTTCCGCGACCCGTCGGAGGCGGGCGGCTTCGGGTCGTCCTTCGAGGCGGCGGCGCACGGGGCGGTCCTGACGCTCGCCGCCCGGCTCAGCGTGGAGAGGGGCGCCGCCGGAACGCCGGGCGCGCTGGACATCGATCCGAGGACGCGCCACGCCACGCTGCCGGTCGTGATCGCGCAGGTCCGGGACGGCGCCTTCGCCGAACTGGAGCGCCGCGAGCGCGTGGTCGCCGATCCCTATCTCACCCACGTCCCGCCGCTCCGCGCGGTCGGACGGCCGATGCTGGCGGTGGTGTCATGAAGCGTCGTCTGACCGTCCCCGATCTCGGCGGCGCGCGCGCGGCGGTCCTGCACCGGCCCCATCCGACCGTGGACGCGCTGGCGCGGCAGCTCGAGGCCATCGGGCTCGACGTCGCGGCGCACTGGCCGGAGCTGGGGCCGGAGGCGCTGGCCGCCGACTACGCGTTCTTCGACGCCGACATGGGACATGACGGCCAGTTTCCCTGGCAGCCGGGATCGGCGCCGATGCCGATGATCGCGCTGATCGGGTCCGAGGCGCCGGGACGGATCGAATGGGCGCTTTCGCACGGGGCCGACGCGCAGCTGCTCAAGCCGGTCGGCGACGGCGGGGCCTACGGCGCGCTCCTGATCGCGCGCCACGCCTTCGAGGCGCGGCGGGCCCTCGCGGACGAGATCACGGACCTGCGGCGCCGGCTCGACGAGCGCCAGACGGTCGTGCGCGCGGTGATCCTGCTCACGGCGCGGGGGCTGGATGAGGGCGAGGCCTACGCCGAGCTGCGCAGACGCGCGACGGCCGCGCGGGAGACCATCGAGGCGGCCGCGCGCCGCGTCGTGGCGCGATACGGAGAGGGGGACGATGACCGCCGCCGCGCTCGCTGAGATCGCGCCTCGGGGCGTCTGGGCGCGTCTGGCCCGCAAGAAGCTCGCGCTTCTGGGTCTCGCGCTCATCGCGCTCACGGTGGCGGGAGCGATCCTCGCTCCGGTGCTCACCCCCTATTCGCCGGACACGCAGCATTTCGACGGCCTCACGCTCGAAGGCGCGCCGCTTCCGCCCGGCGGCGCGTTCCCGCTCGGAACCGACCTTCTGGGGCGCGATCTCCTGACGCGGCTGCTTTACGGGGCGCGGACCTCGCTGGTGATCGGCGTCGCCGCCAACGGTCTGGCGCTCCTGATCGGAACGCTCGTAGGCGTGACGGCGGGGTATTTCCGGGGCTGGACCGGCTCCATCCTGATGCGCTTCACCGACCTGATGACCGCGTTCCCGGCGCTCCTGCTGGCGATCTGCCTCGCCGCGATCTTCCAGCCGTCGCTCTGGATCGTGGCGCTCGTCATCGCGATGGTGAACTGGGTGCAGGCCGCGCGCGTGCTCTACACCGAGACCACCTCGCTCGCGGAACGCGAGTTCATCGCCGCGACGCGGGCGCTCGGGGCCGGGCACGGGCGCATCCTGTTCCTCCACGTCCTGCCGCATCTGGTGCCGACGATCATCGTCTGGGGCACGCTCGGCATCTCGACCACGGTGCTCCTGGAGGCGACGTTGAGTTTTCTCGGGATCGGGGTGCAGCCGCCGATCCCGTCCTGGGGCAACATCATCTTCGAGAACCAGACCTATTTCCAGTCGGCGCCCTGGCTCGTGTTCATTCCGGGCGCGGCGATCCTGATGCTGGCGCTGGCGTTCAACCTGGTGGGCGACGCGCTGCGCGACGTGCTCGACCCGACCGAGCGGGGGCGGAGCTGATGGCGGCCTATCTCGCGCGCCGGCTGCTCCAGGCGGCGCTGATCCTGCTGGGGGTCTCGTTCATCACGTTCTTCCTGCTCTACGTCCTGCCGGCCGATCCGGTACGCCAGATCGCGGGACGCTCCGCGACCGCGCAGACCGTCGAGAACATCCGGAGCCAACTCGGCCTCGATCAGCCGTTCATCGTCCAGTACTGGCGCTATCTGACCGGTCTGCTCCAGGGCGACATGGGGCGGTCGTATCTCCAGCGCTCGGAGGTCGCCGATCTCATCGCCGCCCGGCTTCCCGCGACGCTGCTCCTGATGGCGGCGGCGATCGCCTGCGAGCTGGTCTTCGGGCTGACCATGGGCGTTCTGGCCGCGCTGCGCCGGGGGACGCCGATCGATACCGGGCTGATGCTGACCTCGTTCGTCGCGGTCTCGGCGCCGCAGTTCGTGGTGGGGCTGCTTCTGCTCTACGTCTTCGCGGTCAAGCTCGGCTGGTTTCCCATCGGCGGATACGGCACGGCGGCGCATGTCGTCCTGCCGGCGGTGACGCTCGGCATCCTCGGCTCGGGCTGGTACGCGCGGATGATGCGCTCGTCGATGATCGACGTGCTGCGTCAGGACTACATCCGCACCGCGAGGGCCAAGGGCCTCGCGCGCCGCCGCATCATCCTCGGCCACGCGTTCCCGAACGCGATCCTGCCGATCATAGCCATGATCGGCATCGACATCGGCATCTTCATGGGCGGCATCGTCGTCGTGGAGAGCGTCTTCGGCTGGCCGGGCATCGGCCAGCTGTCCTGGCAGGCGATCCAGCGCGTCGACATCCCGATCATCATGGGCGTCACGCTGGTCTCGGCCTGCGCCATCGTCCTCGGCAACCTGCTCGCCGACCTCGTGACCCCCTTCATCGACCCCCGCATACGCATACGCTGAAACCAAAAGGAGAGACCCATGAAGAGACTTCTCGCATCCAGCGCCCTCGTTCTGGCGCTCGCGCCCTTCGCCGCGGCGCAGGACTACGTGCCCGACCCGGACGCGAAGTCCGGCGGCGACATCGTCATCACCTACAAGGACGACGTGGCGACGCTCGATCCGGCCATCGGCTACGACTGGCAGAACTGGTCGATGATCAAGTCGCTGTTCGACGGCCTGATGGATTACGTCCCCGGCACCACCGAGCTGCGTCCGGGCCTGGCGGAGAGCTACGAGATCTCCGACGACGGCATGGTGTTCACGTTCAAGCTCCGGCCGGGCGTCGTGTTCCACAACGGCCGCGAGATGACCGCCGAGGACGTGAAATACTCGCTCGACCGGGTCACCAACCCCGAGACGCAGTCGCCCGGCGCGGGCTTTTTCGGCTCGATCCTCGGCTTCGACGCGGTCACCGCCGGCGAGGCTGACAGCCTCGAGGGCGTGAAGGTGATCGATCCCCTGACCGTCGAGATCACGCTCAGCCGCCCCGACGCCACGTTCCTGCACGTCATGGCGCTCAACTTCGCGTCCATAGTGCCGCAGGAGGCCGTCGAGGCGGCGGCCGGCGATTTCGGCAAGCAGCCCGTCGGAACCGGCGCGTTCAAGCTCGCGGACTGGACCATCGGCCAGAGCCTCACCTTCGAGAAGAACGAGGATTACTGGCGCGAGGGCATCCCCTATCTCGACAGCGTGCGCTTCGAGGTGGGCCAGGAGCCGATCGTGGCGCTCCTGCGGCTCCAGAACGGCGAGGTCGACGTGCCCGGCGACGGCATCCCTCCGGCGAAATTCGTCGAGGTCATGGCCGATCCGGAGCAGGCCGCGCGCGTCGTCGAGGGCGGCCAGCTCCACACCGGCTACATCACGCTCAACACGCAGATCCCGCCCTTCGACAACGTGGACGTGCGCAAGGCCGTCAACATGGCGATCAACAAGGAGCGGATCACCCAGATCATCAACGGCCGCGCGGTGCCGGCGACCCAGCCGCTGCCGCCGTCGATGCCGGGCTACACAGAGGGCTACGAGGGTTATCCGTTCGATCCCGAAGGCGCCAAGGCGCTTCTGGCCGAGGCGGGATTCCCGGACGGGTTCGAGACCGAGCTCTTCGTGATGAACACCGACCCGAACCCGCGCATCGCCCAGGCGATCCAGCAGGATCTGGCGCAGATCGGCATCGACGCCTCGATCCAGTCGCTGGCCCAGGCCAACGTCATCGCGGCGGGCGGCGAGTCCGACCAGGCGCCGATGATCTGGTCCGGCGGCATGGCCTGGATCGCCGATTTCCCGGACGCGTCCAACTTCTACGGACCGATCCTCGGCTGCGCGGGCGCGGTGCAGGGCGGCTGGAACTGGTCTTGGTACTGCGACGAGTCGCTCGACGCGATGGCGGCGGAGGCCGACAGCATCACGGACCCCGCGCGCGTCGACGAGCGGCTCGCGAAGTGGTCGGACGTCTACATGGCGATCATGGAGGACGCGCCCTGGGTGCCGGTCTTCAACGAGCAGCGCTACACGATGAAGTCGCCGCGCATGGGCGGCGCGGACGCGCTCTACGTCGATCCGGTCTCGATCCCCGTCAACTACGATTACGTGTACGTGACCGATGTGCAGTGACCCCGGCTACACCATCCACGGGCATCAGCACCATTTCGGCTGGGACAACTCGCTCGTCCCCGCCGAGACGGTCGCGCCGGGATCGACGATCCTCTTCCATTGCCAGGACAGCGGGGCGGGCCATTTCGGCCCGTCCTCCACGGTCGCGGACGTGGCGCACGCTCGATTTCTCGAAGGTCAACCCGGTCTCCGGTCCGATCTTACGTCGACGGGGCCGAGCCGGGCGACGCGCTCAAGATCACCATCGACAGCTTCTCGCCGTCGGGCTTCGGCTGGACCGCGAACATCCCCGGCTTCGGGCTGCTCGCCGACCAGTTCACCGATCCGGCCCTGACGCTCTGGAAATACGATCCGGGCACGATGGAGCCGGCGATGTTCGGGAGCGAGGGCCGCGTGCCGCTCAAGCCGTTCGCCGGAACCATCGGCAACGCGCCGGCCGAGGCCGGGCTCCACTCGGTCGTGCCGCCCCGGCGCATGGGCGGCAACATGGACATCCGCGATCTGGCGGCCGGGACCACGCTCTACCTTCCGGTCGAGGTCGCCGGGGCGCTTTTCAGCGTCGGCGACACCCACGCGGCCCAGGGCGACGGCGAGGTCTGCGGCACGGCCATCGAAAGCCGGATGGACGCGGTGCTGACGCTCGATCTGGTCAAGGGCGCGAACCTCGCGATGCCGCGCTTCACCACGCCGGGTCCCGTCACGCGACATCTCGACGCCAAGGGTTACGAGGTGACCACCGGCATCGGGCCGGATCTGATGGCGGCGGCGCGCGACGCGGTCTCGGGGATGATCGACCTGCTCGGCGCGACGCGCGGGCTGTCGGCGGTGGACGCCTACATGCTCGTCTCGACCTGCGGCGATCTGCGGATCTCCGAGATCGTCGACCAGCCGAACTGGGTCGTGTCGTTCTACTTCCCGCGTTGCGTCTTCGAATGAACCTGGCGACGCCCGCCCGCGAGACCGCCTCGACCGCCGCCGCGCCGGAAACGGTGCTGTCGGTCGAGGGACTCGCGGTGGGCGTCAACACCGAAGCCGGCCCTCGCCCGCTCGTCACGGACCTCTCGTTCGATCTGCGTCGCGGCGAGACGCTCGCCATCGCCGGCGAATCCGGATCGGGCAAATCCATCACCGCGCTCGCGATCATGGGCCTGCTGCCCGAGGCGGCGCGGGTCACGGCGGGGAGGGTGACGCTCGACGGGACCGATCTGCTGCGCCTGCCCGAACAGGCGATGCGCAGGGTCCGGGGCGACCGGATCGCGATGATCTTCCAGGAGCCGATGAGTTCGCTCAATCCCGTCCTGAGCGTCGGGCGGCAGCTCGTCGAGGCCATCGAGGCGCATGTGCCGCTCGCGCGCGGCGAGGCCCGCGCCCGCGCCGTCGACGCCCTGCGCGCGGTGCGGCTCTCCGAGCCCGAGCGGCGGATGTCGCAGTACCCACATGAGCTTTCGGGCGGCATGCGCCAGCGGGTCATGATCGCGATGGCGGTCGCGCTGAAACCCCAGGTTCTGATCGCCGACGAGCCCACCACGGCGCTCGACGTCACGGTGCAGCGCGAGATCCTCGATCTCCTGCGCGATCTCCAGGCCTCGCTCGGAACGGCGATCATCCTCATAACCCACGACATGGGCGTCGTGGCCGAAATGGCCGACCGCGTGATCGTCCTCAAGGCCGGCCGCGGGGTCGAGGAGGGGCCGACCCGCACGCTCTTCGCGGCGCCGCGTGAACCCTACACACGCGCGCTGCTCGCCGCGGTCCCGCGAATGGGAGGTGGCGAGGGCGCGCCGCCGGCGCCGTCGCGCGGGGCTCCTGTCGCCCGCCTGTCCGATCTCCGCGTGACGTTCGATCTGCGGCGCGGGTTCCTCGGGGGCGTCACCCACCGCGTCCACGCGGTGGAGGGGGTCACGTTGGACATCCGCGCCGGCGAGACCTTCGCGCTTGTGGGCGAAAGCGGCTGCGGCAAATCCTCCGTCGCCCGCGCGATGGCGGGCCTGACGCCGTTCACGGGCGGGATCGAGATCAACGGGACCCGGCTCGGAGCGCCGGGGAGCGATGCCGGAACCGCCCGCCGCGACGCGCAGATGATCTTCCAGGATCCGATGTCGTCGCTCGATCCCCGGATGCGCGTCGGCGCGCTGGTGACCGAGCCGATGGTGATCCACGGCATCGGCACCCGGGCCGCGCGCCGCGCGCGCGCCGCCGATTTGTTCGAGCGCGTCGGCCTGTCGCGCGACCAGCTCGACCGCTACCCGCACGAATTCTCCGGCGGCCAGCGCCAGCGGATCTGCATCGCCCGCGCCCTGGCGCTGGAGCCGAGGCTGATCATCGCCGACGAGAGCGTCTCGGCGCTCGACGTCTCGGTCCAGGCCCGCGTGCTCGACCTGCTGCGCGGACTGAAAGAGGATACCGGCGTCGCGTTCCTCTTCATCTCGCACGACATGGCCGTGGTCGAGAACATCTCGGACCGGGTCGCGGTGATGTATCTCGGCCAGATCGTCGAGACCGGCACGCGCGCGCAGATCTTCGGCGACCCGCGCCATCCCTACACCCGCCGGCTGATCGACGCGGTGCCGGTTCCCGATCCCTCCCATGTGCGTCCGCCCCGACCGCGTCCGTCGGGTGAGCCGCCAAGCCCGCTGCGCCGGGTGGACGATCCGCCGGCGCGCGTGATCCTGCGCGACGTCGGCGGCGGCCATCTCGTCGCGGACGAGACCGCTGCGTGAGCGACCATCCCGATTCCGGAGACCTTGACATGACCTGGAAGACCGCCCGCCGCTCGTTCTACTACGCGAATGCCCAACCGCCCGAGGACATCGTTCTCGATCCGGCCCGGACGGCCCTCCTGGTCATCGACATCCAGAACACCTATCTCGAAGCCAAGGACACGCCGGCCGAGACCGAACGCTGGCGGCCGTTTTACGAGCGGATGCGCCGGACCGTCATTCCCAACGCGGCGCGTCTGATCTCGGAATGCCGCGAACGCGGCGTCGAGGTGATCTTCGCCCGGATCGCCTGCGGCACGCTCGACGGCCGCGACCGGTCGCTGAGCCAGAAGAAGCCGGGCTTCAACTATCTGCTCCTGCCCAAGGACCGCGAGGACAGCCAGATCGTCCCGGAGCTCGCGCCGCGGGGCGACGAGATCACCGTCATCAAGACCACGGACAGCGCGCTGACCGGCACCAACCTGCGCCTGACGCTCGCCAACATGGGCATCCGCGACGTCGTCTGCGCCGGAATCTTCACCGACCAATGCGTCTCGTCCACCGTGCGCAGCCTCGCCGACGAGAGCTTCGGCGTCGTCGTGGTCGAAGATTGCTGCGCCGCCGCGACGACGGATCTGCATGAGCGCGAACTCGAGATCATCAACATGATCTACTGCCACGTCGTCAGCCTCGACGAGCTCCTCGGATTTTTCGAACCCGCCGGGATCGGCGCCACGAGGCCTTAAGTCTTCATGGGATCAGGCGGAAGGGCCGTAGAACGCGCGCTTCGCCAGAGTCGGCAAGGCGCGTATTTCGCTCCCGGCCTCGGCGGCATGCGTGGCACCTGCCAGGGAGCGTGTCGTCCCCGGTGCGAACGAGATCTATTCGGCTGGCAGGCCTCGCACAGAGAGCCGGGAGGGCGTCACACCGCTTCCAAGGCATCGAAGGTCCGGTGGCTCGCGGAAAGGACCAGGTCACTGAGGTTGAGCAGGTTGTCGATGCGGACCCGTGCGGCGGGGACGATGAAGATCGCGAAGGTGATTGCGACGGGAAGCCCGGCGAACTCCGTCATGGAGCTACCGGATGAACGTGTCCCAGCTTCCGTAGCTGTTCCGCACCGTTCCGCGCGGTACGCTCAGCGCGATCAGGGCGAGCCCGCAAAGCGCCGAGACGACCAGTCCGGCCCAGCCCGCGCCGGCGACCAGCGGAGCGAAGAGAAGAACTATCCCCAGAAGCAGATTGAGGAACCGCCCCATCCTCGCCACGGGCGCGAGGGCCGTGACCGAGACTGTGATGACCAGCGCGCCGACGATGTGATTGACCGCCGCCACTCCGCCGCCCCACGGAAAGACCAATGGCGACAGCATCAAGAGGAACCCCAGCCCCAGCGAGGCCATCAGCGTCCACGGAAACGTCATGCCGCCGCTCAGCATGTCCGCCACGATGGCGCGCGGGCCGCGCTCGAAATCGTCGAGGCGACGGTCGTCCGGACCCTCGTCGGTGTCGCCGGTGAAAAACACCCGCAGCCAAGGCTGCCCGGCGCGGTGGCGGCGGCGCAGGAACTGGTAGGTGGCGACCAGTTCGTCCAGCGAGTACGGGATCTGCCAGACCATCGCCGCCGCCGCGATCAGCGCCAGCGTCGAGTAGGTGCCGATGACGATGGGCTGGATCACGATGAAGAAGATCGACACCGCCCCCAGCGGCACGATCATGATGCCGAACAGCACCACCAGCCAAGGCATCGTACGCCAGCGCCGGGCCGAACCGATCGCCCCCACGACGATCTCCAGCGCGTAGGTCAGCGCCCCGACGCCCGCGTCGGGCACCGGCCAGCTTTCCGACACGTCCGATGTGATGATCTGCTCGGTCCCGTTCCTTCCCTCGACGGTGCCGGGAAAGAACGGCTCCCAGACATGGTCGATGGTCTCCAGCTGATAGGCGGTCAGGTAGCGCGAGATCAGAAGACCGACCACCGCCAGCAAGATCACGGGCAGACGCTGGAACCAGTCCGACGGGGAATAATCCCATCCCTTCGGAATGGTCGGACCGGTCTGGGCCGCCACCGGAGACACGCCCGGCATTGGCGGCAGGCAGAGCGCCAGAGCCACCGCCAGCATCCCGACCAGGGTCGCGTTCAGATAGGCGGCGCCGCTGTCCGTCCAGAACACCAGCGGTGAGAACATGATCCAGCAGCCGATCGCGGCGGCGGCGAACCGCGCCGCCGGCAGCCGCCAGGATAGCGACAGCATTCCAGCCGTGAACAGAATTCCACCGGCGAAGACGTCGCTGACGGTCATCCACGGATCATCATGGCCCAGCAACGGCGGCGAGCTCAGCAGCCACAGACCCAGACCCGCGTTGACCCATCCGCCCCAGAGGTTGGCGCGGTGCTGTCGGCGATACTCCGCCTCGTGCCGCGCCCGTATGGAATCGGCGTCGTCAACACGCGCGTCGGCCGACCTCAGCCAGGCCGGCGCGGAAATGCCGTTGGCGTCATACCAGCCAAGAGGATCCTCTTTCAGCGCGGAGATCATCGCCGGAAGCTCCTGGTCGATCCGGTGCTCCGGCTCCCAGTCCAGCAGACGTCGCGCCTTCGAGATGTCGAGCGCGTAATGGTCCGACGCCATGTCGATCATGAACGGGCGGATGAAGGGCTTTTCCCCCTCGTCCAGCGCGTCCGGCACGACGGGTTCCGAACCGGTCTCCATCTTCGCGCCCAGCTTGGCCACCGGCGCGGGCAAGATCACGGTGGCCCACTTCTCCTCGCCGTGGATCAGTTCGCCGATCCGGTTCTGCAACGCCTCATAGCTCATCGTGTCCGGCTCGCCCCCGAGGATCACCTCGTCCGGCTCGAGATCGGCGCGGCGATCGACCACGCGCTCGAACAGGGCGAGCATGTCCTCAAGATGGATGAACGCCTGTCCTGCACGCGCGTCACCCGAAAAGACGCGGCTCTTCAGGCCCCGCTCGTAGATGCGCGCGATCTGATGGCTGAGTGTCGGCACGGCCGTGAGCCCGTCGTAGAGGCCGGCCAGACGCAGAAAGACCGTAGGTATGTCGCCCGCCTCGTCACGGATGACCCGCTCGGTCCGGGCCTTGGATCGCGGATAGGCCCAGCCCGGATCGAGCGGCGTCTCCTCGGTGGTCCGCTCGCCCGGAACACCAGGCTCATGCACCAGCATGGTGCCTGAGTAGACGAACTGCTCGACCTCGACCTCCTGCAGCGCGCGCAGCAGGTTGCGCGTGCCCTCCTCGTTCACGGCCTTGTACTGCGGACGGTCCTCTCCGCTGAAATCGAAATAGGCCGCGAGATGGATGACCGAGGCGATGCCCTTGCCGTCAAGGATCCCTCGCAGCTTGTCCACCGCGCCGGCCATCGAATCGGCGTCGGTGAGGTCGCAGCCGATCAACCCGGAGCTTCCCCCGGCGGATCTCGGAAGATCGAGTCCGATCACGCGATATCCGCTCGAGAGTTTCTCGGTCAGTCTGCTGCCGATCTTTCCGGCCGCGCCGGTGATGACGACGACAGGCTTGTCCCGCTCTGACATGCTTTCCCATCCCCGATCCGAAACCTCAACGAACGGAATCGGGTTTGGTTCATCAGCCGGAGCATGCGTCCCACTCGCGGGGTCTCCCGTGATCCGGAGCAAACCGGCGCCGCCCACACCTGGGACCGCCGCGCCTGACCGTTCGTCCGAAGAAGTACCGCGCGGCGACCCCGTTCGATGTCGATCGGCGGCCATGGAGGCTGCGCGCGTGGCGGCGGGAGGAGCCGAACGCGGGCAGGCTGCTCCCGGAACGTCGCCGCGCGCGCCGGGTTGTTCAGGGGCAACGTGAGGAGCCGGGATGCCGACCGTCGAGGCCGTTGACAGTGAGGAGACGGATCAGGATCCCGGGGATAGCGGCCAGAGGGTCGAGATCGGCTTCCTGATACTGGCTCGCCCGGGCAGCACGCTCGACGACGCCGTCATCGCAGCCGCGGCTCGCGTTGAGAGGACGCTCGCGCGGTTGCTGGCGGGCTTCAACTGGCACGTGTCGACCGTGTCAGACGCTGGGACGACGGGCGCGGACGCGAGAGACCCGGTGGAGCTTCTCGATGCCGCGGAAGCCGAGCGCGACGCGCGCGGCTGGGACTTCGTCTTCGTGGTCACCGACGATCTCCTCGCGGGGTCGGAGCTTCGCCATCCACGCGCCGTGCTGTCGGCTCTTCTCTCGACCGCCGTGCTGTCGGCGCGAACGCTCCGCAAGGAGGGGGAGGATGCGGCGGGCGAGACGGAACTGGCGGGCATGGCGCTGCATCTCTTCGGCCGGCTCAACAGCCTTGACGCCGGCCGCGGCGGCCCGGTGATGTCGGACGCGGACTCGGCGATCGCCTGGCTCGAAACGTCAGCGAGCGGTCCGGATGCGTTCGAACCGCAGGAGGTGGACGAATTGCGCGCGAGCCTTGAGGCTGTTTCGGATCTCCGCGTGGAGGAGATGGACGGGGAGCGGCCGGGCCGCGTCGCATTCCACCTGCGTTCCGTCGCCCGGAACCGGCGCGCGATGCCGAGGCAGATCCTGCGTATGCACCCTTGGAGCTTCCCGGTCCGCCTGAGCCGCCTTACGACGGCGGGTTTGTCGGCCCTTCTGGTGTTGATGATGACGGCGGAATCCTGGGAGCTGGCGGCGAACCTCTCCTTCGGAGCCGTCGGTGTCCTGGCGGTCGCATCCATTCTGGCCACGAGCGCCTACCTGCTGCGCGCGCAGCGACTGCTCGCGCGGGCGGGCGGGTCCCTGCGCGAGCAGCGTGCGACGCGAAACGTCGGCACTTCGCTTGCGGTTTTGCTCGGGATGACCATCACGTTCCTGTCCGCCTTCGGACTGGTTCTGCTGCTGGGGTTCGGACTCTTCGGCGATCCGATTCTTGCCCGCTGGACGGACGCGCCCGTCATCCGTGTGCGCGTGTCCATGGCCGGGTTCGCCGCCGCTCTGAGTCTGGTGATCGGCGCCCTAGGCGCATCGTTTGAACGCTACGGATATTTTCGCCACGTGACCCACGTCGACGCGGAGATCTAGGCTCGGAAACCAATGAACTGTCGTCCTGTTGTGGAGACAGCCGATGACGCTCCGACAGCGATTTCGCTCGGGTCGAGCGCACGTGAAGGTTTCAGAAAACTCAAAAAGCGGAAGGCCCTCAGATAGGCCTTCGGAAACGGCCGTTCGCGGGCGTATATCGGTGAACCGACCGAGACGAAACTAACTCCTTGGTTCAGCGGGAAATCGGCCTCTGACGGCCTTCTGCGCACAGAGGCATGGTGCCCCCACACGGACTCGAACCGCGGACCTACTGATTACAAATCAGTTGCTCTACCAGCTGAGCTATAGGGGCATCCGCGACGTACCTAGCGCCGGAGGCCATTCCGCGCAATCCATTTCAGGTCGTCGCCATCGCGCGCTGGGCGGCGGCGAAGGCGCGGGCATAGTCGATGTAATGCGGCCAGATCGCCGCCATCATCGCGCGTCTGCCCGCGTCGAGCGGTTTGAGCCGGCGCGCCGGCCGGCCGGCATAGAGGTGCCCGTCTTCCAGCACCTGGCCCGGATCGGTCCGCGCGCCGGCGGCCACCAGAACCCCGCTTCCGACGCGGGTTCCGGGCGCGAGAACGGCGCCGATCCCGATCAGCGACCCGTCGCCGACGACGCAGTCGGTCATCGACACGTTGTGGCCGACCGTCACCCGCGCGCCGATCGCGACGGGCGCGTCCACGGCCCGGAGCGTGGAATTGTCCTGCACGTTCGTCTCGGCCCCGATCGCGACGCCGCGCGTCCCGCCGTCGATCTCGCAGCCGTGCCAGACGCCGTTGCCGCCCGCGCCCGTCACCCGCCCCGCGATCCGCGCCGTGGCGGCGACGAACATCAACCCCGCCCCGCCGTCTCCGGGCGCGGGCGCCGTCCCGTCCGTTTCGGCCCGCGCCTCGGCATGCTTCCGCGCCAGCTCGCCCGGCTCCAGTCGGCGGACGGGCCTCGCCGGCGCGCCCTCCCAGAGCCAGCCGCCCTCCAGCTCGGATCGCGGATAGACCACCGCGTCCGCCGCCAGCGCAACGCCCGGCGCCAGGCGCGAGCCGTCGAGAATGATCGCCCGCGCGCCGATCAGGCATCCGTCACCCACCGCGCAGGCGTGGATCACCGCGCCCGGCCCGGCGGTCACCCCGTCGCCGATCGTCGTTGCGTACTCGTCCGTCGCGATGTGCACCGTCCCGCGCGCGCCGAGGCGAAATCCGTCGCCGACGCTCACCGTCTCTCCGTCCGCCCGCACGACGGAGCGGGCGCCGAGCCAGGCCTCGCGCCCGATCGTCGCCCGTCCCAGCACCGCCGCGCCCGGGCCGGCGTGGAGCACCGGCCCGGCGAAGCGGGGCGCCGTCCCGAGATAGGGCAGAACGTGAAGGCCCGCGCCCGCTCCGGCGAAATCAGACATCGTCCTCTCCCATGAAAACGCGCACCCGCCGCGCGGCGGCGGCGTACGGGTCGAGATCGCGCGCCGCCACGGCGCTCTCCGCGCCATCCGGCGGCAGCGCGGCGAACCGCTCGCGCAGCAGCGTCTCGGCGGTCCGCGCGATCCGGAAGGCCGCGATCCCGGTCCGCCGCGCGTCGCCCGCCGGTCCCGAGAAGGCCGCGCGATGGCGGTCCAGCGCCTCGACCAGCGCCTCCAGACCCTCGCCCGACACCGACGAGACGCCGAGCGCCGGGACGCGCCAGCCGTCCGGCCGCCCCGGCCGCCGGTCGAGCATCACCGCCAGATCCGCGAGCGTCGCCGCCGCGTCCGGCCGGTCGGCCTTGGACACCACATGCACGTCCGCGACCTCGAGGATTCCGGCCTTGATCGCCTGCACGCCGTCGCCGAGACCGGGCGCCGAGACCACGACCGTCGTGTGGCTCGCCCGCGCCACGTCCACCTCGTCCTGGCCCGCGCCGACCGTCTCGAGGATCACCGCGTCGAACCCCGCGACGTCCAGGATGTCCGCCACGTCGAGCGCCGCGCGCGACAGGCCGCCGCCCGCGCCTCCGGTTGCGAGCGAGCGGATGAACACGCCCGGATCCCCGGAATGCTCCGTCATGCGCAGCCGGTCGCCGAGGATCGCGCCGCCCGAAAACGGGCTCGACGGATCGACCGCCACCACCGCCACGCGCCGGTCGAGCGCCCGCAGGCGCCCGATCAGCCGCCCGACCAGCGTCGATTTGCCGGATCCCGGCGGCCCCGTCACGCCGATCAGATGCGCGCGCCCCGCCCGGCGATAGATCTCGCCGAGCGCCGGCCGCACCTCCCGCGATCCCGCCTCGGCCCGCGCCATCAGCCGCGCGATGGCCGCCGTCTCGCCCGCCGCGACGCGCGGCACGAGATCGAGCGACGGCACGGAGGCGTTGCCCATCGCGGACCTCAGGCCGCCCGGCAGCCGGAGACGGCCCCGCCATCGCGCCGGAGCGGCCGCGCCGGAAAACGGCGCCGCTCCCGCCCTGAAGCGCGGGCCGGGGACAGGGCTCCATCACATGATCGGACATCGGTCTCGGCTCCTCCGGCACGGGCGCCCGCACAGCAATATCCGCCCGCCGCGCGATTGTCGAACCGCCTTGCCGTCCCGGCGGGCGACGGATTACCGTGAACGCGCGCCCGCCCGGAGACATCCGCATGATCCTGCCGCCGGACACCGGATGGGCCGTCTTCTCGGCGCTTCTCGGCGTCAGCTTCGCGACCTCCTTCACCACGGCGGCCTTCGGCATCGGCGGCGGCGTGGCGCTTCTGGCGGTTCTCGCCTCGCTCCTGCCGCCCGCCGCGCTCATCCCGGTCCACGGCGTCGTGCAGTTCGGCTCGAATCTCGGCCGCATGGGGCTTCTGATCCGCCATGTCGACTGGCCGCTGGTCGCGGCCTTCGCGCTCGGCTCGGTGATCGGCGCGGGCCTCGGCGGCGCCTTCGCGGTGCAGCTTCCGCCGGGCGGCGTCCAGATCGGCGTCGGCCTCTTCATCCTCTGGTCGGTCGCGTTCAGGCCGCCCGCCTTCCTGCGCCGCCAGGGCGCGGTGACCGGCGCGGTCTCGACGTTCCTGACGATGTTCTTCGGCGCGACCGGTCCGTTCGTCGCCGCCTATCTCAAATCCCGCGACCTCGGCCGGCACGCCTTCGTCGCGACCCACGCCACGATGATGACGCTCCAGCACGTGCTCAAGACGCTCGCCTTCGGCCTGCTCGGCTTCGCCTTCGCGCCGTGGCTGCCGCTCATCGCAGGCATGATCGCCACCGGCTTCCTCGGCACGCTCGCCGGAAAGCGCGTGCTCGGCATCACCACCGACGCCCGCTTTCACATGGCGCTCAACGTCATCCTCACCCTGCTCGCGCTCCGACTGATCTGGGCCGGAGCGGCCGGCCTGCGAGGCTAGTCCGGCAGCCCCAGACGGTAGAACCCGTTGGCGTTGTCGCGGTAGAACTTCCGCAGATCCTCGCGGCTCAGCCCCGAAAGCGCCCGGTCCAGCACCTCGACCCAGCGCGGGAGGGATGTCGCCTGCAGACAGATCGGCCAGTCGCCGGCGTAGATCACCCGGTCCACCCCGAAGGCGTCGAACGTCGCGTCGATATAGGGCCGCAGATCCGCCTCGTCCCAGGACGCGTGATCCGCCGCCGCCGGCAGATCCGAGAGCTTGATCCACAGGTTCGGATGCTCCGACAGCTCGGCCACGTCGTCGCGGTACCGCGCGATGGCCCCCTCCGCGATGCCCGGCTTGCCGCAATGGTCGAGGATCATCCGCACGTTCGGGATCCGCCGCACGAACTCCCGCACGATGTCCATCTGCGTGTAATTCACGTTGATCTCGAAATGATACCCGTATTCCTCCAGCAGGTTCACGCCACGCACGAAACCGTCGCTGAGCGTCAACGCCCGCGGGTCCGCGTCGAACTCCACGATCCGCCGGATGCCGACCACGGTCGGATGCTCGGCCTTCATCACGTCGAGCACTTCGCGCGCGCCGTCGCCCTTCTCCAGCGGCGCCATCGGCACGATCGCCCGGATGCGCGGATCGCGCGCGGCCTCCTCCTCGACGAAGCGCACCTCCTCGAGATACTGCCCGCCATCGGCGTCGAAATCGGCGTAGCATTCCAGGAACACCATCGCCTCGACCTCGACGTCGCCGAGGTCCCGCGCGTAATCCTCCACGTGGTAGGGCTTCGAGAACAGAGGATGGTCCTTGAACCCCGAATAGTTCAGCCGGGCCGGATCCCAGAGGTGCAGATGCGTGTCGACGATCGGAAAATCCGGCATGGCCTCGGCTCCTGTGGCTGACATCGCGGCCAGGGTCGCGGGGTGATCGGGCCTTGTCAAACGAATTTGCCTCTGACAGCTTCCGCGCCAAGGACGGTCCGCGAACGCCGTCCGCGAAACCCCGGGAGACCCGCCATGCCGTATCAGATCACCGAGCGCCGGAAGGTCGGCGACACCGCCCTTTCGCTGCCCGTCATGGGCATGGGCACGGCGCATCTGGGGGAATATTACGCCGTCATCGACGAGGCCGAATCCCGCGCCACGCTCCAGAGCGCCTGGGATCTCGGCGTGCGCTTCTTCGACACCGCGCCCTGGTACGGACGCGGCCTCGCCGAGCATCGGCTGGGCGGTTTTCTGCGGACCATGCCCCGCGACGAATTCCAGATCACCACCAAGGTCGGGCGCACGCTGAAGCGGCCGAAGGATCCTTCGAACTTCGATCGCAGCCCCTGGACCGGCGGTCTCAACTTCGAGGTGAAGTTCGACTACACCCATGACGGCATCATGCGCAGCTACGAGGAGGCGCTCCAGCGCCTGGCGCTGCCGACCGTCGACGGCCTGCTGATCCACGATCTCAGCCTCGACTATCACGGCGACGCGCTCGAAGGCCATCTGCGCGAGCTTCTCGACGGCGGCGGCGTCAAGGCGCTCCAGGAACTGAAGGCCGCCGGCGACATCCCCGCCTTCGGCATGGGCATCAACACCCATCTCGCGCTCGACACCATCGCGCCGCAGGTCGATCTCGATTTCCTGCTCGTCGCGATGCCCTACACGCTGGTCGACCAGGAGACGCTCCACACCGGCATGAAACGCTGCGTCGACGAGAACATCGGCGTGATCATCGGCTCGCCCTTCGCGTCGGGCATCCTCGCCACCGGCTCCGGCGGCGCCGCCAAGTACCGCTACGAGGACGCGCCGAAGGAGATCATCGAAAAGGTGAAGGGGATCGAGACCGTCTGCGCCCGGCACGGCGTGTCGCTCCAGGCCGCCGCGCTGCAATTCGTGCTCGCCCATCCCGCCGTCGTCTCGATCATCCCCGGCGCCATGAAGCGCGTCGAGGTCGAGGCGAACGTCGCCTCGCTCGGCGCGTCGATCCCGGCCGCCTTCTGGGACGATCTCCGCTCGGAGCATCTCATCGACGCGGACGCGCCCACGCCGACCGAAGGCTGAGCGACGCGCATGGAACGCCACGCCTTCAAGATGAAACTCCTGCCCGGAAATCAGGCCGAGTACCGAAAACGCCACGACGCGATCTGGCCTGAGCTCTCGGACCTGCTCGCGGCCTCCGGCGTGCGCGACTACACCATCTTCCACGACCCCGAGACCGACATCCTGTTCGCGACCCTCAGCCGCACGGAGAACCACCGCATGGGCGATCTCGCGGCGACCGAGGTGATGAAGCGCTGGTGGGCGCACATGGCCGACATCATGGAGACCCATCCGGACAATTCCCCGGTGGCGGTCCCGCTCGTCGAGGTTTTCCACGCGGACTGACGGCCACGGGAAAATCGGACGCGATACGGCGCGTTAACCTTTTTTCGTAGCGAAATCAGTAACTTAGGTTCTGTCCTACCTAGGACACGTGATTCATCTCCCTTCGAGGCACCCCGCGAGCCCGTCCGCCAAGCCTTCCATCAGCGCCGGATAGAGCCCCGGACCGGGCTCAAGGGCCGCGCCCAGCGGATCGAGAATCCCCGTCCGGACGTCGGCCCCGTCGGCGATCATCCCGATCGGCCGCCCCTCGAACTGCGGCTCCGCGAAGACGCAGACCGGCCCGAGCGAGGCGATCAGATCGCGGATCTCCGCGACCCGGGCCGGTCCCGGAGCGGAGGCGTCGCCGATCGAAAGCGACCCCGCCGCCTCGATGTCGAACCGGTGTTCGAAGTAATGGAAGGCGTCGTGGAGCACCACGAACGGCCTTCCCCGCACCGGCCCGATCCGCGCCTCGATCCGCGCCGTCATCGCGTCCAACTCGTCCCGTCCGGCCGCCGCGTTCGACGCGTAGAGAGCGGCGTTCTCCGGATCGGCCCCGGCCAGCGCCGCGGCGATCGCGTCGAGCCAGACCTTGGCGTTCTCCGGGTCGAGCCAGGCGTGCGGATCCTCCGTTCCGTGATCATGATCGTGGTCGTGACCCTCTCCCGCCTCCTCGCCATGCCCGAACGCGGCTCCGCTCCGCATGTCCAGATGCTCGACGCCCTCCGCCTCGAACAGCGGGACGGACTCCGCGTCGCCCGCGAGGCTCTCGACCGATCGCCCGAGCCACGGCGTCAGACTTTCGCCCACCCAGAACACCAGATCGGCCTCCGACAGCGCCCGCGCCTCGGAGGGCCGCATCGCGTATCCGTGCGGCGAGGCGCCGGGCGGCAGGATCAGACCGGGGGCGCCCGCGCCCTCCATCACCCGCGCCACGAGGGAATGCACCGGCGGAATGTCCGCCACCACCGACGGCGCGGCGCTCGCCGGGGCCGCCGTCATCGCAACCGTCACGGCCGCGAACACCGGACATCTCATGTCGACTTCCCTCCCCCTTTGGCTTAACCGGACCCGAAACTAGAGACCGCGCCATGTCCCGACAACAGACCATCGCGCCGCGGGACGCCACCGCCGACGCCCTCATCGAGACCGACCGCGTCGCGGTCGAGCTCGCCGGCCGCACGGTCCTGCGCGACCTGACCTTCAGCATCCGCCGGGGCGAGATCGTCACGGTCGTCGGTCCCAACGGGTCCGGCAAATCCACCTTCATCCGCGCGCTGATAGGCGCCGTGCCGACGTCCAGGGGCCGCATCCGCGCCGCCCCCGGCCTCGCCATCGGCTACGTTCCGCAGCGCCTCCATATCGATCCGACCTTCCCGATCACCGTCGCGCGGTTTCTCGCGCTTCCGCTGCGTCGGGACCGCGCCCAGATAACCGCCGGCCTGGCCCGCGTCGGACTGGCCGGCCTCGAAGGCCGCCAGATGACCGAGCTTTCCGGAGGGCAGTTTCAACGGGTCCTGCTGGCGCGCGCCCTGCTGGGGCGTCCCGACATTCTGATCCTCGACGAGCCGACCCAGAGCCTCGACCAGCCGGCCACCGCCGCGTTCTACCGTCTGATCGAGGAGGTCCGGGCGGATCTCAGCTGCGCCGTCCTGATGGTCAGCCACGATCTGCACGTCGTGATGAGCGCCTCGGACCGCGTGATCTGCGTGAATGGCCACATCTGCTGCGAAGGCACGCCCACGGTCGTCTCCGAGGCGCCGGAATACCGCGCGCTCTTCGGCGAAGGCACCCGCGGCGCGCTCGCGCTCTACCAGCATCACCACGACCACGACCACGGCCAGGGCGGCGCGGGCCATGCTTGACGATTTCCTCGTGCGCGCGGCGCTGGCGGGAACCGGAGCCGCGATCGCCGCCGGCCCGCTGGGATGCTTCGTGGTCTGGCGGCGCATGGCCTATTTCGGCGACGCGATCGCCCATGCGGCGCTCCTCGGGGTCGCGCTGTCGCTCGCCTTTTCCCTCTCGGTCCAGACGGGCGTGCTCCTCGTCGCCGTGAGCGTGGCGCTGGCGACGGCGGCGGGTTCGGGCGGCCGTCTCGCCATGGACACGCTGCTCGGGGTCGCGGCGCATGGCGCGCTGGCCGTCGGCCTCGTCGCCATCTCGCTCACGTCGCGCGCCGGGCTCGATCTCGACGGCTACCTGTTCGGAGAAATCCTGTCGGTCACGCGCGCCGATCTCGCGATGATCTGGGGCGGCGCGACGGCGGTCGTCGCGCTGCTCGTCTGGCGCTGGTCGGCGATGCTGACCGCGACGCTCGGCGAGGACCTCGCCTGGGCGAGCGGCGGCGATCCGCGTCGCGAGCGCCTGATCCTGGTCCTCGCCATGGCGATCGTCGTCGCCGTCTCGATCAAGGTCGTCGGCGCGCTCCTGATCACGGCGCTCCTGATCATTCCCGCCGCCACCGCGCGACCGATCGCCCGGGGGCCGGAAGCCATGGCGCTCCTCGCGGCCGGCGCGGGCGCGGTCTCCGCGCTGGGCGGGCTCTGGGCATCCTGGCGGCTCGACACGCCGACCGGCCCCACGATCGTCGCGGCGGCCGTCGGGCTGTTCCTCCTGAGCGGCCTGGCGTCGATCACGCGGGCCGGCGGTCGCGCCCCATGAACTCCGGCGCCTCGCGCGGACGCAAGCGCTTCGGTCGGCGGCGAGGCCGCCGGCGACTATGGAACGGTCGATGAACCGGACCAGCCGCCCCGGCCGGAGACGGTCGTCGGAGCAGATGGGCGTGACGAGAAATAGCGAGGTCGCGGTCAGGGCGTGCAGGATCGGTTCCGGCATCGGACGTCTCAGGCTTCCGGTCGGAGCCAACGCAGGCGGCAACCGTCGGAAGGACTGGTGGGCCCGGAAGGATTCGAACCTTCGGCCAATTGATTAAGAGTCAACTGCTCTACCACTGAGCTACGGGCCCGACCGCCGCACGGGCTAGACGATTCCCCTGCGCCGCGCAAGCCCGATCGCCGGGAGGCGATCGCCGCGCGGCAGGCCGGCTTCGCGCTCAGAACCGCCAGATCATCGGCACGGCCACGACCGCCAGCACGAAGAACCAGATCATGATCGGCAGGCCGAATTTCCAGTAGTCGCCGAACCTGTAACCGCCCGGCTCCATGACCATCAGGTTCGTGGCGGTCGCGACCGGCGTCAGGAATGCGGCGGCGGCGGCCACTCCGACGCACATCAGGATCGGCTGCGGCGACAGCCCCATCTGCTGCGCCGTCACCACCGCGATCGGAATCACGATGAGCGCGGTGGCGGTGTTGGAGATCACCTGGCCCATCACGGCCGTCAGCACGAAAAGCCCCGCCAGAAGCACGCGCGGGCCGGCGTCGCCGACCAGACCGACCAGACCCTCCGCCAGAAGCCGCGCGGCGCCGGTCTGTTCCATCGCGGTCGACAGCGGCATCATCGCGCCGACGAGGATCACGGTCGTCCAGTTGATCGAACGGTAGACCTGTTCGACGCTGAGCACGCCGGCGATCAGGATGATCCCCGCCGCCAGCAATCCCGCCGCCGCCGGCGGCACGAGGCCGGTGGCCAGCAGGAAGACCATCAGGAGAAGCGCGCCGATCACGGTCTTCGCGCCGGCGCCCATCGGAACCGCCTGGCGCCGCACGAGATCGGGCGAGTTGACCGCGAGCACCTCCGCCTGGTCGAGCCTGGTGTCGAGCGCGCCCCAGGTTCCCTGAAGCAGCAGGCTGTCGCCCGCCGCGAGCGGCTCCGCATGCGGCAGGTCGTCCCCCTGCCGCTGGATCGCCAGAACGATGAGGTCGCCGCTCTCCGTGACCATGCCGGGGAAGAACCGTTCTCCGATGAGCGGCGAGCGTGGCGGAATGACCACCTCCGCCAATCCCGACTCGCGGTTGAACAGCATGTCGGCCGTCTCGCCGTCCGCCGCCTCGCGATGGAGGGAGAGCCCCCATTCGGTCGCCGTCGCGGCGACCTCTTCGGCCGGGCCGCGAGCCATGATGACGTCACCCTCCTCGATCGCGCCCGCGCGTCTGGAGAAGCCGTTCCGATCCTTGACCGTCACCAGGCTCAGCCCGGTCCGCTCGAGGCGATCGCCGCTCCCGAGGCGGGCGCGGTCGAAACCGATCAGAGGCGACCCCGCGCGCACCCGGAGATGATGCACGTCGTCGGCGAGACGGTACTGCTCCACCAGCGTGGTGGCGTGACGGCTCAGATCCGGAGGCAGCGATTTGCTCGCGCGGGTCGGAAGAAGCCGCTCCCCGAAAAGGACCGCGATCGCGACGCAGCCGATCACGAGCGGAACGCCGATCAGGGAGAATTCGAAATAGTTGAAACCGCCGGCGCCGGCGTCCATCGAGGCCTCCGCGATGAGAACGTTGACCGGGGTGCCGGTCAGCAGCAACATCGAGCCCGCATGGCCGCCGAAGACCAGCGGCATCAGAAGCTGCGCCGGCGAGCGCCCGAGCCGGATCGCCATGACCACCACCACGGGAAGGAGCGCCGCGACGGCGCCGTTGACGCTGATCAGAGCCGAGAGCGCCGCGACGAAACCCATCATCAGGACCATGAGCCGCGTGCGGCTGTCGCCGGCCTGCCGGATCAGGAGCTGCCCCGCCCACGCCGTCACGCCGGCCACTTCGAGCGCTGCGCTCACGACGAAGAGCGCCGCGATGAAGATCACGGCCGGATCGCCGAAGCCGGCGAGGCTCTGGTCGAGCGTCAGAATACCGGTGGCCCAGAGCGAGAGCGCGGCGCCCATGCAGACCGCGATCACCGGCACGCGATCCCAGATGAACATCACGATGACGCCGGCGATGATCGCGAAAACGGTCCAGATTTCGCTCACGCCATCGACCTCTTCACTACCGACCGTGCGAGGAACCGGTTTGCGCTGCGACATCGGGCGCGCCCGTCTCGTGGCACGTCGTTCTTGGTGACGCAAGCCGCGAGACGCCTAGAGGGTCGGGACCACGGGGATGTCAAGCGCCATTGACAGGTTGGAGACGGCGGGACAAAGCTGAAGGCGCGCGGCACGACGCATGCCGGCGGACGGGGTTCGGGGAATGGCGAAGGCCGGCGGCGGTTCGGGCGACACGTCCGAAGAGAGCGGATTTCTGGCCGCGGTGGAGCGGATCGGCAACGCCGTTCCGCATCCGGCCATCATCTTCTTCATGCTGATCGGCATCGTCATTGTCCTGTCGGCTATTTTCGGCCTCCTCGGCACTACCGTGACCTACGACGGCTACGACGCCGCGATCGGCGATATCGTCGAGCAGACGACGTCGGTCCGCAGCCTGCTCTCGCCCGATGGAATCCGCTTCATGATCACGTCGCCGGTGGCGAACTTTCTCGGCTTCACCGGGGTCGGCGTGATCCTCGTCGCGATGATCGGCGTCGGCCTCGCCGAGGAATCCGGGCTGATCGCGACGCTCGTGCGCAAGCTGGTCGCCGCGGC
The DNA here is from genome assembly GCA_963798765.1 of uncultured Alphaproteobacteria bacterium. Classification (GTDB taxonomy): domain Bacteria; phylum Pseudomonadota; class Alphaproteobacteria; order Rhodobacterales; family Rhodobacteraceae; genus Amaricoccus. The sequence goes on along the minus strand of CAWCUP010000028.1, from coordinate 62,118 downwards.
GCCGCGGTCGATCTTCACGTTCATGCTGGTCTTCATCGGCGTGATGTCGTCGATCGCCGCCGATGCGGGCTATCTCGTTCTGGTCCCTCTCGCCGCCGCCGCCTTCCATTCCATGGGCCGGCACCCGCTCGCCGGCCTCGCGGCCGGCTTCTCCGGCGTCGCGGCGGTCTTCCTGGTGAACGTCTTCGTGACTCCCACCGACGCGCTGCTGGTCGAGGTGACGAACGACGCCATCCGCCTCGTCAACCCGGGCGCCCAGATCAACGTGGTGGGCAATCTCTTCTTCATGATCGCCTCCTCGATCGTGATGGCGATCATCTGCACGATCCTGACCGAGAAATTCGTCGAGCCGAGGCTGGGCCCCTATACCGGCGGCCTTCCCGTCGAGGAGACCCACGGCCTGTCGGGCAGCGAGCAGCTGGGCCTGAAATACGCCGGCCGCGCCGCGCTCGGTTTCTTCGTCATCGTCGGCCTCCTGACCGCTCCGCCGATCCCGTGGGGCATCCTGCGAAATCAGGAAACCGGCGGCATCATGGCCGGCTCGCCCTTCATGTCGGGCCTGATCGTGCTGATCAGCCTGCTCTTCCTCGTCGTCGGCTACGCCTACGGCCGGGGCGCCGGGACCATCGCCGACGTGACCGCCGCCATCGGCCTCGTCGTCAAGACCTGGTCCAATCTCGCTGGAATGATCTTCCTCCTGTTCGTGATCGCGAATTTCATCGCGTTTTTCAACTACACCAATCTCGCCACCGTGCTCGCGGTCAACCTCGCCGATTTTCTTCAGACCCTGCCCATCGGCGCGGCGAGCTACATAATCCTTTTCGTCGTCACCGTCGCAATCATCGACATCATCCTGACGGGCGCGCTGGCGAAATGGGCGATACTGGCGCCCGTGTTCATCCCGCTTTTCATGCGCCTCGGCGGCGATCCGAACCTCGTGATGGCCGCCTACCGCGTCGGCGACAGCCCGATGAACGTCATCACGCCGCTCAACGTCTATCTCGCGGTCATGGTCGGCTTCGCCCAGAAATACCAGAAGGACGCCGGCATCGGCACCATCGTCGCGTTGATGCTGCCCTATACCGGCGTTCTGCTGGTCCTCTGGACGCTGATGCTCGTCGCCTGGTATCTCTTCGGCCTGCCGCTCGGGCCGGTCTGAACCACATCCGGGAGCTTCCTCCATGTCCGAACTCGACAAAGTCCTTTCCCATATCGACGCTGATTTCGACAACGCGCTCGACCGGCTGTTCGCGACCCTCCGGCTCAAATCGATCTCGACCGATCCGGCCTATGCCGCCGAGTGCCGCGCCTGCGCCGAATGGCATGCGGCCGACCTCGCCTCAATCGGCTTCGACGCGGCCGTGCGCGACACGGCCGGGCATCCGATGGTCGTCGGCCATCTGCGCGATGGCTCCGGCCCCTCCGCCCTGTTCTACGGGCATTACGACGTGCAGCCCGTCGATCCGCTGGAACTGTGGAACCACGACCCGTTCGAACCCTCCATCGAGACGCGCGCCGACGGCACCAAGGAGATCCAGGCCCGCGGCGCCTCGGACGACAAGGGCCAGCTGATGACCTTCATCGAGGCCTGCCGCGCCTGGAAGCAGGTCACGGGCGGTCTTCCGATCCCCGTCACGATCCTGCTCGAGGGCGAGGAGGAATTGGGTGGCGTCAACCTGCCCCCCTTTCTCGACGCCAACGCCGACGAGCTGCGAGCCGATCTGGCGCTGATCTGCGACACGGGCATGTGGGACAGCCGAACCCCGGCGATCACCACCAGCCTGCGCGGCCTCTGCGGCGAGGAGATCGTCATTCACGGCTCCGACCGCGACCTGCATTCGGGTTTTTACGGTTCGGCCGCCGCGAATCCCAATCACGTCCTGGCCCGCATCCTCGCCGATCTGCGCGACGATGACGGCCGGATCGCCATTCCCGGCTTCTACGACGGCGTGCCGGACCTGCCCGAAAGCCTGCGCGAGAGCTGGGCGAAGCTCGACTTCGACCCGGCGGCCTTCCTCGGCGAGATCGGACTCTCGGTTCCGGCGGGCGAGAAAGGCCGCTCGGTGCTCGAGCAGACCTGGTCGCGTCCGACGGCGGAGGTGAACGGCATGGGCGGCGGCTACCAGGGCGAGGGATTCAAGACCGTGATCCCGGCGATGGCGTCCGCCAAGATCTCGTTCCGCCTCGTCTTCGACCAGGATCCGCACAAGGTCCGCGCCGCGTTCCGCGAGTTCGTCCGCGCCCGCGTCCCCGCCGACTGCCGCGTCGAGTTCATCGAGCACGGCGCGGGCCGCGCGACCGCCTTCGACACCGACGCGCCGGTCTTCCGCGCGGTCCAGGGCGCGCTCAGCGACGAATGGGGCCGCGAGGCGGCGTTCATGGGCGGCGGCGGTTCGATTCCGGTCACCACGCTGATCCGCGACAAGTTCGGCATCGACGTGGTGATGCCCGGCTTCGCGCTCAACGACGACCGTATCCACAGCCCCAACGAGAAGTACGACCTGCGATCCTTCCAGAAGGGGATCAGATCGTGGGCGAGGGTCCTGGACGCGCTCGCCGGCGAGGCATAGCCGCCGGAGCCGACCAAAGAGACAGATCGATCCCGCCCGCGCCTCGATGATCGCCTGGTGATCGCTTCAGGTCGATGAGGCCCGGTCTCGCTCGGGAAGGTCGATTTTTGCAAGGACCGTGCCTTGGCGGCAGGCAGTCACCGCCGCGACGACGTCGCGGCGAGTGCGGACGATCCGACGTCTCCGTACGAAGACACGCCGAGCTGGCCGAGAGCGCGGACGAGTTCGAGCTTCAGAATTTCCATGGCTCGTTGCGCGCCGGCGGCCCCGCCAGCCCCGACGCCAAACGCCAGAGCCCGACCCGTGAGCGCGAAGTCAGCGCCGAGCGCTTTCGCGCGCAGGATGTCGGCTCCGCGACGCACGCCGCTGTCGAGAATGATGGCGATCCTGCCGCCGACCGCCTCGGAGATGTCGGGCAACGCCTCGATCGTCGGCGGTCCGAACGCGACCTGACGCCCCCCGTGGTTCGAGACGACGATCCCGTCGCAGCCGATCCCGGCGCATCGCAGCGCGTCCTGCGGATGCAATATGCCTTTCACCAGCAAAGTGCCGGACCAGCGGTCGCGCAGACGTTCGAGATGCTCCCAGGTGAAGCCGGGCGTGATCAGCGTCTTCTGCACGTCGGCGTAGGAGGTCGCGCTCCGGAGCAGGTCCGCGTAGTTGGCGATGTTGGGTCTGCCGTGGCGCAGAGTGGCCAGCGACCAGGTCGGGTTGGCGATCAGCTCGACCAGAACCTCGGGTGTGATCCGGAAGGGAACGCTCAGCCGGTTACGGATGTCGCGGTCGCGTTTGCCGGCGGCCGGGACGTCGGCGGTCACCATCATCACCCCGTAACCCGACGCCTCGGCGCGCGCGATCAGGCTTTCCGTCACCGCCGCGTCACCGGACACGTAAAGCTGGAACCAGCCGTTCCCGTCCGCGGCCTCGGCCAGGCGCTCGAGCGTCGTCGACGCGGCGGAGCTCGCGACGTAGGGCACGTTCTCGCGGGCGCAGAGCTTCGCGAGGATCAGGTCGGCATCGGGCCAGAACGCGTTCAGCATCCCGATCGGCGCCATGCCGAACGGCGCATCGAAGGCCTGGCCGAACATTGTCGCGCGCGTGTCGGGTTCGGAGACGTCGACCATGTAGCGAGGCGTAAGCTGCACCTCCTCGAACGCCTCGACATTGCGCCGGAGGTTGCGTTCCGACTCCGCGCCACCGTCCACGAGATCGAACGCGAAGCGCGGGATCCGGCGTTTCGCCAGTCGCCGCAGGTCGTCGATGGACGCCGCGCGCTCGATGCCCATCAGATTGACCATCCGACGGTTCTTCCGTGAAGCGACTGTGTCATGGATCCTCTCTCAGCGGGCGAGCCAGCCGCCATCCACGGTGACCACGCTGCCATGGCAATAGGCGGCGGCGTCCGAGGACAGGAAGACGGCGGCGCCGGCGATCTCCGAAGGCTCGGCGAAGCGACCCGCCGGAATGCGTTCAAGCAGCGCTTTCGAACGGTCCGCATCGTCCCTCAGCGCCCGCGTGTTGTCCGTGGCGGTGTAGCCCGGAGCGATGGCGTTGACATTCACGCCATGCGGCGCCCACTCGTTGCAGAGCGCCCGGGTCAAGCCGACGACGGCGTGCTTGCTTGCGGCATAGGCGGGCACCCTGAGGCCGCCTTGCGACCCCAGCACGGAGGACACGATCACGATCTTTCCCGCGCCTTGCGCGACCATCAGGCCCCCGGCGGCCTGCGAGAGCAGCCACACCGCGTCCAGGTTCACGGAGAGGACGCGCCGCCAGTCGTCGAAGGGCATGTCCACCGAGCTCTCCCGATGGATGATGCCCGCGTTGTTGACGAGAATGTCGAGACCGCCGAGCGCTTCGGTCGCGAACCGGACGACCTCCGAGGCGGCGGGCGCGTCCATTCGCTCGAAATCCGCTTTCACGGCCGCCGCCTTCCGCCCCGCCCTTTCGATGGCCGCCAACGCCTCCTCGGGCTGGTGGCTTCGAAAGGTCAGCGCGACGTCCGCGCCGGCGGCGGCGAGACCCTCGGCGATGGCCCTGCCGATGCCGGTGGCGCCGCCGGTCACCAGAGCCTTGCGTCCGGTCAGGTCGAACGGGTTCGTCATCGTCAGTACCGGTTCGCGATCGGCAGGTCTTCGGCCGGGAACAGCGAGATCACCTCGCAACCGGTCTCGGTCACGACGACCTCCTCCTCGATCCGGGCGGCGGAGTAGCCGTCGGCGGCCGGGCAATAGGTCTCCAAGGCGAAGACCATGCCGGTCTGGATCTCCATCGGGTGTTCCAGACTGACCGCGCGGCTGATGATCGGACGTTCATGCAGAGCCAGGCCGAGCCCGTGGCCGAACTGCAGCCCGAAGGCGGAATCCTCGTCCGGAAAGCCGATCTCCTCGGCCTTGGGCCAGGCCTTCGCGACGACATCGGTGCTTACGCCCGGCCGGATCAGGTCAATGGATGCGTCGATCCACTCGCGCGCCTTCACGTAGGCGTCGTTCTGGGCGGAGGTCGCGCGGCCGATGTTGAAGGTGCGGTAGTAGCAGGTCCGGTAACCCTGGTAGGACTGGAGAATGTCGAAAAACGCCTGGTCGCCCGGGCGGAAGTAACGATCGGTGAAGTTGTGAGGATGCGGGTTGCAGCGCTCGCCCGAGATCGCGTTGATCGCCTCGACGTCGTCCGATCCCATCTCGTACAGCATCTTGTTCGAGAGCGCGACGATGTCGTTCTCGCGGATGCCCGGCTTCAGCTCCTCGTAGATCATGTGGTAGACGCCATCGACCATGCTGGCCGCCTGGGTCAGCAGCTGGATCTCGTCCCAGTTCTTGATCTCGCGCGCCGCCAGCATGATCTGCTGTCCGTCCACGACGTTCAGACCCTCCTCCTGCAGCGCGTGGAACATCGCCGTCTCGGCGTAATCGACGCCGACGGGCATGTCGGCCATGCCGGCGTCACGGATGAGACCCGCGATCTGCCTGGCGTATTTGCGCATGAGCCCGAATTCGGGCGGGATCGTTCCGCGCATCCCGACGACTCCGGCGAGACAATGGCTGGGCTCGAGCCAATCGGAATGCTTCTTGTGGTGCATCGCGGCCGAACCGAAATCCCATACATACGGGCTGTCGTCCCCGGTCAGCAGGCAGAAGCGGCACATCTTGTCACGCTCCCACTCGCCGATCTTGGTCGCCGAGACGTAGCGGATGTTGTTGACGTCGAAGAGGAGCAAGGTGCCGGCTTTCGAGTTCCGCAGGGCCTGTCGCGTCCGCGCCAGGCGATAACGGCGCAGGCGGTCATGGTCGATGCGACGCTCGAAATCCACCGAGGTATGGCCCCAGGCGGGAATGCGACCCTCCCATTTCCAGTTCGGTTCCAGATCCTGCGGCGTCAGCAGGTTCGGCATCAGTGCGCGAGACATGTCGTTCTCCTTCAAGTGCGGTTCGACGCACACGGGGTTCTTTCGTTTCGAGATTTCAGCGGGTCACTGGATGCACCAGCCGCCGTCGATGTGGATCATCTGCCCGGTCATGTAGTCGCTGTCAGGGCTCGCGAGAAAAGCGGCCGTGCCCACCACGTCTTTCGGATAGGACACGCGCTTGATCTGCAGCGCGTCGCGGACGATGTCGTCATAGGCTTGGCCTTCGCGCTGCTTAAAGCCGATGTCCACGAGATCCTTGTCGAGCTGTTCCCAGAGCGGCGTGACCACGACGCCCGGCGCGTAGCCGTTCACGGTGATGTTGTGCTCCGCAAGGGACACGGCGCCGCAATGCGTGAGCGCGAGGCACCCGTATTTCGACGTGCAGTAGACGGTCACGTCGACCAGAGGTTTGCGGGAAGCGATGCTGCCCACGTTGATGATCTTGTAGGGATAGTCCCGGGCGCCCTGGGCGATCATCCGCCGGGCGGTCTCCTGCATCCCGAGCCACATCGCCTTGGTGTTCACGTTCATGATGAGGTCCCAGTTGTCCTCGTCGATGTCCATGAAGAAGCGCGGCTTGTTCAGGCCGGCGTTGAACAGGCCGACGTTGATCTCACCGAAGGCGTCCACGGTCGCCGCGACGGCGGCCGCGTTGTCCTCGCGCTTCGTCACGTCCATCCTGACTGCGACCGCCGAGCCGTTCCCGGCGGCGTTGATGCGATCCACGACCGCCTGCGCCTCCTCGATGTTCAGGTCTCCAAGGCAGACGTTGGCGCCCTGAGCGGCGAAGTTCTCGGCATTGGCGGCGCCCATGCCCCGCGCCGCGCCGGTGATCAGTATATTCTTGCCCTTCAGCCGATTGGGATCCATCGCGTCTTCCTCCTTCCGGACATCAGTCCTTGCTGGTTATCAGAGCGTCCGCCCGGGCCTGGGCCCGCCGCAGCGCGTCGCGCGGGCTCACGATGCCCCGCAGCATGTCGTGGAATTCCTCGCCGCAGATCTGGATGATCCCGCAGATCTCCGGCACGGGAGGGCGGGGCCAGAACTGCAGCTCGTCCCGCCATGAGATCGTGTCGACGGCCTCGAAGATGCTCGAGAGGTCGCGCACCTCGGGATCCGCTCCGACGGAGTAGCGCGGGTTCGTCCGGCTGCCGTTCTGAATGTACAACTTCTGGGCCTGCGGCGAGGTGAAGACGATCAACGCCTCCACGGCGTCCCGCACGCGGTCCTCGTGGAGATTCGCCGGAATACCCAAAACGTAGCCGCCGACGGGCGCCACGCGTCGCGCGCGCGGTCCGGCGGGGTGCGGAAGATAGCCCGTATTGCCGAAGGCCGGGGATGCCTCGTTCAACTCGAAATACGGCGCGAGCAGCGTGTATCCGTACGCCATCGCGATGCTGCCGGCCGCATACGGGCGCACCCGCTCGTACCAGGACATCGACAGGATCTCCGGCGGGGAATAGTCCAGCAGTCGCAGCAGGTATTCCGCCGCCATGAGGCCGGCCTCGGTGTCGATCGTCGGGCGGTAGTCGCCATGGGCCAGATGATCCGTCTCGAAACCGCCGGCGATCGCGGGCAGGTCCAGAACCGGCTGGCCGAAATCGGCCATAGACATCAGGAACGTATGGCCGAGCGCCGTGCCGCGCGCTGCGTTCCAGGCGATGCCGGACAACCCGTTGCGGGGGTCGTGCAACGTCCGCGCCGCGTTCAGAAGCGACTCGGTCGTCGCCGGCGGCTCCAGCCCGGCCTCCTCGAACAGGTCCTTGCGATAGAACAGCAGTTCCGGCGTCGTCTGGGCCGGCACGCCGAAGGGCCGTCCGGCCCAGTGAGCCGCCTTCCAGCCCGCGGTGTGAAAATCCGGCGGGTCCAGCCGCGCGACATCCATCGCCGCGTCCAAGGGCATCAGGACGCCTTTCTCGGCGAATTCGCCGATCCAGGGCAGGTCGACCGCGATGATGTCATAGCGGCTCACGGTACGTTCGGCGTTGAGCAGCGCCTCGGAGCGGAGGCGGTCGATCGAATAGGCCCGCTGGTGGATCGGACAGCCGACGACCTGCTCGAACTGCCGTTTAAGGTTCTTCATCACCATGAAGGTCGGATCGCCGTGGACGAGCACGCGCAGCCCGCCGGCGGACTTCAGAGGTTTCGGCAGGACGCTGATCGGCGGGATCGATCGCATTGCCGAATAGCTGCCGCCGAAATAATAGTCCGTGGTGGCGGAGCCCCCCTCGCCGCCCCCGAAGCGGGTCTCCGTCAGCCGCCCGACCCGTTCCGAGAGGCGTTTCCAGCGCGACAGCAGCGTCTCGCTGGGATGAAGCGAGAAGCTCTTGCCGGTCTCGGTTCTGGGGCGCTGGTCGATCAGGTCGGCGTCGATCATCTCCCTCAGTCGCCGACTGGCCGTCGCGTATGGCACCCGGCTGGCCCCGATGAGCGAGGTGGCCGTCGACGTCCTGCCCTCGAAATGTCCACGAAGCAGTTCCAGAGCCATGCGGAGATGGGGGTTCGGCGAATGGAGCTCGAAGCCATCCTCCAGCTCGTCGGCAAGCTCGTCGAGAAACGACAGGACGTTCCGCGTCTCGGCATTCGCCCGAGGCGAAATCAAGGATTCCGCGGATGGTGCTGCGACGAGATTCATTGGGTGTTTCCGTGCCCGCCTTTCGTGACCCGCGCGTGATCCGGTGGAATCGTTCGAACTGGATATGTTCGGTTCGGACATGCTGGCGCTCCATGATCGTGTGCGAAGAATCGAAGGGGGAATATCATCAAGACCTCCATATCGGATATTTTTTTATCCGATATGGAGATAATTCTTGCATTATGAGCCGACGGAAAACTTCAAAATGAGGCACGTCGTCCGGCACGCAGGCCGACGATTTGAATGTCCGCGAAAGTGGCGCGGAAATGAACGAATTCACGGGATTTCCAGGGAGGACACCCAAATGAAAATGAAACACGCTCTCGCCGCGACGACATGCGCGGCCGGCCTGGCCTTCGCCGGCGCGGCCTCGGCCCAGACCTACAAGATCGGAATCACCCAGAACAACGTCGGGGTCGACAGCTACCAGACCACCTACGAGAAGGCCTTCATCGCCGCGGCCGAGGCCGACGATTCCGTCGAGGCCGTCGTGCTGGACGCCGGCGGCGACGTCGCGCGCCAGATCGCGCAGGTGGAAGATCTCATTCAACAGGAAGTCGACGCGATCATCATCTGGCCGACGAACGGCGAGGCCGTGATCCCTGCGGTCCGGAAAGCGCATCAGGCCGGCATTCCGGTGATCGTGACCAATTCGAACATCGCGGAGCCGGGCTTCGATTTCGTCGCTTCGTTCTCGGGTCCGGACAACATCACCCAAGGCGCGCGTTCGGCCGAGATCATGTGCGACAAGTTCAAGGAGATGGGCATCGCGGACGAGGCCCGGATCGTCCAGATCTCGGGACAGCCGGGCTACACCACGGCGATCGAGCGCGCGAAGGGCTTCGAGGATCGCCTCCCGGAGGTCTGCCCGAACGTCACGCTCCTGGAAACGCAGCCGGGCGACTGGAACCGCGAGAAATCGCAGCAGGTGATGGAGGCCTTCCTCGTCCAGTACGACGATATCGACGGAGTCTACGCCGGTGACGACAACATGGGCGTGGGCGCGCTCAACGCCGCCAAGGCCGCGGGCCGGGACGGGATCATCTTCGTCGGAGCCACCAACTTCGCCGTGGGCTACGATGCGATGGCGGCGGGCGACTACTGGGGGTCGATCTATCAGTCGCCCGTCGACGACGCCGAGGCGGCCCTCCAGACCGCGACGGAAATCCTCAAGGGCGAAGACGTGCCGTTCCTGAACTACTTCGACACGCCGAAGATCACCCAGGACAACATGGAGGAGTTCACCAAACCCGTCTTCTGAGGGTCTCTCCGCCAAGGTGCGGGGCGCGGCCTTGGCCACGCCCCGCGCATGAACGACGGAAACCGCGGGATCGCGGGGCGCGCGGAACGGGGCCGGGCACCGCGAAAACGTGTATCGTGACCGGCGTTCCGGGAGGTGCCAGCACCGCCCGATCCGATCGACGCCCGCGAACTGAGGGAGGGGAACATGGCGACACTTACCAGGCAACGGATCGGCACGCTGCTGGCGAAACAGGGGATCCTGATCGCTTTCGCCCTTTTCATGATCGCCTTCACCCTCGCCAATCCGAAATTCCTTTCCGTGGACAACCTGTTCAGCGTCGTCCGGTCCTCGGCCATTCTGGGGGTGATGGCGCTCGGCGTGACTTTCGTGGTCATCAGCGGCAATCTCGACCTGTCGGTGGGCTCGATGATGTCTTTCTCGACCATCGTGGTCCTCGACCTGCACGACAAGATCGGTCCATTTCTGGCGATCCCCGCGATGTTCGCGATGACGCTGGCTCTCGGCAGCCTCATCGGGTTTCTGGTGGGCTATCTCAAGCTCAACTCCCTGATCGTCACGTTGGGAATGCTGTCGGCGATCCACGGGCTGACGCTGACCTATTCCGGCGGCCAGAACATGGACATCGCGGACAAGGAGGGCACGTGGTTTGGCGTGTTCGGTCAGGGCACGGCGCTCGGCGTTCCGGTGCCGATCCTGATCTTCGCGGCCCTCGCCACGGCGCTCGGCCTCGTGCTCGCGAAAACGCCGTTCGGCCGCAAGGTCTACGCCGTGGGCGGCAACGCCACCGCGGCGACCTTCTCCGGGATCGGGCGGGCGCGGACGGTTTTCACCTGTTACCTGATCTCGGCGGGCTGCGTCGCGACGGCCGGGCTCATCCAGGCCAGCCGCAGCCTCGGCTCGCAGAACACCGTGGGACAGGGCCTTGAGCTCGAGGTGCTCGCCGCCGTGATCCTGGGAGGCGCGTCGCTGATGGGCGGATCGGGCACGATCTTCAAGACCGTGATCGGCGTTCTGATCCTCGGCTTCATCCAGAACGGCCTGCTTCTCATCGGCCTGCAATTCTACGTCCAGTTCGTCGTGACCTGGATCATCATCATCCTCGCCGTCTGGCTCGACATCGCGGCCAAGCGCGGCAAGCTCTGGTCACCGATCGCGTGAAGGAGACGAAGATGCAGGCGGGTAGACTGTCCGATGCGCTGAAGAACGGCGCGATCTGGGGCTTCATCGTGCTGGAACTGATCTTCTTCAGCGTCGCCGGAGACTATCTGTCGATGTCCGACAAAGCTTTCATGGACTACGACAACATGCTCCTGCTGCTCAAGCAGTCGGCGCCGATCGGGATCATCGCCATGGGCATGACGATCGTGATGATCAACGGCAACATCGATCTGAGCGTCGGCGCGACCTATGCCATCGCCGCGATCGTGCTGCTTGAAAGCATGTCCTGGCCGGTCTTCGCGGGGCTGGGCGACTGGGTCATTCCGCTGGCCTGGCTGCTGGCGCTGTCGGTCGGCACGCTGCTGGGCGCCATGAACGGCCTCATCGTCTGGAAGACCGGGGTGGACGCCTTCATCGTGACGCTGGGCTCGATGCTCGGCTATCGCGGCATCGTCTTCATGTTCAACGGCGAGCAGCCGACAAGCCACCTGAACTGGACCCTCGTGGATTTCGCGGAGGCGCAGTTTCTCGGCCTGCATACGGCGACATGGTTCCTGCTCGGGGTCACGCTCGCGATCTGGTTCCTGATGACGCGCACGGTGCACGGGCGAAACGCCTACGCCATCGGCGACAACCGCGAGGCGGCTGTGAACGCCGGGATCCGCGTCGGTCCGCACATGATGATCAACTTCGCGATCATCGGATTCCTGGCGGCGCTGTCGGCGGTGGTGTTCTACTCGGAAAGCGGATCGGTGAACCCCAACGACGGCCAGTTGTACGAGCTCTGGGTCATCACCGCCGTCGTGCTGGGCGGCACCAAGATCACCGGCGGCGCGGGCGGCGCCATCGGCACCTTCGGCGGCGTCATCGCCATCCAGCTGCTGCGCAAGGGGCTTGGCCATATCGGCGCCGACACCTCGACCGTGAACCTGGTGATCGGCCTCATCCTGATCGCCGTTCTGTTCCTCGACCGGCAACTCAACATCAAAGGCAAGGAGGAGCTGAAGGCATGACGGATCCGGTTCTGCGCCTTGAAGGCATCGTCAAGACTTTCCCCGGGGTCCGCGCGTTGGATGACGTATCCTTCTCGGTCATGCCGGGCGAGGTCCACGCGCTGATGGGCGAGAACGGCGCCGGGAAATCGACGCTCATGAAAGTGCTGGGCGGCATCTACCGGCCCGACGGCGGCGCGATCTACATCGAAGGCGAGAAGGTCGTGATGTCCGGCCCGCTGGAGGCCAAGGCCAAGGGCATCGTCTTCATCCATCAGGAACTGAGCCTCGCCGAGGAACTTTCGGTGGCCGAGAACATCTATCTCGGCGAATTGCCGCGCAGGAGTTTCGGGCGGGTCGACTGGGCCACGCTGGCCGAACGGACGAACGCCATTCTGAAAAAACTCAAGGTCGGTTTCGACGCCCGGACCCGCGTCGGCGACCTGTCCATCGCCAACCAGCAGATGGTCGAGATCGCCCGGGCGCTGACCGTGGACGCGAAGGCGGTGATCTTCGACGAACCGACCGCGTCTCTGACGGATGCAGAAAAGGTCGTGCTGTTCGAAGTGATCGCCGATCTCAAGGCCGACGGCGTGGGCATCATCTACATCTCGCACCGAATGGAGGAGATTTTCAAGATCACCGATCGCATCAGCGTCCTGCGGGACGGCCAGTATCAGGGCGCCGTCGATACCGCCGACACGGACGAGGATTCCGTGACCCAGATGATGATAGGGCGCAAGCTCGACCTGAGCCGGAACGCCTCGCATCACGAGCTGGGCGACGTGGCGCTCGAGGTGCGCGGCCTCTGCTGCGGCGACCTCTACCGGGACATCAGCTTCGAGGTGCGCCGGGGCGAGGTCGTGGGGTTCTACGGGCTGGTGGGGGCCGGGCGGACGGAGATCGCCGAGACGCTGTTCGGCCTGCGCGACCCGTCCGCCGGGCGGATCCTGCTCGACGGTCAGGAGGTGCGCCTGCGCTCGCCCGCCGACGCCATCGCGCGGGGCATCAGCCTCGTTCCCGAAGACCGCAAGGGCCAGGGACTGGTTCTCGGCATGAACTGCCGTGACAACATGACCCTGCCGCAGGTGGACGATCTGACGGCGGGGCCGTTCATGGCCGAAGGCGCCGAGATCGCGATCTTCGACCAGTACCGCGACAGGCTCGATATCCGGACGCCCGGCTGGAAACAGCAGGTCGGCAACCTGTCGGGCGGAAACCAGCAGAAAATCGTGATCGGCAAGTGGCTGTCGATGCATCCCAACGTGTTGATCGTGGACGAGCCGACGCGCGGCATCGACGTGGGCAGCAAGTCGGAAATCCACAAGCTGTTGCGCGCCCTCGCGGCGCAGGGCTACGCGGTCATGGTCATCAGCTCCGAGATGCCCGAGGTGCTGCACGTGTCCGACCGCATCGTCGCCATGTATTCCGGCCGGATCATGCGCACGTTCACCTCGGACGAGGTCACCGAGGACAGCCTCATCCACGCCATCTCGGGCCTCGGCGGCGACCGGGCCGCGTGATGCGTCCCGGTCGGTCCCGTTCTCACGGATGTGGCTCGGTCAGAGGTGGCTCGGTTCGTCTGAACAGCTTCCGGGCTGCCGTTAAATCGATCTCCGCATTGGTCACGCCGCCTTCGGAATTGGCGTCGGCCGGTTGATGCCAACCGAATTGATCAGAACCCATGGGCCCATTCACGGCGGCCGGAAGAGGCGGAACGGGATCGCCCCGACGTCCTGAGCGAACGTTGACCGGGGTGCGCACGAGAAAACGCCGTTTTGTGCACTCTTATGCCTCTTTACAGCAGAAAACGTGCGCCTGGTAGGCCCGGAGGGACTTGAACCCCCAACCAAAGCGTTATGAGCGCTCTGCTCTGACCAATTGAGCTACGGGCCCGACGGCTCCTGCTACAGCAGGGCGGTCGAAAGGGTCAAGCGCGTGTTCCCATCGCGTTCCGGCTGCGCTAGAGGATCCCGGGAAACTGGAGTGGAGAGCGCGCGTGGCCGAAAAGCCTGACGGACTGACCTATGCGGACGCCGGCGTCGACATCGACGCGGGCAACGCGCTGGTCGAGCGCATCAAGCCGGCGGCCGAGAGCACCCGCCGGCGGGGCGTCATGGCGGGGCTGGGCGGGTTCGGGGCTCTGTTCGACCTGAAGGCTGCGGGGTACTCCGATCCGATCCTCGTGGCGGCGACGGACGGGGTGGGCACCAAGCTGCGCGTCGCGATCGAGTGCGGCGAATTCGGCGGCGTCGGGATCGACCTGGTGGCGATGTGCGTCAACGATCTGGTCTGCCAGGGCGCGGAGCCGCTGTTCTTCCTCGACTATTACGCGACCGGCCGGCTCGACGTGGAGAACGCGGCGCGTCTGGTCGAAGGGATCGCCGAGGGCTGCCGCCAGGCGGGGGCGGCGCTGGTCGGCGGCGAGACGGCGGAGATGCCGGGCATGTACGCCGGCGACGATTTCGATCTTGCCGGTTTCGCGGTCGGCGCGATGGAGCGGGGCGGGGCGCTGCCGGCGGGCGTGGCGGAAGGCGACACGCTGCTCGGACTGGCCTCCGACGGGGTGCATTCGAACGGCTACAGCCTGGTGCGGCGGATCGTGGAGGTGTCGGGTCTGGCATGGGACGCGCCGTCGCCGTTCGGGCGCGGCGCGCTCGGGGCGGATCTTCTGACACCGACGCGGGTCTATGTGCGCTCCGCTCTCGCGGCTCTCGGGACGGGCGGGCTGCACGGGCTCGCGCACATCACGGGCGGTGGGCTGACGGAGAACGTCCCGCGGATGCTCCCCGACGGGCTGGGCGCGGAGATCGACCTGGGCGCCTGGGACCTGCCGCCGGTCTTCGCCTGGCTGCGGGCCGCTGGCGGAGTATCGGACGCGGAGATGCTCAAGACCTTCAATTGCGGCATCGGAATGGTCGCGGCGGTGGCGGCGGACAGGGCCGACGAGGTCGAGGCGGTTCTCGCGGCGGCGGGCGAGCGGGTCGTGCGCATCGGCCGGGTCGCGGCGGGAGCGGGCGTCCGGTTTTCGGGCGCGCTGTGAGCCGGAAGCGGGCCGCCATCCTGATCTCGGGCGGCGGGACCAACATGGTCGCGCTCGCGCGGTCGATGGCCGAGGCCGATCACCCGGCGGAGACCTGCCTGGTCCTCTCGAACCGGCCGGAGGCGGGCGGGCTCGCCCGCGCGGCGGAGTTGGGAATCGAGGCGGTCTGCGTCGATCATCGGCGTTTCGCCGACCGCGGCGCTTTCGACCGGGCCGTGACGGAGCGTCTGCGCGCCGCCGGAGCCGGGATCGTGCTGATGGCCGGGTTCATGCGGATCGTCACGCCGGACTTCATCGAGGCCTGGGCAGGGCGGATGCTCAACATCCATCCCTCGATCCTGCCGCTGTTTCCGGGGCTCGACACCCATGCGCGGGCGTTGGCGGCCGGGATGGCGGTGCACGGCTGCACGGTCCACGAGGTGACGTCGGATCTCGACGCCGGGCCGATCCTGGGACAGGCGGTCATCCCGGTTCTGGACGGGGACACGCCGGAGACCCTCGCCGCCCGGCTTCTGCCCTTCGAGCATCGGCTCTATCCGGAGGTGTTCCGCCGGTTCGCGGTCGGCGACAGACGGCGGGTCGCGCTTTTCGGAGCGTGACGGGCCGAAGTGGCCACGCGTGGCACTTTTGGCATCCCACTGAGATCGTTGATCGATTCGAATCGCGTTAACCCCGTGGAAAGGTGTGTCACAGGGCGCTTTTCCGTTCGGCCCGTCTTGCGGGCGCGTATGGCGGACGGGTAGGGTCGCGCATGGATGACGCCGCTTCGGAACGCCTGATCCAAGATCCCGACGGCGGTGTCGCGCGGCTGCGCGAGATCATGCGGCGGCTGCGCGATCCGGAGACCGGGTGTCCCTGGGATGTCGTCCAGACGTTCGAGACCATCGCGCCCTACACCATCGAGGAGGCCTACGAGGTCGCGGACGCCATCGCCCGGAAGGATCATGGCGACCTGAAGGACGAGCTGGGCGATCTGCTGCTCCAAGTGGTCTATCACGCGCGGATGGCCGAGGAGGCGGGGTCGTTCGGATTCGACGAGGTGGTGCGCGCGATCTGCGACAAGATGGTTCGCCGGCATCCGCACGTCTTCGGCGAGGAGAGCCGCGACAAGAGTCCGGAACGGCAGAGTGCCGACTGGGAGCGGATCAAGGCGTCGGAGAGGGAGGGGAGACCGGAGACCGCGAGCGCGCTCGACGGGGTCGCCGCCGGACTGCCGGCGCTGACGCGGGCGGTGAAGCTTCAGAACCGTGCGGCGCGGGTGGGGTTCGACTGGCCGGACGCGGGGCATGTCACAGCGAAAATCGCGGAGGAGGCCGCCGAGCTGGCGGAGGCGGCGGAAAGCGGCGACGTCGACCACCTGCGCGAGGAATACGGAGACCTGATGTTCGTCATGGCGAACCTGGCGCGACATCTCGGCATCGACCCGGAATCCGCCCTGCGCGACGCCAATCTGAAGTTCGCCCGGAGGTTCCGGGCGGTGGAATCCGCACTGGCCCGGAACGGACGCGCGCCGGCCGAGTCGACGCTGGAGGAGATGGACGCGCTCTGGGACGCGGTCAAACGGTCGGAGCGCGATCGGGCCTGAGCCCGGCGCCGCGACCCGGCGGGATCAGGCGTCCTGGTCCGGCCCGCAGAACAGAGAGTGCAGCGTCTCGATCATCCGCCGGACCTTGGGATCGCCCAGCCGGTAGTAGATCGTCTTGCCTTCGCGCCGGCCGGTCACGAGGTTCTCGAGCCGGAGCCGCGCGAGCTGCTGCGAGACGGCGGCCTGACGCGCGCCGAGCAGGGTCTCGAGTTCGCCCACGGACTTCTCTCCGGCCACGAGGTGGCAGAGGATCATCAGACGCCCCTCATGCGCCAGCGCCTTGAGAAAGTCCGACGCCTGGCCGGCGTTGATCGCCATCGAATCCGCCGAGCCGGCGGCCGAGGCCCTTTCCATTGTTGAGGTGTCCATTTCGGTTCCCTTTTTTTCGCTATTAATCATAACTTGATATGAATGTAAAGTTCGCACTCGAATATCAAGGTTCATCCACACGACCCCGTGTGTCCGCACGCGGTGCAGAAATCGCATCCGTCGCGGCGGATCACGGTGGAATGCCCGCATTCCGGGCAGGGACGTCCCGCCACGTGCGTCGGCTCGCCGCTGCCCGGTTCGGGCGCGTCGGCCCAGAGTCCCGCGACAGGCGAGCTGGGGTAGCCGCCCGCGTCGAGCACGCCGAGCATCCCGTAGCGGTGGATCAGCAGCCGCGCGACATAGGCGATGGTCGAGGGCTGGACGGCCTGTTTCTCGGAGCCCGGCACGCGGGCGAAGAAGTCGCCCTGGGCTTCGGGCAGATCCTTGAGGCCGCGCAGCTTCTTGCCGACCCAGGCCGGGTCGATGACGCGCATGTCGAGGCTGAGGCTTCGGGTCAGGCCGTTGAATTCGAGCGGATAGGCGCCCGAGAACCAGACGCTGAACGGGCGTTTGGAGCCGTCGGGCAGGATGCACTCCTTGACGAACATCGCGAAATCGTCGCCGGTGTTGGGGTTGAGCACGTCGACGGTCCAGCTCAGCGTGCCGTCGACGCCGGATTTGGGCTCCTTGCGCGAGAAGAGCGCGTCGACGAGCGGCGTGGCGCCCTCGGGGCCGTCGAAGGCGCCGAGCGTCTCGCAGCGGTGGCGCACCACCTGGGCGAAGGCGCTGACGTTGCCGGCGACCGGGACCATGCGGCCGTCGGGCGGCATCGCGACCTGGTAGGGCGCGCCGGGGGTTTTGGCGAGGCTTTCGAGCTTGAGGGCGAGCCAGGCGCCGTCCTGGGCGCGCATGTCCATCGAGAGGCTTTTGGCGAGCGCGCCTAGGCCGCGCGGGGTCTGCTCGCCGTTGACCCACACCTCGAAGGGGCGGTTGCCGCCGGTCTCGGCCGCGCCTTCGACATGGCCGACGAAGACGGCGAAGCGGTTCGCGGGCGCCTCGACCATGTAGGTCCAGGACGGGCTGCCCGCTGCCAGTTTGGGTCGGTGTGGCCAACGCAGGGCGGCGAGCGCGACCTGGGGCGCGTCGTTGATGCGGATGCGGCGGTCCGGTTCGGACTGGTCGAAATCCTGCGGGGTGTCCTTGGTGACCGAGAGGACCGATCCGAGCACGGAATTGGGGCGGTAGGTGGTGATGCCTTTGAGGCCCGCGTGCCAGGCCTCCATGTAGAGCGTCTCGAACGCCTCGAACGGGTAATCCTCGGGCACGTTGACGGTTTTCGAGATCGCGGCGCAGATCGCGGGCTGGATCGCGGCCTGCATCGCCATGTGGTCGCGGGCGGAGATCTCGAGCGCGTTGACGAAGGCGGGCGGAAGCTCGGCGGAATTGCCGCGTTTCGCGCGCCAGAGCCGCCAGGCGTGGTCCTCGACCTGGTATTCGCGCATCGTCCCGTCGGGCTCGCGTTTCTTGCGGGTGTAGGTCCAGGAGAAGGCGGGCTCGATGCCGTTCGAGGCGTTGTCGGCGAAGGCGAGGCTGATCGTGCCGGTGGGCGCGATCGAGAGCAGATGGCTGTTGCGCAGGCCGTGGGCGCGGATGTCGGCGCGGATGTCGTCGGGCAGGCGCTTCGCCATGCCGGAGGCGAGGAGCTTCTCGGCGTCGAAGAGCGGGAAGGCGCCCTTTTCCCGCGCGATGCCGGTGGAGGCGCGGTAGGCGGCGTCGCGCATGGCGCGGGTGAGGGAGGCCGCGAACTCGCGCGCCTCGGCGCTGTCGTAGCGCAGGCCGAGCAGGATCAGCGCGTCGCCGAGGCCGGTGAAGCCGAGGCCGACGCGGCGCTTGTTCGCGGCCTCCTCCGCCTGCTGGGGCAGGGGCCAGACCGTGGCGGTGAGCACGTTGTCGAGCATCCGCACGGCGACGGCGACGGTCTCGGCGAAGGCCGCGTCGTCGAAGCGGGCGTCGTCGGTGAAGGGGTCGCGGACGAATTTCGTGAGATCGACGCTGCCGAGGCAGCAGCAGCCGTGATCGGGGATCGGGATCTCGCCGCAGGGGTTCGTGGCCTCGATCCGCTCGCAGTAATGCAGGTTGTTGTCGGCGTTGATGCGGTCGAGAAAGAGCACGCCAGGCTCCGCCGCCTCGTAGGTGTTGCGCATGATGACGCGCCAGAGCTCGCGGGCGCGGATGGTGGCGTAGACCCAGAGGCCGTCGTCGCGCTGATGCGCGCCGGACGCGATCTGGGCCGCGCCGGCGCGGGCTTTGTGGGTGAGCTCGAACTCGCCGTCGGCCTCGACGGCCTCCATGAAGGCGTCGGTCACGCCGATGGAGATGTTGAAGTTGTTGAGCTTGCCGGCCTGGCGCTTGGCCGAGACGAATTCCATGATGTCGGGGTGGTCGCAGCGCAGCACGCCCATCTGCGCGCCGCGCCGCGCGCCGGCGGATTCGACGGTGGCGCAGGACTGGTCGAAGACGTGCATGTAGCTGATCGGGCCGGAGGCGGAGCTGTCGGTGCCGCCGACGAAGGCGCCGCGCGGGCGGATCGCGCTGAAATCGTAGCCGACGCCGCCGCCGCGCCGCATGGTCTCGGCGGCCTCGCGCAGCGCCACGTAGATGCCGGGTTTGCCGTCGACGGTGTCGGAGACCGAATCACCCACAGGTTGCACGAAGCAGTTGATCAGCGTGACCTCGCGGATGCCGGCGCCGGCGGCGGAGTTGATCCGGCCGCCGGGGATGAAGCCCGCCTCCATGGCGGCGAGGAAGCGCGGCTCCCAGGCGGCGGGATCGTCCTCGACCGCGGCCAGCGCGCGGGCCACGCGCAGGCGCACGGCGCGGGCCATCTCGGGGCCGTCGAGATCGCGTTCGGCGCCCTTGGCGTATTTCTCGCGCAGGACGTCGAGGCTGACCTCCTGCCAGGGAAGAGGCGCGGCGTCGGACGCCTGGAAGTCCCCGGTGGAGGGCTTGTTCATCGGGCGGACCTTTCATGCGCGGGATCGGAACAAAGATAGACCGCGCGGCGCTCACGGTCAATTGCGGCGCGCGCGTCGGAAAGCGCGTGACGCCGTCGCCCGAGCCGCTATCTTGTGCCGGCGAGTTGGATGACGCCAACGAGTGGGAAGCCCATGCCCGGCGAACTCAACATGATCAAGCTGTGCGTGGGGGCCGAAGGCGTCGAGGATCTGGAACATTGGCAGACGCGCAGGGTCGCGGAGGCCCGCGCGGCGGGACGCGACGCCACGCCGTCGCACGTGACGCGGATGTGGCCGAAACGCGGCGACGAGCTTCTCGACGGCGGATCGCTCTACTGGGTGTTCAAGGGGCTGGTGCTGGCGCGTCAGCGGATCGCGTCGCTGACGCCGCGCGACGGGGCGGACGGCATCCGGCGCTGCGCGATCGGGTTCGACCCGGAAATCGTGCGGACCGTCCCGCAGCCGCGCCGGCCGTTCCAGGGCTGGCGCTATCTGCGGGCCGAGGACGCGCCGCGCGATCTGATGGGTGACGAGGCCGCGTCGGATCTGCCGCCGGCCCTGATGGCCGAACTCGCCGCGATCGGAGTGCTCTGAGATGCGTCTGAATATCCGCGCCGCGATCATGGCGCTCATCCTGTCGGGTCCGGCGTCGCACGCCGCCCAGGCGCAGGGCAAGTTCGACTGGGACGACCTCGGCGCGGAGTTCTGCCGGCTGACGCTCGCGGACGACATGGGCGGGCTTCTGAACCTCGTGACGCCGGAGCTTTCCTCCGAGATCCGACGGGCCGCGTCGAAGACGCAGATCCAGCCCGCCCGGACGCTATTCCAGAGCTATACCAACGAGGTGCCGGTCTGCCAGGCGAGCACGCGCAACGCCGCGCTCGTCGAGATCGTGCGCGGCGCCCCCGGCGGCGCGCCCGCCTGGCGGGAATATCTGGTCATCACGCCGGTCGCGGACGGGACGATGCGCGTCGACGACGTGCTGTTCGCGACGCGACGCAGCGACACGCTGCGCTCGAGGCTGGCGGAACTCGCGCGCTGAGCCTTACCGGAAGTCGGCTTCGGCTCCGGCCTGATACGGTTTCACGAGGTCCGAGAACCGGGTGAACTTGCCCTCGAAGGCGAGCCGCACCGTGCCGACCGGGCCGTGGCGCTGTTTGCCGATCACGACCTCCGCCAGGCCGTGCAGCTCGCCCATGCGGGTCTGCCATTCGACGTATTTCGGATCGTTCTGCGGCGGCTCCAGCCGCTCGTGATAGTATTCCTCGCGGAACACGAACATCACCACGTCGGCGTCCTGTTCGATCGAGCCGGATTCGCGCAGGTCGCTGAGCTGCGGGCGCTTGTCGTCGCGGCTCTCGACCTGGCGCGAGAGCTGGCTGAGCGCCACCACCGGCACGTTGAGCTCCTTGGCCATCGCCTTGAGACCCTGGGTGATCTCCGAGACCTCCTGGACGCGACCCTCCGACCGGTTCGACGCGGGGCGCGCGAGCTGGAGATAGTCGATGAAGATCACGTCGAGCCCGTGCTGGCGCTTGAGCCGCCGGGCGCGGGCGGCGATCGTCGAGATCGGCAGGGCGGGGGTGTCGTCGATGAAGAGCGGGCAGTTCTCGAGCTGTTGGGCCGCCTCGATCAGCCGGCGCATCTCGTCCTCGGTCATGTCGCCGCGGCGGATCTGTTCCGACGGCACGCGCGCGGCTTCGGACAGGACGCGCGCGGCGAGCTGTTCGGCGGACATCTCCAGCGAATAGAACGCGACGACGCCGCCCTGGACCGCGCCTTCGGAACCGTCGTTCTTTTTGCCTTTCTTGTAAGCCTTGGCGATGTTGAAGGCGATGTTGGTGGCGAGCGATGTCTTGCCCATCGAGGGCCGGCCCGCGAGGATCAGCAGGTCGGAATTGTGCAGGCCGCCCAGCCACTTGTCCATGTCCACGAGCCCGCAGGAGATGCCCGCGAGGCCGCCGTCGCGCAGATAGGCGGCGTTGGCCACGTTCACCGCGTCGGTCACGGCGCGGCGGAAAGTCTGGAATCCCTTGTCGACCTTGCCCTGCTCGCCGAGCTGGTAGAGCACCTGCTCGGCCTCCACGATCTGGTCGCGCGGCTCGCTGTCGACGTTCATGCGGGCGGCTTTCTCCGCGATGCCGTGACCGATCAGGATCAGCTCGCGCCGGATCGCCAGATCGTAGATCAGCTGCGCGTAGTCCTTGGCGGCGAAGAGCGAGATCGAGGCGCCGGCGAGGCGCGCGAGATAGGCGGGACCGCCGAGTTCGTTGAGGCCCGAATCGTCCTCGAGGAACGCCTTGAGCGTCACGGGCGTGGCCAGAGCGTTCTTCTTGATCCGCTCCGCCGCGACCTCGAAGATGCGCGCGTGGACGGGATCGAAGAAATGCTCGGCCTGGACGATTCCCGAGACCCTGTCGTAGACGTCGTTGTTGACGAGCAGCGCGCCCAGAAGCGCCTGTTCGGCCTCGATGTTGTGGGGAAGCGGCTGGGTCTCGGCGTGCGTGTCGCCGGTCTGTCCGTCGGGCATGTGCGGGTCTCCCTGTGGGCGCCGTTATAACGCGCCGCGCGGAGAAAGCACCTGTGAACAGCGGGGATAGCGGGGACGGAATCGCGCGCCGGGGTCGCTGCGCGGAAACGCCCGGCCGGGGATCCGGCCGGGCGCGCATGGTTCAGGCGTTGCGGTCCTCGATGATCTCGTCCGCGCCCTCTTCCGACTCGGGTTCCGGTCCGCGCGGATCGTCGTCCATCGCGGCGGAGCCGATGTCGTCGAAGAGCTCGGCGATGTCGAACTCGGCCTCGGCGTCGGCCTCGGCCTGCAGCTCCTGGATCGTCTTGCCGGAGGCCTGCATGTCGGCCTCCTCCCGGCTGCGCGCCACGTTGATCGTGATCGTGGCGCTCACCTCGGGGTGCAGGGTGACTTCGAGCGGGTGCAGACCCAGCTCCTTGATCGGGTTCTGAAGGACCACCTGACGGCGGTCCACCGAGAAACCGGCCTCGGTCGCGGCGTCGGCCGCGTCACGGGTGGTGACCGAGCCGTAGAGACCGCCGCCGTCCGAGGCGGAGCGGATCACGACGAAGGTCTGGCCGTCGAGTTTGGCGGCGACGCCTTCGGCCTCCTTCTTCAGTTCGAGGTTACGCGCCTCGAGCTGGGCGCGGTCCACTTCGAACCGGGCCATGTTGGCCTCGGTCGCGCGCAGCGCCTTGCCCTGCGGCAGGAGGAAGTTGCGGGCGTAGCCCTGCTTGACGCTGACCACCTCGCCCATCTGTCCGAGCTTGGCGACGCGCTCCAGAAGTACGACATCCATCAGATGATCCTCACTTTACCGCGTAGGGCAGGAGCGCCAGGAAGCGGGAGCGCTTGATCGCCCGCGCCAGCTCGCGCTGCTTTTTCGACGACACGGCGGTGATGCGCGACGGGACGATCTTGCCGCGCTCGGAGATGTAGCGCTGAAGCAGTTTCACGTCCTTGTAGTCGATCACCGGCGCGTTGTCGCCCGAGAACGGGCAGGACTTGCGACGGCGGAAAAACGGTTTGCCGGCCATGGTTCCGACCCCCTTTAATTGTCGCGACGCGGACGGCGCGGGCCGCGGTCGTCACGCTGGTTCTTGGACTGGACGACCGCCGACGGGCCCTCCTCGTGCTTGTCGACCTTTATGGTCAGCACGCGCATCACGTCGTCGTGGAGGCGCATCAGGCGCTCCATCTCCTGAACGGCCGCGGCGGGCGCGTCGGAGCGGACGTAGGCGTAATGCCCCTTGCGGTTCTTGTTGATCTTGTAGGCCATCGTCTTGAGGCCCCAGTATTCGAACTCGACGACCGATCCGCCGTTGTCGGACAGGACCTGGCCGAAATGTTCGATGAGGCCTTCGGCCTGCGCGTTGGACAGATCCTGACGCGCGATGAAGACATGCTCGTAAAGAGCCATATGCCACCTGCTTTTTCCAGCGCGCTTCAAAACGGAACCCAATCTCCCTCCGGGTCCGTACGAGAGGCCGCGCGATACATATCCTTGGAGGGATGCGGCCTTTTACAGATCGGCGGGCGGATTGCAAGGCCGGCGGCGGAACCGGTTTGCGGGCGGCGCCGTTCCGGGTAGGCTCGGTTCGCGGGCCAAAGGGGGAGGAGGGCGCGATGGGCGACGTCACGGCGCCGATGACGGAAGACGAGACGTTCTGGCGGATCGCGCGGGCGGACAGGCTGAGCCTGATCGTCGACGCGCAGGAGTATTTCCGCGTCGCAAAGCGGGCGATGCTCGGGGCGCGGCATTCCATCATGCTGGTAGGGTGGGATCTCGACACGCGGATCCTGCTCGAGCCCGGCGGGGCGACGATCGAAGGGCCGAACGATCTGGGATCGTTCCTGTCCTGGCTGCCGGAGCGGAGCCCGGATCTGCAGATTTATCTGCTGAAATGGAAGTTCGGCGCCATCCAGGCGCTCGGGCGCGGGATGATGCCGGTTGCGCTGGCGAACTGGACGCTGGACGACCAGGTGCATTTCCGGCTCGACGGCGAGCATCCCGCAGGCGCCGCGCACCATTCCAAAGTCGTGGTGATCGACGACGCGATCGCGTTCTGCGGCGGGATCGACATGACCGGCGGACGCTGGGACACGCGCGAGCACCGGCATGGCGACGAATGCCGGAAGCTGCCCAACGACGCGCCGGCGAAGCCCTGGCACGACGCGACGACGGCGCTGAGCGGGCCGGCGGCCAAGGCGTTGGGCGATCTGTCCCGCGAGCGGTGGAAGGCGGCGACGGGCGACGCGCTGGACCCGCCGCCCGCGACCGATGCCGCCTGGCCGGAGGGGCTGGTCCCGACGATGCGCGACGTCGACGTGGGGATCGCCCGCACGGCGCCCGCCTACCGGGAGCGCGAGGCGATCAACGAGATCGAGCGGTTCTATCTCGATGCCATCGCGGGCGCGCGGCGCGTCATCTACATCGAGACGCAATATCTCGCCTCGCGCACGCTGGCCGAGGCGCTGGCCGCGCGGCTGCGCGAGGCGGACGGGCCGGAGGTCGTGATCGTCCTTCCGCAGAACGCCGAGGGCTGGCTGGAGCAGAAGGCGATGGACGGGGCGCGGCGCAAACTCCTGCGGATGCTGTGGGATGCGGACGCGCATGGCCGGTTCGGCGCCTATTACCCGGTGAACGCCGGGGGCGATCCGATCTACGTCCACGCGAAGATCACGATCATCGACGACCAGGTGCTGCGGGTCGGGTCCTCCAACGTCAACAACCGTTCCATGGGGTTCGACACGGAATGCGACGTGGTGGTCGATTCGGGACGCAATCCCGACAACGCGGAGACGGTCGGGCGCGCGATCCGCGAGGTCCGCTGCGATCTGCTCCGCGAGCATCTCGGCGTTGAGGTCGCCACTTTGGACGCGGCGCTGGGCGACGGATCGCTGGTCGGGGCGGTCGAGGCGCTGCGGGGCGAGGGGCGGAGTCTGGTGGCGTTCGGGCCGGACGAGATCGAAGACGAGGAGAGCGTGCTGGCCGAGAACGACCTGATGGATCCCGAGCGGGCGCAGCCCGGCTTCTTCGAGCGTCTGCGCGAGGGCGTGTCTCAGATCGCGGGATCGGCGCTCGGCTGAGGCGCGACCGCGTCCAGAAGGTCCTCGGCGGCGGCGTCGGGCGTCAGGCGGCCCTCGCCCACCGCCGAGACGAGACGCGCCCGCAGGGCCGCCGCGTCGGGGCGCGAGGCGAGGCGCGCGATCAGGCCGGTCTCGACGGCGTGATCGAACCAGGCGACGGCCTGGCGCGCGCGACGCTCCGCGAACGCGCCGGAGGCCTCGCGCGCGGCGGCGAGCGCCTCCACCGCCGCCCAGGCCTCGCCCAGTCCGGCGCCGGTCATCGCCGAGACGCACATCGCGCGCGGCCAGCCTTCGGGATCGCCCGGGCGCGGCCGCATCAGACGGAGCGCGCCGGCGTAATCCGCGCGGGTGCGGGTCGCGGCGGCCGCGAGATCGCCGTCGGCCTTGTTCACCAGGATCAGGTCGGCCATCTCCATGATCCCGCGCTTGACGCCTTGGAGCTCGTCGCCGCCGCCGGGCGCGAGCAGCAGGACGAAGACGTCGGTCATGTCCGAGACCATCGTCTCGGACTGGCCCACGCCGACGGTCTCGACCAGCACGACGTCGGCGCCCCAGGCCTCGACGAGCAGGATCGTCTCGCGCGTGCGCCGCGCGACGCCGCCGAGCGCCATCCGGCTCGGAGAGGGGCGGATGAAGGCGGAGGGGTCGCGCGACAGCCGCTCCATCCGCGTCTTGTCGCCGAGAATGGAGCCGCCCGACCGGGTCGAGGAGGGATCGACCGCCAGCACCGCGAGACGCCTGCCGGCGCCCGTCAGCATGAGCCCGAGGCTCTCGATCAGGCTCGACTTTCCGACGCCCGGGGTTCCGGTCAGGCCGACCCGGAGCGCCGGTCGCGCGGGCGGCGCCAGGCGGCCGAGGAGGTCGCGCGCCGCCCGCCGGTGATCGGCCCGCGTCGATTCCGTCAGCGTGATCGCCCGGGACAGCGCCCGGCGGTCGCCGTCGGCGATCCGGGCGGCGATCTCGGTCGTGTCGGGAAGGGTCATCGCGCCGTCCGGGATCGCATCACGCAGGGTTCACCGCCGCGACGCCGGATGCGCCTTGGCCTCGGGCGCCTTTCTGGCATAAGCGGACGGAGATTGTCCCGCCTCAATCGACAGGAGACCCGACGGATGAGCTGGATCGACAGGACCGCCCGCGCCGGCGCGCTCGCCCTCGCGCTCGGAGGGATGGCGGCCGCCGCGCCGGCGCAGGAGGCGGTGTTCGACTTCTACATCTCCGGCATCAAGGCGGGCGAGATGACCATGTCGGCCCGCAGCACGCGCGACGCCTATTCCGCCCGCAGCAGCATCCGGGCGGCCGGCGTGATCGGCATCGTGGCGAATTACTTCTTCGACGGCGCGTCCTCCGGAAAGATCGTCGGCGGCAAGGTCTCTCCGGTGCGCTACGAGTCGAACTCGCGATCCCCCCGGGCCGACCGGCGGACCGTGATGGACTGGAAGGACGGCGTTCCGGTGAGCGTCTCGGTGATTCCGCCCCGCAAGACGGCGCCCGACCCCGCGCTTCAGGGCGGAACCCTCGATCCGGTCTCGGCGGGTCTCGCGCTGCTGGGCGACGCCGCGGCGGACGAGGTCTGCGACGCGTCGGTGGACGTCTTCGACGGCTCGCGCCGGTCGCGGCTGAGCCTCGGCGCGCCGGTCGTCAAGGACGGCGCGGTCACCTGCAAGGGCGCGTATTCCCGCATCGAGGGCGAGGCCCACAGCATGTCGGACCAGCGCGAGTACCCCTTCGAGGTGACCTTCCGCGAGGGAGGCGACGGCTTGGCGCGGCTCGAGCGCGTCGAGACCCGCACCCAGTTCGGCAAGGCGGTCCTGGAACGGCGGGACTGAGCGGCGCGCCCTTGTCCGGGCTCCCCATCGATCCGGTCCTGCCGGAGATCTGGGGCGCGCTCCGCGACCATGGCCGCGCGGTGCTCCAGGCGCCTCCCGGGGCCGGCAAGACCACGCGCGTGCCCCTGCATCTTCTGTCCGAAGGCATCGACGGACGCATCCTGATGCTGGAGCCGCGCCGTGTCGCGGCGAGGGCCGCCGCCGAGCGCCTGGCCGAAAGCCTCGGCGAGACGCCGGGCGGGCGGGTCGGCTACCGCATCCGGGGCGAGACGGTGGCGGGATCGCGGATCGAAGTGGTGACGGAGGGCGTCCTCACCCGGATGATCCAGTCCGACGCCGAGCTTCCGGGCGTCGGCTGCGTGATTTTCGACGAGTTCCACGAGCGGGCGCTGCAGGCCGATCTCGGCCTCGCGCTCGCGCTCGAGATCCGCGCGGCTCTGCGCCCGGACCTGCGGCTTCTGGTGATGTCCGCGACTCTGGACGCGGGGCCGGTGGCTGACCTGATGGGCGGCGCGCCGGTCATCACCGCCGAGGGGCGCGCCTGGCCGGTCGAGACGCGTTGGCTGGATCGGCCCTGGTCGTCGGGCACGGGCCGGGGGCCGCGTCTGGAGGATTCCGCGGCCGAACTCGTCCTTCGCGCGCTCGGCGAGACCGAGGGCGGGGCGCTCGTGTTCCTGCCGGGGCGGGGCGAGATCGGCCGGGTCGCGGCGCGGCTCGCCGGCCGTCTGCCCGACGGCGTCGTCGTCCAGCCGCTGCATGGCGGCCTGCCCTTCGCGGCGCAGCGCGCGGCGCTGGCTCCGATGATTGGCGCGCGCAAGCTGGTTCTGGCCACCGCCATCGCCGAGACCTCGCTGACCATCCCCGACGTGCGGGTGGTGGTCGACGCCGGGCGCGCGCGGCGGGCGCGGTTCGATCCGGGCTCCGGCATGACGCGACTGGTGACCGAGAAGGTGACGCGCGCGGAAGCCGAACAGCGGCGCGGCCGGGCGGGTCGGGTCGCGCCCGGCTGGTGCTATCGGCTCTGGACGCGGGGCGAGGAGGGAAGCCTCGGCGCCTTCGCGCCGCCGGAAATCGAGTCGGCGGACCTGACGGGTCTCGCGCTCGAACTCGCCTGCTGGGGCGCGGATGCCGACGCGATGCCGTTCCTGACGCCGCCCCCGGCGCCCGCGCTGGCGGAGGCGCGGGCGCTGCTGGGCGGCCTCGGCGCGCTGGACGCGGGCGGGCGGGTCACGGCGCACGGCCGCGCGCTGGCGCGGATGCCGCTGCACCCGAGGCTCGGGCACATGCTCGTGGAAGCCGCGAAGGCCGGGTCGGGCGCGCTCGCCGCCGATCTCGCGGCGCTCCTGCAGGCGCGCGATCCGCTGCGCGGGGCGTCGGGCCGCCCGCCGGTCGATCTCGGCCTGCGTCTGGCGGCGCTGCGCGACGCGAAAGCGGTCGAGGCGGAGGCGCCGGTGCTCGCGGATCGCGGCGCCATCGCCGCGCTGCGGGCCGAGGCCGGACGGCTGCGGCGGCTGGCGCCGAAGGCCGAGGGGGCGGGGCTGGCGCCCGGCGCGGTCCTTTCGCTGGCCTATCCAGACAGGATCGCGCGGCGCCGTCCGGGGCCGCGGGCGCGATACCTCCTGTCGGGCGGCAAGGGGGCGGCCCTTCCCGAGGGCGATCCGCTCGGCCTCGCGCCGATGATCGTGGCCGCCGATCTCGACGGCGATCCGCGCGAGGCGGCCGTGCGGCTGGCGCTGCCGGTGACGGAGGCCGACGTGCGGACGCTCCATGACGAGGCTCTGGCGCGCGTGCGGGTCTGCGAATGGTCGCGGCGCGAGCGCGCGGTCGTGGCGCGGGAACGGCTGACGCTGGGCGCGCTCGCGCTCGAGGACCGGCGCTGGGCGGACGCGCCGGCCGAGACGGTCGCGGCGGCGATGGCCGCGGGCGTGCGCGATCTCGGGCTCGACGCGCTGCCCTGGACGCCCGCCGCGCGGCGTCTGGCCGGACGGGTGGAATGGCTGCGCGCGCGTGGCGCCGATCTGGCGGATTTCTCGCCCGACGGGCTGGCGCGCGATCTGGAGGACTGGCTGGCGCCATATCTCGGCGGCATCGCCAAGGCCGCCGATCTCGGGCGGCTCGACCTGCCGGCGGCGCTCGAGGCGCGTCTCGGCTACGAGGGCAGGCGGGCGTTGGACCGCCTGGCGCCCGCGTCGTTCACGGCGCCGACGGGCACGCGGCTGCCCATCGACTATTCGGGCGCCGCGCCCTCGGTCTCCGTGCGGCTTCAGGAGATGTTCGGGACGGCGCTCCATCCGACGGTCGGGCCGACGCGGACGCCGCTGGTCTTCGAGCTGCTGTCGCCGGGCCGGCGGCCGGTGCAGACCACCGCCGATCTTCCGGGGTTCTGGGCGAATTCCTACGCCGACGTGCGGCGCGACATGCGCGGACGCTATCCGCGCCATCCCTGGCCCGAGGATCCGGCGTCGGCGGACGCGACGCGGCGGGCGAAGCCGCGCGGAACGTGACGGCGCCTTGTCCCGTTGACCGTCGGATGTTTAGATGCGCCCGCCGAATTGGCCAAATATGAACCCGGGAGAGAACGATGAACGCGCCGCTTAGAGAGCCGAGCTTTCGTGAATCCGTCGACATCATGTTCGACCGGGCCGTCAAGCTCACGGACATCTCGCCGGGCCTCCAGGAGAAGATCCGGATCTGCAACTCGACCTACACCGTGCGGTTCGGCGTGCGTCTGCGGGGCGACATCCAGACCTTCACCGGCTACCGCGCGGTGCATTCCGAGCACATGGAGCCGGTCAAGGGCGGCATCCGCTTCTCGCTCGGCGTCAACCAGGACGAGGTCGAGGCGCTGGCGGCTCTGATGACGTTCAAATGCGCCCTCGTCGAGACGCCCTTCGGCGGATCCAAAGGCGGCCTCTGCGTCGATCCGAACGCCTGGGATCAGCACGAGATGGAGCTGATCACCCGGCGCTTCGCCTACGAGCTGTGCAAGCGCGACCTGATCAACCCGGCCCAGAACGTGCCCGCCCCCGACATGGGCACCGGCGAGCGCGAGATGGCGTGGATCGTCGACCAGTACCGGCGGATGAACACCACCGACATCAACGCCGCGGCCTGCGTCACCGGCAAGCCGCTCAACGCGGGCGGCATCGCCGGGCGGGTCGAGGCGACGGGCCGCGGGGTCCAGTTCGCGCTCCGCGAGTTCTTCCGGCATCCGGAAGACGTCAAGGCGGCGAATCTCGACGGCTCGCTCGACGGCAAGAAGGTGATCGTCCAGGGCCTCGGCAACGTCGGCTTCCACGCCGCGAAGTTCCTCAGCGAGGAGGACGGCTGCAGGATCGTCGCGGTGATCGAGCGCGACGGCGCGATCATGAACCAGAAAGGCCTGCCGATCGAGTTCCTGCGCACCCACATCGCGGCCAATGGCGGCGTGAAGGGCTTTCCGCAGGGCACCTATGTCGAGGACGGCGCGGCGGTGCTCGAGGAGGAATGCGACATCCTGATCCCGGCGGCGCTCGAATCCGTCATCAACATGGGCAACGCCGACCGGGTCAAGGCGAACCTGATCATCGAGGCCGCGAACGGTCCCGATCACCGCCGGCGCGGACGAGATCCTGCGCGGCAAGGGCGCCGTGATCATCCCCGACCTCTACGCCAACGCGGGCGGCGTCACGGTCAGCTATTTCGAATGGGTCAAGAACCTCAGCCACATCCGCTTCGGCCGGATGCAGCGCCGCCAGGAGGAGGCCGAACACATGATGCTCGTCAACGAGATGGAGCGGCTGCTAAAGAACGCCGGCGTGTCGCTCTCCGACGAGTTCAAGACCGAATACAGCCGCGGCGCGGGAGAGCTGGAGCTTGTCCGCTCCGGCCTCGACGACACGATGCGCACCGCGTACCAGTCGATGCGGGAGGTCTGGCATTCCCGCAAGGACGTCCAGGATCTGCGCACGGCGGCCTATCTCGTGTCCATCGGCAGGGTCGCCGCGAGCTACCGATCCAAGGGGCTCTGACCGATCGCGCCTTTCGGCGTTCCCCGGACGCCCGGTCCGCGCTAACCTCCGCCCGCGGCTCCCGCTGCCGGAGGCGCAATATCGGGGGGCGGGGCATGCCATTGAGGATCATCGGCACCGGATCGTCGGCGCCCAGGTGTTCGACGGCGGGGCGGGCGACCGGGACCGCGCCATCGCGCTTTACGAGCGCAACGTCGCCGACGTCCTCGCGGCCGTCGAGCCTAACCGCCTGCTGGTCCACGATCTCGGCGACGGATGGGAGCCGCTCTGCGCCTGGCTCGGCGTTCCCGTTCCGGACGTCGACTATCCGAGCGGCAACACGTCGAAGGGCTTCGTCCGGCGGCTCGGGGATCAGGGCGTCGCAATCTGACCCGTCCGTGCCCTGAACCCAAGGAAGCCCGCACATGAAAGCCGTCAATTTTCCCGCCCGCGCCGAAGTCGCCTTCGGAAACCTTCCCGATCCCGTCGCCGGCGCGGGCGAGGTGGTGATCGAGGTCAGGGCGAGCGGCATCTGCCACACCGATTTCGAGGTCCTGAACGCGAATTACGGGACCTCCGCCTTTCCGGTCGTGCCCGGCCACGAATATTCCGGGATCGTCGCGGAGACCGGTCCGGGCGTCGCGGGCCTGGCAGTCGGAGACCGCGTGGTGGTCGATCCGAATCTCGAATGCGGCGAATGCCGCGCCTGCCGTCGCGGATGGGCGCATCTCTGCGAGAGGCTCGGCGCCTACGGCGTCACCCGGAATGGCGGTTTCGCCGGGCTGAGCGTGGTGAAGGCGTCCGCGATCCATCCGATCGGCGACATGGATTTCGGGATCGCGGCCCTGGCCGAGCCGATGGGCTGCGTGCTGAACGGCGTGGCGGCGGTCCATGATCCCGCGATGGAGACCGCGCTGATCTTCGGCGCGGGTCCGATGGGCCTGCTGATGGCCGTCGCGCTCAGGACGGCCGGCATCGCGGACGTGATCCTCGCGGACATCGACGAGACCCGCCTCGAGCTGGCGGCCGGCTTCGGCTTCGGTGCGGTCGCGTCCGGTTCCGCCGCGCTCGACGATCTCCGCCACGGCGTCGATCTGGCGGTGGACGCGACCGGCGTGCCCGCCGTCGCGGCCGGTCTGACCGGCTACATCGCCAACGGCGGCAAGGGGCTGTTCTTCGGCGTCTGCCCCGCCGACGCGCGGATCGAGGTGTCGCCCTTCGAGGTGTTCCGCCGACAGCTGACGCTCGCCGGGTCGCATTCGCTCAACCACAACATTCCGGCGGCGCTCGCTACGATCAGGGCTTACGGCCCGAAGATCGGGCGCGTCGTGTCGCACCGGCTGGGCCTGGAGGAGGTCGCCGCGATCCTGTCCGCGAAACCGCCGCGCGGCAGCCTGAAGATCCAAGCCGTCATGGACTGAGACGGCTTCGGCCGTGCTCCCGCGTCACCCGCCCTTGCGGATCAGGTACTCGTGGCGCGGGTGGCCGAGGTCGGTCTGGCCGATCAGGGCGTGACCCTGTTCGGCGCAGAAATGCGGAATGTCGATCAGCGCCGCCGGGTCGTCCGCCACCACGCGCAGCACCTCGCCCGCCGCCAGCGGCCCGAGGCGCTTGCGCGCCCTGAGCACCGGAAGCGGGCAGAGCAGGCCGGTGGCGTCGAGTTCGGCGGTCCATTCCGTCATGGGTCCCAGCGCTAGCCGCGTCGCGTCGTCCTGTCCACCGCGATCCAAGCCGGGCCGGACCCGCCGCTCCGCTGCGGACATCGCGTCGACGCCACCGTCTCCGCCTGGTCCGACTTCCGGGGTTTTCAAGAGCCGCGCGGCGCGCTTCTCCAGGAAATTGCGGAACCAAGGCGGGAGGGCGGCTGTTGTCGAGCGTATCACACCCCGCCGGAACCACCGGCGGCCTTGGACAAAGAATAAGGGAGATTTCCGATGAGAACCCGTTCATTCGCCACGATGCTGGCCGGAACCACCGCGCTCTGCCTGCCGCTGATGGCCACGCCGTCGGCCGCCCAGACGGGGCCGTGCGACCGGCTGCTCGCCATGGTCGAGGAGGCCGGAGCCGACCTGCCGCCCGAACTGCAGGACGCCTCGCGCGCCGCGCAGGCCAACGACATAGAACAATGCACGCTGATCGTGTCCGAGATCGACAAGGCGCGCGGCGCCTCCGGGTCCCAGGCGGCCTCGGCGACGGACGACGCCGACGATTCGGCCTCGCGGACCGAGACCGCGAGCGACACCGAGACGGAGACCCGCGACTTCTCCGCCAGCGACACCGTCACGTCGACCGTCGAGGTCGAACAGCAGGCGGTCGTCGAGGGCGAGGTCATCGTCGGTCTGCCCGACCCCGAGGTCGCCGTCGAGCAGCCCGGCGCCGAGGTGACGGTGCGCGAGAGCAGGCCTTCCCTGCGGGTCGACGAGCGGCCGGCGGAGATCGTCGTGCGCCAGCGCCAGGCGTCCATCACGGTCGACATGCCCCGCCCGACCATCACCATCGAGCAGCCCGCTCCCGAGATCGTCGTCACCATGCCGCGTCCCGGCGTGAGCCTCGATCAGGGCCGGCCGCAGGTCGAGGTCATGATGGCCGACCCGCGCGTGACCGTGAGCCAGGCCGATCCGACGCTGGACGTCCAGGTGGACGCGCGTTTCGTCGATCCCGACAGCGAGGAGGCCATGAACACGCCGGAGGACGGCGTCGTGGCGCGCACCGAGCGGCTCAACGCGCAGGGCACCGGGACCTCCGATGAGCAGGCGTCCGTCCGGATCTCCAAGGGCCAGGCGACGGTCCGCGTGGAGGAAGGCGAAGGCGAGACGGAGGTCTCCTACAATCGCGCCGAACCGAACGTGCGCTTCGAATCCGCCGATCCGGAGATCTCGTTCTCTTCGCAGGGCGAGCCGCGCGTCGAGATCCGCCGCATGGGCGAGCCGAAGGTCACGTTCCGTCAGGACGACGCGGAAGGTCAGCAGCAGCAGGGCCAGAACGATAGCCAGACCCGGAACCGGGAACAGGACCAGGCCTCGCTGACAACGCGTGAGCCGTCCGGCGACCGGACGCCGCTCAACGCCACGGATCGGAACCGCATGCTCGGGCGCGCCGACACGTCGGGAATGGACTTCCAGCCCACGCCGCTCCGCGTCGCCGATCTGGTCGGCAAGGACGTGATCACGACCGGAGGCGACGAGGTCGGCGAGATCAGCCGCGTCGTGACGAACAACAACCTCGTCTTCGCGGTGATCGAGCACGGCGGCTTCCTCGGCATCGGCGAGGACGAGGTGGCTCTGCCGCTGCGGCGCATCGCGGTCCGCGGCGACGAGGCGGTTCTTCTCGGCCTGACCGAGGACGAACTCGAGAAGATGCCGGACTACGACCCGTCGCAGAACCGCATGATGCGCGACCAGGATCAGCTCGAGGTCCGCATGGTCGACGGCTGAACGCCGATCGCGTTGAAATGACGAGGCCGCGCGGTTCCGCCGCGCGGCCTTTTCTTGTCGGGCTTCCGCCCGTTTGCCGGATCATTCGTTGACAGGACGCGCCACGCGACGCCACGCGTCGCGGCTTGTCACGAGTTGCGCGCGCCGCTACGTTCCGCCGTGGAGGGCTCAGCCATGATGCGTTTCTTCGCCACCGCCGTCGTCGAACTGATCGCGAGCGCGTTCGGTCTGCTGGTCGCCAAATGGCTGCTTCCCGGGTTCTCCATCACCTTCGGCGGCTTCGTCATCGTCGTGGCGATTTTCACCGCGGCGCGGTTCCTGCTGGCGCCGCTCGTGCTGAAGCTGTCGTTCCGCTACGCCCGGGTCCTGACCGGGGGCATCGCGCTCGTGACGACTTTCCTCGGGCTTCTGGTCACGACCTGGTTGACGGACGGGCTGACGATCGCTGGCGCTTCGACCTGGGTGATCGCCACGCTGATCGTCTGGCTGTTCGGGGTGATCGCAGTGCTCGTCCTGCCGCTGGTGATCTTCAAGCAGGCGCTGGCGAAACGGACGAATACGCCGACGCCCCCGATGCGGTAGGCCGCGCGGCCCTCACTCCAGTTCCGCCGACTTCGCCCAGAGGTTGATGTTCTCCTCGTCTGCCCATTCGTCGATCTCGGCCAGCTCATCGGCAGTGAAATCGAGATTGCCGACCGCTCCGACGCAATCCTCGACCTGGGACGGCTTCGACGCGCCGATCAGCGCGGTGGTGATGCCCTCGTCGCGCAGCACCCAGGCGATGGCCATCTGCGCCAGCGTCTGTCCGCGTTTCTCGGCGATGGCGTTGAGGTGGCGCAGGTTCTCGACGGTCCGTTCGTTGAGGAATTCCGGCCGCAGCGACTTGCCCTGGGTGGCGCGACTGCCCTCCGGCACGCCCTTGAGATATTTCGCCGTCAGCATCCCCTGTGCCAAAGGCGTGAAGGCGATGGAGCCGATGCCGAGCTCCTTCAGCGTGTCCTTGAGCCCGTCGCGTTCGACCCAGCGGTTGATCATGTTGTAGCTCGGCTGATGGATCAGGCAGGGCGTGCCGAGATCCTTCAGGATGCGGGCGGCCTCGCGCGTCCGGTCGGAATTGTAGGACGAGATCCCGACGTAGCGCGCGCGGCCCGAGCGCACGATGTAATCGAGCGCGCCCATCGTCTCCTCGAGAGGCGTGTCCGGATCGAAGCGGTGCGAGTAGAAGATGTCGACATGGTCGAGACCCATGCGCCGGAGGCTCGCGTCGCAGGACGCGACGAGGTACTTGCGGCTGCCCATCTCGCCGTAGGGGCCGGGCCACATCAGGTATCCGGCCTTCGACGAGATCACCAGCTCGTCGCGGTAGCCCGCGAAATCCGTCCGCAGGATCTCGCCGAACGCCTCTTCGGCCGATCCCGGCGGCGGGCCGTAATTGTTCGCGAGATCGAAATGGGTGATCCCGAGATCGAAGGCCGCGCGGCAGATGTCGCGCTTGACCTGATGCGGCGTGTCGTGACCGAAATTGTGCCACAGCCCGAGCGAGATCGCCGGCAGGCGCAACCCGCTCGCGCCGCAGCGGCGGTAGGGCATGGTGTCGTAACGGGTCTCGGCGGGAGCGTATGTCATCGGTCTTCCTTCGGTCTTGCGCGGATCAGGCGAGAAGCGCCGCCGCGTCGGCGGGCCCGAGCGGTTCGGGTCGGGTGCAGGTGGTCCGCATAGCAACGAACGCGCCGGATTCGCCAGAGCGCAGCACGCCCGTCATCACGTCGACCGCGTGCAGCGCGCGGTCGAGCGAGCAGCGCGGCTCCACGCCCTCCGCGACGGCGCGCGCCATGTCGGCGAGGCCCGCAGCGCGGTAGTTCGCCATCATGCCCGTCCGGTGCTCCTGGTTGGGGATTCCGAACGGATGGTCCCAGGCGGGAACGGGCGCGATCAGGCCGTCGCGGGTCGCCACCTCGAGCGCGCCGCCGAAGAAATTGGGGTCGGGCATGAAGAGCGAGCCTTCGGTCCCGTAGATCTCCATCGGCGCGTGGCGGTGCGCGCGCACGTCCCAACTCGTGGAGAGGGTGATCGTGGCGCCGCTTTCGAAATCGAGAAGCGCGTGGATGTTGGTCGGCGTCATGACCGGGATCTCCTCGCCCGCTCTCGGACCCTCGGTCAGGATCCTGCGCGTCGGCGTCGCCGCCGAGGCGAGCGCCGCCACCCGGCGGACCGGACCGATCAGGTTGATCAGCGCGGCGATGTAATAGGGGCCCATGTCGAGCATCGGACCGCCGCCCGGCATGAAGAAGAAATCCGGGTTCGGGTGCCAGTGCTCCATCCCGGCGCTCATCACGTGCGCCGTGCCCGCCGTGACGGTCCCGATCGCGCCCCCGTCGACCAGCGCGCGCGCCTGCTGCGCCGCGGCGCCCAGAAACGTGTCGGGCGCGCAGCCCGCTACGAGGCCGCGCGCCTTCGCCAGATCGCGGAGCTCCAGGCCCTCCTCGACGGTAAGCGCCAGCGGCTTCTCGGAATAGGCGTGTTTGCCCGATTCCAGGATCGCGCGCGTGACGGGGACGTGCGCC
The DNA here is from genome assembly GCA_963798765.1 of uncultured Alphaproteobacteria bacterium. GTDB lineage: Bacteria > Pseudomonadota > Alphaproteobacteria > Rhodobacterales > Rhodobacteraceae > Amaricoccus. The sequence goes on along the minus strand of CAWCUP010000028.1, from coordinate 24,730 downwards.
GCCGGGATCGTGAGGTTGACCACGACGTCGATGTCGGCGGACGAGAGCAGCGCGTCCACGCCGAGCGCCCGGACGCCGTGTTCGGCGGCGCGCGCCTCGGCCGCGGCGGGATCGAGATCGGCGACGGCGCGGATCTCGATGTCCCTGAAGAGCGGCGCGAGCCTGAGATACGCGCCCGAGATGTTGCCGCATCCGACGATGCCGACGCGGAGCGGGCCGCCCATCTCAGCGCGCGGCCAGAAGCGAGGTCGCGGCGGCGTGCGAGGCTTCGGCGAAGCGCCGGTCGTCGCTCGGATTGTCGTGCTCCGCGATCCAGAGCCGCACCGGAGACGCTCTGAGCGCGCCGATCAGACCCGACCAGTTCACGACGCCCGCGCCGAGATCGGCCCAGCCGTCCTCGCCGGTGGACTGGCCCGCCGGCGCGATGTCCTTGAGATGGACGGCGGTGATCCGGTCGCCGAACGTCCCGACCGCCTCGACCGGATCGCCGCCGCCCCGCGCGACCCAGGCCAGATCCGCCTCCCATTCGAGATCGGGCGCGCCGGCGAAGATCGCCGCCTGCGGCAGCGCCCCGTCGTCGGTGGGAATGAACTCGAAGTCGTGGTTGTGCCATCCGAACCGCAACCCCGCGTCGCGCAGCGGCTTGCCCGCCTCCGCCACCCGCCGGCCGAAGGCCTCCCAGCCCGCGCCGGTGTCGGGCCGGCTCTCCGCCGCGACATGCGGGCAGAAGACCGTCCGGATGCCGAGCGCGGCCGCGATGTCGAGAACCTTCGCGGTCTCCGTCTCGATCATGTCGAGGCCGAAATGGCCGGAGGGCATGGTCAGGCCGCTCTCCTCTAGATGCCGGACGAGGTCGCCCACCAGCGCGTCGTCGGCATAGAGCGCGCCGTATCCCTCGACCGAGACGTAGCCGGCGCGGGCCAGCATCGCCAGCGTGTCCGCGAGCGGCGGGAACTTGCGCGAACTGTAGAGCTGATAGGTCAGTCCGGTCATCGCGGAGCCTTTCTTTTGGCGAATCCCTGGCAAGCTCGGATCCACGTCCTGTCTATCGGGCGGGGCGGGATCAGGTCAAAGGCGACCGCCGCGCGCTCCGGCCCGTGCGGGGTCGCGGTACCAGGCGAGGACGTGCAGCCGGATGGCCGAGGCGAGGCCGGTGTCGAGCCCGCGATCCGCGTCGATCCGGGCCGCGAGCGCGTTGACCGGCACGCCCTCGGCCGCCGCGATCTCGCGGAAGGCGCGCCAGAAGGCGGGCTCCAGGCTGACCGAGGTGCGGTGGCCCTGGAGGGTCAGGGAGTGCTTCTCGGGCCGCCCGCCGCTCACCGCTTCTCCGGCTCGCCGTCCAGACGATGGCCCTCGTGCCGCCGCTCGTGGAGCGCCTTCTCGGACGCCCTCCGGGCGGCCTCGGCGGCGCTGTCGCCGGCCGGTGCGGCCGCCTCCGCCGCGCGTCTGCGACGTTCCGCGCGGGCCCGGTCCTTGCGCGCGCGGCGCAGGTTGACGACCGCGCTCAGAGCCGGACCCCCTCGAAGGTGTCGCAATCCTGCGGGTCGCCGGACTGGAAGCCGCGGTAGAACCATTCCTGGCGCTGCGCGGAGGTGCCGTGGGTGAAGCTGTCGGGCACGACGACGCCCCGGCTCGCGCGCTGCAGCGCGTCGTCGCCGATCCGAGCCGCCGTATCGAGCGCCTCTTCGATATCGCCGTCCTCCAGCGTGCCGTAGCGTTCGTCCACATGGCGCGCCCAGATGCCGGCGTAGCAGTCGGCCTGGAGTTCGATCCGCACCGAGAGCTCGTTGGACTGCGCCTGGCTCGACTGCTGGCGCAGCTGCGTGACGCGGCCGAGCAGGCCGAGCTGGTTCTGGACGTGGTGGCCGACCTCGTGGGCGATGACGTAGGCGGCGGCGAAATCGCCGCGCGCGCCCATCTGCTCGGCCATCACGCGAAAGAAGTCGGTGTCGAGGAACACGTTCTGGTCGTTGGGGCAGTAGAAGGGGCCCATGGCCGCGTCGGCGCCGCCGCAGGCCGACACCGTCCGCCCCGCGAACAGCACCAGCTTTGGATCCTCGTAGGTCAGGCCCGATTGCCGGAAGATGTCGCCCCAGACCTCCTCGGTGTCGGCGAGGACCACGCCGACGAACTCCTCCGTCTGGTCGTCGATCTCGTTGGGACCGGCCGGCGCGCCCGTCTGCATCTGCCCGCCGCCGCCGACGAGCGGCGAGATGTCGACGCCGAACAGAAGCCCGACCGCCATCACGATCAGCAGGCCGACGAATCCGATCCCGCCGGCCCGGACCGCTCCGCCGCCGCGGCGGCGGTCCTCGATATTGGCGCTCGTCCGACGTCCCCGCCACTTCATGGCCGGCTCCCTACGCTTTGGGTCCGAGCATGTCCTCGGGCCGCACGATCCTATCAAACGTCTCGCCGTCGACGAAGCCGAGATTTATCGCCTCCTCGCGCAGCGTCGTCTTGTTGCGATGCGCGGTCTTGGCGACCTTGGTGGCGTTGTCGTAGCCGATTTCGGGCGCGAGCGCGGTGACCAGCATCAGGCTCTCCCACATCAGCTTCGAGATGCGGTCCTCGTCGGCCTCGATCCCGACGACGCAATTGTCGGTGAAAGACGCGGCCGCGTCGCCCAGAAGCTGCATCGACTGGAGCACGTTGTAGGAGATCATCGGCTTGAAGACGTTGAGCTCGAAATGGCCCTGGGAGCCGGCGAATCCCACGGCCGCGTCGTTGCCCATGACATGCGCGCAGACCATGGTCAGCGCCTCGGCCTGGGTGGGGTTCACCTTGCCCGGCATGATCGACGAGCCCGGCTCGTTCTCCGGCAGGATCAGCTCGCCCAGACCGCAGCGGGGGCCGGAGCCGAGCAGGCGGATGTCGTTGGCGATCTTGAAGAGGCGAGGCCGCGACGGTCTTCAGCGCGCCCGACATCTCGACCATCGCGTCATGCGCGGCCAGCGCCTCGAACTTGTTCGGCGCGGTGGTGAAGGGCAGGCCGGTGATCTCGGCGATATGCGCGGCGACCTTCTCGGCGAAGCCCTTTTTCGTGTTGAGCCCGGTGCCGACGGCGGTGCCGCCCTGCGCCAGCGGATAGATGTTGTGCAGCGCCTGGGTCACGCGCCGGATGGCCTGCTCGACCTGGAAGGCGTAGCCGCCGAATTCCTGGCCCAGCGTCATCGGCGTCGCGTCCTGGGTATGGGTGCGGCCGATCTTGATGATGTCCTTGAAGGCCTCCGCCTTGTCGGCGAGCGCGCCGTGCAGCTTCTGGAGGCCCGGCAGCGTCACGTCGCGGGCCATCATCGCCACGGCCACGTGCATCGCGGTGGGGAACGTGTCGTTCGACGACTGGCTCATGTTGACGTGGTCGTTTGGATGGACCGGCTTCTTAGAGCCGATCTCGCCGCCCAGCATCTCGATGGCGCGGTTCGAGATCACCTCGTTGGCGTTCATGTTCGACTGGGTGCCCGACCCGGTCTGCCAGACGACGAGCGGGAAATGGTCGTCCCACCGGCCTTCGACCACCTCGGCGGCGGCCTTGACGATCGCGCCGCCAAGCTCCGGATCGAGAAGACCCTGCTCCATGTTGGTCTCGGCCGCCGCCTGCTTGATCGCGCCGAGCGCGCGGACGATGGCGACGGGCTGCTTTTCCCATCCGATCGGGAAGTTCATGATCGAGCGCTGGGTCTGCGCGCCCCAGTAGCGGTCCGAGGCGACCTCGAGCGGGCCGAAGCTGTCGGTCTCAGTGCGCGTGCCGGTCATTTCCGCCTCGTCTGATGAAGTTCTGGACGGGTTCCTATAGCCGTCCGGGGAAGGGACGCCAACCGCAATCCCGGCGCCGCCCCGGCCGCCCTTGACCGCGTCCCGGCCGCCACGCAGAAGGGTCCCCGACCCTGTCTCACGAGGAGAACGCCGCCATGACCGACACCGGCCCCGACCAGGAGAACGAACTCTCCCTCAATCCGGAATTCCTCCGCAGCCTGATCCTTCAGCTCCGCGCCTACATGGCGCAGGAGGGGACGGTGACCGAGGATCCGGGCAGCAACCCCTCGGACGACGACGCCTCGCCGCTGTCGCTCCAGGACGGTCCGGGCAATCCGCTCCGGGCCGAACTGGCGACCCGCATCGCCGACCTCGAGCCGGACCAGCAGGCGCAGCTCGTCGCGCTGATGTGGATCGGACGCGGCGACATGGAGCCCGAGGAATGGGCGGAGGCGGTCAAGCTCGCCGAGGAACGCCACACCGGGCCGACGGCGCGCTACCTGCTGTCGCATCCGCAGGTCGCCGACGACATCGAGGAGGGCGTCGACAGGCTCTTCGACGGCACCGATCTCATGGACACCGGCGAATACTGAAGGCCGATCGGCGGCGACAAGCGACTCCGCTGACACGCGGGCGCTTCCCGCCGACGCCTGACGGCGCGGCGCGGCCTCAGTGCTTGCGGAACTTGTCGAGGCTGACGACCTCGGCGTCCCCCTCCGCGCGAGGGCGACCGTCGGGGGCGTCCCGGTCCTCGTCGCCCTCCCCGTCGATCGCCGCGGCCAGGAACTCGCTCCCGGACTCGCCTTCCTGCGAATCGAACTTCAGGCCGAACTCGACGGACGGGTCCACGAAGGTCTTGACCGCGTTGAACGGCACGACGATCGGCTCCGGCACGTTGCCGAAATTCAGCGTGACGCTGAACCTGTCCGGCGTGACGGCCAGATCCGCGAACCATTCCTGGAGGACGACCATCATCTCGGCGGGGTAGCGGCGCCTGAGATCGTCGGACATGTCGACGCCGGGATGCGTCGTGTCGAACGTGATGTAGAAGTGATGGTCGCCGGGCAGGCCGCGCTCGGCCACGTCCGTCAGGACGTCGGCCATGACCTGGCGAAAGGCCTTGTGCATCAGCTGACCGTAATTGATCGACTTGGCCATGGGCTTCCCGTGAATGTCGGACCGTCGCGATCCGACAATAGCCGATTCGGCGCGGCGCGAAGGGGGCGCCGGGGCTTTTCGCCGCGTCCTCCGCGTCGCGCCGGAAACTCAGAGCCAGGTCAGTCCGATCGCGATGATCACGCCCGACAGGATGAGCTGCATCAGGCAGAACCCCATGATGTCCTTGGCCCGCAATCCCGCTATGGCGAGCACCGGCAGCGCCCAGAACGGCTGGACCATGTTCGTCCAGGCGTCGCCCCAGGCCACGGCCATCGCGGCGCGCGCCATGTCGACGCCGAGCGCCTCGGCCGCCGGCAGGATCACCGGCGCCTGCACCGCCCACTGGCCGCCGCCCGAGGGCACGAAGAAGTTCACGATCCCGGCGCTGATGAATGTCCAGAACGGCAGGCTCTCGGCCGTCGCGAACGAGACCAGCCAGTTCGAGATCGTCGCGGCCAGTCCAGACTGGACCATGATCGCCATGATCCCGGCGTAGAACGGGAACTGGATCACGATGCCCGCGCCGCCCTTCACCGCCTCGTTGAGCGACACCAGCAGGCGGCGCGGCGTGCCGTGCAGGATGATCGCGAGCGTCAGGAACAGGAAGTTCACCACGTTGAGCGTCAGCCCGCCGCCGCCGGTGAAATACTGCACCATCCAGGCGATCCCTCCCGCTCCGATCAGCCAGGACAGGAGCCGGCTGGTCTCCAGATGGTCGGCCGGACGCTCGATCCGGCCGTCATCCTCGTCCGGCTCGGTCAGGAGCGCGGGGTCGACATAGACGCTGTCGGCCGCGTCGGGCAGCATAAGCCGGTTGACCAGCGGCACCGCGACGAAGAGCGCCACGACGATCGCCAGATTGAAGGTCGAGAAGATCGTCTCGCTCGTCGGGATGATACCCGTCATCGCCTCGAACGGATGGCCGGGCGTGGCGACGGCGAGCGGGATGGAGCCCGCGAGACCGCCATGCCAGACGATGAAGCCCGAATAGGCGCTCGCGACCAGCAGCCGGTAATCGACCCGCACCAGCCGCGCGAGCTCCTTGGCGAAAAGCGCGCCCACCACGAGGCCGAAGCCCCAGTTGATCCAGCTCGCCGCCAGCGAGACGTAGGTGACCAGAAGGATCGCGGCGCCGGGGCTCGACGCCATGCGCGCGAGACCCGCGAGCAGACGCTTGACCGGCGGCGTGCTCGCCAGCATGAAGCCGGTGACCAGCACCAGCAGCATCTGCATCGAGAAGGTGAGCAGCGCCCAGAACCCGTCGCCCCACATGGTGGCGACCGCCATCGGACCGTGCCCCTCGACGCCGATGGCGGCGGCGAAGACGATCAGCGTCAGGATCAGCACGAAGATATAGGGGTCGGGCAGATACCGGTCGACCAGTCGGACCAGCGGCTTGGCGGCGGATGCGAGCATGGGGTTCCCTCCAGAACGATGTTCGTCAAAGGAGTATCGCCCGCGCGCGGGCGTCACAAGCGCGGACCGCGTCAACACGCCGCATGATCGGGAGAACCGGAGGGAAAGTGCAGGCTTCTGTTGCCAGGTGCCTGCGAACCCCGCCTTACCCTGCTAGGGGCAAGGGCTTAGGTATTTGGTTTTCCGCACAGCTTACGCTGCGAGGGCCACCGGAGCTTTGTTGTCGTTTGCAACTATTGCTCTTGTGCCGATAACGGTGGCGACCTGCCGGGTGAAAGCAAACATCTTTAGACGTCCGTCGATCCTGTTTCGGCCCCGTGATCCCCAAACGAAGGATTCTGGTGGAGCCGCCGGGTACCGCCCCCGGGTCCGATCCGCTTATTGCATGCGCGTTTATCACCATAGTCCCTTGCGGAACGGACCCAATATAGGCTCTCTGCGGGCAAAGCGGAAGGGGGCAGGACGCGATGGGCATCAGCCACGTCCATGCGGTCACGATCAGCGGTCCCGGCGACCCGGCGGACGCGGCGCCGGACCGGCTGCGCGCGGGGTCCGGCGCGGCGCGGGTCTGGAACGCGTTCTCCGACGCGTCGGGGCGGTTCCACGCCGGACACTGGCGCGCGGATCCGGGGACGGTCGAGGTGAACTACACCGAGGACGAGCTCTGCGTGATCCTCGAAGGCCGCGTGCGCCTGACCGGCCCGGACGGAACGGCCGAGTTCGGACCCGGCGACGCTTTCGTGATCGCGGCGGGTTTCGCCGGCACATGGGAATCCGTCGGCCGCGTCACCAAGATCTACGCGATCCTCGACGCGGCCTAGTCGATCAGCCCCGGCAGGGTCATCGAGATCGCGGGGATGTAGGTCACCAGCATCAGCGCCACGAGGATCGCGAGGTAGAACGGCCAGATCGTCCTGACCGCGTCCTCGATCTTCACGCCGCCGATTGCGCAGCCGACGAAGAGGCAGGCGCCGACCGGCGGCGTGCAGAGCCCGAGGCCGAGATTCATCATCATGATGATCCCGAACTGGAGCGGGTCCATGTCCAGTCCCACCACCACCGGCAGGAAGATCGGCGTGCAGATCAGGATCAGCGCCGCCATGTCCATGATCATCCCGAGCATCAGCAGGATGAGATTGAGCGTCAGCAGGATCACGACCGGATTCTCCGACACCGAATAGAGCGCCATGGCGAGATGGTCCGGCACGCGGTAGATCGCGAGCAGATAGGCGAACGCGCTGGCGCAGCCGACCAGGACCATCACCATCGCCGTGGTGCGCACCGCCCGGACGACCGCCGTCCAGAACCCCTCCCAGGTCAGCTCGCGGTAGACCAGCGCCGTGACGGCGATCGCGTAGATCGCGCCGAACGCGCCGGATTCGGTCACCGTCATGACGCCGGACAGGACGCCGCCCACGATGATCACGGCGGTGAAAAGGCCGGGCAGGGCGACCGCGAAGCTGATCGCGAGCGACGCCCAGCCCGGAAACACCTCCGCCCGGTAGCCGCGCCTGACCGCGACCAGATATGCCGCGACGGCGAGACAGAGGCACATCAGGATGCCCGGAACGACGCCGGCGAGGAAAAGCTTGCTCACCGAGATGCCGCCACCCGCCGCCACGGCGAACAGGATCATGTTGTGGCTCGGCGGGATCACCACGCCGGCGATCGAAGAGGTCACGGTGACGTTGACCGCGTAATCGGGATCGTAGCCCTTCTCCTTCATCACCGGCATCAGGATCGAGCCGAGCGCCGAGGTGTCCGCCACCGCCGAGCCGGAGATGCCGCCGAACAGCATCGAGGCCGCGACGTTCACCACCCCGAGCCCGCCCCGCATCGCGCCGACCGCCGCCGCCGCGAGCCGGACCAGCCGCGTGGCGATGCCGCCATGCAGCATCAGCTCGCCCGCGAAGATGAAGAACGGGATCGCCAGCAGCGAGAAGACCGAGATCCCCGACATGATCCGCTGGAACGCGACGAAGAGCGGCAGACCCTCGTAGAGGAACCCCGCCACCGTCGCGATCCCGAGCGCGAAGGCGACCGGCACGCCTGCGATCAGGCCGAAGAAGAACAGCCCGAATAGGATGAGAAGTCCCATGGTTCAGAGGGCTCCGTCGGCGGGCGTGGCTTTCGGGCCGTCACGGCCGACGCCGCGGGCGCGGTCGAGGATGCGGGCGAGGCAGAACACCACGATCAGCGCGCCGCAGACGCAGAACGCGAGAAAGCGCCAGCTTTCGGAGACGCCCAGCATCGGGATCCGCCGCGTGAGGTTGTTTCCGACCAGGCCCCAGCCCTGCCAGAACATCACCGCGCCGAACGCCATGAGCATCAGGTCCGCGACGTATTCGAGCGTGATCCGGATCGGGTCGGGAAACAGGTCGCGGACGAATTCGATCCTGAGATGCGTGTGCTCGCGCACGCCGACGCCCGCGCTGATGAACACGATCCACGACACGATCATCAGCGCCGCCTGCTCGACCCAGGTCGGCGTGTCGTTCATCACGTAGCGGCCCCAGACCAGCCATCCGAAAATGACGATCAGCGTGACCAGAAGAACGCCGGAGACCGTGGTGCCGATCCGCGCGAGGCCGTCGAGCGCGCGGTCGACCGGCCGCGCGGGTTCCGACGCCGGGCCGCGCGGCGGAGGGACGGGATCGATTGTCATTCTCGGGGATCCTGGCGGAAAAGGGCCGGACGCGGACGCGCCCGGCCCGGCGCCCTCACTCGATGGCGCGGATCTTGTCGATGATCACGGCCAGATCCGGGTTCTCGTTGACGAAGCTGACATAGACCGGCGCCATCGCCTCCTGGAACGCGGCCTTGGACTCGACCTCGTTGACCTTCACGCCGGCCTCCTCGACCTTGGCGCGGCTGGCCAGCGACCGCTCGGTCCAGAGCTCGCGCTGGAGAACGGCCGAATTGATCGCGGCCTGGCGCACGATCTCCTGGTCCTCGGGCGACAGCGCCTCCCAGGCGGCGGTCGAGACGCAGACGCATTCCGGGATGATCAGGTGCTCGGACAGCGAATAGTATCCCGCTTCCTCGAAATGGCTGGTCGATTCGAAGGACGGCCAGTTGTTCTCCGCCCCGTCGATCACCCCGGTCTTGAGCGACTGGAGCACCTCGGCGAAGGCCATCGGCGTCGCGTTGCCGCCGAGCGCCGCGATCATGTCGACGTAGAGATCGTTGTTCATCACGCGGATCTTCAGCCCCTCGAGATCGGCGGGCGTCACGATCGGCTTCTTGGTGTTGTAGAAGCTCCGGGCGCCGCTGTCGTACCAGGCGAGCGGAACCAGCCCCTTCTCCTGCATCGCGTCGCTGAAGATCTGCCCGACCTCGCCGTCGAGCGCCTTGTGCATCTGGTCCTCGCCGGTGAACAGGAACGGCAGCGAGAGCACGTTTGTCTCGGGGATGATCGGCCCCATCGGACCCATGTTGAAATTGGCGAAGTCGAGCGCGCCGGCGCGGGTCTGCTCGATGGCGTCGGGCTGCGAGCCCAGCACGCCGTTGTTGAACACCGAAGCGTTCACCCGGCCCTCGGTCTTCTCGTTCACGTCCGCGACGAACTGCTCCAGGGCCACCGTGTTCGGGTAGCCCTCGGGATGGATGTTCCACCCGCGCCAGTCGGCGGCCGTGACGGCGGATGCGGATGCGAGGATGGCGGCGGCGCAGGCCGCGCCGAGAAGGCGGTCGAATTTCATGGCTGGGTCCTCCCGAGACAGTTTTTCGGTGATGAATTCACCTTTTATGTCGGGACACCATACGCTTGGACCCTCGTCGGTCAACAGGAATCCAGGGGGCTCGTCTCACAGGTCTTTTGCCGGGCAAGGCGCGGCATCCGACGGTCCCGCGTGAAATGGCCGAGTGTTCCGTCTCGGCCTCGTTCGCCGAGATCCGCGGGCGGACTTGGTGGCGGCGACGCCGAGCTCGGATTTGCGTCGATTGGTCGAACCCTGTATTTTCCGGATGCAGGCGGGGGCAACTCAATTCGGGGACATTTCAACGATGGAATTCGAAGAGGAGATCAACGACGCGCGAAGACTGCGTGAACTCATGCCGTTCGACACCGGCGTCAACTCCGCGCTCAAGGTCATCGACCACATCAACGATGTCGCAAGGCGGTTCATCGCCGCGTCACCTTTCGCGGTGATCGCAACGAAAGACTTGGATGGCCTGATCGACGTTTCACCGAAGGGCGACCCTGGGGGGTTCGTGGAGGTCTACGACGAGAAGACGCTCATCATCCCCGACAGGTTGGGCAACAATCGGGTCGACACGTTTCTGAACGTCCTGACGGATGCCAACGTCGCGATCCTCTTCCTCGTACCCGGACACAGGGATACGCTGAGAGTGTCGGGCAAAGCGCGGATCGTAAGAGACGGCGCGACGAGCAGACGGTTGGCGGTAAACGGACGGGAACCGCTGCTCGCGCTGGTTGTCGAAGTCGAAGAAGCCTTCATGCATTGCTCCAAGGCGTTCGTCCGATCTCGCCTTTGGGATCCGGACGTATGGCCTGCGGCAAAGACCGCGCCGACACTTGCCGAATGGGTGATCGCAAGTGTCGACAGGGAGCAAACCCTGGAAGAACTCGAAGCCAAGCACAGGGATGCCTACGCCAAGCGGCTGTATTGAGGGCGGGCACGTCGGTCCGCCAAATGGTTCGGAAGGGATCTCAGGTTCCGTCGCGCCGACGCTCCCGCACCGGGCTACGCGTCCGCGGGTCGCGGTCACGCCCTTACGCCGTCTCGTCGAGCCAGACCCGCTCGAAATGCATCTCGCGGCTCGGATGGCGCTCGTAGTTCATCACCGCCGGGACGTGATGCAGATACATGTTGCGCCAGTACGGCTGGATGATGACGCCGCTGTCGCGCAGGATCCTCTCGAGATCCGCCATGACGATCCGCCGCTTGTCGTCGTCGAAGATGCCGAGCGCCTCGTCCAGTTTCGCGTCGAATTCAGGATCGCTGAATCCGGTCTCGTTCCAGGGCGCGCCGGAGCGGTAGGCGAGCGACAGCGACTGGACGCCGAGCGGGCGGCCGCCCCAGTCGGTCGCCGAGAACGGATACGTCGTCCAGCCGTTCCAGAACGTCCCGCCGGGCAGAACCGCGCGCGTCACGTTCAGGCCCGCGTCGCGCAGCTGTCCCGCGACCGCGTCGGCGGTCAGCGCCTGCCAGTCGCCCTCGATCGAGATGATCTCGAATTCCGTCTCGGCATGGCCCGCGGCCTCGAGCGCGGCCATCGACGCCTCCGGATCGGTGACGGGAGGCTCCAGTTCGGCGTATCCGGGATGCATCGGCCCGACATGATGGTTCTCGCCGACCAGCCCCAGCCCCTCCATCGCCAGGTCGAGCACCGCCGCGTTGTCGACCGCCTGCTGGATCGCCCGCCGGACGTTCACGTCGTCGTAGGGCGGGGCGTTCACGTTCATCCGCACCACGATGGTCTGCGGCGTCACCTGTTCGCGGCGCACCAGGTCGATGCTGTCGAGGATCTCCAGATACGAGGCCGGACTCTCGTCGTTCACGTCGATCTCGCCCGCCTCGAAGGCCGCGATGACCGGCGTGGGGTCGGTGCCGTAATCGATGAACTCCACCGCGTCGAGAAGCGGAGCGCCGCCCCACCAGCCGCTCTCGCGCCGGCGCACCCGCGCGCCGAGACCGATCGCGAACTCCTCGAGCTCGAACGGACCCGTCCCGACCGGCGCCTGCGCCAGCCCGCCGGCCTCGTCGATGCCCGGATGCACGATGAGCGCCGGATAATCGGTCATGCTGGGGATGAGCGAGATGTCCGGCGCCGGCAGGGTCAGCCGCACCGTCATCGGGTCCACGACTTCGAGCACGCCCTCGGCGAGCTGCCCCGTCTCCGGGTCCACCAGCGTCGCCATCGCGGTCGCCATGGAATTGCCCTCGACCTCCGTGTCGCACCAGCGGCGGATGTTGAACGCGACGTCCTCCGCCGTGAACGCGTCGCCGTTGTTCCAGGTCACGCCCGGCCGCACGTTGAGCGTGTAGACCTTCGCGTCGTCGCTCACCTCCCAGCTCTCCAGCAGCATCGGCGAGATGGTGAAATCGGCGTTCCACCGGGCCAGCGTCTCGCAGAACTGCCGCGCGACGTTGCCCATCTCGGGCCAGTCGTAGACGCGCGGATCGGCGATCTCGAGCACCCGCATCGCGACGCGGAGCGTGCCGCCCGACCGCGGCTCGCTTTCCTGCGCCGCCGCCGGGGTCAGGCCCAGCAGGGCGTGCGCCCCGGCGGCGCTCGCGCCGAAGACGGAGGCCAGCGCCATGAACTCGCGCCGCGCGAGCCTGCCGGCCCGGGCCTCCTCGGCGAGGTGGCGGATCGCGGGGCGAATGGTCTCGGGCTCTGGCGGGGTCTCGCGGGTCATGGCAATCTCCGGTCGCTTCGGCGGGACGCGCCGTCGCGGCGCACGGGAGAACGCGCGACCCGGACAGACGATCCGGCCGCCGTTCGCCTTAACTACCTGTCGTCGGCCGCGACCATGTCAAACCGCGGAGCCGGTCCCCGCCGGCTCATGCTCCGCTCGGTCAGCTCGCGCACCAGCTTGCGCCGCATCGCCCGCTCGAAATCGGCGTAGTCCGCCGCCGGCTCGACGAAGGCGCCGGGGCCGCGCAGCACGCGCTCGCGGTAATACGCCGCGACCGCCGGATCGCCGCCGACGACCAGGCCGTTCACCTGGACGCCCGCCATCGGAAAGATCGCGTCCACCGCGCGCGGCCCGATCCCGTCATTGCCGATCCCGTCGCCCGAGACGTCGAGCACCCGCCGCGCGCAGGCCGGCCCCGAGGCCAGCGCGCCGGCGCCGTATCCCATCGCGTTGCCGATCGCCGTCGGGAACTCGTCCTGGCTGCGCGTCATCGCCCGCAGCCGCGCCGCCGCCGCGTCCAGATCCGCGCGCGAGCCGATGATCGTCCAGCCGAGCCGCCGCGCCTGCTGCCACGCGCCGCTCCACTCGAAGACGTGCAGCGCCACCACCCGCCCCGGCGCCGAGAAGAACGCCGCCTGCACCTCGGGCGCCTCCAGCGACGCGGCAAGCCCGCCGCGGATCAGCGCGTATTCCGCGGCGTCGACCGAGGCGGACACGTCGATCGCCAGCGACAGCGCGATCCGGCAATCGGCGGCGGCGGGCGACGCGGCCAGCGCGAGGGCCGCGACCGCCCCGCGCCAGCCGCCCCGGATCACCAGTGCCCGGTGTTCCCCATGCTTTTCCACGGTTCCGCCGGCTCCAGCGCGTCGCCCTCCTGCAGCAGCTCGACCGACACGTTGTCGGGCGAGCGCACGAAGGCCATGTGCCCGTCGCGGGGCGGGCGGTTGATCGTCACGCCGGCCTTCCGCAAACTCTCGCACATCGCGTAGATGTCCTCGACCACGTAGGCCAGATGCCCGAAATGCCTCGAATCGCTCGGCAGCGCGTCGTCGCCGTCCCAGTTGTAGGTCAGCTCCAGATCATGCGTGCCGTCCTGCTGGTCGGGCGGGCACATGAAGACGTTGGTGTAGCGTCCCGCCTCGCTCTCGCTGCGGCGGCGCTCGACCAGGCCCAGCATCTCGTAGAACGCCTTCGATTTCTCCAGATCCTTCACCCGGACCATGACATGGATATATTTAACCTTCATCTTGGGGTTCCCTCCCGCTATCATGCAACATGTGGTTGAACCGAATCCCGTAACCTCGGGACCGCCCAAGAGGTAACATATGCCCCTGACCGAGGAACAGCAGGCCGCCATCGCCGAGGCCCGCGCCAATCCGCAGCCGACCCTGCGCGCCGTCTCGCCCGGCATGGAGGCCTGGATGCACGCGGCGATCCCGGTGCTCGACCACGGGATGATCCGCGTCGTCGACTACATGGGCGACGACATGGCCATCACCCAGGCCGCCCGCGTCAGCTACGGCGCCGGCACGCGACACGTCAGCTCCGACGAGGGCCTGATCCGCTATCTCATGCGCCACTGGCATTCGACGCCGTTCGAGATGTGCGAGATCAAACTCCACGTCAAACTGCCGGTCTTCGTCGCGCGCCAGTGGATCCGCCACCGCACCGCCAACGTCAACGAATACTCCGCCCGCTACTCGATCCTCGACCGCGAGTTCTACATCCCCGCGCCCGAGCACCTCGCCGCGCAGTCCGAACCAGTCAACAATCAGGGCAGGGGCGAGACGCTCCAGGGCGAGGAGGCCGCCCGCGTGCTCGACATCCTCAAGGGCGACAGCGCCCGCGCCTACGACAATTACGAGGCGATGCTGTCCCAGGACGGCCAGGCCGGCCTCGCCCGCGAGCTCGCCCGCATGAACCTGCCCGCGAACGTCTACACCCAATGGTACTGGAAGGTGGACCTGCACAACCTCTTCCACTTCCTGCGCCTGCGCGCCGATCCCCACGCGCAATACGAGATCCGCGTCTACGCCGAGGCGATCTGCGAGGTGGTCAAGGACTGGGTGCCGATGGCCTGGGCCGCCTTCGAGGATTACCGGCTGGATTCCGTCCAGTTCTCCGGCAAGGCGATGGCGGTCCTGCGCCGCCGGCTCGCCGGGGAGGTGGTGACGCAGGAGGACAGCGGCATGAGCAAGGGGGAGTGGCGGGAGTTCGAGGGGAGTTTGGAGTGACGATCGAATTCTGACAGTAGACATTCTCGGCAAGCTTGCATCAGCTTTGGACCAACTACAGCTAGCGTTATTTCTGACGGTGGCAGTCAGATCGTTGTGCTAGACATCGAATTGCTGATCGAAGAGTTGAAACGATCGGGACGCGACCGCGACAATGCATCTACAATTGCAACGGAAGAAGCAGCAAGACTCGATTGTTGCATTCTTGAACGCCCTTGATACGATGTGTCAATCCCGGCGAAGTCGTATCGGAATTTACCGCTGACGTCATGGGCAAGAAGTGCAGAAGTTGACTACGCTATCAAGCTCGATGGCGAAATTGGTATTTTGATTGAGTGCAAGGCGTCTGAATACAATTGGATAAGTGCATCTGTCGCAATTTACCGATTCTCCGTGACAAAGGCAAAGTTTGCTATTCTCACGAATGGACAGTGTCTACCAGTTATATTCCGATTTAGAAGAGCCGAATAAACTTGATGCGAGCACGTTTTGCATTTTGATCTGTTGGATTATTCTGCAGAACGCTATTCAGCGAACTATCAGAAATTCGAGAAGCTGACGTTCAATCAGGAAGCTATTCTAGTGAATGCAGAGCAATTGAATTATCGTTTCCGAAATAAAACGGCACATTGTGGATGCAAGATGGAACAGCCAAGCGATGACCGATCGAAAAGCTATATCCGAGATGTATCCGAACGTCGATGTCAGCAATTCTTGAACAAGATTGCTTTGGTGATGCGAATGCTACAGCTAGCGCTATTTAGAGCTATCTGGAAGCAGCTTTGAAGCATGTCAATGACAGATCGAGCGAATTGTGATTACTGGACAGAGATGGCTGAGAGGTTGATCGGACTCTTCGTGATAGTCGAATCAGATGACGCATGTCTATCGGCAGAACTGATAGAAAATCCGATCGATGCAACGGTAGCAGATTCCAATTGGTCCATGAATGGATCGATCTGATGGTAATCTATGCGTTTTGAAGTTGCATCGATGTGGATCAGCTATTCAGCGTCTGGACCGATCTGCTAGGTCCATGGCGTCGAGTCGTGTCGTAGTTGCCTATCGCCTCCGTGGCGTCAGCCACGGATCGCGCCTGCCTGCCCACGGCAGGCGCGATTCTCCGCGCTCCGCCCACCGCCAGCCACGCGACCACGCACGCTCCGCGACCGCCGCCCCCCTTGTCCGATCCGACCCGTGGCGGATCGGACCGCGACTGCCCACCCGGGGCAGGCGCGTACCGCGCCAGCCTGGGCAGCCGCGCTCCGATCGGCACGCTCCGGCGCGCCCCTCACCCCGCTCGCCCTCCGCCATGGGCTCCGGGCGACCGGACCGGGCAAGGGTCCACCGGACCCTCGCCTGACCGGTCCGGGGCGCGATCCTCCGCGCTCCGCGCCGCCGACCGTCGGCGCTGATTCAGCGCCTGACGACGCGGATCGTGGACAGCACCGCGTTCGCGTCGCGCTCGAAGCTCGCGGACACGGGCGTGCCGGGGTCGTTGTATTCGATATAGGAAAAGAGAAGCTGCGAGAACCTGTTCGCGTCCGGCCCCGGACCCCAGCAATGCAGTTCGATCCCGTCACCACGCTCGCCGCTTCTGACGGGCAGCTCCTCGCGGGATTTCGCGCAGGCCGCGAATCCGGGCGGCGTCTGCGAGGCCGGCAGGATCGCGTAACTGATCTGACGGTAGCCTGCGGGCATCGCCGCTTTTCTCCGCGCGTCGATCTGCATGATGTTCCGTTGAAACCACTTCGTTTGTTCGGCGACGCTCATGGATGCGATCTCGGCGCCCGCCTCGGAATCGTCATGCGTGATGAAGTCGAGAAGGATCCGCCGGTTTCTGCCCTCCTCGGAAACGAAGTCGCACGCCATCTCGCCATTGAACGGCGCGAGGTCGCAATTCTCCGGAGCCGTGAAGTCCACGCTGAAGGTCATGTCGCGTTGCACCGCGTCGGTCCCGGTGCAGGCGGACAGGGCGAACAGGCTGGCGATCAAGGTCTTTCTTATCATGATGTTTCACCCTTTTCGGTGACGTTGTGCGGATCGGGGTCCGCACGCCTTGATCCGCGTCAATCTCCGTGCTTCCCGCGCCGCCTCCGCAGGCGCGTGACATGGGTTTCCACGAGGTTAACGGGATTTTTGTTCCCCTTTGAAATCAACAGGATGTCCAAAGTGACACGCGTGGCACTTTTCGGCCGCCACGCCCCGTTCCGACCTTCCGGCCGACCTGACGGGTTTGTCATTTGCTCCCGGGCGGATCGGTCCCACATGCGGGTCACAC
>CAWCUP010000028.1:0-2500 GCA_963798765.1 uncultured Alphaproteobacteria bacterium | reverse complement strand
GTCCAGGATGAAGGTGCGGTAACACGCACTGGAGGTCCGAACCCACACCTGTTGAAAAAGGTCGGGATGAGGTGTGCCTAGGGGTGAAAGGCCAATCAAACTCGGAGATAGCTGGTTCTCCGCGAAATCTATTTAGGTAGAGCGTCGATTTTACACCTTCGGGGGTAGAGCACTGGATGGGTAATGGGGACCTACAGTCTTACTGATCCTAACCAAACTCCGAATACCGAAGAGTGCTGATCGGCAGACACACGGCGGGTGCTAACGTCCGTCGTGGAGAGGGAAACAACCCTGACCTGCAGCTAAGGCCCCCAATTCGTGGCTAAGTGGGAAAGCATGTGGGACGGCCAAAACAACCAGGATGTTGGCTTAGAAGCAGCCATCATTTAAAGAAAGCGTAACAGCTCACTGGTCTAGACAAGCTGTCCTGCGGCGAAGATGTAACGGGGCTCAAGCCACGAGCCGAAGCTCAGGATGTGCGCCTTCGGGCGTACGTGGTAGCGGAGCGTTCCGTGACGTAATCCCGTGTCTCTTCAGCGTCCTCGGATGTTGCGGAGACGTGGGGTTCACTGTGAAGCCGGCCCGTGAGGGATCCGGTGGAGTGATCGGAAGCGAGAATGTTGACATGAGTAGCGACAAGGAGTGTGAGAGACACTCCCGCCGAAAGTCCAAGGGTTCCTGCTTAAAGCTAATCTGAGCAGGGTGAGCCGACCCCTAAGGCGAGGCCGAAAGGCGTAGTCGATGGGAATCCGGTTAATATTCCGGAGCCAGGAGGAAGTGACGGATCGCGTGTGTTGTCGGCCCTTATCGGATTGGGCCGGCTTCGAAGCGGTTCCTGGAAACAGCCCTCCATCAGATCGTACCCTAAACCGACACAGGTGGACTGGTAGAGCATACCAAGGCGCTTGAGAGAACTGCGTTGAAGGAACTCGGCAAAATGCCTCCGTAACTTCGGGAGAAGGAGGCCCGGGTGTTGGGCAACCAGCATCCGGGGGCACAGACCAGGGGGTGGCGACTGTTTATTAAAAACACAGGTCTCTGCGAAGCCGCAAGGCGACGTATAGGGACTGACGCCTGCCCGGTGCCGGAAGGTTAAAAGGAGAGGTGCGAGCCTTGAATTGAAGCCCCGGTAAACGGCGGCCGTAACTATAACGGTCCTAAGGTAGCGAAATTCCTTGTCGGGTAAGTTCCGACCTGCACGAATGGCGTAACGACTTCCCCGCTGTCTCCAACGCAGACTCAGCGAAATTGAATTCCCCGTGAAGATGCGGGGTTCCCGCGGTCAGACGGAAAGACCCCGTGCACCTTTACTACAGCTTCACACTGGCGTCAGGCCGGTCATGTGCAGGATAGGTGGAAGGCTTTGAACCGGCGGCGCCAGCTGTCGGGGAGCCGTCCTTGAGATACCACCCCTGGCTCGTCTGACGTCTAACCGCGGTCCGTCATCCGGATCCGGGACCCTGTGTGGCGGGTAGTTTGACTGGGGCGGTCGCCTCCCAAACAGTAACGGAGGCGCGCGATGGTGGGCTCAGGTTGGTCGGAAATCAACCGCAGAGTGCAATGGCATAAGCCCGCCTGACTGCGAGACTGACAAGTCGAGCAGAGACGAAAGTCGGTCATAGTGATCCGGTGGTCCCGCGTGGAAGGGCCATCGCTCAACGGATAAAAGGTACGCCGGGGATAACAGGCTGATACTGCCCAAGAGTCCATATCGACGGCAGTGTTTGGCACCTCGATGTCGGCTCATCACATCCTGGGGCTGGAGAAGGTCCCAAGGGTACGGCTGTTCGCCGTTTAAAGTGGTACGTGAGCTGGGTTTAGAACGTCGTGAGACAGTTCGGTCCCTATCTGCCGCGGGTGCAGGAGACTTGAGAGGAGTTGCCCCTAGTACGAGAGGACCGGGGTGAACGCACCACTGGTGGACCTGTTGTCGTGCCAACGGCAGTGCAGGGTAGCTATGTGCGGACAGGATAACCGCTGAAAGCATCTAAGCGGGAAGCCCCCCTCGAAACCAGGTCTCCCTTGAGGGCCGTGGAAGACCACCACGTCGATAGGCCGGAGATGCAAGCGCGGCGACGCGTTCAGTTGACCGGTACTAATCGCCCGACAGGCTTGATTCCGATCCAGTGGAAGACCGGCCCGCGCCAAAGCGCGGCGCGCGGCTCCGGACGGAAGTCATTCGACCCGATGTCGGTTCATGACATGGAAAGACGATCCCGTGGCGCGGCGCCAAGGGCCCTCCGGGGCCGGCGGCGGCGCGCGTTCTGCAGGTCTGGTGGCCAAAGCGCGAGCGAAACACCCGATCCCATCCCGAACTCGGCCGTTAAGCGCCGCCGCGCCGATGGTACTGCGTCCCAAGACGCGGGAGAGTAGGTCACCGCCAGACCTGCAGAACGCGCGCCAGACCTCGTGAAACGCTCTCTCGACGATCTTGCCCTGTCGCGGGGTGGAGCAGCCCGGTAGCTCGTCAGGCTCATAACCTGAAGGTCACAGGTTCAAA
>CAWCUP010000027.1:0-165441 GCA_963798765.1 uncultured Alphaproteobacteria bacterium | reverse complement strand
TCGGAAAGACTTTCCGGCGATACGGTGGCGGTCGGACCGCCGGTCCGAGCGTGACGTGCCGGAAGTGGAGTGTGCGATGATGAGAGGACACGACGACGGTACAGGCCGCGCGGGCGGGGCGTCCGTCAGATGAGCCGCAAAGGCGTCATCCTCGCGGGCGGCTCCGGCACGCGGCTCTATCCGATCACCCATTCGCTGTCCAAACAGCTTCTGCCGGTTTTCGACAAGCCGATGATCTATTATCCATTGTCGGTCCTGATGCTGTCGGGGCTTCGGGAGATCGCCGTCATCACAACGCCGGAGGACGCCACGCAGTTCCGGAGGCTGCTCGGCGACGGCTCGCAATGGGGTCTGGACTTCAGCTTCATCGCCCAGCCGGAGCCGGAAGGCCTGGCGCAGGCCTACCTTCTGGCGGAACGGTTCCTCGCGGGACAGGCGTCCACCATGGTCCTGGGCGACAACATCTTCTACGGACATGATCTGCCGGCTCTGCTGGCCGAGGCCGGCGCGCGGACGCGTGGCGGGACCGTGTTCGGGTACCAGGTCGCGGATCCCGAGCGCTACGGCGTGGTGGAGTTCGACCGCGGCGGCAGGGTCCTCTCGATCGAGGAGAAACCCGAGAGGCCGAAGTCGAACTTCGCGGTGACGGGAATCTACGCGCTCGACGCCGACGCCTCGCGACGGGCGGCGGAGGTCCGGCCGAGCGCGCGCGGCGAACTGGAGATCACCGACCTGCTCGGCCAGTACCTCGCGGAGGGGCTGCTCGACGTGCGGCGGATGGGGCGCGGATACGCCTGGCTCGACACCGGCACCCATGCCAGCCTTCTGGACGCGGGAAACTTCGTGCGATCGATCGAACAGCGCCAGAACCTCAAGATCGGCTGCCCCGAGGAGATCGCCTTCCAGCAGGGGTGGATCGACGCCGAGGCGCTCGCGCGGCTGGCGGAGCCCTACCTCAAGACGGAATACGGCCGGTATCTGGTCCGCGTCGCCGAAGGCATGACCTGAACGGCGCATCCGGCTCGCGCGAAAACAATCGAAAGCCGAAAGCGACATCCTGCAACATCCGAACCCCGGCATTTCGGGGAAATCGGCCGTGGTTTACCCTGCTACGTGGTGCGCCCGCGATTCGGGCGGTGCTATACGGGAACCGTCGGACGCCCTCGGAGGGCGACGGAAAAAGGAATGTTCCCGGACCCGCGCGCGACGCGACGCGGCTTCCGGGCTCTAGGAGGTTTACCGGATGGGGAATGCAGGCGTGTCGGCGGATCAGGTCAACCCGGCGATGACCTTGGAGGCGACTGGATTTCCCGGCGCGGGCAAAGTCCATTACAACCTCCGCGAGGCCGCGCTGGTCGAGGCCTCCCTGCGTCGCGGCGAGGGCCGGCTCGGCAACGGCGGCACCGTGATCGTGACCACGGGCAAGCACACCGGGCGCTCGCCCGACGACAAGTTCGTCGTCCGCGAGGCTTCGGTCGAGCCGCATGTCTGGTGGGACAACAACCGGCCGATGTCGCCGGAGCATTTCGAGATTCTGCTCGCGGACATGACGGCGCATCTCGGCGGATCCGAGCTGTTCGTCCAGGATCTCTACGCCGGCGCCGATCCCGCCTATCGGATGAACGTGCGGCTGATCAACGAGTTGGCCTGGCACAACCTCTTCATCCGGCACATGCTGCGCCGGCCCGCCGCGGAGGAACTGGCCGGTTTCGAGCCCGGGTTCACCGTGGTCAATCTTCCGTCATTCAAGGCAGACCCGGATCGCCACGGCTGCCGGTCCGATACCGTCATCGCGATCTCGTTCGAGCGTCGGATGATCCTCGTCGGCGGATCGGAATACGCCGGCGAGAACAAGAAGGGCATCTTCTCGGTCCTGAATTATTTCCTGCCCGAGAAGGGCGTGATGCCGATGCACTGCTCGGCCAACCACGCGAAGGACGATCCGTCGGATACGGCGCTTTTCTTCGGGCTTTCCGGCACGGGCAAGACGACCCTTTCCGCCGACCCCGCCCGCACGCTGATCGGGGACGACGAGCACGGCTGGTCCGAGGAGGGCGTCTTCAACTTCGAGGGCGGCTGCTACGCCAAGACCATCCATCTCTCGCCCGAGCACGAGCCGGAGATCTTCCGGACCACGTCGATGTTCGCGACCGTCATCGAGAACATGGTGTCCGATCCCGTGACGCGGGAGCTGGATTTCGAGGATGACAGTCTGACCGCGAACATGCGCTGCGCCTATCCGATCGAGGCGATCTCGAACGCGAGCGCGACCGGGCGCGGCGGCCACCCGCGTCACGTCGTCATGCTGACCTGCGACGCGTTCGGAGTGCTGCCGCCGATCGCGCGTCTGACGCCGGCGCAGGCGATGTACCACTTCCTCTCCGGATTCACCTCCAAGACGGCGGGGACCGAACGCGGGATCATGGAGCCGACGCCGACCTTCTCGACCTGTTTCGGCGCGCCCTTCATGCCGCGGCGTCCCGAGGAATACGGCGCGCTGCTGCGCGACAAGATCGCGTCGCACGGCTCGACCTGCTGGCTGGTGAACACCGGCTGGACCGGGGGCGCCTACGGGACCGGCCGGCGGATGCCCATCGCGGCGACCCGCGCGCTTCTGAGCGCCGCGCTGCATGGCGGGCTGACCGACGCGCGGTACCGGACCGATCCGAATTTCGGCTTCGAGGTTCCGGTCTCGGTCGAGGGCGTGGACGACGCGCTGCTCGATCCGCGGCGGACCTGGGACGACGCGGCCGCCTATGACGCGCAGGCCGCGCGCCTCGTGGGCATGTTCCGCGAC
This sequence comes from uncultured Alphaproteobacteria bacterium, assembly GCA_963798765.1. Lineage (GTDB taxonomy): Bacteria > Pseudomonadota > Alphaproteobacteria > Rhodobacterales > Rhodobacteraceae > Amaricoccus. The sequence continues at coordinate 162,644 of CAWCUP010000027.1, read as the reverse complement.
AATTTCGCGAAGTACGAGAGCCACGTCGGCGACGACGTGCGCGCGGTGGCGATCTCGGCGTGAGAAGGTTCCGGTCGCGGCGCGATACGCGCCGCGACCGGACCGGCGGACCGGTTCAGGACCCGTCCTTGGGCTTGGCCAGATGGCGGCCCATTTCCGCCAGAAGCGGGTCGGGGATGACATTGGCGAACGTGGCGACGATCAGGTTCATGAAACCGCTGACCTTTCCCCCCTTCGCCGTTCTTCATCGCCTCGTAGCCGTCCCGGGCCACCTTGGCCGGATCCGCCTTGCCGTCGCGCTGGCCGATCGGGGTGTCGCCCATGTCGGCCCGCTCCCAGAACCGGGTCTCCGTGGCGCCCGGCATCAGGCAGGTGACGGTGACGCCGCTGTCCCTGAGTTCGTTGCGGAGTCCGTAGCTGAAGCTCTCGAGGAAAGCCTTCGAACCGGCGTAGGGCGCGAGGAAACTGCCGGGGACGCGCGCGATGATCGACGAGAGGATGAGGATCTTGCCCTCACCGCGATCGCGCATCCTGCGGCCGACCGCGTGGACCAGCGCCATGGTGCCGACGACGTTGACTTCGATCACCCGGCGCGCCTCGGCGAAGTCCTGATCGAGGAAAGCCGGGCCGTTTCCGATGCCGGCGTTCGCCAGCAGCGCGTCGACGTCGCGGGTCCCGACCGCCTGGACGAGGCGGTCGACCCCCGCCTCCGTGCCCAGATCGGTCCGCACCGCCTCCACGCGGGCGCCGGTGCGCCGGAGGTCGGCGGCCGCCTCCTCGATCTCCGGCTCGTCGGCGGCGATGATCAGATCATAGCCGTCCTCCGCGCAGCATCTGGCAAGCTCGCGCCCGATGCCGCTCGACGCGCCGGTCACCACGGCAAGACCCCGTGCGGGCGTCACGCCGCCGCCTTCATGCCGGGTTTCAGCACGACCTTCGTCCAGTCGTTCTGGTTGTTGGCGAAGTTGTCGTACCCTGCCGGCGCCTCCTCCAGAGGCAGGCGGTGCGAGATCAGGAAAGTCGTGTCAAGCTCTCCGTCGCCGATGCGGCGAAGCAGGTCCTTCGTGTACCGCTGCACGTGCGTCTGGCCGGTGCGAAGCTCCAGACCCTTCTCCATCAGAGCGCCGAGCGGGAACTTGTCGAGGAACCCGCCGTAGACGCCCGGCATGGAGACGCGCCCGCCCTTGCGCACGGCGAGGATCGCCTCCCGCAGGGCGTGGCCGCGGTCGGCTCCGATCCCGACCTTCTGCTTGACCGTGTCGAGAATGTTGTCCGGCGCGAAACCGTGGCTCTCCATCCCGACGGCGTCGATGACCGCGTCGGGGCCGATGCCGCCGGTCATCTCGGTCAGCGCCTCGAGAACGCTCGTCTGGCGGTAGTCGAGCGCCTCCGCCCCGAGCCCGCGCGCCAGATCGAGGCGGTTGGGATAATGGTCGATGGCGATCACCCGGTGCGCGCCGAGCGCCAGCGCGCTCTGGATCGCGAACAGGCCGACCGGCCCGCAGCCCCAGACGGCGACGGTGTCGCCCTCCTCGATCTTCGCGTTCTCGGCCGCCATCCATCCGGTCGGCAGGATGTCCGAGAGGAACAGCACCTCGTCGTCGTCGAGCCCATCCGGGATGACGATCGGACCCACGTCGGAGAAGGGCACCCGGACGTATTCCGCCTGGCCGCCGGGATATCCGCCGGTCAGGTGGGAATAGCCGAAGAGCGCGCTCATCGCGTGGCCGTAGAGAGGCGCCGTGAGGTCCTGCTTTTCCACCGGATTCGAATTGGCGCAGGCGGAGAACTGCGTCTTCTCGCAGAAGAAGCATTTGCCGCAGGAGATGGTGAAGGGCACGACCACGCGGTCCCCCTTCGTCAGGGTGCTGTCGCGGCCGGTCTCCACCACGCGGCCCATGAACTCGTGACCGAGGATGTCGCCGGACCTGAGACCGGGGATCACCGCGTCGTAGAGGTGCAGGTCAGATCCGCAGATCGCCGTGGACGTGACCTCGATGATCGCGTCACGCGGATTGACGATCCCGGGGTCGGGCATCGTCTCCACCCGGACGTCGTGCTTGCCGTGCCATGTGAGTGCGCGCATGTCGCTCAATCCTCCTTGGGGTCGCGGTTCCGGCTGGTCGCGATCTCGCCGGTCTCCATCAGCATTTTGAAGCGCCTGAGATCGTGCCGTCCCTGGACGCCGGGATCCCGGCGGAAGAGCTTGGCGATCAGGCGGCCCAGTTCCCCGGCGGGAGGCTCCCAGCCGACCACGGCCTCCACGATGGTGCCGCGCCCGCCCGGAGCGTCGCGGAACGTCACCGACCCTTCGGTGCGGACCGGCGAATCCTGGACCGACGCCCAGGCGATCCGCTCATCCGGCCGATCCTCCGCGAGGCGCGTCCGGACCTCGATCTCCCGGTCGAAAGGGGCGGCGATGGTCCAGATCTGCTCGCCATCCTCCTCGCGGATGGCCCGGACGTTCTCCATGAACTCCGCGAGACGCGGGAAGTCGCGCCAGCGGGCGTAGAGCTCCCCGCGCGGGCGGTTGATGGTGACGCTGCGGCCGACCACGCCCATCCGGCCTTCCGGCGGCCGCTTCCGCGCGGTCGTCGGCGCGTCGTCGTCGTAGTCGATCCTGTCGATGCTGCGGGTGTAGAAGTACCGCGACGCGACCGCTCCGACGGCGACGCCGACGATAATCGGTCCCCAGGGGATCCGGCCGCCGTCATCGTAGTCTTCGCGGTAGCGGTCCATGCGGTCCGGAAATGGCGCCTGGCTTCGGCGTTGCTCAAGGTTCATCTGACGCTCCCGATCAAGTCCGGGCCGCATGGGCGGCCCGATCCGCACGAGAACGCCGCGTCTGAATCATGGTTCCTGGCAAATCTCTCCGGCGGGCGTACGCGTCTGACTGACTGGCGGCGGACGCCTCCCGCGCCAGCTAGAGGCCGGCCCCGGCGTATTCCAGGATCATCGGCACGACGAGGTCCTCCTCGTCGGTCAGATGCCTGTCGAGCAGGGAGCGGAACCGTTCCAGTTCGGCCCGCAGCGCCTCGGCCGGAACGGCGGCCGGAGCCCGGAGCACCGCGTTGGTGCGATCCGCGAGACCGTGGATGCCGGCGTCCAGCGCGTGATGGTCCGCGTCCAGCAGCTCGAACCCCGCGCCAAGCCGCGCGTCGCGCGCGGCCAGCACCGGAAAGTAATGCGCGTCCTCGATCCCGTGATGGCCGTGCAGTTCGTTGAGGAACATGCCCGCCAGGCGCGAGAGGTCGGCCGTGTAGCGCGTGGGGTCGGCGCTCCGGTCGAGATAGGATTCGGTCTCTGCGATCAGAACGTCCTGGATCCGGCGGAACATCAGATGCCGGTCGAGCCAGAACCGCGTCAGCGCGTTGAACTCCGGATGGGTCTCCCAGGTCCCGCGCGGATATTTCTCCGCCAGCACGCGCAGCGCGTCGGGCAGGCCGGTCCGGCGGTCGAGATCGAGAGGATCGCTCATCGCGCCCCAATCGCATGAAACCACGTCCGCGAAAAGACGCGGGCGGACCCGGAGGCCCGCCCGTTCCGGAAACGATCCGTCTCCGTGATCAGTTCTTCGACTTGTCGACCATGCGCCCCGCGCTGATCCAGGGCATCATGCCGCGGAGCTTTTCGCCGACCTTCTCGATCTGGTGGTCGTCGTTGCGGCGGCGGGTCGCCTTGAACGAGGGCTGGCCGGCCTGGTTCTCGGAGATGAAGGCGCTGACGAACTTGCCGGTCTGGATGTCGGTCAGGACCTCCTTCATCCGGGCCTTGGTCTCGGCGTAGGGCAGGATGCGCGGGCCGGAGACGTATTCGCCGTATTCGGCGGTGTTCGAGATCGAGTAGTTCATGTTGGCGATGCCGCCCTCGTAGATCAGATCCACGATCAGCTTCACCTCGTGCAGGCATTCGAAATACGCCATCTCGGGCTCGTAGCCGGCCTCGACCAGCGTCTCGAAGCCCATCCGGATCAGCTCTACCAGACCGCCGCAGAGCACGGCCTGCTCGCCGAAGAGATCGGTCTCGCATTCCTCCTTGAAGTCGGTCTCGATGATGCCCGAGCGGCCGCCGCCGATGGCCGAGCAGTAGGATTTGCCGATCTCGAGCGCGTTGCCCGAGGCGTCGTTGTGGACCGCGACGAGGCATGGCACGCCGCCGCCCTTGACGAACTCGCCGCGCACGGTGTGCCCGGGTCCCTTGGGGGCCATCATGATGACGTCGACGCCGGGTTTGGGCTCGATCAGGCCGAAATGAACGTTGAGGCCGTGGGCGAAGGCGATGGCGGCGCCCTCGCGCAGGTTGTCGTGGATGAAGCGCTTGTAGGTGTCGGCCTGAAGCTCGTCGGGCATGGTCATCATGATGACGTCGGCCCATTTCGCCGCCTCGGCGATGCCCATGACCTGGAGGCCCTCGCCGGTCGCCTTTTTCGCGGAGGGCGAGCCGTCGCGCAGCGCCACGGCGACGTTTTTCGCGCCGCTGTCGCGCAGGTTCAGCGCGTGGGCGTGGCCTTGGCTGCCGTAGCCGACGATGGCCACCTTCTTGTCCTTGATGAGATTGATGTCGCAGTCGCGATCGTAATAGACCCGCATGGGCTTCCCTCCGGTTCGGTTTCCGGCGTGAGGATACGCGCCGGCAGGCGAGTATGCTTTTCCGGTTTTGCGGAATCCGGCGCGATCTGCGAAAAGACATTCTCGTGATCGCGGTTTGGACGAAGATCAATGCAGGTTGTGGACGATATCGACCGGAGGCTTCTCCGGCTGCTCCAGGACGACTGCGCCGCGCCGGTCGCGGCGCTCGCCGAGCGCGCGGGGCTGTCGGCGGGGGCGTGCTGGCGGCAGGATCGAGCGGATGGAGCGCGACGGGATCATCCTCGGGCGGCGGGTCGAGATCGACCACGCGGCGCTGGGGTATGCGGTGCGGGTGTCGCTGCGGGTGACGCTCGACAAGACGCGGGCGGACGCGTTCGACGGGTTTCTCGAGGCGGCGCGCGCGGTGCCGGAGGTGCTGAGCCTCCAGACGCTGCTCGGGCGGGTCGACGTGCGGATGGAGGTGCTGGCGCGGGATCTGGCGCATTACCGCGAGATCTACCGGACGCGGATCCTGGCGCTGCCGCATATCGCGGAGATCGAGGCGCTGATGCTGGTGTCGGACATCAAGAACTCGGAGGCGTTGCCGATCTGATGGCGGTGGATCTCGATGACATCGACCGCGCGGTGCTGCGGGCGCTGATGGCCGATGGCGGGCTGAACGCCAGGGAGGTCGGGCGGGCCGTGGGGCTGTCGCAGCCGGCGGCGTGGCGGCGGATCAGGCGGCTGGAGGAGGCGGGGGTGATCCTGGGGCGGCGGATCGTGCTGGACCGCGAGAAGCTCGGCTTCGGGGTGTCGGTGTTTCTCGGGCGTGCGGCTCGCGGGCAAGGGGCGGCTCGATCTCGAGGCGTTCGAGCGGGCGGTGCTGGCGATCCCGGAGGTGCAGCTCGTGCAGCACGTGCTCGGGATCTACGATTACCGGCTGCGGGTGGTGGCGCGGGATCTGAGCGATTTCGAGCGGATCCTGCGGCGGCGGATCATGACGCTTCCGGGCGTGGGGGCGGTGGAATCGAACGTGATCCTGTCGGACGAGAAGGTGTCCGGCCCGCCGATCTGAGCGGACGGCGCGATAAGGTGTTGCCAGGGGGCGCGGGGCCTGAAATCTTCCGCGCCGAGGAAACAGCCTGAGAATGGGGACGTGAGATGAAACTGGTGAGATATGGCGCGCTCGGTTCGGAGAAGCCGGGACTGGTCGAGGCGGACGGGACGATCCGCGATCTTTCGGGCGTGGTGGGCGACATCGCGGGCGACGCGCTGTCGGATGCGGGGCTGAAGCGGATCGCGGCGCTGGACACGGCGCATCTTCCGAAGGTCGATCCGGGCGTGCGGCTCGGGGCCTGCGTGGCGGGCACGACGAAGATGATCTGCATCGGGCTCAACTACGCCGACCATGCCGCCGAGAGCGGGCTCGAGGTGCCGCCCGAGCCGATCATCTTCATGAAGGCCAACAACACGATCTGCGGGCCGGACGATCCGGTGATCATTCCGCGCGGGTCGGAGAAGACCGACTGGGAGGTCGAGCTCGGCGTCATCATCGGGACGAAGGCGAAATACGTCTCGGAAGCCGACGCGCTCAAGCATGTCGCGGGATACTGCGTGATCAACGACGTCTCGGAGCGGGCGTTCCAGATCGAGCGGTCGGGGCAGTGGACCAAGGGCAAGTCCTGCGACAATTTCGGGCCGGTGGGTCCGTGGCTGGTGACGCGCGACGAGGTGGCCGATCCGCAGAACCTGTCGATGTGGCTGACGGTCAACGGCAACAAGATGCAGGACGGCTCGACCAGGACGATGGTCTACGGGGCGGCGTTCTGCGTGAGCTATCTCAGCCAGTTCATGACGCTGCTGCCGGGCGACATCATCTCGACGGGCACCCCGCCGGGCGTCGGCATGGGGATGAAGCCGCCGACCTATCTGAAGGCCGGCGACAGGATCGAGCTGGAGATCGAGGGGCTGGGCCGCCAGCGCCAGACCTGCATCGCCGATCCGGGCTGATTTGAGGGCCGCGCCGGTGGTTCCTTTTCGGGGCCGCCGGCGGGGTGATTTTTGTGCGAAATGGCCGTTTTTCACGGTTCGAGTCACGCGTGGCACTTTTGGTAAGCTGCTGATTCTAATGCAGTATTCGGATCGCGTTAGTGTGAAATTAACCTGTTTCACGCTGCGGAATTCGGACCCGCATTTCCACTTTCAGCATGCGGTGCGGTGACGAAGACCGCAGCGGCGAAGATCGGGCGCCTCTTCGAACTGACTAGATATCACGCGTCTTGCCGAAGGCGCACCGTGCGAGCCAAGTGGCCAGCCAGAGACAAACGAGCCATTCCTTCTCGACGTCGCCAGCGCAGGGCAAAGCACGGAGTTGCCCGGAATTCGAGGCTCAATGCCGCTTATGATCTCGAACTCGGATCCCGCCTTTCCAAAAAGAGAACCCTTTCCTTCTTAGGAAGAAGCAGCAAGCAATCCATTTGAAATCGCACACGAATCGCGGAAAACCGAGTGGTCCGGAGAGGCAACGAGGGATCGCAAAAAGATTGTTATGGCCGGGCTCGCTGTTGAGCAGATCGCCGTAGGTGCGGACCTCGCCGGTCCAAGGGTCAACCTCGATCTCAGGGGTAGTGACGTTGAGACGCTCCGCCGCGTTGCCGATGCCGCCACCGGTGTTCTCCACCACACGGCTCATCCAGCGGACGAGGAGCGTTTCCGCTTTTCACATTCAGCAGTGAAAACAGGCACGCGCCGCGTTTCGGGCTCGAAGCGGACCTTTGCCGCGCTCCGGTCGTATGTCTGTTCCAACCCCGTCTCGCATAGTTCACACCGGACTCGGGGCGTCCTGACGCAGCAGGCCTTCGGATTTGAGGTCGGACCAGAGGGCGTCGGGGATCGGGGTCTCGAAGACGTCGAGATTGGCGCGGGCCTGGTCGGCGCTCTGGGCGCCGGGGATGACCGAGACCACCGAGGGGTGGTGGAGCGGGAACTGGAGGGCGGCGGCGATCAGGGGGGTGCCGTGGGCTTGCGCAGACCTTTTCGATGCGGCTGACGCGGGCGAGGATCTCGGGCGAGGCGGGGGCGTAGTTGTAGTGGGCGCCCTCGACGGGGCCGGTGGCGAGGATGCCGGAATTGTAGGGGCCGCCGAGGATGATGCCGATGCCGCGCGCCTCGCAGAGCGGCAGGAAGCCGTCGAGCGCCTCCTGTTCCAGCAGGGTGTAGCGGCCGGCGAGCAGGAAGAGGTCCATGTCGCCGCGCTCGGCCAGGGTCTGGCAGACCTGCCATTCGTTGACGCCGGCGCCGATGGCGCGGACCACGCCCTCGTCGCGCAGGCGGATCATCGCGTCGTAGCCCGAGAGCATGAACTGGTCGATGCGGCGGTCGGATTCGGTTTTGGAGCCGTGGGTGAAGACGTCGATGTCGTGGACGAACAGGATGTCGACGCGGTCGATGCCGAGGCGTTCGAGCGAGGCCTCGAGGGAGCGCATGACGCCGTCGTAGGAATAGTCGAAGACCTCGCGGCGGTTGGGCGTGTCGAAGAACATGCCGATGCCGGTGCGGTCCTCGGGCGCGCAGACCTTGAGCAGGCGGCCGATCTTGGTGGAGAGGACGTATTCCTCGCGGGGTTTGCCGCGCAGGAAATGGTTGTAGCGGGTCTCGGCGAGGCCGAGACCGTAGAGGGGGGCGGTGTCGAGGTATCGCACGCCGGTCTCCCAGGCGGCGGCGAGAGTGGCCTGCGCCTGGTCCTCGGTGATGGGCTGGTAGATGTTGCCGAGGGGCGCGGAGCCGAAGCCGAGTTCGGTGAAGGTCACCCCTCCGTTGCCGAGCCTGTCCCAGTGCCGCGTCCGCATGTTCCGTCCCCCCTTGGTTTTCGGCGCATTCAAGGGGATGCGCGGCGCGGGGTCAAAGGGATTCAGGCGGGAGCGGCGGGCGTCGCCGCGTCGTCGAGCGCGGTCGCGCGGAGGTAGGCGGCCCGGGCGCCGATCCGCTCCCAGTAGGCGCGGAAGGCGGGGCGTTCCCCGATCGTGCCGAACCGGAGTCCCCAGCCGATCTGCGCGCCGACATAGACGTCGGCGGCGGAGAACGCGTCGCCGGCGATGTGCTCCGTGCCCGTCAGGGCGCCTTCGAGCGCGTCCAGCATGTCGGGAAGCGCGCGGTAGCCGACCATTCCGCGTTTGTCCTCGGGCACTTCCACGCCGAGGCTGCTGTTGATGATCGCGGATTCGAGCGGGCCTGCGGCGAAGAACATCCAGCGGTAATAGGCGGCGCGGTCGGCGGGCGGCGGGGCGAGACCCGCTTCGGGGAAGGCGTCGGCCAGATAGGCGCAGATCGCGGCGCATTCGGTGACCGTCGCGCCGCGATGGGTGATGGCGGGAACCTTGCCGAGCGGATTGATGGCGAGATAGGCGGGCGTCCGCATCTCCGGGCCGTAGGCGAGGATCTCGGCGCGGTAGGGCGCGCCGGTCTCCTCGAGCATCCAGCGCGCCATGCGGCCGCGCGACATCGGGTTGGTGTAGAGGACGAGCTCTTCGGTCATGGGCGGACTCCTGGCTGGCGGTCCCGGCCTCAGCCGGCGGGGTCGAGCAGCGGGCGGATGGTTTTCTCGAGGACGTCGCGCGTGAGCGGTCCGGGATGCCGCAGCAGGATCCGGCCGTCGCCGTCGATCACGAAGGTCTCGGGCACGCCGTAGATGCCCCAGTCGAGGCCGGTGCGCCCGGTCTCGTCCGCGCCGACCAGCGCGTAGGGGTCGCCGAGATCGGCGAGGAAGGCCAGAGCGTTGTCGGGCTGGTCCTTGTAGTTGACGCCGATGACCGTCTCGCCTTCCCCGGCGAGCTCGTCGAGCAGCGGGTGCTCGACGCGGCAGGGTCCGCACCAGCTGGCCCAGAAGTTCACCAGCTTGACGCCCGGCGCGTTGAGATCCGCGGCGGTCGGGGGCGGGTCGTCGCGCAGCGCCGTGACGCGTTCGAGGCCCGGCGCGGGCTTGCCGATCAGGGCGCTGGGAAGCTCGCCGGCGTTCTCGTTCTTGAGCCCGAACCAGGCCACCGCCGCGAAGGCCGCGAAGATCGCGGGCGGCAGCAGCATCAGGAGGTTGAACCGGCGTTCAGCCATCGGCGGCTCCTTTGGCGCGGGCCTCGACGTCGGCCAGCGCGCGTTTGACGCGGGTGGAGCGGCGCCAGGACAGAAGGACCAGCCCGCCGAGCAGGAGGATCGTCGCGCCGTAGGCGGACAGCACCGTTCCGGCGTAGCGGCCGAGTTCGGGGATCACGCGCGGGCCTCGATGTCCCGGAGCGCGCGCAGGCGGCGCGCGCGGATCTCGGTGCGGGTGCGCATCAGGACGAGGCTGACGAAGAGGAGCACGAAACCCGCGATGCAGAAGAGGAGCGGGATGTAGAACGTGTCGTCGACGTTCTCCTGCTTGTCGAGCGAGAGCGACGGGCCCTGGTGCAGGCCTTGGCTCCAGAAGAACACGGCGTAGCGCGACAGGAGCGCGAAGACCGAACCGACGAGGCAGAGGACGGCCGTCAGATCGGCGGCCTTGTCGGGCTCGTCGACCGCCTCCCAGAGCGCCATGTAGCCGAGATAGAACACGAAGAGGATGAAGAACGAGGTGAGGCGCGGATCCCAGGCCCACCAGGTGCCCCACATCGGCTGGCCCCAGATCGCGCCGGTGATCAGCGCGACGAGCGTCATCGTGGCGCCGATCGGCGCCGCGGCGCGGGCGGCGAGCGCCGAGACGTGGTGGCGGCGGATGAACCAGATCAGCGAGGCGACCAGCATCATCAGCCATGCGTTGATCGCCATCAGCGCGGAGGGGACGTGGATGAAGAGGATCTTGACGGTCGCGCCCTGCTGGTAATCGTCCGGCGTGCCGAAGAAGCCCCAGATCAGGCCGATGCCGAGCGTCAGCGCCGTCAGACCCCAGAGCCACGGCATCGCGGCGCCCGACAGGCGCATGAATTCGGACGGATTGGAATATCTCCAGAGCGACATGGAGTCATTTATGCGGGCATGGTCGCTACCGCAACGTCTAACCTTCCGGCCGCATCCGTGCTATTCCGACGGGGTCATCAACATCGGTTGATTTGGAGGGGAGGGGGAAGCTCGATGGATGGCGCGGTCACGTCGGAGGGCGGTTCGATCTGGCTGGTGCTTGTCGGGCTTCTGGTCGTGGTTCCGGTCGCGGCGTCGCGTTTCGACCGATTGCTTCTGGACGCGGGAAGCACCGTGACTCCGGTGCTCGGCATGGTCCGGGTCAGCAACATCACGCGACATTTCGGCCTGGCGTGCCTGCCATACATCGCTCCGATCGCGTTGATCTACGCGTCCGTGGCGGGAGCGCTTCTGACTGGTCTGGTGACGATCGACCTCGAGAGGGTCTGGGCCCCGGTAGCGCAGATCCTCGTCGTCTTCGGACTGGCGGGCGCGGGGGCGAGAACGGAGATCCTAAGCAGCGCCGAACTGGCGTGGCGGAGCGCGATACATCGGACCACGGGAATTCCAGGGAAATTGATAGAAACCGCGCGCGACCTCGACGCGGGACTCGCGGCGCTCGTCTGCGGTCCGGACCGCGGGGACGGTGACGCGGCGCCAGAGCGCGAAGGCGGGGTCTCGCGTCTGTCGCGCGGAGCGCGCGTGGCGAGAAGGCTGCATCGGCTCCTTGCCGCGGACGCCCCCGAAATCGCGTCGGATTTCGACCAGAAGTGGGGCAAGATGCGCAGGACGGCGATGGACGGACTCGAGAATTGCCTCGACGCCGCCGAAAGCGCCCTCGGTGAGATCGCCGGCGGCGGGCCGGCTCCGACGTCGCCACACCATGACGCCGTGGAGCGGAAGCTGGACAACCTGAGGTCGCGGCTAGACCTGGCACGCGTGGAAGCCGCCATTTATCTCCTTCTGAGCCTGCCTTATCTGTCGAAATGGGCGACGCTACCAGGAGCCGAAGCGCTGGTCTTGAGCGGTCGGTCCAGATTGCTGAATCGGGACGTGGGGCTCAACGCGGGCGCCGTTCTGGTGGGGCTGCCCGTGCTGGCAGGCGCGGCGCTCGGACTGTCGCCGGCGGGAGACAACGCCAATTACGGGACATGGCTCACGGCGGTTCTGTTCGCCTGTCAGAGCGCGGCCCTTTACGGCATACCCGCCCTGATCGCGTTCGTTTCCCACAACTCCCGTCATCCGTCGTTCGGTTCAGAGCCTTCGTCGGCGCGTCGGCAGGCTTTCGTCGTCGCCGGGTTCGCGTTCTTTTCCGCCGGGACTCTGGCGGTTCTGATAAATATCGCCGCTGCGGCCAGTGAAGTCGGTGTGGGTCGGGTGCGCGAACTCCTCGGTGCCGTGGTGTTTTTCGCGATGGAGAGCGAATTTCCCATGGGCGTGATCGCCGCGGCTCATGCGCTCTGGTGCCTTTTTATTCTGAGGGCGGGGACGCGCGGCGGAAATACGGGCATTTGGATCATGATAGGGCACGGCCTCGCGCTCATTCTGCTTTGGGAGATCATGACATGGATTGTCCACGTACCCCTATGGGCTGACCTCAGCAGCTTGACATGGCTCAGTTGGCCCCGTTGGCTCGCCCTGATGCTGATCGCCGTCGGCACTGACCGGGCGTTGGTCCGGTATGCGAGGGGGTCGATGATCGATCGGCCCGTGTCCTCGGATATCCGGCCCGCGTGATCCGGGAATTTACCTGCGATCAACAAGATGTGGGGCGCGCCGGTTGGGACCCTGCTGATGGCGCCATCGGAATGCGATTGTTTTTCTTGAAAAATCGATCCCGTCGCGCTATGGTTAATGATTGATTGGAATTGGTTCCGGGGGTTGGGAATGAGAAAGAGAATTGCAGGCGTCGCGGTGGTCGCGGCCATCGCCTTGGCGGCCGTCGATGGCGCTCCAGGTTCCGGCCGGGGTCGCCCAGCACGCGCCGTGCAATCCGGCCGTCAACGAGTGCCCGTGACGCCCGCCGAATAGGGGCGGGCGGTGGAGGTCGTCGAAGGCTTCGCGCCGACGGGCGGATTCGCGGCGGCGCTGCTGTTCGGCGCGGTCGTGGTCTGGTTTCACGCGTGGAACCAGTTCAACCGGCCGACATACAGCATGTCTCCGGAATTCGCGTGGCTGGTCGAGCGCCTGCGGCCGTCGGAGATGCGCAAGGGCGGCGTCTACATCCAGGCCTTCGTGTTCTACGCCGTGATCCTGACGGCGATCTATCTCGCCCTGTGCCTGTTCCTCTCGGTTCCGTTCTTCCAGCAGTTCGGACTGAAGATTCCGGGCCTCGACATCGCGGCGGGCGCGGCGGGGGCCGACATCCTGCCCGAGCAGGCCGCCGGACCGATCGCCGGCGTCGCCTTCGACGAGCGCGGTCAGGTCCTGAGCAACGTCACGCCGCCCAGGGGCCCCAATCCGAGCCTTCCTCTGGCCGTCAGCCTCGCGGTCGTCGGGCTCGCCCCGAACGTTCCGCTCCTGATGCGGGTGGAGGAATGGATCCGCCGCAAATCGCACAAGCTCTCGGGGATTCCGACCCAGCTGATCGAGGCGGGGGAGCGGCTGAGGGACCGCAGGCTTTTCGCGAACAGGGATTTCGCGCAGATGCGGGGGCTGCTGATCCCGGACACGGACTGGCGTCGGATCGAGCATTATTACGCCGCGGCGGAGTTCAAGGTCCCCTCGCGCGAGGACTTCCGGAACCATGTCAGCAAGATCATCGCGTTCCGGGAATGGGTGTTCAAGGGCGGGGTGTCCTATCCGGACGGCGACACCAGGACGCTCTACCAGTCGCTGGAAAGGGAGGTCCGCGACCAGATCCGCCTTCTTCTGCGCAATCTCGACAGCCTGTCCGGGTACGATCCCGCCGGGACGGAGGAGGCCGCGTCCGCGACGCCGCATGACACGCTCCGATGGGGCGCGATGGCCCGTGAGGCGGAGGTCGTCTGCGGCAAGGTGTGCGTGCTGCTGGCGCTCTATTCGGAGCGCCGGGCCTTCGGGCTGAGCGAGGAGCGCGTGAGACTGGCCGAGGCGCTGGCGAGGTCGGACCCGAAAACCGATCCGATCGATCACGGCGCGCTGATATCCAGGGAGGACGCGCTCGGGCGGATCGACGCCGCGCTGACCGAGGTGGCGATCGAATCCAACCGCGAGAATTTCAGCACGGTCCTCTATTTCCGGATCCTGTTCTCGATCCTGTCCGTCGCGCTGGTGTTCGGCGTCATGAGCATCGGCGCCGACGCCCGGAACATCGGCAGCGCGTCGCTCTGGATCAGCGTCTTCAACTTCATCGCCACGGCGCTGATCACCTATGGCCTGACCCTGTTCATCGCGCTGGGGATACAGCAGGAGGCGATGAAGAACCGGACCTGGGAGAACATCTTTTCCGGGAAGCGCTCCAAGGCCTTCCCGCAATACGCCGCGATGTTCGTCGGGCTCTGGGTCTGCTGCCTCGTGGGGCTGATCGGCTACAACATCTACAGCGCGATCGCCACGTCGTCGTTCGAGCTCGTCTCCGAGCGGTTCGACAAGGTCCTGTATTTCGCGTTCAAGGGCGAGTTCCATCGCGCGATGATGGGCGCGCTGCTCGCGGTGTGCGTCCTGATCATCGTGGACGCCTGGCGCGACCGGAGGCTCGGGGGCGTGGACTCCTTCTGGGCCGTGCTGCTCGTCGCCGCCACGACTTTGGCGATGGCCGGCTTCGGCGCCTACGCCCGGCGGGCCGAGCTGCTGGTCGCCGGGTGGAGCCCGGAGGATCTGGCCGGAAAAGGGATCTGGTGGACCGGCCTGACCTACGGCACGATCGGTTTCGTGGCGTCGTTCTTCTCCGTCCTCGTGATCGCCGAGGAGTTCGTGAGCCGGGAGAAGTCGAACAAGAACTACTCCTATGTGAAGCAGCCTCGCGCGTCCCTGAGGAAATTCCTGGCGCGAAGCTGACCGCGCCGGCCGCGTCGGGGGGAGATACGCAATGCTGAGAATTCTGGGGCTCGCGATCGTCCTGATCTGCATGGCCGTTCAGCCGCGGGCGCAGGGCGTGGAGGACCGGCCGACCGCAATGATCGGCGTGCGTGTCGACGCGATGCCCTTCGTCTGGCGGGAATACCCCGGCCGCGAGACCTATCGCGGTTTCCTCTACGATCTCTGCACCGACGCGACGACGCGGGCGGGCTATCATTTCGAGCTCGTGCCCGTCACCGCCGCCGACCGGGAGGCCATCATCGGGGGCGAGCTGAGCGGCGAATTCGAAGGGCTCGACCTCTTCTGCGATCCGACGACGATCAGTCTCAACCGGCTGGACCGGCTCGCGGGAAGCGAAGCGGGGCAGTCCATGGTCTTCTCTCCCATCCTCTTCGTGGCGAACGGCTCCTATGTCGAGCGATCGGAGGCGTCGCGGCGGAAGGCCTGCCGGCTCGCGGTCCCGGGGGGCGGCCAGGACGCGAAGCCCGCGGCGCAGGCGTCGCCGCTCTCGGACGAGGAGCTTCCCTTCTGCGACCCCGCGCCCGATCCTTCGGACTGCTTCGGTCAGGGGTCGAACGTCCTGGACGCGGATTCGGTCATCAGGTTCGCGGGTCACGTGCGCGGCACGACGGCCCGCGCCGCGGTCATGTCGGCGGTCTCCAGCGGCGCGCTGCGGATGAAGCCGGAGGACCGGCTCTGTCTGGTCGCGCTGGAGAGCCACACGTCGGGCGTCGAGGCGTTCTGCGCGCAGAAGTTCGACTATTATTTCGGCGATGTGGACATCATCGAGGCCTACATCCGGCAGGTCGACGAGTCCGCCGCGACTCCGTGCGACTTCCGGCGGGGGCGCGCGCTGACCTACGAGCCCTACGCCGTGCTGATCACGTCGAAGGACGCCGCCTACCGGTCGAAGTTCATCGCGGCGCTCTATGAGATATTCTCCGACGGCACGGCGGCCGGCAGGTTCAGCCATCATTTCGGCGATTACGGAAAGTCGCGCGCGCTCGACATCCTGTTCCGGATCAACGGGGTGCCCGGAATGCGCGCGAGGCCCTGAGACGGCTCCGGCCGACGGTCAGCGAAGGTTTATCCGGAGCGCCGCCGCCGCCGCGAAGGGCGCCAGCGCCAGAATGAAGAGCGTGAGGCCCGCGAGCATCAGGAAGGCGGGCCAGGGGTCGGAGGTTTCGGCGGCGGCGGTCACGGCGCGCGCCCCGAAGATCAGCGTCGGGATGTAGAGCGGCAGGACGAGGATCGAGAGCAGCAGGCCGCCGCGGCGGATGCCGACGGTGAGCGCCGCGCCGATGGCGCCGAGGAAGCTGAGGCCGGGCGTGCCGGCGGCGAGGCTCGCGATGAGCCACGGGAACGCGGGGGCCGGAAGGCTGAGGGTGAGGGCGAGGACCGGCGCCGCGACGACCAGCGGCAGGCCGGTGGTGAGCCAGTGGGCCAGCGCCTTGAGCGCGACGAGGGCTTCGAGCGGCAGGGGCGAGAGGGCGAGGATGTCGAGGGTGCCGTCCTCCGCGTCGGTCTGGAACAGGCGGTCGAGCGACAGGAGGCAGGCCAGCAGGGCGGCGATCCAGAGCGTGCCGACGGCGACCGTGGCGAGACGTTCGGATTCGGGTCCGACGCCGAAGGGCATCAGCAGGACGACGATGAGGAAGAAGGCGAGGCCGAGGCCGGCGCCGCCGCCGGAGCGGAGCGCGAGACGCAGCTCGCGGCCGAGGACTGCGCGGGCGGCGTTCATGTCCAGGCGCCGCTGACGAACGGGTCTAGGCTGACCGGGCGGGCGTCTCGGCGGCGAGCGGCGCGAGGACGAATTCCCGCGCGACGGGCAGGCCGAGATCGACATGGGTGGCGATGAGCGCGAGGCCGCCCGCGGCGCAATGGGCGCGCGACGATGTCGCCGAAGCGGTCGCGGGTGGCCGCGTCCAGCGACACCGTCGGCTCGTCGAGGAGCCACAGGCGGCGGCGCGGTGACCGCGAGCCGCGCGAGGCCGAGGCGGCGCTTCTGGCCGGCGGAGCAGGCGTGGGCGGGGCGGTCCGGCGATGGCGGCGAGATCGAATTCGGCCAGCGCCGCGTCGACGGACGCCGCGCCGAAGAGCGCGCCCCAGAAGCCGAGGTTCTCGGCGACGGTGAGCTGCGGCTTGATCGCGTCGAGATGGCCGGCGAAGGCGAGACGCTCGCCGTAACCGTCGCGGTCGGCGCGGAGGTCGTGGCCGTCGAGCGAGACCGCGCCCGTGAAGGGCAGCAGGCCCGCGAGCGCGCGCAGGAGCGTCGATTTGCCGACCCCGTTGGGACCGCGCAGCAGGACGGCCTCGCCGTCGTCGATCTCGAGCGTGACGCCGCCGAGAACGGGCCGCCCGGATCGGTCGCAGGACAGCTCGGTGACGGTCAGGCCCATGTCGTCGCCTTAGCGGATCGGCCCGGGCGTGGGAAGGGCGCGAAACAGGCGGATTTCTGGTATGCGATGGTATTCTTTTCGGCGCGGAGACCTTGCGGGACGGACCTTTTTGGGGCATGACGGCGCTCAGACCGCGTCCCATCCACGTTATCAGGCCTGGAGGCACCATGACCGTTTTCACCGGAACAGACACCGCCAAGACACGCCGCGAACTGAGGGTCGGGGACGCGACCTACGCGTATTATTCCATCGCCGCGGCCGAGGAGGCGGGCCTGGGCGATTTCAGCCGGTTGCCGGCCGCGCTTAAGGTGGTTCTGGAGAACATGCTGCGGTTCGAGGACGGCAAGACTGTTTCCGTCGACGACATCCGGGCGTTTTCCGACTGGGCGGACAAAGGCGGCGTCAATCCGCGCGAGATCGCCTACCGGCCGGCCCGCGTGCTGATGCAGGACTTCACCGGAGTTCCGGCGGTGGTGGACCTCGCGGCGATGCGCGACGGGATCAAGGCGCTGGGGGGCGATCCGCAGAAGATCAACCCGCTCAACCCGGTCGATCTGGTGATCGACCATTCGGTGATGATCGACGAGTTCGGCAATCCGCGCGCGTTCCAGATGAACGTCGACCGCGAATACGAGCGCAACATGGAGCGCTACGTGTTCCTGAAATGGGGCCAGAAGGCCTTCGACAATTTCCGCGTGGTGCCGCCGGGGACGGGCATCTGCCACCAGGTGAACCTCGAGTATCTCGCGCAGACCGTCTGGACCGACAAGGACCCCGACGGGATCGAGGTGGCCTATCCCGACACGCTGGTCGGGACCGACAGCCACACGACGATGGTCAACGGCCTCGCGGTGCTCGGATGGGGCGTCGGCGGGATCGAGGCGGAGGCGGCGATGCTGGGCCAGCCGATCTCGATGCTGATCCCCGAGGTGGTCGGCTTCAGGCTGACCGGCGCGATGGTCGAGGGCACGACGGCGACGGACCTGGTGCTGAAGGTCGTCAAGATGCTGCGCGACAAGGGCGTGGTCGGCAAGTTCGTCGAGTTCTACGGCGACGGGCTCGACCGGCTGCCGCTGGCGGACCGCGCGACCATCGCCAACATGGCGCCGGAATACGGCGCGACCTGCGGCTTTTTCCCGATCGACGACGAGACGCTGCGCTATCTGCGCCAGACCGGCCGCGACGAGGCGCGGATCGCGCTGGTCGAGGCCTACGCCAAGGAGAACGGCTTCTGGCGCGGACCGGATTACGATCCGGTCTATACCGACACGCTGCATCTCGACATGGGCGAGGTGGTGCCGGCGATCTCCGGGCCGAAGCGGCCGCAGGATTTCGTGGCGCTCGACGGCGCGGGACGGGCCTTCGCCGAGTACGTGAAGGGCATCCGGTCGGGCAAGGACGCGTCGCCGACGGCCGAGATCCGCTGGGAGGGCGAGGGCGGCCAGCCGGAGCCGCGCGACATTCCGGGCGACGAGGGCCACCACAAGCGCGGCTACGTCGCGACCGAGGACGGCAATTATCAGCTTCATGACGGGTCGATCGTGATCGCGTCGATCACGTCCTGCACCAACACCTCGAACCCCTACGTCATGATCGGGGCGGGCTTGGTCGCGCGTAAGGCGCGCGCTCTGGGGCTGAACCGGAAGCCGTGGGTTAAGACCTCGCTGGCGCCCGGAAGCCAGGTGGTGACGGAATATCTGGAGGCCGCGAACCTCCAGGAGGATCTCGACGCGATCGGATTCAATCTGGTCGGCTACGGCTGCACGACCTGCATCGGCAATTCCGGGCCGCTGGAGCCGGAGATCTCCAAGGCGGTGAACGATTACGACCTGATCGCGACCTCGGTCCTGTCGGGCAACCGCAATTTCGAGGGCCGGATCAGCCCGGACGTGCGCGCGAACTATCTCGCCTCGCCGCCGCTGGTCGTGGCCTACGCGCTGGCCGGCGACATGAACATCGATCTGGTCAAGGACCCGCTGGGACAGGACCGCGACGGCAATGACGTCTATCTCAAGGACATCTGGCCGACCAACGAGGAGATCGCGGAACTGGTCGAGAAGACCGTGACCCGCGAGGCGTTCCGGGCCAAGTACGCCGACGTCTTCAAGGGCGACGAGAAGTGGCAGGGCGTCGAGATCACCGACAGCCAGACCTATGACTGGCCCGTCAGCTCGACCTACGTGCAGAACCCGCCGTATTTCCAGGGGATGGACAAGGAGCCGGGCGTCATCAGCGACATCACCGACGCCAAGGTCCTCGCGATCCTCGGCGACATGATCACTACCGACCACATCTCGCCCGCCGGGTCGTTCAAGGATACGAGCCCGGCCGGCAAGTATCTGGTGGAGCGTCAGGTTCCGCAGCGCGAGTTCAACTCGTACGGATCGCGGCGCGGCAACCACGAGGTGATGATGCGCGGCACCTTCGCCAACATCCGCATCCGCAACGAGATGCTGGACGGCGTGGAGGGCGGTTACACCAAGGGGCCGGACGGCGGCCAGGAATTGATTTTCGACGCCGCGATGGAATATCGCGCCGAGGGCACCCCGCTGGTCGTTTTCGGCGGCGAACAATATGGCGCGGGATCCTCGCGCGACTGGGCGGCCAAGGGCACGAGCCTGCTCGGCGTCAAGGCGGTGATCGCCGAGAGCTTCGAGCGTATCCACCGGTCCAATCTGGTCGGCATGGGCGTCATTCCGTTCGAGTTCACCGGCGGGGACACCCGCAAGTCATTGGGCCTCAAGGGCGACGAGACGGTGTCGATCACCGGTCTGGCCGGCGATCTCAAGCCGCTGTCGGAAGTGCCCTGCACGATCACCTACGGCGACGGCACGGTGAAGGAGATCACGCTCAGGTGCCGGATCGATACGGCGGTCGAGGTCGAGTACGTCGAGAACGGCGGCGTGCTGCATTACGTGCTGCGCTCTCTCGCCAAGGCGGCCTGAGCGGGGCTGTCACGCGCGTGACCGAACCGCGCCCAACCTTGGGCGCGGCTCGGCTTTCGCCTGGGCGAGCGCGACGCTTATTCCAGAACGAGGGCGAATTTCATCCACCGGGCGATCGAGTCGATCGGATCGCCGTCCTCCGTGCGCAGCGGGCTGGCTTCCGGCGTGAAGCCGGTGCTCTCCGCCGACGCCGCGTCCGAGAGCAGGGTGGCGATGAACGTCGAGGCGACGATCCAGCTGCCCAGCTCGCCCAGACGGTTTCCGCCCGTAGCCTCGGCTTCGGCGAGGATGTAGAACCAGAGCGGCGTGCGCTCGAACAGCCGGCGCGGCGAATTCCGCAGGAACTCCGCCAGTTCCGGCTTGCCGTCGAGCGCCGTCGCGATGTCGTGGATCGGATCGGTCGTCAGCGCGCCGATCGACTTGAGATGCGCGTGCAGGGCCTGGCCGGTGGGCAGTCTGAGACTGAGCCCGCGCCTCAGATTGCGGCGGGCCAGATGCCGGAAGAGCGCCTTGACGTCGGGATCGGGCTCGTCGTTCGCCTCGTTGACCATGTCGCCCAGCGGCGGCGCGAGCAGGGTGTCGAGGGCCCGGGCGGTCCGCGCGGGTCCGCCCGCCGTGCTCGGATCCGCGGTGACGAAGCGGCTCCAGTCGATGATCCAGTTCTCGGGCACGCGCGGCGCGCCCTCGAAGCCGCCTCCGCCGGTGAAGTGGAAGATCTGCTCGAAGGACGCGTTCGGAGCCTGTCCGGTGCCGGGGCGGCCGAAGTTCTTGTTGTAGTCGTACCGGTCGCGCACCATCGTGTGCCCGAACCGGAAGGCGGCCACCGAGAATTCCAGCGGCAGCGCGTTGCCCAGGCCCGTCGCGCCGACGCGGCCGTTATAGGCGGCCCTGAAGTCGAAGAAATGCCGCGCCCGCTCGTCGCGGACCCTCTGCAGCACGGCCGGATCGCAGATCCGGTCGAGGTAGCCGCCGACGATCAGCCACTGGTAGTGCAGCTTCGTCAGCGTCTTGGCGGCGTCGTAATCGGCGATCCAGCCGGTGTCGTTGGCCGTCAGGAAATCCACCACCCGATTGTGGAAGCGCAGGAAGCTCAGGTGGAACTGCGCGACGATCAGGTTCTCGTCGTTGCGCATGTCGCCGATGATCGCCCGGCCGGGGAGCCCGGCCTGGAGCTTGGCGAAGGCGGCCGGCGACATTTGCGCCTGCGCCGTGGCGAGAAAGGCGTCGCGCACCTCCTGCCCGACCTGGGAGAAGCGCGGCAGATCGCGGTGCGGGTCCAGCCCGTCGGGCAGCGGCCCGAAGCTGAACGCCGTGCCGACGCGCATCTTGGCCGGAAAGCCCGGATGCCGCATGCCCGAGATCACCTTGACCATGTTCGCGTCGATTCCGACCCCGACAGGCACGCCGCCGTAGACGCTGTCGAGATCGAAGCGCGGCGTGCGCGCGTTCTTCAGCGTCGTTTCGATCTCCGCCGCGCTGACATGCGGAGCCGGAGCCGCGATCGTCGAGATCTGCGACTCGCGGTCGGTGCGCGCGGTCAGTTCGTGATCGAGGAACTGGCCCCAATAGGTCAGGACCGGCGGCAGCGCCGAATCCGGCGTGACCTCGGGATTCGCCGGATCGGCCGCCGGAACCATCAGGTCGGCGAGCTGGTCGATCTCCGCCGCCGCGTCGTCGGGCAGGTAATCGCCCGGATTGCCGGAAGGCGGGAAAAGGAAACCGAAATCCGCGGATTCGTCGACGGAAACGTCTCCCGCCGCCGGTGGCAAGGCCCGTCGGCTGCGGGTCGTCTCGGTTTTCGTCGTTCCCCCGTGGGACTGGATTATCAAGGTCATCGGATATCTCCTCGTTGACAATTCTTCCGGCAGGGGGGAAGGGCGTGATCCGTCGCGACAGGGCGGTTCCGGTCGCCAGACGGTCTCCCCACCCCCCGACGGGAAGAACCGTCGCGCCATCGCCGAGCGATCGGCCCCGTTGGCGGGGACGGCCGTTCCCCGCGCCGGAGTTCCGGGCGCATTGACGCGGGGAAATCCTAACATGACACTGGGCAGGGGCCGTGACGCCGATCACTCCGGCGTGGCGGCGATCTTTGCCGGTGTCGGGAGGACCGGACGGACATGCTCAGAGGCTTTCCCGATCTGCCGCCGGTCTGGTTCGCGGGCGCCGGGCTCGCGTCGTGGCTTCTGGCGCGGGTCGCGCCGGTCGCGACGTTTCCAGAAGGATTCGGGCGGGCGTTCATTCTGGGCGGCGCGGCGCTGATCGTCTGGTCGCTGGTCTGGTTCCGGCGCAAGCGGACGCCGGTCGAGCCGAACCACGCCCCGCGCGCGCTGATCGTGGAGGGGCCCTATCGGATCAACCGCAATCCGATCTACACCGGGCTCGCGCTCATCCTGATCGGCTGGGCCCTGGCGCTCGCGTCGGTCTCGGCGCTGGTTCCGGCGCTCGCGTTCGGGCCGGTGATCTCGCGGCGTTTCGTGGCGAAGGAGGAGGCGGCGCTCCGCGAGGCGTTCGGGGAGGAGGCGGAGGCGTTCTTCCGGCGGACCCGACGGTGGTGAGCGACCCGCCTCCGGTTCCCCTCGCGCTCACCAAGGCTTGACTGGCGCGCCGCGCCACCGCCCTCTAGGTCTGGTCGGGCAGATGCTCCGAAGGACCGTGATGAGACTTTTTCCGACCCTGTTCGCGATCGCCCTCCTGGTCCTTCCGCTCGGCGCGCGGGCCCAGCACAATCCGGTGGTGCTCGAACTGTTCACCAGCCAGGGGTGCTCGTCCTGTCCGCCCGCCGACCGGCTGCTGTCGGAGCTTTCGGAGCGGGACGGCGTGATCGCCCTGGCGCTTCACGTCGATTACTGGGACTATCTCGGCTGGAAGGATTCGTTCGGCAAGGCCGCGCATACCCGGCGCCAGCGCGCCTACGCCAAGTCGATGCACAAGCGGTCGGTCTATACGCCGCAGATCATCGTTCAGGGCGAGGACCGCCTGGTGGGGCACGACGCTGAATCGATCGAGCGGCAGATCGCGGCGCACCGCGCCAAGGCGCCGACGGTCTCGCTGACGGTCGAGCGCGACGCGGAGGGCGACCTGTCCATCGACATCCGGCCGCTCGCGCCGGGGATCGGGCGGTCCGACGTGCATCTGGTCCGGTTCATTCCCGAGCACGGCGTCTCGATCGAGGGCGGCGAGAACGCGGGCCACCGTTTCGATTACACCGACATCGTCACGGAGTGGGAGACGGTGGCGGAATGGGACGGGCGGACCGAGGGGCGGCTGGAGGTGAAGGACGTCGAGGGACCGGTCGTCGTGATCGTCCAGCGCCAGCGCATGGGGCCGATCCTGAGCGCGGCCAAGCTGCCCTGATCAGATGGTGCGGCCCGGACGTTCCGGGTCGGGCAGGTTCTTCTCCCAGCGGCGGTGCATCCAGTAATACTGGCCCGGATGGGCGCGGATCATGGCCGAGAGGCTGTCGTTGACGGCTTGGGTCATCGTGGCCGCGTCGGAATGCGGGATCGGGGCCTCGACCACGACGGCGACGTGTTCGCCGTCCGGGTCGCGGATTCCGTAGATCGGGATGAGCGGCAGGCCGAATTTCAGCGCGAGATCGGCGGCGATGGTGGCGGTCGGCGCCGTGCGTCCGACGAAATCGAAGCGCTCGGCGCGGCGGTCGTACTGGTCGTTCAGGATGGCGACGACGCCGCCTTTCGACAGATGGCGGATCATCCCGCGCACGCCCCGCGCGTTCTT
Organism: uncultured Alphaproteobacteria bacterium; assembly: GCA_963798765.1. Lineage (GTDB taxonomy): Bacteria > Pseudomonadota > Alphaproteobacteria > Rhodobacterales > Rhodobacteraceae > Amaricoccus. Next base: position 139,067 of record CAWCUP010000027.1, on the reverse strand, counting down.
GGTGAAGATCGGCGTGCCGCCCGCCTCGAGATTGCGGCGGTAGACCGCTTCGAGATGCGGGTTGTCGGCGGGGCGGTAGACCCCGGCGCAGGTGATCCCGATGGATCTCATCCAGGCGCGGCCGGCCTCCCATTGGCCGAAATGGCCCGTGACGAGCACCGCGCCGGTTCCGGCGGCGGCCTCGATCGCCGCCACGCCGTCTCCGGTCGGACCGGTCCATGCGCGGCGGGCGTGGAACGCCGGGTTGGCCAGGATCTCGGTGAAGGTGCGGCCGAACGTGTCGCCGGTCGCCCGCGCGACCCGGGCGCGCTCGGCGGCCGTCAGATCGGGCAGGACGTGGCGCAGGTTCGCCTCGATCCGGCGGCGGAGCCTCGGAACGCGGGTGACGGCCATCCGTCCGATCCAGGCGCCGAGGTTGAGCCGCGCGCGCCATGGAAGAAGGCGCGACACGCCGATCAGCAGGGCGACCGGCGCGTAGGCCAGCGCGTCTGCGACGGGGCGGCGGGGTCTGGCCATGGGTGGAACTCCGGACGACGGGCCGGCGCGTCGCGCCGGCCGCCGCCGTCAGTGCCGGGTCGGGTTGATCAGCATGACCATCTGACGGCCTTCGAGGCGCGGCATCGCCTCGATCTTGCCGAATTCGGTCACGTCGTCCGCGACCCGCTCAAGCAGCCGGCGGCCGAGTTCGAGATGCGCCATCTCGCGGCCGCGGAAGCGGAGCGTGATCTTGACCTTGTCGCCGCCCTCGAGAAACTTGAACACCGAGCGCATCTTGACGTCGTAGTCGTGCGTGTCGGTGTTCGGGCGGAACTTGATCTCTTTGATCTCGATGATCTTCTGGTTCTTGCGCGCCTCGGATTCCTTTTTCTGCTGTTCGTACTTGAACTTGCCGAAATCCATGATCTTGCAGACGGGCGGAGAGGCGTTCGGGGAGATCTCGACCAGGTCGAGTTCGGATTCCTCGGCGAGAACCATCGCCCTTTCGGGGGTCACGACGCCGACGTTCTCTCCGTCGGCCCCGATGAGGCGTATTTCCGGGGCGCGGACCTTGTCGTTGACTCGGGGTCCGGTGTCGCGCGTCGGTGGCGCGTTGTGGGGTCTGCGGGCTATGGCCGGTTCTTCCTTTTGATCGTTGGTACATAAAAAACCGGAGGCGGGCTCCGGCTTCAGGCGGGATCATACCGCGGAACGGCGGCCAAGTGAAGGGCGCGCCGTCCGCCCCGTTCAGGCGAGAGCCTCGCAGAAGCGGCGGATCCGCGCGCAGGCCTCCGTCAGCGTGTCGTCGGCGGCGGCGTAGCTGATGCGGAAGTTCGGACTGAGGCCGAAGGCCGCTCCGAACACCACCGCGACCCCCTCTGCCGCGAGAAGCTCGCGGGCGAAATCCGCGTCGGTCTCGACGCGGGCGCCGGAGGGCGTCGTCCCGCCGATGAGGCCCGCGATGGAGGGATAGACGTAGAATGCGCCGTCCGGCGTCGGACATTCGATGCCGGGGCAGGCGTTCAGAAGGCCCACGACGAGATCGCGCCGGCGCAGGAAGGCGGCGCGCGAGGTCGCGATGTAATCCTGCGGCCCGTCGAGCGCCTCGACCGCCGCCCATTGGCTGATCGAGCAGGCGTTGGAGGTCGATTGTCCCTGGACCGTCGTCATCGCCCTGATCAGCGGCGCCGGACCGCCGGCGTAGCCGATGCGCCAGCCGGTCATCGCGTAGGCCTTTGAGACGCCGTTGACGGTCAGCGTGCGGTCCGTCAGGCGCGGCTCGACCTGGGCGGGCGTGCGGAATTCGAAAGGCGGGTAGGCGATGTGCTCGTACATGTCGTCGGTCATCACCCAGACATGCGGATGGTCGAGAAGAACGTCGGTCAGGGCCTTGAGGTCGCTTTCGGAATATCCCGCGCCGGTCGGGTTGGACGGCGAGTTGAAGATCAGCCAGCGGGTCCTCGGCGTGATCGCGGCCGCGAGCTGCGGAGCGCTCATCCGGAAGCCGCTGTCGATCCCGGCGGGCACGATGACCGGCGTCCCGCCCGCGAGCAGCACCATGTCGGGATAGGAGACCCAGTAGGGCGCGGGGATGATCACCTCGTCGCCGGGACTGAGCGTCGCCATCAGCGCGTTGAAAAGCACCTGCTTGCCGCCGGTCGAGACCATTATCTGGTCCGGCGCGTAGCTCAGGCCGTTCTCGCGGGCGAACTTGCGGGAGATGGCGGCGCGCAGTTCCGGGATGCCCTCGGGCGAGGTGTAGCGCGTCTCGCCCCGGTCGATGGCGGCGATGGCGGCGTCGCGGATATTGCGGGGCGTGTCGAAATCCGGCTCGCCGGCGCTGAGCGAGATGATGTCGCGCCCCTCCGCCTTGAGCGCCCGGGCCTGCGCCGTGATCGCGATGGTGGGCGAGGGTCCGATGCGGCCGAGCGCGGGGGAGAGGGGGATCATGGTCGCTCCGGTTTGCAATGAGGTCGCGCGTGTCATAGGTTCCGCGCGCGAACGGCGCAATGTCGGCGCGCGTCCCGGGAGCCCGGGATCATGGGACAGTTTCGGAGTTGGACATGGACAGCGATACCGCGATCGCCGAGCGGGCGACGGACGGCGATTATTCCGACGAGACCTCGACATTCGGCGACCGGCTGGTTCTCGCGCGCGAGGCCGTCGGACTGACCCAGGCGCAGCTGGCCGGCCGCATCGGCATAAAGGTCCAGACCCTGCGCAACTGGGAGGAGGACCGCTCGGAGCCGCGCGCGAACAAGCTCCAGATGATCGCGGGCATGCTCAACGTCTCGATGGGATGGCTGATGAGCGGACTGGGCGAGGCGCCGGCCGCCTCCGCCTCCGACGCGGACGGCGAGGTCTCGGCGATCCTGTCGGACCTGCGCGGCCTGCGCGGCGAGCAGGCGCGGCTGGCGGAGAAGATGGCGCGGATCGAGAAGCGGCTCCGCGCCGCGCTGGCGGTCTGACATATGGCGGTCCCGTTCCACATGGCGTTCGGCGTGCGCGATCTCGCCTCGACCCGCGCGTTCTACGGCGACGTTCTGGGCTGCGAGATGGGCCGGAGCGCGCCGACCTGGCAGGATTTCGATTTCTTCGGCCATCAGCTCAGCGCGCACGTGACCGAGGCCGCGGCCGAAGGCGGCGGCCGGGTCGAGGGCCTGACCGTGCCGATCCCGCATTTCGGGGCGGTGCTCGACATCGACGCGTGGAACGGCCTGTCGCGCCGGCTGGAGGCCGCGGGCGTCGCCTTCCACATCGCGCCGCTGCTCCGCTTCGAAGGGCAGCCGGGCGAGCAGGGCACGTTCTTCGTCAAGGACCCGTCCGGAAACACGCTGGAGTTCAAGGGGTTCAAGGACATGTCGGGCGTGTTCGAGGTCGGCGCGTGACGGCGGAGACGCCGGAGATCCGCCTCAAGCGCCTCAGGATGCGGAGCTGGCGGCGCGGCACGAAGGAGATGGACCTGATCCTCGGTCCGTTTTCGGACGGCGGGCTGGCCGCGCTCGCTCCGGACCAGTTCGACGCCTACGAGGCGCTTCTGGCCGAGAATGACCAGGATCTCTACCAATGGATGAGCGGGCGGATTTCCCCGCCGCCCGAACACGCTGAGATCACGCGGATTATCCGTGCCGGGATCGCCACGCGGTGAGCGCCGGAGGCGGCTCGCGCTTTTAACGACTTGTACAACAATTTGCCCGAATGTCCCGCGAAGCACGAGTTCGCGGAGAGCACAGATGAGTATACACGCCAAGGTCGCGCAGGTCGCGCCGGCTGAAGAGATCGATGACTTCCTCAGCTCCTATCTCGAGACGTTGGCGATGGTGGAGCGGCTTCACCGCCTGCTGCTCGACGTGGTCAAGGACGAGTTCGAACGCCTCGGCGTGATCGACATCAATTCGGTTCAGGCGCTGCTGCTGTTCAACATCGGCGACAACGAGGTGACGGCCGGGGAGCTCAAGACCCGCGGCTACTACCAGGGATCGAACGTCTCCTACAACCTCAAGAAGCTGGTGGAATGCGGCTACATGCACCACCAGAAATGCGAGGTCGACCGCCGCGCGGTCCGCGTGCGTCTGACCGAGAAGGGCCGCACGATCCGCACGATCATCGCGGAGCTTTTCCAGCGTCACGCCGACGGCATCATGAGCCGCGAGGTGCTGGGCAACATCCGGCTGTCGGACATGAACGCCTCGCTTCGCCGGATGGAGCGGTATTGGACCGACCAGATCCGCTACATCTATTGAGCCGGCGCGCCGGGTTCCGTCGCGTTAATCATTTCGGCCACAAGTCGCAGTAATCGTCGGAACAATGTGCACGAGCGGTTTGAATCATGCTAACATTCGCTTGAAGACGGCGAATTCCGGCGAATTGATTCGGGAACAATGCCGCATCGGGCAGCGTGTGCGAGTGAGAGGGTCTGGAGGCGGATCCAATGGGTGAGATGGAAGACGGCAGCGACGGACGATTCAACTCCTACGAGTTTCCACTCGGCGACGAGCTGCGCGGCGAACGCGCGACGCTGGGCAAGTCGCTGCTCGACGTACAGCGCGACCTGAGGATCAAGGCCGCCTACATCGCCGCGATCGAGGACGCCCGGCCGGACGTCTTCCCCAACCCCGCGTTCATCCCGGGTTACGTCCGGTCCTACGCCCGGTATCTCGGTCTCGATCCCGACGAGGTCTTCGGCCGGTTCTGTCACGACACCGGCTTCACGGGCGGCGCCGCGCGGCGCGCCGGGCCGGGCGGCGAGGCCGCGCCGTCGATGCGCGCGCCGGTGACGGCGAAAGCGCCGTTCCAGCCGAATTTCCCCCTCGCGGCGAAGCGCGGCAATCCGCTCGCGGATCTGCCGATCCCGGCCATCGGATCGCTTCTCGTGCTCGCCGGCCTCGTGGGCGGGCTCGGCTATGGCGGATGGACGGTGCTCCAGAACATCCAGCGCGTCCAGTTCGCGCCGGTCGAGGAGGTGCCGCTGGCGGTCTCCGAGGTCGAGACGCTGTCCGAGCCGCGCGCGGCCGCGCTCGAGGAGCCGGTGCTGAAGGAGCTCGCCAGCCCGGTCGCTGCGACGGCGCTCGCCGATCTCTACCGGCACCAGGAGCTCGAGGTCGCGGTGCTGATGCCGCGCGACGGACCCATCGCCTCGATCGATCCGGAGCGGTTCGGCCTTCTGGCCGGCCGTTCCGCATCGACGTCCGGCTCGGCGGTCGCGGCGCCCCGGACGCCGGCGGACCTCGTCCGTCAGGCGAGCGCGGAGGCCGGAGACATCGATTTCATCGGTCCGATGCCCGCGTCCCAGGAATTCACGGGTGCCGCGTCGGACGCGCCGATCGTCGTCGTCGCGGAGCGGGCGGCATGGGTGCGGGTCTATCTCGACAACGGCACGGTGATTTTCGAGCGCATCCTGGAGAAGGGCGAGACGTATTCGCCGCCGCAGGGCGTCGGAGCGCCGATGATCTGGGCGGGAAACTCCGGCTCGGTCTACGTCCGGGTCGGCGAGCATCTGCACGGTCCGCTCGGCAGCGGCACGCGCGCGGTGCGCGACGTCGTGCTCGAGCCGGCCGCGATCTCGGAGCGTTTCGCCGAGGTCGAACAGGTGCCCGAGGTCCTGTCGCAGGTGTTCGGCGACGGTCCCGCCATCGTGCCCGCCTCCGTCGCCATCCAATAGGCCGCCGGGCCGCGCGGGCCCGTGACATCCCGCGGGTCGCACCCTATGTTGAGGGCTGACAGACCTCACCGGACCGCAGGCGATGACCCACAATCCGATCCGTCCCTGGCGCGACATCGAGCGTCGGAAATCCCGCCGGATTCACGTCGGGCGCGTGCCGGTCGGCGACGGCGCCCCGATCAGCGTCCAGACCATGACGAACACGCTGACCCACGACGTCGCGGCGACGGTCGATCAGATCGCGCGCTGCGCCGACGCCGGCGCCGACATCGTCCGCGTGTCCTGTCCCGACGAGGCGTCGACGAGGGCGCTGCGCGAGATCGTCCGCGAAAGCCCGGTGCCGCTCGTCGCCGACATCCACTTCCACTATCGCCGCGGGATCGAGGCGGCCGAGGCGGGCGCGGCCTGTCTGAGGATCAACCCGGGCAACATCGGAAGTCCGGACCGCGTGCGCGAGGTGATCGCCGCCGCCCGCGACAACGGATGCTCGATCCGCATCGGCGTGAACGCGGGCTCGCTCGAGAAACATCTGCTGGAGAAATACGGCGAACCCTGTCCCGACGCGATGGTCGAGAGCGGGCTCGAGCACATCCGCATTCTCGAGGACAACGATTTCCACGAGTTCAAGATCAGCGTGAAGGCGTCGGACGTCTTCATGGCGGCCGCCGCGTATCACGCGCTGGCCGACGCCACCGACGCGCCGATCCATCTCGGGATCACCGAGGCGGGCGGCCTGATGTCGGGAACGATCAAATCCGCGATCGGGCTCGGCAACCTGCTCTGGGCCGGGATCGGGGACACGATCCGCGTCAGCCTCTCTGCCGATCCGGTCGAGGAGGTGAAGGTCGGTTTCGACATCCTCAAATCGCTCGGATTGCGCCATCGCGGGGTCAACATCATCTCGTGCCCGTCCTGCGCGCGGCAGGGATTCGACGTGATCAAAACCGTGGAAGCGCTTGAGAAGAGGCTGGAACACGTCAAGACGCCGATGAGCCTCTCGATCATCGGATGCGTGGTCAACGGACCGGGCGAGGCGCTGATGACCGATGTGGGTTTCACCGGCGGCGGCGCGGGATCGGGCATGGTCTACGTCGCCGGAAAACAGGACCACAAGCTCGGCAACGACCGGATGATCGATCACATCGTCGGTCTGGTCGAGCAGCGCGCGGCGGAGATCGACGCCGAGACCGCGCGCGGCGACGCGGCCGCGCGGGCCGCGGAATAGGCGACCGGCATGCTCCGCTGGCTGGCCATGGCGGCGGGAACGCTGGCGATCCTCTTCGGGGGGGTCGCCCTCTGGGTCAGGTTCGCGCCGGACGGCGACGCGTTCCATGTCGAACCCCTTGAGGCTCCGGCGACGGGGAACCCGAACTCCTGGCGGGTCGGACCGCCGGGTTCGGGTCCGCAGCCGCTCGACGGGACGACGCCGGTCTACCACGCGTCGCCCGCGTATCTCGCCGCGACGTTCGACGCCTTCGCGATGTCGCAGCCGAGGGTCGAGCGCCTGGCGGTCAGCGACGACGATCTCAGCGTGACCTACGTGCAGCGGAGCCGGATCATGGGATTTCCGGATTACTTCTCGATCCGGTTTCTCGATCTGGGGGGCGGCCGGACCGGAGTCGCCGCCTTTTCCCGGGCGCGGTACGGGCGAAGCGATTTGGGCGTCAACCGCGCGCGGGTGGAGAATTGGCTTGCGGCGCTGGAGCCATACGCGCGATAGCGGCGCTCCCTTCAGTTGTGAGGCTGCGGCGCGCATGATCCCGCTGGAAAAGCTCGACCAGGTGCGGAGCCGTTTCGAGTATCTCGAGGCGAAGCTCGCCGAGGGCCTCGCGCCCGCCGAACTGGCCGCGCTGTCGCGCGAATACGCCGAGCTGAAGCCCGTGGTCGACACTGCGTCGCGGTACGGCGCGCTGCTGCGCGAGCGGGACGAGGCGGAGCGGATGCGCGCCGATCCCGAGATGCGCGCGCTCGCGGAGGAGGAGCTGGCGCGCATCGCGGCCGATCTGCCCGAGGTCGAGCGGGACGTCCGCGCCAGCCTTCTGCCGAAGGACGCCGCCGACGAGCGCTCGGCGATCCTCGAGATCCGGGCCGGCACCGGCGGCGAGGAGGCGGCGCTCTTCGCGGCCGATCTCGCGCGGATGTACCGGCTGCTCGCGGAGGCCAGCGGCTGGAAATGGGAGGTCGTCGAGGACACGCCGACCGAACTGGGCGGTTGCCGTGATCTCGTGGCGCACGTGACCGGGCGCGGCGTGTTCTCGCGGCTCAAGTTCGAGAGCGGCGTCCACCGGGTCCAGCGCGTGCCCGCGACCGAGAGCGGCGGGCGCATCCACACCTCGGCCGCCACGGTGGCGGTGCTGCCGGAGGCGGAGGACGTCGACATCGAGATCGCGCCCGGTGACGTGCGGATCGACACCATGCGCGCCAGCGGCGCCGGCGGGCAGCACGTCAACACGACCGATTCCGCCGTGCGGATCACCCACCTGCCGACCGGCATCGTCGTGACCAGCTCCGAGAAGTCGCAGCACCAGAACCGCGCCCGCGCGATGCAGGTGCTGCGCGCGAAGCTTTACGATCTGGAACGCCGGAAGCTCGACGACGCGCGCGCGGCGTCCCGCAAGGGTCAGGTCGGGTCGGGCGACCGGTCCGAGCGCATCCGGACGTACAACTTTCCGCAGGGGCGCCTGACCGACCATCGGATCGGCCTGACCCTCTACAGGCTCGACCAGGTGATGCAGGGCGATCTGGGCGAGGTGATCGACGCGCTGGTGGCCGCCGACCAGGCGGCGCGGCTCGCGGACGTGGAGGCGTGAGCGTCACGGTCGCGGAGGCGCTCCGCGTCGCCGCGGCGCGCCTCGCCGCCGCCGGCGTGCCGGACGCCGCGCGCGACGCGCGCCGGCTGATGGCCGAGGCGCTCGGGGTGGCGCCGGACCGTCTCCTGCTCCTGTCCGGGGACCCGCTCGGCCGCGAGGCCTCCGAACGGCTGGAGCCGATGGTCTCCGCCCGGGCAGACCGGCATCCCGTCTCGCATATCCTCGGGCGGCGGGAATTCTGGGGGCGGGATTTCACCGTGACGCCGGATGTTCTGGATCCGCGCCCCGAGACGGAAATCCTGATTGAACGCGCGCTCTGCGATCGGCGGCCCCGACGCCTGCTCGATCTCGGCACGGGCAGCGGCGCGATCCTGGTCACGCTTCTGGCGGAATGGCCGGACGCGGAGGGGATCGGCACCGACATGAGCGACGCGGCGCTGCGCGTGGCCGCCGGCAACGCGCGGCGGCACGGCGTCGGGGACCGCGCGGAGTTCCGACGCGCCGACTGGTTCGACGGGATCGGGGGGACGTTCGATCTCATCGTCTCGAACCCGCCCTACATCCCGCTGGCCGAACTCGCGGGTCTCTCGCCCGAGGTGCGGCTGCGCGAGCCCGCGATGGCGCTCAGTCCCGGGCCGGACGGGCTGGCGGCCTGCCGGCGCATCGCGGCGGGTCTGGAACGCGCGCTCGCGCCGGGCGGCCGGGCCCTGGTCGAGATCGGGGCGGGGCAGGGGCGGGCGGCGCGCGAGGTCTTCGAGGCCGCCGGCGCGGGCGCGGTCACGCTCCATCCCGATCTCGACGGGCGGGACCGGGTCGTGGAGATCCGCCGGCCGGAGCGGGATCCGGCCTGAACCGGGGATTTGCGCTTGTGTTTGCGCCGACGCGCGTTATATGTGGCGCTCACTCCCGATCGGCGCTGTTTTTCGAATGCTTCAGGCGCGCGGGAGCGGTTAGTTGTAATGACGCACGGGACTGTTATCGGGGTGCGCCCTGCGGCGCGATTCCTGCCCTGCGCAAAGCCATAGATGGCGGAAATTCCAACGCATGAGACCTTCGAACAAGTCGCGCTCCAGGAACAAGCCTGGCGGCAGTCACGGTAACCAGCGCCGGGGCGGCGGCGGTGGCGGCAACATGGGAAACGTCGCGAACCGCGTGTTCGAGAGCGCGGGTCCCGACGGCAAGGTGCGGGGCACCCCGCAGCAGATCATCGACAAGTACCAGGCGCTGGCGCGCGACGCGCAGCTCTCGGGCGACCGGGTGATCGCGGAGAACTATCTCCAGCATTCCGAGCACTACAGCCGGCTGCTCGGAGAAGCCACGCGCCACCTGAACGAGCAGCGCGCGGCGCAGCAGGAACGCGACGGGGCCCAGCAGGAGCGCGAGGGCTCGCATCAGCAGCGGACCGATCAGGGCGGCGGCGACGACGAAGGACGCGACGCGAATCAGAACCGGGAACGCCAGCAGGACGACGACCGGGACCATCGGGACGACCGCGGCCCGCGCGATGATCGTCGGAGCCGCGACGAGGGCCGCGACCGGCAGGCCGACGATGATCGCGGGCGCGGCGAATCCGGTCTGACGACGATCGACACCGACGACGGCCAGGCCGGGTCCGGACCCGTCGAGACGCCCGAGGGCCGGCGCCGCAACGCGCGGGTGACGCGTCCCGCCGAGCGCGAGGAGACCGGCCCCTCCGAGGCCGAGGCCACCTCGGCCGACGAGGCCGCGCCGCAGCCGGCCAAGCGTCCGCGCACGCGCCGCAAGGCCAAGGCGGAGACGGACGCCCCGGCCACCGCCGCCGCCCGGGCCGAATAGGTCAGGACGGCGGGGCCGACGCCACGACGAGGCTCAGCCGGCAGAACGCCTCGAGCGGAACCTGCTCGGCCCGCAGCGTCGGGTCGATGCCAGCCGCCTCGACCATCGCCTGCGCCCGCGGCCCGAGCGCCCTGAGGCTCGAGCGGAGCATCTTGCGCCGCTGGCCGAAGGCGAGCGCCACCACGCGCGACAGCGTCGCGGCGTCGGCCGGAAACCGCGGCTCCTCGAGCCGCTCGATCTGGACCACCGCGCTCGTGACTTTCGGCGGCGGGGTGAAGGCGCGGGGCGGGATCTCGAAGACGATTTTCGGGTCCGCCCGCCACTGCGCCAGCAGCGAGAGCCGCCCGTAGGCCTTCGATCCGGGCGCCGCCACGATGCGCTCCGCCACCTCCTTCTGGAACATCAGCGTGAGGCTCGTCCAGAACGGCGGCCAGGTCGCGGGCGTCAGCCAGCGCACCAGAAGCTCGGTTCCGACATTGTAGGGCAGGTTGGCCACCACGCGCACCGGCGCGGTCAGATGCGCCGCCGGGTCGATCCTGAGCGCGTCGCCCTCGATCACCGTCAGCTTCCCGGGCCAGGCCTCGGCGATCCGCGCCAGAGCGGGCAGGCAGCGCGCGTCGCGCTCGACCGCCACCACGCGCCGCGCGCCCTCGCTCAGAAGCGCGCGGGTCAGCCCGCCGGGTCCGGGCCCGATCTCGAGCACGTCGCACTCCGCCAGGTTCCCCGCGCGCCGGGCGATCCTGCGGGTGAGGTTGAGGTCGAGCAGGAAGTTCTGGCCGAGGGATTTCCGCGCGCTCAGGCCGTGCTCGGCGATGACCTCGCGCAGCGGCGGCAGGCCGTCGTCGCTCATCGCGCCGCCCGCGTCTCGCCCATGCTCCGCGCGAGCCCGAGCGCGGCGATCAGGCTCGACGGATTGGCCCGGCCCGTCCCCGCGATGTCGTAGGCCGTGCCGTGGTCGGGCGAGGTGCGCACGAAATCGAGCCCGAGCGTGACGTTCACGCCGCCGTCGAAGTCCACCGTCTTGATCGGGATCAGCGCCTGATCGTGATACATGCACACAGCCGCGTCGTAGCCCGCCCGGGCCGCGGCGTGGAACATCGTGTCGGCCGAGCGCGGCCCGCTCACGTTCATTCCCTCGGCGCGCAGACGGTCGAGGACGGGCGCGATGATCTCCATCTCCTCGCGTCCCATCGCGCCGCCTTCTCCGGCATGGGGGTTCAGTCCCGCCACGGCGAGGCGCGGCTCCGGAATGCCGAAATCGGAGACGAGCGCCGCGCGGGTGATCCGCAGCGTCTCCTCCAGAAGCGCGGCCGTCAGAGCGGCCGGAACCTCGGCCAGGGGAATGTGGATCGTGACCGGCACGACCCTGAGCGCGGGCGCGGCCAGCATCATGACCGGACACCGCGCTCCGCTCAGATGCGCGAGGAATTCGGTATGGCCGGGAAACGCGAAGCCCGCGCCGTCCTTGAGCGCCTTTTTGTTGATCGGGTTGGTGCAGAGGGCGAGCGCGTCGCCGCTCGCGCACCAGATCGACCCCACGCCGGATGAACCCGATCGTCGCGGCGGCGTTCTGCGGGTCGGGCCGTCCGGGCCGCGCCGGCCGCGCCAGCGGATGATCGAGCACCGGCAGACCGTCGGGCATGGCGGACGCCGCGTCCGCGGGCGCGTCGATGCCGCGCACCGGGACGCCCGCGCCGTCGCCGAGGGCGGTCATGTGCCCGAGATCCCCGATCAGGAAGAACGGAGGCCCGCCGCGCAGCGCCGTCCATGCGCGGAGCGCGATCTCGCCGCCCACGCCGGAGGGGTCGCCGAGCGTCAGCGCGACCGGCGGGATCATCGCTCGACGATCAGCGCGTCGCTTTCGAGCTCCTGGAGGTAGCCTTGGCCGAAACTGGTCAGACGTTCGATGAAGAGCTCCTGGCGCAGAGCCTCGCGCGCCGCCTCCCTCTCCACGGCGTCGCCTTCGGCCGGCGGAGGAGCCGTCCTGATGGAGACGAGCTTCAGGATCGCGAGACCGCCGCCGATCGGCACCGGCCGCGTCACCTGCCCGGGCCGGAGCAGAAGGATCTGGCTGCGGAGCGCGGGCGGCAGCTGGTCGGCTGATTGCGGCGGAAGCAGTCCGCCCTGCGCCGCCGAGGCGCTCCGGCTGTACCGGCGGACGGCGGCGGTGAAATCGCCGCCGCGCGAGAGCGACCGGTAGAGCTCGTCGGCGAGTTCCACCGTGCCCTCCTCGCCATGCTCGGCGAAGGGCAGGGCGATCTCGCCGAGCGTCAGGATCTCCTGCGGCGTGTTGCGCCGGATCTCGGCGGCCGTGTCGAGATCGGACTCCGACGGCATCGCCTTGGCCCGGAACCGCGCCGCGACCACCTCGCGCCAGACCAGGTTGGAGATCACGAAATCGTCCATGGTCTGGCGGTCGATGTCGCGCTCGACCAGGACGTTGATCACGTCGTCGGGGGTCAGGCCCCGGCCCGAGGCGAACTCCTCGAGACCGGTCTGCGCGGCGTCCTCCGGAAGCTCGATGCCGAGCTCCTCGCCCGCGAGCACCTTGAGGCGGTCCTGGGTCAGCTGCTCGACCGCGAGCTCCTCGACGTCGCCGGTCGCGCCGAGCGCCTCGAGCAGCGCGATCCGCTGCTCGATGTCGTAATGGGTGATCGCCCGCCCGTTGACCGTCAGGGCCGCGGCGTACGGATTCGCGGCCGGGACCGGCGCCGCCGCGCCGATCAGAAGGACCGTCAGAAGAAGTCTCAGCATCGCGTTCCCAAAGTCCTCTCAGATGCCTTCCAGACAGAGACGCGGCGGCCATTCCCGTTCGCCGGAACGCCCGAGGCCAGCGAGCCGCACGGTGAACGCGAAGGACGTCGAAGGCGGGACGTTAGCCGATGAGGTGAACCGACGCGAGACCCTGAGATCGATTTCCGCGCATTGGTTGCCGTAGGTCAGGCCGCCGCCCGCCCGGAGGTTGGCGTCGGCGGCCACGTCGTACCGCCAGTCGCCGTGAAGCTCCCAGTTGGGATGGAACCGGTAGCGCCCGTCGAGTCCGAACTCGCTCGTCTCGGCCTGGGCGCCGTAGAACGGATTGCTGTCCTCGGCGGCGAGGAACACGTAGGTCGCCTCGATCCCCGCCGTCACGCCGTCATAGGCCAGGACGAACTCGTTGCGGCTGAAGCGCAGCTCGGTGTCGAAGACGGCCCGGTTGGCGACCGCGAGGCCCGAGGCCGTGGTGAGCGTCGCCGAGGTCACGATGTCCGACCATCTGCCCTCGAGACCGGTGGCCTCCCAGAACGCGGCGTCGGGCTCCGCCCGGATCACCTGTCCGACCGCCAGACCGAGCGTCCAGCCCGAGGGGTCGTAGCGCGTGTAGTTTACGCCGACATTGGCCCGCAGCCCGGTCTCGAGCCGGTCGATGCCGGGAAACCGGTTGAGCGAGAAGAGGTTCGTGGTGTCGAACTCGACCAGCTGGCTGTCCTCGTTGGGCACGTCGGTGTCGCCGAGCGCGTCCGACCAGATAACCTGGGCGACCGGTTCGATCACGTGCGTCGCGCCGTCGCGTCCCGCCCGCGCGAGCGGCCAGCGCAGTTCGATGGCGAGAGCCGGGCTCGCGCGGGCGACCGTGCGGTCGCTTCCCTCCTCCGCCGTCGACGTGCGGTAGAACGTGACGTCGGCCGAGCCGCCGGCGGCGGCGAGCACGCCGCGCGGCAGCGTCCAGTCGCGCCGCCAGTCGACGCCGCCTCCGCCCCGGATCATGTCCTGTCCGTCCTGGCGCAGCACCCCCAGCGCCTCCATGTCCAGCCCGACGCGCCCGCCGACCAGGGGCGCCTCCAGAAGTCTCCGGTAGCGGAAGTCCGGAAGGATGAACGGCACGGTCGCGGCGTCCTCATCCTCGCGCAGGCTCTGGAATGCGATGGATCCGAGTTCGATGAACTCGTTCTCCGACGTGCGGCCGATCCGGGCGAAGCTGGTCAGCCGGTCGGCGTCGGAATAGTCGAACTGCTGCAGGAAACTCCGGTCGCTCGTGACGTTGACGTCGAACTCGGCGACGTAGCCGCGTCCCAGCCTGAACTCCCCGAGCCCGCTGAAGAACCCGCGACCCGCGCCGCCGCCGTCGTCGAGCCCGTCGTCGAGCGCGATCACGCCCGAGAGATCGAAACCGCCCTCGCGGAACCGCCGGCGGTACTCGCCCTCGAAAAGGACGGCGCCGGTCGTGGTGACGAAGGGCGTCACCGTCGCGTCGGCCGACGGCCCGAGCGTGCGGTAATAGGGCACCTTCACGCCGAGGCCGTAGATGTTCGACTGCTGGAAGGTCGGGATCAGAACGCCGTCGGCGCGGCGCACCTCGGGGTCGGGGATGCTCAGGACGGGCGCCCATCCGATCGGCACGCCGAAGGCCTCGACGCGCGCGTTCTCGAAATAGATGCGCCGCGCCTCCTCGTCCCGCGTCACCCGGGCGGCCCGGATCGCCCATGTCGGCGTCGGATTGCCGGCGCAGACCGTGCAGCTGGTGGCGATGGTGCGGTCGAGCGTGGTGAACCGGCCGCCGCCGCGCCGCACCTCGCCCGCCGCGATCTGAAGCCGGTCGGCCAGCAGGAGGCGGGCGGTCCGGACAAGCCCTTCGGAGAGGTCCGCGCTGAGCTCCGCGTCCTCCGCGAGCAGGACGCCCGCCTCCGGGTCGCTCAGGACCAGCGGCCCCGTGGCCGCGATCCGGTCGGCCGCCGCGTCGTACTCGATCCGCGTCGCGGTGAGCACGCGCCCCTCGAAAAGCACCTCGACGTTGCCCTCCGCGGTCAGGATCCCGGTCGCGTCGTCGTAGGACACGCGGTCGGCGAGCAGCGTCGCCGGGGCGGGCTGCGCGCCCGCCTGCCGGCCGGCGGGATCGCCGCCCCAGACGAGGATCAGCGCCGCCAGGAGTCCGGACCTTATCGCGCGCATCGTCCCGCCCTAGCCGTCTTCGAGATGCAGAAGCAGACTGAGCGCCAGCAGGATGGCGGCCACGGGCGGCGTCCATGCCGCCACGGAAAGCGGGATCTGTCCGCGCGCGCCGAGCGATTCCGCGAAATCCTTCAGGAAATAGAGCGAGAATCCGGCCAGCACGGCCAGCAGGATCATCACCCCCGTCTGCCCGAACCGCGCCGGCCGGAGCGCGAACGCGGCCCCGATCATCACCATCGCGGCGAAGAGCGCGGGTTTGGCGAGTTCGCTCTGGAGGAACAGCCGGTGGCGCAGGGCCGAGAATCCGGCGTTCTCCATCTGGCCGATGGATCGGCGCAGGTTCCAGAAACCCACGGTCTCGGGCGGCGCGAAGCTGTCGAGGATCCTCTCGCTGGTGAGGTCGGTGCCGAGCGTGAAGCGCCCGCCGTCGAGCGTGCGCTCGAAGCGGCCTTCGGCGTCGAGGACCCAGCGCGTCGCCGCGTCGAACACCCAGGCGCCGCGCCCGAGCCGCGCCTCCGGCGCGTCGATGCGCGAGAAAAGCCGCCCTTCCAGGTCGAACTGGTGCATCCTGACGCCGCGCAGCACGGTGCCGTCGGCGTTCGTGCGCTCGGCCTGGATCACCGTCTGTCCGGCGCCGTCGGCCTGGCGCAGCCACACGCCGTCGCCGGAGAACGAGAGCGCGCTGCCGCCGTCGTCGCGGAAACCGTCCGCCGTGGCCTCGCCGCGCTTGATGGTCGCGGCGACGAAGGGGTTTACCGCCGCGACGAAGACGCCGCCGAGGATAACGGCGGCGAGAACCGGAATTCCGATCAGCCGCAGGGCCGAGATGCCGGCGGCGCGCATCACCACGAGCTCGCTGGTCCGCGCGAACCGCAGGAAGGTGACGAGACTGGCGAGCAGGATCGTGAGCGGGAACACCTGGTAGAGGAGCCTGGGCGCCTCGAGCAGCGTCACGGTCCCGATCTCGCCCAGGCTGGCGACGCCGCCGAAACGGCGCAGGTTCTCGACCCCGACGAACAGCAGCACGACGAGCGCGATCACCGAGAAGACCCCCGCCAGGGCGCGGAGGAACCCGCGGAGGATGTAGCGCCACAGGGTCATGCCGGAACCCGCGCGGCGCGTCCCCCGCGGCTGAGCCGAAAGGTCAGCGCCGCGACGTAGACGAGCGCCAGCGCGGGCGCGGCGTGGATCAGCGGCCAGAGCCCCGCGTCGCCCTGCACCCGGTCCTTGGCGACGAACATCACGATCTGGAGCAGGAGCGCTACGCCGACGGCGACGAAGACGCGCCGCCCGAAGCCGCTGCGCCGATAGCCTCCGGCGAGCAGCGTGACCAGCGCGATGGCCGGGTAGATCGAGGCCAGCAGAGGCAGGACGATCTTGTACTGCGCCTCCGCCATGTAGTCCGACCGCCCGTACCGCGTCCCGAGCATCGCCGTCGTCGGGGACAGCAGATCGCGCAGCGCGTATTCCGAGGGCCGCTTGGTGCGCGCGCCCTCGGACCGGACGATCTCGCTGAGATCGAACACGAACCGGTCGAACCGCACCGTGTTGAGCCGCTCGCCGTTCCCTCCCGGCGACAGCGCCAGGCCGTCATCCATCACCAGTCGGACCTCGTCGCCGTCGCGCAGCAGAACCGCGCGCTCGGCGGAGTAGGTCACGGGACGGTCGGCCTCGCGCTGGTCGTTGATGAAGATGCCCGCCATCTCGCCGGCCCGGCTGGTGTCGTCGATGAAGAGCGTCAGCCCGTCGACGGGATGGATGAACTGACGCTCGACGATCAGCGCGCCCGCCACGTCCGACCGGATCGCCTGGGTGCGGTCGGCCAGCGCGGTGCCGCCGAGGGGCACCAGAACCAGCAGCACGAGATACATGACGGCCGCGATCATCGCGCCGAAGATCGCCACCGGCCGGAGCAGGCCGACCGGTCCGAGGCCAGCGCCCATCATCACGACCAGCTCGGAATCGGTGTAGAGCTTGTTGATCGTGTAGAGCGCGGCGCCCATCGCCGAGAGCGGCAGGACGATCACGAAGACCTGCGGCAGCACCAGCGCCGAGAATTCCAGGAACGTCGCCGCGCTCTGGCCGCTCGCGATCACCGTGTCGATCAGGCGCACGGCCTGGGTCAGCCAGACCACGCCGGTGAAGATCAGCGCGAAGAAACCGAAGGCGCGCACGAGCTGGCCGAGGATGTAGCGGTCCAGTCGGGTCAAGCCAAAGCCTCTCTCCTGCGGCCGCGACCTCGCGATCTGGTCAAGCCGCGCGAAAGCCGCTACGGCTTCCGCGTCCCACGCAACTTACGGAGACCGCCGTGACCGCGCCACTGCAAACCGACTTCCAGGCGGCCGATCCGGCCGCGATCGCCGACATCGAGGGGCGCGTGGCGCTGTTTCTCGCCGAGGACGGGAGCATGGACCCGCTCGCCCGGCGCGTCGACCGGCTGACCCGCGGCGCCGTCAAGCGGCACGCCGCGAGCGGGGCGTTCGCCAAGGCCAAGGTCGGTTCCGGCGAGACGCTCGCCTGGCCCGCCGGGATGCGCGCCGAGGCGCTGCTCGTCGTCAAGCTGCCGCGCCGCCCGACGCCCGAGCAGGCCCGCAAGGCCGGCGCGGCCATCGCCGGGTTCAACGGCACCGTTCCGCTGACGGTCCTCGCGGGAAGCCTCGCGCGCGTCGAGGACGTGGCGCTCGGCCTGAGTCTCAAGGCCTATTCCTTCGACACCTACCGCACCCCGGCCGAGGACGCGGTCGCGCCGAACGCCCGCGCGACCTTCATGGTCAAGAACCCCGAAACGGCGGCCAAGGCCTTCGCGCCCAAGGCCGTGCAGGCCGAGGGTGTGTTTCTGACCCGAGATCTGGTCAGCGAGCCGGCCAACGTCCTGACCACGGTCGAGTTCGCGGAACGCCTCGCCGGGCTCCGGGATCTCGGCGTCGAGGTCGAGATCCTCGGCCCCGACGATCTGGAGCGCCTCGGGATGCGCACGCTTCTCGCGGTCGGCATGGCGTCCTCCACGCCGAGCCAGGTGGTCGTCATGCAGTGGAAGGGCTGCGGCGGCGGCGCGCCGCTCGCGCTCATCGGCAAGGGCGTGGTGTTCGACACCGGCGGCGTCTCGATCAAGCCCGCGGGCGGCATGGAGGAGATGACGGGCGACATGGGCGGCGCGGGTGTCGTCGCGGGCGTCATGCGCGCGCTCGCCCTGCGCGAGGCCAGGGCGGACGTGGTGGGCGTCGTCGGGCTCGTGGAGAACATGCTCGGCGGCAACGCGCAGCGTCCGGGCGACGTGGTGAAATCCATGAAGGGCGACACGGTCGAGGTGATCAACACCGACGCCGAGGGCCGTCTCGTGCTCGCCGACGTGCTCTGGTACGCGCAGGAGCGTTTCAAACCCGCCGCGATGATCGATCTCGCCACTCTGACCGGCGCGATCATCGTGGCGCTCGGCCACGAGAAGGCGGGCGTGTTCTCGAACGACGACGCCTTCGCGGCCGATTTCCTCAGGGCCGCCGAGGCCGAGGGCGAGGGCGCCTGGCGGATGCCGCTCGATCCGGCCTATGACGAGCTGCTGAAAAGCCGCATCGCCGACGTCGCCAATGTCGGCGGCCGCGCGGCGGGATCCGTCACGGCGGCGCAGTTCCTCCAGCGCTTCGTCAAGGACGGCACGCCCTGGATCCATCTCGACATCGCCGGCGCGTCCTACAACACCAAACCGTCCACCCTCTCGCCCAAAGGCGCGACGGGCTGGGGCGTGCGCGCGCTCGACCGGCTGGTGCGGGACCGTTTCGAGAGCTGAGACCCGTGCCCGAGGTCCTGTTCTACCATCTGACCGCCACGCCGCTGGAGTCGAGCCTGCCCGACATGGTGGCGCGGTCGCTGGACCGGAACTGGCGCGTGCTGATCCGCTGCGGCACCGACGCAGGCCTGGCGGCGGTGGACGACATGCTCTGGACCTGGGGCGACGGCTCGTTCCTGCCGCATGGCTCCGAGGCGACGGGACACGGCCCGCGCCAGCCGGTCTGGCTCACGCGCGGCGAGGACAACCCCAACGGGGCGACCGTGCTGATGCTCGTCGACGGCGCGCGGGCCGCGCCCGACGCGATGGCCGGTTTCGACCGCGCCTGCCTGGTCTTCGACGGCGCGGACCCCGATGCCGTGGCGGCGGCGCGCTCCGACTGGAAATCCGTCACGGCTGCGGGCCTTCCCGCGACCTACTGGGCCCAGGAGGACGGGCGGTGGGTCCGAAAGGCCGGATCCTGACCGCCACCGGAACCCCCGAGGAGACGACATGAGAGCCACGCATCTTCTGACATTCGCCGCGGTCCTGACGCTCGCGGGCTGCGCCCGTCCCCTGCCGTCGGACCAGGCGGGCGGCGCGTTCCAGACCGAAATCGACGGCCTGCGCGCCGCGCTCGCCCCCTCGTGCACGCCCGAGGAGACCGACATCCTGCTCGAAGGCCTCGCCATCCTCGCGGACGCGTCGCGGCGCGATGAGCTGAGCGTCGGCCAACGGGCCGCGATCCCCGAGCGCGACGCGGCGTTCCGCGCGAAGCTGCCTTCCGTCTCGCCGGAATGTCGCGCCGCGCTCGAGGACCGCGCCGGCCCTTCGCCCGCGCGCCTCTGACCGACGGCGCGACTCAGCGCGCCAGGATCATCGAATCGCCCTCGATGCGGATCGAACCGTAGCGGTCGAGATAGCTCATCCCGAGCAGCGACACGTCGAGATCGCCCGCGCCGACCGAGGCCCGCACGTTCACGTCGCGGATGTCGCCGAGCGCGACGTCGCCGAGCGTCACGCGCGCGATCGGCACCAGGCCGTTCGCCGTCTGCGCGCGGCCGGTGAAATCGAGACGCGCCGGATCGATCCCGGCCGCCCGCGCGTCGCGCATCGAGAGCACCACGTCCGACGCGCCGGTATCGACCATGAAGCGGACCTTCGCGCCGTTCACCTCCATGTCCGCGTGGAAGTGACCGTCCGCCCCGCGCCGCAATTCCACCACGTCCGACGCGAGGCTGATGGTCGCGGACGGGAACAGCCCGGCGCGCAGCGTGTCGCGGAACCCGTAGCCGATCACCACCATCGCGAAGATCAGCGCCCAGACCGCCATGTCGCGCAGCGTTCTTCCGATCCGGTGCCCTTGGCCCCAGAGCAGCGACCAGGCGATAAACAGCCCGAGAATCGCGAGGTAGAACAGCCGGGCCTGATCGTCGGGATTGTCTGGCAGCATGTCTCGGGCTCCGGTGCGCGTCGGTTGCGCATCTAGGCATCGCCGCGCGCTCCCGCAATTCCGCGCGTTTCCCGCCCGTTTGACAGGCGCCCCGACCGATCCGCGCCGATCGGGGTCGCGGACCGGGCGATCCTTCGGCGCTGATGTTGAATTGTCTTGCCAATTCCGCCGGGCGCACCCAGCCTGCGACATCGGACCACGTACCGGGGAGCACGCAGACCGAATGCCAGCCAAGCGCCACCTGACCGGCCTCCTGACGGGAGGCGCGGTTTCCGGCGATCCGGCCGTTCTCGTCGAACTCGTCGCCACTCGGGGCTCGGTCCCGCGCGACGCCGGCGCCTGGATGCTCGTCTCCGACGCGGAGGTCGCCGGCACCATCGGCGGCGGCCAGCTCGAATACCTCGCCATCGACCACGCCCGCCGGATGCTGCGCCGGTCCGAGACCGCGTCCGGGCTCGACGTGCCGCTCGGCCCCGAGATCGGCCAATGCTGCGGCGGCCGCGTAGAGGTCACGTTCCGGGCGCTCGACGACGCGCTCCGCGCCGATCTCGGCGACCGCCTCGCCGCCGAGCGGGTCGCCCGGCCGATGGTCCTCGTCTTCGGCGCCGGCCATGTCGGCCGCGCGCTCTGCGCCGCGCTGGCGCTTCTTCCGGTCCGCGCGATCCTGATCGACGGCCGGCCGGAAGAGATCGCCCGCGCGCCGGAAGGGGTCGAGACGCGCCTCACGCCGCTGCCCGAAGCCGAGATCGCGCGCGCTCCGGCCGGATCCGCCTTCGTCGTGCTCACCCACGACCACGCGCTCGATTTCCTCGTCGCCGACGCGGCGCTGGCGCGGGGCGACGCCGCCTATGTCGGCCTGATCGGCTCGGCGACCAAACGCGCGCGTTTCGTGAAATGGCGGGCGGAGCATGGCGCGGGCGGCGCTCCTGACGGGCTGACATGCCCCATCGGCGGCCCGTCGGGCGACAAGCGCCCGGAAGTCATCGCGGCGTTCACGGCGGCGGAAATCATGGCGAGCCTGGGCGACAGACCCGGCCGTCCGGACAGCGAGGTTGGAACACGTGACACGCGATCAGACGCCGAGAATTGAACTCAGCGGCATCACCAAGGCCTTCCCGGGGGTGCTCGCCAACGACGCGGTGAGCTTCGCGGTCGGACCGGGCGAGATCCACGCGCTTCTGGGCGAGAACGGCGCCGGCAAATCGACGCTCGTGAAGATGATCTACGGCATCATGCAGCCCGATTCGGGGTCGATCCGCTGGGACGGCGCGCCGGTGACGGTCCCGAGCCCCAAGGCCGCCCGCGCCATGGGCGTCGGCATGGTGTTCCAGCACTTCTCGCTCTTCGAGGCGATGACCGTTCTCGAGAACATCGCGCTCGGCATGGACCACAAGCTGAACCGCCGCGACCTGGAGGCGGAGATCGGGCGGGTGATGGCCGAATACGGCCTGACCCTCGATCCGCACCGCGTGGTCT
Organism: uncultured Alphaproteobacteria bacterium; assembly: GCA_963798765.1. Lineage (GTDB taxonomy): Bacteria > Pseudomonadota > Alphaproteobacteria > Rhodobacterales > Rhodobacteraceae > Amaricoccus. The sequence goes on along the minus strand of CAWCUP010000027.1, from coordinate 117,183 downwards.
CGACGCTCAGCGTCGGCGAGCGCCAGCGCATCGAGATCGTCCGAGCGCTGCTCCTCAAGCCGAAGCTCCTGATCATGGACGAGCCCACCTCGGTCCTGACCCCCCAGGAGGTGGCGCTCCTGTTCAGGACCCTGCGCCAGCTCGCCGCCGGCGGCTGCTCGATCCTCTACATCTCGCACAAGCTCCACGAGATAAAGGAACTCTGCGACCACGCCACCATCCTGCGCGGCGGCAAGGTCGTGGGAACCTGCGTGCCCGCCGAGGAAAGCTCGACCAGCATGGCCGAGATGATGATCGGCGGAAGCCTCAAGCGCATCGAGAAGGCCGAGGGCCGCGAATTCGGCCCGGCCAAATTCGTCGTGCGCGATCTCGACGTCGCGAAGACCGGCGATTTCGGCGTGCCGCTCCAGGGCGTCTCCTTCTCCGTGCGCGCCGGCGAGATCCTCGGGATCGCCGGCGTCGCCGGCAACGGCCAGAACGAACTGCTGCTGGCGCTCTGCGGCGAGGTTCCGGCGGCGGACGCGGGCGCCATCACCCTCGACGGCGCGGAGATCGGCGCGTCCGGCATCGGCGCCCGACGGCGGCGCGGGCTCTGCGCCGTGCCCGAGGAACGCAACGGCCACGCCGCCGTGCCGGAATTCTCGCTCGCCGACAACGCGCTCCTGACCGCCCGCGACCGCATGGACCTCGCGGGCGGCGGCCTCGTGCATCCGGGCCGCGCGCGCGACTACTGCGCCGGGATCATCAAGGGCTTCACCGTCAAGACGACCGGCCCCGACGCGCTCGCCGAGAGCCTCTCCGGCGGCAACCTCCAGAAATACATCATGGGCCGCGAGATCATGCAGACCCCCGAGGTGCTCGTGGTGTCCCAGCCGACCTGGGGCGTCGACGCCGGCGCCGCCGCCGCCATCCACCAGGCCATCGTCGATCTGGCCGCCCGTGGCTCGGCCGTCGTCGTCATCAGCCAGGATCTCGACGAGTTGCTGAGCCTCTGCGACGGTCTCGCCGTCATCAACCACGGCGCGCTCTCGCCGGTCATTCCCATGGCCGAGGTCCGCATCGACGAGATCGGCCTCCTGATGGGCGGCGTCCACGGCGACCCCGACGCGACCGCCGCCACCCGCCACGACCCGGCGCTCGCCGGCATCTACGGCGTCCGGACAGAGGAGGCGACCCATGCGCATCACGCTTGAGAAACGCAAGGAGCTGAGCCGCCCGATGCTCTGGCTCACCCCGGCGCTGGCCGTCGCGCTCACCATGCTCGCGGGCGCGGTCATCTTCACTCTGATCGGCTATGACGGCGTCGCGGCGGTGCGCGAGATCTTCGTCTCGCCGCTCGCCGATCCCAACCGCTGGCAGGATCTCGGCGTCAAGGCGGCGCCGCTCATCATCATCGCCGTGGGCCTCTCCTTCGGCTTCCGCGCCAACGTCTGGAACATCGGCGCCGAGGGCCAATACGTCATGGGCGCGCTCGCCGGAACCGGCGTGGCGCTCGCGACCTGGGGCATGGAGGGCGTCTGGATCCTGCCCGCGATGTGCGTGGCGGGCGTGCTCGGCGGCATGGCCTGGGCCGCGATCCCGGCCTTCCTGCGCACCCGGCTCGGCGTCAGCGAGATCCTCACGAGTTTCATGCTCACCTATGTCGCGATCCAGATCCTCTATTTCCTGATGAACGGGCCGTGGAAGGACCCGATGGGCTTCAACTTTCCGCAGACGCGCCTCTTCACCGACGCGCAGCTCCTGCCCACCGTGATCCCCCGCACCATCGTCCATCTCGGCGTTCCGCTCGCCCTCGTCATCGCGGTGGTGGCATGGCTGGTGATGACCCGCTCGGTTTTCGGCTTCCAGATCCGCACGGTCGGCCGAGCCCCCCACGCCGCGCGCCACGCCGGTTTCGACGCCGACCGCACGATCTGGTCGACGCTGATGATCGGCGGCGGCCTCGCGGGCCTCGCGGGCATTTTCGAGGCGGCGGGTCCCTTCGGCCAGATGACGCCGCAATTCCACACCGGCTACGGGTTCACCGCCATCATCGTGGCCTTCCTCGGCCGCCTGCACCCCATCGGCATCGTGCTGGCGGGCATCGTCATGGCCGTCACCTATATCGGCGGCGAGACCGCCCAGACCCGCCTCGGCCTGCCCGACAGCGCGGCGGGGCTTTTCCAGGCGATGACGCTGTTCTTCCTGCTCGCCACCGACGTTCTCGTGCGCTACCGCATCCGCGTCGGCGACCCCGCCGCGCGTGGAGCCTCGGCATGAACACCGTCATCCTCGTCTCGATCATCATGTCGATCGTCGGCGTCTCGACCCCGATCCTGCTGGCGGCCCTGGGCGAGCTGGTCGTCGAGAAATCCGGCGTGCTCAACCTGGGCGTCGAGGGCATGATGCTCATCGGCGCCGTCAGCGGCTTCGCCGCGACCTACATGACCGGAAGCCCCTGGGTCGGCGTGCTCGCCGCCGCGTTCTTCGGCACCCTCTCGGCGCTGATCTTCGGCTTCCTCACCCTGACGCTCACCTCGAACCAGGTCGCGACGGGCCTCGCGCTGACCATCTTCGGCATCTCGCTCTCGTCGCTCGTGGGCGAGAGCTTCGTCGGCCTTACCGTCACCCCCTTCGGCGCGGTCTTCCCCGACGCGCTCGCCAGGGACCCGGTCCTGCGGCTGGTCTTCGGGCATTCGCCCGTCGTCTATCTGTCGATCCTGATGACCTTCGCCGTCTGGTGGTTCCTCGGGCGCACCCGCCAGGGCCTCATCCTGCGCGCGGTCGGCGAGAACGACCATTCCGCCCATTCCATCGGCTATCCGGTCATCGCCGTGCGCTACGCCGCCGTCGCGTTCGGCGGCGCGATGGCCGGGATCGCGGGCAGCTTCTATTCGATGACGCTCACCCCGATGTGGGCCGAGCAGCTGACCGCCGGGCGCGGCTGGATCGCGCTCGCCCTCGTGGTCTTCGCGCTCTGGCGGCCGTGGCGGCTCTTTTTCGGCGCGTATCTTTTCGGGCTCGTGATGACCCTGGAATTGCAGAGCAAAGCGGCGGGCTATACGTTCTTCCCGCCGGAGTTCATGGCGGCGCTGCCCTACCTCGCCACGATCGTCGTGCTCGCGGCGATCTCGATGCGAAAGGCGGGCGGGACGGCGGCGCCGGCCTGCCTCGGCCAACCGTTCAAAGCCACGACCTGAGACCAAAAAAACACCCATCCAACAGGAGAGACGACACATGACATCATTGAACCGCCGCACGGTGCTGGGCGCGCTCGGCGCCGCCGCGACCCTGCCGCTCGTGCCGGGCATAGCGCTCGCCCAGGACGGACCGCTCAAGATCGGCTTCGTCTATATCGGCCCGGTCGGCGATTTCGGCTGGACCTACGCGCACGAGCAGGGCCGCCTCCAGCTCGTCGAGGAACTCGGCGACGCCGTCGAGACCACGATCGTCGAGAACGTCGCGGAAGGCCCGGACGCCGAGCGCATCATCCGCCAGCTCGCCCAGGACGGCAACAAGCTGATCTTCACCACGTCCTTCGGCTACATGAACCCGACCGTGAAGGTCGCCAAGCAGTTCCCGGACGTCTATTTCGAGCACGCCACCGGCTACCAGCGCGCCGACAACCTCGCGACCTACAACGCGCGGTTCTACGAGGGCAGGGCGGTGATCGGCACGATGGCCGCCATGATGTCCGAGACCGGCACCGCCGGCTACATCGCGTCCTTCCCGATCCCGGAGGTGGTGATGGGCATCAACGCCTTCACGCTGGCCGCGCGGAAGGTGAACCCCGACTTCAAGACCAACGTCGTCTGGGCCTCGACCTGGTACGATCCGGCCAAGGAGGCCGACGCCGCCCGCGCGCTGATGGACCAGGGCGCCGACGTCATCGCCCAGCACACCGACAGCCCCGCAGCGCTCCAGGCCGCCGAGGAGCGCGGCGTCTACGCCTTCGGCCAGGCCTCCGACATGTCGCGCTTCGCGCCGACCGCGCATCTGACCGCCATCGAGGACCATTGGGGTCCGTACTACGTCAAGCGCGCGAAGCAGGTTCTCGACGGCACCTGGGAACCGACCGACACCTGGGCCGGCATGGCCGACGGCGAGGTCGTGATGTCGGAATACCGCGACAACGTCCCCGAGGACGTCAAGGCCGCCGCCCTCGCCGTCGAGGCGGGCATCAAGGACGGATCCTACGACGTCTTCGCGGGTCCGATCTACGACCAGGAGGGCGAGCTGCGCGTCCCCGAAGGCGAGACCATGAGCGACGCCGACCTGCTGACCATGGACTGGTACGTCCAGGGCGTCGTCAGCTGAGACCGCCCCGGCCGGGCGCGAAAAACTCGCGCCCGGCCGCCCCGGCATGATCCGCGTCAAGGCGGGTCCGCGCTCCGCCGCGCAAGACGGCCGCATCCGATGATCCGTTCCGGAGCGACCGCATGACCCGATCCCGCGAGACGTCGCCGCGAGGCGACCTTCCCTCCACCGCGATCCTGCCTTTCGTTCTCGTCACCTTCGCGATCACGTGGGGCCTGACCGGCATCTACATCCTCGCGCCCGATCGGGCCGCCGGATGGTTCGGTCCGATCTCGGGACGCCACCCGTTTTTCGTGATCGCCACCTGGGCGCCGGCGATCGCGGCGCTGGCGCTGGTCCTCGTCCACGCGGGTCCGACGGGTCTGCGCGCTTTCGCCGGGCGACTGACGCTCTGGCGATGCCCGCCGGCCTGGGCCGCGTTCCTGCTCTTCGGCGTGCCCCTGACCTTCGCCGCGGGCGCCCTCGTCAAGGGCACGCTCATGGCTCCCTTGCCGGGCGACGGCGTGACGACGCTTCTCGGCCTGATGCTCCTGATGCTGTTTCTCGGCCCCGTCGAGGAACTCGGCTGGCGCGGCGTGGCGCAGCCGATCCTCCAGCGGCACATGCCTCCCGTTCTGGCCGGTCTCCTGATCGGCGCGACCTGGGGGATCTGGCACCTTCCGGCGTTCTTCCTCGCCGGGACCGTGCAGAGCGGATGGAGCTTCACGCCGTTCCTCGTCGGCAACGTCGCGCTCGCGGTAATCGTCACGCCGCTCTTCAACGCGTCGCGCGGCAGCATCCTGCTGCCGGCGCTGTTCCATTTCCAGCTGATCAACCCGCTCTGGCCCGACGCGCAGCCCTACGACACGTATTTCTTCGTTCTGGTCGCGCTGGTCATCGTCTGGCTGAACCGCCGCACGATGTTCGCGCCCGCCGGCGCCGTGACCGCGGTGATCCCCGGCTCGCGGCGGAGCGGCCCGACCCGGTGACGGGCGCGTCGCCGGGCCACGGATTTCGGCGGCATGCCGATGCTTCACACGCAATCAAGCTGCACGACGCCGCCAGCCGCGAGCGCGTTCCCGATTTTCGGTGAGTTCGCCGATGTCCGATCCAACTCGTGGCGGATCGGTCCGGCAGCGCCAAATCCGTCCGCATCGCTCCGGAACACGCGGTGTGTCGTAACGCTTGACACGGAGTTAACGCGATCCGGAACTTCCGTTTTCGAACAACAACTTGGCGATACCGACACGCGTGTCGCTTTCCGGAAACCGCACCCTCGAAGACGGGTCCGCAGGCCTATTGCAGGTCCGCGAACGCCCCCTGAAGCCGCTCCACGGCCTCCACCACCAGCGCCCTGCGCGTCCCGATGTTGAACCGCAGGAACGTCTCGCCGCCGGTCCCGAAGGTCGGCCCGAGATTGACCGCGATCCGCGCGTCCTTCTGGACCCGCCGGGTGAACTCGGCGGGCTCCATGCCGGTCCCCGCGAAATCGACCCAGGCCAGATAGGTCGCGTCGAGCGGCATCGGCCGCACGCCCGGAATCGCGTTCACCCCCGCCTCGAAGACCCGCGCGTTCCCCGCCAGGTAGGCGCGCAGAGCGTCCATCCAGGCGTCCGCCCCGGAATAGGCGGCCGTGGCCATCGCCATGCCGAACATGTTCGGCGAGACGCCCGACGCCGCCAGCCTCCCCGCCAGCCGCGCCCGGAGCGCGGGGTCCGGCGCGATGATGTTGCCGGTCATCCCGCCCGCAAGGTTGAAGCACTTGCTTCCCGCCGTCAGCATGACGATCCGGTCCATGTGCTCCGGCGCCGCGAGCGGCATCGGAACGTGGCGGGCGTCCGTCAGGACGATGTCGTGATGCACCTCGTCCGAGACGAGGATCAGCCCGCGCTCGGCGCAGAACCCGGCCAGCGCGGCCAGCTCCTCCCGGTCCCAGATCCGCCCGCCCGGATTGTGCGGCGAACAGAGGATCGCCATGCGCTCGCGCCCGGTCAGCGTCGCCGCCAGCGCGTCGAGGTCCATCCGGTAGCGCCCGTCCTCCAGGACGAGCGGGCTTTCCAGCACCGCCCGCCCGTTCGCCGCGACGATCCGCGCGAAGGCGTGATAGACCGGCGTGAACAGGATCACCGCGTCCCCGGGCGCCGTGAACGCCTCGAGACAATGGCCGACGCCCGCCACCAGCCCGTGCGCGGTCAGGATCGCCGCCGGATCGACTTCCCAGCCGTGCCGCCGCGCCATCCATCCCGCGATCGCCGCGCGGTAGTCCCGGTCGTCGCCGAAATATCCGAAGACGCCGCGACGGACGATCTCCTCCAGGGCCTCCGTCACGGCCGGCGGCGCGCGGAAATCCATGTCCGCCACCCACATCGGTATGCCGTCGGCTCTCCGGCACGCCGCAGCGCGCCGCCATCCCGTCCCATTTCAGGCAATGCGTGTCGCGGCGGTCGATGATCTCGTCGAAGTCGAACATGGTTTCTCCGGGGGAGGGTGGAAGGCCCGGTGGAGGTGCGTCCCCGGGACCCGGCTTGTCAAGCCGAGCCGCGTGACATATCTCGCCGCAATGACGATCCGACCCATCCTGATCCATCCGGATCCCCGCCTGCGCCGCGCCGCCGAGCCGGTCGGCAACGTGGACGACGAGATCCGCAAACTCGGCGCGGACATGCTCGAGACGATGTACGACGCGCCCGGCATCGGCCTCGCCGCCGTCCAGGTCGGCGTGATGAAGCGCGTCTTCGTCATGGACTGCGCCGCGAAGGAGGGCGAGCCCGATCCGCTGGTGATGGTCGATCCCGAGATCCTGTGGCTCTCCGAGGAGACCGCGCCGAGCGAGGAGGGCTGCCTCTCGATCCCCGAGATCTATGCCGACGTCACCCGCCCCGTCGAGGCCACGCTGCGCTGGACCGATCTCGACGGGGCGATCCGCGAGCGCCGCTTCGACGCCCGCGCCGCCACCTGCGTCCAGCACGAGATGGACCATCTGGCCGGCAAGCTCTTCATCGACTATCTCAGCCCGGTGAAGCGCACGATGATCACGTCGAAGATGAAGAAGCTGAAAAAAGAGATGGCGCGCGCCTGATCGCGTCGGTCGGGGAGGGGCCCATGCGGATCGTCTTCATGGGCACGCCCGACTTCTCGGTCGCGGCCCTCGACGCGCTGATCGCCGCCGGCCACGAGGTCTTCGCGGTCTACACCCGGCCGCCGAAGCCGGCCGGACGCGGCCAGAAGGCCCGGCCGAGCCCGGTCCATCTCCGCGCCGAGGCGCTGGGCCTGCCCGTCCGGACTGCCCGCGCAATTTCCGCGACCCGGCCGACATCGACGCCTTCGCCGCGCTCGGGGCGGATGTCGCAGTCGTGGTCGCCTACGGCCTCATCCTTCCGCGACCCGTCCTCGACGCGCCGGCGCGCGGCTGCCTGAACATCCACGCCTCGCTCCTGCCGCGCTGGCGCGGCGCGGCTCCGATCCAGCGCGCGATCATGGCGGGCGACAAGGAGACCGGCGTATGCGTGATGCGGATGGAGGCCGGGCTCGACACCGGCCCGGTGCTGCTCCGCGAGGCGGTCCCGATCGGACCGGCGGACACCGCCGGGTCGCTCCATGACGCGCTCTCCGCCTCGGGCGCCCGGCTGATCGTCGAGGCTCTGGCCCGGCTCGACGCGCTCGACCCCGCGCCGCAGCCCGGGACCGGAATCACCTACGCCGCCAAGATCGACAAGTCGGAGACCCGCGTCGACTGGACCCGCCCCGCGGCCGAGGTCGACCGCCACATCCGCGGCCTGTCGCCGTTTCCCGGCGCCTGGTGCGAGATCGGCGGCGGGCGCGTGAAGCTGCTCGCGAGCGCGATCGCCGAGGGCTCGGGCGCGCCGGGCGAGGTCCTGGACGACGCGCTCGCCGTGGCCTGCGGCTCGGGGGCGGTCCGCCTGCTGCGTCTCCAGCGCCCGGGCCGGGCGGCGATGGACGCGGCCGAATTCCTCCGCGGCGCCCCCGTCCTGGCGGGCGCCAAAATCGGCTGAGGGCGCCGCCACCGCGCGCGCCGGTTTCGCGGCGGCGCGTTTCGTGGTATGGTTGCCTCTCTGATGAACGCATGAGCGCATGGAGATCACCCGCTGATCGGCGCTGTCGTTTGTAGAGTGGGGAAATCCGCGCGCTCCGACTGAAAAGCTTTCGTTTCAGGAGGAAGAGCCATGGCGCGAAGACCGACTGACGACACGGGACGCACGAAAGATCCGGACCAGACGGAGCTGGGCAGGCTCCAGGCGGCCCGGCTCTCCGACATCGTCGGCGAGCCGGCCGAGAAGCTCGCCGGCCGCAGCTACGCCGCTCTGCACGAGGAGCTGCGCTGGCGCATCGAGCCGCAGCTTCTGATGCTGCGCCGGATCTGCGGCCGCGTGGTGCGCCGGAATCCCGAGACGGGAGCGCTCGAGGGCGTGCCGAACGCGACCGTCCATGTCGAGGACACGGACTGCTCGTTCCTCTTCTACAACCCGTCGGGCTGGACCTACTGGTCGTGGCTCTATCCGTTCAACTGCCGCCGCGAGGTGATCGCGACGACGGTGACCGACGAATGCGGGCGCTTCTGCGTCTGGATCCCCGCATGGGAGATCGACTGGATCCTGCGCTGGAGACGGGTGCGGCGGTGCTTTCCGACCTTCTTCCGGCCGCGTCTCAGGGACGTGATCGAGCGCGACATCCTCCCCGAGATCCTGCGCGTTCCCGACCGCGTCGGACCGCCGATCCCTCCGGGCGGACCGCTCTCCGGGTCCCTCTCGCTCGCGTCGGGCGGCTGCGATTGCGGGCACGATGCCGAGCCGCGCATGGACGCGGCGCTGCGCCGGACGGACGCGATCGACCGGCTGCGCGAATTCGCGGGACCGCAGGCCGTCGAGCGCATCGCCGCGCTGGCGCGAAACGACGGCTTCGGCGCGGGTTCCGGCGAGCTCGGCGCGGAGCTGGAAACCCCGACCCTGCCGCTCCCGCCGCCGCTGCCGGAAGGCCTCGACGGAAAGGAACTCCGCCGCGAGATCGGCGCGGACCTTCCCGACGACCTGCGACAGCGGATCGGCAAGATCGACCTGCGCCGCTACGTCGGTCCGTTCTGGCGCTGCGTCGACGTGTTCCTGCCGGTCTGGTCGACGGTGCTCGACGTGCCCGACATCACCTTCCGGGTCACCCAGGACGTCGACGCCGACGGCGACGAGGAGACGATCTATTCCGAGGGCTATTTCGACGTCCGCTGGAACAGCGGCGCGATGCCGAGCGTGCTTCTGGAGGCGGGACCGAACGCGATCTCGACGCCAAACTGCGACGGCCCCGACATCGGCCGCTGCGAGAGCCCGACGATCCTGACCGCCGGTCTCATGCCGCTCGACGGTCCGCATTTCGACACGGGCGACGGTTACGCGCGTTTCGTCAACCGGGCGCGCTCCGGCGGAACCTCGTCCTCCGCGCGGGATCTTCCCACGACGGCGCCGATGCTCCAGACGGTCCAGCTGCACGGCTGCCACCGGTTCGACGGCGCGCAGCACTACCGCATCCTGCGAAGCTATGGCGGAGGAAGTTTCACGCCCGTCCAGGACGAATCGTGGTACGCGCCCCGGCTCGGACCGGGCGCGCCCTTCCACATCGTGCCCGACGCCGACGGCTGGTATCCGATCCTGCCCGAGGGCGATCTGGTGTTCCCTCACTGGCTGCTGAACTGGCGGACCTGGCGCTATCCGGACGGGCGTCACGACATGCGGCTGGAGCTGGGCGACGGCTCGAAGAACCCGATCGACCAGAGCCCGGCCGTTCCGATCCGCATCGACAACAGCGCGCCCGTCGGCGCCTTCACCTCGGTCGAATGGCGGCACGCGGGCGGCGGCTGGACGGCTTTGCCGACATCGTGTCCGGTGATCCGCCGCCAGCCGGGCCTCGACGTGGAGCTGCGCGTCACCTGCTCGGCCTCGGCGAGCCATTACCGGAGCGCTTGGGTCTTCGCCACGAGCTGCGGCGGCGACGCGCTTCCCAGACTGGACGCGGATTCCGCCTACGACAACTGGCATACCGGCCCCGCCGACAACTCATGGTCGACGACGGCGCGTTTCCTGGTCGGCCAAGACCTCGACGACGGCGCCTATACGGTCGGCATCAACGTCTACGGCCGGGCGTTCAATCCGGCCGGAGGCGATACCGGGCCGAGCTCGGGCTGGGATTACGACTGGGTCTACGCGGCGACCTATCCGCGCCGGAGCATCGCCATCGTGGATCTCTGAGACGATCGGCCGCCGCTCCCCGACGGGGGCGGCGGCCACGCCTCACATCGAGAAGCTGGTGCCGCAGCCGCAGGACGACGTGGCGTTCGGGTTGTTGATCACGAATTTCGCCCCGATCAGCTCGTCGGAGAAATCGATCTCGGCGTTCGCCAGAAACGGCAGGCTCACCGGATCGATCAACACCCGCTCGCCGTCCTTCTCCAGCACGAGATCGTCCTCGGCCGGGACGCCCTCGAGCGTGATCTCGTACTGGAACCCCGAGCATCCGCCGCCCTCGACGGCCACCCGCAGCGCCTTGCCGCCCGCGCCGGCGCTGATCTCCGACAGCCGCTCGAAGGCCCGGTCGGTCACGCGGGGAGGAATTTCAAGCTGCATCTTTCGGCCCCGATCCATAAAGGCTAGACCCTTCGAAATTAAGCGCGGCGCCGCCGCGAGACAAGGCCCGACCCCGTGAGCACCGCCCCCTTCGCCACGCAGCCCGAGACGAGCCGCGGCCGCCGCTTCGCGGAGGAGGATTCGCGCCATCGCTCCTGCTACCAGCGGGACCGCGACCGCATCATCCATTCGTCGGCGTTCCGGCGCCTCAAGCACAAGACCCAGGTCTTCGTCGAGCACGAGGGCGATTATTACCGGACGCGCCTGACCCATTCGATCGAGGTGGCCCAGGTGGCGCGCACGCTGGCGCGAACGCTCGGCCTCAACGAGGAGCTGGCCGAGGCCATCGCGCTCGCCCACGATCTCGGCCACCCGCCCTTCGGCCATACCGGCGAGGACGCGCTCGAGGCGCTGATGGAGCCGCATGGCGGTTTCGACCACAACGCCCAGGCGCTGACCATCGTCACCCGGCTCGAGGCGCATTACGCCGAGTTCGACGGCCTCAACCTCACCTGGGAGGCGCTGGAGGGGATCGCCAAGCACAACGGCCCGGTGTCCGCGCCGATGCCCTACGCGCTCGCCGAGCACAACGCCGAATACGATCTGGAGCTCGACACCTACGCCAGCGCCGAAGCGCAGATCGCCGCCATTTCCGACGACATCGCCTACAACAACCACGACCTCGCGGACGGCCTGCGCGCGGGGCTCTTCACCATCGAGGATCTGCGCGCCCTGCCGCTGATCGGCCCGTGCATCGCCGCGGTCGACGCGCGCTGGCCCGGCCTCGATCCGGCCCGGCGCGAGCACGAGGCGCTCCGGCGGTTCTTCGGCCTTCTGGTCGAGGACGTGCTCGCCACCAGCCGCGCGCGCATCGCCGAGCGCGATCCCCGGACGGCGGAGGAGGTCCGCGCGCTCGGCCTGCCTCTGATCCGGTTCTCCGACGCCACCTTCGCGGAGCTGCGCAAGATCCGGACCTTCCTCTACCACAGGATGTACCGGCACTGGACGGTCCAGCGGATGCGCCGCAAGGCCAAGCGGGTGGTCACCGAGCTGTTCGGCTCGTTCATGGAGGCGCCCGAACTGATGCCCGACGGCTGGAACGCCTGCGCCAGGCTCGACGAGACCGCCCGCGCGCGGGTGGTCGCCGATTACATCGCGGGAATGACGGACCGGTTCGCGCTCCAGGAGCACGCCAAGCTGACCGATCCGATGGTCAAGGGCTGATCGCCGCGATCAGCTGCCCGAGACGAGACGCGGCCGAAGCGCCGCCGGATGCGGGATCGACCTGATCAGATCCAGCACGGACCGTCTGACGGCGTCGTCCCGGATGGACCTGTAGGCCGCGCCGAGCTCGGCGATCTCGCGGCCTTCGCCCCCGGAGTGACCCGGATTGTCGGAGACGAGGACCGGCGGCTCCGCGGCGAGCCCCTCGAAAAAGTACTGCACCGGCACGCCGAGCGCCTGCGACAGCATGAAGAGCCGTCCCGCGCCGATGCGGTTCGTTCCCTTCTCGTATTTCTGGACCTGGCTGAACGTCAGACCCAGCTCGCGGGCGATGGCGCCCTGGCTGATCCCCAGCGTCTCCCGACGCTCCCTGACGCGTCCACCGACATGCGCGTCGATTTTTCTCGCATTGATTTCCATTCGCGGCTCGACTCCCGGCTCGCCTTCAACGGAAGTCATTCTTCCCGATGGATCGTAAAAAGATAACCTGTCCAATTGTATAGAACGCGACGGCCACCTGTACTTTTGTACAGGAGGAAAGCTCCGGCGGTCCGGTCTCGGGACGCGTCGCGGATCGATCTTCCAGATCCTGGCCAATCCCGCTACTCCGCCGCATAGAGTTGCGCCGGACGCATCGTCGGCATGTTCAGCACGGCGTATTGATGGCCGTCGTTGTCGTTCCGGTACGGTTCGCTGCTCCGGTTCGCCGCGAAGCCGAGCCCGCGCAGCGTGCGCACGAGCGACGGCCGCGTGAGCGCGAGCATCTCGACGCCGCCATTCCGGTTCGCGATGTCCGCGAGGCCCTCGACGACGAGCCCGAGACAGTTCGCCCTGTCTCTTGGGCACCGCAGATCGTCCGACACGACCAGGCGCGTGCATTCCCAGACCTCCTCGGTGGCGATGTCGGCCGCCATGACGCTCGGGGGGATGTTCTTCAGGCTGCCGCGCAGCGCGTCGCGGAGCATGTAGGTGTGTTCCCCCCAACTCGCAGTCGTCGCCATGATCCGGGCGCCGCCGACGACCTTCCCGTGCTGAAGCACCAGCGAATAGTGCGCGCACGGATTGTCGTACTGGTCCATTTCGACCTCGTCGTTGTGCGGGATCTCCCAGCCCAGAGAATCGACGAAGAACGTTTTGCGGAGTTTGAGGTAGTCGTGGAAGGCTTGGCCATGGCGGTGCTGGCCGAGAAAGTCGAAGGATATTTGTTGCATGCTTCACTCCCGTTTACGGTGAGTGAAGTTAAACCGTCGGACAACGATTTGTTAATGCCAGTTTTGCACGGAAAAGTTGAGCCGCGCTTTAAACTGTACGTTTTTCCGGCGAAAGGCGCCCGCGGCGGACGAAAGGTCAGATCATCCCGAGCATCGTCGCGCGCGCGGCGGCTTGGCTGCCGGTCTTCGCGTTCAGTTTGAGGCGCGCGTTCTTCAACCTCTGCTTGATCGCGCTTTCGGAGACGCCGAGCAGCGAGGCGATCTCCTTCATCAGCAGGCCGTTCTTCACGAGCCCGAGGGTCTCGATCTCCGCCGACGTCAGATTTGACGGTCGGGCGTGGCTCCGATGCGCCTCCGCCAGCATGTCCTCGAAGGCCGCGAGCTCGGAATCGGCATACTCGCGGTCCGATCGGCAGAAAAACCCGAAGGTTCTCTGACCGGCGTCCGTCTCGTCCGAACAGCTCGCGACCGCGCCGTAATTAAGACCATGATTCTTGGCCAGTTCCAGCATTCCCTGCCCGTCGCTCGCGGCGAGTTCGCTCCAGCGCGCGGCCCCGCGATTGCCGTAGACCCATGCCATGACCGGGTCGTGGACGATCATTCCGCTCACGGTGTATTCGCGCACCCATCCCGCCGGGAGATGATTGTGCTCCACCATCGGAAAAGCGTAGCCTACACGTATGGCGATATAGAAGCCCGCAGGCGCCGTGGCCTTGAGCCCCACGACGTTGATCTCGTCGACCATGTTTTCTACCGCATCATTTCCTGGACGAACGGGCTTTCACCAACGGAGCCGACCCATTATCGTGCTTCGGATCGCATGCTATGTCGGTTAACGAGTTGATGCAACCATGTCGCGAGCAAATGAGAGCAATGACACAGAAGGCGAGTATCGCTGCCTTGCTCCACGATATGGACCGGCGGAGCCCCGCCGGTTTCGCGCTCGCCTTGCACGTGCAATTCACGCGCCCGACCTTTCTTTTCCAGACCTACTCTAAACGCTGGATGGACCGCTATTCCTCGGCCGGAATGGTGGTGAACGATCCTCTGGTCCACTGGGGCCTTCAGAATTCCGGGCGCGTCCGCTGGTCGGACCTCGAAGCGATCGACGCGCACGGCGTGCTGGAGGCGGCCAAGGATTTCGGCCTGATGAACGGGTCCTGCGTCTCATTCGTCGATTCCGGATCGCGGACCATCGGCGGCTTCGCCCGCGCGGACCGCGACTATACCGAAGCCGAGGTGGATTCGCTCGAGGAGGATCTCCGAAGGCTTCACCGCGCGACGCTCCACATGCGCTCCCTCAGCAGCGCGGACGAACGGGCGCTGACCGCGCTCTCGATCCGCCTGACGCATTGAGCCCGTCCTCCGGTCGCCGGCGCGCCGGGTCGCCCCTTCCGAAAATGGGGGTTGGAACACGGTCCGTTCCGCACCATCATCCCCGACCGAAGCCGCGGTCGGAATCGTCCGCGCGCCATGAAGAGCGCAAGGGGAGGACCACATGACCAGCGTATCGCTCGCCGTGAACGGCAAACCGGTTTCCGCAGACGTGGAGGGCCGCACCCTTCTCGTCGACTATCTGCGCGGGACGCTGCGCCTGACCGGCACCCATGTCGGCTGCGACACCTCGCAATGCGGGGCCTGCGTCGTCCATGTCGACGGCGAGGCTGTCAAGGCCTGCACGGTGTTCGTCGCCGATCTCGAAGGCGCCGAGGTGAAAACCATAGAGGCGATGGCGAACGCGGACGGCTCGCTCTCGGTCATCCAGCAGGCCTTCCAGGACAATCACGGCCTGCAATGCGGCTTCTGCACGCCCGGCATGGTCATGTCCGCGGCGGCCCTGCTCAAGGACAACCCCGACCCGACCGAACACGAGATCCGCGAATATCTCGACGGCAACATCTGCCGCTGCACCGGCTACCACAACATCGTCAAATCGATCCTCGCCGCCGCCGCCGAGATGGGAGCGAAGCCGGTGGCCGCCGAATAGCGCGACGCCGCAAGCCGACGCGGGCCAACCCGCGCGACCGTATTTCCAGGGAGAACGACATGCCCAAAGACAGCGGAATAGGCGCCAGCCCCAAACGGCGCGAGGACGTGCGCTTCCTCACCGGCAAGGGCCGCTACACCGACGACATCGACCGGCCCGGCCAGGCCCACGTGCATTTCCTGCGCTCCGACGTGGCGCATGGACGCCTGAACCGCGTCGACACCACCGACGCGGAGGCGATGCCCGGCGTGATCCGCATCCTGACGGGAGAGGATTTCAAGGACATCGGCGGTCTGCCCTGCGGCTGGGCGGTGACCGACCGACACGGCGACCCGATGCAGGAGCCCAAACATCCCGTTCTCGCGCACGGCAAGGTCCGGCATGTCGGCGACCCGATCGCCGCGATCATCGCCGAGACGCTCGAACAGGCCCGCGACGCCGCCGAGGCGGTCGTCCTCGACATCGAGGAGCTTCCGGCCGTCATGGACATGAGGAGGCCGCCGCCGAGGACGGCGCGGTCAAAGTCCACGACGAACTCACCTCGAACGTCTGCTTCGACTGGAGCTTCATCGACGAGAACCGCGAGGCGACCGACGCCGCCATCAAGGGCGCGCACCACGTCACCACGCTGGAACTCGTCAACAACCGCCTCGTCGCCAACCCGATGGAGCCGCGCGTCGCGATCGGCGAGTACGATTCCGCCGACGACCGCCACACCCTCTGGACCACCAGCCAGAACCCGCACGTCATCCGCCTGCTGATGGGCGCGTTCGTGCTCGGCATTCCCGAGCACAAGCTGCGCGTCGTGGCGCCGGACGTCGGCGGCGGCTTCGGCTCCAAGATCTACCACTACGCCGAGGAGGCGCTGGTGACCTGGGCCGCGAAGGCGGTCGGCCGTCCGGTCAAATGGACATCCACGCGCTCGGAGGCCTTCATCTCGGACGCGCAGGGCCGCGACCACGTCACGAGGATCGAGCTGGCGCTCGACGAGAACGGCAAATTCCTCGCCGTCCGCACCCACACCCACGCCAACATGGGCGCCTACCTCTCGACCTTCGCCGCCGTGACGCCGACCTACCTGCACGGAACGCTGATGGCCGGGCCGTACGCGACGCCGCTCGTCCACGTGAACCTCAAGGCGGTCTTCACCAACACCGTGCCCGTCGACGCCTATCGCGGAGCGGGGCGGCCGGAGGCGACCTACCAGCTCGAACGCGTCATCGACAAGGCGGCCCGCGAGATGGGCATCGATCCGGTCGAGATGCGCCGGATGAACTTCGTCAGGCCCGAGGACTTCCCCTATCAGACGCCCGTCGCCGTCCAGTACGACACCGGGAACTACCACGCCACGCTCGACAAGCTGCTGGAGATCTCCGACCATGCGGGCTTCGCCGCCCGCCGCCGCGAATCCGAGGCGCGCGGCAAGCTGCGCGGCTGGGGTCTGTCGACCTGGATCGAGGCCTGCGGCATCGCGCCGTCGCGCCTCGTCGGCGCGCTCGGAGCCCGCGCCGGCCTCTACGAGAGCGCGACGATCCGCGTCAACGCCACCGGATCGGTCACTGTCCTGACCGGCAGCCACAGCCACGGCCAGGGCCACGAGACGACGTTCGCCCAGGTCATGGCCGACATGCTCGGCATAGACGCGGGGCAGGTCGAGATCGTCCACGGCGACACCGACCGCATCCCCTTCGGCATGGGCACCTACGGCTCGCGCTCCATCGCCGTCGGCGGATCGGCGATGTTCCGCGCCACCGAGAAGATCATCGCCAAGGCGAAGAAGATCGCGGCCCACCTGATGGAGGCCTCCGACCAGGACATCGACTTCGCGGACGGGAAGTTCAGCGTCTCGGGCACGGACAGGTCCATCCCCTGGGCCGACGTGACCCTCGCCGCCTACGTGCCCCACAACTATCCGCTCGAGGAGATCGAGCCGGGACTGGAGGAGACGGCGTTCTATGATCCGGCCAACTTCACCTTCCCGGCCGGCGCCTACGCGGCGGAGGTCGAGGTCGATCCCGAGACCGGCCATGTGGAGATCGTCGCCTTCACGGCGGCGGACGATTTCGGCAAGGTCATCAACCCGATGATCGTCGAAGGCCAGGTCCATGGCGGCGTCGTCCAGGGCATCGGCCAGGCGATGATGGAGAACGCGACGTTCGACGGGGACGGTCAGCTCCAGTCGGGGTCCTACATGGACTACGCCATGCCGCGGGCCAAGGACGTGCCGGATTTCGTCGTCGACCATTCCTGCCAGACCCCGTGCACGCACAACCCGCTCGGGGTCAAAGGCTGCGGCGAGGCCGGCGCCATCGGCTCGCCGCCGGCGGTCGTCAACGCCGTGCTCGACGCGCTCAACTCGGGCGGCCACGCCATCGCCCATATCGACATGCCCCTGACGCCGTCGCGCGTCTGGGCCGCCATCGCCGCCGGATAAGGAGACACGCCATGTACGCTTTCGAATTCGTCAAGCCGACCAGCATCGACGCGGCGGCCGCGGCGCTCGCCCATGACGAGGCCCAGGCGCTCGGCGGCGGCCAGACGCTGATCCCGACGCTCAAGCAGCGGCTGGCCAGCCCCGCCACGCTCGTCAGCCTCACCGGCATCGCCGAGATGAAGGGCGTCTGCGTCGACGATGACGGTCGCGTCTGCGTCGGCGGCGGCACGGTCCACGCCGTCGTCGCCCGCGAGGCCGCGAAATCCTATCCCGCGCTCGCCTCTCTCGCCGGCCGCATCGGCGACCCCGCCGTGCGCAACCGCGGCACCATCGGCGGCAGCCTCGCCAACAACGATCCCTCCGCCTGCTATCCGGCGGCGGCGCTCGCCTCGAACGCCGTGATCGTCACCAACAATCGTCAGATCGCGGCGGACGATTTCTTCCAGGGCATGTTCACCACCGACCTCAACGAGGGCGAGATCATCACAGAGGTGAAATTCCCGGTGCCGCAGGCAGCGCGCTACGAGAAATTCATCCAGCCCGCCTCCCGCTTCCCGCTCGTGGCCGTCTTCGTGGCGAAATACGGCGACGGCGTGCGCGTGGCGGTCACCGGCGCGTCGGAATCGGGCGTCTTCCGCTGGTCGGACGCCGAGGCGGCCCTGTCGTCGGACTTCTCCGCCGACGCGGTCGACGCGCTGGACGCCCCGTCCGCCGACGGGATGATCGGCGACATGCACGGCTCGTCCGAGTACCGCGCCCATCTGGTCAAGGTCATGACGCGGCGCGCGGTCGCGGCGGCCTGAATTCGCATTGAGGCGCCGTCTCCGGTTTCCGGAGCGGCGCCGGAACGCATTCAGTAAAATTGATCTGAGTCAAAGTGGCGGACGTCCGCGTCTGGCATGCATCCCCGGTCCGCCGACGCGATGTCGGCTCGGAATAAGGGGAAAATTGATATGTCGAGACACCTGCCGATCACGGCCGCGGCGTTTCTGCTCGCGGCCTCCGCGGCGTTTCCGCAGACGGGACTGGCTCCGGTCGTCCAGACGCTCGAGGCGCAGGGCTTCACCGTCGTCCAGACGACGCGCGAGGCCAACCGCCTGCGGATAGAGGCCCGAAGCGCCGGCCAGCAGCGGGAGCTGGTCTACGATTCCCGCACGGGCGAACTCCTGTCGGACGAAGTGACGCCGCTTCTGGACCGGGACCGGGATCAGGACCGGCTTCAGGACGGGGACCGCGACGGCGAGCCCGATCAGGATCGTGACCGCGACCAGGACCAGGACATGGAGCGTGACGGAGACATGGACCGGTCGCGCGACGGCACGGGCGGCGGGAACTGAGATCGACCGCCGGGCCGCGCCGCGCGGCCCGGCGGCGCCGGCTCAGCCGTCCACGATCACCTGAAATCCGCCGTGGATCATCCGCTTGCCGTCGAACGGCATTTCGCCGTCCATCGCCGAATCCTCCATGATCCTCGCCCAGGCCGCGTCGCGAACCTCCTTCGACGGCCATGCGACCCACGAGAACACGACGCTCTCGTCCGCCTCCCGCTTCACCGCCATCGTGAACGACGTGACCTCGCCCTCCGGCACGTCGTCTGCCCAGGTCTCGACGACCCGCACGGCTCCGTATCTCCTGAACATGGCCACCGACTTCTCGGCGAAAGCGCGATACTCCTCCCGCCTTGAATTCTTCACGGCCGCCAAAAATCCGTCGACGTAAGTCATCGCTTTTCCTCCATGCGCGACCGCTGGCCGGCCGCCTCCTCTTTCGCCTCGGCGGGCGTCATCCGACCCCGGCTCATGCGGCGCTCTCTTCCGGCTCGCAGTTTATCATCCATTGCGTCCCGTAACGATCGGCGCACATGCCGAAAGCCGGCGACCAGAACGTCTCGGCCAGCGGCATCTGCGGCGTGCCGCCCTCCGACAGCGCGTCCCAGAGCCGCCGCGCCTCCGCCGGATCATCCACGATCAGAACCACGTCGTAACCCTGCGGCGTCCCGCGATAATATCCCGGCGGAGAATCCGACCCCATGATCGTCATGTCGCCGATCCTCATATCCGCGATCATCACCTTGTCGCGCCATTCCGCCGGGACGTCCTTCTCCATCGGCGATCCGGCGTACGTCATGACGCTGCCGATCTTTCCGCCGAGCGCCTTCTCGTAGAACGCGAAGGCGTCCCGGCACTGTCCGTTGAAACTGAGATTGATGCAGATCCTCATGGCATAACTCCGCTTTCTCTCACTCGCTCAGAGGCTTCCCGCCGCGTCCTCGAGCTGGTCCGCCGCTTTGCCCCAGCCGTCGTGGAACCCCATCTTCTCGTGCGCCTCGCGATCCGCGACCGTCCAATGCCGCGCGGTCGCCGTGTATTCCGTTCCACCCTCGCCGGAATCCGCCAGCGTGACGATCGCGGTCATGAACGGCTTCTCCGCCGGTCTCCACGCCTCGGTGAACGCGTCGGTGAAGACCAGCTTCTCGCCGGGGACGATCTCCAGGTAGACACCCCGGTTGGGAACCTCGTCACCCTCGGGACTTCGCATCACGACGAGGCTCGTGCCGCCGGGTCGAAGATCCGCCTCGACCCGGACCGTCTCCCAGGGCTTCGGCGTGAACCACCGCATCATCAGATCCGGCTCCGTCCAGCAGCGCCAGACCGCGGCGCGCGGAGCCTTCAGGTGCCGTCGCAAAACAAGGTCTCTCGCATCCTCAGTCATTTCCGCGCTCCTTTTTGGCGGTGAACAGCAGTCGCACGTACCTTTTCAGATGGTCGAGACTGTCGGTGACCGCCCGCGCGCCGCCACCCGCCTTGGCCAGGATGAACGCGCCCTGGAGCACCGCCTGGGTGTGGCGCGCGAGGCTTTCGGCCGTCCAGGTCCCGTCCGCGCCGTACTTCCGCATCGCCTCGGCGATGTCGGCCTCGATGATCGCGGCATGGTCGAAAATGCTGCGCCCGCAGGCGTCGCGGATCGCGGGGCTCACGTCGAACGTCTCCTGCACCATCGTCCCGACGAGACAGGTGAATTCGGGGATCTCGCCCTGGATGATCGCCTTGCGGAAATCGATATACCCGAGCACGCGGTCCAGGGGATCATCGAGCCGGCGATACGCCTGCGCCGCGAAGAAACCTCCGGTCACGTCCGACCAATGATCCGCCGCCGCCGCCGCCAGGTCCTCCTTGCCGCGGAAGTGGTGAAAGAAGGCGCCCTTTGACACGCCCGCCGCCCGACAGAGATCATCGACGCTGGTTCCCGAATAACCCCGCCGCCGGATGAGTCCGAAAGCCGCGTCCAGCAGCTTCGATCGGGCGTCGGTTCCGGTGGCGGGCAGGGACATGAGATTCTCCTTTCAAGCAGCATACCGACTGGTCGGTCTGTCTGTCAATACAGGACATCGGCGTCACGAAGTTGACGGCGGAACCGGACGGGCTCCGGACCGCCGCTTCCGGCGTTAACGCTTTTACCGAATGAAACCAAGACGATGAAGCGTGTCCCAGTTGGGACGCTCACGCGTGCGCCGTCACCTCGCCCGCGCGCGCCTCATGTCTCAGCGCCCGCGCTCCTCGCGCTTGCGCTCCTTGGAACGCTTGATCCGCCGCTGCGACAGCTTGCGTCGGGGCGCGCCGCCCGATCCCGTCCGGCGCGACGTCGGCATGTTGCGCCCGTCCACCGCCAGAAGCTCGAACAGCAGCCCCCCCGTCACCGGCACCGCCTCCTGGAGCCGCACGGTCACCCGCTGCCCCAGCCCGATGACCCGGCGCGACTTCTCGCCGGTCAGGGTCTGCGCGTCCGGATCGTGCCGGAAATACTCGTTGCCCAGCGACGAGATCGGCACCAGCCCGTCCGCATGCGTCTCGTCGAGCTTCACGAACAGCCCGAACCGCGCGATCCCCGCGACGACGCCCTCGAACTCCGACCCGACCCTGTCGGCCAGATACGCCGCCAGATACCGGTCGTTGGTGTCGCGCTCCGCCATCATCGACCGCCGCTCGGTCATCGAGATGTGCTCGCCGGTCTCGACCAGCGCCTCCTCCTCCTCGCGGGTCAGCCCGTCATCGCCCCATTTATGCGCCCGGATCAGCGCCCGATGGACGATCAGGTCGGCGTATCGCCGGATCGGCGAGGTGAAGTGCCCGTACCGCGCGAGATTGAGCCCGAAATGCCCCAGGTTCTCCGGCGCGTAATAGGCCTGCGTCATCGCCCGCAGGACGCTGACGTTGACCATCTCCGCGTGCTCGGTGCCGGCCACCCCGTCCAGCAGCCGGTTGAGCTGCGCCGTCTGCAGCACCTGTCCCTTCGCGAGCGTCAGCCCCACGCTCTCCACCACCTCGCGCAGCGCGTCGAGCTTCTCCGGGCTCGGCTCCTCGTGCACCCGGTAGAGCAGCCGCAGCCGCTTGGCCTCCACCGCCTCCGCCGCCGCGACGTTGGCGAGGATCATGAAATCCTCGACCACCCTGTGCGCGTCGAAGCGCCGGCGGAACGCGACCGATTCCACACGTGCCGTCCTCCGCCAGCACGATCCGGCGCTCCGGCAATTCCAGATTGAGCGGCGCGCGTTTCGTCCGCGCCCCGTGCGCCGCCCGCCACGCCGCCCAGAGCGGAGTGATCACGCTTTCCATCAGCGGCGCCGTCGCCGCGTCCGGCGCGCCGTCCGCCGCCGTCTGCGCCTGCTCGTAGCTCAGCGACGCCGCCGACCGCATCAGTCCCCGCGTGAAGCGGTGCGCCCTGACATGCCCCTCCGCGTCGAGCGTCAGCCGCACCGCGACGCAGGCCCGGTCCACCCCCTCGTGCAGCGAGCAGAGATCCCCCGACAGCGCGTCGGGCAGCATCGGCACCACCCGGTCGGGGAAATACGTCGAGTTCCCCCGCCTGCGCGCCTCGCGGTCGAGCGCCGATCCCGGCCGCACGTAATGCGCCACGTCCGCGATCGCGACCCAGACCACGTGCCCGCCCGGATTGGCCGGATCGTCGTCCGGCGCCGCCGCGATCGCGTCGTCATGGTCGCGCGCGTCCGACGGATCGATCGTGATCAGGGGCAGGGCGCGCAGATCCTCCCGCGCCCCGAGCCCCGCCGGCTCCGCCGCCTCGGCCGCCGCCACGACGTCGTCGGGAAACGCGTCCGGGATGCCGTGCTCGTGGATCGCGATCAGCGACACCGATTTCGGCGCCGTCGGATCGCCCAGCCGCGCGACGATCCGCGCTTTCGGCAGACCGTAATCCCGCGCCCCGCCGACCTGTTCCGCCTCGACCAGTTCGCCCTCGCGCGCGCCGGCCCGGTCTCCCGCGCCCACCAGCCAGTCGCGGTCGGTCTTCTTGTCGATGGCCGCGATCCGCCCGCCTCCCTCGCCCTCGTGATAGATCCCGAGGATCCGCTTCGGCCCCATGCCGATCCGCCGGATCACCCGCGCGGCCAGCGGCGCGTCCGGTCCCTCGAGCGGCGTCAGCCGCCCCAGCAGCCGGTCCCCGGCCCCGAGCGCCGGATCGTCCTTCCGCGTCAGCACCAGCACACGGGGCGCGTCGTCCTCGCCGTCCCATTCCGCCGGCGCCGCCCAGAGATCGCCCTCCGCATCCGGCCCCGTCACCCGCAGCACCAGCACCTGCGGCAGATCGCCCGCCGGACGCGCCCGCCGCCGCTTCCTCTCGATCCGTCCGTCGGCGGCCATCTCGGCCAGCATGCGTTTCAGCTCGACCTTTGCCTGGCCCTTGATGCCGAACGCCCGCGCGATGTCGCGCTTGTTCGTCAGCGTCGGATTGTCCCGCAGCCATGCGAGGATCTCGTCGGGGGAGGGAAGCTGTCTCATGCCGTCCGGTTACCACGCGCGACCGGACGCCACACGTCGAAAATCGCCGGGCCGCGCGCTCTGGCGTTCCGCCGCGGGCGTCGGTAGATCGGAGGCCCGCCGAGAGGAACCGATCATGGACCTGAACGCCGATTTCACCGCCCGCGCGCTCGTGCACGCGGACGCGCTCGACTGGACGCCGTCGCCGATGCCCGGCGTCGACCGGCGCATGCTCGACCGGATCGGCGACGAGGTGGCCCGCGCCACCAGCATCGTCCGCTACGCCCCGGAATCGCGCTTCTCCGCGCACACGCATGGCGGCGGCGAGGAATTCATCGTCCTCGAAGGCGTCTTCCAGGACGAGCATGGCGACTATCCGGCGGGAACCTACGTCCGGAACCCGCCGACATCCTCCCACACGCCCGGCTCCGAGCCGGGCTGCGTCATCTTCGTCAAGCTCTGGCAGTTCGATCCCCACGACAGGACCCGCGTGCGGACCTTCATGCCCGACGAGGCGCCGGGGCCGGCCGGTCCAGGCGTCTCCGCGGCGACGCTGTTCGGGGACATGCGCGAAACCGTGCGGATCGAGACCTGGGCGCCCGGCGCGCGCGTCGCGCGGGACCTGCCCGGCGGCGGCGAGTTCCTCGTGCTGGAGGGCGGCTTCGACGAGGCGCGCGACACGCTCCGCCGCCTGTCGTGGCTGCGTCTGCCGCCCGGCGCGCGGCTCGACGCCGCGGCCGGACCCGAGGGCGCGCGCGTCTGGACCAAGACCGGCCATCTGACCGACGTGCGGGCGCCCGCGCCCTGAGCCGCATGGAGACGGACATCCTGATCGCGGGGGGCGGTCTCGCCGGCCTCGCGCTCGCGGACGCGCTCCAGAAAGCGGGCGCCGACTGGCGTCTCGTCGAGGCGCGCGACCGTTTCGGCGGCCGCGTGAAATCAGCCCGGATCGGCGGCGCGACCTTCGATCTCGGTCCATCCTGGTTCTGGCCGGGTCAGACCCGTATGGCGGCGCTGGCGCGCCGCTTCCTGATCCCCGTCTTCCGACAGCACGCCGCCGGCGACACGCTCTTCGAGGAGGCCGACGGCGACCGTCTCGCGCGGCGCCGGATCGCCCATGGCCGGGTCGCTCCGCGTTCACGGCGGCATGGCCGCGCTCACCGGAGCGCTGGCCGCCACGCTCGACCCCGATCGCCTGCGGAGCGGGATCGCGTTGACCGCCCTGCGCGACGGCGACCGCGTCACCGCCACGCTTTCGGACGGCACGTCCGTCCGGGCCTCCCGCGTGGCCCTCGCCCTGCCGCCGCGCGTCGCCGCGGATCTCGCGTTCCACCCGGCCCTGCCGCCGGCGGCCCATGCCGCGCTGCGCGGGATACCGACCTGGATGGCGGGCCAGGCCAAGGTCGTCGCGGTCTATCCCGCGCCGTTCTGGCGGCGGGCCGGGCTCTCAGGCGACGCGATGAGCCGCCGGGGCCCGCTCGTGGAGATTCACGACGCCTGCGACCCGGCGGGCGACGGCGCGGCTCTCTTCGGCTTCGTCGGCGTCCCCCCTGAGCGCCGCGACGGGCGCTGCGACGCGCTCAAAGCCGCCGCGACGTCGCAACTCGCCCGCCTGTTCGGGCCTGAAGCCGCCGACCCGCGCGCCGTCCTTCTCGAGGACTGGGCGCGAAGCCCGGAAACCTCGACGCCGGCCGATCTCGCGCCCCCGACGTCGCATCCGGCCTACGGGATGCCGCGCGCCCTGGGCGGGCTCTGGGACGGCCGGCTGCTGTTCGCGTCCACCGAGACCGCCACGACGGATGGCGGGTTTCTGGAAGGCGCGCTCGCCGCGGCGGAGCGGGCCGCGGGGACGCTCGCCCGCCATTAACCTGGACTTTACGATGTTAACTCTTGTTACCGTCCTGAAATCAAAGGCTTGACCGAGGTTCACGCGTGGACCCCGCGCAGCGAGCGTTCAATCCGTCGCCGGCCCCTTCTCGCGCAGCACCTGTGCATAGACGTTGACCACCAGCGCCAGCAGCAGGATCAGCCCCCGGATCAGGATCTTCAGGAAGCTGTCGATCTGGATATGATCCAGCCCGTTGTTCAGCACCCCCAGCACCAGGAGCCCGACGATGGTGTTGCCGATGCCGCCCCTTCCGCCGAACAGGCTCGTGCCGCCGACCACCACGGCGGCGATCGCGTCGAGAAGGTAATCGTCGAACTGGTTCTGCTGCGCCGAGCCGAAATAGGCCACGCCCAGCATCCCCGCGATGCCCGAGCACATCGCGCCGATGATCAGGACCGAGGCGATGATCGCCTTGACGTTCACCCCGGAATACTCCGCCGCCTCCCGGTTGCCGCCGACCATGTAGACGTAGCGTCCGAACCGCGTGTAGGTCAGCACGAAATGCGCGACCGCGAGGAACAGGATCAGGATGATGATCGTCCAGCGGATGCCGAAGATCGACCCCGATCCCAGATAGGTGATGATTTCGGGATAGTTGTAGGCGATCTGCCCCCGCACCAGAAGCGCCGACACCCCGTTGGCGATCTGCATCACCGCCAGCGTCATGATGAAGGACGGGATGCCGATCACCGTCACCCCGAACGCCGTCAGGCACCCGAACGCCGCCGCGCTGAGCAGCGTCAGGACCACCGCGATCAGGCCGGGCAGGGGGATGTTGGCGATGTTCACGTAATCCGGCTGCATCGTGAAATAGGCGACCGTGATGCCGACGACGTTCGCGACGGCCGCCACCGAGAGGTCGATCTCCGCCGTCAGGATCACGAAGGTCAGCCCGACCGCGATGATCCCCGTGAGCGACACCTGGCTCATGATGTTCATCATGTTCGTGACGGTCAGGAACGACGGGCTCGCCAGCGCGAAGAACACCACGAGCACCAGAAGCGTGAAGACCGGGGCGATGTTGCGGAGCTGGTCCGCGAAAAACGCGCGGAATCCGCCGCGCCGGGGAAGGGTGTCGTCGTGGGTCAATTTCGGGTCTTTCCGTGGATTTGGCCGGTCACGCGGCGGCGAGAAGGTCGGACTTCTCGATCCGGCCGTTCGAGAAGCTTCGGCTGACCGCGCCTTTTCTCATCACGGTCACGCGGTCTGCGAGGGTCAGGATCGTCTCGGGCTCGGTCGAGAGCACGAGGATCGCCACGCCCCGGTCCCGCAGCGATTTGAGGATGCGGATCACGTCCTCCTTGGCGCCCACGTCCATGCCGCGCGTCGGTTCCGACAGGATCAGCACCTTGGGCAGATGCGTGAGCCATTTGGCGAGCGCCACCTTCTGCTGGTTGCCGCCCGACAGCGACCCCAGCGCGATGTCCGTCCTTGGAGGCCGGATCTGGAGATCCTTGGCGTGGCGGCCCGCGATCTCGCGCTCGCGGCCGGGGCGCAGCATCACGCGGCTGATCCGGTCGAGGATCGAGATCGAGACGTTCTTGTAGACCGGCTCGGTCGGAAACAGCATCATCCGGCGGCTTTCGGGCAGGAACGCGATCCCCGCCCGCCGCGCCGCCGCCGTCGATCCCAGCCGCACCGGCGCGCCGTCGAGCGTCATCGACCCGCCGCTCAGATGCAGCTTGCCGAAAAGCGCCCGCGCCAGTTCGATCTGGCCGCAGCCCATGAAGCCGTAGACCCCGGTGATCTCGCCCGCGCGCAGATCGATCGAGAAGTGGTCGAGCGCGCGTCCGAGCGTGCCGTCCCTGACCGACATGACGATCGGCCGCGCGTCGTCACCCTTGAGATCGGCGGTCTCGCCCATGTGCATGCCGGCCGAGCCCCGGCCGATCATGTGTTCGATGAGCGCGTTCTTGTCGAGGCCGGCGGCATCCTCGGTCGCCACGCGTTCCCCGTTGCGGAAGACCGTCACGCGGTCGGAGATCTCCAGCACGTCGTCGAGGAAATGCGAGATGAACACCACGCTGCGCCCCTCGGCGCGCAGCCGTCGCAGCACGTCGAAGAGAAGCGCCACCTCGGGCGGCGACAGCGCCGATGTCGGCTCGTCGAGAATGAGGATGCGCGCTCCGGAGAACAGCACCCGCGACAGCTCGACGAGCTGCTGCAGCCCGACGGGCAGGGCGCTCATCCGCGTGCTCGGATCGATGTCGAGCCCGAGACTCGCGATCAGCTTGCGGGCCTCCGCGTTCATCCGCCCCCAATCCACCGTGCCGACCGCGGTCAGGGGGTGCTTTCCGAGAAACACGTTCTCGGCCACCGTCAGATCCGGGACCACGGAGAGCTCCTGGTGGACCATCCCGACGCCCTGGTCGAGCGCGTCGCGCGGCGATTTGAGGCGCGTCTCTCGCCCCTCGATCAGCATCGCGCCCTCGTAGTCGACGTGGACGCCCGCGATGATCTTCATCGTCGTGGATTTTCCGGCGCCGTTCTCTCCGACGAGGCCGTGTATCTCGCCCCGGCGCAACGTGAAATCGACGTCGCTTAGGGCCGCGACGCCGCCGAAATGCTTCGAGATGCCACGGAGTTCGAGCAGGGGCGTCTCGCCGCCCCCGCCCGCTTCATTCGACCGCACGTCCCGCGATCACATCAGGAAGTTCTTCTGCAGCCAGAGCTGGCCGGGCGCGGTCTCGGCCGTGATGACCGGGCCGTCCGCGAGGATGTAGTCCGGGATTTCGGAACCCGCGACCGCCGCGACGCCCGCCGCGACCGACCAGCCGTGGATACGAGACGACGGGTTGCGCACCGTCGTCAGCATCACGCCGTCGAGAACCGCGTTCACCGCCGGCGGCATGGCGTCGACGCCGGCGATGACGATGCCCTCGCGGCCCTTCGCCTTCATCACGTTGTGCGCCGCGAGCGCCATGTCGTCGTTGTGGAAGAACGCGCCGGCGATCTCGGGATTCTGGGTGAGCACCGAATCCCAGATCCGCGCCACCTTCGTCACGTCCCAGTCGGCCGGCTGCTCGTCGACCACGACCACGTCCGGATAGTTCGCGACGACCTGCCTGAAGCCCTGCGCGCGGCCCTGGGCGCCCGAATGGCCGAGCGCGCCCTGCGTCATCACCACGTTGCCCTTGCCGCCGATGGCGTCCATCAGCTGCTGCGTCACGGCCGCGCCCATCATGACGTTGTCGGGCGCGATGAAGGTCGTGATGTCGATGGTGCCCGGAGGCGCCACCAGCGTGTCCATCGCGATGACCGGGATGCCCTTGTCGATCATCTTCTGGATCGGGTCGGTCAGCGTGCCGATGCCGAAAGTCTGGATCGCCACGAAGTCCCAGTCCTGGGCCGCCATGTTGTCGATCGAGGCGCGCTGCTTCGTGGCCGAAAGCTCGCCGTCGAACCAGGTGACGTCGACGTTCATCAGCTTGCCCCAGGCTTCCGCCGCCTGTTTGCCCTGCGCGCACCACGTCGCCTGGAGACCCGCGTTCGAGAACGCCGCCTTGAGCGGTTTTTCCGAGGCGTTGAGCTCCTGCGCGAGGGCGGGGTCGAACCCGGCGCTGGCGAGGAGGGCGGCTCCGACCGCGGTCGCGCCCATCGTCTTGAACACGTCCCGCCGGGTCGCGCCCTCGCGGGCGATCTCCGCGAGCGCTTCGGGGTCTTGGATCAGTCTGTCAGCCATCGTTCGTCAGCTCCCTGTGGTTGGAGGCGAAACGGACGCTCCGGCGGCCTCGCGTATCGCGGTCCGCCGTGGCGCGTCTCCCTCCCGTTCTGCGCTTCCGGGCTTTTCTCGCGCCCGTTCAGCGCCGCGGCCGTCCGACCGCGGAAACCGACTAGAGCATCAGTCGTCTCGCCGGTCAACGGAAACGGCGACGGCCGGGAACGTCGCGGTCCGAACCGCATTCCCGGTTGATCGGACATCCCTCATGATGCAAACGTTGACGAAATCGTGAGTTCCCGGCCCTGCGGACCCGGGACTCGACGAGGCCGGGATCGGGCGGTTCGAGGCGGATCGTCGGCCCGAGACGGGGGGCAGCGCGATGGACGCCGTGATCGGAGCGGTCAATACCCTCCTCTGGGATTATCTGCTGATCTACGGACTTCTCGGGGCGGGCCTCTATTTCACGATACGTCTGCGCGCGCTGCAGATCGTCCATTTCGGAGAGATGATCCGCGGGATCGTCTCGTCGCGGACGGCCGACAAGGCCGGGATCTCCCCGTTCCAGGCGCTTACGATCAGCCTCGCGTCGCGGGTCGGAACCGGCAACCTGGCGGGCGTCGCCGTCGCCCTGACGCTCGGAGGACCCGGCGCGATCTTCTGGATGTGGATGGTCGCCCTCGTCGGAATGGCGACCGCGTATTCGGAAAGCACCCTCGCGCAGCTCTACAAGATCACCACCAGGGACGGCCAGTATCGGGGCGGTCCGGCCTTCTACATGGCGAGGGGCCTGAACGCGCCCTGGGCCGGATCCATCTTCTCCGTCTGCCTCATCCTCGCCTTCGGGCTCGTCTTCGTCGCCGTGCAGTCCAACTCCATCGCCGAGGCGTTCTCGGGCGCGACGGGACTGCCGAAACTGGGCGTCGGAATCGGGGTGGCGATTCTCGCCGGCGTGGTGATCTTCGGAGGCATCCGCTCGATCGCCAAGGTCGCGGAACTGCTCGTTCCGGTCATGGCCGGAACCTATCTGCTCATGGCCGTCATCGTGATGCTGCTGAACATCACCGAGGTTCCGGCGACCCTCTGGCTCATAGTCTCGAGCGCCTTCGGTATGAACGAGGCCGCGGGCGGCATCGCCGGCGGCATGACCGCCGCCCTGCTCAACGGCGTGAAGCGCGGCCTCTTCTCGAACGAGGCCGGCATGGGCTCGGCGCCGAACATCGCCGCGGTCGCCACGCCGCAGCCGCACCACCCCTCGAGCCAGGGCCTCGTCCAGGCCTTCGGCTGCTTCATCGACACCATCCTCGTCTGCACGGCGACGGCGCTGATGATCCTGCTGTCGGGCGTCTACGTCCCGAACGGCGGTCCGGACGCCGCCACGGGCATGCTCCTGACGCAGCAGGCGATGAACGCGCATATCGGCGTCGCCGGGACCTGGTTCATCGTGGTCGCGATCTTCTTCTTCGCGTTCACCTCGATCCTCGGAAACTATTCCTACGCCGAGAACGCGGTCACCTTCCTCGGACTGGACGGGAAGGTCTCGCTGATCGTCCTGAGGCTCGCGAGCCTCGCGATGGTCGTCTGGGGCGCGGCGCAGACCGTCGCGACCGTGTTCAATTTCGCCGACGCGGCCATGGGCCTCATGGCGGTCATCAACCTCGTCGCCGTCATCCTCCTGTCCGGCACCGTCGTCAAACTGACGCGCGACTATTTCGGGCAGCGCCGCGAGGGCAGGGAACCCCGTTTCAACGTCGACGAGTTCCCCGAACTGGGCGACGGCATCGACCGGAACATCTGGAAATGACGGGATCCCCCGCGAGACCCAAAGCGCGCGCGGTCGAGGTCGATCTCCAGGAGGTGGTGGACGACATCGCCCGTCGCATGGCCTCCGAGACCGAGCGCGGCGCGCGGGCGGACTACATCCCCGAGCTCGCGGAAGTCGACATCGACCGGTTCGGCATCGCGGTCGTGCCGGTCGAGGGGGACCCGGTCTCCGCCGGCGACGCCGACGTCCCGTTCTCGATCCAGAGCATCTCGAAGGTCTTCACCCTGACGCTCGCGCTCGAGAAGGCCGGCGCGGATCTCTGGGCGCGCGTCGGGCGGGAGCCGTCGGGGGATCCGTTCAATTCCATCGTGCAGCTGGAACACGAGCACGGAAAGCCGCGAAATCCGTTCATCAATTCCGGCGCCATCGTGGTGACCGACGTCGTGCTCGGCGGCCGGTCCTCGAAGGAGGCGCTCGACGAGATCCTCGACTTCTGCCGTCACCTGGCCGACGACGCGTCGATCGGGATCGACGCGGGCGTCGCGAGGTCCGAGGACAGGACGGGCTCGCGCAACCGCGCGCTCGCGAATTTCATGCTGGCCGAGGGCAATCTGACGAACCCCGTCGAACGGGTTCTCGACGTCTATTTCGGACATTGCGCCATCGCGATGTCGTGCCGGCAGCTGGCGATGGCCGGGCGCTATCTCGCGTCGTCGGGCTACATCGGCGGCCCCGACCATCCCGTCGTCACGCCCGACCGGGCGCGCCGGATCAACGCCCTGATGACGATGTGCGGGCAATACGACGCCTCCGGCGAGTTCGCGTTCCGGGTGGGCGTCCCCTCGAAGAGCGGCGTCGGGGGCGGCATGCTGGCGATCCTGCCGGGCGTCGCCGCCGCGACCGCGTGGTGTCCGGGTCTCGACGAGAAGGGCAATTCCCTGCTCGCGGGCAAGGCGCTGGAGGAACTGGCCCGCGCGACGGGTTCCTCGGTCTTCGGTCCGCTCTGATCGGGCCTTGACCTCGCGGCGCGCCTGCTGTTTGCGGTGACCCCGCCGCAGCGACCGGAGTTCTCCCATGCCAGACCTGCTCCTTGAGCTGTTTTCCGAGGAGATCCCCGCCCGGATGCAGGCGAAGGCCGCGGAGGATCTGCGCCGCCTCGTCACCGACGGTCTGGTCGAGCGGGGCCTGACCTACGCTCACGCGGCGGCCTTCGCGACGCCCCGTCGCCTGACGCTGGCGCTGTCGGATCTGACCGCCCGCTCGCCCGACATGCGCGAGGAGCGCAAGGGTCCGCGCGTCGGCGCGCCGGACGCCGCCCTCGATGGTTTCCTCAGATCGACCGGCCTGACGAGGGACCAGTTGGAAGTCAGGGCGGACAAGAAGGCCGAGACCTGGTTCGCCGTGACCACCCGGCCGGGCCGCCCGGCGGCGGAGATCGTGGCCGAGACCGTCGACGAGGCGGTGCGCGGCTTTCCCTGGCCGAAATCGATGCGCTGGGGCGCGGGAAGCCTCCGCTGGGTCCGCCCGCTGCAGTCGATCCTCTGCGTGCTGAGCGACGAGACGGGCGCGGATATCGTGCCGTTCGAGATCGACGGCATCGCTTCGGGCGACAGCACGCGCGGGCACCGCTTCATGGCCCCGGAACCGTTCGAGGTCACGTCCTTCGAGGACTACGCCGCGAAGCTCCTGAAGGCCAAGGTCGTTCTCGACCCCGCCGAGCGGGCCGAGCGCATCCGGCACGACGCGGCGCAGCTCGCCTTCGCCCAGGGCCTGGAGGTCGTCGAGGACGCGCGGCTTCTGGCCGAGATCTCGGGGCTCGTCGAATGGCCCGTGACGCTGATGGGCCGCATCGACGCGGCGTTCCTCGACCTGCCGCCCGAGGTGCTCCAGACCTCGATGCGCGAGCATCAGAAGTTCCTCTCGGTCCGCGATCCGGCGTCGGGGCGCATCGTCGGCTACATCGTCGTCGCCAACCGCGAGACGCCGGACGACGGCGCCACGATCCTCGCCGGCAACGCCCGGGTGCTCGCCGCGCGCCTGTCCGACGCGAAGTTCTTCTGGGAGAACGACCTCCGCGTGCCGCTGGAGGACATGGCCGCCAGGCTCGACGCCGTCACCTTCCACAACAAACTCGGCTCGCAGGGCGAACGCATCGCCCGCATCGCCGCGCTCGCCCGCGAGATCGCGCCGTCGGTCGGCGCCGATCCCGACCTCGCCGAGCGCGCCGCGCGCCTCGCCAAGGCCGATCTCGCCTCCGAGATGGTCTACGAGTTCCCCGAGCTCCAAGGCGTGATGGGCAAATACTACGCCCTCGCGGCCGGCGAGGATCCGGCCGTGGCGGCCGCGGCGGCCGAACACTATTCGCCGCTCGGCCCGTCGGACGCCGTCCCGACCGCGCCGGTCTCGGTGGCCGTGGCTCTGGCGGACAAGATCGACATGCTGACCGGCTTCTGGGCGATCGACGAGAAGCCGACCGGCTCGAAGGATCCGTTCGCGCTGCGGCGGGCAGCGCTGGGGGTGATCCGGACTGCTCGTGGGATCGGGCTTCCGAATGAGGCTTCTCCCAGTGATCAATGATCACCTGCCGGTCGTTGGATCGTCACTGCAGGCTGCATCAACCCAAAAGAAGAGCAAGGTTGGCGGTTGGCAGCTCGGTTCTGCATTTGGTTGGCGCAAAACGGACATAGTCTCGAATGGCTACGATGCGAGAACTTTCGATCTCCTCGTATTCCTCGCCGACCGCCTCAAAGTCCACCTCCGCGACGAGGGCATCCGCCACGACGTGATCGACGCGGCGTTCCAGCTCGGCGGCCAGGACGACCTCGTGCTTCTCGTCGCCCGCGTCCGGGCGCTCCAGGCTTTCGTCTCGACCGACGAGGGCGCGAACCTGCTCGCCGGCTACCGGCGCGCGGTCAACATCCTCGAAGCGGAGGAGAAGAAGGACGGCGTGGAGTATTCGCTCGACCCGCACCCGAAGCTCGCCGAGACCGAGGCCGAGAAGGCGCTCTTCTCCGCGCTCGACGCCGCCGAGGCGGCGATCGGACCGGCCCTCGAGGCGGAGGATTTCGCCGCCGCCATGACGGCGCTGAGCGCCCTGCGCGCGCCCATCGACGCGTTCTTCGAGACGACGGTGGTCAACGCCGACGCGCCGATGGTCCGGCGCAACCGGCTCTGCCTGCTCCACCGCATCCGCTCGGTGATGAACCGCGTGGCCGTCTTCTCCGCCGTCGAGGGCGGCTGACGGTTTCCGTTGGCGCGGGCCTCGCCGCGCCGCTATGCTGCAGCGCAATGCAGACCGGTCCGGACCAGCGCGCGCCCGCCGAAGACGTGATCGACCTCGCCTCGGGCGCGGCCGTGCGCGCCGACCGCTTCGGCATGCGCGCGGCGAAACTCGCGCGTCTGACGGCGCTCGGCCTGCCCGTCCCTCCGGGCGTGGCCCTGTCCTTCGACTTCGTGCGGAACCTCGCCGAGAGCGGCCGGATGCCGGAGATCGATTGCGGTCCGGGCCCGCTCGCGCTCCGGAGCAGCCCGGAATCGCGCGGATGGGCGGGACCGAGGGCCGTGCCCGGACTCGACCCGCATCGCGCGTCGGATGCCGGGGGCTCCTCCGCGGGGCTCGAGGCGGCCGCGCTCGCCATGGCGCGGGCATGGACCGCCCCGACCGCGCGCATCCTGCGCGAGGCCAGGGGCGCGCCGCGCGAGGCGGGGCTGGGTCTGATCGTCCAGGCGCTCGCGGACGCGTCGCGCGGCGTCGGGGAGATCCAGGCCGTCTCGGAGAAGATCCGGAGCCCCGTCCGTCGAGGGCATCCTGACGGACGGGGACGGACGGCACGGGTTGTCGGCGCTTCCGGGCGACGTCCTCGAGGCGCTCGGGGCCGCCGTGGACACGGCGTCGGCCGGGCTCCGCGACGCCTTCCGGCTCCGCTTCGTCCTGGGGGCGGACGGCGGCTTCCGGGTTATCGACGCGACGCCCGCCCGACGCGAGGCCCGCGCGGCCGTGCGCATCGCCGTCGATCTGGCGAAGCGCGGAACGATCGGCCGGCGCGAGGCCCTGCTGCGCGTCGCGCCGCAGGGCCTCGTCGAGCACCTCCATCCCCGGGTCGATCCTTCGGCGGCGCGCGACGTCTTCGGCGCCGGTCTCGCCGCCAGCCCCGGAGCGGCGACCGGCCGCCTCGTCTTCACGTCTCTCGAGGCCCAGAGCGCCGCGGCCCGGGGCGAGGCGGTCATCCTGGCGCGTCCCGAGACCAGCCCGGAGGACATCCGCGGCATGCACGCCGCCAGCGGCGTCCTGACGCTGCGCGGCGGCATGAGCAGCCACGCGGCGGTGATCGCGCGCGGGATCGGGCTGCCCTGCATCGTCGGGGCGGGCGACCTGCGGCTCGACGCCGGGCGAAGGATCCTCACTGCCCCCGGGGGACGGACGCTGCGCGCAGGCGACGTCGTCACGCTGGACGGCACGCGCGGGGAGATCCTCGCGGGATCGCCCGCCAAAGTTCCTCCGGAAATGGGCGGCGCGCTCGCCGACCTGCTGGACTGGGCGGACGCGGAGCGCGACATGGCCGTGCGGGCCAACGCCGACACGCCCGCCGAGGCCGACGCGGCGCGCCGCTTCGGCGCGGACGGGCTGGGCCTCTGCCGCACGGAGCACATGTTCCTCGATCCGGTCCGCATCGCGGCGATGCGGCGGATGATCCTCGCGCGGACCGCCGAGGAGCGCGCCGCCGCCCTCGAGAAACTGCTGCCGATGCAGCGCGCGGACTTCGCCGAACTGTTCGCGAGCATGCGGGGGATGCCGGTCACGATCCGGCTCCTGGATCCGCCGCTCCACGAGTTCCTTCCCAGGTCCGCCGAGGAACTGGACGATCTCGCGACCAGCGCCGGTCTGGACGTCGAGGAAGTCCGGGAACGGGCGGCGCTGCTCGCGGAGACCAACCCGATGCTCGGACGGCGCGGCGTGCGGCTCGGGATCTCCGTCCCCGAGATCTACGACATGCAGGCGCGCGCGATCTTCGAGGCGGCGGTGGAGGTGAACGGCGGCGGGGGCGATCCCGTCGTCCCCGAGATCATGCTGCCGCTGGTCTCCGCGAACCGGGAGGTGGAGATCGCGCGGGCGCGGATCGACGCCGTGGCCGAGGCGGTGATGTCGGAGCGCCGCGCGCGGCTCGCCTACCGTGTCGGCGTGATGGTCGAGACCCCGCGCGCCGCCCTCCGGGCCGGCGACATCGCCGAATCCTGCGCCTTCATGAGCTTCGGCACCAACGATCTGACCCAGATGACCTACGGCCTGAGCCGGGACGACGCCGGCCAGTTCATGCGCGACTATGTCCGGCTGGGAGTGTTCGCCGAGGATCCGTTCCGGACTCTGGACGTCGAGGGCGTGGGGGAGCTTCTGGTCATGGCCGCGAACCGGGCGCGCGCGCGGAACCCCGGAATCGTCCTCGGCCTCTGTGGCGAACATGGCGGGGATCCCGGCGCGATCCGGTTCTGCCGCCTCGCCGGATTCGACTACGTGTCCTGCTCGCCCTTCAGGGTCCCGATCGCGCGTCTGGCCGCGGCCCAGGCGGCGATCCTGTCCGGCGGAGCCGGGCCGGTCGCGTCCTGATTTTCAGGGCCGCGATCCGGCGGATTCGATTCGTCCACCATCCCGGACACTTGCCGCCCCGGGTGGAGGCTCCTCGACAGCGACGGCTCCATTCGGACAGGCGGGTCCGGACATCGGCTTGAATATCACGGCTCAAACTGATGAAACATAGCCGCTTTCATCTCAAGTAACCGCCCGATGATCATTCCGCGATTGGCGACAATCCGCCGATATTTTCGGTCGGCTGGACTCCGTTCGCGGCGGTCTGCGAAACGGCCTTAACACTTCATTCACCCGTTCCGCTCGCCTGCGGACTCGGGAAAAGCGGTTAGGCACTGGAAAACGCATGGGAATCCGCCTTGGTAGGGCCGCAGACGGGCTTCTGATGAAACTTTTTCCGTCCATTCTCGCGGCGGGGATGTTCTGGTCAGCCCCTCCGTTCATCGACGCCACCGCCGCCGCGGACGCGCGTCCGCAGAGCCGCGACGAGAGGATCCTCGCGGTGGTGGGACCGGAGCGCGCGCTGTCGGACGGCGCGACCGCGTCGCGGATCAGGTCGCTGGCCGCCGCGTCCCGGCCTGAGCCGCGCTCGTCGGGCGTCACCGTCGCGTCGCGCGGCGCGCCCGCGCGTCTGAGCCGGAGCGTTCTTGACGCGCTTCCGGCCGCGGACGGCGGCGAACAGTGGAAATGTCTCGCGACGGCGATCTATTTCGAGTCGCGCGGCGAGCCGCTCGAAGGCCAGATCGCGGTGGCCGAGGTGATCCTCAACCGGGTCGACGACAGGCGCTTTCCGAATTCGGTCTGCGCCGTCACCAACCAGGGAGCCGGGACCGGCAGGTCCTGCCAGTTCTCCTATGCCTGCGATGGACGATCCGACTCCATGGCGGCCGGCGTCGCGCGCGACCGCTCCGAGAAGCTGGCCTCGCTCATGCTATCGGGCCGCGAGCGCGTGGTCACCTCCGGCGCGACCTATTTCCACGCCACCTACGTCAACCCTCGCTGGTCGCGGCAGATGACGCGGACCGCTGCCATCGGCGCCCACGTGTTCTTCCGCAGCGGCACGCGCGTGGCGCAGCGCTGAGCCGCCCCGGTCAGTCCGCGAAGTTCTGCGCCAGATAGAAGTCTCCGCAGGCCGGTCCGCTCGGGTCGATCCCGACACCGCTTCCGATGCGCCGGAATTTGGGATTGAGCAGGTTCTTCTTGTGGCCGGGAGACTTGAACCACCGGTCGACGACCTGCTTGGCGAGGCTCGCATAGGTATGGATCGGCACGTGGGTCTTCGTGTCGCCGTAGGTGAAGTCACACCCCGAATATCCCGCCGCGATCGGGCGGCCCAGAAGGCGGTAGACCTTGTCCATCGCGATGTTCTCGGCGGCGAGGCGGAAACGCACCGAGACGCGCTCCATCCGCTGTCTGAGATATTTCTGCCCCCGGACCGGCAACTCGTGCGAGTGGGTCCTGAGCCGCGCCATGTTGCGCGCGTGATCCGCTGCGGCTCTCGAGAGGGCCGGATCCCGCTGGAGCGGCGGCCGCCCGTTCGCCTTGCGGACCGCGTTGGAATAGATCAGCACCGCCTCGTCGAAGAGCTGCTGGTCGATCTTCCCCGTGATGGGCTGATTGAGCCTGCTCGGCACGTCGGCCGCGCCGGCTCCGTGCCATGAGATGACCGTCATCAGTACGACGACGGTCGCGAATACTCCATTGACCGCGTTGCGCATCTCGTCCTCCAGCTGTTTCCGCGGTGACGGCCGGATTTCCGGGATTCCCCCGGCCGGCGCGTCTACCCGTGGACGAGGATCGGCGGGGCGGGTTTGGCGGGGCTTAACGGACGGGCGGAATCCGGCCTCCGTCGCGGGTCAGGGTTAACCGCACCCGGCCCGATATTGCGGGCGGAGACGCCCGGGGGTATCACGGGGGGCGACAGCGGGACGGGAACCATGGACGAGACAGCGATGGCCTTCGGCATGCCGCACGAGCGGGCCGCCGCGACCGCGATCGGGAGCCTGCCCGACCGGATCTCGGTCCGCGACTACACCAGGACCGTGGAAATCGGCGCTTTCTCCTCCGAACGCGGCGTGGCGCAGCGGATACGGTTCAACATCGTGCTCGAGGTCTCCCACCACACGGCCGCCCAGGATGACGACGTCGACAAGGTGATCTCGTACGACACGATCACCGAGGCGGTGGAGGCGGAACTGGCCGCCGAGCGCATTAACCTTCTCGAGACGCTGGCGGAGCGCGTGGCGCGCCGATGTCTCGCCGATCCGCGCGCGCTGCGGGTTTTCGTCCGAATCGAGAAGCTCGACAGGATCCCCGGCTCGCTCGGCGTGGAGATCGTGCGCGCGCGCGTCGATGACGCGGCGCCGAGGCTCCGGACCGTCTCCGCGGCCGGCCCCGAGCCCGACCGGCGGCAACCTTGGGTCGTCTATCTGCCGCAGGCGGCGCTGGCCGGGACCGGATGGCTCGACGCCCTCGCGCGTCTCGACCGTCCCGCGATCGTCTGCGTCGAGCCGTCCGAGGCGCATTCGGGCGGGACGGGCGCGCCGCGCCGTCGCATCGGATTGCTGGCGATGGAGCAGGACGCCTGGCGTCTGGTCGAGCGCGATCCCCGCTTCGAGGTCGTCGCGTCGCGCACGGAGCTGGACTGGGCCCTCAAGCACGGACGCCATCCCGTCTGGGCGCCCGGCAAGATGGTCATGGACGCCGTCGTGAAACCGCAGGCCGACGCCTCCGACCCGATCGGGCTCGCCGCGTGGCTCGCCGCCGAGATCGGCGCCGCGCGCCTCTGTCTGGCGGGCGTTCCGGCGCCGGCCGCGGTCGAGGCGACCCCGATCGGAAGCCCGGACGATCTGACGGCGCTCGCGGGAGCGCCGGACGCATGAGCGCGACCCCCTCCGACGGGCGTCCTCTCGGCTGGCCCGCGGCGCCCTTCGCGCTGCCCGACACCGACGGGATCGTTTGGTCGCCCGGGACGCTGCGCGGTCCGAAAGGTCTCGTGATCGTCTTCATCTGCAACCACTGCCCCTACGTTCTCGCGATCATCGACCGTCTGGCGGAGGAGGGACGGGCGCTTCGCGGGATCGGGGTCGGGATGGCGGCGATCTGCTCGAACGACGCCGGCTCCCATCCCGCCGACGGTTTCGGCCGGATGGGCGACTTCGCGCGCGCGCACGATCTTCCGTTTCCGTATCTCCATGACGAGAGCCAGGACGTCGCGCGTGACTACGACGCCAGATGCACGCCCGACTTCTTCGGATTCGACGCCGCGCTCGCGCTCCGGTACCGGGGCCGCTTCGACGACGCCGGACGGGAGGCGCGGCCCGGCGCGCGGAGGGATCTCCACGAGGCGATGGAGATGATCGCGGCGACGGGACGCGGGCCGGCGGACCAGACGCCGTCGATCGGCTGCTCGATCAAATGGAAGCAGGCGTGACGGCGCGGCTGATCTTCGATCTCGACGGCACCCTCGTCCATTCCGCCCCCACGCTCGCGGCGGCCGCCAACGCGCTGCTGGACGAACTCGGACGGCCGCCTCTGCCCGTCGAGACCTGCGTCGGATTCGTCGGCCACGGCGCCGCGCGGCTGGTCGAACGCGTTCTCGAGCATTCCGGAGGCGTTCCCGACGGTGGGCTCGGGCGACAGGTCGCGCGGTTCCGCGCCATCTACGAGGCCGATCCGGTGACGGGGACGGCGCCCTATCCGGATGTCGTCCGGATCCTGCGGGAATTCGCGACGGCCGGTCACGGGCTCGGAATCTGCACCCAGAAGCCGGACGCTCCGGCGATCGCGATCCTGCGGGCCCTCGGCCTCATGCCGCCCGTCACCGCGTTCACCGGCGGCGACAGCCTCGACGTGCTCAAACCCGACCCGCGCATGCTCTGGCACGCCGCCGATCAGCTGCCGGAAGGGCCCGTCGTCTACGTCGGCGACAGCGAGACCGACGCCGCGACGGCGCGCGCGGCGGGCGTTCCGTTCGTTCTTTACACCGAGGGGTATCGGCACGGCCCGGCTGCCGACATTTCCCATGACGCGGCGTTCGACGATTTCCGCGATCTTCCGGGAATCGTCGCCGGTCTGCTCCCGGCCCGCGCCCGCGCATGAGCGCGTTCCCGCTCCGGCCCCTGCCGCGAAGCGGGCGTCCCAGGCCCCAGGGGGCCGTCGATCTCGCGGGCGGCCCGCTCTGGTTCGACACCCTCGCCGAGCACCGCCGGGACGGGACGCGCCTGATCGCGGCCGCCGAGGCGCCTCCCGCGATCCTCGAGGTTCTCCGCGCCCGCCGCGCGCCCTTGGCCGGCGTGGCGCTGGATCGGCCCCGCATCATGGGCGTGCTCAACGTGACGCCCGACAGCTTCTCCGATGGCGGCCGACACCTCGATCCGGAAACCGCCGCGGCGCGGGGCCTGAGCCTGGTCGCGGCGGGCGCCGACTTCCTCGACGTCGGCGGCGAATCGACCCGCCCCGGCGCCGAGCCGGTTCCCGCGGCCGACGAGATCGCGCGCGTGGTTCCGGTGCTGGAGGCGCTGCGGGAGGCGGGGCTCGATGCTCCGATCTCGATCGACACGCGAAAGGCGGAGGTCGCGCGCGCCGCCTTCGCGGCGGGCGCGGAGATCCTCAACGACGTCTCGGCGCTGACCTGGGATCCCGATACTCTCGCATTCGCCGCCGAATGCGCCGGGCCGGTCTGCCTCATGCACGCGCGCGGCGACCCGCGCACCATGCAGGAAGCTCCGCGCTATGACGACGTGCTTCTGGACGTCTACGCGTTTCTGGAGGAGCGCGTCGCGGCGGCGGAGGCCGCCGGCATCGCCCGCGACAGGATCATCGTCGATCCGGGGATCGGGTTCGGAAAGACGGTCGAGCACAATCTCGACCTCGTCCGGGGGCTGTCGATCTTCCACGGTCTGGGATGCGCGCTGCTGCTCGGCGCCTCGCGCAAACGGTTCATCGGGACATTGGCGGGCGTTCCGGACGCGGCGGAACGGGGGCCGGGCTCGATCGCCGTCGCGCTGGAGGGTTTGCGGCAGGGCGCTCAGGTGATACGCGTGCACGACGTTCCCGAGACGCGGCAGGCGATCGCGCTCTGGTCGGCGTTGAACGGGGTGTGAGCGGGCGTCGCCCCGCGGTTTCGAGAGCAGGATGATGGCGAGAAAATTCTTCGGCACCGACGGCGTCCGCGGCCGGGCCAATTCCGACCCGATGACCGCCGAGACGGCGATGCGGCTGGGCCAGGCGGCGGCGCGGCATTTCACCAACGGCGACCACGCCCACCGGGTGGTGATCGGCAAGGACACGCGCCGCTCGGGCTACATGATCGAATACGCGCTGACGGCGGGCCTGATGTCGGCGGGGATGAACGTCTTCCTCGTCGGTCCCGTGCCGACCCCGGCGGTCGGCTTCCTCACCCGCTCTATGCGCGCCGATCTCGGCGTGATGATCTCGGCCTCGCACAACCCGTTCGAGGACAACGGCATCAAGTTCTTCGGCCCGGACGGCTTCAAGCTCTCGGACGACGTGGAGGAGGCGATAGAGGCGCTTCTGGAAGGCGCGCCGGAGCTGGCGGAGCCTTCGAAAATCGGACGCGCGACGCGGATCGACGACGGACGCGGCCGCTACATGGAATTCGCCAAGACGACATTCCCGCGCGGTCGGCGGCTCGACGGGCTGCGCGTCGTCGTCGACTGCGCGAACGGCGCGGCCTACCGCACCGCGCCGGACGTGCTGTGGGAACTGGGCGCGGAGGTCGTCAAGGTCGGCGTGGAGCCGAACGGCTACAACATCAACAAGGGCTGCGGCTCGACGAACACCGCCGCGGCGGTGGAGGCGGTCCGGACCCACCGCGCCGATCTCGGCATCAGCCTCGACGGCGACGCCGACCGCGTGATGATCATCGACGAGAAGGGCGTCGTGGCCGACGGCGACCAGTTCATGGCGCTGATCGCCGAACGCTGGGCGTCGGAAGGGCGCCTGCTCAAAGGCACGCTCGTCTCTACCGTCATGTCCAATCTCGGCCTCGAGCGCCATCTGGAGGGCAGGGGGCTCAGCCTTCTGCGGACCGCAGTCGGGGACCGCTACGTGGTCGAGGCCATGCGCGACGGCGGCTACAACCTCGGCGGCGAGCAGTCCGGGCATATCGTGATGACCGACTACGTCACCACCGGCGACGGCCTGATCGCGGCGCTCCAGTTCCTCTCGGCCATGGTCGAGACCGGCAAACGGGCGAGCGAGCTCGCCCAGGTCTTCACGCCGTTTCCGCAGATGCTCCAGAACGTCCGATACCGCACGGGCGCGGCGCCCCTCGAACAGGACAGCGTCATCGCCGCCATCGCGGCCGGCGAGGCGCGGATGAACGGCACGGGGCGCCTCGTGATCCGCAAGTCCGGCACCGAGCCGCTCGTCCGCATCATGGGCGAGTGCGAGGACCCCGACCTGCTCCGCGAGATCGTCGGCGGCATAGAGACCGAGGTCGCGAAGTTCGCCTGACCCCGGCCGCCCATCCCGAAACCCGCCGCGGATTGCCAACAACCTCCTTGCCGCGTCCCGCGCCGGCTTCACGCCGAGCCCTTTCACAACCCGGCGCACCGCTACTACCGCGGGATGTCTGCCCCATTCCGGACCGCCATCCTCCAGACGCGGGCGGCCGCCAACCGCCGGCGTTTCCGTCAGCCCGGCGTCATTCGCTGGCGTCCCGCCCTTCGGCGAAGGCCGTCTCGCGGGCGCTCGGGCGGGCGGAGGGCCGGAACGGCACTTCGCAGACCTCGGCATCGACCGGGCGCCCGGAGGTCACGCTATACGCCTCCGGCAGCTCCACCTTGAGCGGCGTGCCGATCCCGGATCTCTCCCAGGGTACGTAGGCGAGAGCGATGTTGACGCCGAGCTCGGGCGACCACCAGGGCGAGGTGACGTAGCCGACCCGGTCGCCCCATTCGTCCCGCACCAGCCAGAAATCGGGGGCGTAGTCGGTGATCGGCGCCCCGCCGAGCTTGAGACCCACGAGTTTCAGCCGGAACGGATAGCCGCCGGCGTCGATGATCCCGCGCTGCCGCTCCAGTTCCGCCTTGCCGACGTAGTCCGCCGTCTTCTTGCGCGGGACCTGGTAGGCGAGGTTCACCTGGAACGGCGACGTCTCGGAATCCATGTCCTGGCCCCATGACAGGATCCCGGCCGCGATCCGTCGATGGTGGCCGGGCGCGATGACCTGCAGGCCGTATGCCGCTCCCTCGCCCCTGATCGCGTGCCAGACGGCCTCCGCGTTCAGCGTCGCGTCGCGGACATAGACCTCGTAGCCCTTCTCGCCGGAAAAGCCGGTCCGGCTGACGACCACCGGCACGCCGGCGATCTCGGCCTCCAGCAGGCCGTAATAGGGAATGTCCCGGACGACACCGCCCAAGAGATCGGCCATCAGGTCTTCCGAGAGCGGGCCCTGGACCTGCAGCGGGGCGACGTCGATCTCGTCGATTTCGACATCCCGGGCGCGCGCGACGTTGACGCCCTGCAGCCAGAACATCAGGTCCGAATCCGAGATCGAGAACCAGAACTCGTCCTCCGCGAGCCGCAGCAGCACCGGGTCGTTCAGGATGCCGCCCTTCCGATTGCAGAGGATGCAGTACTTCCCGCGCATCGGTGCGATCCTGGTGGCGTCGCGCGTGATGACGTGGTCGACGAACGCCTCGGCGTCGGGGCCCCTGACCCGGATCTGCCGCTCGACGGCGACGTCCCAGAGCGTGACCCGGTTCACGAGCGCGTCGTACTCGGCCATCGCCCCGCCGTCTTCGGGCCGGACATAGCCGCGGGGATGGTACATCCGGTTGTAGACCGTGGCGCGCCAGGCTCCGGCTTCGATCGACAGGTGCCAGAACGGCGACTTCCGGATCCGCGTAGAGATCAGCATCTGGACCGGCGTGGGGCCAGACTGCCGGAGATTGACCGGCACGCGCCGGTCCGACTGGTCGACGCCGGGGACGTTGCGATGCGCAGGATCACCGGTTGCGGCATCATGGTCATGCATGGCGGTGCACTCCTCCCATCACGCGTCCCGGCCTCGCACGAGGCGGAGGCGAACGGCTGATGAGGAAACGCCGGGACCTTGTCCATGGTTGCGTTCGGAACGGGCCGCCTTCGAGGCCGTCGCGGATTCCCGAAATCGGCGGGCGCGGCGGGCGTCAGCTTTGGGCGCGCCGCTCAGCCGGCCCGGCGGCGGAGACCAGGTTGTTCGCGGAATTGACGAGGCCGACATGGCTGAACGCCTGCGGGAAGTTCCCGAGCTGCCGGCCGGCGTGCGGAT
Organism: uncultured Alphaproteobacteria bacterium; assembly: GCA_963798765.1. GTDB lineage: Bacteria > Pseudomonadota > Alphaproteobacteria > Rhodobacterales > Rhodobacteraceae > Amaricoccus. The sequence goes on along the minus strand of CAWCUP010000027.1, from coordinate 72,479 downwards.
CGTACTCCTCCGCGAGAAGGCCGAGGTCGTTTCGCAGCGACAGGAGGCGCTCGAAAAGATCCCGCGCCTCGTCGAGCCGGCCGATCATCGTCAGCGCGTCGACCAGCCAGAAGCTGCAGACGATGAAGGTGCCCTCTCCGCCGCGCAGCCCGTCGGGCGTCTCCTCGGGACGGTAGCGCAGGACGAGGCCGTCCTCGACCAGTTCGCGCTGGATCGCCTCGACCGTGGCGATCACGCGTTCGTCCCCGGGCGGCAGGAACCCGACCGACGGGATCAGCAGGAGCGACGCGTCGAGCGAGTCGCCCCCGTAATACTGCACGAAGCTGCGCTTTCCGGCGTTCCAGCCGTTCTCGAGGATGTCCGTCCTGATCGCGTCGCGCACCTCGCGCCAGCGCTCGACGGGTCCTCCGAGACCGAACTGCTCGACCGCGGCGACGCCGCGGTCGAAGGCCACCCAGGCCATCAGCCGCGAATGGGTGAAGTGCCGGGGCCCGCCGCGCACCTCCCAGATGCCCTGGTCGGGCTCGCGCCACTTCTCCTCGAGGTCGGCGAGCAGGACCTGCTGGAACAGCCAGCTCGCGTGCGACGGCTCGAGCATCGACTTGCGCCCGACGTGCAGCGCGTCCATCAGCTCGCCATAGACGTCGATCTGCATCTGGCCGTAGGCGTCGTTGCCGACCCGCACCGGCCGCGAGCCCTCGTAGCCCGGCAGCCAGTCGAGCTCGGTCTCGGTCAGCCGCCGCTCTCCGGCGAGCCCGTACATGATCTGAAGCTGCTTTGGATGCCCCGCCGTCGCCCGCAGCATCCATTGTCGCCACGCCTCGGCCTCGTACCTGTAGCCCGAGCTCAGGAGCGCGAGCAGCGTCAGCGTCGCGTCGCGGATCCAGCAGTAGCGGTAGTCCCAGTTGCGCTCGCCGCCGATCCGCTCGGGCAGCGAGGTCGTCGGCGCGGCGACGATGGCGCCCGTCGGGTGATAGCTCAGCGCCTTGAGGGTGATCATCGACCGGACCACCGCCTCCCGCCACGGATGCCCCTTCTCGAGGCCGAAGACGCAGGCGTCGGACCAGCCGCGCCACCACGCGTCGGTCTCGGCGAGCCGCTCCGCCGGGTCCCAGCGCCGCGCGGGCGGCCGGTGGGAGGGATGCCAGGTCAGCGCGAAGGGAATCTCCGCCCCCTCGCCGACGGTGAACGTCGCGCAGGTGTGCATGTCGCGTCCCGTGACGTCGATCGGGGTCCGCAGTTCGACCGCGTCGGGACCGGCGACCGCCCGCATTCCGTAATCGGTCCGCTGCACCCATGGCGCGGTCCGGCCGTAGTCGAAGCGCAGGACGAGGTCCAGGGTCATCTCGACCCGTCCGCGCTCGCCCCGGACGATCCGGATGAGGTCGACATGCTCCTCGTCGTCGGCGAGCGGCATGAAGTCGATGACCGTCGCGGCTCCTTCCGCGGTCTCGAAGCGGGTCTCCAGGATCGGCGTGCCGGGCCGGTAGCGGCGACTGACGCTCACGTCCCCGCTCGAGGGGGCGATCTTCCAGCGCCCGTTCTCCTGCGTCCCGAGAAGCGCCGCGAAGCAGGCGTCCGAGTCGAACCGCGGCAGACAGAGCCAGTCGACCGATCCGTCCCGCGCGACGAGCGCGCAGGAAAGCATGTTTCCGATGAAACCGTAATCCTCGATGCGCCGCATGAGCCCACTCATTAATTCCACGCCGATGGTTTCACAAGCGGCGTGCCGGCCGACGGCGGGGTCACGGGTCTCCTCCTTCAGGAACCCCGTCGGAAAATCATCTCCCGAACCACTTTCGCCAGTTCACGTCACCAATCCTCCGCGGTGTCCGGGACTTGCCAGAGCGCAGCGACGCTGGCACCAGACCCCTGCCGGCAGATCCGGAGCGACCAGAGGAGCAGCTTCGATGGGTCTTTATCTTCGTTCGCTTCGACCGGTGCAGTTGCGCCTGATCGCGGCCATCGCCCAGCAAGGGAAACTGCGGCTGGCAGCGGATATCTGCGGGATGACCACGCCGGCCGCGTCCCGGATGCTGGCGGACATGGAAACGCAGCTCGAGACGGACCTGTTCGAGCGCAGGCCCAAGGGCATGGTGCCGACCCCGGCCGGCGAGGTCCTCGTGCGGCACGCGGGCAAGCTGGTCCATGGCGTGGACCAGATGGCGGCGGAGTTCGGCGCGCATCTCGGCGGCAAGGGGGGAGCGGTCCGCGTCGGCGCGGTGACCGGCGGAGCGCTGGCGATCGTGATCCCCGCGATCCTCGAGATGAAACGCGACTCGCCGCAGGTGGACGTGTCGCTCGACGTTTCCTCCTCGGCGCAGCTGATGCAGGGGATCGAGCGGGGCGCGTTCGATTTCACGCTCAGCCGCCTGGGCTCATACGACTACTCGCGCGATCTCGAAATCATCCCGGCGCAGACGGAATCCATTCTGCTCATGGTCCGCCGCGGCCACCCGCTTGCCGGGGCGGGACCGGTTTCGCTCACCGACCTGCGGGACGCGCTCTGGACCATGCAGGATCGCGGCGCGCCCATAAGACACGCGCTGGAGATCGCCTTTCACGACGAGGGGGTCGACCTTCCCGAGAACCTGATCAAGACGTCCTCCGTGGTCGCGATCATGGCGCTGTTGCGCGATTCGGACGTCATCGCCGTGATCACGCAGGAGGTGGCCGACCTGTTGCTGTCGCCGCCCTACGGCGCCGACCTGGTGCTGCTGGAAACCCGAAAGCCGATCGCGATCGAGCCCTACTACGTGCTGTGCCCGCGCGACCGTCGGATGTCCCCCGCCGCGCGGGGGCTGCTCGAACGGATCAGGGCGCGTCTGCCCTTGGGCTGAGGTCGGATCGCGTTACCGATGCTGTCAACGCGAACGAAGAAAAAGTGAATTCATGTTAACCTGCGGGCCTCGTAGCCTGTCGCAAAGAAAGAATCGCTCCGGGAGGGGACATGAAGGCCCGCGCAACAATTCATCGCGACTTCACGATCGCGCGCATCGACGACCGCCTGTACTCCGCGTTCATCGAGCATATGGGCCGGGCCATATACGGCGGGATCTACGAGCCCGACCACCCGACGGCCAACGCGCAGGGCTTCCGCAAGGACGTGCTGGATCTGGTGCGCGGACTCAAGATCCCCGCGATCCGCTACCCGGGCGGCAATTTCGTCTCCGCCTACAAGTGGGAGGACGGGATCGGCCCGAAGGAGGATCGCCCCGTGCGACTGGACCTCGCGTGGCGGTCGAAAGAGACCAACCAGGTCGGCATCAACGAATTCGCCGGCTGGGCCGAGGATGCGGGCATCGAGATGATGCTGGCGGTCAATCTCGGCACGCGCGGCATCGAAGAGGCCCGCAACTTCGTCGAGTATTGCAACCATCCGTCAGGCACCTATTGGAGCGACCTGCGTCGCGAGCACGGGGTCGCCGAGCCCTACGGCGTGAAGATGTGGTGCCTGGGCAACGAGATGGACGGCCCCTGGCAGATCGGCCACATGGAGGCGAAGGAATACGGGCGCCTGGCGGACGAGACCTCGAAGGCGGTGAAGGCCTTTGGCGGCGGCATCGAGACCGTGGTCTGCGGATCGTCGAACGACGAGATGCCGACGTACCCGGATTGGGAGCGGCAGGTGCTGGAAGAATGCTACGAGAACGTCGATTACATCTCGCTCCACAAGTATTTTGGCAATTCCAGCCGAAACCCGCTGAACTACTTCGCCAAGATCGAGGAAACGGGCCGCTATATCCAGTCCATCGCCGGCGTGATCGACTACGTGAAGGCCAAGAAGCGCGCGAAGAACGACGTCCACATCTGCTTCGACGAATGGAACGTCTGGTATCACAACCGCGAGCAGGACAGCAAGAACTGGCATTCCTGGGACTGGCCCGAGGCGCCCGCGCTTCTGGAGGAGGATTACAACCTCGAGGACGCGATTTTCGTGGGCGGCCTGCTGAACGAGTTCATTCGCCGGTCCGACAGGGTGAAGATCGCCTGCATCGCCCAACTCGTGAACGTCATCGCGCCGATCCGCACCAGGCGGGGCGGCGACGCGTGGGCCACGACGATCTACTACCCTTATCAGTTCGCCAGCCTCTTCGGCAGGGGAACGTCGTTGAACGTCGCGGTGGACGGACCCCGCTATGACGCGGACGCGGCGCAGGACGTGAACTATCTGGACGTGGCGGCGGTGCTCGCGCCGGATGGCGGGTCGGTCACCGTGTTCGCCATCAACCGCAGCCTCGGCGAGTCGATGGAACTCGATATCGCGTTGAACGGCTTTGACGATCCGCAATTGCTCGACCATCAGGTGATGGGCGGCGACAGCGAAGACGCGCGCGTCGCCAACACCTGCGAGCAACCGGCCCGGATCAAGCCGCGGAAGGGCGACGGCATGGGTGTCGTCGATGGCGCGCTCAAAGGCGCGTTGCCCGCGTTCTCCTACAACGTCATCCGTCTCTCGGTCGGGTAGCGGGGCAGGGCGACACAAGGGGGGTAGGAGCCGCGATGGAGGACACTGGCGTTCATCTGAAGGGCGTGAAGAAAAGCTTCGGCGCGACGGACGTCATCCGCGGCGTCGACATGGATATCGAACGCGGTCAGTTCGCGGTGTTCGTCGGACCATCGGGCTGTGGAAAGTCCACATTGCTGCGGATGATCGCGGGGCTTGAAGAGACCAGCGACGGCAAGATCCTGATCAGCGACCGCGACGTGACCGACGTGGACCCGGCGGACCGGGGCGTCGCCATGGTGTTCCAGTCCTACGCGCTTTACCCGCACCTGTCGGTGTTCGAGAACATGGCCTTCAGCCTGCGTCTGGCAAAGCGGCCCAAAGCCGAGGTGACCGAGAAGGTGCGGGAGGCCGCCCAGATCCTGCAACTGAACGAACATCTCGAGAAAAAGCCCGCCCAGCTGTCCGGCGGCCAGCGCCAGCGTGTCGCCATCGGGCGCGCCATCGTGCGCGCGCCCGAGGTGTTCCTGTTCGACGAGCCGCTGTCGAACCTCGACGCCGAACTGCGCGTCCAGATGCGGCTTGAACTGGCGCGGCTGCACCAGAAGCTAGGCGCGACGATGATCTACGTGACCCACGACCAGGTCGAGGCGATGACGCTGGCCGACGTGATCTTCGTCCTGCAAGGCGGCCACGTCCAGCAATCGGGCGCGCCGCTCGACCTTTATGACGACCCGAGCAACCGCTTCGTCGCCGGGTTCATCGGCTCTCCGTCGATGAACTTCTTCAACGCGACGGTCGAGGGCCATACGGAGAGCGGCCTCGCCGCCCGGCTTGACGGGCAGGCCGACGTGGCGTTCGAGGTGGCCGCCGGGACGCGCCCCGAACCCGGCACGCCGGTCGTGCTGGGCATGCGCCCCGAGCACCTTGTCGTGACCGACGGCGAAGGCATGCGCGTCACCGTCGACGTGGCCGAGGAACTGGGCGGCGTGTCCTACCAGCATGGCACGCTCGAAGGCGGAGACCCGGTGATTTTCCAACAGACCGGCGCGCGCCACGGCATGCACGGCACGGTGCAGACCGTCACCCCGCAGACCGACCGGATTTTCGTGTTCTCCCGCGAGGGCGACCGCATCCGGTAACCGACAACAAGGAGGAGGACTTGAGATGAAGAATACCCTGAGCAAAATGGCGGCCATGACGGCGCTGGTCATGGGACTGAGCGGCCCGGCCTGGGCGCAGGTCGAGGTCGAATGGTGGGATTTCCTCGCCGGCGGCGACGGCGTTCGCATGAAGGCTCTGATCGACGAGTTCAACGCCGAACATCCCGACATCCAGATCGAGGGCACCACGCTCGAATGGGGTCTGCCCTTCTACACCAAGGTGCGCACCTCGGTCGCCGTGGGCGAGGGCCCCGACATCATGACCTATCACCTTTCACGCCTGCCGCTGGCGCTGGAGGAGGACGTGCTGTCCCCGATCACGGCGGAGGATCTCGAGAAGGCCGGCCTGTCCAAGGACGACTTCTTCGAGGCGTCGATCACCGCCGCGTCCACCGATGACGGCCAGCTCATGGCCATTCCCTTCGATATCCACGCCATCGTGGCGCACTACAACCGCACCGCGTTGGAAGGCACGGAGTGGCTGGATGACGAAGGCAACCTGACCAACATCAACTCCGTCGATGACATGACGGCGCTGCTGACCTGGGCCAAGGAGCAGGGCTTCTCCGACCCGCTCAGCTTTCAGACCGAAGGCGGCGGCGGCACCTGGCGCATGTTCTACACCCTGTTCAGGCAGCAGGGGGGCGAGATCCTGACCGATGGCGAAGTGCTGGCGGGCGACAACATGGACAAGGCCGTCACGGCGATCCGGACGCTCGCCGACTGGCGCTCCGCCGGGCTGATCCCGGAGCAGGCGGCCTACGAGGCCTCCGTCGCGCTGTTCTCCGGCGGAAAATCGGTATTGCACATCAACGGCGTCTGGGAAGTGCCCACCTTCAAGGACCAGAGCGAGGCGGGAACGCTGGGCTTCGACTGGTTCGCCAACGAGGTGCCGCAGATGATGGACCGGCCCGCCACATGGGCCGACAGCCACGCCTTCGCCATCCCGAATGACCCGGACATGTCCGCCGAAACGCGCGACGCCGTCCTCACGGTGATCGGCTGGATGGAAGAGCATTCGCTGGCCTGGGCGGGCGCGGGCCATATCCCGGCCTACAAGCCCACGGTCGAGAGCGACGAATACGCCGCGCTCGAGCCGAACTCGACCTACGCGTCGCTGGCGGACAACGCGGCCTTCGATCCGCGCTCCAAGATCGCGGGCGTCGCCTCGCCGATCTATGACGCGGTGGACAATCTGATCGCGCCCGCGGTCCACGGGTTTCTCAGCCCCGAGGAGGCGGCCCAGCAGATGAAGGAACAGCTGCAGGGCCTGCTGGACTGAACCGTTGACGGGGGGCGCCACGCGTGCCCCCTTTCGGCCCGAACAAGAAGGGAGGTCGCCATGTCCTTGGCAACGCGCCGCCGCCGGGAATTGCGGAACGCGGCTCTTCTGGTCGCTCCCTTCCTGTTCATATTCCTGGTTTTCTTCCTCTACCCGACATTCAAGGTCATCGCCCTCAGCTTCACCGACGCGCCGCTGATCGGAGAAGGCGAATGGGTGGGGCTGGCCAATTACATCAAGCTGCTGAACGACCGGCTGTTCTACACGTCGATCTGGAACAACTTCTACTTCGTTCTGCTGACCGTGATCCCGACGACCATCATCGCGCTGCTCATCGCGCTGGCCGTCAGCAAGCTGAAGGGCCGGATCCAGGCGCTGGTGCTGATGCTGTTCTTCCTGCCCTACGTGCTGCCGGTCTCGGTGGTCACCTTGATCTGGGCCTGGATGCTGGATTTCCAGTTCGGCATCCTGCAGCCCCTCATCGCCGCCGTCACCGGCAAGGCGGTGCCCGTCTTCAAGAACCCCTACTGGGTGATGCCGATGATCGCCGTCGTCACGATCTGGTGGACCAACGGGTTCAACGTGCTGCTCCTGATCGCGGGGCTGCGCAACATCCCCGATGACCTCTACGAGGCCGCGGCCCTGGACGGCGCCACGGCGTGGCAACGCTTCTGGCGGGTCACGTGGCCGCTGCTCTGGCCGATCACCGCGCTGGTGCTGACGCTGCAGCTTATCCTTCAGCTCAAGCTGTTCGACCAGGTCTACCTGCTCTCGAACGGCGGGCCGTTCAACTCGTCCTACGTCGTGCTCATGCAGATGTACCGCGAGGCGTTCCAGCTCAACAACGGCGGCTACGCCTCGGCCATCGCCATGGTGCTGTTCGGGATCATCGTCATCGTGTCGGTCCTGCAGTTTCAGCTCCTGCGCATCGGAGGGCGAGGCAGATGACCGCGAAACAGGGCCGGAACATCGCCTTTTCCGTTTTGGTGCTGATGGCCGCCGCGATCTGGATCTTCCCGCTCTACTGGGCGCTGACCACGTCGCTGCGCAGCGAGAACCGCATCGTCTCGGACGCGGGCGTCTTCATGGACGAGTTGAACTTCTCGGCCTATATCGACGTGCTCTCCACCTCCAAGCTGCCGATGTGGTATCTCAATTCCGTGGGGACCTCGGTCATCATCACGGTGATCGTCCTGATCACCGGAATGATGTGCGCCTACGCCCTGTCGCAACTGCGCTTCCCGGGCCGCAAGGCGTTGTACCTCGTGGTCGTGGCCAGCTTCATGGTGCCGGTGCCCGCGCTCTACGTGGCGCAGTTCGTTCTGATGAGCGATCTCGGGCTGGTCAATTCCTGGTGGGGGATCATCCTGCCGCAGTTGATCGTTCCGGTCGTCGTGATCGTCTACAAGCAGTTCTTCGACGCCATCCCCAAGGAAATGCGCGAAGCCGTTCTGCTGGACGGCGGCGGGGAGTTCACCCTCCTGTTCAAGCTTTACCTGCCGCTGAACTGGGGCATCACCGCCGCGCTGGCGATCATCACCTTCATCAGCGCCTGGAACAACTTCTTCTGGCCCTTCCTCGTCGTCACCAGCGAAAGCATGATGACCATTCCGGTCGGGATCACGCAGGTCAATGACAGCTTCGGCGTGTTCTACGCCCGCATGATGGCGCTGGCCCTTCTGGCCGCGGCCCCGGTGATCGTCGGGTACGTGATCTTCCAGAAGCGGGTGACCGAGGCGGTCATGATCTCCGCCGGCGTCAAAGGATAGAAGGTCCCGTTCCGGCGGCTTCTCCAGGCTCCGCCAAGACCGCCTGAGGGACGCGACACGTCGATCATGCGCATGCATGGCGACCACCGATGGAAACGTGGTGGTTGCTGGCCGCCCGTGGTCCCATGCCCGCCTGTTGGCAGGCCGGCGCCCCCGACGCCGCCCGAAATTCAATGAGGGTTCGCCGCGATCTCCTGATCGGGGAAAAGATGCGCCTGGCCCGCGTCGAATGTCAGCCCGATCTCGCTCCCCGGTTTGAGAACCCGGTCCTCGGAGATCGCGGCGATGATGTTGGTGCCGTCGCGCAGGGCGATATCCACCACCGTCTCGCTGCCCAGGCGCTCGGTCAGCGCGACCTCGCCATGCAGCATGCCCTCGCCCGATGCGGTCGGAACCAGGTACTGGGGGCGCACGGCGAGGATCGCGGTGTCGCCGGCGGCGAAGGATCGACCGCCGGTCGGAACCTCGATCGGATCGAGCGACGCGTTCGCCACGGTCGAGCGATCGCCTCCGGCCTTCCGGACGTCGACCTTGATGAAGTTCATCGACGGCGCGCCCAGGAAGCCCGCGACGAAGAGGTTCGAGGGGTTGTGGTAGAGTTCCATCGGCGTGCCGACCTGCATGACCTCGCCGTCCTTCAGAACGACGATCTTGTCGGCCAGCGTCATCGCCTCGACCTGATCGTGGGTCACATAGATCATCGAGGCGCCGAGATCCTGGTGGAGCTTCCCGATCTCCATCCTCATGTCCATCCTCAGCGCCGCGTCGAGGTTGGAGAGCGGCTCGTCGAACAGGAACACCTCGGGGTCGCGCACGATGGCCCGGCCGATTGCGACGCGCTGACGCTGGCCGCCGGAAAGCTGGCTGGGCTTGCGGTCCATCAGATGCTCCATCTGGAGGATGCGCGCGGCCTCGGCGACCTTGGCCTCCTTCTCCCGCTTCGAGGTGCGGTTGATCGTCAGACCGAACGCGACGTTCTCGCGCACCGTCATGTGCGGGAAGATCGCGTAGGTCTGGAACACCATCGCGATGCCGCGATCCTTCGGCGGCTTGTCGTTCACCACCTTTCCGCCGATCTCGAGCGTGCCGGAGGTGATGTCCTCGAGCCCCGCGATCATGCGCAGAAGCGTGGACTTGCCACAGCCCGACGGGCCGACGAAGACGACGAACTCGCCGTCCTCGATGTCGATGTTCACGCCCTTGATGACGTCCACCTTGCCGAAGCTCTTGCGGATGTCTCTCAGCTTGACCGTCGCCATGATGCCTACTCCGCCGCCTTGAGGTGACCGATCACGAGGCGCCCGGAGCCGTCGATCCGGACCGGTTCGGGGTCCATGATCTCGCCGACGAACTCGCCCTCGGGGCGGTCCTTGAAGCCGACGATGTTCAGGCCGGCGTCGGTCTCGATGATGCGGGCGGCGTAGCGCGTGCAGGGAAGCGTGCCGTCGAGGAACCCCTCGCCGACCGTCCAGGGGCCGCGCGGGTCGTCCGCGACGAGGTAGTGGTTTCCCGTCACCGGCCCGCCGGGCGTGGCCTCCGCCCGGTCCTTCGAGAAGTGCTCGGCCGCGGTGCAGAACAGACAATACCAGCGTCCGCCGGCCTCGAAGACCTGCGGGACCTCGAGCTGGCCGTATCCCCCGACGAAGACCGGCGGGCGGAGCGTCCAGGCGTCCAGATCGGGCGAGGTGGCCAATCCGATGGCGCCGCCGGCGTTCGGCTCGGCGACGCCGGCCGCGCGGCAGGTGAAGTACATCAGCCAGCCGCCACCGTCCGGGTCGCGCATGACCCACGGATCGCGCATGGCGCGGTCGTGCCAGAGGGAGGTCTCGAAATCGTCGTCGTAAGCCTCGGCTTCCGGCCCCGTCAGATCGAGGCACGGCCCGCCGCCCACGCGCCGCCAATCGTGCAGGTCGTCGGACACGGCGTGCCCGATCCGCTGGTACAGCCCGTCCTCGGCCCTGCTGGCGCCGGTGTAGAACATGTGCCACCGGTCATCGTCGCCCCGCACGACCGAGCCCGTCCAGGTCGTGTAGTCGTCCCAGGACGGTTCGGGCGCCGGCCGCAGGCACGTCCCGAGATAGTCCCAGGTCCGGAGGTCCCGGCTGGTGGCGTGCCCGACGCTGGGGCTGAAATGGCGCAGCTCGGGATCGCCCAGCGACTTCGGGGCCTTCAGGAAGAAGGCGTGCCACCGCTCGCCGTCATGCGCGTACCAGCTGTCCCAGACCCATTCGTCTTTCAATGCGATCGCCATCAGCCTTTGACCCCCGTGGATGCGATGGAGGCGATGAACGCCCGTTGAAGGATGAGATAGAAGGCGAGCACCGGCAGGGTGATGACCGTCAGGTAGGCCATGATCTCGCCCCACGCGGTGTTGAGCTGGAAGAAGTATCCCAGACCCACCATGACCGGCCGGACGCTCTCCTGCTGCACCACGATCAGGGGCCAAAGGTACTGGTTGTACATCACCAGGAATTTCAGGATCGCCGCGGTCGCGAGCACGGGGCCGGCGAGCGGCATGACGACCCGCAGATAGATCTGGCCCCAGCTCGCGCCTTCGACCCGGGCCGCCTCGATCAGTTCGCGCGGCAGATCCTTGAAGTACTGCACGAAGAGGAAGATCGTCAGTCCGTCGGCGATCCAGGGGATGATCTGGACGCGGTAGGTGTTGAGCCATCCCGTCTCGAACCCGTCGAGGCCGATCCAGGGCAGCTGCGACACCATCAAGAGAAGCGGAATAGCGATGGTCTCGAACGGGACGATCAGCGTGGCGAGGATGATCGAGAGTATCAGCCCGCGGCCCTTCCACGACAGGAAGACGAACGAGAAGGCCGCGAGCGAACAGACCAGAAGCGACAGCGCGACCGTGGCGCCGGTCACGAAGACCGAATTCAGCACGAACGTCACGACGGGCGCGCGCTCAAAGGCGTCGCGGTAATTGTCGAGGCTGATGTCGCCCACCGGCAGGAACGCCCGGAGGCTGGACGTGTCGGCCAGCAGCTGATCCTGCGGCTTCAGCGACGACATCACCATGAAAACGAGCGGGAAGACGAAGACCACCGCCACCAGGATCAGCACCAGATAGCGCACGGCGAGCCGGACCCTCGCCTCGCGCACGTCGCGCGGATCGGCGACCCATGCCGCGTTTTCGGCGGCGGGCCCGGCGTGCCGGTCGAGATTGTCGACGTCCGCCATCCTACCTCTCCCTCGTGAGCCAGCGCTGGACCAGGCTGATGGTCAGGACGATCAGGAACAGGATCACCGAGATCGCGGATCCGCCGGAGATGTCCTGCCGGCCGTAGCCGCGTTCGACCGCCTGGAAGACCAGCACCTGCGTCGAGTCGAGCGGTCCGCCATTCGTCATCACGTCGACCTGCGCGAACAGGGCGAAGGCCTGCATCGTGATGACGATCAGAACCAGCACCGCCGTGTTGCGCAGCCCCGGCCATGTCACGTAGCGGAACTTCTGCCAGTTCGACGCGCCCTCGACATCCGCCGCCTCGTAGAGCGTGGGAGAGATGGTCTGGAGACCCGCCAGCCAGATGATCATGTGGAAGCCGACCGCCTGCCAGATCGACATCGCCATGATCGCGGGCAGGGCGGTGTCAGGGTCGCCGAGCCAGTCGATCCCGTCGAAGGCCCCGAAACTGAGCCATCCCAGCATGGAGTTCAGCAGGCCGTTGTTGCCGTCGTAGATGAATCGCCAGAGCAGCGAGACGACGACGATGGAGACGACCACCGGCATGAAATAGATCGTCCGGAAGACGTTGATGCCCCGCAGCTTCTGGTTGATCAGCACGGCGAGGCCGAGCGCCAGCGTCGCCTGGACCGGCGCGACGACGATCACGAACAGGAACGTGTTCACCAGCGCCTTCATGAAGACGATGTCGCTGACCACGACGACCTTCATGTCCTCGCCGGAGCGCCACGAGAACCATTCGCGCATCCCGGCATAGGGACTGTTCTCGGCGCGGGTCACGCTGCGGACGCGGGGATACTCGATCTCGCCGTCCTCGTCGCGGATCGCGGCCCCGGCGTCGTCCCGCTCGGGCTCGAGAGTGACCAGGCCGATGCCGAGGAGCTGCTCGTAGTTCGACAGGCCCACGAACTGCGTCGGGTTCGGCGAGATCAGCCGCTGGTCGGTCAGGGAAAAGTAGAACGCGAAGAAGAACGGAAGCACGATGAAGATCGCGATCAGGCCGAAGCCCGGGAGCGCGAACGCCCAGCCCGCCCGGTTCGATGTGGTCAGCTTGCTCGCCATCGGCCCCTCCCATCGGCGGCGGCGAAAGGCGGATCATCCGCCTTTCGCGGGCGTCGTCAGCCGTCGTGGCCGTAACCCTGGTTCGCCTCGATGTCGGCGTCGATCTCGTCCACCGCGGCATCCAGCGTGTCGGCGACATCCGCGCCGTTGGCGATATCGGCCATGGCCTTGGTGAAGATCTGCGACTGGACGACGTATCCCGGCGTCACCGGACGCAGTCTGGCCTGATCCGCCGACAGATCGTAGAATTTCGCGAGCGGACCGCCTTCGGCGTAGTTCTCCGTCATCCCGGCCGCGGACGTGGTCGCCGGGATGAGGCCGATCCCGTCGGAGAAGGCGGCGAGATACTTGTCCTGCAAAGCGAATTCGATGAAGGCGTTCGCGCCTTCGGGATTTTCGCAGCTCGAAGAGACGCCGAACTGCCACGACCCGCCGCCGATGTAATTGCCCTCGCCGAAATCGGGCGCGGGCAGGAAGACGACGTCGTCGACCTCCTCCATCGTCGCCACGGCGCGCCAGTTCCCGTTCCACTGGAACGCGAAGCGGCCCTCGATGAAACCGCGCTCCTGGTCGGAGGGGGATTCGCTCGTTCCCGGCGCGTAGCCCTCTTCGAACAGGCTCTGCCACCATTCGCCGAACTCGAGACCGGCATCGCCGTTCAGGAAGCCCTCCGCGGTCTGGTAGCTCTCCGGATCGACGAGGTCGCCGCCATAAGACCACAGGAACGGCAGAAAGGCGTAGGGATACCATTCCCCCTGGTCGTTCATTCCCAGATCGAGGGGCATCTCGTATTTGTCGCTGGCTGCGGCGGCGTCGAGCGCGGCCCGCCATTCCTCGGCCGTCCATGGTTCTTCCAGCGTCGGCGTCCTCAGGTCCCACTCGTCGAGGTCCGACTGTCGGGCGTAGAGCGCGACCGCCGCGTCCCAGAGCCCGATCGAGTAGAGCTCGCCGTCCCACATGCCCTTCGTGCCGGGCAGGAAGTCCTCGATCCGGCTCTCGTCGATGTCCAGAGGCCGCATGTAGCCGGACCAGGCCCAGTTCGGCATGATCGGCCCGTCGACATCCATGATGCAGGGCAGGTTGCCCGCGAGCGCCGCGGCGATGACGGAATCGTTGTAGCTCGACTGCGGGAAGCTCTCGATCGAGACGGCGTAGTCCGACTGGCTCGCGTTGAAGTCGTCGATGATGCCGTTGATCAGTTCGCTTTCGACCTGGTTGCCGGCGCCGTGATACCACATGCCGATTTCGGTCTGTGCCGCCGCGGCGCCGGCCAGTCCGGCGCTCGCGAGCAGGCTCGCAAGGATCGTCGTGCGTTTCATGACTGGTTTCCTCCCTTGGTTTCGTTTGCGATGGATCGGACGCTGTCGCGCCACCGGACCGCTCCTGGAACGACGGCCGGCCCGAAGGTCGAAGGGGACGCCGTCAGCAGCTCCGCCGCGCGGCGACCGATGGCGCGGTAGGGCAGCTCGACCGTCGTGAGCGCGGGATAGAGCGTCTCCGACACCAGCCGGTAGTCGTCGTAACCCGCGACCGAGACGTCCTCGGGTATCCGGAGGCCGCGCGAGCGGAGAATGCCGTAGACCGCCACGGCCATGCGGTCGTTGCCGCAGCAGATGACGGAGGGCGGCGTATCGGTATCGAGGATCGCGCCGATCGCGCGGTGCAGCACGGCGACACGCACGTCGGGGTCCGGCGACAGGGCGTCGGCGACCTGCATGATCGCCCGGTCGACGGGCAATCCGGCCTCGGCCAGCGCATCCTCGTAGGCCCGCGTCCGCGCCTTCGTCGCGTCGAGCTCGAGCGGAAGCTGGAGGTAGCCGAGCCGCCGATGGCCCTGCGCGATCAATCCCGCGATCAGCTCCTTCTGCCCGGAATAATCGTCGGGCACGACGCACGGAGTCCCCTGCGCGTCGTACCCGTTGGCGATCACGACCGAGAGCGCATGCGTGTCGGGCAGGACGACCTTCTGGTGATGCGGCGCGACGTAGATGACCCCGTCCACGCGATGTTCGGCCAGCGTCCTGAGCAGCGCGGGGACGCGATCCTCGTGGCCTCCGGTATCGGCGAGCAGCATCGTGCGGCCGGTCGGATCGAGCACGTCCTGTATTCCGCGCAGAATATAGGTCTCGGGCAGGCCGGCCAGCTGCGGCTGCTCGGGCGTATCGGAGATCGCGCCGGAGATCACGCCGACAAGTCCCGAACGGTTCGACCGCATCGCGCGCGCCGCCGAGGAGGGCACGTAGCCGAGTTCCGCGATGGCCGCCTCGACGGTTTCCCGCGTCCGATCCCCGACCGGACCGTCGCCGTTCAGAACGCGGCTCACGGTTTTCGCGGAAACGCCCGCGGATCTCGCAACATCGTAGATCGTCGCCACGTCTCCTCCCGAATTGGCTTATGACACCGAAATCATGATTTCGATGACACAAATAAATCTCAGCGTCAATTTCCGGTCGGCGTCATGGAGGCCGCCGTTGGTATCGGCCGCGGCGAACCACCGCTTCCCGCCCTTCTCCCCGGACGCCATCGCACACGCGGCGACGACCGCGCATGCGCGGCGGAAGTCCGGTGAGGTCAACGACCGCTCCCGCCGACAGCGGTCAGGCGATCGACCTCCAGACATCCTGAACGACGTCGCCGGCCAGCATGACATCCTCTCGCGTCGTATCGAACTGGCCGACCTGGAAGCGGATGACCCGGCGTCCCTCGAAGGCGCCCTGGGTCACGTATATGCGCCCGTCGTCGTTGATGGCGTCAACCAGCCGCTGCTGCGCCGCGTCGTCGCCGGGGCATCGGAAGGTGAACAGGCTCAGGATCGGTTCCGTGACGATCTCGAAACCGTCCATGGCCCGAATGACCTCGCATATCTCCGCCGCCCATCGGACATGGTTTGTGATGCGCTCCCGCAATCCCTCGAGCCCGTAGCTTCGAAGCAGGAACCAGATTTTCAGTGCCCGGAAGCGACGGCCCAGGGGGATCGTCCATTCGGAGTAGTTCGTGACCGCGTCGCCGGTCGTCTTCAGATACTCCGGCTCGATCCTGAGCGTGTTCAGTTGCGGCACGGGGTCCCGGAGGAACTGAACCGAGCAGTCGAATTGCGCCCCGAGCCATTTGTGCGGGTTGAAGACGATGCTGTCGCAGCCTTCGACGCCCGCCCAGAAATCCTCGCGGAACTCCGGGCAGATCATCGCCGACCCCGCCCATGCCGCGTCCAGATGGGTGTAGAGATCCTCGGCCTTTGCCACGGCGAGCACGGCGGCAAGATCGTCGGACGCCCCGACGCCCGTGCCGCCGGTGATCGCGACCACGCCCGCCGGCACATGGCCCGCCGCCCGGTCCTTCGCGATCGCGCGCTTCAGCGCATCGGCGTCGAGTCCAAGACGTTGGCCACGCGCCGGCAGCTTGACCAGGTTCTCTTGACCGATCCCCGCGACCCAGGCCGCGCGGTCGACCGAGCTGTGAACCTGGTCGGAGCAGTAGATCCGAAGCCTGCCCTTGCCGGACAATCCCTCACGATTTCCCGTGTGGCCGATGGCCCGCTCGCGCATCGTGAGAACCGCCGAGAGCGTCGCGGAGGAGGCGCTGTCCTGGATGACGCCGGTGTAGCCGTCCGGCAGGGCGAGCGCCTGTCGAAGCCAGTCGATCATGACGCCTTCCATCTCCGTCGCGGCGGGGGAGGTCTGCCAGAGCATGCATTGCGGCGCGATCGTCGCGACGAGAAACTCGGCCAGCATCGACGGAGGCGTGGCGTTGGCCGGGAAATACGCGAAGAAGCGCGGATGCTGCCAATGCGTCATGCCCGGCATCACGACGCGCTCGAAATCCGCCATGATGACGTCCATCGGCTCGCCATGCGATGGCGGCGCCGCGTCAAGCAACCGCGCAGTGTCGCCCGGTCGCGTCCGTGCGCGCACGGGGCGGTCGCGCAGGGTCTGGTGATATTCTGCCGCCCATCCGGACAGATGTCCGCCCCATTTCGCGAATTCGTCCCAGTCCATGCCTGCTCCAATCTGCGGTGAGGAAGCCCGATCGTGCTCTGCGGGCGCCGCGCCGACCCGGCCTCCCGCGATCTGCGCCACTTGATACGCCAGCGAATTGGCAAGCCTGTTTCCAGCCACTTTCCAGCCGGATTCCAGCTTCAAAAACCGAAGCCTTCTCAAAGCCTTGCCCCGGGATCATCCCGACATTGCGATTCGGCGCCTTTCCGCTCCGATCCGCGGTCGCGGGCCAGGTCGGAGACCGGCCGCGACGCCGCCTCACTCCAGAAAGCGCACCGATCCGATATGCGGCAGATTGCGGTCCCGCTGGGCGTAGTCGATGCCGTAGCCCACCACGAACTCGTCTGGGATCTCGAACCCGGTCCACGTCGCCTTGACGTCGACCTCGCGGCGCGCGGGCTTGTCGAGCAGCGCGCAGACCTCCAGCCTCGCCGGCCGGCGCGTCTTGAGGATCTCAAGAACGCGCTTCAGCGTGTGCCCGGTATCGACGATGTCCTCGACCACCAGAACGTCGCGACCCTCGATCTCGCCGCGCAGGTCCTTGAGGATCCGCACCTCGCGGCTCGACCGGGTGGAATTGCCGTAGGAGGAGACCTCGAGAAAATCCACCTCCACCGGCAGGTCGATCTCGCGCACCAGATCGGCGATGAAGATGAACGATCCGCGCAGCAGACCGACGACGACCAGCTTGTCGGTCCCGGCGAAATGATCGGAGATCTCGCGGGCGAGCGACTCGACCCGCGCCGCGATGGATTTGGCCGAGATCAGCTCGTCGATGACGTATTTCCGCGAAGTCATGGGAGGTCTTTCCGCCGGCGGGTGGCCTTAAAAGCCTTGAACGCGGCGGCATCCTATTGTCATTGTCCCGCCGCGACAATCGCCCCCACAGGAGCCCGCGCGTCCGCGAATGCCCACCCACGCCGAAAAACGCGTCATGCCATACGGCGCCGATCAGATGTTCGATCTGATCGCGGACGTGGACAAGTATCCCGAATTCCTGCCGTGGTGCGCCGCCGCCCGCATCCGCACGCGCGACCCGCTTCCGGACGGCGCCGGCGAGGTGATCGACGCCGATCTGGTGATCTCGTTCAAGGTGTTCCGCGAGCGCTTCGTCAGCCGGGTCACGCTGCGGCCCGAGGCGCGGGTGATCGACGTGGAATATCTCGACGGGCCGTTCAGATACCTGCGCAACCACTGGGAGTTCACCCCGAAGGGCGAGACCGCCTGCGAGGTGGATTTCTTCGTCGATTTCGAGTTCCGCTCGGCGATCCTGCAGAAGCTCATCGGTCTCGTGTTCAACGAGGCGATGCACCGGATCGTCGGCGCGTTCGAGCGGCGCGCGGCCGCGCTTTACGGTCCCGCCATCTCCTGAAGCATCAGGTCGAGCGCGGTCTCGACGCTGCGCTGACGGACGGCGGCGCGGCCGAGCGGCCCGAATTCGCGCTTCTCGGCGCGGACGCCCGCGCGGGTCGCGACGGCGAACCAGACGAGGCCTTCCGGTTTCTCCTCGGACCCGCCGGGCCCCGCCACGCCGGTTATCGCCACGGCGAGATCGGCGCGTGAGCCCGCCAGCGCGCCCGTCGCCATCGCGCGGGCCACCGGCTCGGAAACCGCGCCATGATCGGCCAGCATGGTCTCCGGGACGCCGAGCAGGGCCGTTTTCGACGGATAGGAATAGGTGACGAAGCCGCGGTCCAGCACGTCCGACGAGCCCGGAATGTCGGTCAGGGCCGCCGAGACCATGCCGCCGGTGCAGCTTTCGGCCGCGGCGACCATCCAGCCGCGGCGTCGGGCGGCCTCCAGCACGGCGCGGGCGCGCGCCTCGGAGATCACATCAGCACCCCGTGCGCGACGGCCGCCGCGGCCGCGACGCAGATTGCCGCCATCATCCCGGCCAGCACGTCGTCGAGCATGACCCCCATCGGCCCGTGCATCCCGTCCGCCCACGAGACCGGCCAGGGCTTCCAGATGTCGAAGAGCCGGAAGAGGACGAAACCGCCGACCCAGCCGGGCCAGGGGAAGAGGTGCGGCGGCGCGCCGGCGAACCAGAGCCCGGCCGAGAGCGGAAAAAGCGCGATCCACTGGCCGACCACCTCGTCGATGACGATCTCGGACGGGTCCGGGTCGCCGCCCGCCGAGGTCTCGGCCTTCGTGGCCCAGTATCCGAGCGCGAAAAGGGCCGCCGTGGCGACGAGAAGCGTCGGGAAGCCGCCGGCCCGGTGCAGCAGCCATGCCAGAGGCAGCGCGGCCAGCGAACCCCAGGTGCCGGGAGCGGGACGGATCAGGCCGACATAGCCGAACGTCGCGATGAGGCGGGTCATGCCCGCACCAGCGTCGCGGTGGCGAGCGCGGCGATGCCTTCGCCCCGGCCGGTGAAGCCGAGGCGTTCGGAGGTGGTGGCCTTCACGCTGATCCGTTCCTCCGCAAGTCCGGCGATTTCGGCCAGCCGGGCGCGCATGGCGGCGGAATGCGGGCCGATCTTGGGGGCTTCGCAGATCAGCGTGCAGTCGAGATGCGTCACTTCGAAGCCGCGCGCGGCGGCGCGTTCCATCGCCTTTCGCAGGAATATCTCGGACGCGGCGCCCTTCCATCGCGCGTCGGACGGCGGAAACCAGTGGCCGATGTCGCCCTCGGCCAGCGCGCCGAAGATCGCGTCGGTCAGCGCGTGCATGCCCACGTCGGCGTCCGAATGGCCCGACAGACCGCGTCCGAACGGAACCCCGACGCCGCAGAGCGTCACGCGGTCGCCCTCGCCGAAGGCGTGGACGTCGAAGCCGTTGCCCGTGCGGATGTCCATGTGCCCTCCGGTGTCACGCCGCGCCCGCTCCAGATCCTCGGGCGTGGTGATCTTGTAGTTCTCCCGCGCGCCGGCGACCATCCGCACCGGCAGCCCCGACGCGCGGGCGGCCGCCACGTCGTCGGCGAGGTCGGCCTCGGCTCGGCGATGCGCGGCGACGATGGCGTCGAACCCGAAACCCTGGGGCGTCTGCGCCCGCCAGAGCCCCGTCCGGTCGACGGGCGCGTCGACTTCACCGTCGCGCGCGCGCCAGAGCGCGTCGACGACCGGGACGCCCGGACACACCGCCTCCGCGCCGTCCCGCAGCGCCGCGATCACGCGGCCGGTCACCTCCACGGGGAGGAACGGGCGCGCCGCGTCGTGGATCAGCACCGCGTCGACGCCGCGCGAGGCCAGCGCCTCAAGCCCGAGACGCACCGATCCGCTGCGGGTGTCGGCGCCCGTCACCGGCGCGGGCACGCGGGCGGCGGGAAGGCCGGACGCCGACGCGGCGAAAAGAGCGGCGTCGTCCGGGCCGATGACCGGCTGCGCGAAGGCGACGTCGGGATGCGCGAGGAGCGCGTCGATCGACCGGCGCAGGACCGTCCTGCCGCCGAGGTCCAGGTACTGCTTGGGCGTCCCGCCGCCCAACCGCGTTCCGCGGCCCGCCGCGACGATCAATGCTGCGATGCGCATTCCGCTCCTCCGGACGCCGTGCGGCGGCTTATACGTCGGAAGCACGGCCCGTCACAATGGCGTGGCGGACCTTGTCATAAGCCTCGCGGGTGCGGTAAGACCGTATTGCGCCGCACACGGTTTGGGCACATGTCTGTCACTCTCGGAAGCATTCGGATCAAGACGCCTGTTTTTCTGGCGCCCATGGCCGGTATCTCCGACGCGCCGTTCCGGTCGCTCGCCGCGCGCCTGGGCGCCGGCCTGGTCGTCTCCGAGATGATCGCGAGCGCGGAACTGCTCGACCGGAAACCCGACGCCCGCGCGAAGGCGGCGCTCGGTCTCGGCGACGTCGGCACCTCTGTCCAGCTCGCCGGTCGCGATCCGGGGATCATGGCGGAGGCGGCGCGGCTTCTGGAAGGGGAGGGCGCGAGGATCATCGACATCAATCTCGGCTGTCCCGCGAAAAAAGTGACGAACGGCTGGTCCGGGTCCGCGCTGATGCGCGAGCCCGACCACGCGCTGCGCCTGATCGGAGCGGTGGCGGACGCGGTGAGGGTTCCGGTCACGGTCAAGATGCGGCTCGGTTGGGACGCGGGCAGTCTCAACGCGCCGGAGATCGCCGCGCGTGCCGAATCCGCGGGCGTGGCGATGTTCGTCGTGCACGGCCGGACGCGCTGCCAGTTCTACGACGGACGCGCGGACTGGGACGCGATCGGCGAGGTCGTCCGGGCGGTCCGTGTGCCTGTCATCGCCAACGGCGACGTCACCGGGCCGGACGACGCGCGCGAGGCGCTTCGGCGGTCCGGCGCGGCCGGGGTCATGGTCGGGCGCGGCGCGCGCGGGCGGCCCTGGATCCTCGCCGGGATCGCGGCCTGCTTGGCCGGCGGGCGCGCGCCGGAACCTCCCCGCTCGGACGAACTCGCGGAGACCGTCGCCGGGCACTACGAGGCGATGCTGGCCTTCTACGGAACCGATCTCGGCCGGCGCGTCGCGCGCAAGCATCTGGGTTGGTATCTCGACCGGGTCGCCGGGGCCGGGGATCTCCGCGCGCGGATCGTGCGCATGGCCGATCCGGAGGAGGTCGCGCGGGCGATCCGGCGGGAATTGCCGGATCCCGGCGGCGTGCCGAGGAGCCTCGCCGCGTGATCCCCGCCAGACTGGAAGCGCTCTGGAGCGCCATTCCCTATCCGGCGATCCTCGTCGGCGCGGACGACGCGATCCTGATGGCCAATCCGGCGGCCGAGAGTTTCGCGGGCGCGTCGTTCCGCCAGATGCGCGGCAAGCCGCTCGCCCGGTTCCTCGGCGAGAACAGCGTGGCGCTCGAGGTGGTGCGTCAGGCCCGACGCGGCGGCGTGTCGGTCGCGCAGTTCAACGTGACGGTGAGCTGGTCCGAGGGACGCCACGATCTTCAGAACCTGCACGCCGCGCCGGTCCAGGACGCCGACGGCGAGATCCTCGTCCTGATGCACCCACAGGGCATGGCCGAGAAGATGGACCGGAGTCTCAGCCACAGGTCGGCCGCGCGGTCGGTCACGGGCATGGCCGCGATGCTGGCGCACGAGATCCGCAACCCGCTCGCCGGCATCTCGGGCGCGGCGCAGCTTCTGGAGATGAACCTCGGCGACGGAGACCGCGAACTGACGGGACTTATCCGCGAGGAGACGTCGCGGATCGGCAAGCTGGTCGACCGCGTCGAGCAGTTCGGCGACCTGCGTCCGGCGCGACGTCGCTCCGTCAACGTCCACGACGTGCTCGACCGGGCCCGCCGCGCCGCCCGGGTGGGCTTCGCCGCGCATGCACGCTTCAACGAGGATTACGACCCGTCGCTGCCGCCGACGGCGGGCGATCCGGACCAGCTTCTCCAGGTGTTCCAGAACCTTCTCAAGAACGCCGCGGAGGCGATTCCCAAGGTGGGCGGCGTCATCGCGCTCGGCACCGCGTTCCGTCCGGGCGTCAAGATGCGGCGCCCCGGCGGCAAGGCCGAGAGCCTGCCGCTCCTCGTGACCGTCACCGACAACGGACCTGGAATTCCGGAGACCATGATGCGCGACATTTTCGATCCGTTCGTCAGCACCAAGGTGAACGGCACGGGCCTCGGGCTGTCCCTGGTCTCGAAGATCATCTCGGACCACGGCGGGGTCATCGAATGCGACAGCCGGCCGGGCCGCACCCGGTTCGAGGTTCGCCTGCCGGTCTGGCGCGGCGACGAAACGGACGGGGAGGGCTGAGGAATGGAAGGCACGATCCTGGTCGCCGACGACGACAGGACCATCCGCACGGTCCTGGCCCAGGCTCTGACCCGCGCCGGATGCCGCGTCCGGGCGACCGGCACCACCTCGACGCTCTGGCGCTGGATCGAGGAGGGCGAGGGCGACGTGGTCGTGACCGACGTGATGATGCCCGACGGCGACGCGCTCGACCTGCTGCCCGCGATCCGCAGGAAGCGTCCCGATCTGCCGGTGATCGTGATGAGCGCGCAGAACACGGTGATGACCGCGATCCGCGCCGCCGAGGCGGACGCCTACGATTATCTGCCGAAACCCTTCGATCTCAAGGAGGTCCTCTCCCAGGTCGCCAAAGCCCTGCGCCAGAAGGCGCGCAAGGCGCCCGTCGCGGAGGAAGAGCCCGCGCGCGAGGAGAACCTGCCGCTGATCGGCCGCAGCCCGGCGATGCAGGAGGTCTACCGCATTCTCGCGCGCCTGATGAACACGGATCTCGGCGTGATGATCTCCGGCGAGAGCGGCACCGGCAAGGAGCTGGTGGCGCGCGCGCTGCACAATTTCGGCCTGCGCAAGAACGGACCCTTCGTGGCCGTCAACATGGCCGCGATCCCGCGCGACCTGATCGAATCGGAGCTGTTCGGCCACGAGAAGGGCGCCTTCACCGGCGCCGACCGGACGATGCCGGGCAAATTCGAGCAGGCCAAGGGCGGTACCCTGTTCCTCGACGAGGTCGGGGACATGCCGCTCGACGCCCAGACCCGGCTCCTGCGCGTCCTCCAGGAAGGCGAGTTCACCCGCGTCGGCGGCCGCGAGGCGCAGACGGCGAACGTGCGGATCGTCGCGGCCACGCATCAGGACCTGCGCGGACTGATCAACGAGGGGCGCTTCCGCGAGGATCTGTTCTACCGGCTCAACGTGGTGCCGATCCGCCTGCCGCCGCTGCGCGAGCGCCTGGACGACGTGCCGGATCTCGCCCGCGCCTTCCTGCGCAAGGCCGAGGCCGAAGGGCTGCCGCGCCGGCAGTTTTCGAAAGACGCGCTCGATCTGCTTCGCAAGCAGGAATGGTCGGGCAACGTCCGCGAACTGGAGAACCTGGTGCGGCGGCTCTGCGTGCTCTGCACCGACGACGTGATCTCGGGCGCGGTCGTGACCCAGGAGGTCTCCGCGCGGCCGAGTTCCGCCGGTCCCACCGGCGAGGCGCAGCCGCAGCGGCTGGCCCACGCCATCGAGGCGCATCTGAGGCGGTACTTCGATCTGCATGGCGACGGCCTTCCGCCCGACGGGCTCTACGACCGCATCCTCAAGGAGATGGAGCTGCCGCTGATCGCGCTCTCGCTCTCTGCGACGCGCGGCAACCAGGTGCGCACGGCGGAGCTTCTGGGCATCAACCGGAACACGCTGCGAAAGAAGATCCGCGATCTCGACATTAGAGTGACACGTGGCAAGAAAATGATGTAAGAGGGCAACAGTCGAGCAGGCTGGATAAAGCGGCGCACCCGAATGCCCTCTCACGCCTTGAACAGAGCCGGCCGGATCCTGTCCGGCCTGCGAGCGGACCGCACCTTACGGAAGGCGTTCGTCTGGGCGATGCTGATCGCGGGGCCGCTGCTCGCGATCGCCACCTTCGCGGCGCTCGGGGGCATGGAGACGCTGGGCGACGGCTCGACGCTCCGGACGGTGCTCTTCCTCGACTTCTTCTACGTCATCATCGTCGCGGGCCTCGTCGCGCGGCGGGTCGCCGAGATGGTGGCCGCGAGGCGCAGACGCTCCGCCGGTTCGCGGCTCCACATGCGGCTGGTCCGCTTCTTCACGCTCGGCGCGCTGATCCCCACCGTGCTCGTGGCGCTCTTCGCGGCGATCACGCTCAATTTCGGTCTGGAGGGCTGGTTCTCCGACCGGGTCCGCAACGTGGTCTCGAACTCGCTGGAGGCCGCCCAGGCCTACGAGGACGAGCACCGCGTCACGCTCCAGACCGACGCGGAGACGCTGGCCGCGTTCCTCAACGACCAGAAACGCCGCTACGCGCTTCTGAGCGGCGGACAGCTGCGCGAGCTTCTCACCCGCGCCCAGGTCCAGATGCAGCGCGCCCTGCCGCGCGCCTTCATCATCGACGGCGACGGCCTGCTCCGGGCGCGCGGCGAGCGGAGCTATCTCTTCGAGTTCGTGCCGCCCGGCCCCGATGCGATCGCCGAGGCGCGCGACGGCGGAACGGTCGTGATCGAGGACCGCGAGAACAACGAGTTCCGCGCGCTCATGCGGCTCGACGCCTTCGCGGACCGGTTCCTCTACGTCAGCCGCGAGGTCGACGGCGAGATCCTCGGGCTTTTGGACGAGACCAAAGAGACGGTCATGCTCTACCAGCAGCTCGAATCGGAGCGCGGCCGGCTGCTGTTCGAATTCGCGCTCATCTATCTCGGCTTCGCGCTCGCCGTGATTCTCGCGGCGATGTGGGCGGGCCTGTGGTTCGCCGAGAAGCTGTCGCGCCCCGTCGGCAATCTCGCGAGCGCCGCGGGGCGCGTCGGAGCCGGCGATCTCGACGTGCGCGTGCGCGAGGAGGAAGGCGACGACGAGATCGCGCTTCTGGGCCGCACGTTCAACGAGATGACCCGCCAGGTGAAGAACCAGCGCGACGATCTGATCGCGGTCAACGAGGAGACCGAGCGCCGCCGCCGGCTGTTCGATTCGGTACTGTCGGGCGTGACGGCCGGCGTGATCGGGCTCGACGGCGAGGGACGGATCGAGATGATGAACGCCGCCGCCGCCGGTCTGCTGGCCCTCGACCGGGAAGGCGCCGTGGGAACGCCGCTTCAGGACGCCACGCCGGAATTCTCCGAGGCGATGCGCATGCTGGACGCCCGCGCTTCGAGCGTCACGCAGGCGGAGGTGAAGCTCTGGCGCAATTCGCGCGAGCGCGATCTTCTGGTGCGGGTCGCGGCGCGGCAATCCGCCGACGGCGCGGTCGAGGGATACGTGGTCTCGTTCGACGACGTGACCGATCTCGTGGTGGCACAGCGCATGGCGGCATGGGGCGACGTGGCGCGGCGCATCGCGCACGAGGTCAAGAACCCGCTCACGCCGATCCAGTTGTCGGCGGAACGCCTGCGCCGCAAGTTCGGCCCGCTGGTCGGAGACCAGCGCGCGGCGCTGGAGCAATACGCCGACGTGATCGTGCGCCAGACCGGCGATCTGCGACGGATCGTCGACGAGTTCTCCAAATTCGCCCGGATGCCCGCGCCTGAGCGCAAGCCGCTCGATCTCGTGCGGCTCCTGTCCGACACCGTGCTGCTCCAGGAGACCGCGCGGCCCGACATCCGCTACGCGACCGAGGTGCCCGATCACGCGGTTCTGGCGCAGCTCGACGCGACGATGATGAACCAGGCGCTGACCAACCTGCTCAAGAACGCCTCCGAGGCGATCGACGACCGTCTCGACGGGGCGGACGGCCCGCCGGGCGAGATCCGCGTGCGGCTGTCCGGCGACGGCGAGGAGCTGGTGATCGACATCGAGGACAACGGTTCGGGGTTGCCGGAGCAGCCGAGCCGCCTGTTCGAGCCCTACGTGACGCACCGCGCCAAGGGCACGGGTCTCGGCCTTCCGATCGTCAAGAAGATCATCGAGGAGCATGGCGGCACGCTGGAGCTGACCCCCGCGCCGCCCTTCTCGGAGGGCGCGCGGCCCGGCGCCCGGGCGCGGGTGACCCTCTCCCAGGCGGCGCCGGCGCGCTCCGGGACCGAGACGGACGAACGCGGCAGGATAAGCAAGAAACTGAGAGAGAGCATGTGATGACGGACATTCTAGTTGTGGACGACGAGCCGGACATCCGCGCCCTGGTCGCCGACATTCTCGAGGACGAGGGACACGGGGTGCGCATGGCCGCCGAAAGCGACCAGGCCCTGGCCGAGATCAACCGGACGCCGCCGGACCTGATCATCCTCGACATCTGGCTCAAGGACAGCCGTCTCGACGGCATCGACATCCTCAAGCGGGTCCGGCGCGACAATCCCGCGATACCGGTCGTCATCATCTCCGGCCACGGCAACATCGAGATCGCCGTGGCGGCCATCAAGCAGGGCGCCTACGACTTCATCGAGAAGCCGTTCAACATCGACCAGCTCATGGTGGTCGTCGGACGGGCGCTCGAGACGTCGCGGCTCCGGCGCGAGAACGCCGCCCTGAAAGGCCGGGACATCGAGACCCAGGCGATGGTGGGCTCCAGCGCCGCGTTCCGCCGGATGCAGGGTCAGCTCGACAAGGTCGCGCGCTCGAATTCCCGCGTCATGCTCACCGGCCCGGCCGGCGCCGGCAAGGAGGTCGCCGCGCGCTACATCCACGCGCATTCCGACCGCGCGAAGGGGCCGTTCCTCGTCGTCACATCCGCGTCGATCGGCGCCGACCAGATGGAGGAGGTCCTGTTCGGCCGCGAGAGCCCCGAGCGCGGCGTCGAACCGGGCCTGTTCGAGCGCGCGCATTCCGGCGTGCTCTATTTCGACGAGGTGGCCGACATGCCGCCCGGCACCCAGTCCAAGATCCTGCGCGTTCTCGTCGACCAGGCGTTCCAGCGGGTCGGCGGCTCCGACATCGTACGCGTCGACGTGCGGGTGATCTCGGGCACCACGCGCGATCTCGCCGCCGAGGCCGCCTCGGGGCGGTTCCGGAGCGAGCTGTTCCACCGCCTGAACGTGGTGCCCGTCGCGGTCCCCGACCTCGAGGACCGGCGCGAGGACATCCCCGAGATGGCGCGGCACTTCCTGACCGAGCTCAATCTGCGCGCCGGTCTGCCGCTGCGCGGCCTGTCGCCGGAGGCCGAGGCGCAGCTCCAGAC
Organism: uncultured Alphaproteobacteria bacterium; assembly: GCA_963798765.1. GTDB lineage: Bacteria > Pseudomonadota > Alphaproteobacteria > Rhodobacterales > Rhodobacteraceae > Amaricoccus. The sequence continues at coordinate 45,070 of CAWCUP010000027.1, read as the reverse complement.
CATGCGCTGGCCCGGCAACGTCCGGCAGCTGCGCAACATCCTCGAGCGCGCGCTGATCATGGGACCCGATACCGGTCCCGTGGAGCCGGAGGAGCTGACGGCCGAGGCTCCGGGCGGCGGCGCGGCGCCGGGCGGCCTGCTCGGGTCCAGCTTCGCGGGTCTGGCGCTGCGCGAGGCCCGCGAGATGTTCGAGCGCGAATACCTCGTGGCCCAGATCAACCGCTTCGGCGGAAACATCTCGCGCACGGCGAATTTCGTCGGTATGGAGCGCTCCGCATTGCATCGGAAGCTCAAGTCGCTGAACGTGATCTCGGCCGGGCGCGTCGGACGCTCCGAGGAGGCCGGGCAGCACGCCTGAGACCGTCGCGGGTCGCGGACAACGGGAAGACCTCATGAAAATCATCATCTGCGGGGCAGGGCAGGTGGGCGGCCAGATCGCGCGCCATCTCGCCCGGGAGGAGGGCGCGAACTCGATCACGGTGGTCGACAGCAACCCGACCCTGATCCAGCGCCTGACCGAGGCCTACGACGTGAACGGCATCACCGGCTTCGCCTCCCATCCCGACGTGCTGGACCGGGCGGGCGCGCGCGACGCCGACATGGTGATCGCCGCGACCCAGTCGGACGAGGTGAACATGGTCGTCTGCCAGGTCTCGCATTCGATCTTCTCGGTCCCGCGCAAGATCGCCCGCCTGCGCGCGCGGTCGTATCTCGACGCGATCTACTCCGACCTCTACCGCCGCGAGCACCTTCCGATCGACGTGGTGATCTCGCCGGAATACGCCGTGGCGGAGGCCGTCATGCAGCGCATCGCCGCCCCGGCGGCGTTCGACATCGAGAGCTTCCAGGACGGCAGGAGCCAGCTGATCGGCCTCGCGCTCGACGGCGCATGCGCGGTGCTCAACACGCCGCTGCGGCAATTGTCCGAACTGTTCTCCACGCTGCGCGTCGTGGTGGTGGGCGTGCGGCGCGGCGAGCGTCTCTTCGTTCCCGACCCGACCGACCAGCTTTACGGTGACGACCAGATCTATCTCTTCGCCGCGACCGAGGACGTGCCGCGCGTCATGGAGGTCTTCGGCAAGACGGACATGAAGGTCGAGCACGCGCTCATCATCGGCGCCGGAAACATCGGACTGCACGTCGCCAGATCGCTCGAGAAGGAAGGCAGGAAGGTCCGGCTCAAGATCATCGAACGTGACCGCGCCCGCGCGGAAGCCGCGGCCGATTCGCTCAAGCGCACCGTGGTCCTGAACGGCGACGGCCTCGACATCGACCTTCTGGAGGAGGCGAACGTCCAGCGGATGGACGCGGTGCTCGCGCTCACCGACGACGACAAGACCAACATCCTGGCCTGCGTCCGCGCCAAGACGGAAGGCGCCAAGCTCGTCGTGGCGCTGGTCAACGATTCCTCGCTGATCGGCCTGATCGCGCCGATGGGGATCGACGCCTACGTCAACCCGCGGGCGGTCACCGTCTCGTCGATCCTGCGCTACGTCCGGCACGGCCGCATCCGCGCCGTCTACTCCATCGGCGACGCGGAGGCCGAGGCGATCGAGGCGCAGGTGCTCGGCACCTCGCTCATCGCTGGCAAAACGGTCCGCGAGGCGGATCTTCCGCAGGCCTCGCTGATCGGTCTTATCCAGCGCGGCGAGAAGATCATCGTCCCGAAGGGCGACACCCGCATCGAGGAGGGCGACGTGCTGACGATCTTCGCCATGCGCGACGACGTGGCGGACGTCGAGCGGCTCTTCCAGGTGGGCCTGGACTTCTTCTGAGCATGGGGCGCGTCCGCGACTTTCCCCCCGCCGCGATCCTGCTGCTGATCGGCGCGGCGCTCATGCTCGCGCCGGCGATCCTCGCGGCCCAGATGGCGGAGTGGCGCGTCGCGCGCGTGTTCCTTCTGCACGGCATGATCTTCACGGTTCTCGGAGTGATCCTCGGGCTCGCCGCCATGAACCGCGCCACGCGGACCTCGGCGCGCTACCATCTCGCGACGCTGCTGCTGGCCTACATCCTCATGCCGGTCGTTCTCGCGGCGCCCCTCGTCGAGCTGATCCCCGGCCTCGGATGGAACGGCGGCTATTTCGAGATGCTGTCCTGCCTGACCACGACCGGCGCGACGCTGTTCGACCAGCCGCGCCTCCTGAGCGACCCGATCCATCTCTGGCGGTCGCTCGTCGGCTGGGTCGGCGGGTTCATGACGCTCGTGACGGCCTTCGCGATCCTCGCGCCTCTCAATCTCGGCGGGTTCGAGATCCGGCAGGCCACGGCGGGCGGGCGCGGCGTTCGGCGCGGATCGTCCGGAGAGGACGCAGGACGCAGGATCGTCCAGTCCGCCCGCCTGATCCTGCCGGCCTATGCGGGCTTCACGGGCCTGCTCGGCCTTCTGCTCATCTTCGCCGGGGACCGCCCCTTCGTCGCGATCTGCCACGCCATGGCGGTGATCGCGACCAGCGGCATCTCGCCGGTCGGCGGCCTTGCGGGCGGCCAGTCCGGACGCCTCGGCGAGATCGCGCTGTTCGCGTTTCTCCTGCTCGCCGTGTCCCACCGCGCCATGAGCTTCCGTCCGCGGCGCGGCGAACGACCCGGGCTGTCCGATCCCGAAGTCCAGCTGATGCTGATCGCCACGCTCGCCGTCACCTCGCTGCTCTTCCTGCGCAGCTTCATCGGCGCCGCCGAGATCGAGCGGCAGGACAACATCACCGCCGCGCTGCAGGCGATCTGGGGCAGCCTCTTCACGACGCTCTCGTACCTCACCACGACCGGTTTCGAGAGCCGGGACTGGCTGACGATGCAGCTCTGGTCGAACCTCCCGTCGCCGGGCACGATCCTGCTCGGCCTCGCGGTGATGGGAGGCGGAATCGCCACGACGGCCGGCGGCGTCAAACTCCTGCGGCTCTACGCGCTCTACCGGCATGGGGTCCGCGAACTCGATGTGCTCGTGCATCCGAGCAGCGTCCCGCGCTACGGTCGGGGGTCCAATCTCATATCGCGGGACGGATCGCAGATCGCGTTCATCTTCCTCGCGCTCTTCCTCGTGACGCTCGGGCTCGTGATGATCGCGCTCTCCGCGACCGGCCTCAGCTTCGAGCGCAGCCTCACGCTCGCCGTCGCCGGCCTCACGACGACCGGACCCGCGATCCGCACGCTCGGCGACGGTCTCGGCTACGGAGCGCTCGGGGACCCGGCGCGCGCGATCCTGTGTTTCGCGATGGTCGTGGGACGGATGGAGGCGCTGGTGATCTTCGCGCTCTTCAATCCCGCCTTCTGGAGGCGCTGATCTCCGCCCGGCCGGGTGACATCGCGGAGACAGGCCCGGAAAAAAACGCCTCCCGCACTGGAAATGGCCTGAGGGGCCAACCATACTCATCCATATAACGGAACGGAGGCCGAAAAAGAGCCTCCCTCAAAAAAAAGGCTGAACGAAAAATGGCTGGCGACAAACAGAATTTGCAGGACGCATTCCTCAACAATGTCCGCAAGGCCAAAGTTCCCGTGACGATATTCCTGATGAACGGCGTGAAGCTCCAGGGCATCATCACGTGGTTCGACAATTTTTGCGTGCTCCTGCGCCGCGACGGTCAATCCCAGCTGGTCTACAAGCATGCGATCTCCACGGTCATGCCGTCCCAGCCGATCACGCTCTACGAGCCCGAGGAAACCTGATTTCCGACGCGCCCATGCGAACGCTGGTTCTGCATCCCGTCCGGTCGCGCGGTGGCGCGCGCGACCCGCAGGACGCACTCGCCGAAGCGTCGAGCCTCGCCTCGGCGCTCGATTTGGACGTGCGTGCGGGCGTCGTCGTGCCCGTTCCGAAGTCCCGCGCCGCGACGCTGTTCGGCACCGGCAAGCTCGACGAACTGGCGGAACTGGTCAATGAGCACGAGGCGGGACTGGTCATCGTCGACGGCGCGCTGTCGCCGGTCCAGCAGCGGAACCTCGAAAAGGCGTGGAACGCCAAGGTTCTCGACCGCACCGGCCTGATCCTCGAGATTTTCGGCGACAGGGCCCGTACCCGCGAGGGCGTGCTCCAGGTCGAGTTGGCGCATCTGAACTATCAGAAGTCCCGCCTCGTCCGGAGCTGGACCCATCTCGAGCGCCAGCGCGGCGGCGTCGGATTCCTCGGCGGTCCCGGCGAGACCCAGATCGAGGCGGACCGGCGCGCGCTCAACGAGCGTATCGTCCGGATCAAGCAGGCGCTCGAGAAGGTCGTTCGGACCCGCGGCCAGCACCGCGCGGCCCGCAAGCGCGTGCCGTATCCGATCGTCGCGCTCGTCGGCTACACGAACGCGGGAAAATCCACGCTTTTCAACAATCTGACGGGCGCCTCCGTGCTCGCCAAGGACATGCTCTTCGCGACGCTCGATCCGACGATGCGCGCCGTCGACCTGCCGGACGGCCGGCGCGTGATCCTGTCGGACACCGTCGGTTTCATCTCCGATCTTCCGACGCAGCTCGTCGCGGCTTTCCGCGCCACGCTCGAGGAGGTTCTGGACGCCGACCTCATCCTTCACGTCCGCGACATCGCCCATCCCGAGAGCGACATCCAGGCCGAGAACGTCAGATCCATCCTCGGACAGCTCGGCGTGAACGACGAGGCACGCGACCGTATCGTCGAGGTCTGGAACAAGATCGACCTCCTTACGACGCCCGACCGCGACGCGCTGCTCCAGGTCGCGGGCCGCGCGACCGACGCCTATGCCGTCTCGGCTCTGACGGGGCAGGGGGTCGATGTGCTTCTGCGCGCCGTCGAGGCGCGTCTCGAGGAACCGGCCGTCGACGAGACCATCACGCTCGGCTTCGGCGACGGCCGCCGCCGCGCCTGGCTTTTCGACCGGAAGCTCGTCACGTCGGAGACCCAGACCGAGAGCGGCTACGAGATGCAGGTCCACTGGACCGAGCGGGACAGGAACCGCTACCGGGCGATCCCGGCGATCACCTGACCGGGATCGCCGCGAGAGGATCTTCGTCGCTCGGATCGATCCGGCGCCAGCCCGCCATGCGGTTGCGGAACCAGGTGCGCTGGCGTTTCGCGTACTGCCGCGTCGCGACGCAGGCCGCCTCGACGGCCGCCTCGAGCGACATCTCCCCGCGCAGATGCGCGCCCAGTTCCGTGGCCCCGATCGCCCGCATCGATGGCAACGCGGGATCGTGCCGCGCCAGGTTGTCGCGGCACTCCTTGAGCGCGCCAAGTTGAAGCATCATGGAAAATCGTTGCGATATATTTCTGTTAAGGCTATGTTTTCCGGGATCAATGACGACGGAAACGCATTCATCTTCCCGCAGGACCGGCCGACCCGTCTCCGCGTGCCAGCTCGCGAGGCCGCGCCCCGTCGCCGTCACCACCTCCCAAGCCCTCTGGACGCGGGCCGGATTGGCGAGGTCGATACGGTCGTGGGTGACCGGATCGAGCCGTCCGAGGCTGTCGACCATCGCCGCCAGACCCTCGGTCCGGAGCGTCTCGTCCGCGCGGGTCCGGACTTCGGCCGGTATTTCCGGGATTTCCGCGAGACCGCGCGCGAGCGCCTGGAAATAGAGGCCGGTGCCGCCGACGATCACCGGACGCGCGCCGCGGCGTCGCGCGTCCTCGATCTCGCGGCGGACCTCGCGCAGCCAGTGGCCGACGGAATACCGGACGTCACAGGCCACGTGGCCGTACAGCGCGTGCGGCGCGCGCGCGAGATCTTCGCCGGACGGCCGCGCCGTCAGCACGCGCCAGCAGGCGTAGACCTGAAGCGCGTCGGCGTTGATCACCCGGCCGCCGTCACGCTCGGCGACGCGCGATGCCAGACTGGATTTTCCGCCGGCGGTCGGGCCGGCGATCAGGACCGGTCTCACTTCGCCGGCTCCGTCTCACGGCAATCCATAGATAACATAATCATCATTATCCGCCAAAAGTGCCAAACCCCAGCGCCCCTCCTTACGCCGAAAGCATCCGAATCCAAGCCTGCGAGGCGCTTTGGCGCATCCGCTGTTGACCTCGGCCCGGATTCGGCCTGCAATGCGCGCAATTCAAAAAAGGCTCAACAGGAGGATCTCGGTCGAATGGACACGATAAACGGCAAGCCCGTCCATCCCAAGGTGGAAGCCTACGCCGCCGAGGCGCGCGCCGGACGGATGGAACGCCGCGAGTTCCTCGCCATGGCCTCGGCTCTCGGCGTGACGGCGCCGGCGGCCTACGCGCTCATGGGAGTCGCCCTTCCGGGTGTCGCCAACGCCCAGGAAGGCCGTCCGGGCGGAGTGTTGAAGATCGCTCAGGCCGTGATGCGGATGGACGACCCCAGGGTCTTCGACTGGTCTCAGAAAGGCAACCAGGGCCGTCTGATCTGTGAGCCCCTCGTCCGCTACGCCACCGACTTCACCTTCGTGCCCTGGCTGCTCGCAAGCTGGGAAGTGAACGACGACGCGACGGTTTACACGCTGCATCTGCGTCAGGGCGTGAAGTGGAACAACGGCGACGACTTCAACGCCGATGACGTCGTGTTCAACCTGACCCGCTGGTGCGAGCAGCACGTGCCGAACAATTCCATGGCGACGCGGATGGCATCGATCGTCGAGAAAAAAGGCGAGGAGACCTTCGTCGGAGACGTGACCAAAGACGATGGCAGCGTCGTGCAGGAAGAGCAGGTCCGCGAGCTCTTCGGCGCCATCGACGGGGCGATCGAGAAAATCGACGACCACACCGTTCGCCTGAATCTGCCGGTTCCCGACATCACGATCATCCCGGCCTTCGTGGACTATCCGGCTTTGATCGTGCACCGGAATTTCGAGGAGATGGGCGGCGACCTCACCGCCACGCCGGTCGGGACCGGTCCGTGGGAACTCGTCTCGAACGATGTCGGCGTGAAGGCGGTCTACCAGCGCCGGACCGACGGAAACGGATGGTGGGGAGACGCGGTCATGGGGCCGGTCTACCTCGACGGCGTGGAGTTCGTCGACTACGGCACCGACCCGTCGGCCACGATATCCGCCTTCGAGGGCTCCGAGATCCACACCGCCTACGAGACGCCGCCGACTTACGTGGAGATTTTCGACGCGCTCGGACTCCAGAAGTTCGAATCCGTCACCGCGAACACCGTCTGCGTGCGCATGAACGTCACGCAGTCTCCGTTCGACAACCAACTGGTGCGGAACGCGGTCCAGCTTTCCGTCGATAACGAGACCATTCTTGACCTGGGCTATCAGGGACTCGGCAGGACGGCGGAGAACCATCATGTGGGACCGATGCATCCGGAATACGCCCAGCTCCCGCCGATCAAGCGCGATGCCGAGGCCGCCAAGGCGATGATCACCGAGGCGGGTCACGCCGACACGGAGCTCGAGCTGATTTCCCTCGACGACGACATCAACCGCAACACCTGCGACGCGGTCGCGGCGCAGATGAGGGACGCGGGACTGAAGGTGAAACGCACCGTCCTGCCGGGCAACACGTTCTGGAACAACTGGACCGGCTACCCTTTTTCGTCGACCGAATGGAACATGCGGCCGCTCGGCGTCCAGGTCCTGGCGCTCGCCTACCGCACCGGCGAGCCTTGGAACGAGACCGGCTTCAGCGATCCGCAATTCGACTCCCTGCTCGAGGAATCCTTCGGCATTCCCGATCCGGAGAAACGTCGGGTCCTGATGGAAAAACTGGAGATGATCCTCCAGTCGTCCGGCATTCTGGTGCAGCCGTATTGGCGGTCCACCTACCGTCACGCGACCGAGGACGTCCGCGGCCTTGAAATGCACCAGACGTTCGAGATCCACCTCGAACGCACCTGGCTGGATTCCTGACCTCCCCCGTCCGATCCCCGCCCGGCCCTCGCGCCGGACGGGCCGAGGCCCGGAGGCCGGGATGCTGATCTTCCTTCTCAAACGCCTCGGCGTGATGATCCTGACGGCGATATGCCTGACGCTGATCGTGTTCAGCCTCGTCAATCTCAAGCCCAACCTCGTCAAGCTCGCCAAGGAGCAGACCGGCAGCCGCATCACCGAGCAGCAGGCCGAGTTCTGGCTGGCCGAGAACGGCTACAACCGGCCGCTGCTCGTTCGCTACGGCGAGTGGATCGGCGGCGTCGCGCGCGGCGATTTCGGCCATTCCACCCGCTTCAACGCGCCGGTGAACGAGGTGCTGTGGCCCAGGCTGAGGCTCACCGGCATCCTGATGTTCTGGGTCATGATCGTCATGGTGCCGGGCGCGCTCCTGATCGGCGTGCTCGCGGGGATGCGTGAGGGCTCGGTCCAGGACAGAGCCCTCTCGACCGTCGCCATCGGCACCACCTCGACGCCGGAATACGTCTCCGGCGTGGTGCTCGCGATCATCTTCTCCAGCAAGCTCGTCGGGCTGGAATGGTTCTCGGGCTCCGCCACCTCGGCGGCGGAGGACGGCCCGACCTTCTACAACTTCACCCTGCCCGTCCTGACCGTCGCGATCTACGGCATGGGCTACATCGCCCGCATGACGCGCGCCTCGATGGCCGAGGTGATGACGCAGCAATACATCCGCACCGCCCGCCTCAAAGGCGTCAGCTTCGGAAACATCGTGATGAGGCACGCGCTGCGCAACGCGCTCATCGCGCCGTTCACCGTCATCATGCTCCAGTTCCCATGGCTGCTGACCGGCGTCGTGATCGTGGAATCGCTCTTCAACTACCGCGGCTTCGGCTGGCTTCTGATAGAAGCCGCCGGCAACAACGACATCGACCTGCTTCTCGGCTGCTCGATCGTCGCCGTGGTGATCGTCCTGACCACGCAGCTGATCTCCGACATCGGCTACGTCTATCTCAATCCCAGAATCCGGGTGAGCGGCTGAATGGAGATGGAAACCCTCGGATGGGGCGGCATTCTCGCGGGCGTCCTGCGCCAGTTCCTGCCGGTTCTCGCGACGCTGGCGGTGATCCTCGGCGCGAGCTTCGTCTATCGTCGCCGCCTCGGTTTCTACGGCCGCATCTTCGACAGCGGCATCGGCGTGGTCGGACTCTCCATCGTGCTTTTCTGGGTGCTGACCGCGTTGATGGCGAACCACGTCGCGCTCTTCGATCCGATCGAGCAGTTCCGCGCCCTCAAGAACAAGCCGCCCGGCACCATCGACCCGGACACCGGCCTGCCCTTCCTCTTCGGCGGCGATCTGCTGGGCCGCGACGTCTTCAGCCGCATGGTCTACGGCAGCCAGACGGTCATGGCCATAGCGCCCCTCGCCACGCTCTTCGCCTACATGGTCGGCATCACGCTCGGGCTGCCGGCGGGCTATTTCGGCGGCTGGCTCGACACGGCGCTGAGTTTCCTCGCCAATCTCGTCCTCGCCTTTCCGGTGATCCTGCTCTTCTACCTTCTGGTGACGCCCGAGATCCGCGAGACGGCGATCCCCGGCGCCATGGCGGCCGTGCTGTTCCTGTTTCCTGTCATCTTCCTCCTCGTGTTCTTCTGGAGCCGGTTCCGCGAACGCCCGGAAGTCCTGTGGTATTACATCGCGCCGGTCCTGCTGGTCGGCGGCTTCGTCTATCTCGGCCTGACCGGCCTCTGGGATCCGACAGGCATGATCACGATGGGTCCCAACACCCTCAACATCTTCCTGGCCGTCGTCTTCATCACCGCGCCGACGATTTTCCGCATCGTCCGGGGCCTCACGCTCGACATCAAGACCCGCGACTATGTCGCCGCCGCCCAGACCCGGGGCGAGCGCCCTTGGTACATCATGATGTGGGAGATCCTTCCGAACGCCCGCGGCCCGTTGATCGTCGATGCCTGCCTGCGCATCGGCTACACCACCATCCTTTTGGGAACGCTCGGTTTCTTCGGCCTCGGCGTCAGCCCCGAGAGCCCCGACTGGGGCTCCACGATCAACGAGGGCCGTAAACTCCTGCGCCTTTACGTCCACCCGGCCCTGCCCCCCGCCCTCGCCATCATGAGCCTGGTCCTCGGCCTCAACCTGCTCGCCGACGCGCTCCGCGAACAGTCGCTGAAGGACTGAGCGCAATGGCCGCCTGCCGTCTCCGAAGGCTTTCATTCAGGTTTGAAACCTGGAGAGCAGGCGCCGCGGGCCAACAGGCCCGCGCCAACCAAAAAGACCCGCGCGCACCCGCGCGCCCCGCATCGGCGGCAAAGGCCGCCGCGCGGCTCCTGCCACGCCCAAGTTCCAGATCGCCTGCGTTAACCTTTTTATCTCCTGAAAACAGACGCTTGAGCTCTGTCCTATCTAGGACACGCCGCGACACCGCCTGCGCGCCACCCTTCCCGACCGGAATCGAGGCCCCATGACCGAGCCCATCCTCGAGATCGACAACCTCTCGATCAGCTTCTTCACCCGCGGCGGCGAGATCCCCGCCGTGATGGATTTCTCCTGCCGCGTCATGCCCGGCGAGGCCCTCGGTCTCGTCGGCGAGAGCGGCTGCGGCAAATCCACGGTCGCCCTCGGGATCATGCGCGACCTCGGCCGCAACGGCCGCATCGTCGGCGGCTCGATCCGCTTCAAGGGCCGCGAACTGACGACGATGAGCCCGTCCGAGCTGCGGAAAATCCGCGGCTCCCAGATCGCCATGATCTACCAGGAGCCGATGGCGAGCCTGAACCCCGCGATGAAGGTCGGCCGGCAGCTGATGGAAGTCCCGATGATCCACCAGGGCGCGAGCCAGGCCGACGCCCGCGCCCGCGCGCTCAGCGTGGTAGAAGCCGTCCGCCTGCCCGACCCCAGGCGCATCCTCGGCAGCTACCCGCACCAGCTCTCCGGCGGCCAGCAGCAGCGCATCGTCATCGCGATGGCGCTGATGTCCGAGCCCGCTCTCCTGATCCTCGACGAGCCCACCACCGCGCTCGACGTCACCGTCGAGGCCGGCATCGTCGATCTGGTCAGGGATCTCGGACGCGAATTCGGCACCTCGATGCTCTTCATCAGCCACAATCTCGGCCTGATCCTCGAGACCTGCGACCGCATCAACGTCATGTATTCCGGCGAGGCCGTGGAGACCGGCCCGATCGCGGAGGTCTTCGACCGGATGCGGCATCCTTACACGCAAGGGCTCTTCCGTTCGATCCCCCTGCCCGGCGCCGACAAGACGACCCGCCCGCTGATCGCCATCCCCGGCAACTTCCCCCTGCCCCACGAGCGCCCGCGCGGCTGCAATTTCGGCCCGCGCTGCGATTTCTTCGAGGCCGGCCGCTGCGACCGCAAGGACGTGCCGATGCGCGCCGTCACGCCCGCGCACAACAGCCGCTGCCTGCGCTTCGACGAGATCGACTGGACGGCCGGCCCCGAGACCCGGGCGACGGCCGAGGCCGCGCCCGTCGGCGACGTCGTGCTCCGCGCCGACGATCTGAAGAAGTATTACGAGGTCGGCTCGAACGCGCTCTTCGGCGGCGACACACGCCTGGTCAAGGCGAACGAGACCGTCACCTTCGAGGCGCGCGAGGCCGAGACCCTCGCGATCGTGGGCGAAAGCGGCTGCGGCAAGTCCACGCTCGCCAAGGTGCTGCTCGGCTTGGAGACGGCCACGGACGGAACCGTCCATCTCGGCAATCTCGAGATCGGCCGCCTGCCGATCGAGCGCCGCGAGACGAAGACCGTCTCGAGCGTCCAGATGGTGTTCCAGAACCCGTTCGACACCCTCAACCCGAGCCATTCCGTCGGCGGCCAGATCGTCCGCGTCCTCGAGAAATTCGGCATCGGCGAGAACCAGGCCGAACGCCAGGAGAAGATGCTCGACCTGCTCGACCTCGTGAAGCTCCCCCGCGAATTCGCCCGGCGGATGCCCCGCCAGCTTTCGGGCGGCCAGAAACAGCGCATCGGCATCGCCCGCGCCTTCGCCGGCGGTCCGCGCGTGGTCGTGGCGGACGAGCCGGTCTCCGCTCTCGACGTGTCGGTCCAGGCGGCCGTGACCGACCTCCTGATGGAGATCCAGCGCGTCAGCCGCACGACCATGCTGTTCATCAGCCACGATCTGAGCATCGTGCGCTATCTCGCGGACCGGGTGCTCGTCATGTATCTCGGCCACGTCGTCGAAACGGGCTCGACCGACCAGGTCTTCCGGCCACCCTACCACCCCTACACCGAGGCGCTGCTCTCCGCGGTGCCGATCGCCGACACGTCCGTGCGCAAGAAGCGCGTGGTCCTTCACGGCGACATCCCGTCCGCGCTCGATCCGCCGCCCGGCTGCCCGTTCCAGACCCGCTGCCCCCGCAAGGCCGATGTCGCGGGCGATCTCTGCGAGACCGAGGTTCCGCCGATGCGCCGTCTGGCGGACGGCCACCTCGTCAAATGCCACCTGCCGCAGGCGAGCTTCGACGCGATGGAGCCGGTGATCACCGTGGAGGCGAAACCCGCGCCTTCGCCGGCTCAGCCGTCCGACTGAGATTCGGTAGCGGTCTCGACCAGCGTGCGCCGGTCGAGCACGATCAGCGCCGCGTCGGTCCGGCGCAGGACGCCCGCCCGCTCCAGACGCGTGATCTCGCGCGACACGGATTCGCGCCGCGCCCCGATCAGACGCGCGAGCTCCGTCGGACTGGGCCTCGGCGCGACGGATTCCACCTCTCCCTCGCGCCGCACGCGGCGGAGCAGCTCCCGCGCCACGCGGCCCGGAAGCTGCAACGCCGTCTTCTCGAAGTACCGCTCGTTCTGCAGACGGATGCGCGCCGCGACCACCCGGAGCATCCGGAGCGCCATCTCGGGCGTCCCGGTCACCAGATCGAGAAACGCGTCCCTGCTCATCACCGCGTAGCGGCACGCGCTCACGACTTCGACGGCGGCCGAACGCGCGACGCCGTCGATCGCCGCGAGATCGCCGAACACCTCGCCCGGCTGGAACTCCGCCAGACGGATCAGTTCGCCGTCCGGCGACAGCAGCGACACCCGCGCCTGGCCCGAGATCAGGAAATAGACCTCGCGCGCGTCCTCGCTCTCCTGTCCGACGATCTCCTGTCCCGCGCGGCCCACGCGGATCCTCATGTTTCTGCGGATGCGATCGAGATCGGGGTCGGGCAGCCCCGCGAACAGCCTGAACCGCCGAAGCGCCGCGACCTCCGGCCAGTCGTGGCCTCCCGGTCGCGTTCCGGCGTCGCGATTTTCCCGATCGGTCAGGACCGCCTCCATTTTCCGTTCTCCTCCTGCGCGCGCGATCATCGGCGCGATCTCCCCGGCGAAGAAGACCCGATCCGCGGTCGGTCCGGCGTGAGCGGGATCACGCCGATCCTCCGGCGCCGCGCGCGGTCGCGTCGCCGGCCGTTGGCCGCCGCAGGTCCCTGTTTTGCCATCGACAACGCGCGGACGAGGCTTTAGACCGCCCGCTGATCAACAGACCGGACCGAGACATGCAAAACGTCGTCCTGACCATCCACCTTCTGCTGGCCTTCGGGCTCATCCTCGCGGTGCTGCTCCAGCGCTCCGAGGGGGGCGGGCTCGGCATCGGCGGCGGGGGCGGCGGCGTCATGTCGGGACGGGGCGCCGCGACCGCGCTCTCGAAGCTGACCTGGGCGCTCGGCGTCGCCTTCGTCGTGACGAGCCTCACCCTGACGGTGCTGGCCGCCCGCGACAACGTGTCGAGTTCGGTGATCGACGGCGTCGCGACGGACGCACCCTCCGCGGATCCCGCCCTGCCGCCGGCGCTCGACGGCGATCTGCTGCCGCCGATCCCTTCTGACTCGCCGACGACGCCGCCTCCGGCGCAGTAAAAACGCCGGACGGATTGTTGCCCTTCGGGGACAGACCACAGCATATTGATCGGACGCGGCTTGTGGCCGTCGCTCGATACCCGTATGGATTGAATCCCGTGGAAGCTGGTTTCTCCCACACATCGCACAGGGCAGGACGCGGGGACGGCACCGGATGGCGCGCTACGTATTCATAACAGGCGGCGTCGTGTCGTCGCTGGGCAAGGGTCTCGCCTCCGCAGCGCTCGGGGCGCTGCTCCAGGCCCGAGGCTATTCGGTGCGCCTGCGCAAACTCGACCCCTATCTCAACGTCGATCCCGGCACGATGTCGCCGTTCGAGCATGGCGAAGTCTTCGTCACCGACGACGGCGCCGAGACCGACCTGGACCTCGGCCATTACGAGCGTTTCACCGGCGTCGCGGCGCGCGGCACGGATTCCGTCTCGTCGGGCCGCATCTACTCGACCGTGCTGGAAAAGGAACGCCGCGGCGACTACCTCGGAAAAACCATCCAAGTCATTCCGCACGTCACCAACGAGATCAAGGACTTCCTCCGCATCGGCGAGGACGAGGTCGATTTCATGCTCTGTGAGATCGGCGGCACGGTCGGCGACATCGAGGGCCTGCCGTTCTTCGAGGCGATCCGCCAGTTCGGCCAGGACAAGCCGCGCGGCCAGTGCATCTACATGCATCTCACCCTCCTGCCCTACATCACGGCGTCGGGCGAGTTGAAAACCAAACCCACCCAGCACTCGGTCAAGGAACTCCGCTCCATCGGCATCGCGCCCGACGTGCTCGTGTGCCGGTCGGAGCACCCCATCCCGCAGAAGGAACGCGACAAGCTCGCCCTCTTCTGCAACGTCCGAAAGGAGGCGGTGATCGAAGCCTCCGACCTGCGGTCGATCTACGAGGCGCCGCTCGGATATCACGCCGCCGGCATGGACCAGGCGGTGCTCGACGCGTTCGGCATCTCGCCCGCGCCGAGGCCCAATCTCGCCGTCTGGGAGGACGTGGTCGACCGCATCCACAACCCCGAGGGCGAGGTGCGCGTCGCCATCGTCGGAAAATACACCCAGCTCGAGGACGCCTACAAATCCATCGCCGAGGCGCTGACCCACGGCGGCATCGCCAACCGGGTCAAGGTCCGCGCGGAGTGGATCGACGCGGAGCTCTTCGAGGATCCCGACCGCATCGCGCCGCTGCTCGAGGGCTTCAACGCGATCATCGTGCCGGGCGGATTCGGCGAGCGCGGCACCGAGGGCAAGATCCACGCGGCCCGGTTCGCGCGCGAACGCAAGGTGCCCTATCTCGGCATCTGTCTGGGCATGCAGATGGCCGTGATCGAGGCCTCCCGCAATCTCGTCGGCCTCCAGGACGCGGGCTCCGAGGAATTCGATCTCGAGGCCGGAGCCCGCCGGTTCACCCCGGTCATCTATCACCTCAAGGAATGGGTCGAGGGCAACCGCACGATCAAACGCAGCGTGACCGACGCCAAAGGTGGCACGATGCGCCTCGGAGCATATGACGCCGTTCTCGCCGAAGGCAGCCAGGTCGCGGACATCTACGGCACTTGCGCCATTTCGGAACGACATCGGCACCGCTACGAGGTGGACATCGCCTACCGTGCGAAACTCGAGGATCACGGCCTGCTCTTCTCCGGCGTCTCACCCGACGGACGCTTGCCCGAAATCGTCGAGATTCCGGACCATCCGTGGTACATCGGCGTGCAGTTCCACCCCGAGCTGAAGTCGAAACCCTTCGCCCCGCATCCGCTTTTCGCGGATTTCGTGCGCGCGGCCCTCGAACAGTCCCGCCTCGTCTGAGGCCGGCCGGGCAAAGGAGACCGGACATGCTGAACGATCTCTTCGAGAGGCTGCTGCGGGGGGGCGCCGCCCCCGCGGCGCCCGACGACGCGCGTCTCGCCATGGCCGCGCTGATGGTGCGCCTCGCGCGCTCGGACGGCAGCTACTCGGGTGCCGAGCGCCGCCAGATCGAGCGTTTCCTGATCACCCATTATGACCTCGACGCCGCGGCGGTCGCCGGGATCATGGCGGAGGCCGAGGAGCAGGAGACCGCCGCCCCTGACACCGTCCGTTTCACGCGCATCGTCAAGGACGCGGTCCCCTACGAGGAGCGCACCGACGTGGTGGAGGCGCTCTGGCGCGTGGCGATCCTCGAAGGCATCGACGCGAACGAGCGGACGTTCCTGCGTCTCGTCAGCAACCTTCTCGGCGTTTCCGACCAGGACAGCGGGCTCGCGCGCCAGCGCGCCGAGCGCGGCGACGGCTGATCAGAAGTCGAGGCTGATCCGGCGGGTGAGCCCGAACCGGACCTCGTACTGGTCCGCGGACCCCAGTTCCGTGATCGGCGAATTGGCCGCGTCGTTCAGCAGACGGTCCCACGAGGCCGACCCCTCAAGTCCCCAGCGCTCGTTGAACAGGTAGCGCGCCTCCAGGAGGACCCCTCCGGACAGAAGGCCGCCGGACGCGTCGAACTCCTCGAGACCCGACGTGGACGCCGCAGCCTCCGAGGCGTTCACGCCGAAATACGTGTCGGCGAACCGGTCGCTTCCGAAATTGAGCCGCGGACCCAAGGTGAGCGTCAGCCCCTGGAGCGGATAGGCGATCGCGTCGGCTCCGACATCCGCCACCCAGGCGTTGGTGCCGATCACGCCATACCGCACGTCGGTGAACACGCGGTAGTTGCGCTGTTCGTAGCCGAGGCCCAGTCCCGCCTCGAACGTCCAAGGCACGTTGTCCATGCCCGAAAGGTCGTCGTAGTTCTTCGAGTTGCGATGCGAGATGTATTGAACCGACCCCCGCAGGCCGAGACCCTGGCGAAACCCGACCGCGCGCCCGGACCCGTACTCGAACCCGTTAGGGAACCGCAGGAAATCGATCCGCCCGGTCCCGTAGGCCCCGGTCTCGTATGTGTCCGACCCGAAATAGGCCGGGCTCGTCCGAATGACCCGCCCCGAGCGTGATCACCATGTCGGGAGTCGCGGAATCGAACGCTCCTCCGGCCGCCAGGAAGGCGGGCAGCGGCAATCCCGCGTCGGACACTCCCGCCGTCTCTGCCGGCGTCTCCGTCTGTTCGAGCGCGGGAAGAAACCCGCCTGACACCGCGTCCGGCTCCGCCAGCGGTGCCACCGCCACCGCGGACGCTTCCTGAGCCACCGAGGCTCCGGCGAACGACGAGGCCGCGACCAGCATGCAGGGTGCGAGGATCTTCCGGAACATGGGCATCTGTGGCCTCGGGGGAATCGGTTTCAACTTGATCTAAATACTTAGCCCGCCCGGTTAACAAAGTCTAAGACGCAGGCTGAGAAAACGGCGTGATCCACTACCGGGAGTTGAGAAAACCGCCGGTTGTGTCGAATCTGCATCGAATCCGACCGTCATGGCGCCCGCCCGGCGAGCGCCTCGGACAGGACGCGGCGCACCACGCCGACATCGACGTCCGTCGCGACGAACGCGTCCCCGATGCCCCGGGCCAGCACGAAGACCGGTCTGCCATCCACCACCTTCTTGTCCTGCGCCATCAGCCCGATCAGACCGTCCGCGTCCGGCAAATCACCCGGAATGTCGCCGAGCGACCGTTTCAGCCCCATCGTCTCGAAATGCGCGGCGACCCGGCCCGGCGTCTCCTGCGAACAGAGGCCGAGCGCCGCGCTCGTCTGGAACGCCAGAAGGCAGCCGATGGCGACGCCTTCGCCGTGGAGCAGCCGGTCGGAGTATCCCGTCGCGGCCTCCAGCGCGTGCCCGAACGTGTGACCGAGATTGAGATGCGCGCGCTCGCCCCGCTCGGTCTCGTCGCGCTCGACGATCCCGGCCTTCATCTCGCAGGACCGCCGCACCGCCCGGATCCGCGCCGTGACGTCGCCGCGGGCCAGATCCGGTCCGCAGACCTCCAGCCAGTCGAAGAACGCCTCGTCCCCGAGCAGCCCATGTTTGACGACCTCGCCATACCCGGCCAGAAGGTCCCGCTCGGGCAGCGTTCCGAGCAAGGAAACGTCCGCAAGTACTAACGAAGGCTGATGAAAAGCTCCAATCAGATTTTTCCCGAGCGGCGAGTTGATCCCCGTTTTGCCGCCAACCGAACTGTCGACCTGGGCGAGCAGCGAGGTCGGGATCTGCACGAACCGCACGCCCCGCCGCAGGATCGCGGCGGCGAATCCCGCCAGATCGCCGATCACGCCGCCCCCGAAGGCGATCACCATCTCGCCGCGCCCGACCTCGCGCGCGATCAGCCATTCGACCGTGCGCTCCAGTTCCGCCCAGCATTTCGTGCCTTCGCCCGGCGGCAGGACGAGCGCCTCGGAAGCGATCCCCGCCGCCGCCAGTCCCGCCTCCAGCGCGGCGAGATGCAACCCCGCGACCCGCGCCTCGGTGACGATCGCGACCTTCGGTCGCCGCAGCAGCGGCGCGACATGCGCCCCGGCCTCCGCCAACAGCCCCGGCCCGATCCGGATGTCGTAGTCCCGTCCGGGCAGCGCGACCCGTACCGTCTCGTAGTCCGTGCTCACGCGATCTCCCTCAATGTCGGCGTCGCGTCGGCGCGCGCCGCGTCCCGCGCCCTGAGCGCGTCGACAATTCCCCGCGCCATCGCCAGATGGCTGGCGCCTCGGCGGCTCTCCACCGTCACGTCGGCCAGCGCGTAGAACGGCGCGCGGGTCCGGTCCAGATCCGCGAGCACCGCCCTCGGGTCCGGCGCGTCGAGCAGCGGCCGCCCCGGCCGGTCCCGCACCCGGTCCCACAGGACGTCGAGATCGGCCCGCAGCCACACCGACGTCGCCATCTCCAGAATGTCCCGGCGCGTCCGCTCCTGCACGAAGGCGCCGCCGCCGGTCGCGAGCACGCAGGGCGGCCCGGCCAGAAGCCGCGCGATGACCCGGCGCTCGCCGTCCCTGAACTCCGTCTCGCCATAGGTGGCGAAGATCTCGGGGACGCTCATGCCGGCGGCGAGGGCGATCTCCGCGTCGGAATCCACGAACGGCGCCGACACCAGATCCGCGAGTCTCCGGCCGACGCTGGTCTTGCCCGCTCCCATCAGGCCGACGAGCGCCACGGGCCGCGCGAGTCGCGGTCCGGCGCCGGACGCCCTGCCGGTTCCCTCACTTACGCTGATTGCCGATTCCCCCCTGTCGCGCTAAGGTGTTGGTAACCGTCTTTGGCGAACGTGCCGAGACTGAACAGGACAAGACGCGGCGGTCAAGCCGGCATGGCGGAGCAGGTTCCAGGATGCGCATCGTTCTCAGGACGGTCCTCTATCTCGTCGTGATCGCGGCGCTGGGTCTCGTGGGGTACGCGGTGTTCTCCGACCTGCCCCCGCCCACGCGCGAGATCGTCCTGCCGGTCGGGAACGGATGACCGCGCGCCTTCCCGCGGCCCTCGTGGCGGTCTTGGCGGCGGCGTGTCCCTCATTCGCGGTCGAGCCGCTGAGCGCGATCCCATGGCTCTCTCTGAGCGTCGACCCGGCCGCCGCGCCGCCGCCGGCGCGACCGGCGGGGACGCCGGCGGCCGAGGCATCGGACACGATCACCGTGACGGCGCTCAACGACGTCAGGCGTGACGCCACCGGCCTGGTCCCGCCCGCCGAGAGCGGTTTCGCCCGCGACCTCTGGGGACCGACCCGCGCCGACGAGGCCCGGTCCCTGATCCTCGCGCACAGGCCGCGCGCCGCGCCCGAGGCCCGCGCGCTGTTCCACCGGCTGCTTCTGGCGGAGGCCGACGCGCCTCCGGGCTCCGACGGTACCGCGGCGCTCCTGATCGCCCGAGTCGACCGGCTTCTCGGAATGGGCGCGGTCGAGGAGGCCTCGGCGCTGCTCGGGATGGCCGATCCGAACACGCCGGATCTCTTCCGCCGCTGGTTCGACGCCGGTTTGCTGCTGGACGAGGCCGAACCTCCCTGCGACGCGCTGCGCCAGAACCCGTCGCTCTCGCCGACGCTGCCCGCGCGGGTATTCTGCCTCGCGCGCGGTGGCGACTGGAACGCCGCCGAGATCACGCTCACCCTCGGCGAGGGCGTCGGCTCGATCCCGCCCGACCAGGAGCGCCTTCTCGCCCGTTTCCTCGATCCCGCGCTTTTCGAGGGCGAGCCCGATCCCGCGATCCCGGATCCGCTCACGCCCCTCGATTTCCTCCTGCGCGAGGCGGTGGGGCTGGCGCGGCCGTCCGGCCCGCTGCCGCTCGCGTTCCTGCAGGCAGATCTCGACGAGCACGCGCCGATGCGCGTCCGCATCGACGCGGCCGAGCGGCTGGCGCTGTCGGACGCCGTCGCTCCGGGCGTCCTGTTCGAGGCCTACCGCGCGGGAGAGCCCGCCGCGTCCGGCGGAGCCTGGGACCGCGCGGCCGCCGTCCAGGACCTCGACGCGGCGTTCGCGGCGGGCGACCCGGCAAGGATCGGCACGGCCCTCGTGTCGGCGGACAGGGCGCTCGCCGCGCGGGGCCTGCGCGTCGCCTTCGCGCGCGACTCCGCCGCCGCGCTGGCGGAGGTCGATCCCGGCGGCCTCTCACCCGTCGCGCGGCGCGCGGCGTTCGAACTGCTGCTTCTCGCCGACGATCCCGAGACGGCCCGCCCGTTCGCCGATCCCGCGGACCCCCGGGACCGCGCCCTTCTCGCCGTCGCTGGCGTCGGCGAGGCGCCGCCCGATGGGCCGGATGACCTCACGCGCGCGGCGCTCGACGGCCTCGCGCCGCGCGGGCCGGGGGACACGCGCGAGATCCGCCTGCGCGCCGCGCTCGAATCGGGCCGCCAAGGCGCGGCGCTGATCGAGGCGCTGGACCTGCTTCCCGCCAGCGGCCCCGCCGATCCGGCGGCGCTCCGCGCGGCGCTCCACATCCTTACCGCGGCGGGCCAGACCGCCGCGGCGCGGCGCGTCGCGCTGCAGACCCTGCTCGCGCCGGACGGAGCCTGACGCGCGATGGACGGGGGATCCTGGCGCGCGCGATTTCTCGAGGCGATCCGCGCGGAGCGGGACGCGGCGGACAACACGATCCTCTCCTACGACCGGGACCTGCGCGATTTCGCCGAACACCTCGCCGGGCGCGGCCGCGATCTCGCAGGCGCGGGCCGCCCTGACATAGAGTCCTATCTGCTCGACCAGGCCGACCGCGGCATGGCCGACGCCACGCGCGCCCGACGCCTCTCGGCCATCCGCCAGCTCTACCGCTTCGCCTTCCTCGAGGGCTGGCGCGACGACGACCCCGCGGCCCAGATCAAAGGTCCCAAGCGCCGCCGCGCCCTGCCCGGCAGCCTGAGCGAGGGCCAGGTGGACGCGCTTCTGGACGCGGCGGGGACCGTCGGCGCGACGCCGGAGGACCGCGCCCGCGACGCCTGCCTGATGCAGATCCTCTACGCCACAGGCCTGCGCGTCTCCGAACTGGTCTCGCTGCCGGTCGCCGCCGTCCGGGGCGATCCGCGCATGATCCTCGTGCGCGGCAAGGGCGGGCGGGAGCGCATGGCCCCGCTCTCCGCCCCGGCGCGAACGGCGCTGGCCGCCTGGCTCGCGATCCGCGACCGGACCGACGACGCCGCGCGCAAGGCCGGCCGCGCGCCGTCCCAGTTCCTCTTCCCGGCGCGCGGCCGGCGCGGCCACATGACCCGGGAGGGGTTCTTCCTGCTGGTCAAGAAACTCGCGGTCACGGCCGGCATCGACCCCGCCACCGTCTCGCCCCACACCCTGCGGCACGCCTTCGCCACGCATCTTCTGGCGAACGGCGCGGATCTGCGCGTGATCCAGACGCTCCTGGGCCATGCCAGCATTGCCACGACCGAGATATACACCCATGTGCTGGACGTCCGTCTGCGCGAGCTCGTTCTCGAACGCCACCCGCTGGCCGAGGCCCGCGCGGACCCGACCGACCTGATCGACAACGAGGACTGACCGACCGATGGATACCGCGACCGACGCCACCGCCCTGATCACGATCCTGGGCACGGGGTCCGCCATCCTCGTGCTTCTGGTCCTGTCGGGACTGTTCTCGGGATCGGAGACCGCGCTGACAACCGCCAAACGCGGCAAGCTCCACGCCCAGGCCGAGAAGGGCGACAGGGGCGCCGCCCGCGCGCTCGCGCTCACCGAGGACAAGGAGCGTCTGATCGGCGCGATCCTTCTGGGCAACAACCTCGTCAACATCCTGGCGACCGCGCTCGCCACCATGCTGTTCACGCTTCTCCTCGGGGATGGCGGCGTGGCCGCCGCGACGATCGTGATGACGGCGCTGGTGCTCATATTCTCGGAGGTGATGCCGAAAACCTACGCCATCACCAACGCCGAAGGCATGGCCTCGCGGGTGTCGGGTTTCATCCGGGCCGTCGTCTTCCTGCTCGCGCCGGTGGTGAACGTCGTGCGCGCCCTCGTGCGCGCCATCCTGCGCCTCGTCGGCGTCGAGACCGACCCGCAGGCCAATTTCCTCGCCGCCCAGGAGGAGATCGCCGGAGCCATCGCGCTCCACCACCACGAGGGCGCGGTGGAGAAGGCCGACCGCGACCGCCTGCTCGGCGCCCTCGACCTCGGCCAGCGCCAGGTCGAGGAAGTCATGATGCACCGCCGCGACATCGAGATGATCGACGCGGACCTGCCGCCGGGAGAGATCCTGACGCAGGCCATCGATTCCGCCCACACCCGCATTCCGCTCTATCGCGGCGAGGCCGAGAACATCGTCGGCATCATCCACGCCAAGGACCTCTCGCGCGCCGTCCACCGCTTCGTGCGCGAGACCGAGGGAAGCTTCGAGAACCTCGACAGCTTCGACATCATGGACGTCGCGATGAAGCCCTATTTCGTGCCCGAGACGACGCCGCTCGACGAGCAGCTGCGGGAGTTTCTGCGCCGGCGGGCGCATTTCGCGCTGGTGGTCGACGAATACGGCGCGCTCCAGGGCCTGATCACGCTCGAGGACATCATCGAGGAGATCGTCGGCGACATCTCCGACGAGCACGACGCCGAGAAGACCAGCGGCATCGAGATGATGCCGGACGGCTCGGTCGAGGTCGAGGGGGTCGTGACCATTCGCGACATCAACCGCGACTGCGACTGGAACCTGCCCGACGACGAGGCCAACACCGTCGCGGGCCTTGTCATCCACGAGGCCCAGGCCATCCCCGTCGAGGGCCAGGTCTTCAGCTTCCACGGATTCCGGTTCGAGGTGCTGGAACGCCAGAACAACCGGATCACCCGGCTGCGCGTCCGCAAGCTCTGAGACGCCCGCGGACGGATTGCACGCCGCCTGACGCCCGACTATCGTCCTTGAGCCGCTCTTCCGAAGAACCCAGAAGTGGATGCTTCGTCTCATGGCCAGGCTTGTCTTCGGAATGAACCAGTCTCTCGACGGCTACGTTGATCACACGGCGTTCGCGCCGAGCCCGGTCCTTTTCCGCCATTTCATCCAGGAGGCCGAGGGACAGACCGGCAGCCTCTACGGTCGCCGGATCTATGAGATCATGCGCTACTGGGACGATGAGCATCCCGACTGGGGCGCGGACGAGCGCGCCTTCGCGAAGGCGTGGCGGAACCAGCGGAAATGGGTCGTCTCAAGGTCGCTGGAGCGGACGGGTCCCAACGCCTCTCTCGTCGAAGGTGATCTCGAAACAGCGCTCCGCGCCCTGAAATCCGACCATGACGGCGAGATCGAAGTCGCCGGACCGGACCTCGCCCGCAGTGTGACCGAACTCGGCCTGATCGACGAGTACCGCATCTACCTGCATCCCGTCGTTCTGGGTCACGGAAAGCCGTACTTCGCCGGACCCCGGCCACCGCTCCGCCTCGTCGGCACGGATCGGATCGGCGAGGAAGTGCTCAAGCTGAGCTACGTTCCCGCCTGACGCGTCAGGCGCCCGGAGGATGCTCAGAATCGTCGGAACAGGCTGACGTCGAGACCGGCCGAACACGCCGCTCCGGATTCGTACGAAAGGCCACCGCCAGGCGCTCCGGGATCACCCCCGCGCGCGGCCGACCAGCTTCCAGAGCCCCGGCACCACGAACGCGGCCAGACCGAGCTTGAGCGCGTCGCCCACCAGAAACGGCGTCAGGCCCCAGGCGAGGATCGGCGCGTCGAAGCCGTAGAGGACGCCAAGCCAAAGCACGCCCGGCACGTAGATCAAAGCGGTCCCCGCCAGCATCGCGAGCGCCATGCCGCCGAAGCTCCGGTCGAGTCCGCGCCGCGCCGCGTATCCGAGCGCCACGGCGGCCAGCGCGTAGCCGATCAGATATCCTCCAGTTCCGCCCATCATGTAGGTCAGTCCGCTCGCCTCGGCCGAGGAGCCGGCGAACACGTCCCAGCCCAGCATGCCTACGAGCAGATACGCCATGATCGTCGCGAGCCCCAGACGCGGCCCGTAGGCGGCGCCGATCGCCAGGACGCCGAACGTCGTCATCGTGACCGGCACCGGCGACGGCCAGACCGGCACGGCGATCTTTGCGAGGATCGCAAGCGCCGCGACGCCGCCCGCCACCAGAGCGGCGCGCTTGGCCCAGAGCGCCGCGCCCTCGGCCTCCCAGACGGCTTCGGTCAATACCCGGTTCGTTGCTGCCTGCGACATGCTGAGATCCTGTTCCGATGCGTTCCGTCCGCCGTTTCTTGCCGCACTTTCCGCGCCCTGTCCACATCCACGCGGCGCCGCGTCACGATCCGTCCCCACGCCGGCTGAATGTCGAGACGATCCGGTAGTCCTTGCGCGGCCCGCGCGCGCGCCAATCGGCGATCCAACGCGGCCATGCCCTGAAATCATATCCGACCCGGTAATCGATCCGGCGGACATTCATGCGCCGCGCCGGGCATCGGCTCGTCGGCCTGGAACCTGTGGAACAGCCGCCCGTCCGCGAAGAGCACCTCGATCGTTCCCGCCCCGCCATCGCGCCAGCGATAGCTTCGCGTCGCCTTGAACGGGGCCGTTCCGTCCATCTCCAGGACGCCCTCCTCGACATAGGCGAGCCCGTCCGCGTCCGGGGAGAACCGCGCGCGCCCTTCGAACCGCCCGGCCCTGCCCGCGCGGAAATCCTCGACCGCGCGTTCCACCATCCATTCGCCCGCGAAGGCGTCCAGCCGCATGCCGCCCTCGCTTGTGCCGGTCCGGCGCGCAGTCTATCAGGCCCCCGCCCCTCCTCAACCGCGAAAGGCCGACGCCGATGATCCCGCGCTATTCACGCCCCGAGATGGTCGCGATCTGGGCACCCGAGACCCGGTTCCGCATCTGGTTCGAGATCGAGGCCCATGCCTGCGACGCCCAGGCCGCCCTCGGCGTGATCCCGAAATCCGCCGCCGAAGCCGTCTGGAAGGCCAAGGACGCCGAATTCAGCGTCGCCCGCATCGACGAGATCGAGGCCGTCACCAAACACGACGTCATCGCCTTCCTCACCCACCTTGGCGAATTCATCGGCGACGAGGCCCGCTTCGTCCACCAGGGCATGACCTCGTCCGACATCCTCGACACCTGCCTCAACGTCCAGCTCACCCGCGCCGCCGACATCCTGATCGCCGATCTCGACGCGTTGCTGGCCGCGCTCAAACGCCGCGCGATGGAGCACAAGGACACGATCTGCATCGGCCGCAGCCACGGCATCCACGCCGAGCCCGTCACTTTCGGCCTCAAGCTTGCCCAGGCCTATGCCGAAATGGACCGCGGCCGCGCGCGCCTGATCGCCGCCCGCGAGGAAGTCGCCACGTGCGCGATCTCCGGCGCCGTCGGCACCTTCGCCAACATCGACCCGACGTCGAGGCGCATGTCGCCGAGAAGATGGGCCTCCGCCCCGAACCCGTCTCGACCCAGGTGATCCCGCGCGACCGCCACGCCATGTTCTTCGCCACGCTCGGCGTGATCGCGAGCTCGATGGAGCGCATCGCCACCGAGATCCGCCACCTCCAGCGCACCGAGGTGCTCGAGGTCGAGGAATACTTCTCGCCCGGCCAGAAGGGCTCCTCGGCGATGCCCCACAAACGCAACCCGGTGCTCACCGAGAACCTCACCGGCCTCGCGCGCATCGTGCGCATGGCCGTCACGCCGGCGCTCGAGAACGTCGTCCTCTGGCACGAGCGTGACATCAGCCATTCCTCCGTCGAGCGCATGATCGGCCCGGACGCGACCGTGACGCTCGATTTCGCGCTCAACGCGCCTGACCGGCGTCATCGACAAGCTCGTCGTCTACCCGGACACCATGATCGCGAACATGAACAAGTTCCGCGGCCTGATCCATTCCCAGCGCGTGCTGCTCGCCCTCACCCAGAAGGGCGTCAGCCGCGAGGAATCCTACCGTCTCGTCCAGCGCAACGCGATGAAGGTCTGGGAGCGGGGCGCCGATTTCCTCGCCGAACTCAAAGCCGACCCGGACGTCGCCGCCGCCCTCACGCCCGCCGAGATCGAGGCCAACTTCGACCTCGCCTACCACACCAAACACGTCGACACGATCTTCGGCCGGGTCTTCGGCGCCCCCTGACGTGGAGCGCCCGTCGGCCTTCGCGCCCGTCGCGGACGCGCGCGTCCGGGTGCTGATCCTCGGCAGCCTGCCCGGCGAGGAATCGCTCCGCCGCGCCGAATACTACGCCCATCCCGCCAACGCGTTCTGGCGGCTCGCCGGCGCCCTGGCGGGCCGCGATCTCGTCGCCCTGCCCTATGCCGACCGCCTCGCGGCGCTGCTCGACGCGCGGATCGGCCTCTGGGACGTGATCGCCCGGGCCGACAGACGCGGCAGCCTCGACGCCGCGATCCGCGACCCCGAACACGCCGACCTCGAGCGCCTCGTCGCGACGCTGCCCGACCTCCGGGCCATCGGCTTCAACGGAAAAACGGCGGCGAAGGCCGGACGGAAACTGCTGGCGGCACGCCCCGGCGGCCCCGTTTTGATGGACTTGCCCTCCTCGAGTCCCGCCTATGCCGCGATGCCGTTCGACGCGAAGCTGGAGCGCTGGTCCGCGCTGGGCGCCCACCTCGCCTGAGTGCCGGTCAGGCCCGCGTGGCGGCCGTGCGCGCGATGATCGCCCGCGCTACGAGCCACGCGACCGGCAGCGCCGTCACCGCTCCGGCCGCCGCCGCGCCGATGATCCAGGGCGCCGTCCCGAGACCGGCCACCAGGACCACGACGATGAACGCGCCGGCGAGCGACGTGCCGATGACGGAGTAGAGCAGCGAGGCGAGACGAAACATATCGACTTTCTCCTATGTTTCTTGCCTTGTCCTTCGCCGTCCGGTCCGGCGCCTTGATCTGGATCAGCCCGGCGCTAGCTCTCCAGACATCATCGAACTGGAGGATACGGAAGATGCGGCGCAGAGATCTCGTACTGGGCGCGGCGTCCGCCCCTTTCGCCGCTGCCGCCTTCGCCGCCGGCCCGGTCGCGGATTTCACCTTCCCGTCCATCGACGGCGGCACGCTCGACCTCGCGGGGTTCCGGGGCGGACCGGTCCTGATCGTGAACACCGCGTCGCGCTGCGGCTTCACCGGTCAGTATGACGGGCTCCAGACCCTCTACGACCGCTACCGCGAGCGGGGACTGACCGTCCTGGGCGTGCCGTCTAACAGCTTCCGCCAGGAACTCGCCGACTCCGAAGCGGTCAAGGACTTCTGCGAGGTGAATTTCGCCATCGACTTCCCGATGACCGGTCTGCTGGACGTCCGCGGTCCGGACGCGCATCCGTTCTACCGCTGGGCGGCGAGCCAGGGCGTCGAGCCCGGCTGGAACTTCCACAAGATCCTGCTCGACGGCGAAGGCGTCATCGCAGGGTCGTTCACAACGCAGATCACGCCGCTCTCAGCCAAGGTCACCGGAGCCGTCGAGAGCCTTCTTCCCCGCGCCTGACCTCGGGGCGGCCCGCGCCCGGCGGCACCGCTCCGAACACCATTTCACGTCCCGCCATTCCCTCGCCCATTTCCGCCGCCAGGCGAAGGGCCGGCCGCAGGCGGCGCAGATCTTCTCCGGAAGATCGCCCTTCCGCCGCAATCCGGCCTCAGCCGATCTCGGTCATCAGCTGGACCTTGGCTTCCGCCAGGCATTCCACGATCTTGGCGCGGATCGTCGCCTCGTCGGCCCGGTCGCCCAGATCGCCCGAGACCTTGCGGTAGACGTCCTCGTGGCCGGCCTCCTCGAAATCCGCTTTCACCACGCTCAGGGCGTATGCGGCCGCCTCGTCGCCGCTTTTGCCCAACAGGTCCGCGGCCCACAGGCCAAGAAGCTTGTTGCCCCGCGCGACGGCCTTGAACTGCATCTCCGCGTCATGGGCGAACTTGTTCTCGAACCCGCGCTCTCGCTCGTTGAAAGTGGTCATGGCCGGACTCCCCGAAGACTGATTTTGTTCCAGCGCCGACATAACCATCCGCACCCGCTCCCGGCAAGGTCGCGGATCAGGATGCTTGCTCCTTTTCGGCGCAGGGTATAGAGACCGCTCCCATTGGGAACGCGTGTTTTCGCGCGGTTTTCCCGTTGTTTTCCGGAGACAGGCATGGCCCGACGCAGGCTGGTATACGAGGGCAAGGCGAAGATCCTCTACGAGGGTCCCGAGCCGGAGACGCTGATCCAGTATTTCAAGGACGACGCCACCGCCTTCAACGCCGAGAAGAAGGCCACCATCGAAGGCAAGGGCGTCCTCAACAACCGCCTCAGCGAGCACTTCATGTCGGGGCTGAACGCCATCGGCGTGCCGACGCATTTCATCCGCCGCCTCAACATGCGCGAGCAGCTCATCCGCATGGTCGAGATGATCCCGATCGAGATCGTGGTGCGCAACTACGCGGCGGGCTCGCTTTCCAAGCGGCTCGGCATCCCTGAAGGCCAGCAGCTTCCCCGCCCGATCATCGAATTCTACTACAAGGACGACGCGCTCGGCGATCCGCTCGTGACCGAGGAGCACGTCGTCGCGTTCAACTGGGCCACCCAGCAGGACATCGACGACATGATCGCGCTCGCGCTGCGCGTGAACGACTTCCTCTCGGGCATGTTCCTCGGCGTCGGCATCCGGCTGGCCGATTTCAAGATCGAGGTCGGCCGCGTCTATGACGGCGATTTCCAGCGCCTGATCCTCGCGGACGAGATCTCGCCCGACAGCTGCCGTCTGTGGGACATCGAGACCGGCCGCAAGCTCGACAAGGACGTGTTCCGCCACGATCTGGGCGATCTCGCCGACGCCTACACCGAGGTGGCCCGCCGCCTCGGCGTGATGCCGCGCACCAACGGCCGCGCGACCGGCCCCAAACTGGTGAACTGATGCGCGCTCGCGTGCATGTCACGCTCAAGCCCGGCGTGCTCGATCCCCAGGGCGCGGCCGTGCAGCACGCGCTCGGCTCGCTCGGCTTCGACGACGTGGGCGGCGTGCGCGTCGGCAAGGTCATCGAGCTGGAACTCTCCGACACCGATCCCGAGACCGCCCGCGCCCGCGTCGACGCGATGTGCCGCGCGCTCCTCGCCAACACCGTGATCGAGAATTACGACGTGGAGATCGCGTGACACTCCGCGCCGGCGTCATCGTCTTCCCCGGCTCGAACTGCGACCGGGACATGGCGGTGGCGCTGCGCGCCGCCGGCGCCGACGTGACGATGGTCTGGCACAAGGACGCCGCCCTCCCCGCCGGCCTCGATCTCGTCGCCGTGCCCGGCGGCTTCTCCTTCGGCGACTACCTGCGCTGCGGAGCCATCGCGGCCCGCGCGCCGATCCTGCGCGCGGTTGTCGATTTCGCCCGCGCCGGCGGCCACGTGCTCGGCGTCTGCAACGGCTTCCAGGTGCTGATCGAAGCGGGCCTCCTGCCCGGCGCGCTCATGCGCAACGCGCGGCTCAAATTCATCTGCGCGCCCGTCGGGCTGCAGGTGGCGACGACCGACAGCCCCTTCACCCGCGACTACGCGGCCGGAGAGACCATCACGTTTCCCGTGGCCCATCACGACGGCAACTATTTCGCCGACCCCGACACGCTGGCGGCGCTCGAGGGCGAGGACCGCGTCGCCTTCCGCTACGTCCGGGACGTCAACGGATCGATGAACGCCATCGCCGGCATCCTCTCGCCCAACCGCCGGGTGCTGGGCATGATGCCCCATCCGGAGCGCGCCGTGGACCCGGTCCATGGCGGCGCGGACGGACGGCGGCTTTTCGCCGGAATCGCCGCGGCGCTCGGAAAGGCGGCGGCCCTAGACGCTTGAGCGCGCCCCGCGCGGGGCGTAGGTTCCGGTCCCATGACGCAGAGCCCGCCCCCCGAGCCAGCGAGCGCGACGTCCCGTTTCTGGCGAAGGGCGGCGACGGCCGGCGCCGTCCTCGCGACCGCCGCGGCGATCGTCGCGAGCCAAGTCTACCTCACCCGCAGCTTCAGCGGCGCCCAGCTGCCCGAGGCCAAGCTGCGCGCCACCCTCTACGCCAGCAGCATCCAGGGCGCGATGCAGAAGCACGCCGTGGTGCCGCTCCTTCTGGCGCGCGACCCGTTCCTCATGCTCGCCCTGCGCTCGGGCCAGTCCGCCAGCGCCGAGGAACGGCTGGAGACGTTCCGTACCGAGATCGGCGCGGGCTCGATCTTCCTCATCGATTCCAAAGGCACGGTCACCGCCTCGAGCGGGGACATGCGGCGGGGGTCCTACGAGGGGGACGAGCCCTATTTCACCCAGGCGATCGGCGACGACGGCACGGTCCTTTCCATCGTCGACGCCCCCGACGGCGACCGCACCTTCCATTATTCCCGCAAAGTCGAGCTCGACGGCGAGTTTCTCGGCGTCATCGTCGTCACCGTCGATCTGGGACAGTTCGAGGAGGGATGGCGCCGGTCGCGCGTCCGGGTCGCCGTCAGCAATTCCGAAGACGAGATCCTGCTCGCCTCCGAGCCAAGCTGGCGAGGCTCCTCGCTTCCCGACGCGCTCGCGCCCGCCCCCGACCCCTCGCCGGCCGAGCGCGCGCTGCGGGCGGCGCGCGACCGCATCGAGGGCGCGCCCTTCGTCTACATCGACGGCGCGCCGTATCTCGGCGCCGAGGTGCCGGTGGGCTTCCGCAACTGGAAACTCTCGTACTTCGCGACCATCGAGGACGTGCGCGCGCGGGTGAATTCCATCCTCGCGCAGATCGTCATGGCGCTTGCGCTGCTGACCGCCGCGACGTTCTACATCCTGTCGCGCCGGACCCGCGCCGAAAGCCGCCGCATCCAGACGGAATCCCGCGAGCTGCGGCTCCTGAACCGCCGCCTCTCGGCCGAGATCGCGACACGGCAGAAGATCGAGCGCAACCTCAAGGACGCCGAACAGAGCCTCGAACAGGCGTCGAAACTGGCCGCCCTGGGTCAGATGTCCGCCGCCGTCAGCCACGAGCTCAACCAGCCGCTCGCGGCGATGAAGACATATCTCGCGGGAGCGCGGCTTCTCGTCCAGCGCAGGCGTCCCGAGGAGGCGCTCACCTCGTTCCAGCGCATCGACGATCTGATCGGGCGGATGGGCGGCATCACCCGCCAGCTCAAATCCTACGCCCGCAAGGGCGACGTCGATCTCGAACCCGTCGACCTGCGCGACAGCGTCCGGGCGGCGCTGGCCATGATGGCCCCGCAGCTCGGCAAGATGAAGGTCGACATCTCCACCACGCTCCCCTCCGAGCCGGTGATCATCGAGGCCGATCCGCTCCGGATCGAACAGATCCTCGTGAACCTGCTCAGGAACGGGCTTGACGCGGTCAAGGCGGTGGACGATCCGAGGATCAAGATACTTCTCGCGCAGGGCGACATGATCCTCCTCTCCGTCCAGGACAACGGGCCGGGACTCAGGGACACGGGCAAACTGTTCGAGCCGTTCTACACGACCAAGAAACCCGGCGAGGGCCTCGGACTGGGCCTCGCGATCTCGGCGGGATTCGCCGCCGAGATGGGCGGACGCCTGGTGGCCCGCAACGGGCCCGACGGCGGCGCCGTTTTCGAACTCATCCTGCCTCTGAGGGGCGGAACACAGCAGGCTGCGGAGTGAAACGCAATGGCTGACAATCCCACTGTCGCGATCATCGACGACGAGGCCGACATGCGCGCCTCGGTCTCGCAATGGCTGAAACTGAGCGACCTCGACCCGGTCTGCTTCGACGCGGCCGAACCGGCGCTCAAGCGTCTGGGCCCTGATTTTCCCGGTGTCGTGGTGAGCGACATCCGCATGCCGGGCATGGACGGGATGGCGCTCCTGCGCAAGCTCCAGTCCGTCGATCCCGGCCTGCCGGTGATCCTCATGACCGGCCACGGCGACGTGCCGATGGCGGTCGAGGCGATGCGCATCGGCGCCTTCGACTTCGTCGAGAAGCCCTTCGACCCGGAAGTGCTCGCCGAGCTCTGCCACAAGGCGCTGTCCGCGCGGGTCCGGACGCTGGAATCCCGCGCGCTCCGGCGCGAGCTCTCCGACGGCTCGGTCCTGCTCAAACGCTTCATGGGCTCGAGCGCGGCGGTGGAGGCCCTGCGCGAGACCATCCTGGACGTCTCCCAGGCCGACGGGCACGTGCTGATCACCGGCGAGACCGGAACCGGCAAGAGCCTGATCGCCAAGGCGCTGCACGCCTGCGGCCCGCGCGCCGCCCGACCGCTCGTCACCTTCAACTGCGCCTCCGCCAGCCACGAGCGCTTCGAGCAGGCGCTCTTCGGCGGCCGGGACTGGACCGACAAGCCGCTCATCCTCCAGGCCGAGGCCGGCACGCTCTGCCTCGAGAGCGTCGACGCGCTGGACCCGGCCTCCCAGGCCCGCCTGCTCGAGGAGATCAGCAGGACCGATCCGACCGGCGCGACGGACGCCGAGCACAACGTGCGCGTCATCGCCATCTCCAATCGGCTCGGCGCCTCCGCGCCGGCGCCCGAGATCATGCGCGAGGACCTCTATTTCCGCCTCGCGGGCCTGGTCGTCGAGGCCCCCGCCCTGCGCGCGCGCGGCGAGGACGCCCTCACGCTCTTCGCGCATTTCACCCGCGAGTTCTCCGAGGAATACGGCTGCGAGACGCCCGCGCTCAACGCCAACGACGCGGCCAATCTCGTCGCGGCGCCCTGGCCCGGAAACATCCGCCAGCTCATCAATCTGGCCGAACGCGCCGTGCTCCAGTCCCGCCGCGGCGAGAACAACATCTCCGCGCTGCTGATCGACGACGGTTTCGAGGCGCCGGTGATCTCGCTCGACGCCGAACGCCCGCTCAAGGAGCACGTCGACACCTTCGAGAAGATGCTGATCGACCACGCGCTCCGCCGCAACCAGGGCTCCGTC
Organism: uncultured Alphaproteobacteria bacterium; assembly: GCA_963798765.1. Lineage (GTDB taxonomy): Bacteria > Pseudomonadota > Alphaproteobacteria > Rhodobacterales > Rhodobacteraceae > Amaricoccus. The sequence continues at coordinate 12,283 of CAWCUP010000027.1, read as the reverse complement.
TCCGCCGTCATGGCCGAACTCGCCCTGCCCCGGCGGACGCTCAACGAGAAGATGGCCAAATACGGCCTGACCCGCCAGGACTACCTCGCCGCCTCGTGAATCCGCCCGGGCCTCGGCCGCTCCTTCGCTCTCCGGCAATCTTTCTCGGCGGCGCGTAGCCGTCCGCGCCGTACGCCGGCGTTCCCGGATCGCGTGGCGCGGTCGACGGGCCGCTCATGGAGACGCTTCTCGGCCTGTCCCGCGAGGGAACCGCGGCGGCCGCGATCGGGTCGGCGGCGTCTTTCCGGAACATGATTGGACCGTCCGTTCCCGACCTGACGGAACGTTCGCGGACCGGAGGGGTTTTATACCGCGGCGACGGAACGGAGGATCTGAGGGATGGCCGGTCATGGAAGAGGCGTCCGGTGCGCGCTGCTCTCGGCGGCGCTCTTGGCCGGTTGCGACGACTTCCCCAAGGACATCTCCGGTACGACCGAGGCCATCCTGCGAAGCGGAGCGATGCGCGCGGGCATCGTCGCGAGCGACCGGAGCGGCGAGGAGAACGCCCTCGCGACGCGGCTGGCCGACTCGCTCGACGTCGCCGCCGAGGTGAGCGAGAGCTCGACGGAGGATCTCGTGCGCGGACTCGAGGAGGGCGAGATCGACATCGTGATCGGCTCCTTCGCCAAGGACACGCCTTGGGCCGACCGCGCCGCCATCACCGGCCCCGCGCGCGCGATCGATCCTCCCGCCGATCACCCGGCCCTGCGCGCCTTGGTGCGTCCCGGCGAGAACCGCTGGCTGATCCATGTGGAGCGAACCATCCGGGCGGATCCGGCATGAGCGCCTTCCCCCCCGAGATCGAGGAGGACATCCGCCGCGCGATTCGGCTGGAATGGTGGACCATCGCCTGGCAGATCTCGATCGTCGCCCTGCTCTTCGTCGTCATGGGATCGAGCCAGGCGATGAAGTCGGCCTGGTTCGAGGATCTGGCGGGGCTGCTGCCGGCGGCGGTGTTCCTCGTGTCGATACGTTTCGAGCGCAAGCCGCCGGACGCGCGCTTTCCGCGCGGCTATCACCGGGTCAACAGTCTCGCGTTTCTCGCCTCCGCCTGCGTGCTGGCCGGTCTCGGCCTCTATCTGGCCTTCGGCTCGATCCGCTCTCTCATCGCGGGCGAGCATCCGATCATAGGACCGGTCACGGTGATGGGCGAGACCTTCTGGATCGGCTGGGCGATGATCGCCGCGCTGGCCTATTCGGTCGTCCCGCCGGTGGTGCTGGGACGCAAGAAGCAGCCGGTCGCACGCCGCATCCAGGACAAGGTCGTCCATACCGACGCGCTCATGCAGAAAGCCGACTGGATGACCGGTCTCGCCGCGATCGTCGGCATTCTCGGCGTCGGCTTCGGCCTCTGGTGGGCGGACGCCGTCGCAGCGCTGGTGATCGCCGCGGACATAGTGCGCGACGGGTTCCGCGCGGCCGGCGCTGCCGTGGCCGAACTCGCCGACGGGATGCCGCGCGGCCTCGGCACCCAGAAAGCCTCCGACGAGGCGAAGGCCCTGCGCGACCATCTCAGCGCCCGCTTTCCCTCCGGCGACGTCCGCCTGCGCGAGTCTGGCCGCTACATCGTCGCCGACCTGCGCAACGTCCCCCATCCGCCGCGGGACGCGGATCCGCGCGATTACTGGCCCGGCCGCCCCGACCGGGCCTGGCGCCTCTCTGAGATAGGCTTCTCGTCCGACGGCCGAGCGGACGACGAGGGATGACGGTCCGCGCTCCGATTCCCACAGGTTAAAGCCACACTAACGTGATTGGTATTCACGTTTAGATTCAGATGCTTAGCAAAAGTGCCACGCGTGACTCACACGCGCCTTTCACGGCTCCAGCCCCGCCAGCGCCCCCGCCAGATCGCCGTAACCCGTGAACCGCCGCTCATACCTTAGACCGAGCCGCCCCGCGCAGCGCTCCGCCTCCGCGTCCAGCCCAGCGTCCTCGGTCTGCGCCAGATAGACCAGCGTCTCGTAATTTCCGAACAGCATGTCGCGCAGTTCCGGATGCCGGTCGAGTCCCATCGGCTTCCAGACGAACGCGTCGAACTGCCTCACGAGGAAATCCGTCAGGAAGAAACACCGCATCTCCGCGTCGCCCCGCGCCGCGAAGGTCTCGTTGCCGTCGAAAAAGCTGTAACAATGCGGCCCCGCGATCATCTCGACGCCGAGCGCCGCGCACCGCGCCTGCAGCAGTCCGCCTGTCCCGCAATCCGCATAGGCCACGAAGATCCGCCCGTACCGCCCCCGCGCCTCGGTCACCGCCGCCTCCACCGCGTCCGGGATCCGGTCCGGCCACAGATGCAGGTTCGCAGGCAGACAGGTCAGATCCAGATGCTGCCACCGGTTGAGATCGCGCAGCGCCAGGATCTCCCGCGCCAGCGCCCCGCAGGCGATCACAAGAACCGCGCCCGCTCCCGCGCGTCCGGAGCGGGCAGCCCCCTCTCCGTCAACGCGCTGTCGGGCGGCAGGGTCACGCGTTCGCGGCCAGCTGGTTGTGCTTGCGCGCGATGAACTCCTTGGCCGTCTCGACCGCCACGGCGGCGTCCCGGCAATAGGCGTCCGCGCCGATCGCGCGCCCGAACTCCTCGTTGAGCGGCGCGCCGCCCACGAGGACGATGTAGTCGTCGCGGGTGCCCTTCTCCTTGAGCGTGTCGATCACGACCTTCATGTAAGGCATCGTCGTCGTCAGCAGCGCCGACATGCCGAGGATGTCCGCGTTCTCGCGCTCCAGCGTGTCGATGTAGTTCTCCGCCGGGTTGTTGATCCCGAGATCGACCACCTCGAAGCCCGCGCCCTCCATCATCATCGAGACGAGGTTCTTGCCGATGTCGTGGATGTCGCCCTTGACCGTGCCGATCACCATCTTGCCCAGACGCGGCGCGCCGGTCTCGATCAGCAGCGGCTTGAGGATCGCCATCCCCGCCTTCATCGCGTTCGCGGCGAGCAGCACCTCCGGCACGAACAGGATGCCGTCGCGGAAATCGATGCCCACGATCCGCATCCCCTCGACCAGCGCCTTGGTCAGGATGTCGTAGGGCGTCCAACCGCGCTCGAGAAAGATGTTCACCGCCTCGACGATCTCGTCCTTGAGCCCGTCATAGAGGTCGTCATGGACCTGCAGCACCAATTCCTCGTCGGAAAGCTCGCTCAGGATCAGGTCTTCTTCGTCAGCCATGATTAAAAATCCCTGTCCGGAAGGGGGCGCCAGCCACGCGACGCGTGACTTAGCCACGTCGCACGGAACCGGCAAGGGCACGACGCGGGAAACGACCGATGGCGCGCCGTGACCGACGCGCGTCGCGCGACGCGCCCGCGCTGGCGGATGTTCCACTTTCGTTCCATACTGCCTCCCATGGCTTCCGACGAATCACGCCGCCTCCCGCCCGAGGCACGCCGCGGACGCGGCGCCGCGACCAACGCCAACGGCCGCTTCGAGCCGCACGCGCGCGAGGCCGTCGATGACGGCTGGGAGCGGGACGCGCCCACGCCACTGCGCACGGAGGTCACGGAGGAGACCGCGCGAACGATCATCACCCGCAACACCTCTCCCGACGTGCCGTTCGACCGCTCGATCAACCCCTATCGCGGTTGCGAGCACGGCTGCGTCTACTGCTTCGCGCGCCCGAGCCACGCCTTTCTCGGCCTCTCGCCCGGCCTCGATTTCGAGACCCGGATCTTCGCCAAGCCGAACGCGGCGGCCCTCCTGCGCGCCGAACTCGCCCGTCCCCGCTACGCGCCCGCCACCATCGCCATCGGCACCAACACCGATCCTTACCAGCCGATCGAGAAACGGCACCGGATCATGCGCCAAATCCTCGAAGTACTGAGCGAGACCCGCCACCCGGTCGGCATCGTCACCAAGGGCGCGCTCGTGACGCGTGACCTCGACATCCTCGGCGAAATGGGACGCGCCGGCCTCGCCTCCGTCGGCGTGTCGATCACCACGCTCGATCCACGCCCTCGCCCGCGCGATGGAGCCGCGCGCGGCCTCCCCCGCGCGCCGTCTCGCTGCGATCCGCGCGCTGTCGGAGGCCGGATGCCCCGTGCGCGTCATGGTGGCCCCGGTCATCCCCGGCCTGACCGACCACGAGATCGAACCGATCCTGACGGCCGCACGCGACGCCGGAGCGTCCGCCGCGAGCTGGGTGGCGCTGCGCCTGCCGCTCGAGGTGGCGGGCCTCTTCCGCGATTGGCTGGCCGAGTCGCGCCCCGACCGCGCCGCGCGCGTCATGAACCGCGTGCGCGAACTCCACGGCGGCCGCGACTACGACCCGGCCTGGGGAAAGCGGATGCGCGGAGAGGGCGTCCACGCCGACCTGATCGCGCGGCGTTTCGACCTCGCGAAGAGGCGGCTGGGCCTCGACGGGCCCATGCCGCCGCTCCGCACGGACCTGTTCCGCAGACCGGGAGCGGGCCCCGAACAGCTCCCGCTCTTCTGAGGCTCACTCCATCGCGAGGATCTGCGCGCGCACGGCGGGATAGATCTCGCGTTCCCAGCGCTTTCCGCTGAAGACCCCGTAATGCCCGACATTGGCCTGAAGATGATGCCGCCTGAGATGCGGGCGCAGCGAGCGGCAGAGATCGTGCGCCGAGGCGGTCTGCCCCAGCGAGCAGATGTCGTCCCGTCCCCCCTCGACCGTCAGGAGCGCGGTGTGACGGATCGCGCCGGGATCGACGACGCGGCCGCGATGGACGAAGCGGCCTTCGGCCAGATCGGCGCGCTGGAAGACCCGCTCGATCGTCTCGAGATAGAACTCCTCCGTCAGATCGAGCACGGCGAAATACTCGTCGTAGAAATCCGTGATCCGTTTCGCCTCCTCGGCCTCCCCCTTCGCCAGATGGCCGTAGAGACGCCGGTGCGCCGCGCGGTGGCGCTCGGCGTTCATCGCGACGAAGGCGGAAAGCTGGACGAAACCGGGATAGACCCGCCGCCCCGCGCCCGCGAACCGGCGCGGCACACGGCCGATCACGTTCTTCTCGAACCAGCCCAGCGGCCTCGAGGTCGCGAGCTCGTTCACCGAGGTCGGGCTCTCGCGCGTGTCGATCGGTCCCGCCATCAGCGTCATAGAGCGCGGCGTCGCCGGATCCCGGTCCTCGGACATCACCGCGACGGCGGCGAGAACCTGGACGCAGGGCTGGCAGACGGCCAGGACGTGCCCGCCGGGGCCGATCTCGCGAAGGAACCGGATCAGGTAGTCCAGATGCTCGTCCATCCCGAAGCGGCCCGCCTCCGCAGGCACGTCCCGCGCGTTGACCCAATCGGTGATGTAGACGTCATGATCGGCGAGCAGCGTCCGGACCGTGCCGCGCAGCAGCGTCGCGAAGTGCCCCGACAGCGGCGCCACGACCAGCACCTTCGGCTGAGGCGCGTCGACGTCCTTGGCGAACCGCAGGAGCCGTCCGAAAGGCAGCTCCAGAACCACCTGCTCGGTGACGCCGGCATCGCGGTCGCCGACCCGCACGGGGCCGATCGCGAATTCCGGTCGGGTGTGGCTCAGCCCGAACCGGGCGACCAGCTCAAGCGCGGCGGCCCCCTGCCGCCGCAGCGCGCGATTCGCGCCGAACGCGTCCAGCCCGCCCCAGCCCGCCGCACGCGCGAACCGGCGGACCGGGTCCATCAGGTCGTCGTGAAGCTGGTACGTCTCATAGAGCATCGGCGTCCCCGTCGCGCGTCATTCGCCTTCCGAAATTGTTAGTGCAATCCGTGCTGCGGTGCGAGAAGAATGTGTGCGGCGCACACGATTCGGTGGAATTTCCTTTCGCGATGAACCCGACGACCCTCACGATCTCATCGAAGAACTACTCCTCCTGGTCGTTTCGCGGCTGGCTTCTCTGCCGGATGGCGGGCCTTGATTTCATCGAGAAGCCGGTCCCGCTGGACGATCCCGCGGCGCGCCAGGAACTGTTGCTTCTGGCGCCGTCGGTCCGCGTCCCGCGTCTCAGCCATGACGGCGTCGAGGTCTGGGACACGCTCGCGATCGCGGAATACCTGAACGAGATCCGCCCCGGCGCGGGGCTGCTGCCGGCCGACCGGGCGGCGCGCTCGCGCTGCCGGTCGATCTGCGGGGAGGTCCATTCCGGTTTCCACAACCTGCGTTCGGCGCTGCCGATGAACCTCAAGGCGCGGCATCCCGCGTTCAAGGTCTTCTCGGGCGCGCGTCCGGACATCGAGCGGGTGCGCGGGATCTGGTCCGAATGTCTGGGGGAATCCGGCGGCCCGTTCCTTTTCGGGACGCCGACGATGGCGGACGCGATGTTCGCGCCGGTCTGCACGCGCTTCCGCACGTATTCCGTGGCGCTCGACCCGCCTCTGTCCGCCTATTGCGAAACCGTCTTCGACTGGGTGCCCGTGCGGGAATGGACCGAAGCGGCCATGGCCGAACCGGACGAGATCATCGAACTCGACGTCGAGTTCTAGCCCCGCCGGCGGCGGCGCGGCTCGCGGGCCGGCGCGGTGCCGGTAAGCCCGTCGGATTCGGACGACAATCCACCCAGCCTGCCGGTGATCGTCGCGATGTCCGGCGCCGGGCCCCTCGGCCGCGTCTCCAGCGCCTTTCGCATCGCCGCCAGATGCTCCGGCGTCGTCCCGCAGCAACCGCCGATGATCGTCGCGCCACAGTCCCGCGCCATCACCGCGTAATCGGCCATCAGATCCGGCGTCCCGTCGTAATGGATGTGCCCCTCGACGAATTTCGGAATTCCGGCGTTGCCCTTGGCGATCAGCGGCAGCTCCGGACCGGCCTCGGCGAAGCCCAGAACCGTCCGCAGCAGATCGGACGCCCCGACGCCGCAATTCGCCCCGAACGCCAGCGGGCGATGCGCGAATCCCTCGACGAGCCGCACCATCCCCGCCGACGTCAGGCCCATCATCGTGCGCCCCGCCGTGTCGAAGCTCATCGTGCAGCACCAGGGCGCGCCGGTCCGCGCGATCCCGATCGCCGCCGCCTCGAGCTCCTCGGGCGCCGAGATCGTCTCGACCCAGAGCAGGTCGACGCCTCCGGCCAGAAGGCCGCGCGCCTGCTCCTCGAACATGTCGGCGGCCGCCTCGACCGTGAGCGGCCCCAGCGGCGCCATGATGTCGCCCGTCGGCCCCATCGACCCCGCGACCACCACGGGACGCCCGGCCGCGTCCGCCGCCTCGCGCCCGATCGCCGCCGCCAGACGGTTCAGCTCGTGGACCCGGTCCTGCGCCTCATGCAGCTTCAGCCGGCTGGCGTTTCCGCCGAAACTGTTGGTCAGGAACACGTCGCTTCCGCCGCCGATCGCGCCGTCATAGAGCGCGCGGATCTTCTCCGGCGCCGTCTCGTTCCAGAGCTCCGGCGCCTCGCCGGCCTCCAGCCCCATGTTGAAGAGGTTCGTTCCGGTCGCGCCGTCCGCGAGGATCCAGTCGCGCTCCGCCAGCAATGCCCCGAGGCTCGTCGCCATCCCGTGTGTCTCCTTCGCCGTCAGGTCTGCTGAAGAACGGTCCGCGCGACCGTCCGGATGCGCTCCACCATGGCGCGCAGCCCGTTCGACCGCTGCGACGACAGATGCTGGTCGAGCCCCAGTCGCGCCAACTCGCCCGGCGCGTCCACCTCGAGCACCGACGACGGATGCAGGCCGGAATAGAGCGCGTGAAGGACGGCGATCAGGCCGCGCACGATCATCGCGTCGGAATCTCCGTCGAAGCCGAACCGCGCCTCCGGGCCCTTGCCGTCCATTCGCGGCGCGATCCAGACTTGGCTGGCGCAGCCCTCGACCTTGGTCGCGGGCGAGCGCAGCGCGTCGTCGAGCGGCGGCATCGCCCTGCCCAGATCGATCACGTAGCGGTAGCGGTCCTCCCACTCGTCGAGCAGCGAGAAATCGTCCACGATCCGTTCGAATTCGTCGGTCGCCAAGTGCCCCGTCCGTCCAGTTCCGGTCGCGCCCGACATAGGCGCTCGCGACGCGCGCGTCCAGCCCGCCCGGCCCGCGCGCCGCTCGCCCCTTTCCAAGCGCCGCGCCAGCCGCTATCGAGAGGGCCGATCGACGACGGGGGCGCAGATGCGACGCGGCTTGGCAGGTTTGGCGTGGCTCGTGGCCCTCGCCGGATGCGGCGGAAACATGCCCGACTTTCTCGGCCGCGAGGGCGCCGGCTCCCCGACCTACGAGATCGGAGCGCAGGCCGCGGCCGTCGATCCCGTTCCCCTGCCGCTGGCAGAGGCGCGCCTCGATCCCGCGGCGACGGGCTACGTCGTGCTCGCGCGCGGCGTGGCGCCGACCCAAGGGTTCCACACGGCGATCCTCGCGCCCGTCGACGAGGGCCGGCCGGACGCGGCCGGGATCGTCACGTTCCGGTTCCTCGCCCTTCCGCCGATCGGTCCGGAAGCCGTCGGCCCCGAAAGGACGCGCGGCCTCCAGGCCGCCGCCTACATCCCGGCGCGGGAGCGAAGAAACATCCGCGGCGTCCGCGTCACCGGAGCCGACGCGACCCGCACGCTGACCTTCCGCTAGTCCGGCCCCGCATCCGCGCTCCGCATCACTCCTCTGGCGCGCTGGAGCATCCCGTAGAGATCGCGCGGATCGTCGGGATCGGCGATGATGTCGAGAAGCTGGCACGGTCCCGACTCCGCGAGACGGTCGCGGACGTAACGCAGGGCGGAGAAATCCTCCGTCGCGAAGCCCACGCCGTCGAACAGCGTGATCTGCGACGCGGACACCCGTCCCGGCGCGCCGCCGTCGAGAACGCGCCAGAACTCGGTGACCGGGAAATCCTCGGGCATCTGCTGGATCTCGCCTTCGATCCGGGTCTGCGGCGCGTATTCGACGAACACCGACGACCGGGCCAGGATGTCGGGGTGGAGCTCGGTCTTCCCGGGACAGTCTCCGCCGATGGCGTTGATGTGCACGCCGGATCCGACCATGTTGTCGGTCAGGATCGTCGCGTATTGCTTGTCGGCGGTGCAGGTCGTGATGATCTCCGCCCCCTCCATCGCCTCCTGCGCCGAGCCGCAGGCCGTCAGCGCGATTCCCGTCCCCTCGAGATTCCGCATCGCCTTGCGCGTCGCCGCCGGATCGACGTCGAAAAGCCGCAGCCGGTCCACCCCGCAGACCGCCTTCATCGCCAGCGCCTGGAATTCGGACTGCGCGCCGTTGCCGATCATAGCCATGGTCCGCGCGCCCTCCGGCGCCAGATGCCGCGCGACCATCGCCGAAGTGGCGGCGGTCCGCAGCGCGGTCAGCACGGTCATCTCGCTCAAGAGAACCGGATATCCGGTCTCCACGCTCGCCAGAACGCCGAACGCCGTCACGGTCTGCCGTCCGCTCCGCGTGTTCTTCGGATGGCCGTTGACGTATTTGAAGCCGTAGACCTCCCCGTCCGAGGTCGGCATCAGCTCGATCACGCCCTCCTCCGAATGCGAGGCGACGCGTGGCGTCTTGTCGAACCTGTCCCAGCGCCGGAAATCGGTCTCGATGTAGTCGGCCAGGTCGCGCAGCATCTGCTCGACGCCGACGCGGTGCACGAGCCGCATCATGTCCGCGACGCTGACGAAGGGCACGAAGGCCAGTTCGGAGGGCTTCGGACCGGTCATCGCGCGTCTCCGTATCCGCCCGCATGGGCCTGGAAGGATTGCGTCGGACGGTCGAACACGCGCCGCCCCAGCAGCGAGGCCGTCAGATCGACCATGAGCGACGCGGTGCGGCCGCGCTCGTCCAGGAACGGATTGAGCTCGACGAGATCGAGGGACGTGACAAGTCCGCTGTCGCCGAGGATCTCCATCACGAGATGCGCCTCGCGGAACGTCGCGCCGCCCGGAACCGTGGTGCCGACGGCGGGCGCGATCGACGGATCGAGAAAATCGACGTCCAGCGAGACGTGCAGCATCCCTCCGGCCGCGGCGACCCTCGCGAGGAACTCCGTCAGCGGCCGCGCGATCCCCCGCTCGTCGATGGCGCGCATGTCGACCGCGTCGATGTCGCTGTCGTTCAGCATCGCCTTCTCCTCGGCGTCCACCGAGCGCAGGCCGATCAGGCAGATGTTGGCCGCCGGCACCGGCCTGGGCATCGGGGCGAAGGCGTCGAAACCGTCGAGGCCGGCGACGTAGCCCAGCGGCGTGCCGTGAAGGTTCCCCGATCCGGTCGTCAGCGGCGTGTGCAGGTCGGTATGCGCGTCCAGCCACAGCACGAACAGCGGCCGTCCCGAGGCCTCGGCATGGGCCGCCATCCCCGCGACCGACCCGAGCGAAAGCGCGTGGTCGCCGCCCATGAAAATGGGAAACCCCCGTCTGGCGGCTGCCAGCCCCGCCTCGGACAGGGCCTCCTGCCAGGCCAAGGTCTCCGACAGCGAATGCACCGCCGGATTGGCGCAAAAGACCTCCCGCTCGGGCGCGCGGGGCACGTTTCCGACGTCGGAGACCTCGTGGCCGAGCGCCGCCAGCGTCTCCGCCAGTTCGGCCGTGCGATAGGCGTCCGGACCCATCATGCAGCCCCTGCGCCGCTTGCCGCTGTCCACCGGAGCGCCGATCAGCACGCAATTCCTTTTTTCCATGTCCCGCTCCCGCGACCTCCTCAGAGCGCCACGACGCGTACCGCCCCGTCCTTCGACGACAGCGCGATCTCGCCCGCCCGCAGCCGAAGGGCGTCCGCGCCGAACACCTCGCGCCGCCAGCCGGTCAGCGCGGGAACGTCCGTCTCCGCGCCGCCCGCGATCAGATCGAGATCGGCGCTCGAGGCGATCAGCCGCTGCGCCACGCCTTCCGCATCGGCCCGCGCTTTCAGAAGCACGCGCAGCAGGTCGGACAGCGCCTCGCCGCCCGGTTTGCGCGCCGGCGGCTCGACCGGCTGGGGAATCTCGGACGCGGGCAGATGCTCCGCCGCCGCGATGGCCGCGAGGATGCCTTCCGCGACGTCGCCCCGCCGCGCCTCGCGCAGCAGAAGCCGCGACTTGCCCAGATCCTCGGGCGATTTCGGCCGGTTCGCCGCCAGTTCCAGCAGCGCGTCGTCCTTGAGGATGCGGCTGCGCGGCACGTTGCGCGTCTGGGCCGCGATCTCGCGGAACCGCGCGAGTTCCTTCGCCGCGGCCAGGAACCTCGGCGCGGTCGAGCGCGCCTTGAGACGCCGCCAGGCCTCGGCCGGATCGGCCCGGTAGGTCCCGGGATCGGTCAGCACTGAAAGCTCCTCCGCCACCCATCCCGCCCGGCCGCTCTTCTCCAGCCGCGCCGAGAGCACCTCGTAGACCTTGCGCAGATGCGTCACGTCAGCCAGCGCGTAGGCCATCTGCGCCTCGCTCAGCGGCCTGCGGCTCCAGTCGGTGAACCGCGACGACTTGTCGATCTTCGCGCGCGCGATCTGCCGCGCGAGCGCCTCGTAGCCCACCTGATCGCCGTAGCCGCAGACCATCGCCGCGACCTGGGTATCGAAGAACGGCTCCGGCAGCACGCCCGCCTCGACCTGGAAGATCTCCAGATCCTGGCGCGCCGCGTGGAACACCTTCACGACCGTCGGATCGCGGAACAGCCCGTAGAGCGGCTCCAGCGACAGACCCTCGGACAGCGTGTCGACCAGGACCGCGTTCGCGTCGTCGGTGCCGGGCATGGCGAGCTGCACCAGGCAGAGCTGCGCGTAATACGTCCGCTCGCGCAGGAATTCCGTGTCGACCGTGACATAGGGCGCCTCGGCGCAGGCGTCGCAGAAACGGGCGAGGTCGTCCGTCTTGGTGATCAGGTTCAAACAACCGCTCCGAAAATCATGGAACCGGAGGCCACAGGCCGCCGAAAACGTTGGCGAAACGCAAGTCGCGCCCTCCTTTTCCTCTCGCACATCCCGCCCCGGGCCACAAGACCGCCCCGCTCAGCGCTGCGCCCATGCCGCGAGCGCCACCACCGCCAGCATCGAGACCGCCATGACGATGTTGATCGTGAACTGCGCGCGCGGCGGCAGGTCCAGGCGGCGCAGCGTCACCCCGGCCGCCAGCCACAGGAAATGGATCGGTATCCAGATCGCGTTGACGATCAGCAGCTTCGCCGCGATCTCCGCCGCCGGGCTCTCCGGCCAGAAGGCGAAGCCGCTGAAAAGGGTCGTGTTGACCGCGTAGGCTTTCGGGTTGATCGCCTGGAGCATGATCCCGCCGCGCACCCCCGGCGGCGCCGGCCGCTCGATGAACGCGATCCGCGACCCCGCGAAGGCGATCCGCGCGGCCAGCCAGACCAGATACGCCGCCGACGCCCAGAGCAGCGCCGTCCGCACCGGCGGATGCGACAGCACCAGCGCGGCGAGCCCCGTCACCACCGCCAGCG
>CAWCUP010000026.1:0-100553 GCA_963798765.1 uncultured Alphaproteobacteria bacterium | reverse complement strand
GGAGGCGGCGGGCCTCGACCCGCTCGGCTTCGTCGCCAACGACTACGCCCTGCTGATCTGGGGCCTGACCCGCGTGGAGGATCCCGCCGCGCTCCTGACCCCGGACGGCCTGCGCGAGGGGCTGGAGACCTGGCTCGGCGAGAACGCGGTGATGAAGCGCACCTTCCGTACGGCGGCGACCATCGCGGGCCTGATCGAGCGCAACATTCCCGGCCGGCGCCGCACGGGCCGCCAGGCGACTTTCTCCTCCGACATCCTCTACGACACCCTGCGCCGCTACGACCCCGACCACCTGATGCTGCGCGTCACCCGCGCCGAGGCCGCGCGCGGACTGGTCGATTTCGGCCGGATCGAGGAGATGCTGGCGCGCTCCGCCGGACGCGTCGACGTCGTCCGCGCGCCGCATGTCACGCCGCTGGCGGCGCCGCTGCTGCTCGAGGTCGGCAAGGTTCCGATCCGGGGCGAGGCGGAGGCGCGCCTGATGCGCGAGGCCGCCGACGCGCTTCTGGCCGAGGCCGGGCTGGAAGCCTGAACGCGCCCTTGCCAAAAGCGCCGCCTCCGGCCATCACCGCGCCCATGTCGACCCCGTTCACCCTCGCCGGAACCACGCTCGCCGCCCTGCCCTCCGGCGCGCTCTGGTGGCCGGACGAGGCGCTGCTCTGCGTGGCGGACCTGCACCTGGGCAAGTCCGAACGCGTCGCCCGGCGCGGCGGCGCCCTGCTTCCGCCCTACGAGACGGCCGAGACCCTCGACCGCCTCGCCGCCGACATCGCGCGCCACGCGCCGCGCGCGGTCGTCTGCCTCGGCGACAGCTTCGACGACGGAGCCTGCGCCGAGGCGCTCACCCCGGACGGCGGCGGCCCGGCTCGCGGCGCTGACGGCGGGGCGCGACTGGATCTGGATCGCCGGCAACCACGACCCCGCGCCTCTGTCCTTGGCGGGCCGTCATGTCGCTGAACTGGCGCGCGGCCCGCTGACGTTCCGCCACATCGCCCGCGCGGACGCCGCCCCCGGCGAGGTCTCCGGCCATTGGCATCCCAAGGCCCGCGTGGCGCTGCGCGGGCGGACGATCTCGCGCCCGTGTTTCCTCGCCGACGGCGCGCGGCTGATCCTGCCGGCCTACGGCGCCTATACCGGGGGCCTCCGCGCCGGGCATCCCGCGCTCGCGGCGCTGCTCGGCCCGTCCGCCCGCGCCGTCCTGACCGGAACGCCCGCCCTGACCGTGCCGCTCGCGGCCGCGGCCGCCGCGTTCTGAGCCGCCGGGGGGCGCTCCCGCCCGGACGCCGCCCAGCCGCCGCGCGGCCGCGCGGCGTCCCGTTGGGCCGGGCCGCGCTGGCGCGCGGAAGGCCGACCGTCAGGCGGTGAGACCCTCCGGTTCGGGCAGTCCGTTCGCCCGGCAGCAGGCGGTGACGGTATTGGCGAGCAGACAGGCGATGGTCATCGGACCCACCCCGCCCGGCACCGGCGTGACCGCGCCGGCGACCTGCGAGACGGAGCCGAAATCCACGTCGCCGACCAGCCGCGACTTTCCCTCCGCGCCCGCGACCCGGTTGATCCCGACGTCGATCACCGTCGCCCCCGGCTTGATCCATGTCCCGGTGACCATCTCGGCGCGCCCGACGGCCGCCACCAGGATGTCGGCGCGCCGGCAGACGGCCTCGATGTCGCGGGTCCGCGAATGCGCCACCGTCACCGTGCAGCTGTCGCGCAGCAGAAGCTGCGCCATGGGCTTGCCGACGATGTTCGAGCGCCCCACCACCACCGCCTCCAGCCCGCCGAGATCGCCGAGCCGGTCGCGCAGCAGCATCAGGCACCCGAGCGGCGTGCAGGGGACCATCGCCTTCTGTCCCGTCGCGAGCCTCCCGACATTCGAGATGTGGAACCCGTCCACGTCCTTCTCCGGCGCGATCGCGTTGATGACCGAGGCCTCGTCCAGATGCGCGGGCAGCGGAAGCTGCACCAGGATCCCGTGGATCTCCGGATCGGCGTTGAGACCGTCGATCAGCGCGAGAAGCGCCTCGCCGGACGTCCCGCGGTCCAGCCGATGCTCGACCGAGCGCATGCCGACCTCGAGCGTCTGGCGGCCCTTGTTGCGCACGTAGACCTGGCTCGCCGGGTCCTCGCCCACCAGCACCACGGCGAGGCCGGGCGTGACGCCGTGGTCGCGCCCGAGCCGCGCGACATGCTCCGCGATCCTGCCGCGGAGCGTGGCGGCGAAAGCCTTCCCGTCGATGATCTCAGCGCCCATCCGATGTTCCCTTCCTCTTCGGCCGGTCAGGCCCTAGCGCGGCGGCGAGGCCGCCGCAATGCCGGCGCGGCGCAAGGGACGGGGAACGGCTCGCGCGTCCGCGACGTTGACCCGTCTCAACGACAGGAGGAGACGACATGAGGAACATTCTCATCGCGGCCGCGTGCGTTTCGACGGGACTCGCCGGCGCCGGCCTCGCGCAGGACGCCGAGACCGGGCAGGAACCCGCTTTCTGCACCGCAGAGTACAATCCCGACGCGGGCGACATGACCGACGAGGATCGCACCACCTCGGAATTCGCCGAGATGGACACGAACGGCGACGGAATGGTCAGCCAGCAGGAATACATCGACTGCCGGATGGCCGCGCGCGACTCCTAGACGCGCCGTCGGGCTCCCGCGCCCGCCATCGGAACGCCAGACCCCCGCGTCTTTCGGCGCGGGGGTCGTTTTTGATCAACTCAATACCGCGGGACCCGGCTCAGGTCGCGGGTTCGGGCTCCAGACCGCCGTCGCGCGGCGGACGCGGCGCCTTCCCGGTCTTGGGGATCGCGGCGATGCCCGAGGGGCCGCCGGTCTCGTCCTTCGGCTCGTCGTCGTCGCTTCCCCGGTTGAGCGGCTCGCCGGCGATCACCCGCGCGATCTCCTTGCCGGTCAGCGTCTCGTATTCCAGCAGTCCGTTCGCCATCCGGTCGAGATCGTCGCGCTTCTCGGTCAGGATCCGCTTGGCGGTCTCGTAGCCCTCGTCCACCAGCTTGCGGACCTCCTGGTCGATCAGCTCGTGCGTGTCGGGACCGGCGTTCACGCCGCCGCCCTGCGGGCCGAGATAGCTGAACTGCTCGTTGGCGTAGTCGATGTTGCCGAGCTTGTCGGACATTCCGAACCGCGTGACCATGGCCCGCGCGATGCGGCTGACCTGCTGGATGTCCGACGACGCGCCCGAGGTCACGTTGTCGGGTCCGAAGACCAGCTCCTCGGCGACCTTGCCCCCCATCGCCATGGCGATCTGGGACTTGTACTTCGTCATCGTCACGCTCAGCTGATCCCGCTCGGGCAGGCTGAGCACGAGACCGAGCGCGCGTCCGCGCGGGATGATCGTCGCCTTGTGGATGGGATCGTGCTGCGGAACGTTCAGCCCGACGATCGCGTGGCCCGCCTCGTGATAGGCGGTCAGCTTGCGCTCCTCGTCGGTCATCACCATCGACCGCCGCTCGGCGCCCATCATCACCTTGTCCTTGGCGTTCTCGAAATCCATCATCGTGACGAACCGCTTGCCGGTGCGCGCGGCCAGCAGCGCCGCCTCGTTCACGAGGTTGGCGAGATCGGCGCCGGAGAAGCCCGGGCAGCCGCGCGCGATGATCCTGAGATCGACATCCGCCGCCATCGGCACGCGCCGCGCGTGGACGGCGAGGATCTTCTCGCGGCCCTTGATGTCCGGGTTCGTCACCTGCACCTGCCGGTCGAAACGGCCGGGGCGCAGCAGCGCGGGGTCGAGCACGTCGGGCCGGTTGGTGGCGGCGATCAGGATCACGCCCTCGTTGGCCTCGAAGCCGTCCATCTCGACCAGAAGCTGGTTGAGCGTCTGCTCGCGCTCGTCGTTGCCGCCGCCATAGCCCGCGCCGCGATGCCGTCCCACGGCGTCGATCTCGTCGATGAAGACGATGCAGGGCGCGTTCTTCTTGGCCTGCTCGAACATGTCGCGCACGCGGGACGCGCCGACGCCGACGAACATCTCGACGAAATCCGATCCCGAGATGGTGAAGAACGGAACGCCCGCCTCGCCCGCGATGGCGCGCGCGAGCAGCGTCTTACCGGTGCCCGGAGGTCCGACGAGAAGCGCGCCCTTGGGGATCTTGCCGCCAAGGCGGCTGAATTTCTGCGGGTCGCGCAGGAACTCGACGATCTCCTCGAGCTCCTCCTTGGCCTCGTCGATGCCGGCCACGTCGTTGAACGTGACCTTGCCGGATTTCTCCGTCAGCATCTTGGCCTTCGACTTGCCGAAACCCATGGCCCCGCCGCGTCCGCCGCCCTGCATCCGGTTCATGAAGAAGATCCACACGCCGATCAGCAGAAGGAACGGCAGCCAGAGCCCGAGCGCCGAGAGGAAGCCCGACTGCTCCTGCGGCGCGGCCTGGATCTCCACGTTGTTGTCGCGAAGCTCCGCGATCACGTCGGCGCTGCGCGGCTGCACCGTCTGGTAGGCCACGCCGTCCTGGCTCGTGATGTAGACCCGCTCGCCGTCGAGCCGCACCGAGGCCACCTGGCCCTGGTCCACGCGGTTGAGGAAATCGGAATAGCTGATCTCCCGCCCCATGCTCGTCCGGTTTCCGTTCGAGAAGACGTTGAAGAGCGCCACCATCAGCAGAAAAAGGATGATCCAGAACGCGATGTTTTTGGTATTGCCCACGTGGTGCTCTCCTCAATGGCCCTCGACCGCCCGCCCGGGGCGTCGGACCGTTCCCGCTAACATAGGCGCCCGACCGGCGGATTCAACGCAATTCCCCCCGGGGCTCCGGCTGGGGCGGAACGCCGACGGCGCGGCGGAAGACCCCGAGGCCGTCCCCCCGCGCGAACGGCGCGTCGACGAGCCGCTCCCCGCGCCAGAGGGCCGGCGTCGTCAGAAGCGTCTCGCGCGCGATCCCCGCCCCGCGCCAGTCTTCGCAGAGCGCGAGCCCCTCCGCGCCGAGGGCGCCGATCTCCGTCCCGCGCGGCGCCGGTCCCGCGAGCTCCCAGCGTCCGTCCCAGCGCCGGCCGGCGGGAACCCGCCCCTGTGCGGCGGCGGGCTCGCGCCGCACCGCCACGCCCGCGCCCGACCGCCGCAGCACGCAGCCGTGCAGCGTCGCGCCGTGCCCGATCCGCTCCGCCTCGACCGCCGCCAGCAGAGCCTCGAGCCGCGCGAGCCGCGGCCGGTAGACCGCGCCGGAGACCCGCATCAGCACCGAGGCGAGAAGCCGCAGCCGGATCTCCTCCGGCGCCGCGCGCAGAGGCGCGGGATCGAGCGTCGCGTCCCCCGCGACGCCCTCGGCCACGCAGGCCCGCGCGAGATCGGCGGTCGCGGCCTCCAGCGCCGCGCGCGCCCGCGCCATCCGCGCCGCGGTCCCGGCCAGACGCTCCATGCCCGGCCCGACGCCCCCCGACGCCTCCAGCGCCCGACGCACCCGCACCCGCGCGAAGTCCGTATTCTCGTTGCCCGGATCCTCGAACCAGCCGACGCCCTCGGCGGCGAGCCAGAAGCGCAGATCGGCCCGCCGGAGCCCCAGCATCGGCCGCAGCCAGACGACGCCCTCCGCCCGGCTTTCGACCGCCATCGCCGCGAGCCCGTCCACGCCCGACCCGCGCGCCAGCCGCATCACCACGGTTTCAGCCTGGTCGTCGAGCGTGTGCCCCAGCGCCACCGCGCCGATCCCGCGCGCCCGCGCCCAGTCCGCCATGAGCGCCCGCCGCGCCCGCCGGGCGTTGTCCTGGAGGTTTCCGCGCCCGTCCCACCCGCGCCAGACGAGCACGTCATGCGTCACGCCGATCCGCGCGCAGAGCGCCGCGACCTCGGCGGCCTCGCCCGCCGAGCCTTCGCGCAACCCGTGATCGACCGTGACCGCCGCGACCTCGCGTCCCGACGGCCCGCCGAGCGCCCGCGCCAGCAGAAGCAGCGCCACCGAATCGCTCCCGCCCGACACGGCCACGCCCAGAGGCCCCGGGGGCGCCGCGTCCAGAACCGCGCGGGCCGGACCGGCGAGCGCCTCCGGCGGCGTCAGAGGCAGTTGAGCATCCGCTTGCGCTCGGCCACGTCGCCCGCGACCTCCGACCCCGGATACCGCGCGTCGACCTCGTCGAGCGTCTGGCAGGCCTGCGTGACCTGGCCGAGCTCGCCCAGCGACACGCCGAGCCGGAAGAGCGCGCGGGGCGCGTAGGGCCCGTCCGGCGCGCCGCTGAACGCGTCGAGATAGCTGCGCGCGGCGCTCTGCCAGTCGGCCAGCGCCGACTGGGACTCGCCGCGCCGGAACTGCGCCTCGGCCGAGAGCGGCCCGCCCGGATAGGTCGCGAGAAACGACGTGAACAGCTCCGCCGCCCGCACGTCGTCGCCGCCGTCGGCCGCCGCGACCGCCGCCTCGAACGCCGATCTCTCGTTCGCGATCGGCTGCGCCTCCGGCGCCGTCGGACCGAGCGGCGCCGCGCCCGGCCGCGCGCGGGGTCGCAGCTCCGTCACGCCGCCGCCCAGCGGCTCGGGCGTCCCGATCAGGCTCACGTCGCCGCCCTCGAGCTCCGTCACCCGGAAATCGAGCTCGCCCGCGCGGTTCGACGCCTCCGTCACGATCCGGTCGATGTCGTTGACCAGCACGTCGACCCGTCCGGTCAGCCGGCGCAGTTCCGCCTCGAGCTGGTCGAGCCGGACGAGCACGGAGGCGGGGTCGGTCGGAAGGCCGCCCGCCGCGCCCTGACGCACCAGCTCGTCGCGCAGCTGCTGGATCTGGCCGTTGAGCGCGGTGAGCTGCGCGCGCACGTCCGCGACGTTCTGCGCCTGCGCGACTCCACCCGAGGCGAGAACAGCGCCGAGCGCCAGAATCGCGAAAAACCTGCGCATCTTGCTCCTCCCGCCCGCCTCAGGCTCCCGCGCCGCCCGTGACGACCGTCACCGCGCGCCGGTTCTGCGCCCAGCACGATTCCGAGGCGCAGGCGGCCACCGGCCGCTCGCGCCCGTAGGTCGTCACGCTGATCCGCCCGTCGCCGATGCCCCGGCTGACCATGTAGTTGCGCACCGCGCTCGCGCGTGCCGAGCCGAGCTGGAAGTTGTAGTCCCGCGTGCCGCGCTCGTCCGCGTGGCCCTCGATCCGCACCGCGACGGCGGGATTGGACGCGAGCCAAGCGATCTGCTGGTCGAGGACCGAGATCGCCTGCCCGTTCAGCGTGCTCTGATCGACCGTGAACAGCACCGTGTCGCTGATCGACGTGCCCGGCAGCGTCCCGGCGTAGATCGTCTCGGCCCCCGTGCCCTCGAGATCCGCCGCGCCGCCGCTGAACCCCGCGTCCGGCACCGTCGGCACCGTCACCGCCGGGCCCGCGCAGCCCGCCAGCGCGATCGCCGCCAGAACCAGACCCGCCCTGAATGTCATCCGCATGCTCAATTCCTCCTCGCGTCTGCGCGCGTTCAGCTCAACAGCCCGGACCATGACGGATCCGAGGCGAAACCCCCTGTCGGCACTCTGCGCAGGTTGCGCCCGGTGATGTCCACCGAAAAAAGCTGCGGACCGCCATCGGCGCCCGGCGTCTCGCGGAAGAACATCAGCACCCGTCCGTTCGGCGCCCAGGTCGGACCCTCGTCGATGTAGCTCGCCGTCAGAAGCCGCTCGTTCGACCCGTCGACCCGCATCGCGCCGACATGGAACCGGCCGCCGACGATCTTGGTGAAGGCGATCAGATCGCCCCTCGGCGACCAGACCGGCGTGGCGTAGCGCCCGTCGCCGAAACTGATGCGCCGCGCGTCGCCGCCCGCCGCCGACATGACGTAGAGCTGCTGCGTGCCGCCCCGGTCGCTCTCGAACACGACCTGGCTCCCGTCGGGCGAGAATGCCGGCGCCGTGTCGATCGACGCCGTGTCGGTCAGCTTGCGCCGCCGGCCCGACCCCATGTCGATGATGTAGATGTTCGACCCCGAGCCTTCGGTCTCCGAATAGATCGCCTGGGTCCCGTCGCGCGAGAAGCGCGGCCCGAACGACATGTCCTCGACGCCGCTCACCATCTGGCGTTGCCCGCTCGCCGCGTCCAGCAGGAACAGGCGCGGCCTGCCCTGCTCGTAGCTCGTGTAGAGGATGCGCCGGCCGTCCGGCGAGATGCGCGGCGACACCACGAGCGCGCCGCCGTCGGTCAGCGTCCGCGCGTTTGCGCCGTCGTAGTCCATCACGGCGATCTGCTTGCGCCGCGCGGTCTTCGGCCCGCTCTCCGCCACGTAGGCCACGCGGCTGTCGAAATATCCCGTCTCGCCGGTCAGCCGGGCGTAGACCGCGTCCGCCGCCTTGTGCGCCAGCCTGCGCCAGCTTCCCGCCGATCCCTCGAACTGGAGCCCCTCGCCGAGCGCGGTCTGACCGAACACGTCCCAGAGCCGGAAGCGCACCTGCACCCGGTCGCCGGTCGACACGACCGCGCCGGTGATCAGAGCCTGGGCGTTGATCGCGCTCCAGTCGGAGAACCGCACCGGCGCGTCGAAATTCGTGACGCGCCCGATATGGGCGTTCGGCGGGATCTCGCGGAACAGCCCCGATCCGACGAGGTCGTCCACCATCACCTGGGTGATCCGCGCCGCGAGATCCGCCGAGCCGGCGTCGGCGACGAAGCCGGGCGCCGCGAACGGCATCGGCTCGATCACGCCGTCGGTGATCTCGATCCGGAGCGGCGACTGCGCCAGCGCCGCGAACGGTCCCGCAAACATGGCGGCCGGCACGGACAGGAGCAGGTTTCTGCGGAGGCGGTTCACCATGAGACCATCCCTTCGGGATTGAAGACGACTTCGAGAGAACGCCACTGGGCGTATTTGTCGCGCGGCATGTCACTGTAGGGCGCGCAGCGCAACAGCGCGATGCGCGCGGCGCGGAACGCGGCCTCGTAACGCGTGTCGGGCGGAACCGCCGGATCGAGCAGCCGGATCGTCCCGTCGACGATCCCTCCGCCCGGATCGAGCTCGACCCCGACCGTGATCCGCAGATCCTCCGCCTCGCGGACGCCCGCCGGAACGCTCCAGCAGGCCTTGATCGCGAATTTCAGTCCGTCCTTCTCCGCCACGCTGAGCGGCGGCCCGACCGGCCCGGCGGGCGCGTTCGACGGCGGCGTGGCGGGCGCGGGCGGCGTCACGGACGGCGGCGTCGGTTCCGTCGGCGGGGTGGCGCTCGCGGTCTGCTGCCGGGGCGCCTCGGGCGCCGCCGGAGCCGGCTGGGGCGCGGGCAGGTTCCTCGGACGCGCCAGCGGCCGCGCCGAGGTCGCGAGCGCGGCCGTCTGCGGCGGCGCCGGCGCCGCCTGCGGCTCGGGCGCGGCCTCCTGCGGCGCCTCGGGCGGCCGGAGCGTCTCCGCCGACAGCGGCTCGGGCGCGGGCGCCGGCGTCACCGCCTCGGCGGGACGCGCGGTCTCCGGCGCGGGCGGCGTCGGGGTCTCGGCGATGCGCGGCGCCTGCCGCGCGAGCGGCGGCGCGGCGGAGGCCAGGGTCCCCGGCGCGGACACCTCGGGCGCGTCGAGCGCGGTCTCCGGCGTCGGCGGACGGGCGAGGGCGTCCGGACCGGCCGGCAGCAGCGGCGCCTCCAGCCCCGGCGCGTTCAGCGGCGCGTCCGGGTTGAACGCGGGCGCGAGCGAGGCGACCGCCTCCTCCTCCGGCGCCTCGGGCTGCGGCGCCACCTCGGTCACCGCCTCGGGCGGCGTCTCGCGCGGCGGCGGCGGCGTGACGGGCGCGGGATCGGGCGCCGGCGCCTCGGCCTCGGCCCGCGCCGCCGCGGCCTCCCGCGCCGCCGCGAACTCCGCCTCCGAGACGAAGCTCACCTCCGTCACCCGGATCGCGTCGCGCTCGCGCGGCGCGAACCACGGCAGCCCGAAGAGCGCGAGCGCGATCAGCGCCGCGTGCATCAGGCCGGAAAGGACCGCGCCCATTCCCATGCGTCAGTTGGCCTGGACGTCCCGCCCGTCGAACCGCGGACCGCCCTGCTCGGTGACCAGACCGATGTCGTTGAAGCCGCTGGCGTTGAGCGCGCCCATGATCTGCATGACGCCCTCGTAGGGGATCGCCCCGTCCGCGCGCAGATAGACCCGCGCCGACGTCCGCTCCTCCGCCACCGCGCGCAGGAGCGGGATCAGCGCCTCGCGCTCCACGACCTCGTTCTGCACCAGGATCGCCCCGTCGGCGGCCAGCGCCACGGTCAGCGGCTCCTCCGCCTCGGTCGGAAGCGCCGTCGCCGCCGTCTCCGGCAGCTTGATCGGCACGCCCACCGTCAGGAGCGGCGCCGCCACCATGAAGATGATCAGCAGCACCAGCATCACGTCCACGAACGGCGTCACGTTGATCTCGGACATCGCCCGCCCGACCCCGCGGCGGCGGCGCCGTCCGGCGGCCGCGCTCTGCATCACCGACGCCATCAGGCCGCGCCCTGTTCCAGCTGCCGCGACAGGATCAGCGAGAACTCGTCCGAGAACGCCTCCCAGCCGCCGATGATCTCCTCGGCGTCGCGGTTGAGCTTGTTGTAGAAGATCACCGCCGGGATCGCCGCGAGCAGCCCCAGCCCCGTCGCCAGCAGCGCCTCGGCGATGCCCGGCGCCACGACGGCCAGGTTCGTGCTCTGCTGCATCGCGATCCGCTCGAACGCGTGCTTGATGCCCCAGACCGTTCCGAACAGCCCCACGAAGGGCGCGATCGACCCCGTCGTGGCCAGAAACGTCAGCCCGTTGGTCAGCGTCCCGCTCTCGCGCCCGACCGCCACGGCCATCGCCCGTTCGACCCGGCTCTGCGTCCCCGCGATCAGCCCGCCGCCCTTGCGGTGCGACCGCCGCCATTCGGTCATCCCGGCCGCGAAGATCCGCGCCGCCGCCCCCTCGGGCTCGGGCCCCAGCCTGTCGAACACCACGTCGAGCGGCTCGCCCGACCAGAACGCGTCGTCGAACGCCTTGGCGTCGGCCTTCGCGCGGCGCATGTCCATGTGCTTCTGGAAAATGATCGACCACGACCAGAACGACGCCGCCACCAGCAGGATCATCACGATCTTGACCGTGAACGTCGCGCGCCAGAAAAGCGCCAGCAGCGAGAAATCGACCTGCTGCGCCGCCGCCAGAGTATCCGCTTCCATGATGGCCTGTCCGTGATTGCCCATGGGGGCCCGCGCGCCGCGTTCGCCCGGCGTCGTCACGGCCCGCCGCCGTCAGCGGTGCAATGGCGCAAATCCGCGCGTCTGTCCAGTCTCAGTGCGGTGATCCGACGCCCCCGAGCGCCGCCCGCGCCGCGTCGGGAAGCCGCCTCGGCCGCCCGTCCGCGCCGAGGCACACCACCTCGACCCGCGCCCGGAACAGCATCTCGCCGCCCCGCCGCACGACCTGCTCCAGCTCCGCCCGCGCGCCCCGGACCTCGCCCGCCCGCGTCTCGACCCGCAGCAGGTCCTGGAACCGCGCCGGCGCGATGAAATCCGCCTCGACGCGCCGCACCGCGAAGACCAGCCCCGTCTCCGCGCGCAGCGCCGCCTGGTCGATCCCGGCCGCGATCAGCGCCTCGGTCCGCGCCCGCTCGATGAATTTCAGATAGTTCGCGTGATACACGATCCCCGCGAGATCGGTGTCCTCGTAATAGACCCGAAGATCGAAGAAATGCCCGCTCATGCGCCCGGATGCGTGAGCGCCGTCACCCGACCCGTCGCGTCCACCTCGCACAGGTGCAGCCGGTCCCGGCCGGGCGCGCCGTCTCGGACCTCGTAGACCGACCCGCCATCCGGTCCGTCAGCCAGCCGTTCGATCACGATCTCCGTCGATCCGCCGACATGCGCCGCCACCGCCGACAGGCAGGCCGTCTTGGCCCGCCCGTCATCCTCCAGCCGGTCCGTTTGCGCTCCCGCGCATCCGGCGAGAAGAGCGGCGGCGAGCGCCACCGGCCCGCCCCCGCTCCGCATTCTACTGCATCATCGCCGTCGCGGTGAACGACGACACCGTCCCGTCCACCTCCACGACGCAGTTGAACCCCGCGCCGCCCGCGTTCACGGCGTAGACCGTCGCGCCGGTCTTGGTCGACGACGCGGGCGTCACCGTGATCGTCGAGGCGTCCAGCCCCGTCGCCACCGCCGCCTGCTCCGCGCAGGCCTGCTCCGGCCCCGCCACGAACAGGACCTCCGGCTCGGGCTCCGGCGCGCAGCCCGCCACCAGGAGCGGCAGAGCCGCCATCGCCAGAATGCCGTGTTTCGTCATGATCGTCCCTCGCGTTTTCGCGTCCTCACCTGACGCCGGGCCCGAGGCTAGCAGCCCCGCCCCGACCGGACAACGCGCGCCTCCCGACCGGCGACGATCCGCCGTCAGTCCGACTTCACCAGCCCCGAGAACCCGGCGACCGCCAGCAGGCTCAACGCCCATCCGACCGCGATGTGGACCCAGAGATAGACCCGCGCGGCCACGCATCCGCCCGGCCCTTCCGGTCGTCCGGGATCCAGTAACCCTGCATCTCCAGCGACACGATCGGCAGCAGCGTGTCCGCCGAATAGACCCAGCGGTTGAACTCGGGGATAGCTCTTGCCCTTCGGCTTCGCAAGATAGCAGTGCGGTCTGACTGCGCGGCGTCATCCGCGCAGCCGACCCATTCCTCGGAGCGCAGCACCACCTCCTTGTTCGGCTTCAGCGCCCCGGCCGCCTCCGCGACCCGCGAACACCGCGACGCCGAGAGCCAGAAGCCAGAGCAGCCAGTAGAACGCCCAGAGCGGCTGCCGCCCGTACCGCACCGTCACGCCGAGCAGCCAGTCCCAGAACCGAACCAGACCTTCCCAGCGGCCCCTCGGCCCGCGCCCGCCGCGCCGCCCGCTGCCGCCGCTCCTTTTCGATCAGGACGGCCCGCGCGTCCTCGCCATGCCCAGCCTTGCGCAGAACCCCGGCAAGCTGCTCGTAGGGCTGCGGCTAGAAATCCGCCGGCTCGCCGGGTCGTACTGCTTCGCCAGAACCTAGCCACGCCTCCGTTCGGCACGTCACGGCACGTTCCGACCAGACCGTAATGCATTGATTCAGAACAGATCTTCCGGCTTTCGAGCGCAGCCTTGTCTTCGATCACTGATGTTCGCCGAACGCGCGCGACCAGCCCAGTCGAGAAGCCTGATCTGATGTTCCGTCGGCGAACATGAACGTCCCCAAACTGTCGAACCTTGAACGCTCAATCCGGTCGTACAAATCAATCAGTCACGGCTTGGTCTCGACCCTAATTTGCGCTCGAAGCAATCCAAGTCTCCCGTCCAATGGCGCGCATCCAGCAAGCTCGCACGGAACCGTCGCCTGACAGATTTCAGTTTCGAAGAACAGACTGTCCGCCGTTTCGATCCGCGCCCGCGCAGAAGCACGTCGGCGCCGTTCTTGCAGCATGTCTCCAGCCAATGTCGCGCCGACGCATCGGATATTCGCCTCGCTCCGAGCACTGCACTCGACGAAACGCTGCCCGATACACTCGACTCCGTCGCCGTGAACGATACTCGCTCCGGTCACTCGTGCATCCTCCTCGGCCCCAAACTTCGCGCCGTCGCAGTCGAGTTCCGCCAAGCTTCGCCCCGACAGTCGCACCTGCCGTACGACCTGCGTCGTCGAGCGACACCATCCGCGCGCCTCCAGCCATCGGCGATCAGGCCAGGCAACATGCTTCCGCTCAACAGACAGTCCGTCGATGATCGCCGAACGAAGCACCGGAGCCATGTCAAAGCGGCAGCTAAGCAGAGCCACGATTGCCGCAGGATCTCGGCAGCCTTCGAGGTCAAGTGCGTCCGGAACCCAAGCGCCCGCGATCTGCACACCCTTCTCGTGCGGCTGATGCTTCGGATCGTCTCCGAGCAGCAGCAATCCGGATCAGCGCCGCGCGCACCTCGGCGCTCGTCGTCCCGCTTCCGGCACGCTGCCGTCGCCGAGCATGACAGTGCTCACCCGTGTCGCAGCTCTCGCAGAACCTGCTGCTCGGCGTCCGAAAGCTCCCCCAGATCGCTGACCTTGCGCGGAATGCCCACCATCACCCTCCATGCCGGAACCGCCCGACAGGGGGCGTTGGGACCCAAGTTAACCCACCTTTCCAGAGAGTTAACGGAATTCTGAAAAACATTCTATTTCAGAGTACTTACCCAAAGTGCCACGCGTGGCACAAGCGTGACTCCCCGCGCGTTTTCACCCGTCCCCGAACAGATCCGCCGTCCCCGGCGGCCTCGGCGCGTCGAGGCCGAGATGCGTCCAGGCCTTCGCGGCGAGCATCCGGCCGCGCGGGGTGCGCTGGATCAGGCCCTGCTGGAGCAGGAACGGCTCGATCACCTCCTCGATGCCGTCGCGCGCCTCCGAGAGCGCCGCGCTGATCGTCTCGACCCCCGCCGGCCCGCCGCCGTAATTCTCCGCCAGCAGCCGCAGATAGCGCCGGTCCGCGCCGTCGAGGCCGAGATCGTCCACCCCGAGCCGGGTCAGCGCCATGTCCGCGATCTCGCGCGTGACCTTGCCGTCGCCCTCGACGATGGCGAAATCCACCACCCGCCGCAGCAGCCGCCCGGCGATCCTGGGCGTCCCCCGCGCCCGGCGCGCGATCTCCAGCGCCCCGTCCGGCGTGGCGTCGGCCCGGAGCAGCCGCGCCGCCCGCGTCACGATCTGGACCAGCTCGTCCACCTCGTAGAATTCCAGCCGCGTCGGGATCCCGAACCGGTCGCGCAGCGGCGTGGTCAGCAGCCCCAGCCGCGTCGTCGCCCCCACCAGCGTGAAGGGCTGAAGCTCGATCCGCACCGTCCGCGCCGCCGGCCCCTCGCCGATCACCAGATCCAGCATGAAATCCTCGAGCGCCGGATAGAGGATCTCCTCCACCGCCGGGCTCATCCGGTGGATCTCGTCGATGAAGAGCACGTCCCGCGCGTCGAGATTGGTCAGGATCGCCGCCAGATCCCCCGCCCGCGCCAGCACCGGCCCGCGACGTCATGCGGAAGTTCACCCCCAGCTCGCGCGCCATGATCTGCGCCAGCGTGGTCTTGCCCAGCCCCGGCGGCCCGTGGAACAGCGTGTGGTCCATCGCCTGGCCCCGCCGCCGCGCGCTCTCGATGAAGACGCTGAGATTCGCCCGCGCCTCGCGCTGCCCGACGAACTCGTCGAGCGTCTGCGGCCGCAGCGCCCGGTCGGCATCCTCCGGCAGGGCCTCGGCGCGCAAGGCGGGATCGGGCGCGGTCATCGCCTCACCCCTTCGGCGCCAGCGCGCGCAGAGCCGCGCGGATCAGGGCCGACGAGTCCATCTCCGGGTTCTCCGCCGCCGCCCGCGCCACCGCCGCCGCCGCCTCGCCATGGACGTAGCCGAGGTTCACGAGCGCCGACAGCGCGTCCGATTGCGCCTCGGCGCCCGCCATGCCCGAGGTCGCCGCCGCCGGAACCGGCGCAGCCACCGTCTCGATCACCGCGCCGTCGTCCGCCGCCATCGCCGGGCGCGCGCCCTCGGCCCCCATCGCCATCACCGTCGGCGCCTTGGCCTGCAATTCCAGGATCACCCGCTGCGCGATCTTCGGCCCCACGCCCGGCGCCCGCCGGATCGCCGCCGCGTCGCCGAGCGACACCGCCCGCGCCACGCCCTCGACCCCGAGCGCGCCCAGCACCGACAGCGCCGCCTTCGCCCCAACGCCCTGCACCGAGACCAGCAGCCGGTGCCATTCCCGCTCCGCCAGCGTCAGGAACCCGAAAAGCTGCATCAGATCCTCGCGCACGAGCAGCTCCGTGTAGAGCGCGACCGCGCCCTCCCGGCCGGGGCAGCGCCGCCAGCGTCCGCTCCGAGCAATGCACGATGTATCCCACGCCGCCCACGTCGATCAGCGCGTGATCCGCCGCGCGGTAATCCAGCCGGCCACTCACCTTGCCGATCACGCCCGCGCCTCCGCCCGCGCCACCGCGCCGGCCAGCCGCCCCGCGAACCGCGCGTGATGCGCGTGACAAAGCGCGATCGCCAGCGCGTCCGAAGCGTCCGGCCCCGCGATCTCGATTCCCGGAAGCTGCATCCGCACCATGTGCTCGACCTGCTGTTTGGCCGCATGCCCGACGCCGACCACGACCTTCTTGACCGCGTTCGGCGCGTATTCCGCGACGCTCAGCCCCGCCTGGGCCGGCGCCAGCAGGGCGATGCCCCGCGCCTGGCCGAGCTTCAGCGTCCCGGCCGCGTCCTTGTTCACGAAGGTCTGCTCCACGGCGGCCGCGTCCGGCAGATACCTCCGGAGCACCTCGACCAGCTGGGCGTGAAGGCTGCACAGGCGCGACGCCAGCTCGACGCCCTCGGAAACGCAGACCCCGTTGCCGACGTGCCGCACCCGGCTTCCGTCGATGTCGACGACGCCCCAGCCGGTGCGCCGGAGCCCCGGATCGATCCCGATCACGCGCATTTCACGTCCCGTTTCCTGCCTCGGGGGCAGCACTAGCACGGAACCGGAACATCCGCCAGGCTTTCCGTCCGCGGCCGCCGGTCCGGCGCGCGACGCGGAAGTTACCAAATCGTTGACTCCCATGCGCTTATCACATGGCAGTCATGCCGGAATGGCGATTGTGCGGCGCGGCGGCCCGCTCTATCTGCGAACGGCAACAGGAGGCGGAATTGGCCGCCTCTTTCCAAGGATCGCCTATCATGTCCGTCTACGAGTCAAACCGCAACGTCCCGCTCGGCGCCGTCACGACTTTCCGCCTGATCTCCTCGGTCGAGCGCGCCGTCGAAAGCTTCTCGAAATGGCGCAGCGCCCGCGCGACCGCGGCCGCGCTCTCGGAGCTCTCGAACGCGCAGCTCGCCGATATCGGCGTGCTCCGCGGCGAGATCGACGATGTCGCGGACCGGATCGTGCGCCGCTGAGGCCGCCCGGTCCTGCCTCAATCGCCTGAGGATCACGCGGCGGAAAGGCCCGGCCTTTCCGCCGCTTCGATTCGCGTCCTCAGCGTCGCCGCAGAACGCTCGTCGTCCATTCCCCGACCCGCACCGCGTCGACGCGGCCGTAGCCGAAACCGTGATATACCGCCAGCAAGCCCGGCGTCTGCCGCGTCAGCACGCCTGACAGGATCGCGATCCCGCCGGCCGGCTGATGCGCGGCCATGTCCCGCGCCAGCCGTCGGAGCGGACCGGCGAGAATGTTCGCGAAGACCAGGTCGAACGGTCCCGCCGCATGCAGCGCGGGATGGCCGAACCCGGCCGAGGTGACGCAGACGATCCGCGCCGACAGGCCGTTCGCCGCGACGTTCTCCCGCGCCGTGACGGCCGCCACCGGATCGATGTCGCCCGCCACGGCGCGCGCCTTGCGCCAGACCGAGGCCGCGGCCATCGCGAGCACCCCGGTTCCGCCGCCGATGTCGGCCACGCGCCGGGCGGCGAAGCCCGTCCGGGCGAGCCGGTCCAGCGCGGCCAGACAGCTCTGGGTCGTGGCGTGGTGACCGGTGCCGAAAGCCTGGGCCGCCTCGATCTCGAGGCCGATCCGGTTGACCGGTATGGCGTCCCTGTCGTGCCCGCCGAAGACGACGAACCGCCCCGCGGCGACCGGGGTCAGCTCCGCACGGACCTGCGCGACCCAGTCACGGTCGTCCACGCGGGCGACCGCGAAATCCGGGGCCCCGTGCAACCGCGCGAGGAGCGCCAGACCGGCGATGTCGGGACGGCCGTCGAAATGCCCGCCCACGTCCCAGAGCCCGGACCCGTCATCGTGATCGCGCACCTCCGTCACCAGCGGCGACAGCGCCTCGAGCGCGTCGCACAGCGCGTCGGCGGCGGCGCGTCCGCGGATCGCGGTCATGGCGTGATGGAGCGGCATCGGGGACCTCTGAGAGTGAGAGCCCGCGCTTAGGCAAGGGGCGCGCGCGCGTCAAGCCGGACGGCGGACCGCGCCGGGACACCCGTCACTCGGCGGGAAGATCAGCGGCGCGGGCGCGGCCTCGCGGCGCGGAGACCCGGACGGGCGGCGCGAGCCCCTGGACGAAGCGCCAGCCTACCAGCGCGGCGGCTCCGCCCACGACGACCCCGGCCAGCGCCTGGCCGTAGACGACCCCGGCGGCGCCGGCGGTCAGCGAAAGCGTCCAGGCGAGCGGCAGCATGAGAAACGCGTCGCGCGACCAGTTGAACATCGTCGACCAGAGCGGGCGGCCCAGCGTGTTGAACGCCGCGTTCGCGACGAAGAGCGCCCCGGTGAAGATGAACCCGCCCGCCGCCAGACCGACGAAGGCCGCCACGACGTCGGCGCCCTCGGGGCCGAGGTTGAACACCTCCACGACCAGATCGCGCGCGAGAAACAGCGCGCCCCAGGCGAGGATCGTGTAGACCGCGCAGAACAGCACGGCGTCGCGATAGACGCCCCGCACGCGCTGCATCAGACCGGCGCCGTAGTTCTGCCCCAGAATGCCGCCGATCGCGCCCGAAAGCGCGAAAACCCCGCCGAAGGCCAGCACGGTCAGGCGCGTCACCACGGCCCAGCCGGCGACCGCCCCGTCGCCGAACCCCGCGACCAGGGCCGTCAGGATCGCGTTCCCGAACGGCGTCGACATCTGCGTCAGCGTCGCCGGCGCCGCGATGGCGAAGAACGGCCGCGCGATCCCCGCGAGCTGCTCCCGCGTCACCGCGCCCAGCATGTCATGCGTGCGGGCCATGAAATACATCACCAGCCCGGCGAGGCAGACCCGGGCGATCACCATCGCGACCGCGGCCCCGTCGATGCCGAGGCCGAACCCGAAAATCATCACCGGATCGAGCACCATGGCGACGAGGCCCGCGCCCACGGTCACCGACATCGCGCGCCACGCGTCTCCAAGCGCGCGCAGCACGCCGCCGCCCACCATCCCGAGCGCCATCAGCGGCGTGGACGGCAAGGTGATCCAGAGGAACCGCGCGGCCACGTCCAGCGTCTCGCCCTCGGCCCCGGCCAGCGACAGGAGCGGCCGGAGCGAGACCAGGACCAGCGCGACGACCGCGGCCTGCACCGCCATCGCGATCAGCACCGAGGACGTCGCCTGACGGCGCGCCTGCGGGTGATTTCCCTCGCCGATGGAGCGGCTGACCAGCGCGCTCGTGGCGATGGCCAGGCCGATGCCCGAACCGATGATGAAGAACTGGATCGTCCAGGCGAAGCCGAGCGCCGCCATCAGCGTCTCGTCGCGCAGCTGCGACACCCAGAAGAGCGTCGCCGCGTCGATCAGGAACATGAACATCAGGCCGGCGGCGGCGGTCAGCGTCATCGTCACCACATGCCCCATCGTGGAGCCCTCGGTGAACTTGCCGCGAGACGGACCGTCTCGACGTGTCGCCCCCGCGCTCAACTGGCGAGCACGTTCTTGAACGCCCAGGGCTCGCTCTCGTCGATATCCTCGGCGAATTGCGGCCAGCGCGTGGAGATCGGCGTCCAGTCGGTGTAATGCGCCTCGACCGGCCCGAGATACGGCCGCTGGATCTCGAGACAGCGCGCGTGGTCCATCTCGTCGGTCTCGACGATCCCCGCGCGCGGGTTCTCCAGAGCCCAGACCATGCCCGCGATCACCGCCGAACTGACCTGGAGCCCCGTCGCGTTCTGGAAGGGCGCGAGCTGACGCGTCTCCTCGATCGAGAGCCGCGAGCCGTACCAGAGCGCGTTTTTCGCGTGCCCGTAGACCAGCACGCCGAGATCGTCCGCGCCGGTCAGGATCTCGTTCTCGTCGAGGATGTTGAATATGTCCTGCACCCTGCCGCTGCCCAGCGTCTCATGCAGGCTCAGCACCGCCTGGTCGCAGGGATGATAGGCGTAGTGGCAGGTCGGCCGGTACTCCGGCGCGTCGCCCCCGCCGATCGTGTAATAGTCCGAGATCGAAACCGCCTCGTTATGCGTCACGAGAAACCCGTATTGCGGTCCGGCCGCCGGCGTCCAGGTGTGCACCTTGGTCAGGATCCCCGGCGTGTCGAGAAAGATCGCGGCCTTGCATCCCCGCGCCTGGCGCCGCGCGCCGGGCGGAAACCAGGTCTCGTGCGAGCCCCAGCCGAGCTCCGCCGGCTGAAAGCTCTCGGCGATGAACCCCTCCACCGACCATGTGTTCACGAACGTCCCGATCGGCTTCTTCCGCACGCCGGCCTGGGTGTCGCGCTCGGCGATGTGCACCCCTTTGACGTCCAGATCGCGCATCATCGCGGCCCAGCCCTCGCGCGAGCCCGGCGCCGACGCGTCGGCGCCCGTATCCTCGGCGAGTCGCAGCAGCGCCTCCTTCAGCAGCCAGGACACCATCCCCGGATTGGCGCCGCAGCACGACACCGCCGTCGGCCCGCCCGGGTTCGCGCGCTTCTCCGCCCGCACGGTCTCGCGCAGCGCGTAGTTCGTCCGGTCGGCCGGATCGGCGTCGAGGTCGAAATAGAATCCCGGCCAGGGCTCCACCACCGTGTCGATGTAGAGGACCCCCATCTCGCGGCAGGCCCGCATCATGTCGAGCGATCCGACATCCACCGACAGGTTCACGCAGAATCCCGGCCCTCCGCCGAAGATCCCCGCCAGAACCTCGCGGTGGTTCTCGCGGGTCAGCGCCAGGCGGTGATGCGTCACCCCGCGCTGCTCCAGGAAGACGGCGTGCTCGTCCGACGGGTCGATCACGTGGACGCGGCGCGCGTCGTAGCGGAAATGCCTCTCGATCAGCGGCAGCGTTCCCCGTCCGATCGAGCCGAACCCGACGATCAGGACGGCGCCTTCGATGGTCCCGTGAATGGGATAAGTCCGCGCCAATCCATCGCCTCCGTCCCGCTTCCGTCCCGTCGCATATAACACTTCGGCGACATGCGCCATGCGCGCGGCCGTTGACTTCGCCGAGCGCTCCGCTTCAATCCGGCGCATGGCCCGGCTTCCCCGCATCCTCGTCCTCGCCACCGGCGGCACCATCGCCGGCGTCGCCTCCGCGCGCGGCGCCGCCGGCTACGACGCGGGCGCCCGCGCCGGCGCCGAACTCCTGGCCGCCGTGCCCGGTCTCGACGCCGTCGCCGATCTCGCCGTCGAGCAGATCGCCTCGGTCGGCTCGCAGGACATGACCGACGACGTGCAGATCGCGCTCGCCCGCCGCCTGCGCGCCGCCTTCGCCGCCGGCGAGGCCGACGGCGCGGTGGTCATCCACGGCACCGACACGATGGAGGAGACGGCGTTCCTTCTCGATCTCGACCCGTGACGCCGCGGCGCCGGTCGTCGTCACCGGCGCCATGCGGCCCGCCACGGCGCTCTCCGCCGACGGCCCCGCCAACCTCCGCGACGCCGTCACCGTCGCCGCCGACCCCGCGGCGCGCGGACGCGGCGTGCTGGTCGTGATGAACGGCGCGATCCACGCCGCGCGCCACGTCACCAAGACCGACACGACGGATGTCGGCGCGTTCCGCTCGCCGCTGGCCGGACCCGTCGGCCATGTCGACGCCGCGGGCGCGCGCCTCGTCGCCCCGCCGCGCGGCCCGCGGGACGCCCTGCCGCTCCCCGACGTGCCCCTGCCCCGCGTCGACATCGTCACCGCCCATGCGGGAATGGACGGCGCGCTGGTCGAGGCCGCCGTCGCCGCCGGCGCGCGCGGCATCGTGCTCGCCGGCGTCGGCGGCGGAAACGCGTCGCGCGCGGCGCTCGACGCCCTCGCGCGCGCCGCGGCCTCCGGCATCCTCGCCATCCGTTCGACCCGGATAGACTCCGGCCAAGTCGGCCGGAACGTCGAGGTCGACGACGACGCCCTCGGCCTCGTCGCGTCGCTCGACCTCAACGCGCCGAAAGCCCGCGTGCTGACGCAACTCCTGATCGCCGCCGGCATCACCGGCGCCGCCGAAGTCCAGCGCCGCTTCGGCCCCGCCCCCTGAAAACGCGGAAAGGCCCGGATCTCTCCGGGCCTTACGACTAGATCCTTCCGAAACCGGATCAGTTCTTGGCGTAGAACTCGACCACCAGGTTCGGCTCCATCATCACCGGATAGGGCACGTCCGCCAGCGCCGGGGCGCGCACGAACTCGGCCGTCAGCTTGGAATGGTCGACCACCAGGTAATCCGGCAGATCCCGCTCCGGGCTGCTGATCGCCTCGAGCACCAGCGCCATCTGCCGCGACTTCTCGCGGACCTGGACGACGTCGCCCTCCTTGACCTGATAGGACGCGATGTTCACCCGCTTGCCGTTCACCTGGACGTGTCCGTGGTTCACGAACTGCCGCGCGGCGAACACGGTCGGCACGAACTTCGCGCGATAGACCACCGCGTCGAGCCGGCGCTCCAGAAGACCGATCAGGTTCTCCGACGTGTCGCCCTTGACCCGGTCGGCCTCGGCGTAGATGCGGCGGAACTGCTTCTCGGTCAGGTCGCCGTAATACCCCTTGAGCTTCTGCTTGGCGCGCAGCTGCGTGCCGAAATCGCTCATCTTCTGCTTGCGGCGCTGGCCGTGCTGGCCGGGGCCGTATTCGCGCTTGTTCACCGGGGATTTCGGCCGGCCCCAGATGTTCTCGCCCATGCGGCGGTCGATCTTGTATTTGGCGGATGTTCTCTTGGTCACGTGGTCTGTTCCATCATCTTCAAATCAAAGGCGCTCATCCTTTGCCGGGGGTCATTCCCCGACCGACAGGCTTCCCCTTGCGGGGTCCGCGAAACGCCAGACGAGCCCGCCGCCCCAATCGGACGCCAAGCCGCGCCCTTCTAGCGATGCGCCGGACGCTGTCAATGGCCGCCCGAACCGCGAGCTCGCAACAAAAGGACATCGCACGACCGCGGGCGGGCGAGAATCGCACGCCCTTGGGGGCGGTCGTGCGATGTCCGGGCAATAAGCCCGGACCGAAAATCCGGCGCCGGAGCGGCCCAAGCCACCACTCGTCAAACGATATATTGATAAACCCGAACAATTCGGCATATTTTATAATGTGTGGGGATTTGCGCCGGGGGGCGTCGAAAATGCGGGGACATCTGCGACAGGCCGGATCGACAGGGGCACTCCCCCTCGTCCTGCTGTTCGCGCTCGCCCTGCTCCTCTCGCTCGCCCCCCGCGCCGACGCCGCGATGGTCCTCAAGGACACCGCAGCTCCATCCAATACGATCTGTTCCGCCACCGGCCCGCTCGTCGAAGGCGGATGCCTGCTCGACGCGCCCGTCCCGGCCAAGCGCCTTCGCCCTCGCCGATCTCGACCTGATCGGACGCGGCGGCGACCTGCTGGCCGGCGCCGCGTCCTCGGCGCTGCGCGCCGCCGAATTGATCACGCCCGTGCCGCTGCCCGCCGCCGCCTGGCTGCTCGCGATGGGCCTCGGCGGGCTCGGCCTGATCGGCC
The DNA here is from genome assembly GCA_963798765.1 of uncultured Alphaproteobacteria bacterium. Classification (GTDB taxonomy): domain Bacteria; phylum Pseudomonadota; class Alphaproteobacteria; order Rhodobacterales; family Rhodobacteraceae; genus Amaricoccus. Next base: position 77,378 of record CAWCUP010000026.1, on the reverse strand, counting down.
GGCGGCGGCGCGAGGCGCTGCCCGGCCTGCGCGGCGAGGACGGCGTCGAGCCGCTCGCCGCCACTTTACGGAATTCCGCCCGGACGGAGGCCGCCGATCATCGGCGCGCCCCGGTCCGGCTGGACGGCTTCCGGCGTCTCATCGACGCGTTCCGCGATTCCCTGCTCAACGCGACGCGCCCCCACGCGTTCGCGCCGGGCCGGTCGAGTCCGCGCCGCCCCAATGGCGGCGCCGGAACGCTCTGGGCCGCCACGGCCAAACGCGGACCGCCCGCCGGTGACGCGACCACGCGCGTCGGCGGCGTCATTCCCGCGCCGGCCGGCGCGCCCGCGTTTTCCGGCTATTCTCATTTCAACGCGCCCGCAAGGCTGGATCTCCAGCCTTCGCCGCGCGTTTTTTTCGTGCGCTCGACGCGTCGCTGCCCGGACCGGCCCTCGTGCCGGTCCGGGTCTCGGCGCGTCCGGCATCCGACAACACCAAGAACGGGTCGAACCCGCATCTCACCCCGCGTCCATCGCTGCTTGTGAGGGAAACAGGCTTCGGGCGCGGATTTTCACTTAACGGACTATGAGAGGGAGTAATCCTCAAATGTTTGACTTTAAGAAAATCGCGCTGGCCGTCGGCGGCTGCGGTCGCTTCTGGCATGCTGGCGCGCCAAGCGCGGCGGTCGTAGTTTCCGGATAACTTAGGGGCAGTCTCGTTGCTGATCGCATCGCGAATTCCTGCACGGTGATTCAAGCTCGTCAATCGGTGCGGTCACCGGCTTCACTGAAGCTGATGCGATTTGTGACACAGTCGGCCACAGGACGCCAACTAGCGGTTCTTGTGCCAAGTGCATCGCATGGAACATGATTGGTGGTAGCTCCGAGCAAGGCTTTGGCGAACTATGTTTGATTGACGACTCCGGCAGACGACATCATTTGAATGCGTATTTTTCTGACTGAGCAATGTCAGTGACGACATGGTCGTATCGTCCGTTGCATAATATGGCGTCAACGATACGCTGAATGATGGCCTACGATACGCGAATATAGCGCTTCGGTCTCGGAACGTCAGTTGTCTTATGGCTCTGTCGAGTTCGGGCGCATCGATTGCAGTATTACGTATGACGTCGCAGAGATCGGCAGTCGTGTGTCGCAATGGACGACATCGCTGGTATCGGCAATGTCAGCGCGTTCCGCTTCCGGCGCCGTTGGCCTGCTGCTGCTCGGCGGCCTCGCCGGTCTCGGCTTCGTCTCGCGCAAGCGCAAGGCGGCCTGATCCGCATCTGCGGGCGTCCGCGCCCGCAGCCTGACACTCCAGCCAGCCCCGCCGGTCCCTCCGGCGGGGCTTTTCTCGTCCGGAGCAGCGGCGACCGGCGTTAACGACTTATTCCTTTCAAATACAGCGACTTGAAGGCCCGCCGAGTTCGGACACTTTTCCGGGACACCCGCCGCACCCCGATCCGTGCTATGCTCCGCCTGACCGACCCGGCAGGAGCCAGCCCATGCGCCTCGCGGCCTTCAACGTCGAGAACCTGTTCCAGCGGGTCAAGGCCTTCAACGACGCGGACCCCGAGACCCATCGCGACATCCTCGACGCCCATTCCGAGCTGAACAAGCTCTTCGAGAAGCCCGTCTACACCCCGCCGACAAGACCCGCATCCTCGCCCTGATGGACATCCTTGGGCATCCTCAACCGCGACGAGGGCCGCTTCGTCTGGCTCCGCAAGATCCGCGGCCGGCTGATCACCCGCCCCCGCTCCGGCCCGCCCCGCATCGAGGCCGACGGCCGCGACGACTGGGTCGGCTGGCTGGAGCTGAAGACCGGCCCCGTCGACGAGACCGCCTTCCAGAACACCGCCCGGGTGATCGCCGAGGCCAATGTCGACGTGCTCGCCCTCGTCGAGGTCGAGAGCCGTCCGGTGATGCTCGAATTCCACGACTACATCTATCAGCCCGTCACGGCGGACCAGTACGGCCCGATGATGCTCATCGACGGCAACGATTCGCGCGGCATCGATGTCGGCCTGATGCTCCGCCCCGGCTACCGCATCGCCTCGATGCTGAGCCATGTCGACGACCGGATGCCGGACGGCCAGCCGATCTTCTCGCGCGACTGCCCGGAATACACCGTCGAGCTTCCCAACGGCGCGCGGATCGTCGTCCTGCCGAACCACTTCAAGAGCAAATACGGCGGCAACGATCCCCGCAGCCGCGCCAAACGCCGCGCCCAGGCCGAGGCCGTGGCCGGCTACTACCGCCGCCTGCGCCTGATCGGGCCAGCGCTTCGTCGCCATCCTCGGCGATCTGAACGACACGCCCGACAGCGAGGAGCTCGCCCCCCTCTTCGCCACCGACCTGCGCGAGGTCTCCGACCACCCCGCCTTCACCGCGTACCAGTTCGACTCGAGCCGGGGCGGGCGCGGCATCGGGACCTTCCAGACCGGCTCCGACGGCCACAAGATCGACTACATCTTCCTGTCGCCCGCCCTCTGGGACCGCGTCACGCTCGGCGGCATGGTCCGCAAGGGCGCCTGGACCGCGTCGCGGCCGATGGGACATGTTCGACACCCTCACCCGGCCCCATCACGCGGCATCCGATCACCACCTGATCTGGGTCGACATCGACCTCTGAGCCCTTGTTGCCAAGCGCCTCCCGACTGGCATAGCTTGCGCGCCAAGCAGAGTTCAGGGAGGCTGAAAATGACCGAGAAATCCTACGGATTCGACACGCTGCAGATCCATGCCGGCGCGCGCCCCGACCCCGCGACCGGCGCGCGTCAGGTGCCGATCTACCAGAACACCGCCTACGTGTTCCGCGACGCCGACCACGCCGCCGCGCTCTTCAACCTCCAGGAGGTCGGCTACATCTATTCGCGCCTGACCAATCCGACGGTCTCGGCGCTCCAGGAGCGGGTCGCGACGCTGGAGGGCGGCGTCGGCGGCGTCGCCACCTCGTCCGGCCACGCGGCGCAGATCCTCGCGCTCTTCCCGCTGATGCGCCCCGGCGACAACATCATCGCCTCGACGCGGCTCTACGGCGGCACCGTCACGCAGTTCAGCCAGACGTTCAAACGCTTCGGCTGGTCGGTCGCGTTCGTCGACTTCGACGACCTCGCCGCGCTCGAGGCCGCCGCCGACGACCGCACCCGCGCGATCTTCTGCGAGAGCATCTCGAACCCCGGCGGCTACGTCACCGACATCCCGGCGGTCGCGGAGGTCGCCAAACGCCTCGGCGTCCCGCTGATCGTCGACAACACCTCGGCCACGCCGTATCTCTGCAAACCGATCCCGATGGGCGCCACCCTCGTGGTGCATTCCACCACGAAATACCTCTCCGGCAACGGCACCTCGATGGGCGGCATCGTGGTCGATTCCGGCAATTTCGACTGGTCGGCGTCGGACAAGTTCCCCTCGATGACCGAGCCGGAGCCCGCCTATCACGGCCTGAAATTCCACGAGACCTTCGGCCCGATGGCCTTCACCTTCCACGGCATCGCCATCGGCCTGCGCGATCTCGGAATGTGCCAGTCGCCGCAGAACGCCTTCCTGACGATGCTCGGCATCGAAACCCTGAGCCTGCGCATGGAGCGCCACGTCGAGAACGCCGTCCGCGTCGCGACCTGGCTAGAGAAGGACCCGCGCGTCGTCTCCGTCAGCTACGCCGGTCTGCCGTCCTCGCAATGGTCCGAGCGCGCCGGCCGGCTCTACCCCAAAGGGGCGGGCGCGATCTTCACCTTCGCGGTCAAGGGCGGCTACGAGGCCTGCGTGAAGCTGGTGGATTCGGTCGAGCTGTTCAGCCACGTCGCCAATCTCGGCGACACCCGCTCGCTCATCATCCATTCCGCCTCGACCACGCACCGCCAGCTCGGCGAGGAGCAGCAGCGCGCCGCGGGCGCGGCGCCGGACATGGTCCGTCTTTCCATCGGCATCGAGGACGCCGACGACCTGATCGCCGATCTCGACCAGGCCTTGGCGGCCGCGACCGCCTGAGGCGGCCTCACTCGATCGCGAAAACCATCTGGACCTGCGCGCTGAGGGACATCGTTCCCTCGGCGACAGGCGCCGCGCGCGCCATGTCCGACTGCGCGAACATCGGCTGCGGCCGGTAGCCGCCGCTCTCGTTGAGACTGAGCACGGGACCGAGCGCGACGCCCGCCGCCTCGGCGAGCAGTTCGGCCCTGCCCCGCGCGTCGGCCACCGCCGCGCGCCGCGCCTCCTCAAGCATCGGCTCCGGATCGTCGATCCCGAAGCCGATGCCCTCGAACCGGTTCGCGCCCGCGACGACCAGCGCGTCGATCACCGATCCGATGGCGTCCACGTCGCGAAGGCGGACCGTCACCATGTTGCCCGCGACGTAGCCCACGACGTCCGGCGGACCGGACCGCGGCTGCGGATCATCGTCCCAGACCGGATCCAGGCTCAGCCGGCTGGTCTGAACGTCGGCCGCCTCCACGCCTTCCGCCTCCAGCGCCGCGAACACCAAGACCATCGCGTCGGAGGCCAGCCGCATCGCGTCGCCCGCCGTCTCCGCGCGCATCTGGACGCCGGTCGTGATCCGGGCGATGTCGGGGGTCGCGGAGACCTCGCCCTCCCCGGAGACGGAAATCGTGCGCGGCGCGTCCTGCGCTCCCGCGGATGTCGCGCAAAGAACGAGCGCGAGAAGCGTCGCCATTCTGGTCGGCATCGGGTCACCTCCCTGGTGTCGGTTCGAGTCCCGCTACATCTGCCTCCTCGGCATCTGAACGGCAACCAAAAGTTGCGTAGTGACACAATCAAACCGTAGCCCTGTCTAAAGAATTGCTGTATACTGACGCCAAACATAACTCGACAATGATCGGGAACAGGCAATGAGCAGCACATCCTCCAAGGAGCCGGTTCACCGGCTCGTTTTCGACGGCATGATCCTGACGCTCCACGCGCCGGGCGGCGACGGGCCGCTCGCCCGCGCCGATCTGGCGTCCAACGACGGGGCGCGGCAGGTCGCGGCCCTCTCGGCTCTGGCCGAGGCGGCCCCGGGCATCACGGTGGTCCTTCCGGAGGCCGAGGTCTGGCGCGGCACGGTCCGGTCGACGTCACGGACGCCATGGGGCCGCCGGTCCGATGCGCTGGTCCGGGCCGAGGCGGCCTCGGGCATCGGTCGCGACGCGCTCGAAATCGTCGTGGGCCCGCCTGACGCGGAGGGATCCACGCCCGTCGCCGCGATCCGTCGGCAGAGCGTCATCGACGCGCTGGCCTTTCTCGACCGCGCCGGGCTGCGGGCGACGGACCTGACCGGCGCCGGAAGCTTTCCGGGCTTCGAGGAGGCTCCGCTGTTCCGGGTCGGCGGGCGCGACCGGGTTTCGGAGGGCTTCGCCTTCGTGACGCGTCACGCGCGGCGGCTTCCGGCGGTCGGCTGGCCTCGGGCGCTGGCGGCCTGCGGCGTCGCCGCGCTCCTGCTGTCAGCCCTGGCGTTCTCCGGAGGAGAGGATCCCGAACTCCGCCTCGGCCGTCGGCGCGCCGGCGGACACCGGAGTGATCTTCCCCGTCGCGGCCACGCGGGAGGCGGAGCCCGCCAAGGCCTCTCCGGCGGTGCTGATGGCGCCCCTCGCGCCACGCGCCCGTCCCGCCGACCTGCCCGCGCGGGATCGCGTCGACGCGGCCGCGACGCCGCTGCCGCCCGCCCTCCGTCCCGAGGGTCCGGCTGACATTCGGCCCGTCACGATCGCCAGCCGCACCACGCCGGTCGTCCCGTCCGCGCGAACCGCCGCCAGACCCGTCGGCCTCACCCTCGCCGCGATGCCCACGGCGCGCGCGCGGGTCGAGCGCGCGCTCGGCGGAATGGCGGCGCTCGTGGCGGCGCCGTTCCCCCAGGCGCCGAAGCCCGTCGCGACGCCGGCTGGGAAGACCGTCGCGCAGTCAGGACCGCTCCGCCGTTCGGAATCTCTGAGCGGCGTCGCGCCGGAGGCCGCCGCGATCGGCGCGGCGAGCCCGCCGATCGCGGCGTCCCGCCCGATGCCGCGGGTCGCCGCGGCGCCCGACGCGGATCTGCCGGAAGCGGCGCTCGTCGCGCGGGAGCAGGCCGAGGCCGTTCAGGCGGAAAGGCCCCCGCTCGCGACGGCGGCGCTTGTGCCGGCGTCGCCTCCCGAACCGCGCCGGATCGCCCCTTCGGCCGCCAAGACGGCCTCTCCCCGACCCATCGCCGTGCGCGCGGCCGTTCTCGCCGCCAGCGCGGTGCCCCCGGCCAAGGCCGTGGCGAAGCCCGCTCCGCAAGCCGTCGCCGTGGTGAAGCCGGCGCCCGTGGCGGTCGCGAAGGCCGCGCCGGCGCCCGAGCCCGTCCGTGTCGCCAAGGCTCCCGCCCCGACGACCAGCCGCGCGGCGTCGGAGAAGGTCGGCCTGTCCAGAAACAGCGTCTCGCTCATCGGCGTTTTCGGAACTTCGAAGGAACGCTACGCTCTGCTGCGACTGCCCAACGGGTCGGTCAAGCGGGTGGGCGCGGGCGACTCGGTCCAAGGGGTCCGCGTCGCCGCGGTGAGCGGAGACGCCGTCAGGCTCTCCCAGGGCCAGCGCGACACCATCCTGCGGATGCCCGACTGACCGCCGATCAGGCCCCGGCCTTGCCCGGGGCGCGTGTCACTGGTCCTTGAAGCGGCTCGAGAGTTGCCGCCAGAGATAACCCCGTCCGTCGGGATAGACGGCCAGCATGACGTCGAACCCCGCCGGCGTTTCCGCCGCGAGAAGAAACGCCTCCGCCTCGCCCAATTCGATCGCCTCCTGAAGCCGCCCGGCGTCGAAACAGCGGAACCAGGGCGGCGGCGTCAGCGGCGTCGGATCGGTCGCCACGGGCAGCGCAGCGACCGCCGATGGATCGACTCTGAAGCAGCCCCGCAGCTTGAGAGGCGAGGACTCCGCTGAAATGCCCTCGTAATCCGCGAGCGCCACGGGCGCTCCGTCGATGATCAGCGGCGCGTGCCGGTCCGTCCGCTCGTAGAACGCGAAGAACTGATAATAGACCAGCGCCGCCGCGAACACCGCGACGAACGCGAGGAACCCGAGGACCAGACGCCGGCCGCTCACGCTCAGGCCGCCCTGCCCGCTTCGGTCGTCACGAACGCGTCGGCGCATGCCTTGGCCAGCGCCCGCACGCGCCCGATGAACGCCTGGCGCTCGGTCACCGAGATCACGCCGCGCGCGTCGAGCAGGTTGAAGAGATGGCTCGCCTTGATGCACTGGTCATAGGCCGGATGCGCCATCACGATCGTCCGTCCCGCGTCGTCCTCGGCCGGCTGCGCCAGGATCCGGGCGCATTCGGCCTCGGCGTCCTCGAAATGCCGCAGAAGCGCGTCGGTATCGGCCACGTCGAAGTTCCAGCGCGAGTATTCCCGCTCCGCCTGCCGGAAGATGTCGCCGTAGCTGAGCGGGATCGGGGCGGACGGATCGTTGAACGGCATGTCCATGACGTGATCGACGCCCAGCACGTACATCGCCAGCCGCTCCAAACCATAGGTCAGCTCGCCCGAGACCGGATGGCAGTCGTGGCCGCCGACCTGTTGGAAATAGGTGAACTGGCTCACCTCCATGCCGTCGCACCAGACCTCCCAGCCGAGCCCCCAGGCGCCCAGGGTCGGGCTCTCCCAGTCGTCCTCGACGAACCGCACGTCGTGCAGCCCGACGTCGATTCCGATCGCGGCGAGGCTCCCGAGATAGAGATCCTGAAGGTCGGGCGGCGACGGTTTGATCAGGACCTGGAACTGGTAATAATGCTGCAGGCGGTTCGGGTTCTCGCCATATCTTCCATCCGTCGGACGCCGCGACGGCTGGACATAGGCCACGGCCCAGGGCGCGGCGCCGAGCGACCGCAGCGTCGTCGCCGGATGGAACGTCCCCGCGCCCACCTCCACGTCATAGGGCTGCAGGACCGCGCAGCCCTTCCCGGCCCAATACGCCTGGAGGCGCAGGACGATCTCCTGGAAACTGCGGGGGGGCGACGCACTCATTCTGGCGGTCCGGTTCAGCGAAAGGGAGGCCGTGGCATAGGCGCGCGCGCCCGCGGGGTCAATCCGCCCGTCTCAGGTGCGCCAGAACATCACGGTGAAGATGACGAAGACCGACATGACCTCCAGCCGGCCCACCAGCATCGCGATGGCGAGCACCCATTTCGCGGCGTCGGACAGACCGGCGTAATTTCCCGCCGGCCCGATCTCCTCGCCCAGCCCCGGACCGATGTTGCCGAGCGTCGCGGCCGCGCCCGAGATCGCCGTGATCGGCGCCACGCCCAGCAGCACCAGAAGGACGGCGGTGACGGCGAGGGAGAGAAAGAAGAACATGAAGAACGCCATCACCGAATTCATCACCTCCCGGGACACCGGACGCCCCTGGTACCGCGCCATGAAGACGCGGTGCGGGGAATGCAGACGCCGGACCTCCGCGGCCATCGCCGAGAAGAGGAGCTGGTATCGGAACACCTTCACCGAACAGGCCGTCGACCCGGAACAGCCGCCGATGAGCCCGATCACGAAAAACATCGTCATCGCCAGCGGCCCCCAGGTGTCGTAGTCCGTGCTGGCGTAGCCGGTCCCGGTCGCGATCGAGATCACGTTGAAAAGCACCTCGCGGAACGACCGTTCGAACGGCCCTTCCGCGCGCAGCCCGAGCCAGACCGACAGAACCACGACGAAGACCACGATCATGGCGAGAAACGCCTGGACCTGGGAATCCCGGAGCAGCGGCCTCGCGGTGCCGGACGCGAGCTGCACGAAGCGGATGAAAGGCAGAGCCGCGAGGAGCATGAAAACAGAGGCGACGTAATGGGGGGCGGCCCCGTAGATGCCGAAAGAGGCGTCGTAGTTGGCCATGCCGCCCGTCGACACAGTCGTCATCGTATGGACGAGCGCGTCGAAGCTCTTCATTCCCGTCCAAGTGTAGGCCATGAAACATGAGAAAGTGAGCAGGACGTAGATCCACGTCAGGGAGGTGGCGATCTCGCGCGCGCGGGGCAGGATTTTTCCCATCGTGTCGAAACCCTCCGAGCGGAAAAGCTGCATGCCGCCGACCTTGAGGGTGGGAAGGAAGATCATCGCGACCACGACGATGCCGAGGCCTCCGAACCACTGGAGCATGCCCCTCCAGAGCAGGGTGCCGGCCGGCATCGCGTCGAGCCCGCCGAAGACGGTCGCGCCCGTGGTGGTGAGGCCGGACATCGCCTCGAAGAACGCGTCGGTGAAACTGGCGTGGGGGGTTCCGAACCAGAAAGGAAGCGCGCCGAAGACCGGAAACACCACCCAGATGCCGGTGGCCAGCAGAAAACTCTGCTGGATGCTCATGGCCTTGGGATAGGAGCTCTGGCACGCCAGGACCATGACGGCGCCGGCGACCACGGTGATGATCGCGGTGGAGGCGAACTCCTGCCCGTGCCCTTCGTCGGCCACGATGTCGGCGATCATCGGGAACAGCATCGACGCGCCCAGCACGCCCAGAAGCCATCCGATGATGTACCCGACGGGCCTGATGTCGATCATGCGGAACCGTTGGACGCGGGGCGTCCGCCTGTCAAGCGGACGGATCGCGCGCGCTCGCGCCCGTCCGGAACCGGCGGATCTAGCGCCACATGGCGAGCATCCTCTCGCGCAGATCCACCGGCGTGACGGGCCCCCCGCCGTCCCGCTCGGCGATTGGCGGCGGCCACGAGGTCAGTTCGAAACGGTCGAGAATGGATGCCGGAACGAACCGCGTCCGCGCCGCGTAGACGTGACGGTCGCCGTGCCGGTGCTGGCCGTGCACGTGGAACCTCTGCGGCGTCACGAGGTGCAGGTCCTCCTTCGCGCGTGTCATGGCGACGTAGAGAAGGCGCCGCTCCTCCTCCGTCTCGGCGGTCGTGCCGGTCCCCAGATCCGACGGAATGCACCCGTCGACGCAGTTGAGCAGAAAGACGGTCCGCCATTCCCGGCCCTTCGCCGAATGGATCGTCGAGAGGATCAGATAATCCTCGTCCCGGTGCGGAACCCCCGCCTCGTCCGACGTGGCGGAGGGCGGATCGAGCGTGAGATCGGTCAGGAACCGCTCGCGCGAGGGATAGCCCGCCGCGATCTGCGCGAGCTGCAGAATATCCGCGCGACGCTGCGGCGCGTCCTCGTGCGATCGCTCGAGATGGGGCTCGTACCAGGCGCGCACCGCGTCCATCTCCGCCGGCCAGCCCGCCGCGTCCGCCCGCAATCCCGCGTGCAGCGCCGCGAACGCCGGCCAATGCTCCCGCGCGCGCGCCGGAACGGCGCGATCCGCGAAGCCGGTCCCGTCCGCCGCCGCGTCCAGGATCCGCTCCGCGCTCGCGGGTCCGACGCCCGGCACGAGCTGGAGCGCGCGGAAACCGGCGATCCGGTCGCGCGGATTCTGCGCGAGCCGCAGCACCGCGAGAACGTCCTTGACGTGCGCCGTGTCGAGAAACTTCAACCCCCCGAACTTCACGAAAGGGATGTTCCGCCGCGTCAGCTCGACCTCCAGCGGTCCGGAATGGTGCGAGGTGCGGAAAAGCACGGCCTGGCTCCGCAGCGCCGTCCCGGTCTCCCTCGCCTCCAGAATCCGCTCGCAGACGTATGACGCCTGGAACCCCTCGTCGCGCACGCTCACGATACGCGGCGGCCCCGAGCCCGCGCGGTCGGTCCAGAGCGTCTTGGCGTAGCGCTCCCGGGACTCCGCGATCACCGCGTTCGCCGCGTCGAGAATCGGACGGCTCGAGCGGTAGTTGCGCTCCAGCGTCGCGATGCGCGCCGGCGGACTGAAACGCCCCGGAAAATCGAGGATGTTCCGGATCTCCGCCGCGCGGAACGCGTAGATCGACTGCGCGTCGTCTCCGACCACCGTGACGCCGCGCCCGTCCGGCCTCAGCGCCGCCAGGATCGCGGACTGGAGCCGGTTGGTGTCCTGGTACTCGTCGATCAGGATGTGGTCGAACCGCCCGCCGGTCTCGGCCGCGAGTCCGGGATCCGCGCACATCGCCGCCCAGTAGAGCAGGAGATCATCGAAATCGAGCACCCCGCCCGCCTGCTTCGCCTCGACATAGCCGGCGAACAGATCCCTGAGCTCCGCCTCCCACTCCGCGCACCACGGAAACGCCGACCCCAGCACCTCCGGCAAAGCGGCCTGCGCGTTCACGGCGCGGGAATAGATCGCGAGGCACGTGGCCTTGGCTGGAAAACGCTTCTCCGTCCTGGAGAACCCGAGTCGATGTCGCACCAGATTCATCAGGTCCGCGCTGTCGCCTCGATCCTGGATGGTGAAGGCGGGATCGAGCCCGATCGCCGACGCGTGCTCGCGGAGCAGCCGCGCGCCGACGGCGTGAAACGTGCCCGACCAGGTCAGACCGCCCGCCAGGATCGAGGCCTTGTCCCCGAGGGCCGTCGCCGCGATCCGCTCCACGCGGGACGTCATGTCCGACGCCGCGCGGCGGGAGAACGTCATCAGGAGGATCCGGCGCGGATCGGCCCCCTCCACGATCAGCCGCGCGACCCTGTGGGCGATCGTGTTCGTCTTTCCGGACCCCGCGCCGGCGATGATCAGGAGCGGCTCCTCTCCGTGCATCACCGCGCCGAGCTGCTCGGCGTTGAGGCTGGCCAAGTAGGCCGGCACCGGTTCGGGATCTGGAGACGCGACGACCATTCCGGCAGAGAACACCGTTTCTGGTTTGTTCGCAAGTCTCGCCTGCGCGTGGCCTGCCTAGCGCTTGCCGCCGACCGGCCTCCAGCCGGCAGCCTCGGCTTCCGCGACGTCGCAGAACCAGCGCTGTCCCTTGCTCTCGTTGACGCTGGTGCGCGAATACCATGGCGACGCGGGCGTATGGTAGATCCGCTCGCCCTTCGCGTTGATGTTCCCTTTGATCGGACAATCCTCGTGGCCCGGACCGTCATCGACCACCGCGGCCGCCTCCGTCCATCCGCCGGACCGGTATTCCCAGGCGACTTCCGCGGGTCCCTGCCAGATGCCGAGACCTTGGGCGCGCGCGCGATCCTCCGCCTCGACATGCTCCATCGAATAGCGCGCGTACGCCCAGGCCAGCCCCTCGGCGACCATGGTCGCGTTGATGTCGACGCGGCCCGCCCGGCAATCGGCGACGATCCGGCCGTACTTGTCCCGGTCGCGCGGATCGCAGACGACCGCGCCGGACGCGATCAGCGCCACGAGACGCGCGGTCGCCGCCGAACCGCAGGCCCATTCCGCTCCAGCGGCGTCCCGGCAGGTCTGATCCGATTCCGGCGCGTCTATGCCGAAGAGCCGCACGCGCTTGCCGCCGACGTCGAGCGTGTCGCCATCGACGGCGAAGGCGGGACCGGATATCTCGGCTCCCGCAGGCGCCGCGAGACCTGCGACCAGCGACGCGACGAGCACGGCGGCGGCGATGTACGACGGGCGGGACAATCCGACCTCCTCCATACTCGGGAGGCGATCATGGCCCGATCGGCGCAAACGAACGGTTAACGGCCGTGCGTCACCGGCCGCACTGGCGGCGCGCGCGCCGGCGTCCTATCTGTGACGACAGCCGACGACGGAGGCATCATGACAGACCGGACCTGCGCCCTGGCGCTGATCGCATCCCTCTTCGCGGGGCCGCTCGCCGCGCAGAGCCTGGCAGACCGGATCGGCGACGCCGTGGACATTCCCGAGGCGGAATGGAGGGAGATGGCGTCGGGCAGGACGCTCACCTACCGGATCGATGGCGCGTTCTGGGCGCTCGAGCGCTATCAGCCGGGTGGCAACGCGGTGACGCTCCAACTCGCGGACGGAACGTGCCTCGAGGGGGTGTGGGACTATCAGGCGCCCCATTACTGCTACTACTGGGAACAGGACGGCACCGCGTGTTTCCGCCATACCCGGCTGGATGGTCAGATCGTGATCATCCAGACCGAGAACGGCGCGGACACGGGTCTGCTTCAGACCATGACGGCGGTCTCCGACATCCCGCTCGCCTGCGGACCGGCGGTCACGAGCTAGAAATCTGTGCCGGGCGGAGGTTGCGGACCGAGATCAGTCGTCGCGGTGCACGCGCTCCTTGCGCTCGTGACGCTCCTGCGCCTCCAGGCTCAGAGTCGCGATGGGACGGGCGTCGAGGCGCTTGAGCGAGATCGGCTCGCCGGTCTCCTCGCAGTATCCGTAGGTTCCGGCCTCGATTCGGCGCAGCGCGGCATCGATCTTCGAGACCACCTTGCGCTCGCGGTCGCGGGTGCGCAGCTCGAGCGCCCGGTCGGTCTCCTCGCTGGCGCGGTCGGCGACGTCGGGGATGTTGCGCGTGCCTTCCTGCATGTGTTCGATCGTGCCGCGGCTCTCGGCCAGGATCGACGCCTTCCAGGCCAGCAGCTTCCTGCGGAAGTACTCGAGCTGGTCCGGATTCATGAACGGCTCGTCATCGCCGGGCTTGTATTCTACGTCGAAATTGGTCTCGGCCTTCATGCGCCCGCTTCCTCAGTTTCAATTTCTGCCAGGATTTCGGGAGCCGGTCGCCGTCGAGCGCGGATCCGGCCCACCCCGGGCGTTTCTGCCGTCCCGATATAATGTTCGCAGGGGGTTGTCACGCGGAACATATCGCTTGTTGCTTAACGGCGGACGCCTGTTATCGTCTCGGTCGGATGGATGGACACAGGGCGGAAAACGCGGCGCGTTCCCGGTCCGGCGCGCCGCCGGCGCATTCCCCACGCGCCGCGCGGACCGGTCTCCACGTCTCGCGATTTCCTCCCCCTCAGGGCGCGACTCCGCGGCGTCCGGCTCCCCGCACGCGAATTTGTCGTGACACCGTAGAAGCGGCATGCCATTGTGCACCGCAGCATCCGGAGGAGCGAGCGCGTGAGATATTCCAAGGGCAATTTCAATCTTCTGGGTTCGTGGATCGATTTCGCCGTCGCCTATGGCCAGATGTCGCAGGCGGCGGGCCAGGTGATCCTCCACCGGTCTCTCCAGATGTCGCGCGGCGCGATGAGCGCGCCCGAAGCGATCGGAATGGTCATGGAGAAAGCGACCGCCTTCACCGCCGCGGCCGAGAAGGCGGCGATGGCCGCTGCCAGCGGCGCGAATCCGGCGCGCGTTGCGAGCGCCGCGCTCAACCCTATCCGCGCCAAGACGCGCTCGAACGCCCGCAAACTGCGACGCTGATCGGCGGCGCGCGGGCCGGGATTCCGGAATGATCGCGATCCGGCCCGTGCGGCCGGCGGACGAGAGCGCTTGGCGCGCGCTCTGGCACGGCTACCTCCGATACTATGAGACCGAGCTTCCGGAGGAGATCTACGCCGAGAGCTTCGCGCGCCTCTGCGACCCGGAGATCTCCGACTATCGGGGCCTGATCGCGACGGCGCACGGCCGTCAGGTCGGCCTCGCGCATTTCATCCTGCATCGCCACGGATGGAAACTGGAGAACGTCGTCTACCTCCAGGATCTCTACGTCGCGCCCGACATGCGCGGAACCGGCGTCGGACGGGCGCTGATCGAGAGCGTCTACGCCGCCGCCGACGAGGCGGGCTGTCCGGACGTCTATTGGCTGACCCAGCATTTCAACACGCCGGGCCGAAGGCTCTACGATCGGGTCGGCGAGCTGACGCCCTTCGTGAAATACCGGCGCGCGTCCCTGTGACCGCCACGCCGCTCCGGTCGCTGACGCTCGCGGCGCTCATCGGCCTGTCGGCCTGCGCCGCCCGGCCTCCCGACGCGACGTTGACCGGCGTGCGGTTTCCGGACGGCGGCCGCCCGCTGGGCGTCGCGCGCTCCAACGCCGATCTCGCGCAGGATTTCATCGACCTCACTTTCGCGCTGGAGAACGGCACCGAGCTGAAGGCGCTGCTCCGTCACGAGCGACCGGTCCGGGTCTACCTCGCCTCGAGCGGTCTCGATCCCTACCGCCGCGACGTCGACCGTCTGATGAGGCGGCTGCGCGACGAGGCGGGTCTGGACATCGCGCTGACCGGCGATCCGGCCCGCGCCCAGATCCACATCGAGGCGGTGCCGGCCCGCAGCATCCGGCGGATCTTCCCGACCGCCGCGTGCTTCATCGTCCCGGGCGTCACGAGCTGGTCCGAATTCCGCGGCCGCGACGGCGACGCCGACCTGCGCTGGTCGAACCAGCAGGCCTTGGGCGAAGCCGCGATCTTCCTCCCCGTCGACACCGCCCCGCAGGACGTGCGCGACTGTCTGGCCGAGGAACTCACCCAGGCGCTGGGACCGGCCAACGACCTCTACCGGCTGCCCGACACGGTCTGGAACGACGACAATTTCCACGGGGATCCGACCGCCTTCGACATGGTCATCCTGCGCGCGCTCTATCAGCCCGAACTCCGCAGCGGCATGAGCCGCGACGCGGTGGGCGCGGCGCTTCCCGGCGTGCTCGACCGGGTCAACCCCAAGGGCCGCGGCAAGGCCCGCGCCGCCCGCGCGCCGGAATCGCCCGAATTCGCCAAGGCGATCGAGAGGGCCCTGTCCCGGGACCGGACCCGCGCCGAACGGGCGGCGGCCGCCAACGACGCGACGCGGATCGCGGCGGCGATGCGCCCCGTCGATCACCGCCTCGGCGTCGCGCTCCTCGCCCGCGGCCGCGAGGAGCTGCGCCGCGACCCGGAGGCCGCCGTCCGGGATTTCGGCTCGGCCTACACGCTCTTCCGCACGCGGCTCGGCCCCCGCGACATCCGGACCGCGCAGGCCGGCGTCCATCTCGCGGCCATGTCGCTCGCCACGGAGCGCTACGACCTCGCGATCCGGCTCGCCGATCTGCACGTCCCCGACGCGATCGCCGCGCGCAACGCCGTGCTGATCGCGGGCTATCTCTCGATCAAGGCCGCGGCTCTCGCCGAGACCGGCCGGATCGACGAGGCGCGGGAGGCCCGCCTCGACTCGCTCAGATGGGCGCGCTATGGCTTCGGCGAGGAAGGCGGCGGGATGGCGCGCGAGCAGGCCCGCATCGCCGCCCTCCTGAACGCCGGGGAAATGTGACCGCCCATGTTGCTGATGATCGCGGCTTTCGCCCTCGGGGCGTTCATCGGCTGGCGTCGCGCCGGCGCCCGGGGCGGCGACCGGCTCGACCGGATCCAGTACGGTGTCGCCCACGGCATCGCGCTCACCCTCGCGACCCTGGCTCTCGCCATTCTCGCGGCGCGCCTTGGCTGGATCTGATCCTCCGCCCGGACGCGGTCGCGCCGCGGCCGTCCGGGCGGCGATGCGACGGCTCTGGCGCGACCACAGGCTTCTGAGCGTCGCGTTTCTCGCGACCGGCGCGCTGACGGCCTTTTTCGCGGTGCGGCTCGTCGCGTCCTGGATCTACTGGAGCGACCCCGCGCACAGGGACGCCGAGATCGCCGGCTGGATGACGCCGCGCTACGTCGCCCATTCGTGGCGTCTGCCGCCCGACCTCGTGGCCGAGACGCTCGGCCTCGACCGGCGGACCGGACCGCCCCCGACCCTCGCCGACGTGGCGAAGGAACGCGGCGTCACCGTCGGGGAACTGGCCGCGCGGATCGAGGCGGCGGCGGAGGCGCATCGCGCGGCCGATCCGTGACGGAGGCCTTCTTCGCGCTCGTCTCCGCCTACGGCGCCCTCGCGGTCTTCGCCTCGGCCTTCCTCTCCTGTCTGGCCCTGCCGATCCCGACGGCCTTCGTCATGCTCGCGGCGGGCGCTTTCGCGGCCTCCGGCGATCTCGCGCTCTGGGCGGTCGCGGTCGCGGCCTATTCCGGCGCCGTCCTCGGCGACCAGACCGGATTTCTTCTCGGACGCGCCGGCGGCGCGCGGGCCTCCGCGTTTCTCGAACGCCGCCCGCGCCGCGCCGAGCTTCTGGCCCGCGCGAGGTCGCTGGTCGACCGTCGGGGCGGCCTCGGCGTCTTCTTCTCGACCTGGCTTTTCGCGCCGCTCGGTCCCTGGGTGAATTTCACCTCGGGCGCCGCGGGCCTCGGCTGGCTCCGCTTCAGTCTGTGGGACGCGGCCGGCGAGGCGATCTGGGTGACGTTCTATCTCGGCATGGGCTACTTCTTCGCCGACCGGATCGGGGAACTCGCGACGCTCCTCTCCGACGCTTCGGGTCTGCTCGTCGCCGGCCTCGCGACCGGCGTTCTGGGATACGCGCTCCTCCGCGCGGCGCGGCGCAGGTGACACGCCGCGCTCCGCGCCCCATATGGGGCGGATGAACGCCCGGACCCTCCCATGCTGACGCTGACGCCGATCCTGATGGCCATCGCCGCCGCCATCGTGACGTACCATTTCAGCGCTTGGAACACCGCCCGCGAACTCGACGCGCGTTCCTCGCCGCTCGTCGATCCGGATCTCGACGCGATTCTCGGCCGCCTCGCGCGCGCGCTCGACCTGCCGCGCCTCAAGGTCAACATCTACGAGGTCGAGCCGATCAACGGCCTGGCGGCGCCGGACGGCCGGATCTTCCTCACGCGCGGCTTCTACCGCAGATATCGCGGCGGCGAGATCAGCGCCGAGGAACTGGCCAGCGTCGTCGCCCACGAGCTCGGCCACGTCGCGCTGGGCCATTCCAGACGACGCATGACGGATTTCTCCGGGCAGAACGCGATACGGACCGCGCTGGCCATGGTTCTCGGCCGGTTCGTCCCGTTCGCGGGCGTCCTGGTCGCCAACCTGCTGACGCGCGTCCTGGCCGCGCATCTGTCCCGCTCGGACGAATACGAGGCGGACGCCTACGCGGCCGCGTTGATGACCAAGGCCGGCCTCGGGGTCGGGCCTCAGATGAGCCTGCTGGCGAAACTCGACCGCCTCGCCGGCGCCGGCGGCGCCGCGCCGGTCTGGCTGGCGAGCCACCCGGCCGGCCCTGATCGCATCGCGGCGATCCGGAGCCTCGAAGACGGCTGGCGCGCGCAAGGCCGCTGACGCGATCAGGAACCCCGGCGCGCCGCGGCGAACCGGCAGAGCGTCAGCAGTAGCAGGAGATTGACCAGCGGCGCCGCGTCACCCATCAGGTAGACCCGGACCGTGTCATCCCCGTCCGACGGAACCGCGACGATCGCGTCATTCCCCTCCGTCGATCCGGTGCAGATCGCCTCGCCCTGGCTTCCGGGGCGGCAGGATGTTGAAATAGGCGCTGCCGTCGGCGATCATCGACACCCCCATCGTCTGGCCGGCGGAGGCCCCGAGCACGTATTCGAGATACCCGTCGCCCGTGACCGATGCCTCGACCGCCGCGTTGTTGTTCCCGGCGGCGAAGCTCATGCGCTCCCAGTTCTGCGGCAGAGCGGGGCAACCTGCGAAAACGGCCAAGGCGGCCGCCGAGAGTGAAACCTGAAGTGCGCCCGCATGGCTTTTCTCCGAATCCCCAAAAGGAACGGTCGGCGCTAAGCGCGGGAAGAAGGGCACGCAGGAAATGAATCCCGAAGAACCAATGAATGCGGAAATGGTGGGCGATGGCAGGTTCGAACTGCCGACATCTACGATGTGAACGTAGCGCTCTACCGCTGAGCTAATCGCCCGTCGGCGGGGTGATAGCGGCAACGCCCGGAGGCATCAAGCGCTCATTCCGGACCGCGCCACGCGCGTCCCGGACCAAAGAAAAGCGCGGCCCCGAAGGGCCGCGCCACTGCCGCGAAAGCGCGAGGCTTCCGTCCGTCAGTCCCAGAAGCCCTCGTCGACGTTCTCGAGCTGTTCCAGCTCTTCCTCGCTCATGCGCGTGACGTACGAATACGTCTCGTCATCGACCGCCACGAGGCTCACGTCATGGACCGGGATGACGACATGCTTGTCCGCTATGTCGAGAAATCCGCCGACCTCGGCCACGATGCCGATCATCTGGCCGTCCCTGGACAGGATGATGTCCTCGATCTCGCCGATGTCGTTCCAGTCGGCTCCGACCGCGTCATAGGTCATGGCGGGATCCCAGCCCTCGTCGTCGGCCTCGTTGATCGTGTAGATGTTGCCGCCGGTGATGTCGCGCGTCCGGATCAGGTTGTCGCGCATGCCGACGATGTCGGCCGAGGTCATGCTCTGTTCGGCCATCGTCTGGGCTCCGACCTGCTGGGGAGCGACCAGAAGTCCGCCGGTGGCGAGGGTAAGGGCGAGTGCGCTTGCTGTAAGCGTTTTCATGAATGACATCCTTTCCATTTTGTCGAATTGCCCCTCTCAAACCCCTCGCCCGCGCTGCGGTTCCGTCGCGGCGGCGCGGAACGGCGACGGACCGGAGCGCGTCGGAGAGCGACGCACCCGAAGCGGCGCCGCGCCGCCGCTGAAGGACGTCACCGGAAATCCGACGCGCCAGTAGCGTCCATGTTCCCTGATCCACTTCGCCTTCCGCGACGGCGTTCGCCATCGCCCGCGCCCACCCCGGCGCGATCCCACGGATCCGTACCGCTCGCCGTCATGCGGGTTCTCTTGACCGTCATGCCGGCGCTGGACGAGTACGGCGACGGCGACACCGGCGGCGCCGTGATCCGCATCGAACCAGTCCGCGGGCCCGGCGCCTTCGTTCCGGCGACGCCGCTCCGCATGGCGCCGGGGATGGCCGAGGGCCGCGCCCGGGCGAAACGGTCGCCCCCATGGCAAAAAAACGGCCGGCGCGAGCGCCGGCCGTTCTCATCTCCGTGTCGGAGCCGTCAGTGCGCCGAGGCCGCCGGAGCGTTCTGCCCCGCCGACGAGGCCGCCGCGATCCGCGCGGCCTCCGCCACCTCGTCCCATTCCACGGGCTCGGGCATGCGCGTCAGCGCGACCTTGAGCACGTCCATCACGTTCGTGGCCGGGATGATCTTCAGCCCGTCCTTCACGTTGTCCGGGATCTCGCGCAGATCCTTGAGGTTCTCTTCCGGGATCATCACCGTGGTGATGCCGCCGCGCAGCGCCGCGAGCAGCTTCTCCTTCAGACCGCCGATCGGCAGCACGTTGCCGCGCAGCGTCACCTCGCCGGTCATCGCCACGTCGCGCCGCACCGGAATCCCGGTCAGCACCGACACGATCGACGTGACCATGCCCACGCCCGCCGACGGCCCGTCCTTGGGCGTCGCGCCCTCGGGCACGTGCACGTGGATGTCGAGCGTCTCGAAGACAGGGGGCTTGATCCCGAGATCCGGCGCCTTGGAGCGCACGTAGGACGCCGCCGCGTCGATCGACTCCTTCATCACGTCGCCGAGCTTGCCGGTGGTCTTCATCCGCCCCTTGCCGGGCAGCTTCAGCGCCTCGATCTGCAGAAGATCGCCGCCCACCTCGGTCCAGGCCAGACCCGTCACCACGCCGACCTGGTCGGTCAGCTCCGCGAGGCCGTATCTGAACCGGCGCACCCCGAGAAACTCCTCGAGGTTCTCCGGGGTCACCACGACCTTGCTCTCGTTGCCCTTGACGATCTCGGTGACCGCCTTGCGGCAGAGCTTGGCGATCTCGCGCTCCAGGTTCCGCACGCCCGCCTCGCGGGTGTAGTAGCGGATGATGTCGCGCAGACCCTCGTCGGTGAGCTTGAACTCGCCCTTCTTGAGCCCGTGCCCCTTCTCCTGCTTCGCGATCAGGTGCTGCTTCGCGATCTCGGATTTCTCCTGCTCGGTGTAGCCGGAGATCGAGATGATCTCCATCCGGTCGAGCAGCGGCCGCGGCATGTTGTAGGTGTTCGCCGTGGTGATGAACATCACGTTCGAGAGGTCGTATTCGACCTCGAGATAATGGTCCATGAACGTGGCGTTCTGCTCCGGATCGAGCACCTCGAGCATCGCGCTCGCGGGATCGCCCCGGAAATCCTGGCCCATCTTGTCGATCTCGTCCAAGAGGATGAGCGGATTGGTCGTTTTCGCCTTCTTCATCGACTGGATGATCTTGCCCGGCATCGACCCGATATAGGTCCGTCGATGGCCGCGGATCTCCGACTCGTCGCGCACGCCGCCGAGCGAGATGCGGATGAACTCGCGCCCCGTCGCCCTCGCCAGCGATTTGCCCAAGGATGTCTTGCCGACGCCCGGAGGCCCGACGAGGCACAGGATCGGCCCCTTGAGCTTCTGGCTGCGCGACTGCACCGCCAGGAACTCGACGATCCGCTCCTTGACCTTCTCCAGCCCGTAATGGTCGGCGTCGAGCACGGCCTGGGCGGCGCCCAGATCCTTCTTCACGCGGCTCTTCTTGCCCCACGGGATCGACAGCATCCAGTCGAGATAGTTGCGCACCACGGTCGATTCCGCCGACATCGGCGACATCGACTTGAGCTTCTTCAGCTCGCCCAGCGCCTTCTCGCGCGCCTCCTTCGAGAGCTTCGTGGCTTCGATGCGCTCCTCGAACTCGGACGCGTCGTCCTGGCCCTCGCCTTCGCCGCCGAGCTCGCGCTGGATCGCCTTCATCTGCTCGTTGAGATAATATTCGCGCTGGGTCCGCTCCATCTGCGTCTTGACCCGGCTCTTGATCTGCTTCTCGACCTTGAGCACGCCCATCTCGCCCTGCATCAGGCCGTAGATCTTCTCCAGCCGCGCGCCGACGTCGGGCTCCTCCAGAAGCGACTGCTTCTCCTCCAGCTCCGCGCCGAGATGCCCCGCGACGGTGTCGGCCAGCCGGTTGGCCGGCATGGTCTCGGCCACCGCCGCCACGGCCTCGTCCGGCACCGAGCGGTTCAGCTTCGCGTAACGCTCGAACTCGCCGGTGACCGCGCGGGTCAGCGCGGTGATCGCGTCCGCGTCGTTGCTGGTCTCGACGATCTCCTCGGCCTCGGCCTCGAAGAACGCGTCGTTCTCGACGAAGCCCGTGACACGTACGCGGGTCTTGCCCTCGACGAGAACCTTCACGGTCCCGTCCGGCAGTTTAAGAAGCTGCAGCACGTTGGCCAGAACGCCGACGCGGTAGATGCCGTCCGCCTCCGGCTCGTCCTCCGACGCGTCCATCTGGCTCGCCAGAAGGATCTGGCGGTCGTCCTTCATCACGGCCTCGAGCGCGCGGACCGATTTCTCGCGTCCGACGAAAAGCGGCACGACCATGTGGGGGAAAACCACGATGTCGCGCAGCGGCAGGAGGGGATGGGAGACGCTGCTCGTTTCAGTCATTCAGGTATCCTCTCGATGGCAAAGCGCCCCGCCCCGGTCGATCCGGCGGCATCGGGCGCTTCCTCAACGGTTCAGATGGCGCGCGGCCCGCGCTCTTTCAAGTCGATCCGATCCTGCCCGCTCGCCGGGAGACGCGCAAGGCGGGCGTGACGCAGGGGCGGCATCATCCGGTCCGACCCCGCCCGGCACGGCGCGAAATCCGCCAACTCCACGGGAACCACCCGGCGCGGCGGCGGTTCCTCACGCGACGAGATCAGGAGGTAACCCCATGGCCGAGACGACCACCGACCACGACACCATCCGCGAATGGGCGGAAGCGCAGGGCGGCAAACCCGCCTCGATCGCCCGGACCGCATCCGACGACGATCCGGGAATGATCCGGATCATGTTTCCGGACGCGCCGAATTCCGAACACGACGAGCTGACCGAGATCGACTGGGACGCCTTCTTCGACGCGTTCGAGGAGAATCGGCTGGCGCTGCTCTACGAGAGGGACAGCATGTTCTCCAAGCTCGTCAGTCGCGCCGACGCCTGAACAGGCGCCGGTGGCGCCGCAAAGGCGTCGTGGCCCATCGAAGCCTGCGAAACCCTCGTTCCAGCGCCGAAATCGGAGAGAGTGTGAAGCTTTCCACGCGGTTAACGCGATCCTGATATACGTTTAGTAACAATGACTTGCTTAAAGTGCCACGCGTGGCACATCCGTGTGGTTCCCGCCCCGCGGACGCCGTTCACGCCAGCGGCGGCACGTCTCCGGCGCGGCGGCGCTCCTCGAACGCGGCGGCGAAGGCCGTCACGCGCCCCTCCGATATGGCCGCGCGCAGGCCCGCCATCAGCTCCTGATAATAATGCAGGTTGTGCCAGGTCAGCAGCATCGAGGCGATGATCTCGTTCGCCTTGAACACGTGATGCAGATAGGCCCGGCTGTAGTCCGAACACGCGGGACAAGCGCATTCCGGATCGAGCGGCCCCGGGTCGTCCGCATGCCGCGCGTTCTTGATGTTGACCGCCCCGAACCGGGTCAGCGCCTGCCCGGTCCGCCCCGACCGAGACGGCAGCACGCAGTCGAACATGTCCACGCCGCGGATCACCGCCCCCACGATGTCGTCCGGTTTGCCCACGCCCATCAGATAGCGAGGTCGGTCGGCGGGAAGCTGCCCCGGCGCGAAATCCAGCACCCCGAACATCGCCGCCTGCCCCTCTCCGACCGCCAGCCCGCCGATCGCGTAGCCGTCGAAACCGATCCCCGTAAGCGCCTCGGCGCTGCGCCCGCGCAGGTCCTCCTCCAGCCCGCCCTGCTGGATCCCGAAGAGAGCGTGTCCCGGCCGCTCGCCGAACGCGTCCCGCGACCTCGCCGCCCATCGCATCGACAGCTCCATGCTCGTCTCGATGGTCTCGCGGGTCGCGGGCAGCGCCGGACACTCGTCGAAGCACATCACGATGTCCGACCCGAGCAGCCGCTGGATCTCCATGCTCGTCTCGGGCGAGATCATGTGCTTCGATCCGTCCACGTGGCTCCGGAAAGTCACCCCCTCCTCGGTCAGCTTGCGAAGTTCCGCGAGACTCATCACCTGAAACCCGCCGCTGTCGGTCAGGATCGGCCGGTCCCAGTTCATGAACCGGTGCAGCCCGCCCAGCCGCGCCACCCTCTCCGCCCCCGGCCGCAGCATCAGGTGATAGGTGTTGCCCAGCAGGATGTCCGCCCCCGTCGCGGCCACGCTTTCCGGCAGCATCGCCTTGACCGTCGCGGCCGTGCCGACCGGCATGAAAGCCGGCGTCCGGATTTCGCCGCGCGGCGTCGAGATCAGCCCCGTCCGGGCCCGCCCGTCGGTGGCGTGGATCGAAAAGGAGAAGCGTCCGGCCATCGCCTCCCGCTAGTCGGTTTCGATCCCGAAGAAAAGGGAACGACGTCCGGCGGACGCGCCTTCAAGGATTCCCGGCGCGGCCCGCGCCGGCCGGAGCCGCCTTTACGAAGGCGGCCGCATTCCTTATGTAAGTGGTCAGGTATTGAGATGGGGGACCGATCGCCATGACCGCAGAGCCCGACGCCCCGATGGAGGGGACGCCGCTGATCAAGCCGTCCACCACGGACCATCCGCTCTACGACACGATCGTCGAGGCGTGCCGCACCGTTCACGATCCCGAGATCCCTGTGAACATCTACGATCTGGGGCTGGTCTACACCATCGAGATCACGCCCGAGA
Source organism: uncultured Alphaproteobacteria bacterium (assembly GCA_963798765.1). Classification (GTDB taxonomy): domain Bacteria; phylum Pseudomonadota; class Alphaproteobacteria; order Rhodobacterales; family Rhodobacteraceae; genus Amaricoccus. The sequence goes on along the minus strand of CAWCUP010000026.1, from coordinate 53,249 downwards.
ACGACGTGAACGTCGCGATGAGCCTGACGGCGCCCGGCTGCCCCGTCGCCGGAGAGATGCCCGGCTGGGTCGCCGAGGCGATCGAGCCCCTGCCTGGCGTCCGGCACGTCGACGTCGAACTGGTCTGGGAGCCGCAATGGGGCATGGACATGATGTCCGACGAGGCGCGGCTCGAACTGGGTTTCATGTAGCGCTTGCCGGAGCCTCGCCCCGGCGGCATTCTCGGTCCGGCAACCGCGACCGGAGCGCGCCGGATGGGTGATCAAGAGCTGGCGGTCCTGACCGGCGACATCGTGGCCTCGTCGCGCCTCTCTCCCGGGACGCTCGACGACGTTCTGGAGACGGTGGCCGCCTCCGCCGGGACCGCCGCCTCGTGGACCGGCTCCCTGGCGAGGTTCGGCCGCTACCGCGGCGACGGCTGGCAGTGCGTCGGTCCCTCTCCCGAGCTTTCCCTGCGCGCAGCGCTCTTCATCCGGGCGGGACTGCGCGCGCGCCGCCGCGATCTCGACACGCGGATATCCGTCGGCGTCGGGACGGGCGCGGTGCCCGCCGCCGGAGTGGCCGCCGCCTCGGGAGCGGCGTTCGCGCGGTCCGGCGCGGGTCTCGACGGGATGGCCCGCGCGGCCAGGCTCGCGTGGATCTCCGCCGGCGATCCTCGGCTTGGAGGAGCCGTCTTCGCGCTCGCCGACGAGATCAGCCGCCGATGGACCGCGCGCCAGGCGGAGGTCTTCGTTCATGCCCTTCCGCCCGACGCGCCGACGCAGAGCGTCATCGGAGAGCGCCTCGGTTTCAGCCAGCAGATGGTCGCGAAACATTTGCGGGCCGGCGGCGACTGGGCGCTCCGGGAAGCGATGGCGGCGTTCGAGGCGCGGACGTGACCCGCGCCGCGTGCGCCCAAAGGTTGTTATCGCCATTACACCCTTTTAATGTTGTATTTGACTGAGACATGTTCGAAACCGCCCTCGCGCTGCTCCTGGCCCACTGCCTCGCGGATTTTCTTTTCCAGACCGACGCGATGGTCGAGGGAAAACGCTCTCCCAAGGTTCTCGGCCTTCACATCGCAATCGTGACGGCGACCACCTGGGTCGCGCTCGGGCTGCCGCTCACGCCGTGGCTGATCGGCCTGATCGCGGTCAGCCACCTCGTGATCGACGCGGTCAAGCTGCGCTGGGGCGGCGCGGGCTTCGGGGCTTTCTTCGCCGACCAGAGCGCGCATCTGGCGATTATCGCGATCGCGGCGACCCTGTTTCCGGACGCCTGGTCCGCCGGCCTCTGGGCCTCGCCGCGCGTCCTCGCGACCCTCCCGTGGCTCGCGACGGCGTCCGAGGCGATGATCCTCGCGACCGGCCTCGTCGCGACGGTCTGGGCCGGCGGCTACGCGGTCGCGGCTCTCATGTCGGGAATGGGCGACGATCTCACGGCCGACGACGAGGACGACAGCCTGCCGCGCGGCGGGCGGATGATCGGGCGCCTGGAGCGCCTGATGATCCTCATCATGGTGCTTTCCGACCAGACGGCGGCCATAGGCCTGCTGATCGCGGCTAAATCAATCCTGCGCTTCGGCGAGGCGACCCGCAGCCGCAAGGCGAGCGAATACGTAATCATCGGCACCCTCGCCAGCGTCGCCTGGGCGCTGGCGATCGCCTGGCTGACCCGCATCGCCCTGACTCCCTCTTGAGCCGCGCGGCCGCGCGCACTACCTTACCGAAACGATCAGGAAAGAGGCGCCAACATGTTCGGCATTCCAGGCAAATCCCCGGTGACCATCACGCCCGCGGCCGAAGCGCAGATCTCGAAACTCATGGCCAAGGGCGACACCCAGGGTCTGCGGATCGGAGTGAAAAAAGGCGGCTGCGCCGGCATGGAATACACCATGGACTATGTGAAGGAAATCGATCCGCACGACGAGGTCGTCGAACAGAACGGCGCCAGAGTGATGATCGCGCCGATGGCGCAGATGTTCCTCTTCGGGACGGAGATCGACTATCGGACGGAACTGCTCGAATCCGGTTTCCGCTTCGCCAATCCCAACGTCACCGAAGCCTGCGGCTGCGGCGAATCGATCAAATTCCAAGGCATGTGAGGCTGTGGCCGTCTCGTCCGAGACGCGCGAGCACGTTCTTGAGCTTTTCGCCGCTCTCCGCCACGTGACGGCGCGACGCATGATGGGCGGTTTGATGATCCATTCGGACGGCTTGGTCTTCGCGCTCGTCGGTCCGGATGACAGGATATTCCTCAAGGCCTCGGAGGATCTCGCCGAGGCGTTGCGCGCCGAGGGGTCCGAGCGCTTCGAATTTTCACGCAAGGACGGCCGGATCACCCGCACGGGATATTGGACGCTTCCCGACAGCGCGCTCGACGACCCGGAAGAGGCCTGCGCCTGGGCACGGCGCTCGCTCGCGGCCAACCATCCGGACTTTTCCTGAGACGCCGCCTCTGCTAGCCGGGTGTCCGTATCCCATGGAGGCCCAGCCGATGTCCCCGCGCAGACTGATCGCCGGAAACTGGAAGATGAACGTCGCGGAGGCGGGCATGCTTGACGAGCTGGCGACCGCGCATCCCCTTCCCGAGTGCGACGTCCTCATCTGTCCGCCCGCGACGCTGATCGCGGAGATGGCGCGCGGGCCGTTCGCCGTGGGTGGTCAGGACTGTCACCCCGAGGCCGGCGGCGCGCATACCGGCGACCTCTCCGCCGCCATGCTCGCGGCGGCGGGGGCGGTGGCGGTCATCGTCGGCCATTCGGAGCGCCGGGCGGATCACGGAGAGACCGACGCGACGGTCGCGGACAAGGCGGCGGCGGCCTGGCGCGCCGGCCTGACCGCGATCGTCTGCGTCGGAGAGACCGAAGCCGAGCGCGACGCCGGCCGGACCCTCGCGCGGATCGGCGAGCAGCTGGCCGGATCGATCCCGGACGATGCCGGCATCGAACAGCCTCGTCGTGGCCTACGAACCCGTCTGGGCCATCGGAACCGGCAAGGTCCCCAACCTCGATCAGATCGCCGAAGTCCACGCGTTCATGCGGGAGACCTTGGCGGCGCGCTTTGGCGAGCGTGGCCGTTCGGTCCGTCTGCTTTACGGCGGCTCGGTGAAATCCGACAACGCCGCCGGGATCTTCGGCGTCGCCGGAGTGGACGGCGCGCTTGTCGGCGGGGCCTCGCTCAAGGCGGAGGAGTTCGGCGGGATCATCGCGGCCGCGAGCTGAGATCCTCAGCCGGCTTCGCGGACGCCGCCCTGCGCGATGCGGTAATGGGCGGCGAGACGCTCGAGCGCGATCTTGAGCACGACCTTGCCCGACCGGGCCGACCAGCCAAGGCGTTTTTCCGCCGTTTCAAGACCTTCGAGGAAGCAGCAGATCCGGAACACGATATCCGAGAGCCCGGGGCCCAGCGCCTCCATCGCCTTGGCGACCCGGACGCGGGCGTCCTGCGGACCCGCCCCGCCGACGTCTCCGTCCATGCAGCCCCGGCTGCCGCCGGCGGTCAGGAACCGCTCCCAGTTCTGGGTGACGCGCGGCCCCATATGCGCCAGCTCGAAATCCTCGCGCAGGCGTTCGCCCGCCTCGATGAGGCCCGCGTCCAGATAGGGGACCCCGCCCTTGTCGCGCTTGCGCCCGAGCACGGAGAGGGGGCTCTCGGCGAGGTTGAAACGCACTTTCCGCTCTCCGTCGCCGTCGGCGACCGTACGCTCGGCGAAGAACCGGTGCTGCTCCTGGAACGGCGACTGCGCCTCGGCGAAACCGGGCGCCTTGGCTTCGCGCGCCTGGCGCTCCTCGGTCAGAAGGCGCTTGAGCGCCGCGCGTCCCACCGACGTGATCGTATAGCAGGCGATTTTGCCCGGTTTGTCGCAACCGATCCATTCCTGCAGCGCGAACGCGTGCGCGACGTCGCGCTCGACGACCGCGATCCGGTTCTGCCGGCCCGGCACCACCTCGCGCATGACGATGGCCTTCTCCATGCTCGGCGCGACCGCGAGGAAGGCCCCCTTCTCGCAGAGACGGCGGAGGATCCGACGGGCCTCCCGCTCGATGCGGCTGTCGGTCGCTCCGGAACGCTGGGGGGCCGGTTTGCTCATCAAGGAGGTCTCCATGTCTGTTCTTGTTTGATCGGACGCCGCCCGGACCAGCACGCCGACGCTCTCGAGCGCCTCGTCGAAGAGCGGATCGTCCCGCCGCGCCTCCGCCTTGCGGACCTGCCGCATGATCGTAGAGGCGTGACAGCCCCTGGATCGGGCGATGACCCGGAGCGGGAGGCCTCCGGAGGTGTGCTGGATGTAGGTGGCGGCGTAGTCCGGGACCCAGTCTGTGAGCATTGGCGGGAGATCCAGTTTCAAGGTCCGCGCGGGACGGAAAGGTTTTCCGAGGGTCGTGGTGGAACGTCCGTTCGAAAAAATTTTCGCAAAACTCGTCTTAAGGTTGATTCGTGAATCGTTCATTAACCAACCGATATCACAGGCGAATAGTCAACCTCCAAGCATGGCGGTGCGAACGATACTCGTTAAAGTTGCGCAACACCTCCGAATCCCAGGTCATGATCCTCTCACCGCACAAACAACACCGAGGGACATCAAATGACCGACTTCATCGCCCTGCTGAACGCTCTTAGCCGCCCCAAGATCCTGATCCGCGCGGCTCGCGCCGGCGTCGTCGACTACCGCAGGGAACGCGATCTCAAGCGGCTCCTGCGGCAGCCGCGCGCGGCGGGACCCGCCCAGGCAGTGCTCTCCCTCCTCGACGAGGAGACCCGTCTCGAGGCGGACCGGGCGCGCGGCGACGGCGCCTATAACCTGCAGAGGCATGTGGCGATCCTGACGGCGATCATCGCCGAGGCGCGACTCGCCACACGTCCGACGCTTGCGGCCGCCGCCTGAGGATCTTGTGCCGGAGCGCCGAAAGGCCCATCTTGTCTGAGTGACCGGACGTCTCATCATAGCGTCGAACAGAACGGCCGTGCCCGGAGAGCCGCGGGCCGGTGGTCTGGCGGTGGCGCTGTCCGACGCTCTGGAGGAACGCGGCGGTGGCGTGTGGTTCGGCTGGTCCGGCGAGACTCTGGTGCGCGAGACGCGCGGCGTCCGGATTTTCGCCGACAGCAAGGTGGATTTCGCGCTCGCGGACCTGACCGAGGAGGAATACGAGGGCTACTACCTCGGCTACGCCAACCGGGCGCTCTGGCCGGTCTTCCACTACCGCGTCGACCTCGCCCATTTCGCCGACAGCGATTTCGCGGCATACGAATTGGTCAACCGGCGGTTCGGACGTCTGCTGTCCCAGCTCACGCGCAAGGACGACACCGTCTGGATACACGACTACCATTTCCTTCTCATGGGCCAGGAGATGCGCGCCAGCGGCTGGGAGGGCCCGATGGGATTCTTCCTCCACATACCGTTCCCGGCGCCGGAGGTCTTCACGTCGCTCCCCCAGCATCAGCGTCTCGCGCGGGGTCTCTGCTCCTACGATCTCGTGGGATTCCAGACCGAGCGCGACACGGCCAATTTCACGCGTTATCTCGTCGAGAACTTCGGGGCGGAAGTCCTTGACGACGGTCGCATTCTGGTTTTCGACCGCAAATTGCGTCCCGAAACCTTCTCGATCGGCGTCGATCCCGACGATCTGGCGGAGCTCGCGGTCGGCGAAGAGGCGGCCGTCGCCGCCAAGCGCCTCGGCCGGATAATCGACCAGAGGGCGCTCGTCATCGGCGTCGATCGGATGGACTATTCCAAGGGCCTCCCGCAGCGGATGGAGGCCTTCGGCCGGATGCTGGACGAGAACGAGGCCTTCCGGGGCCGGGTCAGCTTCCTCCAGATCGCGCCGCCCTCCCGCGAGGGCGTGGACGCGTATCAGCATCTGCGCGAGCAGCTGGACGAGCTCGCCGGCCGCATCAACGCCGATTACGCCGATCTGGACTGGATGCCGATCCGCTACCTCGCGCGCGGGTATTCGCGCGCCACGCTCGCCGGTCTCTACCGTCTCGCCCGCGTCGGTCTGGTCACTCCGCTCTACGACGGCATGAACCTCGTCGCCAAGGAATTCGTCGCCACCCAGGATCCGGACGATCCGGGAGTGCTGATCCTCTCGGAATTCGCCGGCGCCGCCGAAGAGCTTCGGGACGCCATTCTGGTCAATCCGCACGACATCTCGGCGGTCGCGAACTCCATCCGCGCCGCGCTCACCATGCCGCTTGACGAACGGCGCGACCGCTGGCGCCTGCTGATCGAGAAGGTCCGGGACAGGGATATCGCCTGGTGGAGGACGGCTTTCCTCAATAGACTTGAAGAAACCCGGTCTGAAAATTGATTCAGAAAGATATTTTTGAGCTCGCGCTGGACCGGAACGACGCGCTTTTCCTGGATTTCGACGGAACCCTCGCCGAGCTGGGTCCCGACGCGGACGCCATCTGGCTCGAACCGGGCTCGGCGGTATCGCTCGCGCGGCTGGCCGATCTGCTTGACGGCGCCGTCGCGATCCTGAGCGGACGCGATCTGCGCGATCTGGCGAGCCGGGTTCCCGACGGCCTCTGGCGCGCCGGCGGACACGGCCTCGAGATCATCGCGCCCTCCGAGACGCCCCCGACCCCGCCGGGACCGCCCCCGCGACAGGTCCTCGAGATCCTGCGCGGAGCCGAGCGTCACCCGGGCGTCCGTCTCGAGTTGAAAGGCCCCGTCGCCGCGCTTCACTTCCGGGCCGCGCCCGAAGCCGAGGCGGAGTGTCTCGCGGCGGCGGAGGCGGCCGCCCGGACCGGCGGCGATCTGATCGCGCAGGCCGGCAAGATGGTCGTCGAGGTGAAGCCGTCGGCGGCGCACAAAGGCCGCACCCTCGAGAAACTGGCGAGAACGGGGCCTTTCGCGGGCAGGCGCCCCGTCATGATCGGCGACGACACGACGGACGAGGACGCGATCGAAGCGGCGCTCCGGCTGGGCGGGACGGCGGTGAAAGTCGGCGAGGGCGACAGCGCCGCGCCGATCCGCGCCGAAGAATCCCGCCGCCCTGCGCGGATGGCTGGAACGGGAGGCGGACCGCCTCGGCTGAGCCGTCAGCCGAAAGCGTCCGCCTCGGACGCCTTGCGCCGCGCCACGTAATCCTCCAGCGCCTCGACGACCGCCGGATCGGAGGCGGGCGCCTCGTACTCGCCGAGCATCTTCCTCACCCGCGCCGAGGCGAGCTGCGCCGAATCGCGTCCACCCGCCTCGGCCCAGGTCTCGTAGGGCTGGTAATCGAGGACGTTGGTGCGCCAGAACGCGGATTTGAAATTGTCCTGGGTGTGCTGGCACCCGAGAAAATGCCCGCCCGGCCCCACCTCCGCGATCGCCCCCATCGCCTGGCCGTTCTCCGAGAGGTCGATCCCGGCGGCGATCGAATGCAGAACCCCGAGCTGGTCCGCGTCGAGCACGTATTTCTCCATCGACGACACCAGACCGCCCTCCAGCCATCCGCAGGAATGCAGCATGAAATTGACCCCGCCGAGCAGCGCCGCGTTCAGCGTGTTCGCCGTCTCGTACGCCGCCTGCGCGTCGGGAAGTTTCGATCCGCAGAGCGCGCCGCCCGACCGGAACGGCAGGTTCAGCCGCCGCGCGAGCTGCCCCGCGCCCCAGAGGATCTTGCTCGCCTCCGGCGTCCCGAAGGTCGGCGCGCCCGAATTCATGTCGATCGAGGCCACGAACGCGCCGAAGATCACCGGCGCGCCCGGATTGACCAGCTGCGAATAGGCGATCCCCGTCATCGCCTCGGCCAGCACCTGCGTCAGCGTCCCCGCCACCGAGACCGGCGCCATCGCGCCGCCGACGATGAACGGCGACACGATGCAGGCCTGCCCCGCACGGGCGTAGACCTCCAGCGCCCCCATCATCGTCGCGTCGAAGGTCAGCGGCGAGTTGATGTTGATCAGGCTCGTCATGTAGCAGTTCGGCCCGACGTTCTCCGCCCCGAACAGGATCCGGCACATCTCGACCGAATCCTCCGCGCGGCTCGGCTCGGTGACCGACCCCATGAACGGCTTGTCCGTCAGCGTCATGTGCGCCATCAGCATGTCGAGATGCCGCTTGTTGACCGGCACGTCCGTCGGTTCGCAGACGGTTCCGCCCGAATGGTGCACCCATTTCGACATGTGGCCGAGCTTCACCAGGTTGCGGAAATCCTCGATCGTCGCGTAGCGCCGCCCGCCGTCCAGATCCCTCACGAAGGGCGGCCCGTAGACCGGCGCCAGCACGAGGGACTTCCCTCCGATGACCACGTTCCGGTCCGGATTGCGCGCGTGCTGCGTGTACTCGCTCGGCGCCGTCGAACAGAGCTTCCGCGCGAGGCCCTTCGGCAGGCGCACCCGCTCGCCGTCCACATCGGCGCCCGCCTCGCGCCACAGCTTCAGCGCCTCGGGATTGTCGGCGAAGTTGACGCCGATCTCCTCCAGAACCCGATCCGCGTTCTCCTCGATGATCGCGAGACCCTCCTCGTCCAGGATCTCGTAGTTGGGGATGCGGCGTCGGATGTAGGGAGCGGCCTCGATTCGGACCGCCGTCCGCTCGGCGCGGCGGGAGGCGCCGCCTCCGCCCCTGCGGGGGCGGGAGGCGGCTGCGGGCGTTTCGAGAGCTTGGTTCATGCGTTGTCCTCCGGAGGGCGACGGCGTTCCGGTCCCACCGGTTTAGACGCCCCGTCCGCCTCTGTGCGGCGATTTCCGCCGCCATGCGGACCATACGCGACATGCCCGCGCCGCACTTGCGGAGCCGCGCGGCCCGGCCTATGCGGATGCCCATGACCCAGGCGGCGCACCAGACACTTCTCATCATCGATTTCGGAAGCCAGGTGACGCAGCTGATCGCGCGGCGTCTGCGCGAATCGCGGATCTACTGCGAGATCCACCCGTTCCAGAAGGTCGACGCGGCGCTGTTGCGCGACATCGCGCCGCTGGCCGTGATCCTGTCCGGCGGCCCCGCCAGCGTCACCGATCCCGCCAGCCCGCGCGCGCCGCAGGAGGTCTTCGATCTCGGCGTCCCGGTTTTCGGCATCTGCTACGGCCAGCAGCTGATGATGGAACAGCTCGGCGGCCGGGTCGAAGCCGGCCACCACGCCGAATTCGGCCGCGCCTGGGTCACCCCGGCCATCGAGAGCGCCGATCCGCTCTTCACCGGCCTCTTCCAGACCGGCCGCGAGGAGGTCTGGATGAGCCACGGCGACCGCGTCACCGCGCTCGCGCCCGGCTTCGAGGTCATCGGCGCCTCGCCGAACGCGCCCTTCGCCATCATCGCCGACCGCGACCGCCGCTTCTACGCCGCGCAGTTCCACCCGGAGGTCCACCACACCGTCAACGGCGCGCGGCTCCTGAAAAACTTCACCGACCTCGCGGGCTTCACCGGCGACTGGACCATGGCCGCCTACCGCGACCAGGCCATCGACGAGATCCGCGCCAAGGTCGGCGACGCCAAGGTCATCTGCGGCCTCTCCGGCGGCGTCGATTCCTCCGTCGCCGCCGTCCTGATCCACGAGGCGATCGGCGATCAGCTCACCTGCGTCTTCGTCGATACCGGCATGATGCGGATGGGCGAGGCCGAGGAGGTCGTCGGCCTCTTCCGCGACAACTACAACATCCCGCTGATCCACGCCGACGAGGCCGACCTCTTCATCGACGCGCTGGAAGGCGTCTCCGACCCCGAGATCAAACGCAAGACCATCGGCGGCCTCTTCATCGACGTGTTCCAGAAACACGCGCAAAGCGTCGGAAACGCCGAGTTTCTCGCGCAAGGCACGCTCTACCCCGACGTGATCGAGAGCGTCAGCTTCACCGGCGGGCCTTCGGTCACCATCAAAAGCCATCACAACGTCGGCGGCCTGCCCGAGAAGATGCACCTCAAGCTCGTCGAGCCCCTGCGCGAGCTCTTCAAGGACGAGGTCCGCGCCCTGGGCCGCGAGCTCGGCCTGCCGGCGAGCTTCGTCGGCCGCCACCCGTTCCCCGGCCCCGGCCTCGCGATCCGCTGCCCCGGCGAGATCACCCGCGAGAAGCTCGAGATCCTGCGCAAGGCCGACGCGGTCTATCTCGACCAGATCCGCCGCCACGGCCTCTACGACGACATCTGGCAGGCCTTCGCCGTCCTGCTGCCTGTCCGCAGCGTCGGCGTCATGGGCGACGGCCGCACCTACGATTTCGTCTGCGCGCTCCGCGCGGTCACCTCCGTCGACGGCATGACCGCCGATTACTACCCGTTCGACCACGCCTTCCTCGGCGAGACCGCCACGCGCATCATCAACGAGGTCCGCGGCATCAACCGCGTGACCTACGACATCACCTCCAAACCGCCGGGGACGATCGAATGGGAATGACCGGAAACCTGAAACTGACCGGCCGGATCACCATCCCCGCCGCCGAACAGGCCGAAATGGTCCCCCTCTTCGAGGAGCACGCCCGCCTCAGCCGGGCCGAACCCGGATGCCTGCGCTTCGAGACCGCGCGGCGATCCGATGACGCCGAGGTGTTCGACGTGTCCGAGCTTTTCGTCGACGAGGCCGCCTTCGCGGCCCATGGCGAGCGGACGCGGAACTCCGAATGGGGACGTCGGAGCGCGCATCTCGTGCGGGAATTCGAGCGCTCCATTCTGGAATGACGGCGGAGGCCATCCCGTCCGAGGCTCCGAGGAGCCGGCCGCTGCTGGCCTTCGCCTGGATCCTCGGCGCGACGGCCTCCTTCGCGCTGATGGCCGTCGCCGGACGGCAGATCCAGACCGAGATGAACACCTTCGAGCTGATGCTCTACCGCTCGGGCATCGGCTTCGTCATCGTCTCCGCCGTGATCTGGCTGCGGACGGGCGGCTTCGCGCAGGTCCGCACCGCGCATCCGTGGGAGCACGCCCGCCGGAACGTCATCCACTTCACCGGCCAGAACCTCTGGTTCTACGCCATCGCCGCGATCCCGCTCGGCCAGCTCGTCGCGCTCGAATTCACCAACCCGCTCTGGGTCGCGCTCCTCGCGCCGCTCATGCTCGCGGAGCCGCTGACGCGGCGGCGCCTCCTCGCGGCGCTGATCGGCTTCGCGGGGGTGATCGTCGTGGCGCGCCCCGGCACCTCCGCGCTCGAGATCGGCCACGGCGCGGCGCTGCTCGCGGCGCTGCTGTTCGCGCTCACCAACATCATGACCAAGAAGATCATGCGCGACGACAGCGTGCTCTGCATCATCTTCTGGATGGCCCTGTCCCAGACCGCCATGGCGCTGATCCTCTCGCTGCCCGGCGGCATTCCGGGCCCGACCCTGGACATGGCGCCCTGGCTGCTCGCGGTCGGCATCGGCGGGCTGACCGCGCATTTCTCGCTGTCCTCCGCGCTCGGGGCCGCGCCCGCGATCATCGTGGCGCCGATGGAATTCATCCGCCTGCCGGTGTTCGCGGTGATGGGGGCGCTGATCTACGGCGAGGAACTGCATGTCGCGGTCCTGATCGGCGCCCTGATGATCATCGCCGGCAACCTGCTGAACCTGCGCGGCGAGACCCGCCGCGTCCGCGCGTGAAAACCCTTTTGCTGCACCTGCGAACATGCTAGGCGACCGCTGGAAAACGAGGAGACGCACATGAACATCGACAAGATCCCCGCGGGCAAGAACCCGCCCGAAGACATCAACGTGGTGATCGAGATCACCGGCGGCGCCGCCGGCGGCGCGCCGGTCAAATACGAGATCGACAAGGAGAGCGGCGCCGTCTTCGTCGACCGCGTGGTGAACACGCCGATGTTCTACCCCTGCAATTACGGCTTCGTCCCCAACACGCTGCATGCCGATGGCGACCCCACCGACGTCCTCGTGATCTGCGACTTCCCTCTCGCGCCGGGCAACGTCATCCGCTGCCGTCCCGTGGGCGTGCTCAAGATGGAAGACGACGGCGGCATGGACGACAAGCTGATCGCCGTGCCCCACGTCAAGGTCGATCCGTTCCAGGCCCACATCAAGGACCTCGAGGACATCCCCTCCAAGACACGCGACCGCATCAAGCACTTCTTCGAGCACTACAAGGATCTCGAGGAGGGCAAATGGGTCAAGGTCATCGGCTGGGGCGACCGCGCCGAGGCCGAATTGATCCTGCAGACCTCCCTCGACGCCGTCAAGAAATAGGCTGCTCGCGGACCGATCACCCGACGCGGCGCCCGCTCGCGGGGCCGCATCGGCGGATCGGCGCCGTCCGCCGCGGCCGATCACGCTTTCCGGCCGGTCCCGCGTGACATTTACGTCACGTTAACCTTGACCCTGACGTAAACTTGACGTGGATGCCCGACAGATACGCCGAACGCGGCGGACATCTGATTCTGGGAGGAATCGTCCATGAGAAAGCAGTCAATCGACCGATCCGCCGTGTTCGCCGGCGTCGCCACAAGCGCGGCCCTGCTGGCCACGGCGGCCTTCCCCGCCGCGATCGAGCGCGCCATTCCGTCCACGACCCGCCTCATCTTCGAGGAGGGTCGATACATCGAATTCGGAGTTGCGTACGCGGACCCCGATCAGAGCGGCGAAAACGCCACCCTGCCGCCGCTGCTGAGCCCGACCGGAACACCGCTCTCGTTCGAGGGAAACACCGGCGACCTTTTCGACGGCCACTGGAACTTCAGCGGCTCCTACAAGGCCGACATCAACGACCGGCTCTCCTACGCCCTTCTTTTCGACCAGCCCTTCGGCGCCGACACCTCCTACGGCGACGGTCCGATGACCGGCCCGGCCGGGGTGTTCAACTACGACGGCACCAGCGCCGATCTGAACACCTTCCAGATCACCGGCGTGCTCGCCTATGACATCCAGGAGAACATGAAGATCTACGGCGGCCTTCGCGCCCAGCGGCTCGACGCCAGCGCCGCGATCCCTTTCGTCGGGCCGACCGCCGGCCTGCCGGGATACACCATCGACACCAACGAGGACTGGGGCTACGGATACCTGCTCGGCTGGGCCTATGAGAAGCCGGAGATCGCGTTGCGCGTCGCGCTGAGCTACCATTCGGCGATCGATCACGATCTGAAAACGACCGAGTTCGGCAGCATCGACACCCGGACCGACGTGACCACCCCGCAATCGGCGATGCTCGAATTCCAGACCGGCGTCGCGGCGAACACGCTGGTGTTCGGCTCGATCCGCTGGGTCGACTGGTCCGACTTCTCCATCGAGCCGCCGACCTACGTCGCGGCCACGTCCGGCCGCCCGCTGGTGGACTATTCCGACGACTGGTGGACCTACAATCTCGGCGTCGGCTACCAGTTCCGGGAGGATCTCGCGGCCTCGCTTTCCGTGACCTACGAGCCGTCGGTCGGAGGCGAGCTGACCACGCTCGGACCGTATGACGGGCGCACCACGCTGAACCTCGGCGCGGCCTACGACGTCAACGACCATCTGAACCTTTCGGGCGGCGTCACCTACGGGACGCATCGGCGACACCTACAACGTGCTGGCGACCGACTTCAACGACGGCACCGTCTGGGGCGCCGGTCTGCGGGTCGGCTACAGCTTCTGAAGCGGACGGGCCGCGCCACACGACCCGCGCGACGCCGGCAGACGAAAAGGGCTGAAGGCGGCGTCGCGCGACAAGTCCCGCCGCTCAGCCGAATATTACCTTTCTGAGTGCCGAAAATCGCCCGTCAGCACGTGAATGCCCGGTGTGTGAAGATGGTTTTGAACAACTCGGACATTGGTCGTCGCAGGGCCAAGACTGAGGAAACTGTTCTATAGCAACGAAAAATGGGCCATATCAACGGCGATGAGCGCCGCCGAAAGAGACGATGTTCTGACGTTTGAGCCGCTCCGAAACGCTTGAGGAGTTTTTCAACAATGTCCGGACATGGCTGCCGTTGAACGGACGGAAACTCCTTGCGCCCGACCTGAGCGGTGCTCCTTTGGCGGCTTCTCCGGTCTTGGGAACGGTTCCGGCGGCACGGCTGTTTGCCAGAGATGATCTACCTCACCGCCATCTTCGCTGGAACCTTTGCTGCGATCCACCTCTTCATTTGCAAGCTCCGCTTTCTGGATGTGGTGCCCCGCAGCCGGTGGCTGTCGGCTGCAGGCGGGGTCGCCGTTGCGTACGTTTTCCTCCACATCCTACCCGAACTGAGCGGGCACCAAGAGACGTTCGCCAAAGGTCTCGGACTCACCGAACAGTCCGCCGAGACTTGGGTTTACCTTGTCGCGCTGGCAGGTCTGGGGATCTTCTATGGACTGGAACGCGCCGCCAAGGTCTCTCGTGGCCACTCGCGCAGCAAAAGCGGCAGGGACGCCGTGGAAGCGGACGTGTTCTGGCTGCACATCGGTTCGTTCAGCCTCTACAACTTGCTGATCGGCTACCTGCTGCTGCACCGGGAAGAAACGGGCCTGTGGTCGCTGGCCATCTACTTTGTGGCCATGGGCCTGCACTTCGTGACGAACGATTTCGGCCTGCGGGAGGATCACAAAGAGCGCTATGATCGGCTTGGCCGCTGGTTCATCGCCGCCGCTGTGATGGCTGGCTGGGCGCTTGGCGCGTTGACGAGCCTTTCAGAAATGGTCATCGGATTTCTGTTCGCCTTTCTGGCAGGAGGCGTCGTGTTGAATGTCCTCAAAGAGGAACTGCCTGAGGAGCGGAAGAGCCGCTTCCTCCCGTTCGCGTTCGGGCTGGGCGGCTACGCTGCGATACTTCTTCTCGTATGATTCGAACCGGCGGCGGAATGCAGCGCGACAGTTCCTCATGCCCTCGCGCGCTGCAAAAGCGGCCGTCCGCTGCACCCGGACCCGGGAGCAGGTTTGGGCTCGGAAGCGCGACCCGCCGGATTCTGACCGGTGTTGGCTTTGGCTCGGCCGGTCCGCCCATCGGCCAGGAATGCGAGGGTCGCGGCGAGAGGGACGCTTCGCGTGCCATCCGGCGCGACGCCCGCACGCCCCCTTTCGCCCTTGAAGCGCGGCGGCCCCCCGCGCTAGCACGGCACCGTCGAGCGGGAGCGGCCGGATGATCTACGCTGATGCGGACGAATGGCGCGGCGCCGCCCGGAAACGGGTGACGCTCTTCGGCATGTCCGGCCTCGGCAAGACCCGCCTCGCCGCGATGCTGCGCGACCAGGCCGGCTGGTTCCACTACTCCGTCGATTTCCGGATCGGCACCCGGTACATGGGCGAGCACATCGTCGACAACTTCAAGCGCGAGGCGATGCGCAACCCGTTCCTCCGCGAGCTGCTGCGCACCGACTCGATCTACATCGCCTCCAACATCACCTTCCAGAACCTCGCGCCCCTCTCGACCTATCTCGGCAAGCCCGGCGATCCGGACAAGGGCGGCATCCCCTTCGACGAATACATCCGCCGCCAGCGCCAGCACCGCGCGGCCGAGATCGCCGCCACCCGCGACACGCTGGTCTTTCTCGAAAAGGCCCGCGACATCTACGGCTACGAGCATTTCGTCTGCGACACCTCGGGATCGCTCTGCGAGGTGGTCGATCCGCGCGATCCGGCGGATCCCGTGCTGACCGACCTGGCCGGCGCCACCCTGCCCGTCTGGATCCGCGGGACCGACGAGCATGTCGAGGCGCTCTGCGACCGCTTCGACCGCGCGCCCAAGCCGATGTACTACCCCGAGGATTTCCTCACATCCGTCTGGGACGAATACCGCCGCGAGACCGGCCTGACCGAGTCCGAGATCGACCCGGAGGCGTTCATCCGCCACGGCTTCCGCGCCCTGATGGACCACCGCCTGCCGCGCTACGAGGCGATGGCCCGCGACTGGGGCGTGACCGTCGAGGCCTCCGACGCGGCCTCCGTCCGCGACCCGGCCGATTTCGACGCGATGATCGCGCGGGCGCTGTCCCGACCATGAGCGGCCACGACCACGCGGCTCACGACCACCACCACGGCCACGCGAACCGCCGCGCCGTCGGCCTCGCGGCCGCTCTCACCGGCGGCTTCATGCTGGTCGAGGTCGCGGGCGGGCTGATCTCCGGTTCGCTCGCGCTTCTCGCCGACGCGGGTCACATGCTGACCGATTTCGCGGCGCTCTCGATGTCCTGGATCGCGTTCCGCATGGCCGAGCGCCCCGCCGACGCCAGGCGCACCTACGGCTTCGACCGCGTCTCCGTCCTCGTGGCCTTCGTCAACGGAGTCGCCTTGTTCGGCGTGGCGATCTGGATCGTGGTCGAAGCGTATCACCGCGTCACCGATCCCGTGACCGTGACCGCCGACATCATGCTCTGGGTCGCGATCGCCGGCCTCGCGGTCAACATCGCCGCCTTCTGGGTCCTTTCGCGCGGCGACCGCGAGAACCTCAACCTGCGCGCGGCGCTGATCCATGTCGCGGGAGACCTGCTCGGCTCGGTCGCGGCGATCGCCGCCGCCCTGATCATCATGCGCACCGGCTGGATGCCGATCGACCCGATCCTCTCGGTGCTGGTCGCGCTCCTGATCCTGCGCTCGGCCTGGGGCGTGGTGCGCGACAGCGCCCACATCCTGCTCGAAGGCGCCCCGGACGCGTTCGATCCGGGCGAGATCCGCGCGGCGCTGACCGAGGGCGTCCCCGGCCTGCGCGACGTCCGGCACATCCACGCCTGGTCGATCACCCAGGAACGCCCGATGGTGACGCTCGAGGCCGAGATCCCGCCCGACCGCGATCCCGAGACCGCCCGGCGCGCCATCCGCGCGCTGCTGGCCGAAAAGTTCGGGTTCGAGCACGCGACCATCGAGATCTGCGCCCCCGAAGACGCGCGGTTGCCCGAGGCCCGGCCAGGCCCTATCTAGGCGGTCCCGACCGCGCCGAAAGCTCCCCATGCCCATCCGGATCCCCGCGACCCTTCCCGCCCACGAGGTGCTGCGCCGCGAAGGCGTCGCGGTCATGTCCGAGGAGACCGCCGAGCGCCAGGACATCCGCCCGCTCCGCATCGGGCTCCTGAACCTGATGCCGAAGAAGGTGCAGACCGAGACCCAGTTCGCCCGGCTCATCGGCGCCACCCCGCTGCAGATCGACCTCACCCTGATCCGCATGAGCGAGCACCAGTCCCGCAACACCTCCGCCGAGCATCTGGAGACGTTCTACCGTCCTTTCGCCGATGTCCGCTCCGACCGCTTCGACGGCCTCATCATCACCGGCGCGCCCATCGAGCATCTCGACTTCGAGGAGGTCGGCTACTGGCCGGAGCTGCGCGAGATCTTCGACTGGACCCAGACCAACGTCCACCACACGATGGGCGTCTGCTGGGGCGGCATGGCGATGCTGCACCATTTCCACGGCGTCCCGAAGCACATGCTGCCCGCCAAGGCCTTCGGCTGCTTCCGCCACCGCGCCGTCGGCGAGGGATCGCCCTTCCTCCAGGGCTTCTCCGACAGCTTCCTGGTCCCCGTCAGCCGCTGGACCGAGGTCCGCTCGGAGGATGTCGACCTCCACCCCGACCTCGCCACGCTCATCACGTCCGAGGATGTCGGCCCGTGCCTGATCGACGATCCCGGGCGCCGCGCCCTCTACATGTTCAACCATCTCGAATACGACTCGACCACGCTCAAGGAGGAATACGAGCGGGACGTCGCGGCCGGCGGTCCGGTGGTCGAGCCCGCCGATTACTTTCCGGACGACGATCCGTCGAAGCCGCCGGAGAACCGGTGGCGCAGCCACGGCCAGCTTCTCTACGGAAACTGGATCAACCACATCTACCAGACCACGCCGTTCGACATGTCGGAGATCGGGACCTGAGCGCATGGATCGCAGGACCTTCCTGGCCGGCGGAACCGCCATCCTCGCGGCCTCGGGCTGCGCGCGCGGCGACGGCGTGACGCCCGTGGCGTCGTCCCGCGGCGAGACCGCGATGATCGACGGGACCGCGCTCCATTACGAGCGCACGGGCTCCGGCCCCCCGCTGGTCCTCATCCACGGCGCCAGCGGCAACCTTCGCGACTGGACCTTCCGCGCGGCCGACCGCTTCGCCGCGACGCGCGAGGTCATCGCCTTCGACCGCCCGGGTCACGGCCTCAGCGGCACGCCGGAAACGGGAATCGCCAGCCTCTCCGCCCAAGCGTCCGCGATGCGCACCGCGCTTTCAGGCATGGGCATCGAGCGCGCCACGATCGTCGGTCACAGCTACGGCGGCTCCGTGGCGCTCGCCTGGGCGCTCGACGCGCCCGACAGCGTCTCCGGCCTCATGCTCCTCGCCGCCCCGAGCCACGAATGGCCGGGCGGCGTCGGTTTCTCCAACGAGGTTCTGACCACGCCCGCCATCGGCCCGCTCCTCGCCCGGAGCGCGTCGCTCTTCGTGACCGAGGGCTTCGCGGAAAGGGCGGTCGCGGGCGTCTTCGAACCCCAGGAGCCGCCCCCCGGCTATCTCGAGCACCTGCGCCTCGACCTGATCCTCCAGCCCTCCTCCCTGCGCGCCAACGCGCTGCAGCTCACCGCGCTCAAACCCCAGGTCGCGGCGATGCAGAGCCGCTACGGCGAACTCGCCATGCCGGTCGAGATCCTGCACGGAACCGCCGACGACACCGTCTGGCTCACGATCCACTCCGAACCGCTGGCCGCCGAGGCCCCCGACGCCCGCCTCACCCGCCTCGACGGCGTCGGCCACATGGTCCACCATGCCGCCCTCCCGCAGGTCGAGGCCGCCCTCGCCCGCCTCGACGGCTGAGCCCGCCAGGCGCGAGACCGCGAAACCCGGGCCTCGCCAGGCGACAACGCGCGGATCGCGGCGCCGAACGCCCCATCCCGCGACCCGGTATCCGGATCCGCGTCAAGACCTCGGGCGGCCGTGAAACCGGCGAACCCGAGAACCGACGGCCGGCGAAACGTCTGGTCACAGGCCGCTGGTACTCGGTAGGGTCGGCCGATGAGCGCGTTCCCGATAAGCTGGCTGGTCAGCGTTCTGATGGCCGTCGCCGCCTACATGCTCGCCTGGGACGCGCGCGTTCCCGGCCGCTCGAGAACTTTCCTCTGCGCCTTCCTCCTCAGCCTCGCGTCCGTTTCCGTGCTGCTCGGGATGCGGGTCTCATTGGACTGGTCCTGGCCCGCCCGCGTTCAGCCCTTCGTCGCCATACTGGCGGCGCCTACGGCCTATCTCGGTTTCGCCGCCCTGACACTCGAGAACGGCGATCGCTGGGCCGGAATGCTGGCTCGCAACGGGGCGCTCGTCGCCGTGGCGCTTCTGGGTTTGGCCGCACCGGTGCAGATTTCCGCGGACGTGTTCATCCTGTCTGTCAACTGCATCTATCTCGTGCGAATGGCGAACCTGCTGCGTTACGGCCCTGAGGATTTCCCTTCCGTGCCGCCGCACGCGGCCGGCCTCTGGCGTGCGGCGCTGTACGCGACGATCGCGTTGATCGGTCTGATGGTCGCCGCCGACGGTCTGGTCTTCGCGATCAGCGTCGTGGCGAGCGAACCCCGTCTCATGACGCTTCTGACCGGCGTCTCGGGTCTTCTCGCCGGGTTCGTCCTTGTCGTCGCATTGATCGGCGCACCGCTGATCCTGCGCGCTTCGAAGCGAGACGCCCCCGACCGTGCGACGCCGTCCGAGGCGGACCACGCGCTGATGCGGAGTCTCGACAGCATCATGAAAGACAAGGAGCTGTTTCGCGACAGCAACCTGACGCTGGCACGGGTCGCGAAACGTCTCTCGGTCCCGGCCCGGGATCTGTCCGGCGCGATCAACCGCGTCACCGCCGAGAACTTTTCCCGTTTCATCAACGGATATCGCATCTCCTACGCGCGGGACGCCCTGCTGGGGACCGATCTGCCGGTTACGGAGGTCATGTTCGAGGCGGGCTTCCTGTCGAAATCCAGCTTCAACACGGAGTTCCGGCGCGTGACGGGGCTCACGCCCTCGCAGTTCAGAACCAGGGGCGCGGACGGATGATCCGCGTCCGCGCCCCGCTCCGCGCCGCTAGACACTCTGGCAGGAGACGGGCGTCGCCTTCACCCCGAAAATGTCTCCGAGGATGTTGCGACCCGGGTTGATGACAAAACCGGATCCCTCGTCCAGTCCGGATTGAAGCACGATGTCCGCATCCGGATCCGTCCGGTCGCCGACGCTGTACATGTCGCTGACGACATCCCGGCCATCCGCCAACGCTCTGGCGACCTGCCTGCTTCTGATCACGAAGTGGATCGGGTCGGCCACGTGTCCACCCACGGACTCACCGCCGAAATCCCCCGCGACGAACCGGATGGGGATGTTCAGGCACAATCCCGGTTGATCGGTGCGCAGGATCGCTTTCCCGCTTCCACCGATGCCGCGCAGGGCGAGAAGGGTGACTTCGCGGGGCCGTTCGATCAGCAGGAATCCGAAGGCTCCCGCGGGAATGTTCCGCCCGGCGCTGGTGGTCACTTCCGCTCGCGTGGCGATGGCGTCCGTATCGAACGGGGCATCGGCCCGCGCCGCGCCGGCGATCAATGCGCCGACCAGAACGACTGACAGGCGCAGCCGAAGAGTAGATGGGTTCGACATCGTCTTATCCTTTGATGAGTTTCGCATGAGCCGCACTTGCGACCACGACGCCCATCAACAGGGCTCCTGCCCGCGACCGCGCCCGAAGACACGATTCAGAACGTTCCGGATCACGATTCGAAACGACGGGGCGGGAAGGCGGACCTCTCCTTCGCCTCATGTTCCAGCCGTTCGAGCACTGACGACGAATGCCGGCATATGGGAATTGACCGCCGCCGGAACGAAAGGAAATGGTGCGGTTAACAGGATCCTGCGACAGGTTTCCAGATTCCTAACGGAAAACGTCATGTCTCTGATACTGCACGATTTTCCAGAACGGTCACGCGTGACACTTTTCGAGTTTCAAGACCCTGTTGCCGCCGCCCGCCCCGCTCCGCATAGTATGCGCCTGCTTCGGAAAGGACGGACATGGCCAAAAAGGAATTCGCCAAACCCTTTGACGGAGCGATCAGCCGCTTCGCCGAGAAGGACGCGCCCAAGGCGATCCGCCAGGCGCTCGACGGCGCGGGCAAGAACGACATCCTCGATCCGACCTATCCCTACCGCGACCGACTCGAAAGATCCGCTTACGAGGACGAGTTCGACGCCTGCCAGCTCGAGCTGATCCGCGCGCAGCGCTGGATCAGGTCCGAAGGCAAGCGCGTCGTCGTCCTCTTCGAAGGCCGCGACGCCGCCGGCAAGGGCGGCACGATCAAGGCGATCCGCGAGAACCTAAGCCCGCGCGCCGCCCGCACGGTCGCCCTCTCCGCCCCCTCCGAGACCGAGCGCGGCCAATGGTACTTCCAACGTTACGCCCAGCATCTGCCGACGCGCGGCGAGATGGTCCTCTACGACCGGTCCTGGTACAACCGCGCGGTCGTCGAGAAGGTTTTCGGCTGGGTCGACGACGCCGACCGCGAGCGGTTCTTCGCGCAGCTTCCGGAATTCGAGGACATGCTGGTCAAGGACGGCATCATCCTCATCAAGCTCTGGCTCGCCATCGGCCGCGCCGAGCAGCTCCGCCAGTTCCTCCAGCGCGAGAGCGACCCGCTCAAGCAATGGAAACTGAGTGAGGTCGACGTCGACGGCCTGTCGAAATGGGACGCCTATTCCGAAGCCATCTCCGACATGTTCGACCGAAGCCACACGCCCGTCCTGCCCTGGACCGTCATCCGTTACGACGACAAGCGCCGGGGCCGCGTCGCGGCGATGCGCGCCGTCCTGGCCCGGCTCGACTATCCCGGCAAGGAGGCGCCGCCGCCGGATCCCGCCATCTGCGGCGGTCCGGAGATCATCCGCGAGGCCCTGGCCGACTGAGCCGGCCTTGCGCGCGGACCGGGCCGCCCCCATCTCCGGGTCCGGAAAGGCGGGAAGCGGAATGACGATGCAGCAGACCCATCAGTGGAGCGGACCGATGCACGGACTGCCCGATCCCGACCATGACGCGCAGTTCTACGACGGCGTCCGGGCGCGGCGTCTGGCGGCGTGGTTCTTCGACGTCGCGCTGATCCTCATCGTCGGCGTTCCCGTCGCGGTCGTCTTCGGTCTCGCCACCTTCGGTGTCGGTTTCGCGCTGTTTCCGCTGATCGTCGCGGCCGTCGGGTTCGTCTACAGGGTTCTGACGATCTCGGACCGCTCCGCGACGTGGGGGATGCGCTTCATGGGGGTCGAGCTGCGCCGGCACGACGGATCGCGTTTCGATTTCCAGACGGCGGCGCTTCACACCGGCATCTACACGGTCGCGTTCACGTTTTTTCCCCTACAGATCCTCAGCTGCATGACGATCCTCGGCACCCGCTACGGACAGGGCCTGCAGGATCTGATCCTGAGCACCGCCATGATCAACCGTCCCGTCGACTGAGCGCCCCGGCGCGTTCACCATGCGCGAGAAACCTGTTGCCCGGGCCTCGCGCCTGCTGTTAGCGTTTTCTTCACGATTTCCGTGACCGTCCGGACCGCCCGATGCGCCACTCCCTTCCGCAGACGCACCAGTTCTACGTGACCGCCCCGCAGCCGTGTCCGTACCTGTCGGGGCGCGTGGAGCGGAAACTGTTCACGGCGCTTCAGGGCGACGGGGCGACGCAGCTGAACGACGTGCTGTCGCACCAGGGATTCAGGCGCTCGCAGAACGTGCTCTATCGCCCGTCCTGCGCCGGATGCTCGGCCTGCATGTCCGCGCGTATCCGGGTCGGCGACTTCGACGCGAGCCGGGGCCAGCGCCGCATCCTCAGACGCAACGCCCATCTGGAACGATGCTCGACGAGTCCCTGGGCGACCGACGCGCAGTACGACCTCTTCCGACGCTACCTCGACGCGCGGCACGCGACCGGCGGAATGGCCGACATGGACATCGGCGAGTTCGGCGCGATGATCGAGGAGACCCCGGTCCGGAGCCGCGTGGTCGAATACTGGCGAGCGTCGCCGCAAGGCGACGTTCTGGCGGCGGTTTGCCTGACCGATCTCCTGTCGGACGGCGTGTCGATGGTCTACTCGTTCTTCGATCCCGATCTCGCCGCCGACAGCCTCGGGACCTTCATCATCCTGGATCACGTCGCGATCGCCCGGGAGGCCGGCCTGCCATACGTCTATCTCGGCTACTGGGTGCCGGGCAGCGCCAAAATGGACTACAAGGCGCGGTTCAGCCCGCTCGAGATATTCACCCAGGGGCAGTGGCGCGACCTCGGCGACGTCGACGTGCGCCAGGCGCCGTTGAACATGTCGGAGCGTCCGGCCGTCGATCAGGTCGCGGCTATCGAACTGCCGTCGACCGGGTAGGATCGGCGGGTCGCGAATGGTGATCCCGCGCCGGCCTTGAAATCGGCGACGGGCATCCCGTAGAACCGGGCCGGCCAATAACGCGGTCGCGGAACGTCCGCGCCGGACAAAGGGAGAAAACGACGCCGATGGAACGACGCAACTTCATCAGAGGCGCGGCCGTGGCGGCCGCAGGGTCCGCGCTGGCCGCTCCGGCCGTCGCGCAGGAGCGCCAGACCTGGCGCATGGTCACGACATGGCCCAAGAACTTCCCCGGTCTGGGCGTCGGAGCGCAGCGTCTCGCGGACCGCATCACCGCGATGTCCGACGGCCGGCTGACCATCGAGGTCTATTCGGCGGGCGAGCTGGTTCCCCCGCTGGGCGCGTTCGACGCCGTGATCGAAGGCTCCGCCGAGATGAGCCACGGCGCGGCCTATTACTGGCAGAACAAGTCGCCGGCGACCGCTTTCTTCACCGGCGTGCCGTTCGGCATGACGAGCCGCGAGCTGGCCGCATGGGTGCGCTACATGGGCGGCCAGGAGCTTTGGGACGAGGTCTACGACCAGTTCGGCGTGCAGGGTTTCCTCAGCGGCGACACCGGCACCCAGGCGGGAGGCTGGTTCCAGAAGGAGCTGACGGGCCTATCGGACATCCAGGGGCTCAAGTTCCGCACGCCCGGTCTTGGCGGCCAGGTCTGGGAGAAGATGGGCGCCACCGTCGTGAACATGGCGGCGGGCGAGATTTTCGCCGCGCTGCAGTCCGGGGCTCTCGACGCCGCGGAGTTCGTCGGGCCTTACAATGACTTGGCTCTCGGATTTTACCAAGTCTGCCCGCACTACTACCTGTCGAGCTTCAACGAGCCGGGTCTGGCCACCGAACTCGCGGTGGACAAGGCGAAATTCTCCGCGTTGCCGGCGGATCTTCAGGAGATCGTCCGGATCGCCTGCCAGGCCGAGTACGACCAGGTCGCGAGCGATTTCTACGCCAACGATCCGATCGCGCTGAAGACTCTCGTCGACGAGCACGGGGTCGCGGTCCACATCTTCCCGGAGGAGATCTACGAGGCCGGCGCCGTCGCCGCGATCGAGATCCTCGAAGGGCTGCGGAACTCGGACGACGCGCTGACCAAGAACGTCACCGAGAGCTATCTGTCTTCGCTCGCGCTGGTGCGTACGCGCACGGAGGGCATCGACGAGCCGTATCTCGCGATGCGTCGGAAGTTCTTCAACCCGACCTGAGCGGGGCGATCCGGTCAGGGCGCGGGAGACAGGGAATCGACGATCCTGCGCATCGCGCCTTCCGCCCCTGACGCGTCCGCGGGAGCGACTCCCTGGATCTCGAAGGCGACGGCGTCGGAGCCGAGCCACACCTGACGGGTGATGACGGGCACCGGGACGACGCCGAAGCCGGTGAGGTTTCCGCCTCGCGGCAGGGTCCGGGTGACGGCGAAGCCCCGCCAAGGACCGATCCGCACGTCCGGGTCGGTCTCGACGGTTTCGATGCCGAGCCCCCTGGCCCATGGATCGTCCAGGACTTCCCGGAGCGTGAGCGAAAGCGGTTCCGCTTTCGCGAAGAGGTCGAAGCCCGTCGCCTGGGCGCCGCGCAGCGTGAGGGCGTTCCAGCCGCCGGTCTGGCCGTTCCACGGCACGGGCTCACCCTCGCGGACGACGCGCGGCAGGAGCGTGACGCCGAACACCATGAGCGGCCCGTCGGTGCGTCGCCGTACGGTCGCCGTCCAGCCCGACGGCGCTTCCAGCCGGAAGCCGAGGTCGCGGTTGGAGATGCGGACGGCGCCCGGGGTGGCGTCGGACGCGGCGGGTGAGCCGGTGAAGGCGACCGCCGCGATTTCGGACCGGGCTGCGAAGATGGAATGCCAGGTCCGGATCAGGCCTTCGAGCGCCGCGCCGTCGCGCTGGCGCAGAAAGCCTGTTCGGCGGCGGCCTTTGCGGTCCACGCGGACGCGCGCGCCGTCGCGCCAGAGCACGTCCGACGTTCCGTCCCGATTCGACCTGAGCCTGAGATTCTCGAGAGTCTCGGACGTCGCGTGCGCCCACATCGCGCCGCCCCTGAGGATCAGAAGCCGTCGGTCCGTCAGGGCGTACGTCCAGCGCGCGGGACGGTCCATCCATCCGGCGACGCCGAAGAGCGCGCCCGCGCCCGCGACGGCGAGCGCCGTTCCGGGCCCCGCCATGACGAGACCCGCGGCGGCGGCGATCCCCGCCGCGACGAGACCGGCGGAGACGATCCAGCCGAGGATCGCGCCGGCTCCGCCGTTCGCGGGCGCTCCCTGCCAATGGACCAGCTCGCCCGGCTCCAGGATCGCGGCGAGAGCGGGTCCGGGCGGGACGGAAGGCAGGGCTGCGGGGGCGTCGTCCATGAGAGGTGTCCCGTCGTTCAGGCGGCGGAGCCATCAAGGCGCCCCGAAACGGGCCCGGTCAATCCGTTTCATCGTCCGGAAGGATCACCTCGTTGTTCATGACGACGCCGCCACCCATACCTGCGTCGAGCCGGTCTCCGAACCGGCGAACGCCGTCAATCTGGCCGATCCCGCGCGGCTGCGACCGGGCGAGACGCTTCGGGGCCGGGTCGTGCCGACTTTCGGCACGACCCGATACAGCTCGCCGGACAAGGTTCCGCTCCGGCCCGTGATGCCGCGAAGGCGACCGGGCGGAGCCATGCGCCCCGCCCGACCTGGCCCGGCGCGCGTCTACGCCTTCCAGGCGACTTTGCGACAGCGAAGGCCCAGACCGACGATCGCGTCCTCGTCCTGCGCCCAGTAGACGTTGACGCCGCTCGCGACCTCTCCCTGCGGGCAATAGACCGTTTCGTGCCAGTCGCCGGCGCAATTGTTGCGCTGGTCGGTATCGCTCGTCGCCAGTTCGTCGATCTGGGCCTTGGTCTGCCAGACCTTCGCCGCGATCACCTTGTAGCCCTTCATACGCCGTTCGTTGCCGGTCTTGCTGCTGCAGACAGCCAGCCCCCGGACGAAGTACCGCGGGTTGCTGAGAAAGAACACGTCCATGCCGCTGGAGGTCGAGGTGCATCGCGAGGCTTTCAGTCGATCCGCCTCGACGGTCGAGTTCGCGTCGAGAGGATCCGAAAGAACCGTGATGTCGCAAGGCCGGTTCGCGGCCTCGTGCGAGCTCAACCCGGTCATGGCGTAGCCGTCCGCCGTTCCGAGTTCGAGCACCTGAAGCTGACCGCTGTAACCCGAAACCGCCGTCGATGTGGCGCCGGTGGATTTCCAGGCCGGTTCGAGGGCGGGCGTGGCGGATGGCAAGGCGACGGCGCAGGCGAAAAGGCCTGCCAGGCACGATGTGCGGTAATCCATTTCCACTCTCCATGTTCAGAAACAATTTGGCCTTCGGCCAGAGCCGAACCTGACATGGCGCCCCGCGCTTACCCGTGACGCCTGTCACACAGCCGAAGAGTAGACGCGCGCGGAAATTCCGGAGAGACTTCCGTTAATCTTTTTATCTTTTCAGATCAATGGCTTGTTTTATGTCCAACCTTGGACCCCCTCGGACGCGCCTCGAATGGCGCTATCCGTAGATCAGCGTCGGCAGCCACGTCACCAGTTCCGGAAACGCGATCAGGAGCCCGATCACCACGATCTGCAGCAACACGAATGGCGCCGCGCCGCGATAGATCTGCCCCGTCGAGACGCCGTCCGGCGCCACGCTGCGAAGATAGAACAGCGAGAACCCGAACGGCGGCGTGAGGAAACTCGTCTGCAGGTTCACCGCCACGATCACCCCGAGCCACACCGGGTCCACCTCCATCAGGAGGAGTACCGGTGCGGTCACCGGGATGATGATGAAGATGATCTCGAACGTATCGAGGATGAAACCGAGCACGAACATCAGGATCATGACGAAGATGATGGCGCCATATTTCCCGCCGGGCAGCCCGGCCATGAACTCGCCCACCAGATCATCGCCGCCGAGCATGCGGAACACCAGCCCGAAGACCGACGCGCCGATCAGGATGATGAAGATCATCGAAGTGGTGGTGGCGGTGGACCGCATCACCGACCACAGATTCGCCCGTGTGAGCCGCCCCCGGACCCCGGCGAGGAGCATGGCCCCCACCGCGCCGACGGAAGCGGATTCGGTCGGCGTGGCGATCCCGGCCAGGATCGAGCCCAGAACCGCCACGATCAGCGCGAGGGTCGGGATCATCGTGACCAGAACGTCCCGCATCAGCCCCGCCCGCTCCTCCGCCGTGACGGTCAGGGCGGGGCAGCTTTCGGGGTCGGCCACCGCCTTGAAGACGACGTAGGACATGTACACCGCCACGAGGAGCAGGCCCGGGATGAAGGCGCCCGCGAAGAGGTTGCCGACCGAGACGACCTTGGGCGCGAAATTGCCCAGTTCCATCTGAACCTGCGCGTTCATGCCGCCGAGCATGTCGCCCATGAAGATGAGCACGGTCGAGGGCGGGATGATCTGGCCGAGGGTGCCGCTCGCGCAGATGACGCCGGAGGCCAGCTTCGGATCGTAGCCCGCGCGCAGCATCGAAGGCAGCGCGAGAAGACCCATCGTAACCACCGTCGCTCCGACGATGCCGGTGGAGGCCGCGAGAAGCGCGCCGACGGCGATGACGGAGATGCCGAGGCCGCCTCGAAACGTGCCGAAGAGCCGCCCCATCGTCACCAGAAGCTGCTCGGCGATGCCGGAGCGTTCCAGCATCATCCCCATGAAGATGAAGAGCGGCACGGCCACGAGCACGTCGTTGAGCATGATGCCCATGTAGCGCGGCGCGACGCTGGAGAGGTTCGAGGGGTCGAACGCGCCGAGCCAGGTTCCTATCAGCGCGAAGAGCAAGGCGACGCCCGGCAGGGTAAAGGCGACGGGAAAGCCCATCAGGAGCACGCCGATGATGCCGAGGAACATCATCAGGCTGAGGATCTCGCCGATCAGGACGGTGTCCATGCGCTCAGCCCTCGCGCGCGGGATAGCGCATGGCGGGGGGCAGCAGATTCTCGCGCCCGGCCAGAACGAGCACCCCGCGCAGGAACATCGCCAGCGCTTGGAGTCCGACAGTGGCGACGAAGACCAGGATGAAGCTCTTGAGGATGAAGAGACCGGGAAGGCCGCCCATGTTGGGGCTGCTTTCGTGAAGGCTCCAGGATCGGGCGACGTAGGGCCAGCCCCACCATGCGACCATCCAGAGGAACGGCGCGACGAACAGGATCGCGCCGACCATGTCGACGATCGCCCTGGTCCGGATCCCCGCCTCGCGGTAGAAGATGTCGACCCGCACGTGGGAATCCGTCATCAGCGCGTAACCGGCGATGCCCATGAACATCGCGCCGTTCAGCCAGATATAAAGGTCCTGCATCGGGACGGATCCGGTACGGAACACGTAGCGCATGACGACCACCGCGAAACAGATGAGGACGATGAGAAAAGGAAATAGGGAGAAGATCCTTCCCAAGGCTCCGTTGATGCCGTGGATCGCCCGCACGGTCGCCGCGATTGCCTGCATGTCGCCTCACGTTTCAGATCGCGGTGTGCTACGGCCCTCGGGTGCGCTTGTCCATCGATTGTGAAGTCCCTCCGAACCGACTGACCGATTCGTTCAGGACCGGCGGATGTCGAGCGCGCTTGGCGGATGAAACAACCTTGTGGTCCATTGGGAAACAAAAATTCGCAGACGCTCTACGTGGCGCAACTTTCCGCAGATTCGCGTGTTGACCGGGTCGGTTCACGCCCCTAAACAGTCTCCGACGTCGGAGGAGCGGGCCTTATGGGCGAACCGGAGATCGTAGAGGTGAACGGACGACGGCGGACGTGACAGCGTCCGACCGGTTCGTCCGTCGCGCCCCCTTCCGGGGGCTTTTTTATGGCGAAGACGAAAATGCGGGCGGGGCCCGCCGGAATGCGGAACGGAGACCACGATGACTCGACAGATGACCGGCGCGCAGATCGTCATCAAGGCGCTCAAGGATCAGGGAGTGGACACGGTGTTCGGCTATCCGGGCGGCGCGGTTCTGCCGATCTATGACGAGGTGTTCCAGCAGAACGACATCCGCCACATCCTGGTGCGCCACGAGCAGGGCGCCGCGCACGCGGCGGAAGGCTACGCCCGCTCCACCGGCAAGCCGGGGGTCGTTCTAGTGACCTCCGGGCCTGGCGCCACGAACACGGTCACCGGACTGGTCGATGCGCTGATGGATTCGATCCCGCTTGTCGTGCTCTGCGGCCAGGTTCCGACGTTCATGATCGGCAACGACGCCTTCCAGGAGGCGGACACGGTCGGGATCACCCGGCCCTGCACCAAGCACAACTGGCTGGTCAAGGACACCTCGAAGCTCGCGGAGACCATCCATCAGGCTTTCCATGTCGCGACCACCGGGCGGCCCGGCCCGGTTCTCGTGGACATTCCAAAGGACGTCCAGTTCGCCACCGCGGCCTATTCGCCCAAGGAGGCCGCGCGGACCTCGCATTACCGGCCGCCGACCAAGGGAAATCCGAACGCGATCCTCGCCGCGGTCGAGGCCATCGAGAAAGCCGAACGGCCGATCCTCTATTCCGGCGGGGGCGTCATCAACTCGGGAGCCGCAGCGACCGGAGCCCTTCGCGATCTGACGGCGGAAACCGGGTTTCCGATCACCTCGACCCTGATGGGACTCGGCGCCTACCCGGCCAGCGGCGAGAGCTGGATCGGAATGCTCGGGATGCACGGCACCTACGAGGCCAACTGGGCGATGCACGATTGTGACCTGATGCTCTGCATCGGCGCGAGGTTCGACGACCGGATCACCGGCAGGACCGACGCATTCTCGCCGCGGTCGTTAAAGGTGCACATCGACATCGATCCCTCCTCGATCAACAAGAACATCCATGTCGACGTTCCGATCGTCGGCGACGTCGGCTCGGTCCTCGAAGACATCCTCGCGCTCTGGAAGAGCCGCGGGTCGAAAACGGCCTCACGGGCGATCGCGAACTGGTGGAAACAGATCGGGCTCTGGCGCGGACGCGACTGCCTCGCCTATCGCGGGTCCAAGACGGTGATAAAACCTCAATACGCGCTGGAGCGCCTAGAGGCGCTGACAAAAGACCACGACCGCTACATCACCACCGAGGTCGGCCAGCACCAGATGTGGGCGGCGCAGTACCTCGGCTTCGAGGAGCCGAACCGGTGGATGACATCCGGCGGGCTCGGGACGATGGGCTACGGGATGCCCGCCTCGATCGGCGTGCAGGTGGCCCATCCCGACGCCCTCGTCATCAATGTGGCCGGAGAGGCATCCTGGCTGATGAACATGCAGGAGATGTCCACGGCGGTTCAGTACCGCCTGCCGGTCAAGCAGTTCATCCTCAACAACGAGCGTCTCGGCATGGTCCGCCAGTGGCAGGAACTGTTGCACGGCGAGCGGTATTCGTCGTCCTGGTCGGAGGCCCTGCCCGATTTCGTGAAACTCGCGGAGGCGTTCGGAGCGAAAGGCATCATCTGCTCCGATCCGGACAAGCTCGACGACGCGATCATGGAGATGCTGGACCATGACGGGCCGGTAATCTTCGACTGTCTCGTCGAAAAGCACGAGAACTGCTATCCGATGATCCCGAGCGGCAAGGCGCACAACGAGATGATCATGGGCGAGGATTCGACCTCCGACGCCATCGGCGCCGGCGGCGCGGTCCTGGTCTGAAAAGGAGAGAGACATGAACGCGCTCGCGATCAAACGGGGCTCTTCGAGCCACAGCGCCTACGATCTGCGCAACCCGCTCGGGGATCATCAGGAGACGCACACGCTCGCCGTCCTCGTGGACAACGAGGCCGGCGTCCTCGCCCGGGTGATCGGGCTCTTCTCCGGTCGCGGGTACAACATCGAGAGCCTGACGGTGGCGGAGACGGATCACGAGGGACATCTTTCGCGCATCACCATCGTGACCACAGGCACGCCGGCGGTGATCGAACAGATCAAGGCCCAGCTCGGCCGGATCGTGCCGGTGCACGAGGTCCATGATCTGACGGTCGAGGGACCGGCGGTGCAGAGGGAGCTGGCGCTCGTGAAGGTCGGTGGCACTGGCGAGAAACGCGTCGAGGCGATGCGCACCTGCGACGTGTTTCGGGCTCGGGTGGTGGACACCACGCTTGAGAGCTTCGTCTTCGAGATATCCGGTACGACGGAGAAGATCGACGCGTTCATCGCGCTGATGCGGCCGCTCGGACTGACCGACGTGGCGCGGACGGGGATCGTCGCGATCGCCCGCGGAACCTGAGGGCGGGGCGCGCGACCGACCGGCGCGCGCCAAACCAAGAGGGTTTGAAGTGCCGCGCCCGATCCGCTAGCATCGTTATCGGTTGAACAATGCTCAGGGAGAGCGGGACATGTCGACGATCCTCGGAATCATCGTTTTCGGCGCTATGCTTGTCGGCGTGGCCTTTCTGTGGCGTCAGAACAACTGATGCCGGCGGCCGTCGGCGGCTCAGCGCAGCCGGGATGAGATCACGCCCGTGTTGAAGCCGCCCATGCGCAACTCGCCGTTCAGGCGCTGATACTCTATCTTCGGGCACCGATCCATGATGACGCGCATGCCGGCCGCCTCTGCGCGGGCGGCCGCGGCGGCGTCAATCACCCCAATCTGCATCCAGATCGTCCGCAGGCCCCTGCCCGCGAGGCTTTCGAGGGCCTCGTCCACCACGCCGCCGGCCTGATCGGAGCGCCGGAAGATGTCGACCATGTGGACCGGACCAATCTCTGGCGGGATGGACGCGAGATCCGGCCGGACCGTCTCGCCGAGCAGCGTCTCGCCAGCATATGCCGGGTTGACGGGGATGATCCGGAAGCCCTTCAGACCGAGGTAGCGCGCGACGTAAAACGACGGGCGGATCTGGTTCTTCGAGACCCCGACGCAGGCGATGGTTCGGGTCTCGGCGAGAACCCGGCGCAGCAAATCGTCACTGTACGTGAGCGGCATGTTCCGGGAACCTAACGTGTCGGATACCGAAAAATGGCGCCCGGACCGTGTCCGGACGCCCAGTCGGAACGAGGGACAGTGAGTTGAGACGGGGCTGTTCCGAGCGATCCGCCTCTCCAGTCAGATGGGGTGCGCGAACCACGACCGGAAGGGCCATGATATGAATAGAACGTGAACGTCATGCAGGGCGCTCCTCCCCGGCCCGTACGGCGTAAAGACCCACGGCCGCGGCGTTCGAGACGTTGAGGGAGCCGAACGGACCGGCCGCCGGAATGCGCACGATACGGTCGCAGAGCTTGCCCGTAAGCATCCTGAGGCCCGGCCCCTCCGCGCCGAGGACGAGCGCGAGGGGCCGTCCGGCGAAAGCGGCGACGCCGCTCCCGAGATCGATGTCGCCCTCGCCGTCGAGACCGATGATGGCGTAGCCCATTTCGCGGAGCGTTGCCATGGCGTTGGCGAGGTTGGGAACGCGCAGATAGGGCTGGCGCTCGAGCGCGCCGGAGGCGGTCTTGGACAAAGCGCCGGTCTCGGGGGCGGAATGGCGATGGGGCGCGATCACGGCGCGGGCGCCGAACACCTCCGCCGAGCGCAGGATCGCGCCGACGTTATGCGGGTCGGTCACGCGGTCGAGCAGGAGGACGAGCGGCGCGTCTCCACGCGGCGCGCAGACCTCCGAAACCGAGCCCCAGTCGAGCGGCTCGACCTCGAGGGCGGCGCCCTGATGAACCGATTGCGGATCGATCGGCGCGTCGAATCGGCGGGCGTCGACGACGCGCGGCTCCATTCCGGAGACCGCGATGGCGTCCGCGAGCCGGTCGGCCGCGTTGCGCGTGACCACGAGCGAGAGGCGGGTCCTCGCCGGATTGGTCAGGGCGTCGCGTACGGCGTGGATGCCGAAGAGCCATAGGGTCTCAGGGCCGTTCCCGCGGGACCGTTCCTTCTCGACCGCCCATGCGGGCTTTCGTGCCATGCCCGCCTCCCGTGCCGTGCGCGCCGAGATGAACACGGGCTTCGACGGGAGGCAAGCGGGCGGTAGGCGGATCGACCGTCCGGATTTGATGTTGACGGGCCAGGTCCGCTGTCCTAATCCCCCGCCACCCGCACAGGCGCGCCCGCGCGCCGCGTGACTCCGTGGAGGGGTGGCAGAGCGGTCAAATGCAACGGACTGTAACTCCGTCTCGGAAACGATACGCTGGTTCGAATCCAGCCCCCTCCACCAATCTTCCCGTGAACGTGTCGCAATCACGATGTCCGCGTCGGGGCGTTGCCGGACCGTAGTTTCGGCAATCCCCCGGGCTATACGAACGGTTTCGAGGTAGCGGGAATGTTGGCCGCTTCGAGTTTCGCCCAGTGGTCATCGCCACTTCGAGACGCGTGTGGTCGTCGACATCGCGTCTATGGGCATTTCCGCCAAGGGAACGTGGAACAGCCAGGCGTCAATGCAGGCTAAGGAGGCATGCGATGTCGGCCTTGGTCGACGGGATCGACCGTCGCGCGGTTCCCGCCGGTTGGCAATGTCAGCGAATTGCGTCCAGCCCGGGCTCCACGGTGCCGATCGCCATGGATTGAGCGCCGCGCCGTTCGGCGGCTAGGATCCGGCATGGAAACAATTCCGGACCGGATCACGGGAGCGAACGCATGCGGATAGACTTGGAGAACAAGGTGGCGATCGTCACCGGAGCGGGGCGCGGCATCGGGCTGCGGATCGCCGAGACGCTGGCGGCCGAAGACGCGATCACGATCCCGGTCGACATGCGCAGGGACCTGCTGGACGCCTGCGATGAGAAATGGCGGACCGAAGGCTGGCGGGGTGCCGGAATGATCTGCGACGTCAGCGACAAGGCGGACTGCGCGCGTATCGCGGAGGACGTCACGGCAAGGTTCGGGCGGATCGACATCCTGGTGAACAACGCGGGCGTCGCGGGCGGCGCGCCGGTCGAGACGATGGACGAGGATGTCTGGGACCGGAACTTCTCGGTCAATCTCAAGGGCGCGTTCCTGATGTCTCAGGCGGTGATTCCGCAGATGAAGCGTCAGGGGTCCGGACGGATCGTCAATTCCTCGTCCTTCGCCGCCACGATCCCGTCGCTCGGCGGAGCCGCATACGCGTCAAGCAAGGCGGGGGTGCATTCGCTCACGCGGGTTCTGGCCGGCGAGCTCGGCCCGCACGACATCACCGTCAACTGCTTCGCGCCGGGCATGATCCCGACCGAGATGAACCGCTTCGCCGACGCCGACGACGCGCGGAAAAAGGCCCTGCTCGACACGCTCTCGCTGCGCCGGTGGGGCGACGCGCGGGACGTGGCGAACCTGGTCTGCTTTCTCTGCTCGGATCTCGCGGGCTATATCACCGGCGCGATGATCGACATATCCGGCGGGAAGTTCGCGACGCAGATGCCGTGGATGGCGCACCGAGAACCGGACTGACCACCGCCGCGAGCCGACGGAGGTCGGCGCGGAGGCGATGGAATCGCTTCATCTTCGAAAGGGACGCGGCTATCGTCGCGACCGCAGGGACCCGCGAGCGGTCCCGGAACAGGGAGACGGACATGACCATTCGACGCGACATTCCGACCAGCCGCCGCACCGCCCTCAAGCTCGGAGCCGGCGCGCTCGTGCTTCCGGCCTTCGCCGGTCCGGCTTTCGCCGCCGACAAGCGGGTGGCGATGGTGGTGAAGAACACCGGCAACAGCTATTTCGACGCCTGCGCCAACGGCGCGATGGAGGCGGCGGCCGAGGTCGGCGGCATGGAGATCATCTACACCGCTCCCGACCAAGCCGACGCCGGAAGACCAGATCGCGGTGATCGATTCGCTCATCGCGCAGCGTGTCGACGGGATCATCGTCTCGGCGAACGACGCCAACGCGCTCGTGCCCGTCGGCAAGAAGGCGATGGAGCGCGGCATCGCGATGATGTCGTTCGACAGCGCCATCGCGCCCGAGGGCCGCAGCGTCCATCTGAGCGCGTCCTCCACGCCGCTTATCGGCGCCAAGCAGGTCCAGATGATCGGCGAGACGCTCGGCTACGAGGGCGAGGTCGCGATCCTCTCCGCCGCGTCGACCATGACGAACCAGAACTCCTGGATCGAGGCGATGAAGGAGGAATGGAAGGACCCGAAATACGCCGACATGCCGCTCGTCGCGACGGTCTACGGCGACGACCAGGACGACAAGAGCTACCGCGAGATGGAATCGCTCGTGAAGGCGTATCCGAACCTGCGCGGCGTCATCTCTCCGACAACCATCGGCATTCGTTCCGGCGCGAAGGCGATCATGGACATGGATCTCGTTGGAAAGGTCTGGATCACGGGTCTCGGCCTGCCCTCCGAGATGCAGGTCGCGGTCGAGGCGGGCGCCTGCGACACGTTCGCGATCTGGAACCCGGTCGAATACGGCTACGCCGCGACAATGATCATGGCCGCGATTCTCGACGGCGCGGATACCTCCGAGGGCGCGACGCTCAGCATGGGCAAGAAGGGCGAGACGACCGTCGGCCCGGAAGGCGAGGCGGTGATGGGCGAGCCGTTCGTGTTCAACAAGGAAAACGTCGCGGAATTCGCCAAGATATTCTGATGACGCGACCCTGATCCGGCGGCGCGCGCGGCATGTCCGCGCGGTCCGCCGGAATTTTTTCTCTCCTATCCCCAATCGACCACGGGAACGCCCGATGACGCCCGCATTGTCGCTGCATGAGGTCTCGAAGCGGTTCCCGGGCGTCAAGGCGCTGGAACGGGTCTCGCTCGATCTCGCGCCGGGGAGCGTGACCGCGCTGATCGGCGAGAACGGCGCGGGCAAGTCGACCATCGTCAAGATCCTCACGGGCATCTACCGGCCGGACGAGGGCGAGATCCGGATCGGCGGCGGAGCCGTGCGCCTGTCTTCGCCGCGCGACGCCTGGGCGGCGGGGGTCGCCGCGATCCACCAGGAGACGGTGATGTTCGACGAGCTGAGCGTCGCGGAAAACGTCTTCATGGGGCACATGCCGGGCGGCGCGCTGATCGACCCGGGCGCGATGCGCGATCGGACGGCGGCGCTTCTGGCGCGGATCGAGGCGGATTTCGATCCGGGCACGCAGGTCAAACGCCTGTCGGTCGCCCAGAAGCACATGGTCGAGATCGCCCGCGCGCTCAGCCACGACGCGCGCGTGGTCATCATGGACGAGCCCACGGCCGCGCTGTCGCGCCACGAGATCGACGAACTGTTCAAGCTGGTGGAGTCGCTCCGCTCCGAAGGGCGGGCGATTCTCTTCATCAGCCACAAGTTCGACGAGATTTTCGGAGTTTCGGACCGGTGGGTCTGTCTTCGCGACGGCAGGAAAGTCGGGGAGGGTCCGACGTCCGGGACGACCGAGCCGGAGCTGGTCAAGCTGATGGTCGGCCGTCCGGTCGATCAGATCTATCCCAAGCGCGACATCACGCCCGGGCCGGTGGTGCTCGAGGTGGAGGGCCTGTCGAACGCCACGGAGTTCGCCGACATCACGTTCGATCTGCGACGCGGCGAGATCCTCGGGTTCTACGGCCTCGTCGGGTCGGGCCGATCCGAGGCGATGCAGTGTCTGTTCGGTCTGACGGCGCCGGACGCGGGGCGCGTGCGCATCGACGGGACCGAGATCGCGATTACTGAACCGGCCGAGGCAATCGCGGCGGGAATGGCCTACGTGCCGGAGGACCGTCAGGAGCAGGGGCTGGCGCTGCCGCTCGGCGTGCGGGAAAACGTCACCATCGCCTCGCTGCGGGATCACGTGAAACGGATATTTCTCTCGCGGAGGTCCGAGATCGCGGCGACCGAGTCGCTCGGGACGCGGCTTTCGATCCGGACGGCCGGATGGGAAAGCCCGGTGAACGAGCTTTCGGGCGGAAACCAGCAGAAGGTCGTGATCTCGAAATGGCTGGCCACGCGACCGAAGGTCGTGATCCTAGACGAGCCGACCAAGGGCATCGACGTCGGCTCCAAGGCCGCAGTCCACGATTTCATCGGGGAATTGGCCGAGGAGGGTCTGGCCGTGATCCTCGTGACGTCGGAGCTGCCCGAAGCGCTCGGCCTGTCCGACCGTCTGATCGTCCTGCACGAGGGGCGGATCGCGGGGACGTTCACGCGCGGGAAATGGTCCCCGGAGGCGGTCGTCGCCATGGCGACGGGCGCGCGGAGCGTCGCGGCTTGAACCGTCTGACGGAAAACCGCGAGGCGGCGCTCGCCGTGCTGATCGTGGCGATGATCGTCGCGGTCGGGATCTACGCGCCGGCTTTCGTGGCGCCCGCGAGCCTTCTGGGCGTTCTGAACAACACCGCGTTCCTGTTCATGCTGGTTCTCGGCCAGACGGTCGTCCTGCTCACGCGGGGAATCGACCTTTCCGTCGCGGCGAACCTCGCCCTTTCGGGAATGCTTGTGGCTTTGGTTGGGCAGTATGGACCCGACATGCCGGCGCTGGTCTATCTGACGCTTGGCGCGCTGATCGGCGCCGTTCTTGGACTCGTCATCGGGCTTCTGGTCGGATGGCTCGGCATTCCGCCGATCGTGGTGTCGCTTGGGGCGCTGGCGATCTATCGGGGTTTGATAGTCGTGATCACAGGCGGGGACCAGGTGAATTCGAGTGAGATGGGCGCGACCTTCCAGAACTTCCCGAGGCGGGAGATCCTCGGCCTGACTTCATCGTTCTGGATCGCCGTCGCGCTCGCCGTGCTGACCCACGTCCTTCTCACCAGCACGCGGATCGGTCGCGGCATCTACGCGGTCGGCGGCAACCCGGTCGCCGCGCGGTATTGCGGTATCGACGTCGAGCGCGTGCAGGTCCTCGTCTACGTGTTGTCCGGAGCGATCGCGGGGTTGGCGGGCTATCTCTGGGTCGCTCATTACGGGGTGGCGTATTCGGAGATCGCGGTCGGCTACGAGCTCACCGTGATCGCCGCCTGCGTCATCGGCGGCATCTCCATCGGCGGCGGGCTCGGATCGGTTCCGGGCGCGCTCCTCGGCGCGTTGTTCCTGGGAACGGTCGTCAACGCCCTGCCGACGATGCAGGTTTCGCCCTTCTGGCAGATGGCCATCGCCGGAGCCGTCATCCTGGGTTCCGTCGTGCTGAACGCGCGCGGCGGGGCGCAAGGCGCGAAGCTCATCCTTCCCGAGGCCAGACGAAAAGGCGAAACGTCATGAGCCACGCGGCGGTCTCTCACCCGTCCCGGGAACCGGCCTCTTGAGCCGTCTGTTCGGCTGGGAGGCGATCCTCGCGGCGATGCTCGTCGCGGTATTCGTCGTGAACTCGATCGCGACGCCGTGGTTTCTCGACATCTACAACCTGGCGGACGCGACCTACAA
The DNA here is from genome assembly GCA_963798765.1 of uncultured Alphaproteobacteria bacterium. GTDB lineage: Bacteria > Pseudomonadota > Alphaproteobacteria > Rhodobacterales > Rhodobacteraceae > Amaricoccus. The sequence continues at coordinate 14,903 of CAWCUP010000026.1, read as the reverse complement.
TTTCTCCGAGAAGGCGATCATCGCGCTCCCCATGGCGCTACTGATCCTGGTGCGCGAGATCGACCTGTCGGTCGGCGCCATCGTGGCGCTGTCGGCCATCGGCGTCGGCATGGCGGCGGCGGCGGGACTCGACGCCCCTGCCCTCGTCGCCGTCGGGCTCGGCATCGGGCTGCTCTGCGGCATGTTCAACGGATTTCTCGTCACCAGCGTCGGCGTTCCGTCCATCGTGATCACCATCGGGACCATGTCGCTTTTCCGCGGCATCGCGCAGGTCAGCCTCGGGGATCAGGCCCTTACCAGCTTTCCGCCGGGTTTCACGTCCCTCGGTCAATCCTATCTGATCAATCCGCCGCCGCTTCCGCTCTCCTTCGCGATCTTCGTGGCGCTGGCGATGCTCTTCACGCTCTTCCTGCATTTCACCGCGACCGGCCGGAGACTCTTCGCGATCGGCGCGAACCCGGTCTCGGCGCGGTTCTCGGGGATACGGGTCGCCCGCCTTCGGTTCTGGCTTTTCGCGCTGTCGGGGCTCCTGTCCGGTCTGGCGGCGGCGCTCCTGACGGCGCGCATCGGCGTCGTCCGGCCCAACATCGCGCTCGGATGGGAGCTCGACATCATCACTGTGGTGATCTTCGGTGGCGTCTCCATCGCGGGCGGGTCGGGCTCGATCCCGGGGGTCGTCCTCGCGGCGCTGGTGCTGGGATTCGCGACGTTCGGTCTCTCCCTGCTCAATGTGCCGGGCATCGTCATCACGGTGCTGCTGGGGCTGCTCCTGATCGGCTCGATCGCCACGCCGATCATCGTACGGCGGCTGCTTGGCCGCCGCTCGCAGGCGACGTAGGTTCGGGAGGAGCGTCTCGCCTCCGCCTCACCGGCAATAGGCGTCGTTCGATTGCCGCGTCACGTCGTGATGGACGTGGCCCTCATGATGGGCGTCCGATGATCTTGCCGCGGACCGGGCCGGATCCGTCGCCGCCCGAGGAGAGCGAGCCGCCGCCGCCCGAACCGCCGCCGACCGTGCCGCAGAAGGCAATACCGAGCGCGAGATCGCAAAGGAGCCTCGCGACCCGCAAGTCAGGAGCCCGCCTTTCTGACGCGGCCGAAATCCGGCGCCGGGGTGTCCTGGCCCGCGTCGATGATGCCGCGACGGATGCTTCGGGTGCGCTGGAAATACGCCTGAAGATGGGCCCCGTCGCCGGTCCGCACGGCGCGCTGCAGGGCGAAGAGCTCCTCGGTGAACCGGCCGAGGATGTCCAGCGTCGCCTCGCGGTTGTTGAGGAACACGTCGCGCCACATCACCGGATCGGAGGCCGCGATGCGGGTGAAGTCGCGAAATCCGGCGGCCGAGTAATTGATGACCTCGGATTCGGTGACCCGCCGCAGATCGTCCGCGACGCCGACCATCGTGTAGGCGATCAGATGCGGCACGTGGCTCGTCACCGCGAGGACCAGGTCGTGATGGTCGGGATCCATCAGATCCGTTCGCGCGCCGAGCGCCCGCCAGAAAGCGGCGAGGTCGTCGGTCGCCGCCGCGTCGGTTTCGGGCAGCGGCGCGAGGAGGCACCAGCGGTCGTCGAACAGCTCGGCGAAGCCCGAGGCCGGGCCGCTGTGTTCGGTGCCGGCGAGCGGGTGCGCCGGAACGAAACGCGCCGTCGGGGGCAGATGCGGCAGGACGGCGTCGATGACGGCGCGCTTGACCGACCCGACATCGGTGACGGTGACGCCATCCCGCAGGCTCGGCGCGATTTCCCGCGCGACGGCCTCCATCGCGCCGACGGGCACGCAGAGGATGACGAGATCCGCGCCGTCCACCGCCCCGGCCGCGGTGTCGAAAACCTCGCAGAGCCCGAGCCGCGCGGCCTCGTCCCGCGTTTCGGCGGTGCGGGCGTGGCCGGTGATCCTGGCGGTCATCCCGGCTCGGCGCATGGCGTGGCTGATCGACGAGGCGATGAGACCGAGGCCGATCAGCGCGACGTGGCGATACGCCATCAGGCGCGGACCCGGACATGGGCGGCCAGCGTCTCGGCGACGCGGGCGCAGCCTTCGGAATCGCCGACGGTGATGCGCAGGGCTTGGGGGAACCCGTAGCCCGCGACCTTGCGCACGATGATGCCGGCCTCGCGCAGGGCCGCGTCCGCCGCTTCGGCCTCCGCGCGATCGCGGAAGCGGGCGAGGATGAAATTGGCGTTCGACGGATCCGATGCGATCCCGAGGTCGCCCAGGTTCGCGGCGAGCGTCGCGCGGTCGGCGGCGTTGCGGGCGCGGCAGGTCTCGGTCCAGGCGGTGTCGCGGATCGCGGCCTCGGCGGCGGCGAGCGCGGGGCCCGAGAGATTGAACGGCCCCCGCACGCGATTGAGCGCGTCGATGACATGGTCCGGCCCGTAGCCCCAACCGACGCGCAACCCGCCCAGACCGAAAATCTTGGAGAAGGTGCGGGTCATCACGACGTTTTCGCGCGCCTCGACGAGCGACGCTCCGCCGTCGAAGCCTTCGACGTATTCGGCATAGGCGCCGTCGAGGACGAGAAGCGCCCGCGGCGGCAGTCCGGCGGCGAGGCGCGCGACCTCGGAGGCCGGGATCATCGTGCCGGTCGGGTTGGCCGGATTGCCGACGAGCACCAGACGGGTCCGGTCGTTGGAGGCGGCCAGGATCGCGTCGACGTCGACGGTCCGGTCGGATTCGGGGGCGACGACGGGCGTGGCTCCGGCGGCGTGGGCGTAGATCGGATACATGCTGAAGCCGTGCTCGGGGTAGACGACCTCGGTGCCCGGGCCCGCGTAGACCAGCGCGAGCAGAGAGAGGATGTCGCCGGACCCGTTGCCGCAGATGATCCGCGCCGGGTCGAGCCCGCGGATTTCCGCGATGGCGGCGCGGAGCGCGAAATGCGCGCTGTCTGGATAGATCGCGAGGCTTTCCGCGCTGGCGCGGAAAGCGGCGACGGCGCGCGGCGACGGTCCGTGCGGGTTCTCGTTGGCGCTGAGCTTCAGCGCGCCGGAACGTCCGGCCGGCGCCGCCTCGCCTTGCTTGTAGGGCGCGATTTCGAGGATGCCCGGTTGCGGACGGATGAGGGGATGCGTCATGGGGCGCCTCGGGTGCTGATGGCGGTGTCTACCGGGGTCGGCGCCCGAGTTCCAGATGGTTTGTGGGGCGCGGGGTTTCCTCGGCTCCGCCATGTTCGTATAATATGGAGACCGCAGATGAGCGGGGATCACAGGAGGGAACCCATGTCCGTCGCACGTGTCACCGAGATAACAGCGAGCTCGCCGACGAGCTTCGATGACGCCGTCAAGGTCGGTGTCGACCGCGCCACGCAGACGCTCAAGAACGTCGAAGGCGCCTGGGTCCAGGATCAGACCGTGGTCGTCAAAGACGGCAAGGTGACGGAGTACCGCGTCAACATGAAGGTGACGTTCATCCTGGCCGGGTGAATTGCCGGCCGTTCCGGCCGTATGAGTTTCGGCCGCGCCCGGTCACGGACGCGGCCGTTCGCGGGATCGGCGGCGCGCCGTCGATGCGGATCGAGGGGAGATGGGCTTGGCCGACGATGTGAAGGTCGCTTGTCTGGAATGCGGGGCGGTCAACCGCTTGCCGGCGGACCGCGTCGCGGCGGGACCGAAATGCGGCGTGTGCGGCGCGAAACTCACGGACGGGAAAGTGCGCGAGTTGGACCCCGCGACTTTGTCGAAGGCGTCCCGGTCGGATCAGTTGCCGCTGGTCGTGGATTTCTGGGCGCCCTGGTGCGGTCCCTGCCGGACGATGGCGCCCGAATTCGCGAAGGCGGCGACGTCGCTCGCGGGGCGGGCGCGCTTCGCCAAGATCGACACGGAGGCGCATCCCGAGGTGTCGCGGTCGCACGGCATCCGCGGCATCCCGCTCCTCATCCTCTACCGGAACGGCAGGGAGATCGCGCGGCAGACCGGCGCGCAGCGCGCGGACGCGATCGAACGCTGGGTGACGATGTCGCTGATCGAAGGCGCCTGACCGGACGGAAGCCCCGCCGCAAAAAAAGTCACGCCACAAAAAAATCAGCCCGCCTGAAGCGGCGGGCCGGGTTTCTGCGGAGGCTCGCGCCTCGGCGGGCGACGCTCGAAGCGCGCCCGGATCGTCGGTTCAGTCGGCCAGCGCCAGATTGGCGGCGGATTCGCGACCGTCACGGCCGGCTTCGAGGTCGTAAGTGACCTTCTGGCCGTCGTCGAGGTGGGTCAGACCCGCGCGCTCAAGCGCCGAGATGTGGACGAAAACGTCCTTGGATCCGCCCTCGGGCTGGATGAAGCCGAAACCCTTGGTCGGGTTGAACCATTTCACGGTGCCTTTGGCCATCGTGATGTCTCCTACTCAGTCGCTGCCCGCATTGTGCGGCAGCCCGGCGCAGTCAGAGCATAATCGAGAGCCTGCAGCCGTGAGGGTGACAGTGGTCGATCGTGGTAACGCAGCGCGACATACATGTTCGAATCAGGCCTGAAATGCAAGTGAAACCGGTAAAAGCGGGCGGATCCCGGCCTGGCGACGGCCCCGGTCTCACCGGTCCGGCATGCGTCGGGCGCGGTTCGCGCCACGCCGACGCTCGTCCGTCGCGGCAAGCGCGCGAGGCCGCCGGAATCGGAATGTCCACGCGTGAACCTATACCAAGCACATGTTTTCATTCATGTTTCAAAAGCTGACACTTCGTTAACGCCGGAATTGGACTTGGTCTTCGGCCGGCCGGAGGCCATGAATGCCGACGTTGACAGAGTTCCCGGCGGCTGCTTACCTACCGGTTGGTAGCAAGGGAGGAAACCGGAAATGAATTCTGGAAAAATCACTGGAATTGTCGCGCCGGCTCTGGCGCTGTGCCTGTCGGGAACGATGGCGCTCGCGGAATGGGCGCCCGACCGGCCGATCAACATCATCGTGCCGTGGTCGGCGGGGGGCTCCACCGACCAGGTGACGCGCGTCGTGGCGCCGATTTTGGAAGAGGCGCTGGGTACCAGCGTCGTCGTGGTGAACCAGCCCGGCGCGTCGGGGTCGATCGGAACGCAGGCCGCTCTCGACGCGCCGCGCGACGGCTACACCTGGACGGCGAACGCGATCGCCAACAACGCGACCTACGCCGTCACCGGGCTGATCGAGGACACGTCGATCGAGGATTACGTCATCTATCTGTCGGTCGCGAACGTGCCGGTGGTCAGCGTGAACGCGGACGCGCCCTACCAGGATTTCGGCGAACTGCTGGAGGCGATGAAGAATGGCGACGTGACGGTCGGGACGGCGGGCATAAACTCGTCCGGCGGCATGGCGCTCGCGGCGCTCAACGAGGCGACGGGCGGCGAGATCAACGCCCGCGCGGTGACCTATGACGGCGGCAACCCGGCTGTGATCGCGGCGGCGTCCGGCGAGGTCGTCGCGACGACGCAGCTGGCGGTCGAACAGGCCGAGATGATCCGGGGCGGCAAGATCCGCGCGCTCGCGGTCCTGTCGGACCAGCCGCTCGAGATCGAGGGGATCGATCCGATCCCGCCGGTGACCGAGTGGCTTCCGGACATGCACATCGCGCCGGATTATTTCGGCATCCTGATCCCGGCCGGGGCGCCCCAGGAGGTCTATGACGCGGTGGACAAGGCCTGGGCCGACCACGTCATGACGTCCGACGCGCTCAGGACCTACGCCAACGACCGGGGCGCGGTGTTCGCGCCGGCCTATGGCGCCGAGGCGATGGACAAGACGATGCCGGTGGTGATCTCGGAGGCCTGCGCCCGCGTGACCCGCGGCGAGGCGGTGATCGATCCGTCCGAGATCGGCATCACCTGCCCGGCGGAGTGACCGCCACCGGCCGGATCCCCGTGATCCGGTGAAACGACGGTCCGGGGCCCCTGCCCCGGATCCCGTCCTTCCCAACGCCCCGAAGCCGCGACGGGTATCGACGATGTCCCTCAATTCTCCTGCCGCCGACAGGATCACCGCATTGGCGCTGTTCGCGCTCGGCGCGGGCATGGCCTGGGGCGGGTTCACGATGGACCGGCTCGAGGCGCGGCACATCCATCCGGCCAGCATTCCGGGCCTCGTGCCGATGATGCTGGGCGTCGCGCTGATGGGCTGCGCGGTGCTGCTTTTCACGGGCGCGCGGGGCGCAGCGCGCGAGGCCGGCGAGAGCGGCGAGTTGTGGCGCGATCTCGGGATCGCGGCCGGATGGAGCGTGTTCTACGCCGTCGCGCTTGTCGGGCAGGTACCGTTCGTCGTCGCCACGGCGATCTACATCGCCGGGTTCGTGTGGTGGTTCACGCGGCCGGCGCCGGGCGGCCGTGGAGCCGTGCGGCGCGCAATCGTCGCGGTCGCGTTCGGAGTGGTGGTCGCGGTCGCCGTCGCGGTCCTGTTCCGCTACGGGTTTCTGGTGAGGCTTCCCTGATGGACGGTCTGGCGGGGCTCGGAGCCGCGCTTCTGGCGTTCATGACGCCCGTCATGCTGATGCACGTCGCGTGGTCGACGCTGCTGGGGATCTTCGTGGGGTCCCTGCCCGGCCTGACGGCGACGATGGGCGTGGCGCTCCTGACGACGCTGACCTACACGATGGAGCGCGACACGGCGATCCTCGTGCTGATCTGCATGTATGTCGGCGCGATATACGGCGGGTCGCGGAGCGCGATCCTTCTGAACATTCCCGGCACGCCGGCGAGCGCCGCGACCGCGCTCGACGGCTATCCGCTGGCGCAGCAGGGCAAGGCGGGCTACGCGATGGCGCTGGCCACGGCCGGCTCGGCGCTCGGGACGCTGGTGGGGATCGTGCTTCTGGTGCTGCTGGCGCCGCCGCTGGCGGACGTGGCGCTCAGTTTCGGGTCGTTCGAGTATTTCTGGCTCGCGGTGTTCGGCATCGTGATCTCGGGCCAGCTGACCGGCGGGGACCATCCGCTCAAGGGCTACATCGCGGGCATCCTGGGTCTGAGCGTGGCCATGATCGGCAGCGAAGGCATCCACGCGCATATCCGGTTCAGCTTCGGGCTTCAGCCGCTGAACGGCGGCATCGGGCTCATTCCCGCGATGGTCGGGGCGTTCGGCTTCGCGGAGGTGCTGACGGTGATGTGGCGCGCGCGCGCCGAGATGGTCGAGGGGCGCGCGGGCGGCGACAGGGTGCTGCCGAGGCTCGCCGACCTCTGGCGCTACAAGTTCACGGTGCTGCGCTCGGGCGTGATCGGCACGCTCGTCGGGATCATTCCGGGCGTCGGCGAGGACATCGGCGCCTGGGCCTCCTACGCGATGGCGCGTCGCCTGAGCCGCGAGCGGGAGCGGTTCGGCAAAGGCTCGCAGGAGGGCCTGACGGCGGCGGAGACCGGCAACAGCGCGGTGGTGCCGGGCGCGCTGATCCCCGCCCTGACGCTCGCGGTGCCGGGATCGGCGCCGGCGGCGGTGCTGATCGCGGCGCTGTTCCTGCACGGGATCCGGCCCGGCCCGATGATCATGATCGAGCAGCCGGACTTCATCTATTCGGTCGCCGCGATGCTGGTGATGGCGACGGTCGCGATCGCGGTGTTCGGGCTGTCGCTGACGCGGGTGTTCGTGCAGGTGCTGCGCATTCCGCGCGAGTTCCTGATGCCGGTGGTCTTCACGCTCTGCGTGATCGGACCCTACGCGCTCTCGCAGCGGCTCTTCGACGTTCAGGTGATGGTGGCGTTCGGGCTGATCGGGTTCGTGCTGCGTCAGATGAATTATCCGATGGCGCCGCTGGTGCTCGGGATCATCCTCGGCGATCTGCTGGACAAGAGCCTGCGCCGGGGGCTGACGCTGAGCGACGGGGACCTGTCGCCGTTCTTCACCCGGCCGATCTCCGCGATGTTCTGCGTCATGGTCGTCGCGGTCGTGCTGTTCAGCGTGCCGGCGGTGCGGCGGGGCCTCGGGCGGCTTTTGGGACGGACGGAGGCGGACGCGTGAAGGCGGCCGGGCGCAGACCGCCCCGCCGGGACGCGGCGCTGTCGCGGCGGGCCATTCTTGACGCGGCGCTGGCCGAGTTCGCCGATCTCGGGCACGCGGGCGCGCGGATCGACGCCATCGCCGAGCGGGCGGGCGTCTCGAAACCGATGATCTACAGCTATTTCGGGGACAAGGACGGGCTCTGGGCCGCCGCGCTGCGCGAGGCCTACGTCCAGATCCGCGCCGGCGAGCGCGAGCTCGACCTCGGCGGCAGGGAGCCGGAGGCGGCGATCCGGGCGCTTGTGGCGTTCACGCAGGCGCATTTCGTCGAGAAGCCGTGGTTCATCTCGATGCTGAACACCGAGAACCTGCTGGGCGGGGCGACGGTGCGCGAGATCGCGGACGTGGCCGAGATCCAGTCGCCGCTGATCGAGGAGCTTGGCCGCGTCCTGCGGCGGGGCGCCGCCGCCGGCGTGTTCCGTGCGGGAGTCGATCCGGTGGATCTCTACATCACGATCGCGTCGCTCTGCTACTTCCCGGTGGCCAACATCCACACGTTGCGGGCGGTCTTCGGGAAGCCCATCGACGCCGAGTGGCTGGCGCGGCGGAGCGCGGAATTGGGCGAGATGATCATCCGGTTCCTGCGGCCGGAGCCGGAACGCAATGGACATCGAGGGGGCTGACATGGGCGAACGGAGAATTGGGATCGTGATGCATGGCGTCACGGGGCGGATGGGGAAGAACCAGCATCTGATCCGGTCGATACTGGCGATCCGCGACCAGGGCGGCGTGGCGCTCGCGGACGGGACGCGGCTGATGCCCGATCCGATCATCGTCGGGCGGAACGCGGCGAAGATCGAGGCGCTGGCGAACTCGCTGGGGATCGCCCGCTGGAGCGCGGATCTCGACGCGGCTCTGGCCGATCCGGACGACACTGTGTTCTTCGACGCGGCCTCGACCAGGCTGCGGCCCGGTCTGCTGCGCCGCGCCATCGACGCGGGCAAGCACGTCTATTGCGAGAAGCCGATCTCCGAGGAACTGGACGAGGCCGTCGCCATCGCGCGGTACGCCAGAGAGAAGGGCGTCAAGAACGGGATCGTCCACGACAAGCTGGACCTGCCGGGCCTGCTGAAGCTGAAACGTCTTCGCGATTCCGGATTTTTCGGTCGGATCCTGTCGGTGAAGGGCGACTTCGGATACTGGGTGTTCGAAGGCGACTGGATGGAGGCGCAGCGGCCGTCCTGGAACTACCGCGCGGCGGACGGCGGCGGGATCATCTCGGACATGCTCTGTCACTGGCGCTACGTGCTCGACAACGTCGTGGCGCCGGTCAGGGCTGTGAGCTGCATGGGCGCGACGCACATTCCCGACCGGTGGGACGAGAACGGCGAACGCTACGACGCCGACGCGGACGACGCGGCCTACGCGACGTTCGAGCTCGAAGGCGGGATCATCGCGCAGATCAACTCGTCCTGGTGCACGCGGGTGCGGCGCGACGATCTGGTGACCTTCCAGATCGACGGGACGCACGGCTCGGCCGTCGCCGGCCTGCACCGATGCTTCAGCCAGCACCGGGTGAACACGCCGAAGCCGGTGTGGAATCCCGACGTGCCGCAGGCGATGGACTTCTTCGAAGACTGGGAGGAGGTGCCGGACAACCGGGTGTTCGACAACGGCTTCAAGGTGCAGTGGGAGCAGTTCCTGCGCCACGTGGCCGAGGACGGTCCCTGGGCCTACACGCTGCTGGAGGGCGCCAAGGGCGTGCAGCTGGCGGAACTCGGGATCAGAAGCTGGAAGGAGCGTCGCTGGATCGACGTTCCGGCGTTGGAGGCGTGACATGACGCGGAACCTCAGACTGCCCGTCGCGGGTGGCGGAAGCGACATCGTGACCTTGCAGGCCGCACCGGCGCCTGGGCCGGCCGGGAAATGGAACCGCGTCGCCTACGCCGCGGCGCACGTCGTGGCCGATCCGCTGGCGGAGGCCGATCCGTGGATCGACGCGCCGATCGACTGGGACAGGACGCTCGCGTACCGGAGCCATCTCTGGAGCCTCGGTCTCGGCGTCGCGGAGGCGATGGACACGGCGCAGCGCGGCATGGGACTGGACTGGCCCACATCGCTCGAGCTGATCCGGCGCAGTCTGGACCGGGCCGGTCCGGACGATCTGATCGCCTGCGGGGCCGGGACGGACCATCTCGCCCCAGGGGCGGGCGTGAGCGTCGACGACGTGATCGGCGCATACGAGACGCAATGCGAGGCGGTCGAGGCGGCGGGCGGCCGCGTCATCCTGATGGCGTCGCGGGCGCTGGCGGCGGCGGCGCGCGGGCCGGAGGATTACCTGCGGGTCTACGAGCGGGTTCTGGGCGGGCTGGAGCGGCCGGCGATCCTGCATTGGCTGGGCGAGATGTTCGACCCCGCGCTCGCCGGATACTGGGGCGCCCGGGACCACATGGCGGCGATGGAGACCGCGCTCGCGGCCATCGGGGCGAGCGCCGCGAAGGTCGACGGGGTCAAGGTCTCCCTGCTCTCCGCCGACAAGGAGATCGCGATGCGGCGGCGCCTTCCGGCGGGCGTGCGGATGTATACCGGCGACGACTTCAACTATCCCGACCTGATCGAGGGCGACGGCGAGGAGTATTCGGACGCCCTGCTGGGCATCTTCGATCCCATCGCCGGGGCCGCCGCGCGGGCGCTGGGCGCGTTGGGCGCGGGGGACCGCAAGGCCTATCGCGAGGCGTTCGATCCGACCGTTCCGTTGTCGCGGCACATCTTCAAAGCGCCGACGCGCTTCTACAAGACCGGCGTGGTGTTCATGGCGTATCTGAACGGCCATCAGGATCATTTCACCATGATCGGCGGCCAGGAGAGCGCGCGCTCCACGTTGCATCTGGCTGACATCATTCTGATGGCCAATGACGCGGGGCTCTTCGACGATCCCGACGCGGTCGCGGCGCGGGCGAAGCCCGTCTTCGCGGCCCGCGGCTGGGACGTGGGCGCGTGATCCCGCCGGAGCGGCTGTCGCTCAATACCGCGACGGTGTCGAAGCGATGGAGCCTGGCGCAATGCGTCGAGGGCTGCGTCCGCAACGGGATCGGCGGGATCGGTCCTTGGCGGGACGGGCTGCGGGAGGCCGGAATCGAACGCGGCGCGCGGATGATCCGCGACGCCGGCCTGACCGTGACGGGTCTGTGCAGGGGCGGCTGGTTCACCGCCGAGGGCGACTTGACGCGGGCGGTCCTGGACGACAACCGCCGCGCCGTGGACGAGGCGGCCGCCATCGGCGCGGCCTGTCTCGTCATGGTCGTTGGCGGCCTGCCGCCGGGGTCGCGCGATCTCGACGGCGCGCGGGAGATCGTCGCCGAGGGGCTCGCGCGCACGACAGAATACGCGCGTCAGGCCGGCCTGCCCGTCGCGATCGAGCCGCTGCATCCGATGACAGCGGCCGACCGGTCCTGCGTCAACACGCTCGGCCAGGCGCTCGATCTCTGCGACCGGATCGGAGACGGGATCGGCGTGGCGCTCGACGTCTACCACGTCTGGTGGGATCCGGACCTCGCCGCGCAGATCCGGCGCGCGGGTCGCGACCGCCTTCTGGCGTTCCACATCTGCGACTGGCTGAACCCGACGAGGGATCTCGTGACCGACCGCGGCATGATGGGCGACGGGGTGATCGACATCGCGGGGATCAGGTCGATGGTCGAGGCCGCGGGCTTCGACGGCCTCGCCGAGGTCGAGATCTTCTCCGCCGCCGACTGGTGGACGCGCGACCCCGACGAGGTGCTGTCGGTGATGGTCGAAAGGGCGCGGACCGCCTGCTGAGCCGCGTCTTGGGTCTTGCGCCCCGCCGGCTGGCCGCCTATGCACGTCGCCGGACTGGAGAGATGCCGGAGTGGTCGAACGGGGCGGTCTCGAAAACCGTTGTGGGGGTGACTCCACCCAGGGTTCGAATCCCTGTCTCTCCGCCACTTGCCCTCGCGAAAGCGTTCTCCCGATCCGGCTGCGGCCGGATTTTCTCCGTTGTTTTCGAGGGTTATGCGGGTGGGGCTGAGCACTGGCCTCGCCCAGGAGGCCCGGAAGCGGTCTCTCCGGGCCGATATTCTCCGGACCTGATGACTGCGCGGTTTCGGTGAATAGCCCGCCAAGTCACTGAAAAACTTTCGCTTTGTCCGAGTTGCGGCTGAACACTTCGATTTCAGGGACGTCTTCCAGAAGGAACTGAAATCGAACTCCGCCTTGATTGGCGGCAAAGCGGTAATTCCCACGCAGCATATGTTCTGGCTTTGTGCCAAGTCACCCGTTGTGCTAGCTTTGCAATTAAAAACAGGGAGGCGAGCAGTTGGCCCAGAAGTCTGACATCGAATGGACGGACGCAACATGGAACCCGGTGACGGGATGCACCAAGGTCGGTCCGGGTTGTGACAACTGCTACGCCGAGCGTTTCGCAGAGCGCTGGCGTGGAATTGATGGACACCCCTACGAGCAAGGTTTCGACTTGAGGCTCTGGCCGTCTCGACTGCAGCAGCCTCTGCTGTGGAAGCGGCCGCGGATGATCTTCGTAAACTCCATGAGCGACCTTTTCCACAAGGACGTTGACCGCGCATACATCGACCAGGTTTTCGATACGATGGAGCGAGCGGACTGGCATGTCTTCCAGGTCCTGACGAAGCGCAGCTCCCTCATGCGCAACTACGTGAAGGCGCGTTACGACGGAGGGCCGGTACCCCCGCACATCTGGCTTGGTGTCTCGGTCGAGGACGCAGCGCATGTCAGCCGCATCGGCCACCTAAAATGTGTGAACTCCGAGGCCCGCTTCATTTCCTTCGAACCCCTACTCGGGCCAATCGACGAGGTCGACCTTCACGGAATTGCGTGGGCGATCGTTGGCGGCGAGAGCGGTCCAGGCGCGCGGCCGATGCGGCCGGAGTGGGCACGGCTTCTACGTGATACTTGCGAGCGTGACGGCGTCGCGTTTTTTTTCAAGCAGTGGGGGGGCGCGCGGCCGAAGTCCGGAGGGCGACTTCTCGACGGTGAGGAATGGAATGGGTTCCCGACGAAGATCGTGCCGCGGCCGATCCTCCAAGCATTGACAGGTTGAGGCGGGACGATTGAGGAGGGCTCATAGACAAAACACGGTTGGTCCTTGGGCGAAGCGCAAGCTCGACGCACTCGAGCAGTATCTCGCGGCCTACCATCGCGTGATGCAGAACCAACGATTCAAGCTGATCTACATCGACGCTTTCGCCGGTGCGGGCTGGTCAAGGCTGCGAAGCGCACCAATAGAAGATCAGGGCGTCGATTTGCTCCTCGATGGGGAGCAGGCTGCCGCCGAAGAGGAATTCATTGCCGGGTCGCCGGTGCGCGCATTGACCACCGGCCGCGGTTTCGATCGGTACTTCTTTTTCGACGCCGATCCGCGCCGTGCTGACCTTTTGCGCCAGCTACAACGCACATATCCGGATAAAGAAATTCAGATTGAGGAAGGCGACGCGAACGCAGGTGTGCAGAGGCTTGCAAGGCGGTTTCATGCAACCCCGATGGCCCGAGGCGTGGCCTTCCTCGACCCCTATGGACCTCATCTTCACTGGCAGACGATCCTGTCTCTTGCAGAGACGAAGAAAGTTGATGTGATCATCAATTTTCCGCTAGCTATGGCTATCAATCGGCTAATAAGCGCGACGGTCAAATCCGCGAAAACTGGATCCAGCATGTTGGACGCGTGTTTCGGAACGCACGAATGGCACGAACTTGCCTATCGCGAGGCAAATAATGATCTGTTTGGCTCGAATGCCGTTCAAGAAGGAGGAGGCGGCGGCTGAATTCGGCTTTTGGACTATATCATGGCCGACTAAAGCGAGGCGTTTGGCAATGCGGTGAGCCCGAGCCTCGTCACAAACACCAAAGGGAAATCCCCTCTACTACCTCCTTTGGGCATCCGCATGGACGGGGTTCGCCCATCGCCGAGCATATCATGGCCTTGGGTAACCGCGTGATTCCAGCCCAGCCAAGCAGCTAGCCTCTTGAGACCCCCAACGCCACGCAGCCGATGAGGTAGGCGTCTACGACAGCTTGCGCGCCCGAGCGCGTCTCCAGCAGAATTTAACTGGGGCGACGCCTACGGCTCACACAGCGACCTTCAATCGTAATCTAGTAGATCGCGAGCTTGGCTGCTAACCTCCTCAAAACTCAGGACGTTGGGGCAAAATGGGCAAAGACTACACTCAGGCAATCGCGGCTAGCGGTCTCACGATTTATGATCCCATTGAAATTGGCGATCCTGACCTGTGGGTCCCCACACCCGAGCTCGAGGTACTCCTCGACGAGCGGCTGCGCGAATCGGCCTCGCCGGACTTGCGCTCAGGACGCGCTCGAAGGTGGTCAAGGAGAGCGTCTGCCGGGCGCTGGGTTATCCCGTCCCTGAGTTTCAAAAAGACGCAACCGCGCTTTGTGGGCCAGATGTTCGACACCTATGCCCAGAAGGCGAACAACCTGGGTCGGAACGAGGAGCTTTCCCAACGCGCCGCTATGTCATCCTGCGTGTCGATGAGGCAGACCAGATTGCGCGGGTCAAGGTCGTCAATGGAGAGGAGCTGGCGCAGCTCGACACCACCGGCACGCTGACACAGAAATATCAGGCGCGGCTGGTTCCGGGAGCAGCATCTGAAGAACTGGTTTCCCGGCCGACACCGACGCCCTCCTGCCCCACATCCGGGCCGGGGCAAACCTAGCCCAGACCGTCAGCCCGATAGACCATCCAGCGGACGGCCTCATCCTGCCCATTGGCGAGGTTTTCGAGCGGCTGCGCGGCGCGGTTGGCCGGTCGTTCCCCGATGCCGGTTGGGATCCAGGAACGCAACAGGGGTGCCGCGCTGCACCGCATTGTCTGCGAGCTTCTGGGCTATGCTGACTATCGCGACGATGGGCGCTTCCCCGATGTTCGGAACCAGTTGCTGGAGGTCAAGTTGCAGACCTCGCCAACCATTGACCTGGGACTGGTGCGACCGTCCAGCGAGGAGCCGCTAGACGTGCCG
>CAWCUP010000025.1:0-68910 GCA_963798765.1 uncultured Alphaproteobacteria bacterium | reverse complement strand
GCCGTTTGCAACGATGGGGCAGACAACGGCGAATGGCGGAAAAGTCCGCAATTCGGTCATCGGCTCCCGAAACCTTGCTGCGCCTACGACCGACGACCGCTTTCTTGGCTGCGATGCAGCGCGGCTCTCGGACTGACCGGGGCGATCAGTTTGCTGCATGAACGAAGGTCGCGGGGTCAAAGCCGCCGCTTTGGGCTCGAAGGCGCCTTGCGGCGATGCAGCGGGCCGAGTTTGACCTGCGCTTCGGAAGCGGCCATTCGCAAAACGCAGGTTCTTCCCTGATTTCAGCAGGCTGCCCTGCCAAGCGGACCCCCGTGGTCGGAAGCGGTCGTTGGGCGAACTGGGGGTGAGCGACGGCTTCGAGCCTTCTTGAGACCTCCGGACAAGGCACGGTATTAGATCCAAAGGGCGGCAAGCAGCTATTCACCGCGGGTGCGAGCCCAATCGGCGCTCCTATGTAAAGCTGACGTTCGAAAGGCAACGAAACCGGCAGTCTGTTCTGCAGTGCGGCGTTCCGATTGTGAACAAGCACTGAAACGGGGCCCTCCCAGAACACCGAGCAACCCATTCAAAAGAAGAGGGTTATATGATTTCCAACGCGGTTCCACAGAGCGCCGATTGGGACCCCGCCAGAATCGGGATCCGACCTGCAATATCAGTGGATTGCCTCTCCCACCGGGAGGGTCATTGTTCGACGCTTATTCATAGGCGAGACGCACCTTCATGTAAAGCTCCACGATGAAAATCCCCCGCCCTCCCTGTCGCCAGAAAGGGCCAAAGTGGCCGAGTTTCACTCAGCCCGCAGCGCGACCATCACGCCGCTTCCCTGGCAGAATTTTGCACCGCCGTGCTCACGCGGTCACGCCGGACGCTTACCCTGATCCGGCCGTCAGGCCCGGATCAGGGTAAGCGATCGAGCACCTCGACGGAGAGGACGGTCGGAAGATGCCGCGCGATCTCGTTCCAGGTGTCGCCCTCTTCAAGGCTTGCGAAAACCGAGCCGCTGTTCGTGCCGAAATAGACGCCCGCCGGATCCCGCGCGTCGCCGGCCATCGCCTGGCGGAGCACTGTGAAAAAGCAGTTCCGCTGTGGCAATCCCTCGCGCAGCGCCTCCCAATGCCCACCACCGTCCCGCGAGCGCCAGACCGCCGCCGCGGCATCGGGCGGAAACCGACCCGACGAGTTGCCGTTCAATGGGATGGTCCAGATCGTGTTGGGGTCGCGCGGGTGGACGTGGATAGGAAACCCGAAGGTCGATGGAAGCCCCTCGGTGATGTCGTCCCAACTCCGGCCGCCGTCGGAGGAGCGCCAGACCCCGTGGTGGTTCTGCTGGTAAAGAAGGTCGCCGTCTCCACGCGCGCGTACGATGTTGTGGACGCAGTGGCCGGTCTCGCCGTCTCGCGGCGCGGCCGGGTGGTCGTGTTGCGAGCAAGCTTCGGCGTTCGAGAGTCGATTGCGCCGCTCCCAAGTCTCGCCGCCGTCCTCTGTCGCGAAAACGCCGGCGGCGGAAATGCCGATCCAGAGTTTGCGCCGGTCGGACGGATCGGAAAGGATCGTGTGCAGAACGAGACCGGCGGCGCCGGGAGTCCAGCTGTCGGAGGACGGATGTTCGTCGAGACCCCGTACACGCTCCCAAGTCACGCCGCCGTCCCCGCTCGCCAGAAGGCCCGCGGGTTTCGTTCCCGCGTAGAGCGTTTCGCCCGCGCGATGCAGCGACCATATTTGGGAGAACCCCGCCTCGAACGGCAGAGGCGTTTCGGTCCACCCGATCATTTCGGCGAAGTCCGGGTCCTCTGCGGCCCAGTCATCCATCGAGCCTCGGGTGAGCCTTGCGACACTCCACGTGCGGCCTTCATCTTCGGAACGCCAGACACCGGCACCCTGCCAATCTCCGCCGCCGCCGGCCCAGAGCATGCCCGTCGCCGGGTCGCCGACGACGTGGTTGATCGGCCAGCCGTCGCAGAACGGCCCTGAGACATCCCATCCCGATCGTGCCTTCCCGCCAGTCAGCAGGAAGACGCCCTTGGTGGTGCCGACGAGTACGGTCACGCCGCCTTGAGCCATAGGTCGCCCAATTCGCTGATAGGACTCAGAATATCACGCCTATCCACGCAGGTACAGCATTGCGCCGTATGCCGGGTCACTCCGTCAGGGCGGCGTCCATCGTGATCTCGATCGCGCCGAGCGCCTTGGAGACCGGACAGCCGGACTTCGCCTCGTTCGCTGCCTCGGCGAATTTCCCCGCGTCGGCTCCCGGGATCGTGGCTCGGACCGTCAGATGCGCCTTGGAGATCTCGAATCCGCCCTCAATCGGCCCGACGGTCACCTCGACCGACGTCTCTATCCTGTCGGCCGTCATGTCACGGGATTCGAGCGCGCCTGACAGCGCCATCGAGAAGCACGACGCGTGCGCCGCGCCGATGAGTTCTTCCGGGTTCGTGCCGGGTTCGTCGCCGAAGCGTTTGGAGAACCCGTACTCGACGGCGTCGAGGACCCCGCTCTCGGTTGAAACCGTTCCGCCTCCCGATTTGATCCCGCCCTTCCAGATCGCCGATCCAGTGCGTTTCATGGCTTCCGTCCCCTTTTGTCTGCGTCACTTCCAACCGTCGAGACGTCGTCCGGTTCCGTCCACGACATCGGCCGCGAAGTCCACGGAAAGCCATGTCTTCGCGGGGTCTTCTTGACCGCGTCGGGCATCCGGCCCCGGAGATCCTCCCCGCGCCACCGATCCACCTTGGAGTTTCTCCGGGCGGTCTGGTCCGACCCCATCGCGATGACCGGAAGCTTCTGTTTGCCGATGGGACCGACCGCGCTCCGGTTCTCGGCAAGGGCGTCATGCAACGCCGGCTCATTCGGTGTTGAATCGCAGCGCAGTGTCCTGATGTGGCGCGAAGGGCCGGTAAGGGCCGGTGGCGTCTTTTTCCAGCAGGTGGACGAACGGCAGAAAGGTCCGCACAGCCGACCTCTCGAGGGTCAAGATGCTGCGTTGCACATGATCGGCGGCTCTGGGGAAACGCTGCGCAGCGTCGCGACACGTCTCGAATGGCCGGCTCGGGCCGTTCACGTCGGTTTGTTCATTCTATGGCAGTGAGCAGAAGGTCCGCTCTGCCGTCGTTGGCCAGCATTTGACCGACGTTTGCTTCGTTGTGAGAAGCGGCCTGCGGGGCCACTGACGTTTCGCACGCCGTGAGAGCAAAGACGGCGGTGGCGGCTCTCCGAATGTTCGTGCAATGTTCCCCAATGCCATACGAGCGCCTCATTCTCGGCCCCCGCTATTCCGTCCGGCTGGAGGACGTCAAAGCCACCGATGCCGTCGACGCGGAGTGCATGGGTTACGGCCGGAAGTGGCGAATCGCGCCTCACCGGCTTCACGACCGGTACCAGAGCTACATGCGGCTGCAGCACATTGGGAAGGAGATGCGCTGCGCGAACTGCGGCGCTGGCTCGGCGATGATGTGGAACGCGGTCAGGGCGTCGCCCAAGTGAGGATCGAATGGTGCGCAAAGAGCAAAATCTGGCGCGAGACTCAGCCGCATCGAGCCAATGCAAGGGGATAATTAGGGGGATAGACAGGCCATAGATTCCGTCAACAGTCTGTTAAGACTAACTTTTATGAAGGGTTTTGGTGCCGCTGAGAGGACTCGAACCTCCGACCCCATCATTACGAATGACGTGCTCTACCAGCTGAGCTACAGCGGCGACGCGGTCCCAGTATCAACCGGGGCGTGCCGCGTCCAGAGGCTAACGCGGCGCGTCGAGAAACGCCGTCACCGCCGCGCGGAACGCGTCCGGCGCCTCCGCGTGCAGCCAGTGGCCCGCGCCGGGGATCGTCTCGAACCGCGCGGCCGGAAAAAGCTCCAGGATCCGGGGCCGGTGCGCGTCGCCGACATAGTCGGACGCGCCGCCCCGCAGAAACAGCGCCGGCCCCTCGAACTCCGCGTCGAGCGGCGGGAAGCCCATGATCTCCTCCATCTGGTCCCCGAGGGCGTCGAGATTGAGCTTCCATCGCGCGCCGCCCGGCTCCACCACGAGGCTCTGAAGAAAAAACGCGCGCAAGGCCCGGTCGGGGGACAGCGGGGCGAGCTGCGCGTCGGCGTCCGACCGGCGCGTGACGGCCGAGAGATCGACGCTCCGCATCGCCTCGACATGGGCGATCTGGCTGTGCGCGTATTCCACCGGCGCGATGTCCGCCACGATCAGCCGCTCCACGCGCGCCGGTTCGGTCAGCGCCAGCACCATCGCCGCCTTCCCGCCCATCGAATGCCCCAGAACGTCAGCCCGGCCGCCATGCGCGTCGATCACCTCCGCGAGATCCGCCGCCATCTCCTCGTAGGCGTGGACCGGATCGTGCGGGCTGTCGCCGTGGTTGCGCATGTCGACGGCGACGACCCGCCGCGCGGAAGACAGGCCGCGCGCGATCGCGCCCCAGTTCCGCGCCGAGCCGTAGAGCCCGTGCGCGATCACGAGCGGCGGCTCGGCGCCCGGCTCTCCATGGATGATCGCGTTCAGCATGGATCGGTCCTCCCGGTCGGCATCAATACCCGGATCGCGGACCTTTGGAACCCCGGATACCCGCTCGCGCGCGCCGCTCCGCCGTGCCATGATCGCGCGACGCTCATCCCCCGGGAGAATCCCCATGTCCCTGACCCGCCGCCGCCTGCTCGTCACCGCCTCCGCCGCCGGCGGAATGGTCGCGCTCCACCCCTTCTCCGCCCGCGCCCAGGGCGGCGAGGCGCATCTGCGCATCCTCTCGACCACCGATCTGCACTGCCACGTCCAACCTTACGACTATTACGCGGATCGGCCCGTGGACACCGTCGGCCTCGCCCGCACCGCGAGCGTCATAGAGGACATCCGCGCCGAGGCGACCAACACCATGCTCGTCGACAACGGCGACTACCTCCAAGGCAATCCGATGGGCGACTGGGTCGCCTACAGCCGGGGCATGAACGATGGCGACGTCCATCCGGTGATCGCCGGGATGAACACGCTCGGCTACGACGCGGGCACGCTCGGCAACCACGAGTTCAACTACGGCGTGGAGTTCATGGACCGTGTCAACGCCGGAGCGGGTTTCCCGATCGTCTGCGCCAATTTCGCGCGCTCCCTCGGCGCCACACCGACCGAGGACGACCTGCACCTGCCGCCCTACGTGATCCTCGACCGCGAGATCACGGACGGCGCCGGCGAGCCGCACGCCATCCGCGTCGGCCTCATCGGCTTCGTCCCGCCGCAGATCATGCTCTGGGACCGCGCCCATCTCGAAGGCGACTTCGCCACGCGCGACATCGTCGAGGCCGCCGCCGCCTGGGTCCCGGTCATGCGCGGCGAAGGCGCCGACATCGTCGTGGCCCTCTGCCATTCCGGCATCGACGCCGGTCCCTACGAGCCGGGGATGGAGAACGCCGCCCTGCATCTCGCCGGGGTGGCGGGCATCGACGCCGTCGTCACCGGCCATTCGCATCGCGTCTGGCCGTCGGAGGATTTCGAGGGCGACGGCCTCGACCAGGCCACCGGCGCGCTCGACGGCACGCCCGCCGTCATGGCCGGCTTCTGGGGCTCGCATATGGGCCTCATCGACCTGATGCTGACCCGCGACGGCGACGCCTGGCGCGTCTCGGCCTTCGAGACGGAGGCCCGGCCGATCTACACGCGCGGCGAGGACCGCACCGTCACGCCGCTGGTCGGGGACTACGCGCCAACCATCGAAGCCACGGCCGAGGCGCACCAGGCCACGCTCGACTACGTCCGCGCCGAGGTCGGCCGGTCCACCGCCCCGCTCCATTCCTATTTCGCCCTCGTCGCCGACGACCCCTCGGTGCAGATCGTCAGCCAGGCGCAGATCTGGTATGTTCGTCAGCTTCTCGAATCCGCCGGCATAACCGGCCTGCCCGTCCTCTCGGCCGCGGCCCCGTTCAAATCCGGCGGCCGCGGCGGCCCGGACTACTACACCGACGTGCCGGCCGGCCCCATCGCCATCAAGAACGTCGCCGACCTCTACCTCTACCCCAACACCGTGCGCGCCGTGGAGATCTCCGGGGCGCAGGTCAAGGACTGGCTCGAACGCTCCGCCGGCATCTTCAACCGGATCACCCCGGGCGAGGCCGACCAGCCGCTGATCGACCCCGACTTCCCCGCCTACAATTTCGACAGCATCGACGGCGTCACCTATTCCATCGACGTCACGCAGCCCTCGAAATACGACACCGACGGCGCGCTCGCTGAACCCCGACGCGAGCCGCATCGTCGACCTGCGCTTCGAGGGCGAACCGGTCGACCCCGAGGCCCGCTTCATCGTCGCCACCAACAATTACCGCGCCGGCGGGGGCGGCAGCTTCCCGGGCGCCGACGGCACCACCATCGTCGTCGAGGCGCCGGACACCAACCGCGACGCGCTCGTGCGCTACATCGTCGAGCGCGGCACGATCGAGCCCGCCGCCGACGGCAACTGGACCCTCGCGCCCGCGGGCGGCGCCACGGTGCTCTTCGACACCGGCCCGGCCGCGGACGCCTATCTCGACGACATCCGCGCGCGGGGCGTCGCCATCGAGCGGGCTGGCGACGGACCGGACGGCTTCGCGCGCTACCGCATCACGCTCTGAGCGCGGCCGCGGCCGCAATGTTGCGCCCGGCCGGACGTCCCGTGTAGACGGACGCATTCGCGAACCGAGACCGGAGACCCAGATGCGCGTCCGCCCGCCGTTCCGAACCGCCGAGGCGGTCCTGTCCCTGCTCCTCGTCGCGCTGATCTCGGCGGCGTCCCTCTCCGGCCCGGCGGCCTTCGCGCAGGACGCGCCGGCGCCCGCCGAGGAGGCGGCGCCGGAGCTTCCGGCGGCCGTCACCGATCCGGGCGTCGACCCCGGCACCCTGACGCTGCGCCTCATCCCGCTCACCCACGACGATCTCGCCGCCGCCGCCGACGAATGGCAGGGCATCGTCAAGGCCGGGACCGAGAAGGTGGTCGCGCTCCAGATCGCGCTTGCCGGCGCCGATGGCGACGCCGAAGCCCAGATCCGCGAGAATCTCGCCGCCGCGACCGAGACCCGCAACGCGCTTCTCGACAAGTATTCCGAGGTGATCACCGCGTGGGCCAACAAGGGCGCCGATCCCGCCGCCATCGAGCGGTACCGCAAATACAGCGCGAGCATCCGCGTCGAGCAGACCCGCACCTCCGACTGGAAGACGCTTCTGACCCAGGGCTGGAACTGGATGCTCAACCCCGAGGGCGGCCTGAAATGGCTGATCAACGGCGGCATCATCATCGGCGCCTTCATCGCGCTCTTCATCCTCGCCGGCATCTCCCGCCGCCTCGCGCGGCGCGGCGCGGCGCGCGTCCCCAACCTCTCGAAGCTGCTTCAGGGCTTCCTCGCGATGCTCGCCTTCTGGCTGACCATCGCCATCGGCCTGCTGGTCGTGCTCTCCGCGCTCGGCATCAACATCACGCCGATCTTCGCGCTGATCGGCGGCGCGTCCTTCATCCTGGCCTTCGCGCTCCAGGACACGCTCGGCAACCTGGCGGCCGGCATCATGATCATGCTCAACCGCCCCTTCGACGAGGGCGACTACGTCGACATCGGCGGGGTGGCCGGAACCGTCAAATCCGTCTCCATCGTCTCCACCACCGTCACGACCCCCGACAACCAGACCATCGTGGTTCCGAACTCCAAGGTCTGGGGCAACGTCATCACCAACGTCACCGCCAGCCCGACGCGCCGCGTCGACCTCACCTTCGGCATCTCCTACGACGATCCGATCCAGAAGGTGCAGGAGGTGCTCGAGCGGGTCACCCTCTCCCACCCTCTGGTGCTGCGGGATCCCGAACCGACGATCCGCGTCAACGAGCTGGCCGACAGCTCCGTCAACTTCGTTTGCCGTCCCTGGGTCAACGGCGCCGATTACTGGACCGTCTACTGGGACCTCACCCGGCAGGTGAAGGAGGCCTTCGACGCGGAGGGCATCTCGATCCCCTTCCCGCAGAGCGACCTGCACATCCGTCACGACTCGAACGCGTCCGCCGCGGCTGCTGCGGGACTTCTCCCGGCCGCCGCGACCACGACCGGGCCGCGGCCGGATCAGGCCGCCGGCGATGAGGGCCGCGACGACGAGCGCGGCTGAGCGCGGACGGACGGTCGTCCGGGCGGCGCGAGACGGTCCGGCGTGGCCCGTCTCACTCCGCGCCGACGAAGCGCGCCAGTTTGCCCAGGGTCTGCTGCCCCAGCTCCACGGCGCCGAACCCTTTGGCGCTTTGAAACTCTGCCGTGGAGCTGAACACCATGCCCAGCGTCACCTCCGTCGCCCCGTCCCGCTCTTCGAACGCGGCCCAGGCGTCGGCGTGCCTCGGCCCGTTCTCGCCCCAGAGCAGCGCGTAGTCGAACCTCTCGTCGGCCCGCACCTCGCCGTAGCGATGGTGGTTCGGAAACACCGTGCCGTCCGGCCCGATCATGTCGAAAACCCATTCGCCGCCGGCCCGGAGGTCGATCCGTTTCGTCCGGCAGGTGAAACCGTCGGGCCCCCACCATTCGGGCAGGGTCTCGGGGTTCATCCACGCGTCCCAGACCACGCGGCGCGGAGCCTTTATCACCCGCCGCAGCACCATCGTCCGTCCGGCGACACCGGCCAGATTGTCCATCCCGGCGCCGAAACCCTGCCGGTAGCCCGCCTCCATGTCCTCGGCCAGCGAGGAAAGCTGCACCGTCACGACCGCCCGGCTGCCGCCCTCCGCGACCGAGAACTCCGCCGTCACCAGCGCCGCCGAGAGCGTCACGCCCTCGGATGAGAGCACCTCGTAACCGACGCTGCGCGTCTCGGGCGAGAGCTCCAGCCAGCCGCCCTCGCAGCGGACGTCGGGCTTGCCCGCCACCTTGCAGAGCGAGACCTCGCGCCCGCCGACACGCGTGTCGGCCTCGAGGAACTCCACCTCGACCTCCGGCGCCGGCGCGGCCCAGACCGCCCGCGCCGCCGGCGCCGTCCAGGCCTGCCAAAGCGCCGCGACGGACGCCGCCACCTGGCGCTCGAACGTCAGCGTCGCGAACCCGCCACTCACCGCGCCAATCCTTTCGCGTAGGCCTCAAGCTGCGTCGCCACCGTGCCCCAGCCGTCGAAAAAGCCCATCTCCTCGTGCGACTTCCGGGTCTGAGGGTTCCGGTGCCGCGCGATCGCCGTGTAGGTCGTGCCGCCGCCGGGCGCGTCCTCCAGCAGCAGGATCGCCGTCATGAAAGGCTCCGGCGCGGGCTTCCAGCCCTCGGAATAGGCGTCGGTGAAGACCAGCCTCGTCGCGGGCTCCACCTCCAGATAGACGCCGACGTTCTCCATCGCGGCGCCTTCGACCTCGAACGTCGTGTTGAAGCGTCCGCCGACGCGCAGGTCGATGTCCACGGCCGTGACCTTGTGCGGCGCGGGGACGAAGAAATGCGGGATGTGCTCGGGCTTCGTCCAGCACTTCCCAGATCAGGCCCCGGGGCGCGTCGAGCGTGCGGGTGAAGCTCAGGTCGGTTTCCGGATCGAGATCCAGTCTCATTTCGGGGATTCCCTCATAAGTTTCGTCACGTAGCCGTCCAGCCGGTCGAGCCGGCCCTCCCAGACGGCCCGCTGCTCGTCGAGCCACGTCCGCGCCGGGGCCATCGCCTCGGGAACGAGGGCGCAGGACCGCACCCGTCCGTCCTTCGCGGTGGCGATCAGACCCGCCTCCTCCAGCACCGCGAGGTGCCGCATCACCGTCGGAAGGCGCAGGCCGGTGGGTCCGGCGAGTTCCGTCACCGGCGCCGGGCCTTCCGCCAGCCGCGACACGATCGACCGTCGGGTCGGGTCCGCCAGCGCGCGGAAGAGCCGCGAGAGATCGGGTTCATGTTTAGCCATATGGCTAACTATCCCGGACCGACGTCGCCCGTCAAGAAAAACTTCGTCGGATCGCTAAGTGTCTGGCGCAAGCGGCCGAAATCGGCCGTGTCGTGAAGATTGCCACGCGGTTAACGCGATCCGGAAATCCGTTTATGATCCGATGGTTGCTCAAAACGACACGCGTGTCGCGAGAGTGAAATCCAAGCGATCACGCCCGTCCTCACGCAGCCACGAATTCCGCCGCCGCCTCCAGGTCCGCCCGGAACGCCGCCGTCTCCCGCGCCCGCGTCTCCGCGTCGGGCAGCCGCAGCAGATACGAAGGATGCACCGTCAGGAAGACCGGCGCGCTCCCCTCCGGCCGCTCGACCGTCCCGCGCCGCCGCAGAACGCCCGCCCCGTCGCCGGTCAGCGCCAGCGCCGCCGTCGCCCCCAGCGCCACGATCAGTTTCGGGCGCACCAGCGCCCGCTCCGCGTCGAGCCACCATCTGCAATGGCTGACCTCGCCCGCGTTCGGCCGCTGATGCAGACGCCGCTTGCCCCGCACGACGTACTTGAAATGCTTGACCGCGTTGGTCACGTAGACCTCTCCGCGCGCGATCCCCGCCGCGCCGAGGGTCTCGTCGAAGAGCCGGCCCGCCGGTCCGACGAAGGGCCGCCCGGCCAGGTCCTCCTGATCCCCAGGCTGCTCGCCCACGAACATCAGCGCCGCGTCGGTCGGCCCCTCGCCGAACACCACCCGCGTCGCGTCCGCGTACAAAGGGCACCGGGTGCAGTCCTCCGCCGCGGCCCGCAGCGCCGCGATCGTTCCCGCCGGCGCCTCCGCCTTCTCCGGCATCGCCCTCTCCCTGATCCGCGCCGCCCGCGCCGGCGGCGTCGAAGCCTCGCGCTCCCGCATCTCCCGCACTCTGCCCTCGGCCCCCGCGATCATCTCCGGGATCAGCGCCGCCTCCGGCAGGTTCCTCCAGTACTTTTTCGGCATCTCCGAGCGCATCGCCGCGACCTTCAACCTGGCCGGGTTGAAAATGTTTCGGAAATAGGTCCGCCAGAGCTCCTCCGTCGGGTCGCCGCCGCCCGCCGGCCGGGTCGCGCCCGGCAGGAAATCCAGGTTTCCCCCTACAAACCGCGCGCTCAGATGCGGCGTCGCGATCAGCCAGTCCATGTCGCCGAACCGCCGCGTGAAGAACGGGGCCGCGATCTCGGTGATCGGATGCTCCGGCTCGAACCACGCGAAGAAACTCCGCCGCCCGCAATCCGCCTCGACCTCGCGGAACCGCACGAAGGCCGTCATCTTGTGCATGTCCCGGCGCACCGATCGGCGCATCTCCATGATCCGCGCCACGCCCGCGTCCGCGACGTCCTCCAAGAGCCTCGGCCGCGCCTGGAGCCTCAGCAGCAGCGCGTAGAGCCGCGCGAAGCGCTCGGGATCCGAATGGTGCGTCACCTTCTCGGCGAGGTCGAGGAACCCGCGCGGCACCTTCAGCTCCCGCGCCGGGCCGTCCGCCTTCGCCTCCTCCGCTCCGAACAGCGAAGACGGCGCGTCGCCCTGCACCCACTCCACCGCCTCGCCCGGCACGCCCCGCGACGCGAGGTCCCGCGCCGCCGCCCGCCACGCCTCCGCCACGCCCGTCTCCGGCAGCCGCACCACCCGCATCAGAACAGGCTCAGCTGCTCCGGCGCCGGAGCGAACCGCGCCCGAAGCCCCGCGTCGTCGGTCAGCCCGCCCGGCCGCCAGTCGCGCGCCACCACGAAGGGCCGCGCCTTCCTCATCACCGCCCCCATCGCGATCAGATCCCCGTAGCGCAGCGACCGGTGCCGCCGCGTCGCGATCACCCGTCCCACCGTCTTCGTCCCGAACCCCGGCACCCGCAGCAGCGTCTCGCGGTCGGCGCGGTTCACGTCGACGGGAAACGTCCCGCGATTTCCGAGCGCCCAGGCGAGCTTCGGATCGACCTCCAGATCCAGCATCCCATCCCGCCGCGGAGGCTCCGAGCTCCTCAGACGAGAACCCGTAGAACCGCATGAGCCAGTCCGCCTGATAGAGCCGATGCTCCCGCATCAGCGGCGGACGCACCGGCGGAAGCGCCGCCGACGCGTCCGGAATCGGGCTGAACGCGGAGTAATACACCCGCTTCAACCCGTAGCCCGAATACAGCCGCGCGCTTCCCGCCATGATCGTGGCGTCGGTCGATCCGTCCGCGCCCACGATCATCTGCGTGCTCTGTCCCGCCGGCGCGAAGCGCCCCTTGCGACGGCCCTTCACCGTCCGGTCGGCGTATTCCTCCGCCTTGAGCCGCACCCCCGCCATCGCGCTCCGGATCGTCACCGGATCCTTCCCCGGCGCCAGATCCTTCACCGCCCTGTCGGTCGGCAGCTCGACGTTGATCGACAGCCTGTCCGCATGCCGCCCCGCCGCCTCGATCAGCTCCGGCGACGCGTCCGGGATGGTCTTGAGATGGATATAGCCCCGGAACGCATGCTCCTCGCGCAACACCCGCGCGATCTCCACCATCGCCGACATCGTGTCGTCCGGCGATCGGATCACCCCCGACGACAGGAACAGCCCCTCGATGTAGTTGCGCCGATAGAATTCGGTGGTCAGCCAGACCACTTCCGCCACGCTGAACCGCGCCCGCCGCACGTTCGACGACACCCGGTTGATGCAATAGGCGCAGTCGTAGACGCAGAAATTCGTCATCAGGATCTTCAGGAGCGAGATGCACCGCCCGTCCGGCGCGTAGGCGTGGCAGATCCCCGACCCTTCCGTCGAACCCAGCCCCTTGCCGTCCCGCGAGCTCCGCCGCGACGTCCCGCTCGACGCGCAGGACGCGTCGTATTTCGCGGCGTCACTCAGTATCGCCAGTTTTTCCTGCAGGTCCGCCTTCATGATGTTCACATTACGTTCTGACGCCCGTCGAGCGCAAGTCGGGCAAATCACCGCAGGCGCTCCGCCGCGCGCGACGGAACCTCCGCCGTCGCGCCCGGTTGTCCAGCGGTCTCGACGAGGAGGAGGACAGCATGGACGATATCGCAAGCGCAGGCCCGATCACCGTGGCCGCCCTGTTCGACCGCCGCGAGGACGCCGACGCGGCCGCGAGCCGGTTGCGCGCGGCCGGTCTGATGGAGGAGAGCGTCCGCATCCGACAAGGCTCCGGCGATCACGCCTGGAACCTCGAGCACGGCGCCATTCCGGAACAGGACATCCGGCAATACGACGCCGCCCTGTCGGCGGGCCGGGTGCTGGTCATCGCCGCGACCGTGCCGCATGAACTGCACGCCGAGGTCGTCGGAATATTCGAGGACGCGACGACGGATCATGTCGCCGACGACGATCCGGAGAACCGGCCCGAGGGCGAAGGCGCCATCGGCACCCTCGGCGGCGCCGGCCGGGCGACCGGCGAGGTGGACCGTCTGACCGGGGAAAGCACGGGGGCTCCGGACGCGGACGCTCCGGACGCCGGCGACGGAGGCTGGGGCGGCGCCGGGTCCGCGACGGGCCGCGTCGACCGGCTGACCGGCGAGACCATCGGCAGGGATCCGGACGTCCCGCCGGTCCGCAGCTACCAGACCGGCGCGGCCCTCGCGACCTGAGCCTACCGCTCCGCCGCGCGCCGCGGCTGGTAAGTCCCTTCCGGACAGGCTAGAGGCGAGGGAAATCGACGGAGCGCCCGATGGGAATTTCGAACCAGGTCCTCGTTACCGGCGGCGCCGGCTTTCTCGGCTCGCACCTCGCGGACCGTCTGCTCGCGGACGGGAAAAGCGTGCTCTGCGTCGACAATTTCTATACGGGCACCAAACCGAACGTCCACCATCTGCTCGACGACCACAGGTTCGAGGTGATGCGCCACGACGTGACGTTCCCGCTCTTCGTGCAGGTCGATTCGATATTCAATCTCGCCTGCCCCGCCTCGCCGATCCATTACCAGCGCGACCCGATCCAGACCACGAAGACCAGCGTGCACGGCGCGATCAACATGCTCGGTCTCGCCAAGCGTCTGAACTGCCGGATCTTCCAGGCGTCGACCAGCGAGGTCTACGGCGATCCGTCCGTGCATCCGCAGACCGAGTCCTACTGGGGCAACGTCAATCCGGTCGGGCCGCGCTCCTGCTACGACGAGGGCAAGCGCTGCGCCGAGACGCTGTTCTTCGACTACCACCGCCAGGCCGGTCTCGACATCAAGGTCGCGCGCATCTTCAACACCTACGGCCCGCGCATGCATCCCGACGACGGCCGCGTGGTCTCGAACTTCATCGTCCAGGCCCTGCGCGGCGAGCCGATCACCATCTACGGCGACGGCTCGCAGACCCGCTCCTTCTGCTATGTCAGCGATCTCATCGACGGCTTCGTCCGGTTCATGGACACCGGTCCCGGCCTGCCCGGTCCGATGAACCTCGGCAATCCCGCCGAGATCGCCATCGGCGAACTGGCCGAGAAGGTCGTGGCGATGACCGGCTCGCGCTCGGAGATCTCCTATCGGCCCCTGCCACAGGACGACCCGCTCCAGCGGCAGCCCGACATCTCGCTCGCCCGCGAGAAGCTGGGATGGGAACCGAAAGTGGCGCTCGAGGACGGCCTGCGCGAGACCATCGCCTATTTCGACGGCCTGTTCTCCGGCGTCCGGCCCTAGGCGCGGGCCCCGGCGCCCGCCGAAGGCTTGCCGCACCCGGACAAACGCCCTAGAGCACCCGGCACACGCGCAACCGGAGACCTCCATGTCCGCACCGAAAAAAGTCGTGCTCGCCTATTCGGGCGGCCTCGACACGTCGATCATCCTCAAGTGGCTTGAGACCGAATACGGCTGCGAGGTCATCACCTTCACCGCCGATCTCGGACAGGGCGAGGAGCTGGAACCGGCACGGAAGAAGGCCGAACTGCTCGGCGTGCGCCCCGAGAACATCCACATCGAGGACCTGCGAGAGGAATTCGTGCGCGACTACGTCTTCCCGATGTTCCGCGCCAACGCCGTCTACGAGGGCCAGTACCTGCTCGGCACCTCCATCGCCCGCCCGCTGATCGCCAAGCGCCTCGTGGAACTGGCCGAGGAGCACGGCGCCGACGCCGTCGCCCACGGCGCCACCGGCAAGGGCAACGACCAGGTCCGCTTCGAGCTCTCCGCCTACGCGCTCGCCCCCGGCATCCGCGTGATCGCCCCTTGGCGGGAATGGTCGCTGACCAGCCGCACGAAGCTGCTCGAATTCGCCGAGGCGCACCAGATCCCCATCGCCAGGGACAAGCGCGGCGAGGCGCCCTTCTCGGTCGACGCCAACCTCCTGCACACCTCCTCCGAGGGCAAGGTGCTCGAGGACCCGGCCCAGGAGGCCCCCGACTACGTCTACCAGCGCACCGTGAACCCCGAGGACGCGCCCGACACGCCTGAACACGTCGAGATCGGCTTCGAGCGCGGCGACGCGGTCTCCATCGACGGCGAGGCCTTGTCCCCCGCCACCCTGCTCACCCGCCTCAACGAGCTCGGAGGCAAACACGGCGTCGGCCGCCTCGACCTCGTCGAAGGCCGCTTCGTCGGCATGAAGTCGCGCGGCATCTACGAGACGCCCGGCGGCACCATCCTGCTCGCCGCCCATCGCGGCATCGAGAGCATCACGCTCGACCGGGGCGCGGCGCATCTCAAGGACGAGATGATGCCGCGCTACGCCGAGCTGATCTACAACGGCTTCTGGTTCTCTCCCGAGCGCGAGATGCTCCAGGCCCTGATCGACGCCAGCCAGACGCACGTCTCCGGCACGGTCCGCCTCAAGCTCTACAAGGGCTCCGCCTCGGTCGTCGGCCGCTGGTCCGACCAGAGCCTCTATTCCGAGAGCCACGTCACCTTCGAGGACGACGCCGGCGCCTACGACCAGAAGGACGCGGCCGGCTTCATCAAGATCAACGCGCTGCGCCTCCGGCTTCTCGCCGCGCGCGACCGGCGCTGAGCCTCACCCGCTTGTGACTTGCGCGGCGGCCGCCGCCGCGTCCACTCTTCGCCTCGAAAGGGAGACCGCCCATGAGAACGATCCTGCTCGCCCTCGCGCTCGCGGCCGCCGCCACCGCGGCGTCCGCGCAGACCCTGAAGACGCTGGTGGTCGCGGGCGGCTGTTTCTGGTGCGTGGAATCGGACTTCGACAAGCTCCCGGGCGTGGTCGAGACGGTCTCGGGCTATGCCGGAGGAACCGTCGACAACCCGACCTACGAGCAGGTCACCCAAGGCGGCACCGGGCATCACGAGGCCGTGCGGATCACCTACGACGCGGACAAGATCGACTACCGTCAGCTTGTCGACGTCTTCTGGCGCAGCATCGACCCGACCGATGATGGCGGACAGTTCTGCGATCGGGGGCCCAGCTACCGCACGGCCGTCTTCGCCGAGGACGCGGCCGAAGCCGAGGCCGCCAAGGCCTCGCGCGCCGCCGCGCAGGACGTTCTCGGACAGGAGATCGTCACCCCGGTGCTCGAAGCGGGGGCGTTCTGGCCGGCCGAGGATTATCATCAGGATTATTACAGGAAGAATCCGGTGCGATACGCCTTCTACCGCAAATCCTGCGGACGCGACGCGCGGCTTCGCGCGCTCTGGGGCGACGACGCGTTCATCTTCGGCAAGTCCTGAGACGAGGATCCCGCCTCACATGAACGCGGCGGCGTTGTTCGTCAGGATGATCTGCAGCGCGTAGATGCCGATGATCACCACCAAGGGCGCGAGATCGAGACCGCCCATCGCGGGCAGGAACCGCCGGATCGGCCGGTAGAGCGGCTCCAGAAGCCGCTCGAGCCCCGTCCAGATCTGCCAGACCAGCGGCTGGTTCCGGTTGAGAACGTTGAAATTGATCAGCCAGCTCATGATGATGTGCGCGATCACGATGAACCAGACCACGTCGAGCAGCATCAGAAGGATCGAGAAAAGCGAAGTCATGTCGCGCGAGGCCCCTTGCCGCCGATTGTCAGGCAGGTGACCTAGTCCGCGCGCCACCCCGCCGCAACCCCGCCGCCTCCGCGCGGGTCCGGCTTTCATACTGACAAGCTTGCCTGGAGAGCAGTCGGCGCGCGCCAACAGGCGCGGGCCAAACCGAAAGACTCGCGCGCACCGCGCGCTCCGCATGGCGGCAAAGGCCGCCCGTGTTGACAAGCCTCACGCGCCGGGCCACATCCGCGCCCATGCTGGCATTCCGCAACATCAGCTTCACCCTCGAGGGAAAGAAGCTCTTCGACGACGCCTCGGCGCTGATCCCGACCGGTCACAAGGTCGGCTTCGTCGGCCGCAACGGCACCGGGAAGACCACGCTCTTCCGCCTGATCCGGGGGGAACTCGCGCTCGACGGCGGCGAGATCGAGACCCCGCGCCGCGCCCGCATCGGCGGCGTGGCCCAGGAGGCGCCGGCGACCCGCGACAGCCTCGTCGACACCGTGCTCGAAGCCGACGCCGAACGCGCCGCCCTTCTCGCCGAGGCCGAGACCGGCGCGCGACGCCACCCGCATCGCCGAGATCCAGACGCGGCTGACGGACATCGACGCCCATTCCGCCGAGGCCCGGGCCGCCGCGATCCTGCACGGCCTCGGCTTCGACGCGGCGGCCCAGGCGCGCCCCTGCGCCGATTTCTCCGGCGGCTGGCGGATGCGCGTGGCGCTCGCGGGCGTGCTCTTTTCTCGCCCCGACATCCTGCTGCTGGACGAGCCGACCAACTATCTCGACCTCGAAGGCGCGATCTGGCTCGAGAACTTCCTCGCCCGCTATCCGCACACCGTGCTCGTCATCAGCCACGACCGCGACCTGCTGAACCGCTCGGTCGGCGCGATCCTGCATCTCGACCGCAAGAAGCTCGACTTCTACCAGGGCCCCTACGACACGTTCGACGCGACCCGCCGCGCCAAGCTCGAACAGCTCGTCTCCGAGAAGAAGAAGCAGGACGCCGCCCGCGCCCACATGCAGTCCTTCGTCGACCGCTTCAAAGCCAAGGCGTCCAAGGCCCGCCAGGCCCAGTCCCGCGTCAAGGCGCTGGAGCGGATGAAACCGCTCGCGGCCATCGTCGAGGATCACGTCACCGGCTTCAACTTCCCGACGCCGGAGGAGATGTCGCCCCCGATCATCCGCCTCGAGAACGTCAATGTCGGCTATGGCGGCAAGCCGGTCCTGCGCGGTCTCGACCTGCGCATCGACCAGGACGACCGCATCGCGCTTCTCGGCGCGAACGGCCAGGGCAAATCCACGCTCTCGAAACTGCTCGCCGACCGTCTCGACCCGATGACCGGCCGCAAGATCACCTCGTCCAAACTACGCGTCGGCTATTTCGCCCAGCACCAGGTCGACGAGCTTCATGTCGACGAGACTCCGCTCCAGCACATCGCCCGCCTGCGCCCGCTCGAGGCGCCGGCCAGACAGCGCGCCCGCCTCGCCGCCGGCGGTCTCGGCGCCGACATCGCCACCACCGAGGTCGCGCGCCTCTCCGGCGGCCAGAAGGCGCGGCTCAGCCTGCTGATCGCCACCATCGACGCGCCGCATCTCATCATCCTCGACGAGCCGACCAACCATCTCGACATCGAGAGCCGCGAGGCGCTGGTCCAGGCGCTGACCGAATACGGCGGCGCCGTCATCCTCGTCAGCCACGACGCGCATCTGGTGGAACTGGTCGCCGACCGCCTCTGGCTGGTGAACGACGGCGAGGTCGCGCCTTTCGAGGACGACATGGAGGCCTACCGCCGCATGCTCCTGTCGCAGCGCGGCGGCGCGCCGGTCCGCGCGCGCGAGGACGAAGCCCGACGCCGAAGCCCGCCTCGCGCTCCGCCACCGCGCCGCTGAAGGCCGAGGCCAGCAAATGCGAGGCGCGCGTCGCCAAGCTCGAGGAGATGCGCGAGGCGATCGATTCCCGCCTCTCCAATCCGATCCTCTACGCCCGCGCCGATCCCGGCGAGATGGAGAAACTCCAGAAGAAGCGCGCCGAGATCCTCGAAGGGCTCAACCGCGCCGAATCCCTCTGGATCAAGGCCCTCGAACGCCTCGAATCCGTGGAAGCCGGACGGTGAGCGCCGAGCTGCTCATCACGACCTTCGTCACGCTCTTCGTCGTCATCGATCCCATCGGCCTCGCGCCGCTCTTCGTCGCGCTGACGCAGGGCATGACCGAACCGCGCCGCCGCGCGGTGGCGCTCCGCGCGATCCTCGTCGCCTTCGCTCTGCTCGCCGCCTTCGGACTCGCCGGCGAGACGCTTCTGAACACGATCGGCATCGGAATGCCCGCGTTCCGCATCTCCGGCGGCGCGCTCCTGTTCCTGATGGCCGTCGACATGCTCTTCGAACGCCGCTCCGAGCGCCGCGAGAAGCACGCCAGCGACGAGGGGCCGGACCCGTCCGTCTTCCCGCTCGCCATGCCCCTGATCGCGGGGCCCGGATCGATGGCCGCGATGATCCTTCTCGTCAGCCAGAATTCCGGCGACGTCGCCGCCCAGGCGTCGGTCTTCGCCGTCCTGATCGCCATGCTCGCGCTCACCTGGGCGCTCTTCCGCGCCGGAGGCCTCATCGAACGCCTTCTCGGCCATACCGGCGTCGTGGTGATCACCCGGCTTCTGGGCATCCTTCTGGCCGCCCTCGCGGTCCAGTTCATCATCGACGGGCTGCGCGGCCTCGGCCTGCTCCCGGCCTAGATCGGACGCCCTTTCAGCAGCGCGGGCAGGTCCCCGCTCAGCCCCGCAGCCTCCCGGATCAGCGCCCGCCGAAGCGACGGCGCGCGGTTGACGAGGCCCAGCGCCAGATCCCGCCCGAACCGCAGCACCGGGTTGTCGTTGGAGAACGCCCGGTTGATCCCGTCCGTCGCCGCCGCCAGCACCGCCGTGTCGAACCGCCGCCACCGCTGATAGCCGGACAGCACGTCCGCCGCCCCGATGTCCTGCCCGCGCCGGCGCGCCGCGACCACCGTCTCGGCCAGCGCCGCCACGTCGCGCAGCCCGAGGTTCAGCCCCTGACCCGCCAGCGGATGGATGCCGTGCGCCGCGTCCCCCGCGAGCGCGAGCCGCGGCCCGATGAACCGCTCCGCCAGCGACAGGCCGAGCGGATAGCTGAACCGCGCGCCGGTCAGCGCGATCCCGCCCAGGAAATCCCCGAAGCGCGGCCGCAGCACGTCGAGATACTCCGCGTCGCCCAGCCCGTTCACCCAGGCCGCCCGGTCGCGGTCCTCGGTCCAGACGATCGACGACCGGTCGCCGGTCAAGGGCAGGATCGCCAGCGGCCCCTCCGGCATGAAGAACTGATGCGCGATCCCGTGATGCGGCCGCTCGTGGGACACCGCGCAGACGAGACCCGTCTGGCCGTAATCCCATCCCGTCCGCCGGATGCCCGCGCGCGACGCCACGAGGCTTCCGCGCCCGTCGCAGCCGACCAATAGCGCGCCGCTCAGCGCCGAGCCGTCCTCAAGCGTCACCCTGGCGGCCGCGCCGCCGGTCTCCTGGCCCGTCACCGCCACGCCGTCGCGATGGTCGATCAGCGGATGCGCGTCCACGGCGTCCAGCAGCGCCGCGCGCAGATACCTGTCCTCGACGAAATGGCCCATCGGCCCCTCGTCGATCTCGTCATGGTCGAAATGCAGGAACCACGGCGCCGCGCCCTCGCCCGCCCGGCCGTCGCTGATCTTGATCTCGTTGATCGGCTGCGCCTTCGGGGCCAGCCCCTTCCACAACCCCAGCGCCTCGAGCATCCGGCGCGACGACAGCGCCAGCGCGTAGGCCCGCCCGTCGAATTCCGGATCGTCGTGATCCTCGCGGACGCGCGCGTCGACGACGACGCTCGACACGCCGCCCGACGCGAGCGCGAGCGCGAGCGCCGGCCCGTTCAGGCCGCCGCCGACAATCACCACGTCGCGCGCGTCGCTCATGCGCCCGAGTATCGTCCGCGCAAGCCGATTGTCCATGCCGTTTCCGCCCGCTACGCTCGTCCAGTCCCGTCCCCTTGGAGAACGCCGATGTCCGAAAGCTGGCTCTGGACGAGCGCCGCCGATCTCGGTCGCGGCATCGGCGCGGGGAGCGTCGATCCGCGCGAACTGACCGAGATCCATCTCGACGCCATCGAAAGCCATCCCGACGGACCGGCGATATACGCCCGCACCACGCCGGAACGCGCCCGCGCCGAGGCCGCCGCCGCCTCCGACCGCGCCCGCGCGGGCCTGCGGCGCGGTCCGCTCGACGGCGTCCCGATCAGCTGGAAGGACCTGGTCGACACGGCCGGAACCGCGACCGAGTCCGGCAGCGCGCTCCTCAAAGGCCGGACCCCCGACACGGACGCGGCGGCGCTCTCCCGCGCGACCCGCGCCGGCCTCGTCTGTCTCGGCAAGACGCACCAGACCGAATTCGCCTTCTCCGGCCTCGGCGTGAACCCCGTCACCGCCACGCCGCCCAACATCAACGACCCCGAACTGGCGCCCGGCGGGTCGTCCTCGGGCGCCGCGACGTCCGTGGCCTTCGGTCTCGCGGCGGCCGCCATCGGCTCGGACACCGGCGGCTCGGTCCGCGTGCCGGCCGCCTGGAACGATCTCGTCGGCCTCAAGACGACGCACGGCGCGATCCCTCTCGACGGCGTCGTGCCCCTCTGCCCCCGCTTCGACACGCTCGGTCCGCTCTGCCGCTCGGTCGAGGACGCGGCGCTCCTCTTCGCCGTCCTCGCCGGCCGCCCGGCGCCCGATCTCGCAGGCGCGACGCTCTCCGGCCTCCGGCTGCACGTCCTCTCCGACCCCGCCCTCGGCGAGGTGCGCGCCGGTCCCTCCGACGCCTTCCGGGCGGCTCTCGACAGGCTCGAAGGCTCCGGCGCCACCGTCACCCGCGGCCCGCTTCCCGCCGTGGCCGACGCCATCGACCTCTCGCCCTGCGTCTTCGCCGCCGAGGCCTACGCCACCTGGCGCGACGAGATCGAGGCGCGGCCCGAGCTGATGCACGGCCCCGTCCGCGAGCGCTTCCGCTCGGGCGCCGCCTGGTCCGCCACCGATTTCATCCGCGCCTGGACCCGTCTCGACGAACTCCGCGCCGCATACCGCCACGCCGCGGCCGGCTTCGACGCCGTCCTGATGCCGACCACGCCCAACATGCCTCCATTCACCGAACGACTGCTTTCGGATCCCGACCATTTCACCGCCGAGAACCTGATGACGCTGCGCAGCACCCGCATCGCCAATCTTCTCGGCCTCTGCGCGATCACCCTGCCCTCCGGGACGCCCGGATGCGGACTCATGGCGATGGCGGCCGCCGGCGCCGACGCGCGCCTCCTGCGCGTGGCCGCGGCACTGGAACGGGCTCTTAACACATAGCCCGCAAGATGCTGGACCTGAACGCGCTTCGCCGGTACGATGCGCGGCATAACGGGACGGTTCCAGATCCCGGACACGAGGCATGAGATGCAGTTTCCCGAGCGGTTCTCCGCGCTGCCGGAATACGCGTTTCCGCGTCTGCGGAGGCTTCTCGACGGCTGCCCGCCCGGCGGCCCCGAGATCGCCATGTCCATCGGCGAGCCGCGCCACCCTCTTCCGGCCATCATCGCCGAGCGCGTCGCCGACGCCGCCGCCGATTTCTCGCGCTATCCGCCGGTCGAGGGCACGCCCGATCTGCGCGCCGCCATCTCGGACTGGATCGCGCGCCGCTACGGCCCCCGCCTCGACCCCGACACGCGCATCGTCAGCCTGAACGGCACCCGCGAGGGCCTGTTCAACGCGCCGCTCGCGCTCTCGCCCGAGACGAAGAACGGCGTCCGCCCCGCCATCCTCATGCCCAACCCGTTCTACCAGGCCTACGGCGCGGGCGCGCTCGCCGCGGGCGCGGAACCCGTGCCGGTGCCCGCGACGGCCGAGACCGGCTTCCTGCCCGATTACGCCGCCCTGCCCCCGGCCCTGCTCGACCGCGTCACCCTCTGCTACATCTGCTCGCCCTCGAACCCGCAAGGCGCCGTGGCCGACATGGCCTACTGGCGCGCCCTGCTCGCGCTCGCGGAAAAGCACGATTTCATCATCCTCGCCGACGAGTGCTACGGCGAGATCTGGCGCGGCGCGGCCCCGACAGGCGCTCTCGAAGCCGCCGAGGCGGCCGGCGCCGACCCCGAGCGCGTCGTGGTCTTCCATTCCCTCTCCAAACGCTCCAGCGCGCCGGGTCTCCGCTCCGGTTTCGCCGCCGGCGGTCCGCGCGCCATCGACGCGATCGCACGCCTGCGCGCCTATGGCGGCGCCCCGGTCCCGCTCCCGATCCAGCACGCCTCCGCCGCCCTCTGGCGCGACGAGGACCACGTCGCCGCCAGCCGCGCGCTCTACGACGCCAAATTCGCGCTGGCCGACCGCGTCCTCGGCGACATGCCGGGCTACGCCTCGCCCCCGGGCGGCTTCTTCCTCTGGCTGCGCACCGGCGACGGCGAGGCCGCCGCGCTGCGCCTCTGGCGCGAGCGAGGCGTGCGGGTCCTGCCGGGCGCCTATCTCGGCCGCGAGACCGCCCACGGCCCCAATCCGGGCCGGGACTACATCCGCGTCGCGCTCGTCGCCGACGCGGCGCAGGTGGAACGCGGGCTGACCGCGATCCGCGAGACATTCCCCGCCGAGCATCCGACCGAAAAGGCGAACTGACATGGCCGCACGCACAAAGGCGAAACCCCGGACCCGGCTGATGGAGAGCGACACCGAGGAGGCCCTGCGCCGCCGCGGAACCGAGCTTCTCGGCCTCATCCTGATCCTCGTCGGAGCGCTCGCCTGGACCGTGATCCAGACCTACTCGCCGGACGATCCGAGCCTCTTCAGCGCGACCGACGCCGCCCCCCGCAACGCGCTCGGCCTGATCGGCGCCTCCATCGCCGATCCGCTCCACCGCGCGCTCGGCTGGGCCGCCTTCGGCATTCCCGCGGCCCTCGGAATCTGGGGTCTGCGTCTCGTGACCCATCGCGGCGAGAACCGCGCCGTCAGCCGCTCGATCCTCACGCCCGTCGCGCTTCTCGCCGCGGCCGCCTTCGCCGCGGCGCATGTCCCGCCCGCCGGATGGGTTCACGATTACGGCCTCGGCGGTCTGCTCGGCGACGCGTCCCTCTCGA
The DNA here is from genome assembly GCA_963798765.1 of uncultured Alphaproteobacteria bacterium. Taxonomy (GTDB): domain Bacteria; phylum Pseudomonadota; class Alphaproteobacteria; order Rhodobacterales; family Rhodobacteraceae; genus Amaricoccus. The sequence goes on along the minus strand of CAWCUP010000025.1, from coordinate 45,050 downwards.
CGATCCTCTCGGTGCTGCCCTTCGAGACGCCGCTCGCCCTCGCCGTCGCGACCGTGGGTCTCGCGGGCGTCTTCGCGTTCGCGACCGCCTTCGCCCTCGGCGTGACGTGGGACGAGTTCAAGGGCTTCCTGCGCCTCGTCCGCGACGGCTCGATCACGGTCTACGCGGCCCTGCTCGCCCTGACCGGCCGCGCCTTCTCGGGCGCCGCCCAGGGCGCCCGCCAGGCGCGCGAGAAGGCCGCCGAGGCCCGCATGCGCAAGGCCGAGACCGCGGCCGCGAAACCCGACGCCACGCCCGGCGGCATCCCGCGCTTCAACCCCGCCGCGCTCATCTCCCCGGCGAAGCCGGCGCAGTCCGCGCCCGGCGAGGAAGACAGCCTCATGAGCCGCATCACCGCCGCCGTGCGCGCGCGCAACGAGATGACCGCCTACGCGCCCCGCACCGGCCTGCGCGAGGCCCCGCCGCTGACCGCCGCCGCGACGGACGGCGACCTCGACGTGCTCGACCGCGAGGACGACCCCCTCCCCGTCTCCGCGCAAGGCCCCGCCGCGCGCGTCCAGCACCCGGCCGCCAAACGCCCGGCAAAAAGCGCGCGCGCCCGCACCGAGGAGGAACCGGAGCTCGGCCTCGACGGGGATTCCGCCGACGCCTACAAGATCCCGCCGCTCTCGCTGCTGGAGAACCCGGTCAACATCGTCCGCCACCACCTCTCGAGCGAAGCGCTCGAGGAGAACGCCCGCATGCTCGAGACCGTGCTCGACGATTACGGCGTGCGCGGCGAGATCGTCTCGATCCGCCCCGGTCCCGTCGTCACCATGTACGAGCTCGAACCCGCCGCCGGCCTCAAGGCCAGCCGCGTCATCGGCCTCGCCGACGACATCGCCCGCTCGATGTCCGCGCTCGCCTGCCGCGTCTCGACCATTCCCGGCCGTTCCGTCATCGGCATCGAGCTCCCGAACGAACTGCGCGAGAAGGTCCTCCTGCGCGAGATCCTCGCCGCGAAATCCTACGGCGACAGCGCCCACGCCCTGCCGCTGGCGCTCGGCAAGGACATCGGCGGCGAACCGGTCGTGGCCAACCTCGCCCGCATGCCGCATCTGCTGATCGCCGGCACCACCGGCTCGGGCAAGTCCGTCGCGATCAACACCATGATCCTGTCGCTGCTCTACCGGCTCACGCCCGACGAGTGCCGCCTGATCATGATCGACCCCAAGATGCTGGAGCTCTCCGTCTATGACGGCATCCCGCACCTGCTCTCGCCAGTCGTGACGGATCCGAAAAAGGCCGTCGTGGCCCTCAAATGGACCGTGGCCGAGATGGAGGAGCGCTACCGCAAGATGTCCAAGATGGGCGTGCGCAACATCGACGGCTACAACACCCGCGTGAAGGACGCGATCGAGCGCGACGAGGCCTTCACCCGCACCGTCCAGACCGGCTTCGACGAGGATACCGGCGAGCCGATGTTCGAGACGGAATCCTTCCGCCCCGAACCCATGCCCTACATCGTCGTCATCGTCGACGAGATGGCCGACCTGATGATGGTCGCCGGCAAGGAGATCGAGGCCTGCATCCAGCGCCTCGCCCAGATGGCCCGCGCCTCCGGCATCCACCTGATCATGGCCACCCAGCGCCCCTCGGTCGACGTCATCACCGGCACGATCAAGGCGAACTTCCCGACCCGGATCTCCTTCCAGGTCACCTCGAAGATCGACAGCCGCACCATCCTCGGCGAGATGGGCGCCGAGCAGCTGCTCGGCATGGGCGACATGCTCTACATGGCCGGCGGCGGCCGCGTCACCCGCGTCCACGGTCCCTTCGTCTCGGACGAGGAGGTCGAGGAGGTCGTCACCCACCTCAAGGGCTTCGGAACGCCCGACTACGACGCCGGCGTGATCGAGGGCCCCGAGGCCGACGAGCAGTCCGAGATCGACCTCGTCCTCGGCCTCGGCGGCAACACCAGCGGCGACGACGCGCTCTACGACCAGGCCGTCCAGATCGTCGCCAAGGACCGCAAATGCTCGACCAGCTACATCCAGCGCAAACTCTCGGTCGGCTACAACAAGGCCGCCAAACTCGTCGAGCAGATGGAGGACGCCGGCGTCGTCAGCCAGTCCAACCACGTCGGCAAGAGAGAGGTATTGGTGCCGGAGCGGTAGGTCTTCCCGCTCTACCCACTCGTACAGACGACGGAATCCTCGATCGCCCGCCGACGTGCGGGTGCGAAAAAACGGCTTCCCGCGACTTCTCTTCTCCAACCGGAGGATCGCGCCTGCCTGGGGCGGGGGCGAGAATCGCACCTGCCCGTGGGGCAGGCAGGCGCGATCCGGGGCTGACGCCCCGGCGGAACTTCTCTGCAAGGATGGCCCTCAAGCCGGAGCTTCGAATGCGTTGAAATAGGGTAAATTAACCCTTTTATCCCACAATCTCAAACACTTGATCTCTGTCCTACCTAGGACATCCTCGAATCCCCGCCCGCCAGCCTCCCCGAAACCGGGGCTTCACCCCCGCTTCCGGCTCCGCTACCCCTGTCCCATGACCCTGCCCGACCGACAGTTCATCCGACCCGGACGGAGCCCCGCCTGATGCCGATCTTCGCGCCCCCTTCGAGCCGGAAGCTCGACCCCGCCCAGGCGCGGGGATGGGCGCTGTTCGAGATCGCCTACACCGCCATCGACTTCACCGCCGCGGCCCTCTTCATCGTCGGCAGCGTCCTCTTCTTCAACGAGGCCACCACCCGCGCCGGAACCTGGCTCTTCCTGATCGGCAGCGTCTTCTTCGCCCTCAAGCCCACCCTGCGCCTGCTCCGCGAGGTCTGGCTCGCCGGACGCGGCGACACCGGCGCGCTGGCCCGCCGCGCCGAAAGCGAGATGGGAACCGACGACCCGCCCTTCCGGAAACCGAAGGACTGAGCGCGCGGGCCCGCCGGCCGTCGCATCAGACGCCGAACCGCGCGGACGAGCTCCGAACCGCGCCAACCCTGGGTCTTCTCCTTGAGCGAGGCATCGGGATGGACCCGGACCCCGGCGGCGGCGGCGAAGCTCTTCGGGAAGGGGTGCGAGACGGGAGATCAAGGGGCATATGCACAGGTGAATGGGCCGAAGCAGGGCTTGAACCTGATTCATGTCTTGGACGCCGGCACGGCACGTGCGAGCGGTGTGGCACAGCTGTCCACCGGGTTAACGCAAATCGCATCTCGCAGTGCGCTCAGATGCTTGTCAAAAGCGTCACGCGTGTCGCAATCGCGCAATCAACACCCTGCAACCTCAGAAAAACGCCTGCAGCCCCGTCTGCGCCCGGCCGAGGATCAGCGCGTGCACGTCATGCGCGCCTTCATAGGTGTTGACCGCCTCGAGGTTCATCACGTGCCGGATCACCCCGTACTCGTCCGAGATGCCGTTGCCGCCGTGCATGTCCCGCGACACACGCGCGATGTCGAGCGCCTTGCCGCAATTGTTGCGTTTCATCAGGCTGATAAGCTCCGACGGCGCGCGTCCCTCGTCGAAGAGCCGCCCGAGCCGCAGCGCCCCCTGAAGGCCCAGCGCGATCTCGGTCTGCATGTCCGCGAGCTTCTTCTGGATCAGCTGCGTCTGGGCCAGCGGCCGCCCGAACTGCCTGCGGTCGAGCGTGTATTGCCGCGCCGCGTGCCAGCAGAACTCCGCCGCGCCCATCACCCCCCACGCGATGCCGTAGCGCGCGCGGTTCAGACACCCGAACGGACCCGCCAGCCCCTCGGCCTCCGGCAGCAGGTTCTCTTCCGGCACGAACACGTCGTCCATCGCGATCATGCCGGTGATCGAGGCGCGCAAGGAGAACTTGCCCTCGATCTTCGGGGCCTCCAAGCCCTTCATCCCCTTCTCGAGGATGAAGCCCTTGATCTTTGCCCTCATGGGCGTCCGACTTCGCCCAGATCACGAACACGTCCGCGATCGGCGAATTGGTGATCCAGGTCTTGCCGCCCGAGAGCGAATATCCGCCGTCGATCCGTTTCGCGCGCGTCTTCATCCCGGCGGGGTCCGACCCCGCATCCGGCTCGGTCAGGCCGAAACACCCGACCCATTCGCCCGTCGCCAGCTTCGGCAGATACTTCTCCCGCTGCGCGTCGGTCCCGTAGGCGAAGATCGGATGCATCACGAGGCTCGACTGCACCGACATCGCCGAGCGGTAGCCGCTGTCGACCCGCTCCACCTCGCGCGCGATCAGCCCGTAGGCGACGTAGGACGCGCCCGCGCCGCCGAAATCCTCCGGCAGCGTCGCGCCGAGCAGGCCCATCGCCCCGAGCTCGGTCATGATGTCCCGGTCGAACGTCTCGGTCCGGTTCGCCATCAGCACGCGAGAGGCCAGCCGGTCCTGACAATACTCGCGCGCCGCGTCGCGGATCATCCGCTCCTCTTCCGACAGCTGGTCCTCGATCAGGAACGGATCGTCCCAGACGAAAGCGGCGGGTTTCGCGCGGGCGGACTCTGGGGTGTTGCGTTTCTGGAGCATGAGGGGCCTCCTTTTCCCGCGCAGGGTACCGCCCGGCGCCGGGCGGAGCAAGGCGGGCAAAAAGCCGATTGCATCGGCGCCGCGGCCTCGGCACTCTGCGCCCGAAACGGGAGGATCCCCATGAACTGCGTGTTCATCCAGCTGCGCTGCACGCCGGGCCGCACCTATCAGGTCGCCGACGCCATCTACGACCGGGAATTCGCCTCCGAGCTCTATTCGACCTCCGGCGAATACGACCTGATCATGAAGGTCTACATCCCCGACGAGACCGACATCGGCCATTTCGTCAACGGGAAGCTGCTCGACATCCCCCATATCGACCGGAGCCTGACCACGCTGACCTTCAAGGCGTTCTGAGCGTGGCGGAGCATGCCGCGCCCCCGGACGCAGAGGCGAGGCGCGCGGTTCAGCCGGTCATCGTCTACGCGCCCGACACGCTTCCGGACGTCGATCTCGCGGCGATCCGCGCCGCACGCGCCGGCTGGACCCGAATAGAGAGCCTTCGCGTGGCGCCCCGCGCCGCGGCGGCGTTCACCGTGCCGAAGGGCCATTTCTTTCGGATTCTGAGCGTCGAAGGCCCGCAGGTCGGCGACCTGAATCTCTGGGCGGCGGCGGACCTCTCCGAACGCTTCTATTCCGGCAAGACCCGCGCCCTGCACGGCGCCCACGTCACCACCGGCGACAGGCTCTGGTCGACTCTGCCGCATCTGCGGCCCATGGCGACGATCACCGACGATACCCTCGACTGGTACGGCCGCGACGCCTCCGGCTGCGGCGTCCATGACGTGATCGGCACCCGTTGCGACCCCTACACGCACCGGATGCTCGCGGGGCTCGACTACGACCGCTGCTGCCATTCGAACCTGACGCGCGCGCTGGCGGAGCAACTCGACCGTCCGCGCGCGGAGGTGGAGCCCCACGTCCATGACGTGCTCAACGTCTTCATGTGCACCGGCTTCGACCGCGACACCGGGCGCTACGTCATGAAGGCGAGCCCGGTCCGCCCGGGCGATTTCATCGAGTTCTTCGCCGAGATCGACCTGCTCGCCGCGCTTTCCGCCTGTCCCGGCGGAGATTGCGGCTCCGGCCATTCGAGCGACGCGGCCCCGTGCCATCCGCTGGAGGTCGAGATCTACCGCCCCGCCCGGCCGCCGGCCGGCTGGTCCGCGCCCGCGCGCAACGCCTATGCCGGCGGACACGGAGGAAATCCATGATCACCGACTGGGACGACGCCTATCTGATCATGCCGTACGTCCCGGGCTCCGAGGCGTTGCCCGACCGCTGGGCCTCCGACGCCGCGGCCTTTCGCGCGACGCACGCTCCGCGGGTCCTGCGCTACGGCGACCATCCGCGCCACGCGGTCGACGTGTTCCTGCCCGACGGAGAGCCGCGCGGACTGGCGGTCTGGGTGCATGGCGGCTACTGGAAACGCTTCGACCGCACCGACTGGTCGCATTTCGCGGCGGGCGCGCGGGCGCGCGGCTGGGCGGTGGCGCTGCCCGGGTACCCCCTGGCGCCCGAGATGCGCATCTCCCGGATCACCGCCGACGTCGCGCGCGCGGTCGCGACGGTCGCCGCCGAGTTCTCCGGGCCGATCCGGCTCTCCGGCCATTCCGCCGGCGGCCACCTCGCCGCGCGCCAGGTCTGCGATGACAGCGCGCTTCCCGCCGACGTGCTCGCCCGGATCGAGCGGACCCTGCCGATCAGCGGCCTCTTCGATCTCCGCCCGCTCCTGCGCACGCAGAACAACATCGAGTTTTTCCGCCTCGACGCGGCCGAGGCCGTCGCCGAAAGCCCCGCGCTCCGCCGGCCGATCGAGGGAGCCGTCGTCCATGCCTGGGTGGGCGCCGACGAGCGTCCCGAATTCATCCGCCAGAACGCTCTGATCGCGAATGTGTGGGCCGGTCTCGGCGCGGATGTCATGGAGACAGTCGAGACCGGCTCCAACCACTTCACCGTCATCGACGCGCTCACCGATCCCGGCTCGCCGATCGTCGAGGCGTTCGTGGGCGGGTGATGCGCGCTGACGCTTTTGACGTTCCGGAACGGACGGTTGAAGCCGGTCCGCGCGCGGACCGCATTCAGGGGAGCTTCGAGCCATGAGATCGCACGCCCGCGTCGTCGTTATCGGGGGCGGCGTCGTCGGCTGCTCGGTCCTCTATCATCTGGTCCGCGCCGGCTGGACCGAAATCATGCTGATCGAGCGATCGGAACTCACCAGCGGCTCGTCCTGGCACGCGGCGGGCGGCTTCCACACCCTGAACGGCGATCCCAACGTCGCCCGCCTCCAGGCTTACACGGTCGGCCTCTACGAGGAGCTGGAGCGTGTCTCCGGCCAATCCTGCGGCCTGCATCTGACCGGCGGCGTGATGATGGCCGACAGCCCCGAGCGCATGGATTTTCTGCGCCTGACCCACGCCAAAGGCCGCTGCCTCGGCATGGCGACCGAGATCATCACGCCATCGGAAGCCAAGGCGATGTTCCCGCTGATGGACGAGACCCGGTTCGTCGGCGCGCTCTGGGACCCGGTCGAGGGCCATCTCGACCCGTCCGGCACCACCCACGCCTACGCCAAAGCCGCGCGCGTGCTGGGAGCGGAGATCGTCCTGCGCAACCGCGTGACCGACCTCACCCAGGACCCGGACGGAACCTGGAACGTCGTCACCGAACACGGCACCGTCCGTACCGAGCACGTCGTCAACGCCGGCGGTCTCTGGGCGCGCGAGGTCGGACGCATGGCCGGCCTCGAACTGCCGCTCCTCGCGATGGAACACATGTATCTCCTCACCGAGCCGATGGAGGAAGTGGCCGAGCACAACCGCGCGACGGGCCGCGAGCTTGTCGGCGTCATCGACTTCAAGGGCGAGATCTACACCCGCCAGGAACGCGACGGGATCCTGCTCGGCACCTACGAGAAGGCCTGCCGCCCCTGGAGTCCGCGCGAGACGCCTTGGGATTTCGGCCACGAGCTTCTCGCGCCCGATCTCGACCGCATCGCCCCGAGCCTCGAGGTCGGCTTCCGCCATTTCCCCGCGCTGGAGAACGCCGGCATCAAGCAGGTGATCAACGGCCCCTTCACCTTCGCCCCCGACGGCAACCCGCTCGTCGGACCGGTGCAGGGGCTCACGAACTTCTGGTCCGCCTGCGCCGTGATGGCGGGCTTCAGCCAGGGCGGCGGAGTCGGCCTCGTCCTCGCCAACTGGATGACCGAGGGCGATCCCGGCCACGACGTCTTCGGCATGGACGTGGCCCGCTTCGGAGACTTCACCACGCTCCGCCACACCAACGCGCGGGTCCGCGAGAACTATTCCCGCCGCTTCTCGATCCGCTTCCCGAACGAGGAGCTGGAGGCCGCCCGCCCCGCGCAGACAACGCCGCTCTACGACATCATGACCCGCGACAACAACGCGGTGATGGGCGTGACCTGGGGCCTCGAGGTGCCGCTCTGGTTCGCGCCGAAGGGCGAGGCGGCGCGCGACGTCCTCTCCTTCCACCGCTCCAACGACTTCGCCCATGTCGGCGCCGAGGTCCGCGCCGTCCGCGAGCGGGTCGGCGTCACCGAGATCTCCAACTTCGCCAAATATGCGGTGACCGGACCGGGCGCGGAGACCTTCCTCGACCGGCTGATGACCAACACGATGCCGCGCGAGGGCCGGATCGTCCTCACGCCGATGCTCAACGAGGCGGGTCGGCTGATCGGCGACTTCACGGTCGCCCGGACCGGCCCCGAGCGGTTCATAATCTGGGGCTCGTCCGGCGCGCAGATCTACCACACGCGCTGGTTCGAGCGGCATCTGCCGGGCGACGGCTCGGTGCGGATCGAACGGCTGGGCCAGCGGCTCATGGGATTGGGCCTCGCCGGTCCGCTCTCCCGCGACGTGCTCGCCGCCCTGACCGACGACGACGTGTCGAACGCCGCATTCCGGTTCATGGACCACCGCGCGATGGACGTGGGCGGCGTGCCGGCGATGGTCAACCGGATCAGCTACACCGGCGATCTGGGCTACGAGATCTGGGTCGAGCCCGCCTATCTCCGCACGCTCTATCTCGAGATCAAGGCGGCGGGCGCGGAGCACGGGATCGTCGATTTCGGGATGCGGGCGCTGCTGTCCATGCGGCTTGAAAAGAACTTCCCGACATGGTTCGCCGAGCTCCGCCCGATCTATGGCGCCTTCGAGGGAGGGATGGAGCGGTTCGTCAAACTCTCCAAAGCCGATTTCATCGGCCGCGACGCGGCGCTGCGCGAGGCGGAGGAGGGGCCGCGTCTGAGGCGCGTCACCTTGGCGATCGAGGCCGAGGACGCCGACGTGACGGGCGACGAGCCGATCTGGGCGAAAGTGGACCGCGATTTCGACAGCGTCTCTCGAGGTCACGGGCACGGAGCGCCGCGCTACGGGTCCGACGGCGCATCGTTCGATGCGCCGGACGGCCGACGGGACGGCGGCTGGAGCGTGGCCGGATGGGTCACCTCGGGCGGCTATGGCCACCATGTCGAACAGTCGCTCGCGCAGGGATACGTGCCGGCGGATCTGGCGGGGATGCTCGGTGAGGGGGTTTTCGAGGTCGAGATCCTCGGAGTTCGGCGACCCGCTCGGATACTGGCCGAGCCCCCCTTCGACCCGGACGGGCGCCGGATGCGCGGCTGAGTGTAAATTTTTTCTGACATTGATTCATGTCAAGTTGACACTTTCGCGGCGCGCGTAGCCTCGGCGCATCAGACGCTCCGCGAGGTCCCGCCATGCATGTCCTGCTGATCCATCCGAACTACCATTCCGGCGGCGCCGAGATCGCCGGCAACTGGCCGCCCGCCTGGGTCGCCTATCTCGCGGGCTCGCTCAAGGCGGCGGGCTATGACCGGGTCACCTTCCTCGACGCGATGACCAACCATATGAGCGACGAGGAACTGCGCGCCCGGATGATCGACCTCGCGCCCGACATCGTCGGCGTCACCTCGATCACGCCGTCGATCTACAAGGCAGAGGAGGTCCTCGCGATCGCGCGCGAGGCGGTTCCGGACGCGCTGCGGGTTCTGGGCGGGGTCCACGCGACCTTCATGTACAAGCAGGTCCTCTCGGAAGCTCCCGACGTCGACGTGATCGTGCGCGGCGAGGGCGAGGAGATCTTCGTCAACCTCGTGCGCGCGGTGGACGAGGGCCGCTATTTCCAGGACCGCCGCCAAATCCAGGGGCTCGCGTTCCGCGACGGGGACGGGATCGTCGCGACGCAGGCCGCGCCCACGGTCAAGGATCTCGACGGCATCGATCCCGACTGGTCGATCCTCGAATGGTCGAAATACATCTACGTCCCGCTCGGCGTGCGGGTCGCGATCCCCAACATGGCGCGGGGCTGTCCCTTCACCTGCTCGTTCTGCTCGCAATGGAAGTTCTGGCGCGACTACCGCGTGCGCGATCCGAAGAAGGTCGTGGACGAGATCGAGCGGCTGGTGAACGACCACCAGGTCGGGTTCTTCATCCTCGCCGACGAGGAACCGACGATCAACAAGGCGAAGTTCACCGAATTCTGCGAGGAGCTGATCGCCCGCGGCCTGCCCGACCGCGTCAAATGGGGCATCAACACCCGCGTCACCGACATCATGCGCGACAAGGACCTGCTGCCGCTCTGGCGCGAGGCGGGGCTCGTGCACGTGATCGCTCGGGACCGAGGCGGCGGCGCAGATGAAGCTCGACCGCTTCAACAAGGAGACCAAGGTCGCCAACAACAAGGAGGCGATCCGTCTCCTGCGCGAGGCCGACATCTTCACCGAGGCGCAGTTCATCGTCGGGCTCGACAACGAGACCGCCGAGACGCTGGAGGAGACCTACCGGATGGCGTGGGACTGGCAGCCCGACCTCGCCAACTGGTCGATGTACACGCCCTGGCCGTTCACCCCGCTCTTCCAGGAGCTGGGCGACAAGGTCGAGGTGTTCGACTTCTCGAAATACAATTTCGTCACCCCGATCATGAAGCCGGACGCGATGGAGCGCGGCGAGTTGCTGGACCGGGTGATGAACAATTACCGCCGCTTCTACATGAAGAAGGCGCTGTTCCATTATCCGTGGCGCGGCACCGGATTCCGGCGGCGCTACCTGCTCGGCTGTCTCAAGGCGTTCCTGCGCGCCGGTTTCCAGCGCACCTTCTACGATCTCGGCAAGGTCGGCTATTGGGGGCCGCAGACGAAGAAGAAAGTCGATTTCCACTTCGACGGCAGCCGAGAGATCGCGCCCGCGCAGATGGAGGACTGGGCCGCCATGCACGACCGCAAGATCGCGGCCAACGAGCGCAAGAAGGCCGTGAAGGCCCAGCTGGCCGAGGAACGCGCGGCAAAGGTCATGGCCTGCGGCGGCGGCACGGAGCAGATGGACGATGGCGAGCCGCCCCTGCCCGTCCTGCGCTGAGCCGGCGCGGATCGGCCCGAACGCGGTCATCCAGCTCGGCGAGGCGCTCGCCGCGCGCGGCGAGGACCGATTGGCGCGCGAGGTCTATCGCGCCGCCGGCCATGCCGACTGGATCGCGGCGCCCCCCGGCGAGATGGTGAGCGAGATCGAGGTCGCGCGCCTGCACGGGGCGCTCGTCCGCCTCGCGTCCCGGCCTCTGGCCGACGCGATCATGGCCGATGCCGGCGCGCGGACCGGCGACTACATCGTCGCCAACCGCATTCCCGCGCCGGCCCGGACGCTGCTCCGGCTGCTTCCCGCGCCTCTGGCGGCGCGCCTGCTCGTCGAGGCGATCGCGATGCACTCGTGGACGTTCGCGGGATCGGGCGTGTTCTCTTTCTCGCCGGGCCGGCCGCTAGTCGTCGAGATCGCGGGCAACCCGCTCGCGGGCCCGACGCGGGCGGAGCCGTCCTGCGTCTGGCACGAGGCGGTGTTCACGCGACTGTTCCGCAGCCTCGTCTCCGGGCGGGCGAACGCGCGCGAGACGGCGTGCTGCGGGGCGGGCGATCCGGCCTGCCGCTTCGAGATCGACTTGGCGGCCGACCGCTTCCGCGCGCCCGTCGCCGCGGCGTCCTGAAAGCGCCGCCTCTACGCGGTCAGCACCAGGAGCACGATCCCGGACGCGACCAGCGCGATGCCCGCGATCTCGCGGAGCGTCGGGCGCTCGCCGAAGGCGAAGCGGGCGGTGAGGAAGCTGAAGAGCAGCTCGACCTGGCCCACCGCCTTGACCTCCGCCGCGGAGGTCAGCGTGAAGGCGGTGAACCAGCCGAGCGAGGCGAGCATGCCGACGAGCCCGATGGACGCCGCCGCGCGCCAGAGACGCAGGACGCCGGTGATGGCGCCGGGCCGCCTGAGGCGCATCCAGAGGCTCATGGCGAGCGTCTGGGCCAGCGTCACGAAAGCGAGCGTGAACGCGGCGCGGAGCAGGAACCCGGCCTCCCCGTCAAGCGTCAGCGAGGCCGCGCGATAGGAGACGCCGGAGATCGCGAAGGCGGTACCCGACGCGATTCCGAGCGCCGTGGCGCGGCTCCAGAGGCCGCCGCGCCAGCCGGAGGTGACCGAAAGCAGGACGACGCCCGCCGCGCTGATCAGGATCGCGGCCACGGCCGTCGGACTGAGCCAGTCCCCGAGCAGGACCGCGCCGAGCAGCGCGGCCTGGATCGTCTCGGTGCGGGCGAAGGTGTTGCCGACGGCGAAGTTGCGCAAGCGGAAAAGCTGGAGCAGCAGGACCTGGGCCGTGATCTGGCCCGCGCCGCCGACCAGCGCCCAGCCGACGAAGGCCGCGTTCATGCCGGGCGCCGCGGCTCCGCCCGCGAGCAGCGCCGCGACGAGGCTTGCGGCGAGCGGCGCCGCGAACAGGAACCGCGCGTAGGTCGCGCCCAGAACGTCGACCTTGCCGCTGAGCGATTTCTGCAGCGCCGAGCGCAGGTTCTGGAGGAACGCCGCGCCGACCGAGATGAGGACCCAGAGCTCCAGCGGTCAGGCTCCGCGTCTCAAAACGGCGGCTCCTCGAGCGTGCCGGCATAGTCGCGCAGACGGGCGGAGAGGTTCACGCTCTCCACGACGTCGAGGCCGCCCGGCCGGACGTTGAGCCGCGCGCCGAGTTCCGGATCGAGGCGGATCCGCACGATCACAGGGAAATGGTCGGAGCCGACATGCGGGCCGATGCGGAATTCCGCGATGGCGACGTCCGGCGTGACGTAGATCTGGTCGATCGGGCTGCGGGCCAGCGGGTGGTCCGCGTGCCAGCTCGCGTACATGCCGCGCCCCCGCCGCGCGTCGACATAGCCGCCGACCTTCTTGAACCAGAGCGCCGTGCGCGACCAGGCGGCCTCGTTGAAATCGCCCATCACGATGACGGGCAAGTCCTCGTCGCGGGCGAAGCGCGCGGCGTAGGCCATTTGCGTGTCGCGCTCCTCGGTGTCCTTTCCCGGCACCGGAGGCCTAGGGTGCAGGCCGACGAAACGGAATACCCGCCCCGCGCCGTCGCGCAGCTCGGCGAAGACCGACGGCGTGCCGTCCGGCGTGAGGTGGACGATCCGCGCGTCGACGACCTCGAGCCGGGTCGCGAAGACGATGCCGTAATGGTTGTCGCGCGGCTCGTCGACGATGGTCGGGTAGCGCGACAGGACCGGCCCCATCGCGCGCCGCCAGGCTTCATCGGTCTCCATCAGCAGGACCGCGTCGGGATCCTCGGCCTCGATCAGCGCCGCGAGTTTGGCGTGATCGTCGTTCTCCATCAGCACGTTCGAGGCCAGAAGCGTCACGTCGGTCGCCTCGATCCCGATCGCGAAGGACATGTCCCGCCGCCAGAGACGGGTGAATGGAAGCACGCGCGAGGCCTGCATCGCCGCGCAGACCGCGACCGGCAGGAGGAAGGCCCAGTACGCCCAGCCGTCGAAGAGCCACGAAGCGGGCAGGAGCGCCGCGAGGCCGATACCGACATGCAGGCGCGGGAACTCCCACATCCGGACCCACCATGCCGTCGTACGGATCATCGGCAAAAGCGTCGCCGCGACGAGCGCGACGGCGAGCGCCGCCACGAGGCCCTTGGCAACGATCAGAATCATGTCCGGCTCCCCTTTCCAGAGGACCGACAGTCTGGACCGGATCGCGGCCTCCGGGCCAGCCCGGTTTTCCGCGCCGTTGACAGCACGCGCGCGGCGGCGGTAGCGAGCGGAAGAAGCGCAGCGAGGGCCGCAATGAGCAAATCGTACCCCGAGATCACCGGGCGCATCGTCGGCGGCATCCGCACGCTGCGCGCCAACATCCCCGACACGATGGCCGGGTTCAGCGCGATGGCCGGCGCGGCGACGAAGGCGGGCGCGCTCGACACCAAGACCAAGGAGCTGATGGCGCTCGCCATCGGCGTGGCGACGCGCTGCGACGGCTGCATCGGGTTCCACATGGAGGCGCTGGTCAAGCTCGGCGTCACGCGCGCGGAGGTCGAGGAGACCGTGGGCATGGCGGTCTACATGGGCGGCGGGCCCGCGCTCATGTACGGCGCCGACGCGATGCACGCCTTCGACCAGTTCATGGAAAAACACGGGCGCTAGAGCCGGTCGCGCAGGCCGTACCATGTCATCGCAAGCGCAAGAAGCGGCGCGCGGAGCGCCGCGCCTCCCGGGAATCGCGGCGGGGGCAGGTCCGCGAACACGTCGAACCGCGCGGCGTCGCCCCGCACCGCCTCGGCCATGAGCCTTCCGGCGAGCGTCGAGACCGCCACGCCATGACCGGAATAGCCGGCGGCGGAAAACGTCGTCGCGTCGAGGCGCTGGAACGCGGGCATCCGATTGACCGTGATGGCCAGCGTGCCGCCCCAGGCGTGGTCGATGCGGACGCCGCGCAGCTGCGGGTAGATCCCCTCCATTCGCGGGCGGACCAGACCCGCCACGTCCGCCGGGAACCGGTATCCGTAGGTCTCGCCGCCCCCGAAGATCAGCCGGTGATCGGCGCTCATCCGCCAGTAGTTCACCACGAAACGCGTGTCGGCCACCGCCACGTCGTCGCGGATCAGCTCGCGCGCCCGGGCCTCGCCCAGCGGTTCGGTCGCGACGATGAAGTTGTTGATGGGCATCACCCGCGCTGCGACCTCCGGCGCGAGGCCGCCGAGATAGCCGTTGCATGCGAGGATGACGTGGCGCGCGCGGACCGCTCCCGCCGCGGTCGTGACGACGCCCCCGCCGGCGGAGACGGCCCGGCTCCGCTCGAAGATCCGCGCGCCGGCGTCGCGCGCGGCGCTGGCGAGGCCCAGCGCGAAGTTCAGCGGGTGCAGATGCGCGGCGCCCATGTCGAGGCTGCCGCCATGATAGGCGCGGGTGCCGAGCGCCGCTTCGATGCCGGCCCGGTCGAGCGAGGTGATCGCCTCGTAGCCGTAATCGCGGCGCAGTTTCTCCACGTAGGCCGCATGTTCCGCCACGTGAGCCGCCTTGTGGTCCGCATGCAGGACGCCGGGCTTGAGGTCGCAATCGATGCCATGGCGGGCGATACGGTCCTTGACCAGCGCCTTCGCCTCCTCGGCCATGTCCCAGAACGCCCGGGCGCGGTCCCTGCCGACAATCTTCTCCAGCCAGTCCTGGTCCTGGCGCTGCCCCGATCCGACCTGGCCGCCATTGCGCCCCGAGGCGCCCCAGCCGACGCGCTGCGCGTCGATCAGCACCGTGTCGAGCCCCGCCTCGGCCAGATGCAGCGCGGCGGAGAGGCCGGTATAGCCGCCGCCGACCACGCAGACGTCGGCGCGGACCTCGCCTTCAAGCGCCGGGAACGCGTCCATCGGCGTGGCGGTCGCCGCATACCAGCTCGGAGCGTGCTCGCCGGGGCGGTCGTTGGCGGTCAACAGGTCGGTCATCGGGCGCCGGCGCCGCGTCGCGACGATCGCGCGAAGCGGCGGAGGATCGCGCCCGCCCGCGGCGCGGGCATGCCCGGTCCGGAGCCGACGCCCCGGAACGGGTGACCGAGAAACGCGTTCGTTCGCCGGGTCAAGTTCACACGTTCAGCAGCAGATGGTCGCGCTCCCAGGGGCTGATGACCTGGAGGAACGTCTCGACCTCGTCGCGCTTGATCGCCTTGTAGAGCGCGCAGAACTCCTCGCCGAGCACGGTGGTGATCTCCGGGCAGTTCTCGAACAGATCGAGCGCGGCCAGCAGGTCGCGGGGCAACGCGCGCGGCTGACGGTAGGCCTCGCCGGCGACGGCCTCGCGCGGTTTCAGCCCGTTCTTCATCCCCAGATACCCGCAGGCGAGCGAGGCGGCGAGCGCCAGATACGGATTGCAGTCCATCCCGACGACCCGGTTCTCGACGCGCCGGGCGGCCGGGCCGCTGATCGGCACCCGGATGCCGGTGGTGCGGTTGTCCGGCCCCCATTCGAGGTTGATCGGCGCCGCGCCGTTCGGCACGAACCGCCGATAGCTGTTCACGTAGGGCGCGAACATGCAGATCGTGGTCGGCACGTGGCGCTGGAGGCCGGCGATGAAGCCGAGGAACAGGTCCGTGGCCTCCCCGTCCGGGCCGGTGAACACGTTGTTGCCCGTCTTCACGTCCACCACGGAATGATGGATGTGCATCGCGCTTCCCGGCTCGTCCTGCATCGGTTTCGCCATGAAGGTCGCGAAACAGTTGTTGCGCAGCGCCGCCTCGCGGATCGTGCGTTTGAAAAAGAACACCTGGTCGGCCAGCTTGAGCGGATCGTCGTGCAGGAAATTGATCTCGACCTGGCCCGCGCCGCCCTCCTGGATGATCGTGTCGAGCTCGAAACCCTGGGCCTCGGCGAAATCGTAGATGTCGTCGATCACCTTGCCGTACTCGTCGACGGCGCTCATCGAATAGGCCTGTCGCGAGACCATCTGGCGCCCCGTCCGGCCCAGCGGCGGCTCGATCGGCTCGTTCGGATTGAGGTTGGGCTTGACCAGATAGAACTCCATCTCGGGCGCCACGACCGGCGCCCAGCCCTCGGCCGCGTAGAGCGCGACGATGCGCTTGAGCACGTTGCGCGGCGACACGGAGATGGGCTCCCCGGCGAGATCCTCGACGTTGTGGATGACCTGGAGGGTGATGTCATCGGCCCAGGGCGCCGCCGTGGCGGTGGAATAGTCGGGCCGCAGGACCATGTCGCTCTCGGTCCACTGGTTGGCGATCGGCATGTCGACGTAATCGCCGGAAATGGTCTGGTGGAAGATCGAGGTGGGGAGGAACATCCGGTCCTCCTTCGCGAATTTCGACGCGGGCATCGCCTTGCCGCGCGAGATGCCGGCGATGTCGGGCACGATGCACTCGACCTCCTCGATCCGCCGCCCTTCCAGCCAGTCGGTGAAGGTATCGGGAAGCCGGTCGAGCATCTCGGCGATGGAAGGCGGGGGCGGCATGAAGCGTCTCCTACAGGCGGCCGACCGGCCGGGTTCCGGCGCCTGCCCGGGCCGCGAGCACGCAGAGCCAGTCATGAGCCACATGGGCGGCCGCGATGGCCGTGATCTCGGCGTGATCGAATGGCGGCGAGACCTCGACGAGGTCCATGCCCACCAGGTCCAGGTCGCCCAGACCGCGCACGAGTTCGAGCGCCTGCGCGCTCGTCAGCCCGCCGGGCACGGGCGTTCCGGTTCCAGGCGCGAAAGCCGGATCGAGCCCGTCGATGTCGAAACTGAGATAGACCGGCGCGTCGCCCGCCCGCGCGCGGATCACGTCGAGGGCGGCGTCGATTCCGTTGCGGTGGATCCAGGGCGCGGTCAGCACCTCCAGCCCCTCGGTCGAATCGTGGAAGGTCCGGATGCCGACCTGGGTCGATCGCGCCGCGTCGATCACGCCCTCGCGGACCAGCCGGCCCATCATCGTGCCGTGATCCATACGGCCCGGATCGTCGGCCCAGAGATCGCCATGCGCGTCGACCTGGATGAGCGCGAGCGGCCCGTGCCTCCCGGCATGGGCCCGCTGGAGCGGATAGGTCACGAAATGGTCGCCGCCGAGGCCGAGCAGCCTGGCGCCGGTCGCGAGGATCTCCGACGCCGCCGCCTCGATCCCGGGAACCACCGTTTCCGGATGGTGCGGATCGACCATGCAATCGCCGTAATCGACGATCGAGAGCTCCTCGTAAAGGTCGAAGCCGAACGGGAACGCCTTCAATTCGGCCAGTTGCACCGACGCCGCCCGGATCGCGCGCGGACCGAGCCGGCAGCCGGGCCGGTACGTGACCGAGGCGTCGTAGGGCACGCCCATCACCGCCACGTCGACGCCGTCGAGATCGCGCGTGTAGCGCCGCCGCAGGAACGACAGCGCGCCGCCATAGGTCATCTCGGGCCAATGCGCCCGGTCGCCTTTCGCGCGGAACGCCTGGTCGCCGGCCCCGTCAGTCACGGCGCACGTTCCTCCGCATCAGCCACATGGCGATCCCGACGCCGACGGCCACGATGGCGATGATGATCGTGGCAAGCGCGTTTATGTCGGGACTGACCCCCAGACGCACCTTGGAGAAGATCACCATCGGCAGCGTCGAGGCGCCCGGCCCGGTCACGAAGCTCGCCACCACGAGATCGTCGAGCGACAGGGTGAAGGCGAGCAGCCATCCGGCCACCAGCGCGGGCGCGATCACCGGCAGCGTGATGTCGAAGAACACCCGCACGGGGCGGGCGCCCAGATCCATCGCCGCCTCCTCGATGTCGAGGTCCATGCCCGAAAGGCGCGACTGCACCACCACGGTCACATAGGCCATGCAGAACGTGACATGCGCGATGATGATCGTCAGCATCCCCCGTCCCGCCGGCCAGCCGATCATCTGTTCCATCGAGACGAAGAGCAGCAGCAGCGAGAGCCCGGTGATCACCTCCGGCATGACCAATGGCGCCGTCGACATGCCGGTGAGCATCGCGCGGCCCCGGAACGGCCCGTAGCGCGTCAGCACGAAAGCCGCGAGCGTGCCGAGCGCGACCGCGATCGTGGCGCTCAGGACCGCGACCTGGATGCTGATCCAGGCGGCGCCGAGGATCTGCGGATCGCGCAGAAGCTCGCCATACCACTTCGTGGAGAACCCGCCCCAGACCGTGACCAGCTTGCTCTCGTTGAAGCTGAAGATGATCAGCGACAGGATCGGCGCGTAGAGGAACACGAAGCCCAGGATCGCGAAGGCCGGCAGAAGGAAGCCCCGCCTCATGACGCGTCCGCCGCGCGCTGTTCGGCCCGGCGCAGGATCATGATCGGCACCACGAGCGCGACCAGCATGGCGATGGCCACGGCGCTCGCGACCGGCCAGTCGCGGTTCTGGAAGAACTCGTTCCAGAGCACCTTGCCGATCATCAGCGTGTCGGGACCGCCCAGCAGTTCCGGAATGACGAACTCGCCGATCGCCGGCACGAAGACCAGCATGAAGCCCGCGATCACGCCCGGCATCGAGAGCGGCAGCGTAACGTTGAAGAACGTCGCCGCCGGCCGCCCGCCGAGATCCGCCGAGGCCTCGAGCAGACTCTCGTCGAGCTTCACGAGATTGGCGTAGAGCGGCAGGATCATGAACGGAAGGTACGTGTAGACGATGCCGAGATAGACCGCGAAATCGGTCTGGAGCATCTGGATCGGCGTGTCGATCAGCCCGGTCCAGAGCAGGAAGTTGTTGATCACGCCGTTCGAGCGCAGGAACCCCTGCCACGCGTAGACGCGCAGCAGGAAAGACGTCCAGAACGGCAGGATCACCAGCATCAGCAGGAGCGAACGTTTCGGCTCGGCGCTCCGCGCGATGTAATAGGCGATCGGATAGCCCACCAGCAGCGCCAGCACCGCCGAGACGAAGGCGACGCGGATCGAGAAAATGTAGGCGTTGCGGTAGAGCGCGTCGGTGAAGAGGTAGGAATAGTTCTCGAAGCTCAGGTTGATCGTCGCGTAGAGCCCGTCCCAGCTGATGATCGGCGTGTAGGGCGGCATGGCGATCGCCGGCTCGGAGACGCTGATCTTGGCGACGACGAGGAACGGGACCAGGAAGAAGACCAGCAGCCACAGGAACGGGATCGCCACGACCAGCGCGCGTCCGTCGATGCCGAACCAGCCGAGAAAGCGGGCCGTCCAGCGGAAGGGCGGAAAGCTCTCGATGACGCTCATTGGGTCAGCACCACGCCCGCCGTGTCGTCCCAAGAGATCCAGACCTCGTCATCCCAGGTGATCCCGTCGTCCTCGTGGCGCGAGAGGTTGGCGCGCGTGACCTTCATCACCTTGCCCGAGGCCAGGGTCAGGCGGAAGATCGACAGGTTTCCCATATAGGCGATCTCGTCGACCTTGGCGCGGATGGCGTTGCGCCGCGTCTCGGGCCGGTCGCGCGAGATCGCGATCTTCTCGGGGCGGATCGCGTACCAGACCTGCTGGCCCATCATGCACGACACGCCGTGACCCACGTGGATCTGGCCGCCCGTCTCCGGCGCCGCGATCTCGATGAATTCCGGCTCGTCGGCCGAGACGCGCCCCTCGAACATGTTCACCGATCCGATGAAATCGGCGACGTAGCGCGAGTTGGGATGCTCGTATATCTCGGGCGGCTCGCCGACCTGGACGATTTCCCCCGCGTCCATCACGCCGATCCGGGTCGAAAGCGTCATCGCCTCCTCCTGGTCGTGGGTGACGACGATGAAGGTGACCCCGAGGCTCTCCTGGATCTTGACCAGCTCGAACTGGGTCTCCTCGCGCAGCTTCTTGTCGAGCGCGCCGAGCGGCTCGTCGAGAAGCAGCAGCTTGGGGCGCTTGACGAGGCTGCGCGCCAGCGCCACGCGCTGGCGCTGTCCGCCCGAAAGCTGGTGCGGCCGCCGATGCGCGAACTTCGAGAGCTGCACCAGTTTCAGCATCTCGGCGACCTTCTCGGTCGCCTCCGCCTTGCCCATGCCGTCGCGCCTGAGCCCGTAGGCCACGTTCTTCTCGACGCTCATGTGCGGAAAAAGCGCGTAGGACTGGAACATCATGTTCGTCGGCCGGTCATAGGGCGCGAGTCCCGCCATGTCCTGACCGTCGATCTCGACGCGTCCCTCGGTCGGCATCTCGAACCCCGCGAGCATCCGGAGTAGCGTCGATTTCCCGCAGCCGGACCCGCCGAGAAGACAGAACAGCTCGCCCTTGTAGATGTCGAGGCTCACGTCGTAGACCGCCGTGAAGTCGCCGAACTTCTTCGTCACGCCCTGGATCCGGACGAAAGGCGGCTCCGTCGCCGCGACCCAGGGCTTCGCCACGGCTGCGGGGGCGTGTTCTGTCATGGAAACTCCGATGCGGGCCGCGGAAGGCCAGAGCGGGCCTCCGCCGATCGGAGGAAACCGTATTGCCGCGACGGCGCTCCTGTCCAGTGCCGTCTCACATCGCCGCGCGGCATCGCCCGAACGCGCCGGCAATTCCACTACTTGCGCCGCGACCCGCGCGTTCGCCGATCAGCGCCGGCCGACGACGGCGGCGGCGGTCTTGCGCCCCTGCCCGTCCGCGCTCAGCGCGAAACCGAAGCGGTCCGCCGCGGGATCGAGCAGCGCCGCGCTCCGGCCTTCGCCGTCGAGCCATTGCCCCGTGAAGCGCGCGATATCGCCCCTCGCGGGCGTCGTTCCGCAACCGCCGCAGGCGGCGGTCAGCACCGCGATCGACCGCCACCCCCCTCGTTCGCCCTCGGGCAGCAGCGAGAAGAGGTCCTCCGGCGGCGACGGCATTCCGCCATCCTCGCCGCCGTCCGCGGTCACGAGCTCTTCCGCCACCGCGTCGAGCGCCGCGTCCGGCTCCAGCGGCGGCAGGCCCGCCTCGCTCCGCGCGGCGTTTATCGGCTCCAGCGCGGCGGCGGTCCGGCCGGCGGCGGCGATCGGCTCGGACCCCGCGCCGTCCTCCGCCTCCGGCGCGACGCCGGGGCCGGCGAAGGTCTGCACCGCGTAGCTGACGTCGCCGCGCGCGGCGATGCCGAAGCCGAAGCCGTCGAGGCCGCGGGCGAGGATGTTTTCCCGATGCTCCGGGCTTTCCATCCAGTCCCGATGGAGCGCGCGCACCCGCTCGCGGTCCGGCGGCGGACAGCCCCGGCACGTCGCGATGTTCTCGGCGACCAGCTTCCACTCTCCGCCACCGGCTTCGATATAGCGGTCGCGCACGGTCCCGCCCTCGGGCGAGACGTGGTCGTAATAGTTCCGCGCCAGCATGTCCTCGGCATGGGCCTGCGCGGCCTCGTCCAGCGGCGCGGTCGCGTCGAGCGCGCCCAGACCGTCCTCTGCCCGGTCCGCGTTGACCAGATCCAGCGCCTCTTCCCGGAGCGCCGGCAGGTCCGGCGGCGCGCCCTCCTGGGCGCTCGCCGCCGTCAGGCCCAGCGCGAGGGCGATGACGGCGGCGCGCGGAAGGATCGTCACTGCCCCGTCTTCACCGTGGTCCAGAGCCGCGTCATCAGGCGGTCGGTGCGGGCGTCGCGCAGAACCGTGGGGAACAGGTTGGCGAGAACCTCCTCCGGCGGGAAGATCGCCGGATCGCCCGAGATTTCCGGATCGACCAGCGGAAGGGATTCGCTGTTCGCGTTCGCGTACCAGACGTAGTTGGTGATGTCGGCGGTGATCTGCGGCTGCATCACGAAGTTCATGAACGCCAGCGCGTTCTCCGGATTCGGCGCGTCGGCCGGGATCGCCATCATGTCGAACCATTGCTGCGCGCCCTCTTTCGGCACGCTATAGGAGACCTCGATGCCGTTGCCCGCCTCCTCGGCGCGGGCCGCCGCGATGAACACGTCGCCGGAGAAACCGACCGAGACGCAGACTTCGCCGTTCGCCAGATCGGAGATGTACTGCGACGAATGGAAATACCGCACATAGGGCCTGATCGACTCCAGCACCGCCGCCGCCGCCTCGAGATCCTCGGGCTCGGAACTCGTGGGCTCGCGTCCGAGAAACGCCAGCGCGCTCGGAAGCATGTCGGTCGGACTGTCGAGCAGGGTGATGCCGCAATCCGCGAGCTTCGCTGCGTTCTCGGGATCGAAGATCAGCGACCAGCTGTCGGTCGGCGCGTCCTCGCCCAGGCGTTCGGCGACCGCCGCCTCGTTGAATCCGAGCCCCGTCGTGCCCCACATCCAGATGATGGCATGGGCGTTGTCGGGATCGTAGGCCGCAGCCTTTGCCATCAGGTCGGGATCCATGTTCGCGAGGTTCGGCAGCTTCGACTTGTCCAGCTCCTGATAGACCCCGGCCATGATCTGACGCTGAAGGAACTGCGACGTCGGCACCACGATGTCATAGCCCGAATTGCCGGCCAGCAGCTTCGCCTCCAGCGTCTCGTTGCTGTCGTAGACGTCATAGGTCACGTCGATGCCGGTCTCCGCCTCGAACTTCTCGATCGTGTCCTCTGCGATGTAGTCGGACCAGTTGTAGATGTGCAGCGATCCCTCCGCCATGGCCGGAACGGCCATGAGCGAGACGAGCGCGGTCAGTGTCAGTGTTCTTCTCATTCTTTTTTCCCTCTCTGTCGGACCCTCAGACGCCAAGC
The DNA here is from genome assembly GCA_963798765.1 of uncultured Alphaproteobacteria bacterium. Taxonomy (GTDB): domain Bacteria; phylum Pseudomonadota; class Alphaproteobacteria; order Rhodobacterales; family Rhodobacteraceae; genus Amaricoccus. The sequence goes on along the minus strand of CAWCUP010000025.1, from coordinate 22,191 downwards.
CGGTCGCGAAGCCCGTACCACCATGATCCCGCCATTGAATACGGAACCCGGAACCGGCGTCCACCGGGAAACGGTATCCAGGGCACCTTGGCGAAGACGTCGAAGCGGCTCAGATCGCCGTTCACGGCCTCTCCGAGGATTCGCCCGAAAAGATGGCTTCCGACGACTCCGTGTCCGGAATAGCCGCAGGCGAAATACGTGTTCGGCCCGAGGCGGCCCATCTGCGGAACGCGGCTGAACGAGATCGCGCAGTTTCCCGACCAGGCGTGATCGACGCGCACCCCCGCGAGTCCGGGAAAGCACTTCGCGAGCGCCGGCATGATCTTGGCGCGGATGTCGGCGGGATCGGTCCCGCCATAGACGGTGCCGCCGCCGAACAGGAGCCGCCTGTCGGCGGACAGCCGGTAATAGTCGAGCACGTAGCGCACGTCCTCCACGCACATGTCGGTCGGAAGTATCTCCCCGGCGCGGTCGCCCAGCGGCTCGGTCGCGATCATCTGGGTGGAGAACGGCATCACCCGGTTCTCGAGTTCCGGCACCACGTGTCCGAGATAGGCGTTTCCGGCGAGGATCAGCGTCCGCGGCCGGACGACGCCGCCCGCCGTCCGCAGCACCGGCCGCCCGCCGACGTCCTCGACGGCGGTCACGGAGGAACGCTCGTGAACGGTCCCGCCGTTCGCCTCGAACGCGTCCGCCTGCCCCAGCGCCAGGTTCAGCGGATGCATGTGCCCGCCCGACCGGTCGAGCATCCCGCCGATGTAATACTCCGTCCCCACATGGTCGCGGATCCCCGCGCCGTCGAGCATCTCGAAATGGTCGTGCCCGTGCCGCCGCCACAGCTTCCGCTTGGCCTCCAGCGCCGCCATCTCCCTGGGCTTGAACGCCGCGAAGATCGCCCCGTCCTTGAGGTCGCAGCGGATGCCGTATTTCGCCACGCGCGCCCGGATCAGGTCGTTGCCCTCCTTGACGAGGGTCCCGACGAAATCCGCCGTCGCCTTGCCGTAGCGCGCGGTGATCGTCTCGAGGCTGGCGTTCAGCCCGTTGACGATCTGCCCGCCATTGCGCCCCGACGCCCCCCAGCCGATCCGCGCGCCTTCGAGCAGAACGACGGAATGGCCCTTCTCCGCCAGTTCCAGCCCCGCCGACAGGCCCGTGTAGCCGCCGCCCACGATGCACACGTCCGGCGCGATCTCGCCCGTCAGCGCGGGGCGCTCCGGCGCGGGATTGGCGCTCGCGGCGTAATAGCTGTCGGGATACGCGGAATCGCTCATCTCTTCACCCTCTCCCCGGCCGATCCGCCGGAACCGCTCCGCACGTATCACCGGGCGCGGCCGAGGCCAACATCGTCCGCGCGCCGTCTGGCCAAGCTTCGGGGCCTCGCGTAGCGTCGCGGCACGAGTCGAAGGAACCCCGACGATGGACCATTCCGTCCTGCTGATCCTCGCGGCGGGCGTGTTCCTCTTCGCCCTCGTCTCGCGTCTCGGGGAATCGGGCTCGGTCACCGGCCCGATGGTCTTCACCGCCTTCGGCTTGATCGCGGGTCCGGCGGGCCTCGGACTGATCGACGTGCCGCTCGACGACGTCGGCCTGGAAGTCATCGCCGCGAGCACGCTGGCGCTCGCGCTCTTCACCGACGCCGCGCGGATCGACATCCGCCGCCTCGACGCCGAGCACGACCTGCCCCTGCGGCTCCTCTGCCTCGGAATGCCCCTGACCATGGCGCTCGGCGGGCTGATCGCCTGGTGGCTGTTTCCCGGGCTCGGCTTCTGGCCCGCGCTCGTCCTCGGCGTCATCCTCGCGCCGACCGACGCGGCGCTCGGCCAGGCCGTGGTGACGAACCCGGACGTGCCGGTCCGCATCCGTCAGGCGCTCAACGTCGAGAGCGGCCTGAACGACGGGCTCGCCTTTCCCGTCCTGCTGATCGCGCTGTCGGTCGCGATCGAGACCCAGACCGGACGCGGCGCCGCCGGATGGGGCCTTTTCACACTCTCCCAGGTCGGACTGGGACCGCTCGCCGGGATCGTCGTGGGGCTCGTCGGCGCCAGGGCGGTCGAATACTGCGCCGGGCGGAACTGGATGGACCGCGCCTTCCTCCAGATCTCGGTGCTCAGCCTCGCCGCGCTCGCCTACACGGGCGCCGAGGCCATCGGAGGCAACGGCTTCATCGCCGCCTTCTCCGCCGGGATCGTGGTCGGGACGCGCTCGCGCCGCCTTCTCGACGCGGTGGAGGATTTCGGCGAGACCGAGGGACAGCTTCTGAACCTGATCGTGTTCCTGCTCTTCGGCGCGGTCCTTCTGCCGACCGTCCTGGACGATCTCGGCTGGATCCACGTGGCCTACGGGATCCTGTCGCTCACTCTGATCCGGATGGCGCCCGTCGCGCTCTGTCTGGCGGGCGCGCGGCTCCTGCCCGCGACGATCGCTTTCATCGGCTGGTTCGGGCCGCGCGGGCTCGCGTCGATCCTGTACCTTCTGCTGATCCTCGACTCCGAGGATCTCGCGGGTATGCCCGACATCGCCGCGGCCACGCTCGTCACCGTCTCGCTGAGCGTCCTGCTGCACGGCGCGACCGCCGCGCCCATGGCCCGCGCCTACGCCGGGCTTCTGGCCGCGGGCGAGCGGACCGCGCCCGAACATCGTCCCGCCCACCCGTTCCGGACGCGGTTCAGGCGCCTCCGGGACCGGGAAGGTCAGACCGTCTCGAGATAGGTCTCGTGCTCGAACGGCGTGATCTGCCGCGAGAACGCCTGGAGCTCCTGCCATTTCATGCCCACGAACATGTCCTTCAGCGTCGGCGCGAAAATCCGCCCCATCGCCTCGGACCGCTCGAAAGCCTCGATGGCGAGCTTCCAGTCCTGCGGCAGCGTGGCGCCGGCGCTCGCGTCCTCGGTCGTCTCCATCGGCTCGGGCGGCGCGATCTCGCGCTCCATCCCCTCCAGCGCCGCGCCGAGGATCGCCGCCAGCACCAGGTAGGGGTTGGCGTCCGCCCCCGCGACCCGGTGCTCGATCCGGCGCGCGGCGTTCGATCCGCCGGGAATGCGGACGGCGGCGCTGCGGGTCTCGTAGCCCCAGCACACGTCCGACGGACTGTGCGCGTTCGGCTGGAGGCGGCGATAGGAATTGCGGTGCGGCGCGAAGATCAGCGACGAGGCCCGCATCATGTCGAGCACGCCGCCCACCGCGTGCCGCATCGTTTCGGTGCCGTCGGCGTCGCCGCTGTCGAAGACGTTGACGCCGTCGCGGTCCAGCAGACTGAAATGCACGTGGAAGCCGTTGCCCGCGCGGTCGAGGAAGGGCTTGGCCATGAACGACGCCGCGAGCTCGTATTTGCGCGCGATCCCCTTGACGAAGCGCTTGAAATAGAGCGCGTCGTCGGCGGCCTTCAGCGGGTCGGCGACATGCAGCAGGTTGATCTCGAACTGCCCGCCGCCGTTCTCCGAGATCGCGCTGTCGACCGGGATGCCATGCGCGTCGCAGGCGGCGTAGACGTCGGTGAAGAACGCCTCGAAATGATCCAGATCGTCGATGCAGAGCGCGCCGTCGCCGTCGAGGATCTTGTGCGTCACCGGCGATTTCGGCGGCATCGGCACCTCGCCCGTCGTATCGACCAGGTAGAACTCGAGCTCGGTCGCCACCACCGGCGTCAGGCCCATGGCCTTGAACCTGTCGCAGATCGCCGCGAGCGCCCGGCGCGGATCGGCCATGAAGGGTTTCCCCTCCTCGGTCGTCATCCACAGCGGCAGGAGCGCCGTGGGCGACCCGAGCCAGGACATCGGCAGGAACCCCCGCCCGGTCGGCTCGCAGCGCCCGTCGATGTCGCCCTGCTGGAACACCAGCGGATTGCCCGCCACGTCCTCGCCCCAGATGTCGAGCCCGACGATGGAATAGGGCATGCGCATCTCGCCCTCGAGCACCTTGCGGGTCTGGGCCACCGGAACGCGCTTGCCGCGCAGGATGCCGTTGAGGTCGCAGACCGCCGCGCGCAGGCTGGTGATGTCCGGATGGGCCGCGAGCCAGGCCATCAACTCTTGCGTGTCCACGATTTTCTCCAATAGGGTCGCCGGCAGTTATCACTTCGCCCCGGCGCCGCCAAGAGCCCGACCCCTTCCGGACCAGCAGGCAGATCCAGATGTCCGTCAAGATATTCGACCCCACCCCCTGCGCCCTCGGCGAGGGTCCGCTTTACGCCCATGGCCGCCTCTTCTGGTTCGACATCCTGAACCGCCGCCTGCTCGCGCGCGCGCCCGGCGACGCCGAAGCCGCGACATGGAGTTTCGACGAGATGTTCTCGGCGGCCGGGATCCTGCCGGACGGCGAGCTCCTGCTCGCGTCCGAGACCGGTCTCTGGCGCTTCTCGCCGTCGACCGGGTCCCGCGAACGGATCGTCGCGGTCGAGGCCGACAACCCCGCGACCCGCTCCAATGACGGCCGCGCCGATCGCCAGGGCGGCTTCTGGATCGGCACGATGGGCAAATCCGGCGAGAAGGTCGCGGGCTCGATCTGGCGTTACCACAAGGGCGACCTGCGCCGGCTGGTGGAAAACGTCACGGTCTCGAACGCCATCTGCTTCGCGCCCGACGGGCGGCGCGGCTATTACGCCGACACCGGCACGCGCAGGATCATGACATGGGCGCTCGACGCCGACGGATGGCCGGCGGAGGAGGCGTCGGTCCTGATCGACCTCGCCGAAGTCGGCCCGCCCGACGGCGCCGTCACCGACGGCGAAGGCGCGCTCTGGGTCGCCCTCTGGGGCCAGTCCAGGGCCGTCCGCATCCTGCCCGACGGCGCCATCGACACCCAGATCGCGCTGCCCGCACCGCAGCCCACCTGCCCCGCCTTCGGCGCCGACCTCTCGACGCTCTATTTCACCTCGGCCCGCGAAGGCATGGACGCCGAGGCGCTGGCCGCCGCTCCGGCCTCCGGCAACGTCTTCGTCACCGAGGTCGCGATCGCCGGACTGCCCGAGCCGACCGTCAGGCTCTGATCAACCGGACATGAGAACGCGGCGCGGGATGGCCCGCGCCGCGCCTTGTTCCGGCAGGGTCCAGGTATCAGGAACCCTCGGCCTCGCGCTGTTCGCGCATGACGTCTCCGGCCTTGCTGTCCGGCCGCTCTCCGCAGGCGACCAGCGTCTGCTCGACCGGGATCTCGTAGAACCCGCGGATCTGCACGATCTGCGCGCCGTCGCCGCCCTGTCCGGATCCGGACGCGTCCTCGGCGCTGGCATCCGCCGTCTCCATGTCCCCGGCGTCGCCGGAACCGCCGGACGTGTCGGATGCGCTCTCCGTGCCGCCCGAAGCCGCCCCGGAGCCGCCCGAGCCGTCGCCGCCCGACGCGTCGCCAGCGACGTCGGCGGACCCGCCGCCCGATCCGCCCCCGGCCTCTTCCATGCCGCTGCCGTGCCCGACGATGTAGTAGAGCACGGTCGGAACCTGCGCGGTGTCCATGACCGTGATCTCGCGGCAGGTGATCTCGCTGGCCGACCGGCCTTCGCCGGAACCCGAAGCCTGCGCTTTCTGGTTCGCCGCGTCACCACTCTGATCGCTCTGGGCGTGAACCGGTCCGGCCGCCAGACCCGCCGCGAGAACCGTGGCGGAAACCGTTGTGAGAAGGGTTTTCATGATCGTTTCCTCCATGTTACGTCATGAGCCCCGGTAACGTCGTTTCGCGTCGGCATGTTCCCGCGCGTCTTGCGATTTTTCGGTACGCCCGCGGACCGTGCGGGCGGGTCCGTCGCCGGAAAACCGAGAGTGGAGAAACCGATCCTGACCCGCGAACCCGCCCTCGACACCTCCCCCAAGGTCTCCGACGAGATCCGCAGGACCACCTGCTACATGTGCGCCTGCCGCTGCGGCATCGACGTGCATCTGACCGGCGGCCGCGTCAGCTACATCGAAGGCAACCGCGACCATCCGGTGAACCGCGGCGTGCTCTGCGCCAAGGGCTCGGCGGGCATCATGCAGCACGTCTCGCCCGCCCGCCTGCGCGCGCCGTTGCGCCGCACCGGACCGCGCGGGTCCGGCGAGTTCACCGAGATCACCTGGGACGAGGCGCTCGACCTCGCCGCCTCCTGGCTCCGCCCGATCCGCGAGACCGCGCCCGAGAAACTCGCCTTCTTCACCGGCCGCGACCAGTCGCAGAGCTTCACCGGCTGGTGGGCGCAGCAATACGGCACGCCGAACTACGCGGCCCATGGCGGCTTCTGCTCGGTCAACATGGCGGCGGCCGGCATCTACACGATGGGCGGCGCGTTCTGGGAATTCGGCGCGCCGGACTGGGAGCGCACGAAGCTCTTCATGATCTTCGGCGTGGCGGAGGATCACGACAGCAATCCGATCAAGATGGGCCTCGGCCGCCTCAAGGCGCGCGGCGCCAAGGTCATCGGCGTCAACCCGGTCCGCACCGGCTACAACGCCATCGCCGATGAATGGCTCGCGATCACCCCCGGCACGGACGGGCTTTTCATCCTCAGCCTCGTCCATGTCCTGATGGCCGCGGGCAAGGTCGATCTCGACTACCTCATGCGCTACACCAACGCCGCGCACCTCGTCGACCAGGACCCGCGCTCCGCCGATTACGGCCTCTTCCTGCGCGACAGGGACGGCGCCGAACTCGTCTGGGACCGCGAGAAGCGCCGCGCCGTCCCGTGGAACACGCCGGGCGTGAAACCCGCGATGTCCGGCACCGTCAACATCGGCCCGACCCACGCCAAACCGGTCTTCCAGCTGATGGCGGACGCCTATCTCGACCCGAAGCACGCGCCCGAGGCCGTCGCGGAGGCCACCGGCATCCCCGCCGCCACGATCCGCCGCGTCGCCGCCGAACTCGCGCATGTCGCCTTCGAGCAGGAGATCACGCTCGACCGCCCCTGGACCGACTTCCGGGGCGAGCGGCACGAGACCATGACCGGCCGCCCGGTGAGCTTCCACGCCATGCGCGGCATCTCGGCCCATTCCAACGGCTTCCAGACCTGCCGCGCCCTGCATCTGCTCCAGATCATCCTCGGCTGCGTCGAGACCCCCGGCGGCTTCCGCTTCAAACCGCCCTACCCCAAACCCGTCGACGCCCATCCCCGCCCGCACCACAAGGTCACGCCGGGCTACCCGCTCGACGGCCCGCATCTGGGCTATCCGCGCGGCCCGGAGGATCTGGCGCTCGACGCCGACGGGAACCCCAAACGCATCGACAAGGCCTTCACCTGGGAGGCGCCGCTCTCGGCCCACGGCCTGATGCACATGGTGATCTCCAACGCCGCCGCCGGCGATCCCTACCGGATCGACACGCTGTTCCTCTACATGGCCAACATGGCCTGGAACTCGTCGATGAACACCGCCCAGGTCATGGACATGCTGACCGCCACCGACGAGACCGGCGAGTACGTCATCCCGCACATCATCTATTCCGACGCCTATTCTTCCGAGACCGTCGCCTTCGCCGACCTGATCCTGCCCGACACCACCTATCTCGAACGCCACGACTGCATCAGCCTGCTCGACCGCCCGATCTCCGAACCGGACGCGCTGGCCGACGCGATCCGCTGGCCGGTGGTGGAGCCCGAGCGCCCCGGCCACGAAGGCGTGCGCGGTTTCCAGTCGGTCCTGCTCGACCTCGGCGTCCGCCTCGGCCTGCCCGGCATGGTCGACGACGACGGGCAAGCGATCTATTCCGACTATGCCGACTACATGACCAACCACCAGCGCCGCCCGGGCGTCGGCCCGCTCGCCGGCTGGCGCGGCGAGGACGGCGAAGGCCGCGGCCGGGGCGTCCCCAACCCCGACCAGATCGCGCGCTACATCGAGAACGGCGGCTTCTGGACCGATCACGTCCCCGAGGACGCCGCCTATTTCAAACCCTGGAACGCCGCCTACCAGGACTGGGCCGTCGAGCGCGGCCTCTTCGACGCGCCGCAGCCCTATCTCTTCCAGCTCTACGTCGAGCCGCTGGCCAAATTCCAGGCCGCAGCGACGGGCAAAGGCCCGAACCAGCCGCCCGAGCACCTCCGCGCGCAGCTCGCGCAGGCCATGTCACCCCTGCCCGTCTGGTACCCTCCGCTCTCGGACGCCCGCATCGACCTCGCGGACTACCCGCTCCACGCGCTCACCCAGCGTCCCGCCGCGATGTACCATTCCTGGGGATCGCAGAACGCCTGGCTGCGCCAGATCCATGGCACGAACCCGCTCTACGTGTCGAGGACCGTCTGGCTCGATCACGGCTTCGCGGAAGGCGACTGGGCGCACCTGACCTCGCCTCACGGCCGCATCACCGTCCCCGTCGCGCTGATGGAGGCGCTAAACCCGAACACCGTCTGGACCTGGAACGCCATCGGCAAACGCCCCGGCGCCTGGGCCCTCGATCCCGACGCGCCCGAGGCGACCAGGGGCTTCCTCCTCAACCACCTGATCCACGAGCTTCTGCCGCCCAGAGGCGACGGCCTGCGCTGGAACAATTCCGATCCCGTCACCGGCCAGGCCGCCTGGTACGACCTGCGCGTGCGCATCGAAAGGGCGCCGCCGCAAACACGCGGCGCGCCGTCGTTCGACGCTCAGACCTCGCCGGTCGGACGCGGACCGGGGAACGTGGTCTACGACGCTGGTTGAACGCCCGCTCGGCAGACGACGTCGCGGAGGCCCGCGGCGCGTCACGGCGCTGTCACGAAAGGACCTTAATCCATCCTCAGGGAGTGGAATCGCTCCGCCAGCCATCACGAGGATCCAGGAATGCGCGACTTCGAGACGGACTACCCCGACCACACCGAGACGATGGGCTACGAGCACGGCGACGAACGCCCTTGCAACGCTTCGGACAACCCGAATTTCTACGAGGTGATGGAGGCGCATGTGAAGCGCCGCGGCTTCCTCATGGGCGGCCTCGCCGCGATCTCCACCGGCATCTTCGGCTCCGCCCTGACCGGGCGCGCCGCGCTCGCGCAATCGACCGCGGCTTCCGGCCTGCTCGGCTTCGCCCCGGTGCCGGTGAGCATGAACGACGAGGTCGTCGTGCCGGAGGGCTACAGCGTGCAGGTGCTGGGCGCCTGGGGCGAGCCGATCACGGGCGACATGCCGGCATTCACCGGCGCCAACACCGGCGCCGAACAGGGCATGCAGATCGGCATGCACCATGACGGGATGCACTTCTTCCCGATCGACGGCTCCTCCGAGGACGGCCTGCTGGTCGTCAACCACGAATACATCGAACCCCGCTTCCTGCATTCCGGGAAATGGGCCGGCATGCCCCTCGGCGAAAGCGAGGTCGTCTACGGTCCCGACGGCAAGCGCGACGACGACGAGGTCCTCAAGGAGATGAACGCCCACGGCGTCTCGATCTACCGGACCGCCAGACAGCCGGACGGCACGTGGAGCGTCGTGCGGGATCCGCGCAACCGCCGCGTCACGGCGCTGACGCCGATGGAGATCTCGGGCCCGGTCCGCGGCGCCGATCTGGTCAAGACGAAGTACAGCCCCGAAGGCGCCGCGACCCGCGGCACCGTCAACAACTGCGCCTACGGCGCGACGCCCTGGAACACGTACTTGGCCGCCGAGGAGAACTGGGCCGGCTACTTCACCAACGTCGACGCCGAACAGCCGCGCCAGCACGCCCGTTTCGGCATCTCCGATGACCCGCAGGGCGGCCGCTACGGCTGGCACCTCGCGGCTTCGGGGGCGGACGAGTACATCCGTTTCGACGCCTCGACCCGGGGCGAGACCGCGCTGGACGACTATCGCAACGAGCCCAACACCTACGGCTGGATGGTCGAGATCGACCCGTTCGACCCCGAAGCCGCCCCGGTCAAGCGGACCCATCTGGGCCGCTTCGCGCATGAGGGCGTCGTGTTCGCCCCCGCGATCGCCGGTCAGCCGGTGGTCTGCTACTCCGGCGACGACAGCCGCTTCGAATACATCTACAAGTTCGTCTCCGAAGCCGCCTTCGACCCGGAGACGACGGACGGCTCGATCCTCGACACCGGGACGCTCTACGTCGCGCGGTTCCACGACGACGGCACCGGCGAATGGCTCGCGCTGGCGCCGGGCGAGAACGGTCTGACCCCCGAGAACGGCTTCGCCGATCTCGCCGACATCCTGGTCAACACCCGTCTCGCCGCCGACACCGCCGGCGCCACCAAGATGGACCGTCCCGAATGGGGAACCGTCGATCCGAACTCCGGCGAGGTGTACTTCACCCTCACCAACAACTCGCGCCGCAGCCTGGTCCAGACCGACGCGGTCAACCCCCGCGCCGAGAACAACTTCGGCCAGATCGTGCGCTGGCGCTATGACGGCGGCGACCAGGCCGCGACGACGTTCGACTGGGATCTCTTCGTCATCGCGGGCACCGCTCAGCAGTCGGAGATCTTCACCGGCCAGGCGCTCGGCGACGACAACATCTTCGCCTGCCCCGACGGGATCTGGTGCGATTCCAACAGCCGGCTCTGGATCCAGACCGACATGGGCGACATCGGTCCGGACTACGACGGCCCGCTCAAGGATTTCGGCATGAACGGGATGCTCGCGGCCGATCCCGCGACCGGCGAGATCAGGCGGTTCCTGACCGGCCCCTGGGGACAGGAGACGACCGGCGTCATCAGCACGCCGGACGGCAGGACGATGTTCGTGAACTTCCAGCATCCGGGCGCGCACGCCTCGGCGGAAGAATTCGCCGCGGGCGATTTCGGCTCCGGCTTCCCGGACTACGACGGCACGGTCCCGCGCTCGGCGACCATCGTCATCACCCGGACCGACGGCGGCGTCGTCGGCTCCTGAGCCGGATCGGACAAGGATCGAAAGGCGCGCCCGTCCGGCGCGCCTTTCTCATTCCGCACGTCGTTGTCCGGATGGACCGACCCCCGCCGGCTCAGGCCGCCTCCGCCTCCTTCAGCGTCGGGTAATCGGTGTACCCCTCGCGCCCGCCGCCGTAGAACGTCTCCTGGTCCGGCTCGTTCAGCGGCGCGTCCCGGCGCAGGCGCTCGGCGAGATCCGGATTGGCGATATAGGGTCGCCCGAACGCCACCAGATCGGCGCGCCCCTCTTCGACCGCGTCGATCGCCATCCGCCGGTCATAGCCGTTGTTCGCCATGTAAACGCCCCGGAACCGCGCCCGCAGCGCGTCGAGATCGGCCTGATCCGCGTCGCGCGCGCCACCCGTCTGACCCTCGACGAAATGCAGATACGCGAGCCCAAGCCCGTCGAGCATGTCGACCGCCGGCCCGAACACCGCCATCGGATCGCTGTCCGAGATGCCGTTGGCGTTCGAGAACGGGCTGAGCCGCACGCCGACCCGGCCCGCGCCGATCTCGTCCGCGACCGCCCGCGTCACCTCGCCGAGAAACCGGACGCGGTTCGCGGGCGATCCGCCATATCGCGTCCTCGCGCCGGTTGGACCCGTCGCGCAGGAACTGGTCGATCAGATAGCCGTTGGCCGCATGGATCTCGACGCCGTCGAACCCGGCCGTCATGGCGTTGCGCGCCGCCTGCCGGTACTCGCCCACCAGCCTCGGGATCTCGTCGAGCCGGAGCGCGCGCGGCTCCGAAGTCGGCACGAACTTCTCGCCGTCGAAGGTCTTGCTCTCCGCCGCGATCGCCGACGGCGCGACAGGCGACTGCCCGTCCGGCTGCAGCGACACGTGCGAGATGCGCCCCACATGCCAGAGCTGCACCACGATCCTCCCGCCCCTGCGTGCACAGCGTCCGTGACCGCCTTCCATCCCGCGATCTGCGAATCGGAATGGATGCCCGGCGTCCCGGCGTAGCCCTTGCCCTCGGGACTGATCTGCGCCGCCTCGGTCACGATCAGACCGGCCCCCGCGCGCTGGCCGTAATACTCGGCGTGGATCGCCCGCGGCGCGTCGTCCTCGGCGCGCGCGCGGTTGCGCGTCAGCGGCGCCATGACGACGCGATTCGCCAGATCCAGGTCGCCGGCCTTCATCGGCCGGAACAGCTTCTCTTCGCTCATGTCTTGAATACCTTCCTTATCGTCCTCTCCCGGGACAGCGCGCGGCGCGTCCCGACGTTCCGCCTGAACTGATCACGGTCCCGTCGATTGCAAGCCGTCGACGCCGGCGGTATGGCTCTCGCGCCCCGGGGCCGCCGCGCTTGATCCCGCGCCCGCGCGGGCGTCTACTGCGTCTCCGTCCCATTTTTCGAACGAGGAGCATTTCAATGAACGTCGACCTTCTCCGCCGCCTCTGCGAGACCCCGGGCGTGCCCGGCCACGAGGAGCGCGTCCGCGACCTGATCGCCGCCGAGGTCAAGGGCCTCTTCGACGAGGTCGCGACCGACCCGATGGGCTCGCTGCTCTGCCGCCGCAAAGGCAAGGGCAAGGACCCGCTGAAGGTCATGCTGCTCTGCCACATGGACGAGATCGGATTTCTGGTCTCCCACGTCTCCGACAAGGGCTTCATCTACGTCCAGAGCGTCGGCGGCTTCGATCCGCGCAACCTCTTCTCGCGCCGCGTGCTGGTCTGCACGGCGTCGGGCGACCTCAAAGGCGTGATGAACGCGGCCGGCCCGGGCGTGCACATCTCCTCGCCCGAGGACCGCAAGAAGGTTCCGGAGCCGCATGAGTTCATGGTCGACATCGGCATGGGGGAAAAGACCAAGGACGTCGTCGCGATCGGCGACATGGTGGTGATGGACGAGCCCTTCATCGAGATCGGCGACAAGGTCGTCTCCAAGGCGCTCGACAACCGCGTCGCCTGCTGGCTCGGCATCGAGGCGGTCCGCGGCCTCGGCAAGACCAAGACCGACGCCGAGATCCACGTCGCCTTCACCGTCCAGGAGGAGGTCGGCCTGCGCGGCGCCAAGACCGCGTCCTACGCCATCCGCCCCGACATCGGCATCGGCATCGACACCACGCTCGCCTGCGACACCCCGGGCGTGCCCGACCAGGACCGCACCACGGTCCAGGGCGAGGGCTTCGGGCTGCACGTGCGCGATTCGTCCTTCATCGCCGACAAGCCGCTCGTCGCCGAATTCGAGGCGCTGGCGAAAAAGAAAAAGATCCCTTTCCAGCGCACCATGCTCCGCTCCGGCGGCCAGGACGGCGCCGCCGCGCAGCAGGCGGCCGCCGGCGCCCGCGCGATCGGCATCGTGGTCGGCACCCGCTACATCCACACGGTCACGGAGATGATCCACAAGACCGATCTCGAAGCCGCCCGCGACATCCTCACGGCGTATCTCAAACAGGCGTGACGCCTCACATCTGATGCACGTACGTCCCCGGCGCGGGGCCGAGCGCCGGATACCCCATCTCCGGCGCGCCGATGCCCGGTGGCGCGCCCTCGCCCGTGCTTCGCGCCGCGAGCCAGCGCGACAGCTCCGGCCACCAGGAACCCTCGACCGGCGCGCGCCCGTCGATCCACCGGTCCGGCCCGACATAGAGCGCGCCCGCCGCGCGGCAGCCGATCCTGTAATGTCGCCCGCCATGCCCCGGCTCGCTCACGATCCCCCCGTTGTGTCCCGGAACTGACCAGCACGAACGTCATCTCCGCGTCGGTGAACAGCGCCGTCTTGTAGACCGACCGCCACGGCGCGATGTGATCGGTCTCGGTCCCGACCACGAAGAGCGGCGCGGCGATGTCCTTGAGCGCGATCACCCGCCCCTCCACCGCGAACCGCCCGGCGCTGAGCCGGTTCTCGAGGAACAGCCCGCGCAGGTATTCCGAATGCATCCGCGCCGGCATCCGGGTCGTGTCGCCGCTCCAGACGCCCAGATCGGTCGGCAGATCGTCGCTGCCGAGGAAATAGCGCTTCACGCCGCGCGACCAGATCAGATCCTCGGACCGGATCACCGCGAAGGCCCGCGCCATCTGCGGCCGGTCCAGATAGCCCCGCTCCCACATCAGGTCCTCGAGGAACGCGACCTGGCTCTCGTCGGTGAACAGCAGAAGCTCACCGGCCTCGGCGAAATCCACCTGCGCGGCCAGGAGCGTGACCGAGACCAGCCGCCCGTCCCGGTCGCGCGCCATCGTCGCCGCCGCGATCGCGAGGATCGTGCCGCCCAGGCAATAGCCCAGCGCGTGGATGCCGCGCCCCGGAACGATCGCCGAGACCGCGTCGAGCGCCGCCATCACGCCCCGCGACCGGTAGTCGTCGAGCGAAAGGTCCGCCTGCTCGGCGGTCGGGTTGCGCCACGAGATCATGAACACGGTGAAGCCCCGGTCCACCAGATACCGGACCATCGAATTCTCCGGCGACAGGTCGAGGATGTAGTATTTCATGATCCAGGCCGGCACGATCAGGATCGGCTCGGCACGGACCTTGGCGGTCGTCGGCGCGTACTGGATCAGTTCGAGAAGCTCGTTGCGGAACACGACCTCGCCCGGTGTGCGGGCGAGATCGACGCCGACCCGGAACCCCTCCGGCGGCGGCGTATGCGTGCCGGCCAGCGTCCCGGCCACATCCCGCGCGAAATGCTGCGCCCCCTCCACCAGATTGCGCCCGCCCGCCGCCCGCGTCGCCTCCAGGATCTCCGGGTTCAGCCAAGGGAAATTCGAAGGCGAAACCGTATCTAGCAGTTGCCGCGCCATGAAACGCGCCCGGTCCGCGTCCTGCCCGCGCAGGCCGCGCAGCCGGTCCGTCGCCGCGTCCCACCATTCCTGCGTCGCGAGGAAACCCTGCTGCCACAGACTGAACGGCGGTTTCGCCCAACCCGGATGCGTGAACCGGTGATCGTAGGCTTTGGGCGCGAACGGCGCTGGACCGCGCGTCCCGGTCGCCGCGCCGGCCGCGTGCGCGGCGAGCTTCAGCGCGTTGCTCCAGCCCCGCTCCGCCAGCTCCAGCTGGCGTCCGGGCGAGCGGGCCAGATGAGCCGCCCAATCGCTCCACGCGTCGAGATACGCCTGAGGCGACACCCCGCCCGTCATCCGCGCGGCCGCCGCCCGCACGGCCCGGTCCATATTATCGTGGGGATGCGGCTCGGACGCCTCGACGGACGCCGATTCCCCGAAAGGGGCCGGGGCCTTTTTCTTTGGCCATCCCCAGAGGTGGCTCGGTTCGTCTGAACAGCTTCCGGGCTGCCGTTAAGTGGATCTCGTCGCCTGTGATTATCGCCGGACGCACTGATTTTGCATGGTTTTACGTCTGATCAAAGTATTCGCTTTCGCAAGGTTTCGGGTTGGATCAGGCCAAAAGCTTGCAAAACCGCGCGGGCCCGCACGCGAGGGGTTCCCTGCCGGGTCCGGGTCGGATTCACTGGCTTTGAGACGGATGGAGACAAACCGATGCGCCCCGCCAAACGTGATGCCGCCGTGCAGCCCGACATGTTCCGCGAGACCCTCGAGGCGATCCTCGACCCAAGGCACGCTTTGCCGGAGCTGGGTCGGCGCATCGACTGGGAGAAGCTGGATGCGGCCTGTGGCGCGACCTTCATCGACCAGGTCGGCCGGCCGGGCCTGCCCACCCGGCTGATGGCGGGGCTGCACATCCTCAAGCATGTGAAGGCGCTGTCCGACGAGGCCGTCTGCGCCGCCTGGGTGGAGAACCCATACTTCCAGGCCTTCTGTGGCGAGCGGTTCTTTCAGCACCGGCTGCCGCTCGACCGCAGCTCCATGACCCGATGGCGCAACCGCATCGGCGCCGAGCGGCTGGAGACCCTGCTCGCCGACACCCTCGCCATCGCGTGCGACAGCGGCGCCGTGAAGCCCCGGGCGATGGAGCGCGTGACCATCGACACCACCGTGCAGACCAAGGCCATCGCCTATCCCACCGACGGCCACCTGATGCTGCGCGCCGTGGAGCGGCTCGCGGCGCTGGCGCGCAAGCAGGGCGTGACGCTGCGCCAGTCCTACGCCCGCGTCGCGCGCCACGCCCGGCGCGAGGCCGCGCGCCTGCTGCACGGGCGCGGCCACAAGCAGGGCATGCGCCATCTGCGCAAGCTGCGCACCTTCCTCGGTCGGCTGATCCGCGATGTCTCTCGCAAGGTCGAGGGCGACCCGGACCGCGAGGCCGCCTTCGCCGAAACGCTGGAGCGCGCCCGGCGCATCCACGGCCAGCGCCCCGGCGACGCCGACAAGCTCTACGCCTTCCATGCGCCCGAGGCCGAATGCATCGCCCGCGGCAAGGCGCGTGCCCGATACGAGTTCGGCGTGAAGACCTCCTTCGCCGTCACCAACGCCCGCGGGCCCGGCGGCCAGTTCGTGCTCGGCGCAAAGACCCTGCCGGGAAACCCCTATGACGGCCACAGCCTCGCGGCCCAGATCGATCAGGTCGCCCGCCTCACCGGCCGCCCGGTCCGGCGCGCCTATGTCGATCGCGGCTACCGCGGCCACGGCGTCGCGCGCGAGGGACTGCAGGTCGTGGTCTCCCAAACCCGCGGCATCCTCTCGCCCACCATCCGCCGCGAGATGCGAAGGCGGAACGCCATCGAGCCCGTGCTCGGCCACATGAAGACCGACGGCCTGCTCGAACGAAACCACCTCCACGGCCCCGAGGGTGACGCCGTCAATTCCATCCTCTGCGCCATCGGGCACAACTGCCGCCTGCTGCTCGCATGGTTCACGCGCCTCTTGGCGTGCCTGATCACCACCGCGCCCGGCATCGCCGCGGAAATCCTCCGCGCCATCATCGCGATCATGCAGCCGCGACCTGCGCGCCACATCCAGGCCGAATAAGTGCAACGCGTTCTTCACGGACGACGAGATAGGCTTGGTCGGGCGTCCGCCCGCCAAGCGACGAATGCGGCCTCCTGGCGTTGTAAAAGGCCAGATAGCGGCCGATCGATGCCCTAGCCTCGGAGACTGCGGACGTAGGCGCGCAGGTAGACTTCCTCGTATTTCACAGAGCGCCAAAGCCGCTCGACGAAGACGTTGTCGCGCCAGGCGCCCTTGCCGTCCATGCTGATGGCGATCTCGGCGTCCTTCAGCACCTGCGTGAACTCGATGCCGGTGAATTGCGAGCCTTGGTCGCTGTTGAAAATGTCCGGTCTGCCATGGCGGCCAAGCGCTTCCTCCAGAGCCTCGACGCAGAAGTCCGCCGCCAGCGTGATCGACAGCCGCCAGGCCAGGACCTTGCGGCTGAACCAGTCAACGATGGCGACAAGATAGACGAACCCCCGCGCCATCGGGATGTAGGTGATGTCGGTTGCCCAGACCTGGTTCGGCCGCGTCACGGCCAGCTTGCGCAGCAGATAGGGGTAGATCTTGTGGCCCGGCGCCGGCTTCGACGTGTTCGGACGGCGGTAGAGCGCCTCGATCGCCATCTTCTTCATCAGCGTCGAGACGTGAAGCCGACCGACCTCGATGCCTTTCGGCTCGCAGCAGGTCCTTCAGCATCCGGCTGCCCGCGAACGGATATTCCAGATGCAATTCGTCCATCCGGCGCATGAGCGCCAGATCGGCGGCCGAAGCCGGCCGTGGCAGGTAATAGACGCTGCCCCGGCTGATCCCCAGCACCTTGGCCTGCCGGCTGACGCTCAGGTCATGGTCGCGGTCGATCATCGCTTTGCGCTCGGCAACAGACCGACCTTGCCGAGCGCTCCGGCCAAAAAATCATTCTCCAGCGTCAACTCGCCGATCTTCGCGTGCAGCGTCTTCACGTCCACCGTCGGAGCCACATCGGCCGCTCCGACAGCGCCGAATACGCCAGCCGCGCCTTCCAGCAGCTGCGAGCGCCACTGCGTGATCTGGTTGGGATGAACGTCGAACTGCTCGGCCAGCTCGGCCAGGGTCTTCTCGCCCTTGATGGCGGCCAGCGCCACCTTCGCTTTGAATGCCGGGCTGTGGTTCCGGCGCGGTCGTCTGGTCATGGTACTCTCCTCGCTATCGGCGATCATGCCGATAATGCGCGGATCATCCACTCATCGCCCCTGTCCAGATTTCCCCAGCCACCTCTCTCTTCCCGCTCCGGGACGGTGCAGAGTTCTCCATTCAAGTCCTCTCAGCGACGCGCGCCCGTCGCGGCCCTCGCTCTTCCAGCGGGCGGTCCAGCGAACGCGGATCCTGGCATTCAGCCCCGCCCGCATAGCGGCGTCGAGACCGGCATCGCCGAGCCGGGCGGCCGCGCCAAGCGGGTCGGCAGCCTTCGCCAGCTTGCGGAACCCGCTCCGCAGTTCCTTGTGCGAAGGTTCGGCGGCCGCCAGTTCCTTCCTTGAGGTCCGCCTTCTCCGCGTCCGTGTTCCGCTGCCGCGGCGCCGCCACGATCGAGGCGTCGATCATCCGGCCTCCCATGGCGAGGTATCCGCGGTCGCGAAGATGCGCATCGAAGCGGGCGAACAGAACGTCGATCGCCTTGGCCTTGGTCAGCATCTCGCGGAACAGCCCGATCGTGCGGGCGTCCGGAACCCGCCCATGCAGGTCGAGGCCCAGGAAGCGCATGAAGCTCAGCCTGTCGCCTGATCTGGAACTCGGTCCGCTCGTCCGCCAGCCCGTAGAGCGCCTGCAGCACCTGGACCTTGAACATCATCACCGCGTCCATCGGCGGCCGGCCGCCCTTCGAACGGTTCGAGCGGGCCAGCGCCACCTCGAGATCGGCCCGGAAGATCTCGAAATCCACCTACCGCCGCGAGCCGCTCCAGAGGATCGCCGGTCTGAGAACGGCGGTGCGAAAGTCGTCCTCGGTAGCGGCGGGAGGCGACCGCATGCGTGCACCACGGTGATCCGACCACCGGTTCCAGGACCATCCGACCGGCCATTCCACGAACATCCGACCACCCGTTCCAGCAGCATCCGACCGGGATGATCTGAGCGGGCTTGGTCTCTCGGGACGGGTTCTGAGGCAGACCACATGCGCTACCCGGAAGCTGTTGCGACAGCGAAGGAAGGGGCGCGATGAGGAGACTGCCGATGAGGAAGATCGAAGATGTCTTGCGACTGCATGTGCGGGGCTCTGGCGACCCGGCGCATCTCGCTGGCGACCGGCGTCGGTAAGACGACCGTCATCGAGTATTTGCGCCGGGCCGGAACCGCGGGCGTATCCTGGCCTCTGCCCGAGGGTCTGGACGAGGCGGAGCTGGAGCGGTTGCTCTTCCCGCCGCCGCCTTCGAAGGGGCGCCGGATCCCCGAGCCGGACTGGGCGGAGATCCATCGCGAACTGAAGCGGCCGGGCGTCACCCTCGCGCTGCTGTGGGACGAGTATCGCGGTCAGCACTCGGACGGCTACGGCTATTCGGCCTTCTGCGAGCACTCCCGCCGCTGGGCGGGGCGGCTTCGCCGGTCATGCGCCAGCGCCATGCCGCGGGCGAGCGGATGTTCGTCGACTATTCCGGCACGCGGATGGCGGTGATCGACCCGGCCACCGGTGCGCCGCGCCCGGCGGAGATCTTCATCGCCGTGATGGGGGCCTCGAACCAGACCTACGCCGAGGCGAGCTGGAGCCAGACGCTGCCCGATTGGATCGGTGCGCACACCCGCGCCTTTGGCTTCTTCGGCGCGGTGCCGGCGCTGGTCGTGTCCGACAACCTCAAGTCCGGCGTGATCCGCGCCTGCTTCCATGAGCCCGAGGTCAACCGCAGCTACGCCGAGATGGCGGCCCACTACGGCACCGCCATCCTGCCCGCGAGGCCCTACAAGCCCCGCGACAAGGCGAAGGTCGAGGTCGCCGTCCTGCTGGTCCAACGCTGGATCATCGCCCGCCTGCGCAACCGGCAGTTCTTCACCCTTGAGGAACTGAACGCCGCCATCAGGGAGGAGGTCGCCCGGCTGAATGCGCGGGTCAGCCGTCATCTCGGCGCCGCGCGGCAGGAACTCTTCGAAACGATCGATCGCCCGGCGATGCAGCCGCTGCCCCCGGAGCCTTTCGTCCATGCCGACTGGCGCAAGGCGTCGGTCGGGCCGGACTACCACCTCCGCCTGGAAGGGCATTGCTACTCCGTCCCCCACGAGCTCATCCGCCAGCAGCTCTGGGCGCGCCTGACGGCCGCCACCGTCGAGATCTTCCGCGGCGGCAGGCGTGTCGCCTGCCACCGGCGCGCCGCCCCCGGCGACATGGGCGCCACGACGCTGAACGACCACATGCCGGCCAGCCATCGCCGGCATGCCGAGGTCACGCCGCAGATGCTGCGCGAGCGCGCGGGCCGGATTGGTCCCGCCACCGCCATCCTCGTCGATGTCATCCTCACGTGACCGGCCTCACCCCGAGCAGGGCTTCCGCTCCTGCCTCGGCATCCTGCGGCTGGCCCGCGGCCATGGCGCGGAGCGGCTCGAAGCCGCCTGCGACCGGGCGCTGGCGATCAACGCACGCACCATGACCTCGGTGAAGTCGATCCTGCAGAACCGCCTCGAAGGCCGACCGCCAGACCGCCCGCCCGAGGCCCCGCCCATCACCCACGCCAACATCCGTGGCCCCAAGTTCTTCCACTGAACCGAAAGGAGACGACCCTTGCTTATCCATCCCACCCACGAGGCGCTCAGCGCGCTGAAGCTCGACGGCATGGCCGAGGCTTTTGCCGAGCTCATCACGGAGGATCGCGGCCGCGACCTCGATCCCGTCGCCTGGATCGGGCTGATGCTCGACCGCGAACAGGCCCGGCGCGGCACCCGCCGCTTCCAGTCGCGTCTCCGCGCCGCCAACCTGCGCCACGGCGACGCCTGCATGGAGGACGTGAACTGGCGTGCGCCGCGCGGCCTCGACCGCGCCTTGTTCCAGAGCCTCGGCGGCACGGACTGGATCGACCGCCACCGCTCGGTCCTGATCACCGGGCCCTGCGGCGTGGGCAAGTCCTGGCTCGCCTGCGCTCTCGGCCATGCCGCCAGCCGAGCCGACCGCACCGTCCTCTATCACCGGCTGCCCCGGCTCTTCTCCGACCTCGAGCTCGCGCGCGGCGACGGGCGCTTCGACAGGCTGTTCCGCAAGATCGTTCGCGCCGACCTTCTGATCCTTGACGACTGGGGCCCCGACCGCCTGACCGCCCCCCAACGCCGCGACCTGATGGAGATCGTCGAGGAGCGCTACGGCCGCAGATCCACCATCATCACCAGCCAGCTGCCGGTGGAGACCTGGCACGAGGTCATCGGCGAACCCACCTTCGCCGACGCCATCCTCGACCGGCTGGTTCACAACGCCTACCGCATCGCCCTCGACGGGCCGTCGCTGCGCAAGACCGGCGCCGACAACGGCCGCGGCATCCGCGAGGAGCCCGCGAAATGAACTTCACCTTCGCCCCGGGTTGCCCACCGGTCCCTCCCACGCGCCCGTCACCGTCAGCCTCGTGGCGGGCACGGCGCCGGGCGCGCGGGACCCTCCCGTGGACAACCCTCCGCGACCGCACCGCCCTTGACCGAGACCGTCGGGATCAACGATGAAGGCCTTGCCTCAGGCGCCACCGCCGACCGGTCGGATGCACGTGGAGCAGCCGGTCGGATGTTGCTGGAATAGGCGGTCGGATGCCGTGGAATACGCAGCCTGCTGCGGCCGGCGTAAAAGTCGGCCACTTTTGCCCTTTTCTGGCGACAGGGAGGGCGGGGGCATATTCACCGTGGATATTTATCGCAAGGTCCGCTTGGCTTGCGCCGAGGGGATGAGCGCGCGTGAGGCGGCGCGTCATTTCGGGATTTCCCGCGACAGCGTCAGGAAGATGTTGAGTTTCTCGGCGCCGCCCGGTTATCGGCGCAAGGTAGCGATCAAGCGCCCGAAGCTGGATGGGTTCACCGAGATCATCGACGCTTGGCTGGCAGAGGATCAGGGCCGCAACCGTAAGCAGCGACATACGGCCAAGCGCGTGCTCGAGCGGCTGCGCGACGAGCACGGCTTCACCGGTGGCTATACGATCATCAAGGACTACCTGCACGAGCAGGAACGGCGCGGCCGCGAGATGTTCGTGCCGCTGGCCCATCCGCCGGGACATGCCCAGGCCGACTTCGGCGAGGCGACGGTCATCATCGGCGGCGTAGAGCGGAAGGCGCATTTCTTCGCCTTCGACCTGCCGCACAGCGACGGCTGTTACGTCCGGGCCTATCCGGCGGCGACCTCCGAGGCTTGGGTCGACGGCCACATTCACGCCTTTGCCTTCTTCGGGAAGGTGCCGGCGTCGGTGCTCTACGACAATGACAAATGCCTCGTGGCGCGGATCCTGCCGGATGGCAGCCGCACGCGGGCCAAGCTGTTCAGCGGGTTCCTGTCACATTACCTGATCCGCGACCGCTACGGGCGGCCGGGCAAGGGCAACGACAAGGGCGGCGTCGAGGGTCTGGTCGGCTATGCCCGGCGCAACTTCATGGTGCCGGTGCCGCGGTTCCCCTCCTGGGAGGCTTTCAACACCTGGCTG